>NZ_JADHDY010000009.1 GCF_016820535.1 Sporosarcina beigongshangi | reverse complement strand
CACCCCGGAAGGTGATAGAGCGTCGAGGAAGAGTGGGGCGGGTGGTTGACGGCGGGTCTAGCGGCGGCGGTTGCGGCGCCTGTCGCGCGCGCCGTTGAGGCTGCGGGTGAACGGCCGGCCAAGGTTGTCGCCCAGGACCACGCCGGCGGCCACGGCCAGGATGACGACGAGGGCGTTGAAAATCCCCACGGCACCGGAAACGGAATCATCCGGGGTCAGCGTCATGACAAACATGGCCCGGAAAATCGACAGGCCCACCAGCAGGAAAATGATGGACGGCACGGCCACCACCAGCTGGGGCGCCCCGAGCCGCAACGCGATGATCCGTGCCAACATGCCGATCACGACTGCGGCAACGGCCGGCGCGAACCGCCCGCCGAGGCCCAGTTGCATGCCCGCGTAGTAGACAAGGTAGCCGGCCAGCGCCACGCCCATGGTGGGCAGCAGCAGCTTGATGGCGGTTTGTTCGGCAATGCAGATCGCCACGGTGGCCACCGCCACGAGCACCAGGACCCAGAACAGGGGGAGGCTGCCGCTGATGGTTTCGGCCACGTCAAGCCGGTCGGCGCCAAACACCGCCGAGGTCACGAGTGCGACGGCGATGCCCGCGACGATGGCGCCAAAGGTCAGGAACGCGGACAGGAACCGGCCCGCCGCGGTGACGGGGAACCCGTTGATGGCATCCTGCACGGCGGAGACGAGCCGGCCCGACGGCAGCATGAGCAGGATACCGCCGGCCACCACCACGGACGGGCTCAGCGGGACATGGAGCATGAAGCACAGCAGGGCCACCATGGTGACAATAAAGGAGCTGATGGAGGTGACAAAGAAGTCCGGGACCCGCCATTTGCCCAAGACCCGCGACACCTGGCTGGCCAGCAGGATCGTCACGAACGAGACGACCATGCCCATGAAGGTGCCGCCGATAACGCCAACCACGGCCGCGGCGAAGACCGCCTCGGCCATGGAAACCAGCCAGCGCGGAAACGGCTTGGGCTTCTTCACGATCACGTCGAGGCGCCGGTAGGCCTCGTCTCGGGTGACGCCGCCGCTGGTGATTTCGGTGACCAGCTCGTGGACGGCCACCAGCCCGGCATAATTGTTGGTCCAGGACCGCACCACGCGCAGCAGGGTGATGGGAACGGCGTCGCGCGGGGCGTAGTTGATGACCACCGACTGGTTGGTGATGTCCACTTCGATGTTGCGCAGGCCAAGCGCCGCCGTGACGGCGATGATGGAGGTCTCCACTTCAAGCGCACCGGCCCCGTACCTAAACATGGTCTCGGCCAGGCGCAGCGCAAAGTCAATGGTCTTGCGGGCCGACTCCTCGGCCTTGCCCACCTGGATGGTGAAGTTGGCGTAGGGGCTGCCAGCCAGCCTGTCCACGATGTTCATCGGCGCCGTGGGCGGCGCCTCCCCCTGGACCAGCTTGCGCAGCACGCTCCGGGCGGCCTTGTTCGGCTTCGGCAGCGGCACCACGGGGATGAGACCGGCGGCCGGTGCGGACCCTGCACGCGGGCGCGGCTGCGGAAATTTCCCGGGGCCCGGCTTGGCGGGCGGCAGCAGTCCCCCAGGCCTGGCCTTCCCGGGGTGCCCGGAAGGGACCGGCAGCGCGCCCCTGCCGGAGGCTCCTGCCGGTTTGGCCTTGGCCGGCGTCTTGGCCCGGTCCGACGGCGCACCGTCGCCTGAGGTTTTTGCCGTGCCCTCGCGCTTGGCCTTGCCTTGGCCCCCCGTGGGAACCGGAGGTGCGGCCGCTGCGGCGGAACCGCCCTGGGCGGGCGGCTGTGCGGAGATTTTGGGCGCCGGGTTGCCCTCGGCTGACTGTTCCCGGTCGCTGGGCCTTGTGGTCATTCATGCTCCCTCGGCGCCCGTCCCCCAACCTCCAGGCAGGATCTGCTGCCGGGGCCGGCCAAGGGGAGCTACGCCGTCGTACGTCTAATAAAACTGCTTGCCGGTGCGGCGCGTGTACAGCTGCCTAAACAGCCGCTCGCCCGCCTTGCTCCACAAGTTATACCGCACGGGGCTCAACGCGAAGTCGTAGCAGCCTACGAAATCCGTGACAGTTTTGGTGAAACTGGTCTTGAACAGGCCCAGGCCGTGGTGCGCGTGCGTGGGATCCTTGAGGCGGTCGGAGGGGGGTGTGCCGCAGAAGTCGTACTCTTGGACGCCCATGTCCTTCATGTCGTTGATGGCGACCCACTGGACCAGGTGGGAGTCGCCGTACTGCTTGCGCTTCTGCAGCGAGCCGCCGTCCTTGTACGTGCCCTTGGTGCCGTAGTTGATCACGAACGCACCCACGGAGGGCACGCCGTCTTCATAGACGAAGTAGAAACGGCCCTGGCCGCGGCGGCTGAACTCCGTCCAGAACTGGCGGTAGTACTCAAAGTCGCGGGCCGTGGTGGTGGCCTTGGCGGCAATGGTGCCCACCATGAGGTCATACATGGTCCGCATGGTGGACTCGGTGGGTTCCATGCGGACCACCTCCACCTCTTCGCGCATGGCCCGGCGCACGGCGTTGCGGCCGCGGGAGTGGAGCTTGCGGAGCAGCTCGTTGGGCTCCGGGGAGATGTCCAACAGTGCCGTGTGGTCGTTGGGCTGCAGGTCCGGGGCCTTGATGAGGCCGGCGCCCTCAAGGACGGCGCGGGCTTCCTCGGATGCCACAATGTCCGGTTCGATCTTCGCGGCGAAGACGTTCAGCTTGGCCCGCTTGACGAAGGCCTTCAGGGCGGTCAGCATGGCGGGGATGTCGCTGACATCGGCCACGTCCGGGCCCTTGATGAGGTACCAGAGCCGGCCCAGGACAGGGAAGGACTTCTCCAGCACCAGGTTGTAGCTGGTGTAGTTGGGACCCTCGAAGACCAGGAACTGGGGATTCCAGCCGTAGTTCTTCTTGACTGCCGCAAAGGCTTCCGACTGCAGGAGGTTGCCGCCATTGGGGTTGGCTGTGACCAGCGTGTCCCACGATTCAATCTCGGCAGCGGTGGCAAATCGGGCGGTGACGTCTGGCAAGTGAAACCTCAATTACTTTGGCTGTTGTTCGCGGTCCCAGTCTACCGGCCCGCAATCTCACAGCCAGCATCCAGCCTCCTCCCCAGAAACCATGTAGCCCGTTCGCCACCATGAAGAAGAACGGCCGCCGCGAGGGCGGCCACACAGGCAGGAGCAGCGCCATGGGAGTAGTCTCTCGAAGCGTGGGAAACGCGTTTCGCAACAAGGTGCGCAGCGGGGCGGTGGTGGTGATCCTGGCCGTGGCGATCGGCCTGGCGCTGGCTATGCTGGTGGCCAACCAGGCCGTGGGCGCGAAGGTCGATTCGCTCAAGTCGAGCGTGGGCAACACGATCACGGTAAACCCGGCCGGTTCGCGCGGCGGGCTCGGCGGCGGCAACCCGCTGACGGCCCAACAACTGGAGCAGGCCCAGGCCGTGGCACACGTCACCTCGGCCACCGGCGTCCTGACGGTGCGGCTTGGCAACACAGACACCACCGGCAGCAGCGCAGCAGGCACCGGGACCGGAGGCGCCGAGGGCGGCGCGGCGCAGCCCGGCAGGGGCGGCCCCGGCTTTGGCACCAGCGGCACCACCAGCCTGGTCTCCGCCGTGGCGCCGGGATCCATCGGGCAGCGCAACAACAGCAACGGCAGCACCGGCACCGCACCCAACGCAAGCGCACCGCCGTCGTTCAGCATCCCCATCCAGGCCACCGGCGTCGCCACCTCGGCCACGGCGGCAGGATCGGCCATCAACATCACCGGCGGCGCCGGGCTCAACGACTTTGCGGCAGCCTCCACGCAGGCGCTGGTGGGCAGCACCCTGGCGGAGAAGAACTCCCTCAAGGTCGGCTCCACGTTCACCGTCCAGGACCGGACCATGACAGTCAAGGGCCTCTTCGACGCCGGCGACGCCTTTGAAAACAACGGCATCTACCTGCCCCTCGCGGCCACCCAGTCTCTGATGGACCAGGCCGGCCAGCTCAGCAGCTTCAGCGTCCAGGTGGACTCCATCGACAACGTAACCACGACCCAGACCGCACTGACCACGGCCCTCGGCGCCGACAAGGTGGACGTCACGGCCGGATCCACAAACCTCGAATCGGCCATCTCGTCGCTCGGCACCGTCCAGAACATCTCGCTCATCGCGTTCATTGCCTCCCTCGGCACCGCGGGGCTGATCGTGCTGCTCATCATGATCATGGTGGTGCGCGAACGCCGCCGGGAGATCGGCGTGCTCAAGGCCATCGGCGCCTCCAACCGGACCATCGGCGTGCAATTCGTGCTCGAGGCCATGGTGCTGGTGGTCTTGGGGACCGTGGTCGGGGCGGTCGTGGCCACCTTTGCCAGCAGCCCCATCGCCAATGCGCTGGTGTCCGGCAATACGTCTTCAGGCACGACGGCGGCCGGCCCGGCAGGCGGGCCCGGCGGCTTGGGCGGGGGCGGCGGCTTCTCACGCACCCGCGGTGCCTTCGCCGGCGCTGAACAGCTCATTGGCACCATCAGCACCTCCATCGGCTGGCAGACCCTGGTGCTGGGCGGCATCGGCGTCCTGGCCATTGCCGCCATTGGTGCCCTGATTCCGGCCCTGCTGACCGCCAAGGTCCGCCCCATCGAAGTTCTCCGAGGAGAGTAAGCCATGCTCACTGTGAAAGACGTAGTCAAGAGTTTCAACACCGGCGACAACACCATCAAGCCCGTCAACGGGGTGAGCTTCTCCGTGGAGCAGGGCACCTTCGCCGCCATCCTGGGCAAGAGCGGCAGCGGCAAGAGCACGCTGCTTTCGCTGCTCGGCGCCCTGGACAAGGCCACATCCGGCGATGTGGTGGTGGACGATGTCAACATTTCCAGGCTGCCGGACCGGAAGCTCACCGCATACCGGCGCGACGACATTGGCTTTGTGTTCCAGGCCTACAATTTGATCCCCAATCTCTCCGCGCAGGAGAATGTCATGCTGCCCATGGAGTTTGCCGGCGTCCCGCACGCCACGCGCAGCGCCCGGGCTGCTGAACTGCTGAACCAGGTGGGCCTGACGGAAGAGATGCACGCCCGCAAGGCCAACCGGCTCTCCGGCGGCATGCAGCAGCGCGTGGCGATCGCCCGCGCACTGGCCAACAGCCCCAAGCTGATCCTGGCCGACGAGCCCACCGGCAACCTCGACGAAGAAACCGGGGAGCTGATCATCGAGCTGCTCCGCCGGCTCGCCCACGAGAAAAAGACCACCATTCTGGTGGTGACCCATGACCGGGCCCTCGCGGCACAGACCGACCGCAGGTTCCGGCTCGCCCGGGGCAGGCTCACGGAAGACTGACCCCTCCCCCACACGACTGTGACGCGGTTGTTGTACCGAAAACCGCGGGAAAGCGATTTCCGAGTACATCAACCGCGTCACAGTCGGACGGGGAGGAGTGGGTGCCCAACAGGTCCCGCGCCAGAGGGCGTTGCCTAGCTGTGCGGCGCCCCAGCCGGCGCATCCGGCTCGGAGGAGGTGTCGCCGTCGTACTTCAAGGCGGAGACGGCAACCGGCGCGGCGTTGGCGACGTCAGCCTCAAACTCGGCCATCTCGGCGATGTCAACGGGAGATTCGCGGTTGATCTTGGTCTCCAGCGGGACTTCCTTGACGAAGCAGAGGATGATCGCTGCGATGACGGCAAGGGGCACCATCCAGAGAAACAGCGGGATCAGCGCCTCGTTGTAGGACTCGATCACGATCTTCCTGACCGCTTCAGGCAGGCCGTTGACCAGCGCCGGGGTGAAGGAGTTGGCCATGTGGTCGGAGCCGCCCGCGGGCATCTTTTCCGTGATGAGCCCCGTCAGCCGGGTGGCGAACATGGCGCCCACAACGGCGGAGCCAAGCGTGGCACCGACCTGGCGGAAGTAGTTCTGCCCGGCGGTGGCCGTGCCAACGAACTTCAGCGGGAAGGAGTTCTGCGCAACGAGCGTCATGATTTGCATGCTGGAACCCAGTCCGATGCCCATGATGCCCATGAAGATGCAGATGAGGTAGACCGGCGAATCGGCATGCAGCGTGGCCATCAGGGCCAGCGCCACGGCAAGGATGACGGAGCCCGCAATCGGGGCCACCTTGTACCGTCCCGTGGTGGAGACACGCCTGCCGACAACCACCGAAACGATCAGCATGCAGCCCATCATGGGGATCATGAGCAGGCCAGCCTGCGCCGCCGAGTAGCCGGTGGCCATCTGAATGTAGGTGGGCATGTAGCCAAGCACGCCAAACATGGCGATGCCAGTGAGCAGGCCGGCAATGGTGGTCAGGTTGAAGTTGCGGCTCTTGAACAGCATCATGGGCATGACCGGCTCGCTGGCACGCAGTTCCACGATCACAAACAGCACGGCTGTGATGATGGCGGCGGCGCCAAGGCCGATGATTTCAGGGGAGTTCCAGTCGTACTGCGAGCCGCCCCAGGTGCCAACGAGAACGATGGCGGTGGTGGCGAGGGCAATGAGCATCATCCCCAGGTAGTCGATCTTGGGGCGTGTTGCGTGCACAATCTTCGGCACATGCAGCAGGAAGATCGTGGCGAAGATGGCCAGCGCAGCCAGCGGCACGTTCATCCAGAACGCCCAGCGCCAGCCCGGACCCTCTGTCAGCCCGCCGCCGATCAGCGGCCCGGCAACGGATGAGAACGCGAACACGCCGCCCATGATGCCCATGTACTTTCCGCGCTCACGGGCCGGAACGACGTCGGCAATGGTCGCCTGGGAGAGAATCATCAGACCGCCGCCGCCCAGGCCCTGGACCACGCGGGCCACAATGAGCGTGCCCATGTCCGGTGCCAGCGCGCCGATGACGGAGCCCACGGTGAAGATGGAGATGGCGAACAGCAGCATGGGCTTGCGGCCCAGCAGGTCGCCCAGCTTGCCGTAGACAGGCATCATGATGGTGGAGGCCAGGATGAACGCGGTGATGGCCCACGCCATGTGCTCGACGCCGTTCAACTCACCAACCATGGTGGGCAGCGCGGTCGAGAGGACGGTCTGGTTCAGTGACGCCAGCAGCATGGTGACCATGAGGCCTGCGAACAGAAGGACTACCTTTCTCTTTTCCCCCGGAGCTGCCGGGGTTTCAGCTTTGGTTTGGGTGCTCATAGGGATGCTCTCATTGCCTCTCGAAAAATTGCGACGGATTCCTCCACGGATTTGCTGTCGGTTGCCGACACCGCTGCCGGGTCGCGGCCGAAGGCGAAACGCACGGCCGTGCCTGTCAGCATCAGCAGCGCCTTTGCCTCATCACGCCCACCGGGCAGTCCCGCGCGGGCAAATTCGGGGCTGTCCTCGTCGTAGCGGTCCACCAGAATCATTTCGACAAGGTCTTCGGATGCACTGATGTGCTGGAACACCGCGCGGCTCAGCTCCGGATACTTGGCCTTGAGTGCCGTGCGGCGTTCCCGCTGCGAGGCCTCCGGAAACATGGTGCGAATCACCGCAATCATCAGGTGGGTGGTGCGGCCCAGGAGGTCGCTTCCACTGTCCTCGCGGAACACGGCCACGGCCTCATCCGGAAGCGTAGGCGGCTGGGTGCCCATAATGGCGTCTTCCTTCGTGGCGAAGTAGTTGAAGAACGTCCTCTTGGAAACACCCGACGCCTCGGCGATCGCCTCAACGGTGGTCTTTGTCGGCCCCACGTCCAGAGCCATCGCTGATGCCTTGTCATGAATCAGCGCCCAGGTGTCGAGACGGTTTCGCTCTCGGAGCGGCACGGTGGCGGTTTTTTGCATAACTACAGTTTATGCGCCGATGCAAACTTTGCACAAGTGCAATGTTTGCATCGGCGCATGTTTTCAGTCACAGCCCGGCCCGGAGGCCCCCTTCCGCATGGCCGCTTCCACGTTGCATCGCTCTATCACCTTCCAGGCCGTTTCGCGGATCCCTCTATCACCGTTCGGGGCGTTTCAGGCCAACTCTTCCGGCGGGCTTCCCGTGCAATTGTCTAAAGAAGTGCGGTGTTCCTTGCGCAAACCATCCACGGCAGACAACCGCAAGTCCACGGCCGTAGGCACAACAGCGGAGAACCCCGGAAGGTGATAGAGGGACAGCCGGAACACCCCGGAAGGTGATAGAGGGACAGCCGGAACACCCCGGAAGGTGATAGAGGGACAGCCGGAACACCCCGGAAGGTGATAGAGCGACGCGAGGAGGAGGGTCAGGGGAGGGTGGGGCGGAGCCAGGTGAACTCCGGAGTCTCCTTGGCCAGGAATGCGGCGACGCCGATGGCGGCGTCCCCGCTGAGCGCCATCTGTCCTTGCCAGTACGCGCTGAGTTCCGCCACGGCCGCCTCCGCGGCACCCGAGGAGAGCGCGTTGACCAGCGACTTGTGCCCCTGCGCCGAAAACTGCGAGCGCCCTGCCAGATGCATGGCAAAGGCGTGCACCTCGTCCCAGAAGGCATCCACTGCAAGCACCTTGGTGGCCAGGCCCAGCCTCAGGGCCTCGGCTGCGCCGACGAGGTCTCCGCTGAGCAGCAGGTACTTCGCGGCCCCGGGCCCGGCGAGTTCCACGAGCCGCTTGATGCCGGACAGCGGGTACACGATGCCGATCTTCCCGGGCGTGATTCCGTAGACGGCCCGTTCGGACGCCAGGCGGATGTCGCAGGCGCCGGCGATCTGCCAGCCGCCGCCCACGCAGTACCCGTCGATCGCGGCCACCACCGGCTTGCGGAACCCGGCCAGGGCGTTTTCCGCGGCGGACACCTCTCCCCCGTCGCGCTGCCCGGTCACGGGGTTGTGCAGGATTTCCTGCACGGAGGCGATGTCGGCGCCCGCGGAAAAATGCCCCCCTTCCCCTCGCACCACCACCACCTTGACGGAGTCGTCGGCGTCCAGTTCCTCCAGCAGGGGCGGGAATTGCCGCCACATGGCAGAGGTGACGGCGTTGCGCTTGGCAGGGTTGTCGATCACCAGCACCCCCACCGGCCCATGCCGCTCAATGCGCAGCGTCCCGTGCTCAGCCACCGCGCACCTGACCTGAACGGCGGGAGGAGGGTGCGCCGTCGTACACCACACCGGCGGCCAGCAGCCCGGCGATCTGCACGGCGGACAGGCCCAGCCCCTCCAGGACGGCGAGCGTGTCCTGCCCCAAGGCCGGGGGCGCCTTCGCCACGGCGGGCGCCCGGCCGCCCACCGACACCGGCCCGCGCAGCAGCGGCAGGGTGGATCCGTCGGCCCTCCGCACCTCCTGCACCATGCCCAAATGCTGCACCTGCGGGTCCGCGAACGCCTGGGCGTAGTTGTAGATGGGCCCAGCGGGAATGCCCGCGGCGCGCAGCTCGGCCAGCCACTCGGCGGCGGTCTGGCGCGCCAGCAGTACATCGATCCGCTCCCGCAGCTCCTCCCGGTGGACCGTGCGCTGCCGGCTCGTGGCGTAGTGGGGATGGCCCGCAAGCTCCGGCTCACCCAGCAACCCGCACAGCTGCTCCCACTGCTTCTCGCTGCCCACCGCGATGATCAGCGGTATGTCGGCGCTCTTGAACACCCCGTACGGCGAGAGCACCGGGTGGCTGTTGCCCTGCGGCACCGGCACCTCCCCCGTGCTCAGGTATTGCTGGCCCTGGAACGCGGAGAGGGAAAGCCCTGTTTCCAACAACGACGCCGAGACAGGACTCCCAGCCCCGGCCCCCTTGGGCTGGTCCCCGGCCCGGGCGCCGCGTTCGCGCCCCGCCAGGGACGTGGCGATGCCAAAGGCCGTGTAGATGCCGGTCACCAGGTCCACGATGGGCACCCCCACCCGGTACATGTGCTCGGCGTCAAGGCCCGTGACGGACATGAGCCCGCTCATGCCCTGCGCCACCTGGTCAAGCCCGGCTGCCTGGCTCAGCGGTCCGGTGGGGCCGAAGCCGGTGACGGAGGCGATGATGAGGCCGGGGTTGGCCTCGCGGAGCTTCTCCGGATCCAGGCCCGTTGAGGGCAGCACGCCGGGACGGAAGTTCTCGATCAGGACGTCGCTGGCCACGGCCAGCTCCCACAGGATCTTCTTGCCTTCCGGGGTGTAGAAGTCCACGGCGATGGAGGACTTGCCGCGGTTGGCGGAGTCAAAATAGAGCGAGTGCTCACCGTCGAACGGGGCCCAGCTGCGGGAGGAGTCCCCGCCCTTGATGCCCTCCACCTTGGTCACCTCGGCGCCCATGTCGGACAGGAGCGAGGCGGCGTAGGGTCCGGCCAGTGCGCGGGAGAGGTCCATGACCTTGATGCCTGCCAGGGGCAGCTGCGGTTCAGGCACCTGCGCCCCGCAACTTCACGTTGATCTGCTTGGTCTGGGTGAATCCTGCCAGCATTCCTTCGACGGAAACTTCACGGCCGATGCCGCTTTGCTTGTAGCCGCCGTAGGACTGGCCGGGCACCTGCCCTCCGCCCTGGTTGACCTGCACCCAGCCGGCCTCGACCCGGTGCGCGGTGTTGAGGGCGTCGTCGAGGTTGTGGCTCCACACATAGGCGGCCAGGCCGTAGTTGGTGTCGTTGGCCATCGCCACCACCTCGTCGACCTCCCGCCAGGGGATCGCCACGAGGACGGGGCCGAAGATCTCCTCCCGGGCGATCCGGAAATCGTTGCGGGCGCCGGTGAACAGGGTGGGCAGGTGGTAGTAGCCTTCGGTCAGCGGGCCGTCCTGGGGTTCGTTCCCGCCGATCACGGCCTTCATGCCGGCCGTGCTGCGGCCCTCCTCAAGGAAGCCGCTGATGGCACGGTGCTGTTTGGCGTTGATGATGGCACCCATGTCGGTGGCCTCATCCAGCGGATCCCCCACCACCAGCGCATCCAGCCGGGCGCTGAGCGTGCCCACCAGCTCCTCGAAAATGTCCTCGTGCACGTACAGGCGCGATCCCGCCGTGCAGCTTTGGCCCTGGCGGGTGAAGCGGGAGGCGAGCAACAGGCCTGAGTACAGTTCGTCGTCGTCCGCGACGGACAGGGACGGTGAATGGGAGGAGAGCGCATCCGGGAAAACGATGGAGGGGTTCTTCCCGCCCAGCTCCAGCGACACGTGCGCCAGCCTCTCGCCGGCTTGCCCTCCCACGCGGCGGCCCACCTCGGTGGAACCGGTGAAGGAGACCTTGTCCACTCCCGGGTGCACCGCCATGGCCTCGCCGATGACTGCGCCGCTGCCAGTCAGGGCGTTCAGGACACCGGCCGGCAGGTGCTTGTTGCACACCTCGGCGAGGAGCAGGATGGTCAGCGGCGCGTCCTCGGCGGCCTTGAGGATGACGGTGTTGCCGGCCGCGAGCGCCGCGGGAACCTTGAAGGCGGCGATCATGAGCGGGGAGTTCCAGGGCAGGATCGCCGCCACGACGCCGAGCGGTTCAATGCGGGTGTACTGCAGCTGGCCGTCGCCCGCGGGAAGGGTGGTGCCCTTGACTTCCCCGGCCACCCCGGCGAAGTAGCGGAACATGGCCACGAGGCCGGTGGCTTCGGGACGGGCCTGGGTGCGCAGGGCGTTGCCGGTGTCGAGCGCGGTGAGGCGGGCAAATTCCTCGATGCGGCTTTCCACCTCATCGGCTATGGCCAGCAGGGCGTGGGCGCGGCCGGTGAAGTGCTGAGCACGCCAGGCCGGGAAGGCTGCGCGGGCGGCTGCGACGGCGCGGTCCACGTCCTCGAGCGTGCCGGCAGGGACACGGGCGATGACGGATTCGCGCCTGGCCGGGTTGTGGACGTCGTGCCACTGTCCGCCAAGTGAGATGACGGGTTCGCCGCCGATCCACATGGGATGGTCCGTTACAGCATGGCCCTGGGATGTGGGTGTCTGCGTTGTCATGACTAAAGCCCCTTTGCTTCATCAATGTGCCTCCGGCCATGGGTGTGGGCCGTCTAGGTCCACGCTCACATACGCAGGCCCTGCACGCAACCACCCCCGCCCCTGCGCCGTGTACCGTCTCACCCGCCGGACCGCCCCGGCGCCTGCGTTGAAACAGCAGCACCTGCGATCCGCGGCCCGGCGCCTGCGTTGAAACAGCAGCACCTGCGATGAAACCGGCGGATTCATCGCAGGTGCTGCTGTCTCAATCGGGAGAATCGCAGGTGCTGCTGATTCAACAACCTGGACCGCACGGGAGTCGCATCTACTGCCGTTTCAACCTCGGTGAACGCCAAAGGTTACGAGTACAGCCCGTTCAGCCAGGCACCCCACGCGGCGCCGGCGGCCTCTGCGTCCGCCCCGTCTGCGAACAGGTGGATGGTCATCCCCACCACGGAGCCGAAGGCGTTGCGGCCGAAGAAGCGGATCATGGCGTCCTCAGTGCGCAGGCCAACGAAGTTCGGATCCAGGTAGTCCACCACGGCGTCGACCTGGCCAAGCCCCGCAATGTCAACGCTGACGTGTCCCCCGGCCCCGCCGTCGTGAATGCCCAGGGCTGCCTTCACCGCCTCAAAGGCCTCCGGCGAACCCGATGCAGCGGGCCCTTGGACGTCTGCGAACGCCGCCTGCCGGCCGGCGAAGAACTTCACATACTGGCCCAGCGTGTGCTGGTAGAAGGCCGTGTGCCTGGATGCGCCGTCGTATTGGTTGTCCCAGTCCTCAAAGAACACGCCGCTGTGGACGTAGCGCAGCCATGAATTCCCGTCGGGCCGTTCTGAAATGTCAAACTCGAGCTGGTTGAAAAATCCACCTTCGCCCTCCATGCGGTTGGCGAAATGGTGCGGCGGCTCCCACACGGTCACGGTGCTGCCCATGGGTCCCGCCCCTCCCACCCGCGGCTCAAATTCGCCGTCCATGGGCCACAGCCACCCGGAGCTGCCCTGCGTCGCGGCGAAGAAGACCTCCTCCGGGGTGCCCTCGATCTCGGATTCGTGCACAATCTTGAATTCCTTGGCCATCATGGCTCCTCGGTTTGGCCGGGGTTTCCGGCGGTTTGGGTGATTTGCGGGGCCGCCTTCACGCTGGGGTGAAGCGCGACGACGAGCCTGTGCTTGCGTGCGCCGGCTGCGGTTCCGCTGTGGTATTTTTCGACGAGCTTCGCCGTTTCTGCGGCCAGTTCGGCAACAAAGGCGGCGCGGTCCGCGGCGCTGGCGAAGCTCACCTCGCCGTCCAGGGCGAAGGTGGCCAGGCGCTGCCTGGCCCGGTCGGCACCCGTGATGAGCGTGCCCACGTCCTTGACGAGCCGGGCCGCGACCGCCAGCATCCAGCGGGCGGAAAGCCGGTTTGGTTCCAGCGCCGGATCGGGCGCAACCCCGGGCAGCGCCGCCGGGGAGATGACATAGGACCGCGCCGCGGCGCCCATGACCCTCTCGGTGATGTTGCCGCGCCGGCGCTCCTCGACCAACACCACCAGGCCGAACCCCTCGAGCATCCGCAGGTGGTAGTTGACCTTTTGGCGCGGGAGCCCCATCCGGGCGGCAACGGTGGCGGCCGAGGCAGGATCTCGCAGTTCCGCCAGCAGCCGCGCCCGGATGGGGTCCAGCGCGGCCTCCGCCGCCTCGGCGTTTTCGATCACTGCAACGGCCAACATGTTTCAAGCATCCCACCGACAAATAAATTTGTCCAGTAGGGGCGGGAACCGATTTCACACCCTCTCCTTTCGCCGCACCCGCTGCCGCGGAAGCCGCCGGCACCCCTGATTTCGACACTCCGTAGAAATGATGGAACAATCGACAGTGCCGGGCACAACCGGCGTTGGGATCCACCAAGGGGGCAGCCATGGCATCAGGCGGAGTTCGCCTTGCCCGCGGCTGGACCGGCGCAGCAGCCGCAACCTTCGCGTCGATGCTCAGCCACATGCTCGCCGGCGGAGGCGCACCGGCTCCCGCTATCCTGATACTCGCACTGGCCCTGTCCGGCCTGGTCTGCACCTTGTTTGCCGGGCGCGTCCTCTCCCTGTGGCGCATGGCGGCCGGAGTCGCGCTGAGCCAGGCCGTGTTCCACTGGCTGTTCAGCGCCAACGCCGCCATGGCAAACGTGTCTGTGGCACTGCTCCAGGGACCTCACGCAGCGCACGACATGGGCCCGGCCACCGCGGCCGCACTCACCGCTGCGGGCGGTGCTGCCTCCGGATCCACCAGCGCCGCCGCCATGTCCATGAACCACGATTCCGCCGCCATGTGGCTTGGCCACGCCCTCGCCGCAGTGGCCACCGTTGCCGTCCTGCGCCACGGCGAGGTCACCGCCGTTCGCCTGCTCCGGGCCCTGCGCATGCGCCTGGTGCGGCTGCATCCGCCGGCCATCACAGCCAACTTCCCACTCAGGGCGAAGGCGCTGCCGCCGTTGCTGCCCGTCCTGCCCCTGCCCAACCTTGGCGCCCCGCTGCTGACCATGCGCCACCGCGGACCGCCGCATCTTCCCGCCCTGATCTAAATTCGCACCGCCGGCGCACCACCCCCGGTCCCGGCGAACGCATTCATTTCAACCAGCCCTGCCCACACGTCGGCGGGGCGGGAAGCAACCATGCCTTCACACCCTTTTAACCAACCGGGCCGGCAGCATTCCGGCACGCTCGGCGCGGCACTCGCCACCGTCCTGCTGTTGCTGGCCCTGGCCGTGTCAACAGCGCCCGGCGCCGCCGCACACGACCAAATCACCTCCGCATCTCCCGGCGCCGGTGAGCGCCTGGCGGCCGCGCCGGAGAACCTTGTTCTGACCTTCAGCGGGTCCCTCATGTCCCTTGGCACAGATGTCCTGGTTCTGGATTCCCAGGAAAAGGACTGGGCCGGCGGCGAACCCTCCCTGGGCGGCGAGGTCCTGACCCAGCGGCTCAAGGCAGCCATGCCCGACGGCGAATACAGCGTCCGCTGGCGGGTGGTCTCCAGCGACGGCCACCCGATCAACGGCTCCTACACCTTCCTGGTGGGCGACGCCGAAGCGGCGACCGGCAGTGCCACGGACCATGCTGCAGCCAGCTCCCCCCAGGGGACTGTGGCAGCCACCGGACCGGCTGCCGCAAGGACAGCACCGTCCACCGGCCATGCCGGCGGACTCGCGGAAACCAACCTGTCTGGCAAGGTCGGGCCCTTGGGGGCAGTCATGGCCGCAATCGGCGCGTTCGGCGGCGTGGGCGCGTACATCGCGTTCGTGCTGATCCAGAACCGCCGCCGCAACGCCAGGGAAAAGCGCGAAACCGCAGCCGACACCAGCACCTAGGCAACACCCCGGAAGCGCACCGGCAATAACTTGAAGCACTGCTCGCACCTGCCCGGCACCGGCACCCGTCGGCGCAAGGTCTGGTGCCCCGCGCCGCCACGCCCCGGGCCACAACACCATCCTTCCCGGACCTCCCATGCCTCGCTGCACGGGCGGCTCCGGACCATATTTTTTCAGGAGCATTCCCATGAACCGCAAGATCCGCACCACTTTCATTTCCCTCGCAGCCGCAACCGCACTGGCACTGGCCGGCTGCGGCGCCTACGACGAGGGCCGCGCAGCAGACCAGGCTTCCAGTTCGGACGCGGCCACCGCGCTCGTTGCCAATGAAACCTGGGTCAAGGCCGTCGACTCCGGCATGACCGGCGCCTTCGGCACCATCAAGAACCCCACAAGCCAGGACATCACCGTGACAGGGGCCAGCTCCCCCGTGTCAAAAACCGCGGAACTGCATGAAACCGTCATGGGCACTGACGGCTCGATGAAGATGCAGGCCAAGCAGGGCGGCTTCACGGTGCCTGCCCATGGCGAACTCGTCCTCGAACCCGGCGCCGGGCACATCATGCTGATGGGCCTCACCAAGCCGGTCGTCGCCGGCGAGGAAATCGCACTGGAACTGGAAATGGACAACGGCCGGACCCTGTCATTCACCGCCCAGGCCAAGGACTTCTCAGGCGCCAACGAAAGCTACGCCGACATCGACGGCGCAGACATGGACCACGGCAGCATGGACCATGGAACGGAATCCGACGCTCCCGCGGAGCACAAGTGACGCGCGAAGCCCCGCAGGAAGATCATGACAATCCGCCGCAGCCCGGCACGTCGGACCCGGCCAAGCCGCGCAGGCGGGGCCTTGCCCGGCGCCACCTGATCCTTGGCGGCGGGGCGGCCGGGCTGGGGGCCCTGGCAGGTGCGGCAACACTGCTGCCGGGCAGGGCCAGCGACGGCGGGGCCCCGCCGTCGGACATGGCAGCGGGGCAGGCGGGCGAACCGCACGGCACCGGAACCGTCCCCTTCTTCGGGGCCCGGCAGGCCGGCATCGACACCGACGCACAGGCGCACGGGAACTTTGTGGCACTCGAACTGCGCCCGGAGCTGCCGCGAGAGAGGGTCGGGGCGCTGCTGCGGCTGCTGACCGACGACGCCGCCCGGCTCACCCAGGGCCTCGGCGCGCTGGCGGACACCGAAGCGGAGCTCGCCGCGAGCCCGGCCCGCCTGACCGTGACGTTCGGGTTCGGGCCGGGGCTCGTGGATCTGGTGGATCCGGCGCAGCGGCCGCCGTGGTTGATGCCGCTGCCGGCATTTGGCATCGACCGGCTGCGCCCGGAGTTCAGCGGCGGGGACCTGCTGCTGCAGATCTGCTCCGATGACCCGCTCACGGTGGCGCACGCCCAGCGGATGCTGCTGAAGGACGCGCGCAGTTTCGCCACGGTGAAATGGGTGCAGCAAGGTTTCCGCCGCGCCTACGGGACCGAGCGGCCGGGCACCACGATGCGGAACCTGTTCGGCCAGGTGGACGGCACGTCCAATCCCGTTCCCTCCAGCGAGGGGCATGAGGAGGTGGTGTGGGGTGCCGGCAGCCATCCGGCGTGGGTGGAGAACGGGACGTCGCTGGTCATCAGGCGAATCGAGATGAACCTGGACACCTGGGACGAGCTGGACCGCTCCGGCCGCGACGCCTCCGTGGGCCGCCGCATGGACAACGGCGCGCCGCTGACCGGCACGGACGAGTTCGACGAGCCCGACTTTCAAGTGCTGAACACCGTGGGGTTCCCCGCCATCGAGGACTTTTCGCACATGCGGCGGGCCAGGCCGGAGGACCCCTCCCAGCGCATTTTCCGCCGGGCGTACAACTACGACGGCGCGCCGGCTGCGGGACAGATCTCCGGATCGGGGCTGATCTTCGCCTCGTACCAGTCGGATGTGGCACGGCAGTTCACTCCGATCCAGCAGCGCCTGGACGAGCTGGACATGTTGAACCAGTGGACGGTGCCGATCGGCTCGGCGGTTTTTGCCATCCCGCCCGGCTGTGAAGAGGGGGGCTTCATCGGCGAGCACCTGTTCGCCTGACCCGGGCCTCCTGGCCCTGGCCACTCGCCCCTCGCTCCTGGCCCTGGCCACTCGCCCCTGGCCCGGACCCCTCGTCCCTGGCCACTGAACGCTCTCGCAGCAATGGCGTGATTTTCCTGAACGCTCTCACACTTCAGTGCGGGAGCGTTCAGGAAAAGTGCCCGGTTGGTGCTGCGGCGCTTCCACCCGAGAACGGCAAACCCCGGCGCGTCCGCTACACGGCGTCGAAGGTGAACAGCCGGCGCACCACCCGGCCGTCGGAGAGCGCATCCAGGCTCTCGTTGATCTCCGCGATCGGACGGGTGTCCGTGTGCAGCAGTTCGATGGGCAGCCGCCCTTCCCGCCACAGCTTGATGTACGCGGGGATGTCGCGGGCGGGGTCGGCGTCGCCCATGTAGGAGCCGACCAGTCGCTTGCCCGTTCCGGCAAACTGCAGGGCCTGCACGGAAAGCAGCTGGTCCGGATGCGGCAGCCCCACGGAAACCAACGCACCGCCGCGGGTCAGCAGTTCCAGGCAGGATTCCATGACCTTGGCACTTCCCACGGCCTCGATCGCGACATCCACGCCGTCGCCTGCGTGGGCTGCCACCAGGTCGGCAGCCTCTGACGGGGACCCGGCAAAGTGCGCCCCGCAGTGCAGTGCCAGTGCCTGTTTTTCGGGCAGCGGATCGATGGCGATGACGGTGGTTCCGGCAATCTGGGCCGCCCCCATCACCGCCGCAAGGCCCACCGCTCCCAGTCCAAAAACAATGACGGACTGGCCCTCGGTGACGTTGGCGGAGTGGACGACGGCGCCGATTCCGGTGAGGGCGGCACAACCAAACATGGCAGCAACATCCAGGGGGACCTCGTCATCGACCACCACTACGGATTCCCGCGCCACCACGGCGTATTCGGAAAACGCGGAGACGCCCAGGTGGTGGTTGACCCGCTCCCCCGACGAGGTCCGCAGGACGGCCCCGCCATGGAGAAGGTCGCCGCTGCCATTGGCCTCGGCACCGCGGTGGCACAGTGCCGGGCGGCCACTGGTGCAGGCGCGGCACTGTCCGCACATGGGGACAAAGACCAGGACCACGCGGTCGCCGCTTTTTACGCCGTCCACTGAAGGCCCGACGGCGGCCACGGTTCCGCTGGCTTCGTGCCCCAGGGCCATGGGGAGCGGGCGGATCCGGGAACCGTTGATGACCGAAAGATCCGAGTGGCAAAGGCTTGCCCGTTCGATCTTGACCAGCACCTCCCCCGCACGCGGGACAGGTACCGGCAGCCGTTCAAGCGTGAGCGGGGTGCTGTCCCGGTACGGCCTGGCCGCTGTGGACGTGCGCAGGATGGCACTGGTCATCAGTGTCGCTTCAGGCATCCGCTGATCCTTCAAAACTTTCAATGCGGCGCGATGCCAATTTGGGAATGATCTGGCCCATCCCAATGGTCTTGAAATGGTCGTATTCCCTGTGTGCGGCAAATCCTGCGGCATCCGTGTAACTCTCCAAGATCACAATGTGGCCTGGATTTTCTGCACCACGGAAGAACTCATAGGAGATGTTTGCCTCCTCCGTGCGGCTGGCTGAGGCCAATTGGGCAAGAAGTTCAAGCACGTTTTCCACTTCTCCGGACTGGGGAAAATAGTGGGCGATGACTTGAAAGTGGCTCGATGACATGATGTATGGATCCTTTGCGTGCTGAGATGCTGATTTTGTCTTTAGTGGCGGCCAGCCAGGTCCCACAATTCGGGGCTGCTGGAAGAAACGCCGGCGGCACCCTCACGCAGCGCCATCGCGACGTCAGCGCCGGTCCTGATGAATCCGGAGGCAATGTACGGTGAGAGTGCCCGGATTTCGCCGGGCTCCAAGTGTGAGACCACTGGCCATGGCATGATTTGCACCAAGTCCGGTTTGCTCTGCTCCACGGCCTGTGTGCTGCGCGGGAGGTTGGAGCGGTCCGTGACGAATACTTTGTGAATCGTGGCCATGCCCATGTGGTTGGCCCGTTGGATGACGGCGGTTCGGGTGCTGACCACGCCCTGCACGCCAATCTTCCTGAGATATTCGACGGCTCCCCGGTCCTGGCCGAGTCCGGAGCAGGCATCAATGTTCACGAAGGTGAACTTGCCTGCTCCGGACAATGCCTTGATGAGTCCCTCGAGTTCGTGGAGTGCAACACTGGCCAGGATGCACAGGCGGCACTGCGCGGCCAGAAAACTGGCCACCGCATCAACACCAAAGACGGCTGCAATCACCGGGTTCCGGGTCAGGGACCCGGCCAGTTCGTCGGGAAGTGCGTTCATGGTGTTGGTTCTCGCTTTCTGCGTCGGTTCGAGGGTGTGCGGTGCTACAGGCCGAGTTTGCCCGGGTTCAGCAGGTTTTTCGGGTCAAGTGCGGCCTTGACGGTCTGCAGGACGCCGAATCCGGTGCCCAGTGACCGTTCCATGTAGGGTCCGCGGAGCAGGCCGACTCCATGGTGGTGGCTCAACGTTGCGCCATGCTTGATGATGACGTCGTTGGCCGCGTCCCAGGCGGCCCGGTACCATTGTGCCCGCTTGTCCACATCTACGTCGCCCCGCATGGAGAAGTAGAGGCAGGCGCCGTCGACATAGGCATGTGACTGGTGGGCAGATCCGGCCAGGGTGCCGGGGACCGCGTTGACAGCGGCAACGACGTCGTCGTACACATCAGCCAGGCCCTTCCACGGCCCAATCATCTCCAGGGTGTCCGCCACCAGGCCGGGGCTGCGCTTGAAACCCTCGGCGCTCTTGCCGGTGAGGTAACGGGTGTCGAGCCAGCGCTCAAAGATCGCCTCGTCGTCGAGCTTCACCCCGGTGGCGGCACAAACCCTCTCACTGATGGCCAGGCCTGCTGTCACCAGCTCCTCCGGCCCTTCGTCGGCGACGAGCAGGACGTTGGTGTCCGGCAGCCCGAACTGCACACCGCTTTCCAGGTTGTCGTACAGGCGCAGCGCGGCCGGGGTGGCCCCCTGCTGCATGATCTGGCGGCAGGCTTCCAGCCCCTCGGCGAAGCTCTCGAAGCCGTAGGCGATGGCACGGCCGTGGTCGGGCAGGCGGTGCAGCTGGAAGCGGATGGTGGTCACCACGCCGAGGGTCCCTTCCGAGCCGATGAACAGCTGCAACAGATCAGGCCCGACGGCGGCACGTGAGCTGTTGCCCAGTGTCACCAGATCGCCGTTGGCAAGGACCACGTCCATGCCAAAAACCATGTCCTCGATCTTTCCGTAGCGGGTGGAGAGCTGGCCTGCGCCGCGGCAGGCAACCCAGCCTCCCACCGTGCTGATGGCGTAGGACGAGGGCCAGTGGCCCATGGTCATCCCGTAGTCGGCCTGGATCTTCTCTTCAAAGACGTCGCCAAAAACGCCGGCCTCGACCTCGATGATCTGGCTTTCCTCATCAAAACCAATGAACTTGTCAAGCCCGCATACGTCAAGGACGATGCCGCCCGCCAGTGGCAGTGCTGCGCCGGTGACGTTGCTGCGGCCGGCCGAGACGGTGACGGGGATGTCATGTGCGTGCGAAATGCGCATGACGGCTTGGACCTGCTCGGTTGTGGAAACAGCCACGATGACGGCTTCCGGGTTCGCCGGCCGGCCGCTGGTCTGGGCAATCATGGTGGCGGCCCACCAGTCGCGGGTGCCGTCCGTGACCTGTTCGGCATCGGCAACCACCGAATCCGCGACGGCGGCCAGCTCGGCCAGGACGTCTGCGGGCACTGTGACGGCGCCAACGCCAAAGAACGGCTCACCGGCAAGCGGGCCAATATTCTGGGCGAAGGCGGGCTGGGTGGGTGCGCCCACCGTGTAGTTGCCCCGGTTGTAGCCGCGTTTTACTGCCTCTTTGCTGATCATGGTTATTTTTCTCCCATCAGGATCGCGCGTTCGTGCGCGGTTTGGTTTCGGTAGGAGGCAACTTGGGCCTCAACATCAAGTGCGGAAAGATCCAGTTCCTTCATCAAGAGCTCGCCCACCCGTTCAGCTGCGGCTGCGGATGCGTCGCGCGCCATCATCCGGGCCCGCATGCGCCGGGACAGGACGTCGTCCACATTGCGTGCCAATTCGTGCCGGGCGGAGTACACGACCTCTGCTTCGAGGTAGGGAAGACCTTCAACAATGGGTTTGCCCAGGGTGGGGTCGTCGGCCAAGATGTCCGTGACAAAGCGGGCCTCGGTGCCGTACCGCTCGCCCAGATGTGAGGCCAGCCCGCCGGAGGCCACAATGGCTTCTGCGTCGTACCCTGCAGCCCCCAGCAGATAGGCGTTCTTGGTCTTGCACCGGCGCCTTTCGCCCAAGACCCTCTGTGCGGCATCCACGGTTTGTTCGGCCATGTGGCGCGAGGTTGTCAGCTTGCCGCCGACAACCGTGACCAGGCCGTCGGGATCAGTGCGGATCTCATGGTTGCGTTTGACCTCGATGGTCTTCCCGCCGGGCGGCGCCACCAGGGGGCGGCAGCCGCCGATGCTGCCCACCACGTCTTCCGGTTCGATATCAATGTCCAGTGCCGTGCGTGCCCCGTCGAGCAGGAAGTCCATTTCCTCCCGGGTGCAGTTCACATCGTCAAGGTCGCCACCATAGTCTTCATCGGTGGTCCCCAGGTAGGAGGTGTCTCCCCACCGGGTAATGGTGGCGCGGCGGTTGCGTCCCGGTACCGGGATGGTCACAGTGCAGTCGTTGCGAATCTTGGTCCATGGGACTGCAATGTGAACGCCCTTTGCCGGGCGGATTGTGGGTGCGTCCGCGTCCTTGCCGGCGCCCGTCCAGTCGCGCAGCCAGACTCCCGTGGCGATGATGACAGCCCCTGCGGACGCTCGGACTTCCCGACCGTCCACCTCGGCCACCACACCGCTGACCTTGCCGCCTTGGCGGGTCACGTCGGTGACCTTGGCACCGTTGAGGACCACACCTCCGTGGTAGGCGGCAGTGCGGGCCAGCGCAAGGGTCAGCCGGGCGTCGTCGGCCCTTGCGTCGTAGTACATGAAGCCACTTTCAAGGTTTTCTGCCTTAAAAGTGGGGCAGTGCGCCAGGACTTCATTTTTGGTCAGCTTTTGGTGGATGACGCCTTCACGCCATCCGCCGGCCAGGTCGTACGTCCACAGGAGGCTTTCAAAACCGGCGGCCAGGCGGCGGTCAAATATCCCGTCTTCGGACAGAACCGGAAAGAGGAACGGCAGGCGCTGCACCAGATGCTGCGCATTCTTGCGCAGGCGCTGGCGTTCCAGCAATGAATGGCGCACCAGCGGCAGGTTTCCCTGTTCTATGTAGCGCAGCCCTCCATGGATCATTTTTGAGGATTTGGAGGACGTGCCTGAAGCAAAGTCGTCCTTTTCCAGCAGGGCCACCGTGTAGCCGCGCAGGGCGGCGTCCATGGCGGTGTATGCGCCGGTGACGCCGCCGCCCACAACGATGATGTCAAAGCGTCCGTTGTCGAGCCTGTCGATTTGTTCGTTGCGTCCCAGCGGCAGCGGGGTGTCCGAGACCATCTTGGCCCGGTCCATTTTTGGTTTGCGTGAAGGAAGGGAAATCATTGTGTATTGCTCTTTCGAGAGTTGCTTGGAAACTTTTGTGGTGCGGCGGCGGCTTTTGTCATCGGTGCACCAGCGCAAGTTCACTGGCGATGCGCTGCTGCCATTGGCTGCGCCTGTCCAATCGTTCTGCTGTCGACATGCGTGGCTTGAAGACCTCGCCCGGGCCCAGTGCCGCCACGGCGGACTGCAGCGAGTTCCACAGGATGCCGTCGGATCCGGCCATGAAGGCGGCCCCGCGCAGCGTTGCGTATTCCGTGCCGGGCAGTCGGCGCATGGGGATGCCCGTCAGATCAGCCTGCATCTGGATAAGTGGGTCACTGCCGGAGAGGCCCCCGCCAACCACGATTTCCGTCACGGCCATTCCGGCTGATTCCTCGTTGGCTTCAACACTGCTGGCAACTGATTGGGCCACACCTTCAAGGACGGCATAGGCCACTTCGGCCCGAGTGTTGGCCATGGACAGCCCGGTCAGTGATGAGCGAAGGCCCGGTTCCACCACGGGAGTGCGGATGCCGGTCAAGGTGGGAACGAACATCACCCCGTTGGAACCGGTGGCGGTTGCTGCAAGTTCACTGATCTGACGGGAGGACTCAAACCAGCCAAGCGTGTTGCACACCCAGTCCAAGGCGGAACCGGTGGTGGCGGTGAAGGTCTCCACGGCGTACACCGTCTCGTTGTGGCGCCGCCAGCCGGCCATTGTCAGCGTCCCGTCATACAGTCCGGGCTTCAGTGGCGGGGTGGGGCCGGTCAGCATGTCCACGAAACTGCCGGTGCCGTGGCCGCACATGGCCTGGCCCGGTTCAAGGCAGCCCAAACCCACCGTGCTGGCATGCTGGTCACCCATCGCCGCAAGAATGGGGACGCTGATGCCGAGCAGTTCGGGGTTGGTGTGGCCAAAGTGGTCCGCATCTTGGCGCAGTTCCGGGAGCAGGTCCAGGGGGCACCCCAAGGCGGTGATCCAGTCCTTCTCATATTCATGGGATGCCAGGACATAGGCTCCTGCCGAGGTGGCATTGGTGCTGGTGGCAACATAGCTGTGCTCTGCGGTCAGGCTCCACAGCAGCCAGGTTTCAATGGTGCCAAATCCGAGCCGGCCTTCCTTGTAGGCCGCCGCCACTTCTGCTGTTTCATTCAGGTGGTGGGCCGCCCACAGGTAGGGGGACCGCACACCTGTGGGACGGCCGACCGAGGCAAGGAGGCGTTCGTCCCAGTCCTGGCCAAGCGCTGCCAGTTCTTCGGCGAAGCGGTTGTCCTGCCATACCATGGCAGGCACCAGCGCCTCCCCGGAGACGGTGTCCCACAGGACTGCCGTCGCACGCTGTGTTGCGATGGCAACGGCCTTGATGTCGACGCCGGACGCCTTCGCCGCCTGGACCACGGCCCTGGTGGCTTCGATGGTTTGGCTGAGGACGGCGTTGGCATTCTGCTCCACGACACCGGGCCGCGGGCTGTGCACCGAAAGCGGACGGTATTCGAGCGCATGCACTCCACCGTCACGGGTCACCCAGGCTGCACGCGTACCTGTGGTGCCTTCGTCGATGGCCAGGATTGCTGGGATGTTCATCTCCGCTGCTCCTATGGGGTGAGGACGGCGGCGTTGGCCACGTCGCTCTTGAACTGAGGTGCGTTGCTTTCCTCATCGGGGCTGATGCTGGTCCTCGTGGGATCCCACTTGATGACCGAGCAAACGATGCAGGCAATGAGCGGCACCATTGCAAGGATCAGGAACGTTGGGCCCAGGCCCAGGTCTTCCTTGAGGATCGGGAACACCAGGAGTCCCAGGGCGGCACCCGTGCTGCCGATGGCCCCAATGACGCCATTGGCGCCGGCACGCAGCTCACTGCGGAAAGACAGCGTGGACAGGCTCTTGCCGTTGGCCCCGGGGCCGCCTGAGTGGAAGAGGATGAACAGCGACGGAACCAGGAAGGCCAGGAAGATGGGCATTGATTCATAGAAGAAGCCGAGGATCACCAGCATGACAAACACGGCGCCAAAGCCAACTGCGGAGGCCTTGCGAAGGCCGAGAACCTTGCCGATCTTCGGTGACATGAAACCGCCCAGGATGCCGAACAGGTTGAAGACGAGGGCACCGAGCGTGGCCACCACAAAGTCCTGGCCGAACAGGGTGAGGCTGATGATGGGCAGGTACCAACCCACGGCAAAGTACTGGATGGACTGGGCCATCTGCACAGTGCCGGCGAGGATGGTTCGGGGCAGGTAGATGCCCCGGAAGATCAAGGCGATGTTGGCAAAGCCCTTCGTCGCCTGGTTCAGGATGGGTGCGCGATCGTCGAGGCCGGCGGCGACGAACTGCTCCTTGTAGATCTTCGTCATGCACAGGGCGGCCTGTTCGAGCTTTCCCTTGCGTGCCGCCCAGGTGGGGCTCTCGACGAGGTAGGCCAGCTGGACAACGAACAGGATGAGGGCAACAACTCCTGCGGCACCGACGGCGTAGCGCCAGATGGCGGCACCGACCCCCATGTTGTAGAACAGGACGGCGAGGATCAAGTTGGTGCTCACAGCCGTGTACCACACGCCCTGCCACGTGTTCAGGCGGCTCTTGAAACGGGCCGGGGTGAACTCTGCCAGCAGTGCCATGGCGATGGCGAAGTCGATTCCATAGGCGGCTCCCACGAAGAAGCGGCCCACCAGGACCATCTCAAAACCGGGTGCGAAAGCGGCGAGGGCAGCACCAATGAGGGCCAAAACCTTGGCGATGATCAGCGGGGGTATGCGGCCGTATTTATCGGCAAGCCAGCCTCCGATGGGGTTGAAGACAATGGCCACCCAGGACGCCAGTGAGGTAAGGATGGCCACTTGCATGGCTGACAATTCCAGGTCCTTGGTCATGGGCCCCAGCCCCGCAGCGAGTGCGGAGTTGGAGAATGCGTCCAAGAACAAGCCACCAAGGGCTAGCCACCAGATCAGGCCGGCACGGCCGGAGATCTTGGGGCGGGAGTCGATGTATGACACTACGTCGTGCACACCTCGAAGAACTATTTTAGACAACGGTCTGACCTTTTCTGTCGCGAAACCGTGCCCGCTGGAAATGGCAACACCGCCTTAATGCAAAAAGGGCAGAATAGGACCTCCAACAGGAGGTCTCATATTCTTACCCTGACAAATGAGACTGTAGTCACATTCGAACTATTTGGCAAATGACATTCGTTGTTTTTGCCGCCGGCCCCGGCAGGCCGGCCTGAGCCAGTGACATAAAGAGCTTCTCCAGCTCTTCACGGTCCGCGGTGGAGTCCTCCTGGGCCAGGCACACCTCCAGGCCAGTGGCAATGACGGAGAAGACGGCCCGGTCGACGGCCTTGGACGCGGCAGCCAGCTGGGTGAGTGCAGCTTTGCAGTCGCCGCCCTCCCGGTTATGCCCCTGGGGTTTCCCTGGAGCGTTGACCCCCGGTCCTTGGGACACTGGCCTTCACCGACCTGCCGCCTCCAGCACCCGGGAGAGCCCATGCGGCTCCAGCGGGCCAACGACGGCGGCCCGGTCCCGGGCCCGGCCGCCGTCGCATTGTGGTTGCCGCTAGGCGTCGAGGTCGGTTTCCAAGATCGCCGCGAGGGAAACCAGCGCTTCGTCGGCGCCGGGGCCTTCGGCACGCAGGACCACGCGGTCCCCGCAAGCCGCGCCCAGACTCATGAGGGAGAGGATGCTGGCGGCATCCATGGCCTCGTCGACCGGCTCGCCTTCCATCGCGATGGTGACCTCAACGTCCAGCTCGGCGGCAGCTTCGGCGAAAACTGCGGCCGGGCGGGCGTGAAGCCCGACGCTGCTGGCAATGGTTACGGTACGTTCAATCATGGTGCTCCTCTTGGGTGTTGCGGGAAAATTACAGGCCGAGCTCGGCCAGGATGGGAAGTTCGGCACGGACGGCGGCCCGTGCAGCCGCCGCGGAGGGCGCGGCCAGGGCCATGGCCGCCAGGCGCTGCGCCTCTGCCAGTGTCACGGTCGCCAGCACAGCGGAAACTGCGGCCAGCGCCCGGGCACTCATCGACAGGGTCGCCACACCGAGGCCCACAAGGACGACGGCGAGAGCCGGGTCCGCGGCCGCCTCCCCACAGACGCCCACCGGCTTGGGCAGCCCGGCAGCGGCACTGGCGAGCGAGGCGCCGTCGGCCGTCAGCGTCACGAGCGCCAGCACGGCCGGCTGCCACGGGTCGTTAAGGGAGGCGAGCGGACCGAGCTGGCGGTCCGCAGCCATGGCGTATTGGGTGAGGTCGTTGGTGCCGAGCGAGGCGAAGGACACCTCGCGCAAGACGCTGGCCGCGGTCAGCGCTGCGGAGGGGACCTCCACCATGACGCCCGGCGTCCTGAGCCCGGCGGCGGCACACATGCCGGCAAACGCGGCGGCCTCATCCGCCGTGGAAATCATGGGAGCCATGACCCACACCTCAGCCCCATGGGCCGCCTCCGCAGCGGCGATGGCCTCAAGCTGGCGGGCCAGGACCCCCGGACTGCTCAGGTCGGTGCGGTAGCCGCGAACCCCCAGGGCGGGGTTCGGCTCGTCGGCGTTGGTGAGGAACGGCAGGGGCTTGTCGGCGCCGGCGTCAAGCGTGCGGACCACAACCTTCTTGCCCGGGAATGCAGCAAACACGGCCCCGTAAGCCTCGATCTGCTCCTGCACGGTGGGCTCTTCGGCCCGGTCCAGGAAACAAAATTCAGTGCGCAGCAGTCCCACGCCCTCGGCGCCGGAAGCAGCGGCCTTGGCAGCATCGGCACCCGTGCCGACGTTGGCCAGCAGCGGGATGTGCACGCCGTCGGCCAGTGTGTTGGGGCCGGCAAACGCGGCCAGCGCGGATGACCGTTCCGTCCACGCTGCGGCTGCCTGCCGCAACTCGGCAGCCGGGGCGACCGTGACGGTGCCGGCTGCACCGTCAACGTAAACCTCTGTGCCGTCGGCAATGCCGTCAACACCCACCGCAGCGACCACGGCGGGCAGGCCCAGGGCACGGGCGAGGATGGCGGTGTGGGACTGCGGCCCGCCGCTGGAGGTGACCAGCGCGATGACCTTGGCCGGGTCCAGTGTCGCGGTGTCGGCCGGGGCGAGGTCTTCGGCGGCCAGGATGAACGGGGCCTCGGCCACCGGGATTCCGGGGGCAGGCAGTCCGCGCAGATCCGCCACCAGGCGGGCCCTGACGTCCAGGACGTCTGTGGCCCGCTCGGCCATGTAGCCGCCCAGGGCTGTCAGCTTGGCAGCCACCGAAGCACCGGATTCCCACACCGCGCGCTCCGCGGAGCGCGCCCCGCCGGCGGTGTCCGCGGCCAGCAGCTTGATGGCCCCCTTGATGAGCATGGGGTCGGCGGCCATGAGCGCCGTGGCCTCCAGGACCTCGCGGCCTTCGCCGGCCACGGTGGCGGCGCGGGCCTGCAGTTCCGCACGGACGGCCTTGCCCGCATCCTTGATGCGCTGTGCCTCGAACTCGGCGGAGAAGTCGGCGGGAACAGGCCCTGCGGCGGGTTCCTGGACAGGTTTGGGCATCTGCCGAACCGGGCCAATGACCCGGCCCGCAGCCACGCCCACACCCGAAAATTGCTGCTGCAGGGTCACTGCCGCTGAGACGCCGTTGTTCATTTCTGCTCCATGAGTTGTGCCAAACCACGCAATTTTGCCAATAAAAAAGGACCCGAACCATTGAGCCCAAAACGGCCCAACCATTCGGATCCTGCCCAGTTGCCCGGTTACATGTCCTTCACCAAGTGTGCGCAATGCATGTCAGTGGCGTCAAATCCGGCGCCGGCCGGAGCACCTGTAGACTCCCTGACCATGAGCGCTGAAACTTCCACAACAACCATCCGGGCCGTCTTCCTCGATGTTGACGGCACCTATGCGGACTACGGCGTGGTCCCTGACGCGCACGCAGCCGCCGTCAAGGCCGCCCGTGCGGCCGGGCACAAGGTGCTGATCAGCACGGGCAGGCCCATGGCGATGCTTCCCGAGAGCATCCTCGGGGCGGGTTTTGACGGCGTGGTTGCCAGCGCCGGGGCGTTTGTGCAGCTCGATGGCGAGATCCTTGTGGACAAGCCCTTCCCTGCGGATCTGGTCGCCCGCGCCCTCGCCGTCCTCACCGCACACGACGCCGTCTACATCCTCGAATCCCCCGAGGCCGTGTACGTGCCGGCCGCCGCCGAGGCACGGCTGCGCGCCCACGTTGCGGCGCATTTTGACAGCGCCCCGGGCATCGCAGCCCAGGGCGCATCCACGATCCTGGGCAGGATGGAAACACTGGATGACCCCGCCGCCGTCAGCTTCGCCAAGATCTCCGTCTTTGAATCCCCTGTCCCGATGGCGGACCTGGTGGAGGCAATCGGTGCCGACATCGACGTTGTCGCCAACTCCATAGCCGCCGAGGGCCCGCATGCCGGTGAGCTGTTCCAGCGCGGCATTTCCAAGGCCGACGGCGTGGCTGCCGCCATCGAACGCCTGGGCATCACCCGGGAAGACTCCATCGCCTTTGGCGACGGACAGAACGACCTGGAAATGATCGCGTACGCCGGGCTTGGCATCGCCATCGAGGGCTCGTCTGCGCAACTGCTGGCCGTCGCCGACCGCACCGCCCCGCCGCCCAGCCGGAACGGCATTGCCGCAGCCTTTGCCGAGCTCGGCCTCATCTAGGTCCTCCCGCAGATCTGTCGGGCCGTTTTCCCCGACGCGCCCGCAGCAGGTGCCCGTCCATGCACGACGGCGACCGGCACCTTCCGGCGCTAGCCGCCCTGCGCCGTCGTGCATGGGAAGAGCGCAAGCCGCCAACCGCAACTTGCCGGTGACCGGAATCACGGGTACCGTACTTCTAGCAGGCAATGCTGCCTGTAAGGATTGTTACTCGGAACACGAGGCAAGACCTGAGACACACTTTGTGTGTCTTGGGTCTTTTTTTGTGCCCGAAAGACGGACTGGACAGAAAGGGCTGCCATGGCTTCCGTGAATTACCGAACATTGGCGCAGGACATCTTGGAAGGTGTCGGCGGAGAAGGCAACATTGCGGCTGCCACGCACTGCGCGACGAGGCTCCGGCTGAAGCTGCGCGACGACGCAAAGGCTGATGCCGCCGCCATCGAAAAACTGCCCGGCGTCATCACCGTGATGAGGGCCGGCGGCCAGTTCCAGGTGGTCGTCGGCAACGACGTCCCCACGGTGTTCGCGGAACTCGGCAAGATCAGCCGCTTCGGCGGCGAGGACAGCGCCGAGGGGCAGACCCCGGAGAAGGGCAACATCTTCAACGGCTTCATCCAGATGGTCTCCGGCATCTTCTCCCCCATCCTGTGGCCCCTGGCCGCGGCCGGCCTGTTCAAGGCCTTTCTGGCCCTGGCCGGAAACTTCGGCTGGCTGGCACCGGAGGACTCCACCACGGTGATCCTCACGGCGGCCTCCGACGCACTGTTCTACTTCCTGCCGCTGTTTCTGGCCATTACGGCCGCCAAGCGCTTCAAGGCCAACCAGTTCACCGCCATGGCGATCGCCGGCGCGCTGGTCTACCCGTCCATCGTGGCACTGAACGGCACCCAATCGGATTTCCTCGGCATCCCGTTCTCCGTCATGAACTACACCAGCTCGGTCATTCCGATTCTCATCGCCGTCTGGCTGCAGGGCTACCTGGAACGCTTCCTCATGAAGGTCCTGCCCTCCGCCATCCGCAACTTCACCACCCCGCTGCTGGCCATGGCCGTCATGGTGCCTCTGACGCTGCTGACGGTTGGACCGGCCACGATCTTCCTGGCCAACGGCCTCTCCTCGGGCATCACCGCCCTGTTTGCCTTCGCGCCCTGGCTGGCCGGCGCCCTGCTGGGCGGTTTCTGGCAGGTCTTCGTGGTCTTCGGCCTGCACTGGGGACTGATCCCCGTCATGCTCAACGACATCTCCACGCTCGGCTTCTCCGTCATGATGGCCCCGCTGCTGCCGGCCGTCCTGTCCCAGTCCGCCGCCATGCTCGCCGTCGCCCTGCGCAGCCACAGCGCCAAGCGCCGTGAAGTCGCCGCACCCGCAGCGTTCTCCGGCTTCCTCGCCGGCGTCACCGAGCCGGGCATCTACGGCGTCAACCTGCCGCTGAAGAAGCCGTTCTACTTCGGCATCGCCGGCGGTGCCATCGGAGGCGCCATCGTGGCGATGGGCGGCAGTGCGGCCAGCGCGTTCGTGTTCCCATCCCTGATCGGCCTGCCCGCCTTCACCACGGTTGGCAGCTTCGCCACCCTGCTGCTGGGCACCGGCATCGCCATCGCCGTCGCCTTCCTGCTGACCTTCTTCTTCGGCCCCCGCGAAACCCCTGACACGGACGACGCCGGTACGTCCGTTGCGCCTGACGCGGCAGGCGCCGCCGTGCCCGCCGCCGAGACGAACACGTCGGCAACCCCGGGCAGCGTGACCGTGCTCGCCCCGGTGACCGGAACCGCCGTCGCACTGTCCGAGGTGCCGGACAAGGTCTTCGCCTCCGGCGCCATGGGTTCAGGAATCGCCATCGCCCCGTCCCAGGACACCGTCCACTCCCCCGTGTCCGGCACCGTCCAGGTCGCCATGAAGACCGGCCACGCCTACGGCCTCAAGACCGACGACGGGGTGGAGGTGCTGGTGCACATCGGCATCGACACTGTCCAGATGAAGGGCGAAGGGTTTACCGCCGCCGTGGTTCGCGGACAACGAGTCCAGGCCGGCGAGCTGCTGGCCACGATGGACCGCGACAAGATCCGCGATGCCGGGTTCAGCGACCTGACCATCATGGTCGTGACCAACACGAAGAACTTGGCCGCCGTTGTGCCGCTGGCCTCCGGCCCGATTACCCACGGCCTTCCCGCCGTCGACGTTGAACTGTAAGAAAAGGACACACTCACCATGAGCAACGGATCATTTGTACCAGCCACCGGGGCCTTCCCCGATGGGTTCCTGTGGGGCGGCGCCACCGCCGCCAACCAGGTTGAGGGTGCCTTCAACGAAGGCGGCAAGGGACTGTCCATCCAGGACGTCATGCCCCAGGGCATCATGACGCGCCCCACAGAGGGCCCGACGGCGGACAACCTCAAGCAGGTGGCCGTGGACTTCTACAACCGCTACGAGGAGGACATTGCCCTCTTCGCCGAGATGGGTTTCAAGGTCTACCGCTTTTCCATCGCGTGGAGCCGCATCTTCCCCAACGGCGACGACGCCGAGCCCAACGAGGAGGGCCTTGCATTCTACGCACGGGTCCTGGACGAGCTGGAAAAGCACGGCATCGAGCCGCTCGTGACCATCAGCCACTACGAGACCCCGCTGAACCTGGCCCGGAAGTATGGCGGCTGGACCAACCGGGACATGATCGGCTTCTACGAGCGCTACTGCGAGGTGCTCTTCGAGCGCTTCGGATCCCGCGTGAAGTACTGGCTGACATTCAACGAGATCAACTCGGTGCTGCACGAGCCTTTCCTCTCCGGCGGCATCCCCACCCCCAAGGACGAGCTCAGCGAGGCGGACCTGTACCAGGCCATCCACCACGAACTCGTGGCCTCCGCCCGCGCCACCAAGCTGGCCCGGCGCATCATGCCTTCCGCCCAAATCGGCTGCATGATCCTGGCCATGCCCGTCTACCCGCTGACCCCTGCGCCGAACGACGTCGTCAAGGCCATGGACACCGCCCACGGCAGCTACGCCTTCGGCGACATCCACTGCCGCGGCGCCTACCCCGGCTACCTGCTGCGCCACTTCCGCGACAACGGCATCGAGCTGGACATCACGGACCAGGACGTCGAAGACCTGACGAACACGGTGGACTTTGTCTCCTTCAGCTACTACATGAGCGTCTGCGAAACGGCCGATCCCGCCGCGGAGAAGGGCCCCGGCAACATCATGGGCGGCGTCCCGAACCCCACCCTTGAGGCGTCGGAGTGGGGCTGGCAGATCGACCCGCAGGGCCTGCGCGTTGTCATCAACGACTACTGGGAGCGCTGGCAGAAGCCGCTGTTCATTGTGGAGAACGGCATCGGCGCCAAGGATGTTCTCGTTGAGGTCGACGGTGTTCCGACGGTTGAGGACGACTACCGGATCGACTACATGAACGACCACCTGGCCCAGGTGCGCGAGGCCATTGCCGACGGCGCCGACGTCATGGGCTACACCTCGTGGGGCTGCATCGACCTGGTCAGTGCCTCAACGGCGCAGCTCAGCAAGCGTTACGGCTTCATCTACGTTGACCGCAACGACGACGGCACGGGCACCCTGGCGCGCTACAGGAAGAAGTCGTTCGGCTGGTACCGGGACGTCATTGCCAGCAATGGCGCAAAGATAAACTAGCACTGCGGGGCGGGGGCCAGGAGGTCCCCGCCCCGACACCACACCGGCGGACAAGGAAAGGCAGCGGCTTGGAAATTCTGCGCGTGTTCAACAACAATGTCGTCCTTGCCCGGGACTCCGGCACCGGCGGCGAAGTCATCCTCACCGGACGCGGCCTGGGCTTCCAGACCAAACCGGGCCGGCAGGTGGACCCCGCCGCCGTGGTGCGCACCTTTGTTCCGGAGGACGGCCGCAGCCCGGATTCCCTCGGCGCCATGGTGGCGTCAATTCCACCGGAAATCCTGACGCTCGCGGATGAATCACTCGACGCCGGCCGCACCGAAATGGACATCCGCCGCAGCACCGTCCTGACCATTGCCCTGGCCGACCACCTCAGCTTTGCCATCAAGAGGCTGCAGGACGGCATCGACTTTGAGTACCCGCTCGAAGCCGAGGTGTCGCACCTGTACCCGGACGAGCTGCGCGCCGCCCGCCGAATCCTGTCGCACGTCAACACCACCCTGGACACCCCGCTGGCTGACGGCGAGGCGGTTTCGATCGCGATGCACCTGGTCAACGCCGGATTCGCATCCGGCGACCTGTCCTTCACGTACCAAATGACGGGCGTGTTCGCCCAGCTCTTCGATGTCCTGGAGCAGGCCACCAGCCGGCCCATTGATCGCGAGACCGTGAACTCGGCACGCTTCATCACCCACCTGCGCTATTTCTTCGTCCGAGCCGCGTCAGGCAAACAGCTCGATGAAGGCGCCAGCAAGCTCACCTCCGCCATTCGCGACTCCTACCCGGAGGCGTACGCCACGGCGCTGAAGCTGCAGAGCGTCCTGGAGTTGCGCCTCGGCGACGCCCTGACGGACGACGAGGCCACCTACCTGACCCTGCACGTCGCCCGGCTCATGGACGAAAACCGCAGCTGACCCGACCGCCCCAGACCCCCCATTCCCAACGCCGCACCACATAATTCCCCCTTTTCGGTAACGCCGCACCACATAAGTCCCCCTTTTCGTCAACGCCGCACCACTCCTGCCCCTCCCGCCAGGCCGCGCCACGGGACTATGGTGAAGGTAAAAGAGGAGGCAGCCATGCCCAGTTTTGGCACACCGTCGCACCTTGACCTGTCAGTAACCGATGCCGGGGCCAGGGCCCGGTGGTATTGCGAGGTCCTCGGCCTGCAGCGTGCGCGGCGGGCAGACCTCGTGTTCGGCGACCCGGACAACATCCAGCTCGAATTCAGGTGGACCCGCCATGCCAACGTTTAAGGAACTCCACCACGGCACCGCTCCCCTCCTGCTGCCCAACGCGTGGGACGGCGGCTCGGCGCTGGCCTTCGCGAAGGCTGGATTCACCGCCATTGGCACCACGAGTTTCGGTGTGGCCGCCAGTGCAGGGATGCCCGACGGCGGAGGGCTGGGCCGGGCGGCAACCCTCGCTTTGGTGGGGCAAATGTCCCGCCTGGGCGTGCACGTCAGCGCCGACGTCGAGGACGGCTACTCCGAGAGCTCTGCGGAGGTGGCCGGATTCGTCTCGGAGCTGGCGGATCTGGGCGTGGCCGGGGTGAACCTTGAGGACAGCTCCGACGGACACCTGATCGACCCGGCTGTTGCCGCCGACAAGATCGCCGCCGTCAAACGTGTCCGGCCCGACGTTTTTGTCAACGCCAGGGTGGACAACTTCTGGTTCGGTGAACAGGCCAGCGTTGAAGCCGTGCTGGCGCGCGCCCGGCTGTACACCGATGCCGGGGCCGACGGGATCTTTGTCCCCGGGCTGTCATCCCCCGCGGACATCCGGGTCATTGCCGTCGCCCTGGACCTGCCGCTGAACGTCCTGCCGCACCCAACCCTGACGGTGGCCGGGCTGGGCGCCTTGGGCGTCCGGAGGGTCAGCACCGGATCACTGCCCTACCGTGCCGCAGTTGATGCTGGCGTCAACGTTGCCCTGGACCTGCGCGATGGCAGGACCCCTCCCGCGGCAACGTCCTACTGGAACATGCAGGCGTGGCTGCTGGACTTCAACCAGCCCAATCAGCGGTAGCCCCGGCCGGGTCCTGCGACGCCCACTGCTTTTCATTGGTCGCGGCCCAGATGGAGAGCAGGCGCAGGGCCTCTTCCGTGGGCGAGCCCGGTTCGGCGCCGTAGACGATCAGGGATTGGCCCGTGTCTGCCGGCAGGTCCAGGACCTCGAAGGTCAGGTCCAGGTCCCCCACCACGGGGTGGTGCAGCGCCTTGTTCCCGGTGTCGTGGTAGCGCACGTCATGGGCTGCCCACAGGGAGGCAAACTCCTCACTCCCGGCCATCAGCTCCGCGACCAGCTCCTGCAGCACCCGGTTGTGCGGGTCCCGGCCCACCTCGGTGCGCAGGTTGGCCACCACCTCGGCGGCCGACTTGTTCCAGTTGCGGAAGAAGGTCCGGGCATCCTCGTTGAAGAAGAAGTACCGCACGGTGTTGGGCGTCTCGCCGGGCGCCATTCCGGCGTACATGCCTGAATAGAGGGCCCGGCCCATCATGTTGGCGGCCAGCAGGTCCCGGCTGTTGTTGCGCACAAACGCCGGAGCCTCCGTCAACCCGTCGACCACCCGCTGCACCGCCGGGCGGACAGTCGGGGCCGGTGCCCGCCGTCGCCCCGGCTTGATGGTGGCCGTGCCCGCGGCCAGGTGGAACAAATGCTCCCGTTCGGGCTCGGTCAGCTGCAGCGCCCGGGCCAGCGCGTACAGCACGCTTTCGGAGACACTGCCAAAGTTGCCGCGTTCGAGCTTGGTGTAATAGTCAACGCTCACCCCGGCCAGCATCGCCACTTCCTCGCGGCGCAGCCCTGCCACCCGGCGGTTGCCGCCGTAAGCGGGCAGCTTGGCCTGGGCCGGGGTGATCTTTGCCCGGCGTGAGGTGAGGAAGGTCCTGATTTCTTCACGTGGGTCCATGCCTGCAACCTTACTTGGAGGGTCCCTGCGTTGGGAGGGACTGCCGGTACCTGCCCGGCAGTCCCCCGCACTTTTAGGCACGGGCCGCCACCGCGGCCAGGTCCTGGAGCACTTGTTCAGGTTCGACGTCGGATGGCTGGTTCCGCTGGTCCCTCACCCCGTCCACGGACCCGGCAGGGTCCTTGTCCAAGGCCGCAAAGACCGGCTCAAGATCCGCCTGGGCCGGCCCATGCTCGGCGGCCAGTTCAAAACTGAGCCGCTTGGCCGCCTCCGAGCTGAGGGACTCCACCAGGACACGGGTGATCTGGTGCCGGGCGATGACCCCGTCGGCGGGGCTTCCGGCATGGCGGGTGTCACCCTGCAACAGCGTGATCTCCAGCTGGCCGGCGTCGTTGTAGTCAAACCAGCCCGGACGCACAATGGTGTAGTCGTTGCCGCTGGCCCGGAGCACGTTCTTCACGGCCCCGTAATCAACGGCTTCGGCCGCCGCGGCATCACCATAGGAGGACCCCTGGGTGAAGATGACCGCATTGATCCCCTCGACGGCGTCCTTGAGGGTTTCGGCGCGGGTGAGCTCGCCCACCACAAGGTGCGCACCGGCGTCGAGCTTCCCGGCCCGGGAGGGGTTGCGGACCAGCGCCCTCGTCTCCCAGCCCTGGCGGACTGCCTCGGCGACAGCGTGGCGGCCCACGCTTCCGGTGGCGCCCACAACCAGGACGGTGCCAAGCTTCTTGCTGTTCGGTGTCATGGCCACGAGTCCTTACTCCTCCGGGATGGGCCGGCCGAAGGCCTCGAGCGTGATTGAGTCGGGATCGGGCCCGCCACGCACACCCTTGTCCAGCCCGCCCAGCACGCCCATCTGCGCCTCACTGAGCTCAAAGTCGAACACGTCAAAGTTCTCCGCAATCCGCTCCGGCCGGACCGATTTCGGAATGACGGAATGCCCCAGCTGCAGCTGCCAGCGCAGCATGACCTGCGCGGCGCTCTTGCCGTGGGCTGCGGCGACGGCCAGGATCGCCGGGTCGTTGAAGGTGCTGGTGGCACCGTCGCCGCGGTAGGAGGTGATGCCGCCAATGGGCGACCACGCCTGCGTCAGGATGCCCAGCTCCGCATTGGCCGCCTGCACTTCCGGCTGGGTGAACCAGGGGTGCAGCTCCACCTGGTTGACGGCGGGGACGACGGCGGTTCTCTCCCGCAGCGCTGCCAGGTGGCCCGGCATGAAGTTGCTGACTCCGATGGCGCGGACACTGCCGTCGGCCAGCAGCTTCTCCAGCGCCGTGTAGGCGGCGATGGTTTTCTCGAACGCGGTGGACAGCGGCTGGTGCAGGATGAACAGGTCCAGCTTGCGGGCGCTCTTCTCGAAGGCGTGCAGGGTTTCCTGGTAGCCGTAGTCGCTGATCCACACCTTGGTCTCGATGAAGATGTCTGCGCGGTCCACGCCTGCGCGGCGGATGCCTTCGCCCACCTCGCGCTCGTTGGCGTAGGCGGCGGCCGTGTCGATGTGCCGGTACCCGGTTTGCAGGGCTGCAACCACGGCGTCCGTGGTGGCCTCGGGCGGGGTTTGAAACACGCCGAGCCCGATGGCCGGCATGGTGACGTTGTTGTTCAGGGTCAGGTTCGTGGTGTCTCCTTTGATGATTTTTGCTTGTTCTGTGTCGGCGGTCAGGGCTGTGGCTTGACGAGCACCTTGAGTGCCTGGCGCCCCGCCATGGCCTGGTATCCGTCCGGCACACCCGCCAGGTCGGTGGTGCGGTCAAAAACCCTGCCGGGGTTGATGGTTCCGTCCAGGACCAGCGGCAGCAGCTCCTCGATGTAGGCCCGCGCCGGTGCGACGCCGCCGGTGAGGGTGATGTTGCGCAGGAATTCCGGGAAGCCCAGCGGCACGTCGGCAAATTGCGGTGCCCCGACGCGGCTGATGACCCCGCCGTCCCGGACGACGGCGGCCGCCGTCACCAATGCGTCCTTCAGGCCCACGGCTTCCAGCACAACCGGGGTGCCGTCGCCGTCCGTCAGTTCCCGCACCTTGGCAGCCCCTTCGGCTCCGCGTTCGGCGACGACGTCGGTGGCGCCGAATTCGCGGCCGAGGTCAGTGCGGGATTTGTGCCGCCCCATGAGGATGATGCGGGAGGCACCCATGAGCTTGGCGGCGATGACGGCGGACAGCCCCACGGCTCCGTCGCCGATCACGGTGACGGCCTGGCCGGGGCGGATGCCCGCCTTCTTGGCCGCGTGGTAGCCGGTGGACATGACATCGGAGAGGCTCAACAGGGAAGGGATGAGTGTTTCATCAAATCCGGCAGGCACCCTGACAAGGGTTCCGGAGGCGTGCGGCACACGGGCAAACTGGCCCTGGCCGCCGTCGTGCGTTCCGCCCCAGCGCCCGCCCACACGGCAGGACGTCTGAAGGCCTTCGCGGCAGAAGTCGCACACCCCGCACGAGGTGACGAAGGGGGCGATGACGAAATCGCCCACGGACAGGCCGGTGACGGCGGTGCCGAGCTCCTCGACGATGCCCACGAACTCGTGGCCCATGCGGGCGCCCTCGGCGGTTGCGGGCTTGGAGCCGTAGGGCCACAGGTCGCTGCCGCAGATGCAGGCCGCGGTGATGCGCACAATGGCGTCGGTGGGTTCCTGGATGACGGGCTGGGCGACGGTTTCGATGCGGACGTCGCCGGCGCCGTACATGAGTGCTGCTTGCATTAGGGGGTTCCTTCGTTGACGATGCGCAGTCCGTTGAGGGTGCGCGGGTAGCCTATGAGCGGCAGGATCTGGGTCAGTGTGTCCACGAGCATGGCGCGGGTGTTGCCGACGTTCAGGTTCGCTGCAACGTGCCCGGCGACCTGGGGGTCGGCGCCGCCGATCAACGTCTGCACGGCCAGGCCGGCCGCTGACCGGGTCTCCGGCGTAGTGGTCGGCTGGCCCGGCAGGGGCAGCCCGATCCCGTGCGCGGTGAACACCTCATTGGCCCCGAGGATGAAGTCGCGGGCCCTGGCCATGCCAACATACGGCACGGCCTGGTAGGTGATCTCCTTGATTTCCACCGCTGTGACGCCGGCTGCGAGCGCCACCCCTGCCATGGCCTTGAATTCGTTCAGGGCCGGTGCGGCGATGGTCGCGGCGAGCTGGAGCATGAGCCGGGTGGTTGGCGCCATCGCCGATTCGGCCGGCACCTCGTTGAAGGCGAAATTGTTGAAGTACGCGGCGAGTTCCGGGTCGGTTTGTGCCAGCGGGTCAGTCGGGGACACGGGCTCAGTAGCCGACAGGCTGGCGGATTGTGTAGGCGTCTTCAAGGCGTGCCACCTCCTCGTCGCTGAGCTTGATGTCGAGGGCCGCTGCGGCGTCGGCCAGGTGGTGTTCCTTGGTGGCGCCGACAATCGGTGCCGAGACCACCGGGTTCTTCAGCACCCAGGCCAGTGCCACCCGGGCCATGGGCACGCCGCGCTCCCCGGCAATGCGCTGCACGGCGTCGATCACGGGGCGTTCGGCCTCCTCGTTCGCAAAGTGCGCGGCACCCACCGGGTCGTTGTCCGAGCGCTTGGTGTGTTCACCCAGGGGCCGGGCCACGCGCCCCTTCGCCAGCGGGCTGTAGGGGATGGCACCCACGCCCTGGTCTGCGAGCAGCCCGAACATTTCCCGTTCCTCCTCCCGGTAGAGCAGGCTGTACTGGTCCTGCATCGAGACGAAGCGGGTCCAGCCGTTGGCCGAGGCCGTGTACTGCAGCTTGCTGAACTGCCAGGCGTGCATTGCGGAGGCGCCCAGGTAGCGCACCTTGCCGGCCTTGACGACGTCGTGCAGCGCCTCCATGGTTTCCTCCACCGGCGTCTCGGGGTCGAAGCGGTGGATCTGGTACAGGTCGATGTAGTCGGTGCCGAGGCGTTTCAGCGATGCATCGACTTGTTCCATGATGGCCTTGCGGGACTGGCCGGAACCGCCCGGGCCGTCGTGCATCTTGAAGTGCACCTTGGTGGCCAGCACAATGTCTTCCCGCCGGCTGTACTTCTGGATGGCCCGGCCGACGATCTCCTCGGAGGTTCCGAAGCCATACACGTTGGCGGTGTCCCAGAAGGTGATGCCCAGCTCAAGCGCCTGTTTGAAGATTGGTGCGGCACCGGCGTCGTCCATGGCCCACTCGTTGAAGCCGCGGCTGGTGTCACCGAAGCTCATGCAGCCCAGTGCGATGCGGCTGACCTTCAGGCCCGACCGGCCCAGTCGTGTGTATTCCATGGTTTTCTCCTTGCGTTCGTGGTCTGGAAGCCACGCTACGCCGGGCCGGGAACGGGTGGGAGGGCCTGCCAATACCTGTCATGCCAGGGTCTGTCTCGCGGGGGCAGCCGGTTCTAGACTCAACAACGGACAGGCAACACACACCACCAAGGAGCCACCATGGAAATCAGCAGTCCCCCGCCAACGGGCAAGGGCCCGGCCGAACGCTTCACCGGCGATGTCTGGGTGGACCTGGTCCCCGCCGGATCCGCACCGTCCAGGGTGCAGGCCGCGATGGTCCGTTTCTCCCCCGGCGCGCACACCTTCTGGCACCGCCACGCCATGGGCCAGACCATCCATGTCATGGCCGGCACGGCCCTCGTCGGCACCCGCGACGGCCGCATCTTCGAGGCCCGTCCGGGCGACACCGTGAACTGCCCCGGCGGCGAAGACCACTGGCACGGCGCCGCGTCGGACACCTTCATGCAACACCTGGTCGTCTCGGACACCGGCGACGGCTCGGTTCCGTCGGTCGACTGGCTTGAAGCCGTCACAGACGCTCAGTACAACGGCCCGCGCACCCGCCACGAGTAACTGGACCGGCCTGCCCGCTGATTGGACATGCCCGCTGATCGAGCCTGTCGAGATCATTCCGGCGGAACACCCTCACCATCATCGCTGTCTGGAGCCGCATTTGGCATGGTTGCAACCATGCCAAATGCGGCTCCAGACAGCGCACAATGCCGGACATAGGCCGCAGACTCGAAACGGATATGCAGGCCAAGTGCATTGGCAACCTTGAACATGGTGGCGAAGCTGGTGTTTCCCTCTGTTGAAAGTGCCTTGTATAACCCTTCCCGTGCCATCCCCGGATTCCAGAGCCGCCTCAAGGTACAAGGGGACGTCGTTGATGTCAGTTAGGCAGTCGGCGCCGTCATATGGCCCGAATTCTTCGGTGGTGTCGCTCATCTTCCTTTCAGTCCTGGCCGGAATCCGACCCGTCGGAAGCGGAGCCGCCCCCAGTCAGCTCCGCAGCACCTGGTGGACAAATTGCACCGCAACGGACCCCTCGCCCACGGCCGAGGCGACGCGCTTCATGGAGCCGGCCCGGACGTCCCCCACGGCAAAGACGCCCGGGGCGCTTGTCTCGTAGAGGAACGGGTCACGGTCGCCGGCGGCCGTGCGGTGGCGCAGCTCGCCCAAGGCAGGCCCCGTCAAGATGAAGCCCCGCGCGTCCCTGGCAAGCTGCGGCGGCAGCCAATCGGTGTGTGGGGACGCCCCGATGAAAACAAACAAGGCGGACGCGTCCACGGATTCCGGGCCTGCACCGTCCCGGATCGCCACGGATTCCAGTTTCTCCGTCCCGACCACCGCGTCAATCGACGCCCCGCACCGGACGGCGATGTTGGGCCGTGCGGCAATCTGGTCCACCAGGTAGGCCGACATCTTCGCACCCAGCGACGCCGCCCGGCACAGGATCGTCACTGCCCGGGCATACTCCGAGAAGTACACGGCGGCCTGCCCGGCGGAATTGGCCCCGCCCACCACCACGATGTCCTCCCCCGTCACGGAATCGCGCTCGCTCAGCGACGCCCCGTAAAACACGCCGCGGCCCTCCAGCCCTGCACTGCCCGGAACGTCAAGGCTGCGGTACGCCACACCGCACGCCAGGATCACGGCTCCGGCGCTGATCGCTGAGCCGTCGGCCAGTTCCACGCGCGGGTACGGCCCGGCGAGATCGAGCCCCAAGGCCGAGGTCGGCGCCAGCACGTCCACGTTGAACCGACGCGCCTGCGTCACCGCCCGGCGGGCCAGGTCGGAACCGGAAATGCCGGTGGGAAACCCCAAATAGTTCTCAATCCGCGACGACTGCCCGGCCTGCCCGCCCGCCACCAGCGACTCCACGCACACCGTTCGGAGCCCCTCGCTCGCACCGTAAACCGCAGCCGCCAGCCCGGCGGGCCCGGCCCCGATGATGGCCAGGTCAACGGCCTCCGCATCCGCATGGATTTTGTGGCCAAGCGCCTCGGCGAGAACTCCGACGTCGGGCATGTGCAGGGCCTTCCCATCAGGGGTGATGACCAGCGGAAGCCCCTCGTCCCCGGCTGCTTCCCACAGCGTCCGACCCTCCTCGCTGACATCCACGTCAAACCACTGCATGGGAATTTGGTTGCGCTGCAGGAAGTCGCGGATCTCGTGCGTGCGCGCCGACCACCGGCTGCCCACCACCCGCGTCACCGCATGCGCCGGCTGGTTGTGCGCGTGCCAGTCGCCCAGCAGGTCGTCGATGACGGGAAACAGGCGCTCCTCCGGCGGGTCCCAGGGCTTGAGGATGTAGTAGTCAAGGTGGAGGTCGTTGATGGCGCCGATGGCAACCTCGGTGTCGGCGTACGCGGTGAGCAGCACGGTGCGCACGTCCGGGAACAGTTTCAGGGCCTTTGACAGCACCTCGGTTCCGGTCACCTCGGGCATGCGCTGGTCTGAAATGACGACGGCGACCGGGTCGCCCCTCAGCTTCAGCCGGTCCAGCGACTCGACCGCCTCGGCACCGCCGGATGCCGTCAGCACCCGGTAGTGGCGCCCGTACCGGCCGCGCAGGTCCCCGCGCACGGCGCTGAGCACGGCGGGGTCGTCGTCGACGGCGAGAATCACCGGCCGCGACGCCGCCGGCGCAGCATCCCCGCTCACGGCTCGCCCTCCGCAGCTACGGAAGCGTCCGGCCGCCGCACCGGCAGCCACACCCGGAACACGGTGCACCCCGGCCTGGACACCACGTCGATGTGCCCGCCCATCCCGCGGATCATGTTGAACACGATGTTCAGGCCCAGTCCTGTTCCCTGCCCAGGGGGCTTCGTGGTGAAGAACGGTTCGAAGACCTTGCCCACCGCTTCAGGCGGGATTCCGCCGCCGTCGTCCTCAATTTCCACGCACACCCCGGCAACGCCGGCATCGGAGGCGGCCCGGGTGCGGATGGTGAGGCGGCCGGTGCCGTCCATGGCGTCGGCGGCGTTGTCGATCAGGTTGGTCCAGACCTGGTTCAGTTCGCTGCCGAGGGTTTCGATGCGCGGCACGCCGGTGCCGTAGTCGCGGACCACATCGATCCCGAGCTTGATCTTGGAGGCGAGCATGATCAGGGTGCCGTCGATCCCGGAGTGGATGTCCACGTCCTGCACGGGCGCACGGTCCATGTAGCTGTAGTCCTTCAGCGCCGCGACGATCGCGGAGATCCGTTCCGAACCGTGCCCGATCTGCGCGATCAGCCCGTAGGCGGTGTGCGCCTCGGACAGTGCGCTGATGGCCGTGCCCAGGTGGTTCGGGGTGAACGTGGCGGCGAGCGCGTCGAGGGCGTCCGGGCCCATGCCGAGGTCCACGAGGGAATCGGCGGCGTCCCAGCATTCATTGAGCCCGTGGGTTTCCAGCCAGTCCTCAACATCTGATTCCAGGTCCCCGCGGCCCAGCGGGTCCAGCCGGCTGCCGTCCCTGACCGGCTCCGCTGCCCGGTCGATCAACTCCGCCAGCTGGTCGGCCTCGTCCGGGCTTTGGGCGGCGCGTGCCAGCGACAGCAGGGCCGTGCAGGTCTTGGAAAACGCACTCTCGAGAAGTGCGGCGCCGCGCCGGGCGGCCGCGGCGGGATTGTTCAGCTCGTGCGCCATGCCGGCACTGAGCCGCCCCAGCGTGGCCAGCTTCTCGCTCTGCACCAGCGCCGCGGACCGTTCGGCCACCTCGTCCTCGAGCTCCCGCCGGTAGGCGGCCGCCAGGGCCTCGGCCTGCTTGCGGTCGCTGACGTCCCGGAAAAACGTGTGCGTGCCCAGGTACTCGCCCTCGCGGAACCGCCCCGTCGCGTTCCCCTCCACGGGGAAGGTGCGCCCGTCCTTGGCCACGAACGTCACCTCGACCCTGTCAAACGACTTCCCGCTCATGATCTGCCCGATCAACACCGTGCAGTGGTCGTGGTCCGCCTCGGCCACCACGTCAAACAGCGTCAGCCCCGCAAGCTCCTCCGGCGTGTAGCCGAGCGCCTTGTGCCAGGCCCGGTTCACAAACTGGAAATGCCCGTCCGGCAGGATGCTCTGGACAATGTCGTGCGAGGACTCGATCATGTCCAGGTAGCGCTGCTCACTCTCGCGCACGCTCTCCTCGGCTGCGTGCCGGGCGGTCAAGTCGTGCGCCACGGCCCGGTATGCCTGCTCCTCCGGCACCGCCACGGCAGTCCAGATCAGCCACCGGGTGGAGCCGTCCCTGGCCAGGAACCGGTTTTGGAAGCGCACGACGGCGGCGCCCGCCTCCCGGGCTGCGTCCAGTTGCGCCTGGGTTGCGGGAGCGTCGTCGGGGTGGACGAAGTCAATCAGCGGCCGCGTGCGCAACTCCTCCCCGGTCCAGCCAAGGAGCGCCTCCCACGGCCCGGTGGTCTCGCGAAAATGACCGTCGAACCCGGCCACGCACGCGATGTCGGCACTCAGGTCCAGCAGGCGGGCGGCCACGGACTGCGGCCAGGCGTCAACTCCAAGCGCAAAGTGCGGCATGGCGCTCCTTCAAGGAACCTCCGCCCCAATCCAACCCGGCGGCTAATCTGAAATATACGCCCGCTGGCCGGACCCGTCGAGGGCCGGCTACCCCACGGCCTTCTTCAGCAGCGCCACCAGTTCCTTCTGCTCGGCGGCGCCCAGCTTCGTCACGGCGTAGGCGTTGGGCCAGAAGGTGCCCTCGTCGAGCTTGGCATCCTCCTGGAAGCCGATCGTGGCGTACCGGACCTTGAACTTGGCGGCTGCCTGGAAGAACACCACCACCTTGCCGGCTGCATTGATGTAGGCGGGCATGCCGTACCAGGTCTTCGGCGTCAGCGGAGTGTGTTCCCTGACGAGGTCGTGCAGTGTTTGCGCCAGTTCCTGGTCGGTGCCGGTCATCTCGGCGATGGCTGCTGTGCAGGCGGCCTCCATGTCGGCGCCCGCCTTGGCAGCCTTGGCCTCGGCCGCTGCGGCCCGCATGGCCGCCTTTTCTTCCTTGCTGAACGTTGTGTTTGCCAAGGCTGTGTCCTTTCAATGGTGTGCCGTTGAAACCACTGTAGGCCAGAGGTCTCAGGCGGGCTTCTTTGATCCTGCTCGAAGCGGCCGGCGGTGGCCAGACACGGGATTTTCACAGCGTTCACGGGAGGCGCCGCGGGCAAGCCGCGCCGCTGCCGGACCGCCGGCAGAAACAAGTGAAGGCGGTTGCCCGGCCGCTGGGCCGGGCAACCGCCTTCACAGGGCTGCGTTCACTGTCGTGCGGGCAGCAGGCCGCCGTGTGGCAGCGGCGGCGCTGCCTAGGCGAAGAACTCCCGTTCCAGGGCGTCAAAGTCCGCTGTGAAGCGTGCCCTCATCGCGGCTTTCTCCCCGGCGGGGACCCATGCCGCCTCCACACCGGCCATCGACATTGCGCGCAGCTTCTCGCGGTCAAGGCCGAGCTGGTCCGACGCAATCTGGTACTCGGCGGCGAGCGTCGTCGGGAACATCCCGGGGTCGTCCGATGCGAGGATCACGTTGAGCCCGGCGTCGAGCATGGCCTTGATCGACGCGCGCCGCCACGGCCGCCATGAACGCCGGGACGTCGTGAAGACGCCCGTGAACGCCACCTGCTCATCGCGGCACCGTTCCACGACGGCGTCGTCTTCGAGCACGAAGTAGCCGTGGTCGATCCGGTCGCAGCCGAGCATGTCGAGGCAGGTGACCGTGTTGATCGCGACCGGTGCGTGTTCCGAGGAATGCGCAGTGCGCTTCAGCCCGGCTGCCCCGGCCAGTTTGTAAGCCGCTTCAAAGCGTTCGGGCGGGCCCGCAGTCTCGAGGTTGTCCAAGCCGATTCCGACAACGTAGTCGTTCGGGTTGTCGACTATCTGGCGCACGAGGGAGAGCGCGTGCTCGCCGCTCTGGCTGCGGTCGATGCCGGCGATCATCCGGCCGGTCATCCCGAAGTCCCGTTCGGCCATACGGATTCCGTCGGCATACGCCTCAATCACGCCGTTGTAGCCAAGGTGGGCGGTCTGCGGCGAAATGGCATCGAAGAACAATTCGAGGTGGCGCGTGGAACTGGTCAGGTGGGCGCCTTCGAAAGCCTCATAGGTGATGCGGGTGAGGTCCTCTGCACTGCGCAGGCACTCGACCACCCACTTGGAAGCCTGGAACAGCGAGTACGACACCTCCGGCTCTCCCTCACTGCGCCCTTGGGGAACGGGGATGCGCGTGTTCAGGTAGAGTGCCGGATCGGGCGGCATGGAGTTGATGTCCTGGAAGATGCGTTTGGCATCATCCGGCAGCTGAAGGTTTTCCCGCTGCGCGAGCTCGGCGAATGTTGATGCCCGCACGGTGCCGATGAGGTGGCAGTGCAGGTCGGTCTTCGGCATCCGCTGGAGGTATGAGTGCAGCTGCTGGTCTGTGATTGTCGTCATGGCAGGTCTCCCTAGCGGGAGGAAACCTCCCGTGCGAAGCGGTTGGTCCAGTCACTGCGGTTCGCGACAATGGTCTTCATGTCCAGCGTCTTGTAGCCGGCCGCCACGGGGTCTGTCGCCGCCGGGCCGACGATGTCGGTGAGCTGCTTGGGAACGGTGGCGCCCGGGTTCACAGCAAGGTCGCCCACGACGTCGGCCGATGCGGTCTGGGCTTCAACCGAGAGCAGGTAGTCGATGAACTTCTCGGCACCGGACAGGTTTGGAGCCCCGGCCGGAACCATGGCCCGGTTCGTGGCCATGAAGCGTCCCTTGCTGGGTGCGGTCCAGGCGATCGGTTCGCCGGCCTCGACCAGGTTCGTGGCAAAGCCGCTCAGGGTTGGTGCGGCGACAATCTCACCCTGGAGCAGCAGGTTCGTCACCTCGGTGGAGGAGGTGTAGAACTGCAGCGTGTTGGGAGCCCATCCGGCCATCGTCTTGAGCGCGGAGTCAATGTCGTAGGCGCCGGTGCCGTAAGCCTCGGCGACACCGGAGACAGTGAGCTGTCCGGCGGTGACGGAGATGTCGGGCAGGGCCGTGCGGCCGGCATTGGCCGAGTCGCCGTAGAAGGCCCAGTCGGCGGCCTCTTCGGGCGTGACCTTGTCGGTGTTGAACAAGGTGCCGTTCAACTGGAAGCTGTAGGCCGGCCCCATGAACTGCGGGTCCTTGGCGAAATCGGGGATCTCGGCGAGGTTCGGGACTGCCGACGCGTCGAGCTGCTGGAACACCCCCTTTTCCTGGCCGAGGGCTGCGTAGAAGTCCGAGATCAGCATCACGTCAATGTCTGAGTTCTTGCCATTGAGTTCAAGCTTGGAGAGCCGCTCGCTGTTGCTCCCCGTGTCGATCTCAACCTTGATGCCCGTGGCCTTCTCGAACGGATCGATGATGGCCTTCTTCATCTCTTCAACACCGAAGGGGAAGGTGCTGACGACGATTGTGCTGCTGTCGTCAGGGGCGCCGGCCGAGCATCCGGTGAGAGTTGCGACGATGGCGGATGCGGCAAGAATCGCGCCCGTGCGGACGAGTCGTGCATTGAACATTGTGCTATTCCTAACTTGCGGGGTGGGTCGTGGCGGGGCACTGCCGGGTGGGCAGCAGGTGGCAGGGAGGTGCGATTCAGCCGGGAAGCGCGACGAGATCGACGTCGCGCGTGTAAACAGTGACCTTGTCGCCGCGGTTGTGCCCCATGAAGTCGGCAGCCAGTGAGTCGCGGCGCACCGTCGAAACGAGCGGGATTTCTTCACCCGCCGCATTCAGAACGGCCGTGGTGATGACAAGGTCAACGCCGCGGTAGGCCGAACTGGTGATGGTGGCGGGCAGCCGCAGGCCGGCGGATGCAACCGCCGGCTCGGTCTCACTGGCGGCAACCCGCAAGTGCTCGGGCCGCACCGTGAGAAGTCCCCGCCGGGGGTCGTCGATGAAGTTCTCGTAGCCAAGGAACTCAGCCACGAAACGGTTGGCCGGTGCCGGGAACACCTGCTCGGGCGCGCCTTGCTGCATGATCGTGCCCTCACGCATCAGCACCATCGTGTCCGACATCTCGAGTGCTTCGTCCTGGTCGTGCGTGACCAGGACCACCGAAAGGCTGGTCTCCGCCTGGATGCGGCGGATTTCACTGCGCATCTGCACACGCAGCCGCGCATCCAGGTTGGACAGCGGCTCGTCGAGCAGCAGGAGGGCCGGGCGGATGGCGATGGCGCGCGCGAGTGCGACGCGCTGCTGCTGCCCGCCCGAGAGTGCCTTGGGCCGGCGCTTGGCCAGGTGCGCGAGGCCCACGAGGTCAAGGCTCTCCATGACACGCCGTGAACGTTCCGGTTCGGACACCTTGCGGATTTTCAACCCGTATGCCACGTTTTCAGCCACGGTCATGTGCGGGAATAGGGCATAGGACTGGAACACCATGCCCAGGTTGCGCTTTTCCGGCGGCAGCCTGGTCGCGTCCTTGCCGCCGATGGTGATGCGCCCCTTCGTGGGGGTGCCGTAGCCGGCGAGCATGCGCAATGTGGTGGTCTTGCCGCATCCACTGGGTCCGAGAAGGGTGGTGAGCTTGCCTTCTTCGATCTTCAGGTCCAGATTGTCGACGGCGAGAAAGTCGCCGAATGATTGGCTGACGCCGATGAATTCTGCTGCAATGGTCATTTGTTGATGCCTCCAAAGATCTTGGCGAAGCCAACCGTGCGTTCTGCCACGATGGCGATGACAACGGTTCCGGCGAGTAGGAGTGTCGACATGGCAGCGATCATCGGGTCATAGGACTGTTGGATGTAATCGAGCATGGTGATCGGGAGCGTGTGGAAGTTTCGGCTCTGCAGAAGCAGCGACATCGGCACATTGTTGAACGAGGTGATGAAGCTCAGAAGGGCTGCCGAGAAGATGCCTGGCCGCAGCAGCGGAAGTGTCACGGTCAAGAAGGTCTTGAACGGTGATGCACCCAGGCCGCGTGCGGCTTCCTCAACAAAGGGATCGGCAAGGGCGAGCGAGGCCCCGGTCACCCGCACCGCATACGGCAGCAGGATCACGGTATGGCCGATGACCAGGGCCACGAGCGCAGTTTGGTTCAGGCCCACCATGACCTGCTGGTAGAGGGCCAGGCCCACGACAAGTTCCGGCACTACCAGCGGCGAGAGAAACAGGCCCTCGACCAGGGACTTGCCCGGGATCTTTCCGCGCTGGATGGCGAGCGTGACCGGGATTCCGATCGCCAGCGCCAGCGCTGTGGAGAGCACAGCCAGGCCCAGGCTGCTGAGCAGTGCCGAGGTGAACGGAGTGTACGAGGCTGCCTCGCCGAACCAGCGCAGCGTGAAGCCCCTGAGTGGGAAGCTCAACGTCTGGCTGTCGGTAAAGGCGATTGCCACGACGAAGAGAATGGGCACGATCATGATGATGTAGCCCAGCACCGCGAAGGTGCCGATGAGTGGGCGGCCCTTCATGAAACCATCCCCTTTCTGCGAGTGGTCAGGGAGGAAACGCCGGAGACCAGGAAAACGAGGACCGTCATGATCAGGGCCGTGGCTGAGGCTGAGGCCCAGTCGACCGTGACGGCCGAATATGAGAACAATTGGGTGGAGAGCATGCGGTTGCTGGATCCGCCGAGCAGGTACGGGGTGGTGTAGGCGGTGGCTGAGCCGGCGAAGACCAGCGTGGCCGACACCACGATTCCGGGGGCCGAAAGCGGGATCACCACCGTCCACAGCGTGCGGGTCTTGCTTGCGCCGAGGCCGCGGGCCGCATCGTCGAGGCCGGCGTCGACCTGGGCCACGGCGGAGTAGCAGGAAATGATTGCCAGCGGCAGGAACAGCTGGGTCAGGCCAAGCACGATGGCAAGTTCGGTGTAGAGCAGTTGCGGGGCCTCGTCGGTGAAACCGAGAAAAACGATGAGCTGGCCGAGGGCTCCCTTGCTGCCCAGGATCACGATCCAGCCGAAGGTGCGCACCACGTTGCTGAGCAGCAACGGAAAGATGGCCAACGCAAGCCACACGCCGGCGTACCGGGAGGTGGAACGCGCCAGCAGGTAGGCGATCGGAAACCCGAGGACGAGACAGATGGCCATGACAACGAGCCCAATGCCAAGGGTGCGCAGGATGATGGCCTGGTCGAAGGGGTCCGTGAGCATCTCTCCGAGGCGGGCAAAGATGCCGCCAGTGCTCACCCCGGGCGGGGCGAACAGCATGATTCCGGAGGGAATCGCGAACCCCGCCAGGATGAAGATCAGTCCCGGCAACAGCAGGAACAAGGGTTTTCGCGACATGGCTGACATGGGATCCTCGTGGATGGATGAATGGCAATCGGTTGTGGAACCGGTTGTGGTACCGGTTGCATGAAGCATAGAGTAGGTTGTGTCAGAATCGCAAGGGCGGTTCCGGCAGATGAACGCACGGCGGGCCCGAGGAATGGGCGGAATGGATTGGGGAGAGCATTGGCAACACTGGATGATGTCGCGAAACTGGCCGGCGTCTCGAAGTCAACGGCATCGCGTGCGCTCGGCAAGCCTGAGCTTGTGGCCCCGTCAACTGCGGATCGGGTTCGCCTGGCCGCCGAAACGCTCGCCTTCTTTCCCAACCGGGCCGCAACCGCGCTGGCGTCGGGCCGTTCGGGGCTCGTGGCCATTGTCGTCCCCACGCTCGAAAACAGCTTTTTCACCCCCATCGTGCGGGGCGCCCAGATCCGGGCGAACGAATCCGAGCTGCACCTGACGATCGTGGTGAACGGCGTCGCCTCCGAGGCCGATGCGGAGGCGCTGCGGAGGCTTTCCAAGCAGGTCGACGGCTTTCTGATCGCAGCACCGAAGGGCGATGACACGGCCGTCCTCGAGATCTGTTCACTGAGGCCAAGTGTTCTGATCGACAGGGAGATTGAAACAGTTCCTTCCGTGGTAGCCGACACTGAGAGCGCCTTCCGCGCCCTGGCCGAGAGCCTTGCCGAGCAGGGGCACACGAACATCGCCTTCATTGGCGGGCCCGACAACTCGTGGCAAAACGAGCAGCGCACGCGCGCGGTGCGGGATGCCTTGGCCGGCCGTGCCAAACTCAGCGAGTTCGGAACCTTCGACCCGACGTTTGCAGCCGGGTTCGGTGTGGTCAATGCTGTTGTCGAATCAGGTGCCACCGCCGTCATCTCCTACTCGTCGGCAATCTCCCTGGGCCTCATATTCGGTCTCCAGGCCCGCGGTGTCCGCGTCCCTGAGGATCTCGTGGTGAGCGCAGACGAGGTGCTGATCTCTGCCCTCGGCGTGCGCAGTTCGCCTTCCATCGACGTGGACGGCGAACTGCTGGGCAGCATGGCGATGGACGAACTGGTGGCGCAGATCGGCGCAGCGCATGCCGCCGCACACGGCCACGGCCGCGAAGGCGGCCATGGCACCGGCGGGGCAAGACAAGAACGCCTGCCGGTGCCTGTGCGCTGGACCTGAGCCGCCGCGGTTGGTGAGCCGCCGCGCGTGGCAGCCGTCCGCCGTCGAACTTTGCGGTGGAATTGTCAGGAAACGGCCATTGACATCCCTCACGGATTCGCCGGCGGAGTGGTGCAGCTGCCGGCCCTGAGGGCAAGTTTGGCGGCGGATTCGTCAGCGGCGCCCCGTTCACTCGTTTGGTTGCGTCAGGCATCGACCAGGAATTGAGCGGCTGTGGCCGCCCGGGGTCTGGGATGGCCTCTCCTCAAATGGCCATCCACGCCCGCAAGATCACCGAAGGCAATTCGCTGCAGGCGTCGCCGGCACGTGACAGCACCTGCAACCGGCCGTCGGCACTTGACCGGGGTGGGCTTCTGGTGTCTGCTTTTCTTCACAGGGCCGCTGGGGCCGAGCCACTCCATTCCAAGGGATAAACAATGATCAGATTTCTCATCCGCATCGCCATCAACCTCGTCACCGCCGCCCTGGGCCTGTTGCTGGCTGGGTGGATCATTCCCGGGGTGACACTGCATATTGGCGGTTTTCTCGTCGCAATCGTCATTTTCACGGTGGCGCAGGCGATTCTCAGCCCCTTCATCTTCAACGTCGCCCGGCAGTACGCCTCCCCCATCCTGGGCGGCATCGGCCTGGTCTCCACGCTCATCGCCCTGTTTCTGGCCACGCTGTTTTCGGCAGGCCTGCAGATCGACGGCGTCACCGCCTGGGTCCTGGCACCCTTGGTTGTCTGGATTGTCACGGCCCTGGGAGGCTGGATCCTCGGCGCCATCTTCATCAAGAAGAAGCTCGATTCCCGGGGAGCCAAGGCCTAGGCCGGCCTACGCCTGCCGCCGGTTTCGCTTCCTTCGTGAAGCCCGACGGCGGCAGCCGCCTTCCAGCGCGGAGGCCCCTGCTGCCGTTGTTCTGTGCGCGGACAAGCAGCCGATAAGGCAGTGGAGCACCCTGTCCGGCCGTGCGGTCCCGCCAACCCAAGGTTGAAACTGCAGCACATGCGATTTCCACACACCACCCGAGGTTGAACACACACCACCCAAGGTTGAAACTGCAGCACATGCGATTTCCACACGCCACCCGAGGTTGAAACTGCAGCACATGCGATGAATTTGGCGATTTCATCGCATGTGCTGCGGTTTCAATCGGACTGATCGCATGTACTGCAGTATCGATGTGCGGCAGGCCGGCCGGAGCCAGTCCCGCCTGATGGCTGCACGGAAAGGCGCCTGCCGACGTGTGCCCCGTAGTGGCACCGGTCGGGGTCCATGAAGCCGATCATGGTGTCGGTGCACCGGAAGGGCTTGGAGGCTGCGGCTTGTGGTCATGAGCATTCCGCCGCCGAGCCGGGGCAGGCCCAGGCAGTCCCGGGACAAGGGCCGCATCCCGCGTCTCGTTCGTCACGTTTCCGCCCTGGGCGAGGGGTGTGGCACCACGGCGCGCCAACTACCGGGCCGCACCCAGGACGGTCGCCACGGCCTTGCTCAGCTCATGCTCGACGTCGGTCCAGTCTCGTCCCAGCTCTGCAGCCACACGGGGGAAGCGGGCGGCGATGGCGCCGGGCAGCCAGTCGGGTGTTTCCTGGACTGGCGCCCCGGGCTGCGGGCTGAGGGCCGCGAAGGCGCGGGCCAGCGAATCGAGGAGCAGCGCGATGTGCAGGGGGTCGGTGACGTTTCCCCGGTCCAGAACCAGCAGCAGCGAGTTCATCCACGCCAGCCGGTTGGGATGGGCGGGCATCCCGCCGACCTGGACCACGGCCAGCCAGCGGTGGTCCAGGTAGCGCTGCCACAAGGCGCGCGTCCAGGCCTGCGCATCTTGTTCCCAGCCCGTCCCGGACGCAGGGTTTCCGCGGTCACGGTCCGCGGGGTGACCGGCGCGATCCGGGAGAGTTCCGCCGTCGAAGTCCGGCGGGGTGCCCACGGCCTGGTCCGTCATCAATTCCACGAGGGCTTCCTTGGACTCCACATACCGGTACAGGGCGGTGGTGGTCAGCCCCAGGGCCCCTGCCACCTTGGCGAGCGTGAGCGGGGCCAGCCCTTCGTCGTCGGCCAATACGCAGGCGGCAGCGGTGACCTCTTCCACGGTGAACCGGGGCTGGGGCCCGCGCGCACCCGGCACCGCCAGCCCCCACAACAGCCGCAAAGTTTTGTTTTCAATCCGTTGACTGTTCATGACGTTCACAGTACAGTATTTAACTGTGAATAACATAAACAGTAATGAGAAAACAGTCCTCGTCACAGGAGCCTCCTCCGGCATCGGCGCCCGCACGGCACAGTTGCTCGTGGAGCGCGGCTTCCGGGTGGCAGGCGCCGCCCGGCGCAGCGGGCTCGTCGCAGAGCTTCCCGGTGCCTTCCCCGTGCAGCTGGACCTGAGCGAAGAATCCACCATCGATGCCGCGGTTTCCGCGGTGGAGGCGGAGCTGGGGCCCGTCGGAATCCTCATCAACAACGCGGGCTACGGCGAATTCGGCTCCATCGAGGAAACGCCGATGGAACAGGCCCGCCGCCAGTTCGACGTCAACGTGTTCGGCCTGGCCGCCCTGACCGGGCGTGTCATCGGCCCCATGCGCGAGGCCGGAGGCGGCAGGATCGTCAACGTCTCCAGCCTGGCCGGCGAATTCAGCTCGCCGCTTGGCGGCTGGTACCACGCCTCCAAGTTCGCCCTCGAGGCGCTCTCCGACAGCATGCGGGCCGAGCTGCGCCCGTTCGGCATCGACGTTGCCGTGGTGCAGCCGGGCCCGGTCCGCACTCCCTGGCACGAGGAAGCGATGCGGTCGTTGGAAGCCTCCTCCGGCGGCGGGCCCTACGCGGACATGGCTGCGGCCGTGGCCGGCTACCACCGCGCCGCGGCAGACAAGCCCATCACGAGCGACGCCGACACGGTCGCCCGCGTGATTGCCAGGGCCGCCACCGAGGACGGGCCGCGCACCCGCTACCGGGTCGGACGCGGATCCTCGACGGCGGTCGCCCTGAGCCGCCTGCCCGACCGCATGTTTGATGCAATGACCCGCAAACAGTTCGGCATTGCCTGACTCATCGGCCACCTTGGCTTCACCGGGAGGCACGACGGCGAACCCTCCTTGGGCGGGAACCGGCAGCGCCGCGGCGCCTGCACCCGGGACGGCGGCCCGCCGGGGATCCAGGGAGCGCAGGGCACTTAAGAGAAAAGCTCCCCAGGAACCGAAGTTCCCGGGGAGCCGTTGTGTGCGCGGAAGGGGACTTGAACCCCCACCCCGTTTCCAGGACTAGCACCTCAAGCTAGCGCGTCTGCCATTCCGCCACCCGCGCAGGTGACCGCTGGGCCGCGATTCCCCTTCGGAGGTGAATCGGCAGCCGCTGCATCAGCGTTGAAGAGGCTATCACGCTTTGGCATGCCTTTTCTTGCGCCTCGGCCCAGGGCCCGGCCGACGGCGGCAAAGAGCACCGCCCCCTACGGTCTCGAGCCGCACAAAAGTCCCTGGAAATTCCTCAATCAATTCCCTGTTGCAGTGGCGCACTCCGGCGTAGTGTGATATGCGCAACAATGCCAAGGAGGTCATGATGGAACACGCACCAACAATGATTGTGGGCCTGCCGGACATGATGCACGCACTCCGTCAGGAGTCCCGCCGCATCATGGCAGAGAACAAGGGCGACTACGTCGCCGAGCACATGGCGATCCTGGGCCGGTTGACGGCTGCGGACCTCGTGACCGGCAAGGAAGCTTCCACCCTGCTGGACTTGTACAGGCTGGGCCTCGACGCCGGCGAGCCAAAGGGCAACCCGCGGAAGGCCTATTTTGAAACCCGCGACATCTACTCCAGGATGCTCGCTGCGGAGGGAACCAGCCCCGTCGCCCTGGTGATCGCTTCCGCGGCCCTCGGCACCTTCGAAGTCACCGAGGGCGACGACGGCTCAACCACCGTCAGCATCGCCCGCGTCAGCTACGGCCAAAGCCTCGCCGGCATCGGCGCAGGCATCGGTTCCCTGATCGGCGGACCTGCCGGCGGCGTCCTGGGCGGGGCCATAGGCGGCCTGCTCGGCGGCATGGTTGACGACAAGAAGGGCAAGAAGTAGCGTTCCTCCCCCCGACGCTGCCCCGTGGAACTGCCCACGACAGGAGGCGGGCCGGGGTGAGGTCCGCGCCCGCACCAGGACGAAGCATTCCTCCGTGGCCGGCCTGCCCGAGCAGGCGGCTACGCCGGTCTGGCCAGGGCAATTTCCCGTTCCGCCCGGGCCACCAGGTCCGGGCTCGTGAAGTCCACCTCCTGCACGACGCCTCCCGGCGCTGCCGGGTTGGCGTCCATGACAGTCACCTTGGCCGACAGGTGCACCGCGTCGACGCCGGCTTGCACCAGGCCGGCTATGTCGGCGATCCGGACGCCTCCACCGGCCATCACCTGGATGCTCGCCGGGCGTTCCCGGACCATGGCTTCCAGGACGCTCAGGCCGTCGATGGTACGTGCCGCACCCCCTGATGTCAGGATCCTGGCAATTCCCGTCCCTTCAAGGAGTGCCAGCTGCCCCAGCGGGTCGGCGCTGTTGTCGATCGCACGGTGAAACGTTACGGTCAGGCCATCGGCGGCCTGCACCAATCTGTCCAACGCCAACAGGTCGATTGTCCGTGCCGGGGACAGGGCGCCAACGACCACTCCGTGAACTCCCTGGGCCTTCAGGGCCCGGATGTCCCGGCACATCGATTCCACTTCCCCATTGTCATAGACGTAGCCGCCGGGACGGGGTCGGACCAGGACGTGGACTGTGTCCGGCCGGCCCTCCACCGCTTCCAACACGGCGTCAACTGTCCCGGCTGACGGCGTCAGTCCGCCAACGCCCAGGTCACAGCAGAGTTCCAGCCGGTCTGCTCCGGCCGCCATGGCGGCCCGTGCACCTGCGGCGCCCTGGACCACGATTTCCAGTGCCGCGTACCGGGTCGCGGCCACGGCCCTCCGTCCGGGACGGTCACCGCCAGTCACTTCAGGAACCCGCGGCCCGGCCAGCCCGACACGGCCTTGGCATTTTCGGCAAAGTCCTCAAAGTCCAGGCCTGCCACGGCTCCGCGCCACATCTTCTGCGCCAGCACCCCGAAGGCCGGTTCAATCATGGCGTGCATGGTGTGCTCGTCATAGTCGCGCAGCACCAGGTCATTCCACAAGGCGCTGGCGGCCCCCAACAACAGCGGATGACCCGGCTCCAAGTCCTGGCCCGGCCCAAAGACGTGCGGCTCCCAAGAATCAAAGAGCGCCCGGGCGTCAAGGGGGCCGCCGTGGTAGTAGTCCGCAAAGGGCACGATGTAGAGCATGTCATCGTTCATGTTCACCACCTGGTAGCCGTCTGCCACGGCGGCCCGGCCGCTGTGCCAGTCGTTGTTCCACGAACAAATGATGGGCGCACGGTCGAAACCCGCACCCGGGTCGGGTGCCCCGTTGGCCATGGCCGTCAGGCTTCCCCACGCCACGGGCGTCTTGCCCAGCTCCTGCAGGTGGGCGCTGATGGCATTGAAGAAGTCGCGGTATTCGGTGTGGTGGTCCTTGCTGTACTCGTCCGCCCCAAAGTTCACCATGGGGCTGCGGAACCACGGCACAAACTCGGTGAAAAGGTCCTTGACCAGTTCCGTGGTCTCAGGCTTGGAGAGGTCCAGCATGTCCGAGTCGCCGCCGTTCAAGCCCAGCTCCGGACGCCAGGCAATCAGCGGGCGGGAATGCGCAGGCACGTCAATCTCCGGCACGAGCAGCACCTGGTGCCGGGCGGCAAGATCTTCCAGCGCATCCCACTCGGCCCGGCGGTAACTGCCATCCTCCGCGGCCAAGCCTGCCAGGGCCGGGTGTTCCGAGGCCAGCCGGAATGCGTGCTGCGCCTGCCCCCAGCCACGCCCGGTGTCCTTGGCAATCTCGTTGTCATTCAAGTGGACCATGAACGTGTTCAGCTTGAACCAGCTCATGTATCTGATCAGGTCCGCCAGGTATTCCGGCCGTGAAAAGCGCCGGCCCACGTCGAGCATGAAGCCGCGCACCGGATAGTTGGGCCAGTCCACGGCCGTGCCCCGCGGCAGTACAACCGAGACTGCCAACATCTGCAACAGTGAGCGCGTCCCCCAATAGACACCCTGTTTGCCATGTGCCCCAATCACGACGCCGGCACCCACCTCAATCTCGTGGGCCTCGCACGCCGTTGCGGCCGGGGCGGCCGGAAACTCCAGAGCAGGGTCCAGGGCGAGGTTGATCGCACCGGGCTGCCCGTCGGATGCCCTTGCCGTCCCATCCAGGCCAGTCAATTCCTTGATTTCGTCCACGAGGTCCTGGGCCGTCGAAGCCAGATCGGCGTGGTGCCACACGACGGTGAACCCATCCTCCAAGGTGAAGCTACCGCCGGCAGCGTGCCACTGCTGGAGGGCGGGAACCACCACGGGGACGGCAGCGGCTTGTTGGGTTGCGGTGTCAGGCAAAGCATGGTCCTTTGGTTGAAGGTGGGTGCCGGTGCCGGAGCTTCTTGCAGCTCACGGTGTCGGCACCGGGAAATGACGGTGGGGACGCACCAGATGGTCCACCCCTGCCGGCTCGGATGGCGCCACGGCCCCGCGGGAGTGGCGGCCGGCGGGCATCCACAGCGGAATGGAACAGGGGCAGACGGGGCTGCCCGCCGGGCCCAAGGCTCCCCAAAACCGGAAACTGAAACGTTCAGCCCGAATTTCGGGGAGCCCTGTGGCACGGTTGCAAAAGCCTTCACCATGGAGCCCCGACCCGAGGACCGGCTGTCCCCGGGCCTGCTGTCACCAGGTAATGGCGGACCTCGGAAGGGTGAAGTTGACGGGCAGGCGCTTCTCCGGGGCAACGCTGGTGTCTGACGAATTGACAAACTGCACGTCAAAACGGTCTTGGCGATTCAACTTTTGCGACGGCGCAGTGGACGTCCAGCCGGCCGGCAGCTTGACGCTGGCGACGGCGGCGTGCGGGTTGCCCCTCAGGCCGTCAATCGGCAGGACAGACAGCGTTGCCTTGGCACGCCCGGCTGGAATGCTTGGCAGCGCCTTGCTGCTGTCACTGAGGTCTGTGCCGACCGGAAGTGCCGTGTAATACAGCGTGTACACGCCGGCAGGAAGTTCTGCCGTGCCCTGCGAGGTGCCCGTGCTGCTGGCAACCAGCCTGACTTCATTCCTCCCGCCGGGCACCCCGCCATTGACGAACATGGGGGTGTCGTTGACGGACCAGTGGACCTCATATCCGGCGCGGTCAACCGACACCTGTCCGGAGAGGTCCACCTGCTGTCCCTGGCGGATGGCGATGTCTTCTACGCCCTGAAGAACGGGGAGCGTGGAATAGTAGGCGCGGTCGGCCTCCTTCTGCGCGTCGGTTTGTGAGTACTGCACCCAGTCAACAGTGAAATCCGTTCCATCCTGGGCCAGATGGTCACCGGCGTCACCAGCCCAGTTGCCGCCCGTGGCGAGGTTGATTTGCAGGTACATGGGACGCAGCATTCCCGCGGCTGCTGCCTGACGCCGCTCGTTTTCCACCGGATCGGTGGCGGTGAACTGCAGCGTCTTGTACACCACCCCGTCAACAAGCCACTCAAGCTTCTCCGGCGTCCGGTTGATGCCAAACACGTGGAAGTCATCGTTGAAGTCGGCGTCCTGCACCGCCGTCCCTCCCAACGGTTGGGGGCTGTAGCTGCCGTCACCGTCAGCGTCTCCCCGGCTGTAGGCGAAGTGCGGGGTGCCGTAGATCTTGCGGTTGCTCACGGATGGGGAAGCCGTTTCACCCTCGCTTGCGCGGAGGGCTGTCGGGGCGCCGATCAGTTCAACGATGTCCAGTTCCCCGCAGCCCGGCCACCCCGTCCCCTGTGAGGTGTCGATGCGGCCGTCGAGATGAAAATCGTGTCCCAGCATCCAAATGGCCGGGAACGCGCCCTTGCCCTTGGGCAGGCGGGCGCGGATCTCCAGCTTTCCGTAGAGGAAATCCTTCTTGCCGTGGGTGCGGATGCTTCCGGAGTTGTACTTGACCAGGCGTGCCCTGGCTCCGTGCTTGGCGGTATTGCGATACTGGTCCGCCACGGGCCGGTCAGTGACGGCGATAACCAGCCGGCCATCTTGGATCCGGACGTTGTCCTTGCTGCTTGAGTAGTGTTCCTGCTCGTTGCCGCGGACATTGCCCAGCTCATACTCCCAGAGGTCCCCATTCAGCTCTGTGCCGTCAAACCGTTCGCTCCAAACGAGTGTGGCGGCGTCCTGGGTGTTCGTGGCAGAAGGGCTCGCCACAGCATTCGATGCGGCGACGCCGGCCAGTGCCACCATGCCAGCGGCACCGACAAACGCGCGGCGTCCAATGACGGGGCCAAGGGCGGGCCGAGATTGCTCAGTTGTTCTTTCCATTGGATCTCCTTTGATTTATGACAAGATGCCGGGCGAAGAGTGCGACCTGGCGTGGATGACCCACTGCCGCCTGCGAACCACAGGAAAATGCGTTGCGGGCGGTGCGGCTCAATGAAATCGATGATGACCGGAGCACCGAAAGAATGGTGAAAAAGTGGCAAAAACCACCCCCGCACGATTCATCAGTTCCGTTTCCACGAAATACAACTATCGGCGGTTCCTTGGTCAACAAAAACAATCAAAGCATACTTTCAACGCGCCCCGCAATGCCTTTTGAAGTTTTCTCAAACAATAATTTTTATCGCCGCATTCGCATGATTGAAGCAGGCAGAATAAATCAAGCCACCAGGCAAGAACTACCCGGGGCGCCGTGCCAGGCCGGTAGTTTCCGGCCACGTTCGATCGCCGGGCCGCCCCGCAATACTCTCGCGCAACCGACATTCCAGGTGAAATGGAACACCTCATAAGCACAGGCCGATAAATATCAGAATGTCGCCTCGAAGCTGTTGTAAAAACCCCGCAAGGCCCGCCGCCAACGGCACATATAGATATTAAAATAGCAATGTCCGACGCGTGGGATTAAATCTTGATTCGAATGATTATCAGAATGGCCCCGCTATTGAGAAGAACAATTTGGGCAAGTTGCCGCGAAAACCGGCGGACCTGGCTGGCTCACAGTTTATCGATGGCTGACGTCCCGGACATTTCACGCAGCGCCAGGGCGGCACCGCCGCGGGCACCCGTCCCGGCCCCCGGCGGAAGCTCGGCCTGGACCACAGTGACGCGCGAGCCCGTCAGCGGCAGGGTGTGACGCTTCAAGGCTGTGGAGAGCGGACCGATGAACGGCTCCCCGGTTAGCGCAAGCTCGCCGCCGATGACCATGAGTTCCGGGTCCAGCAAGTTGGAGATGCCGGCCAGAAAGCGCCCGGCCATGGTGCCAATCTCGGACAACACTTCCAGACAGGCGGGATTGCCGGCCTGCGTTTCGGCCAGCACGTCGTCCCACGTGGCAGCAGCACCGACTGCCGGGCGCAACAGCGACAAGACGTGGGCTGTGCCGGTGCGCAGCACCAGGCAGCCCCGGTTGCCGCAGGGACAGGCCGGGCCGTTGAGGTCCGTTGACATGTGTCCCACCTCCCCGGCTGCTCCGATGCTGCCACGGAACAAGTTCCCGTCAGCAAAGAGTGCCAGGCCAACCCCACTGGAAAAGTTCAGGTAGAGCATGTTTTCGCTGTCGCGCCCGACGCCCCATTGCTTTTCGGCGAAAGCCTCAAGCCGTGAGTTGTTCTCCAGAAAGATGGGAAACGGCACGTAGTCGGCCAGCGTGCTGCGGACATCCACCAGGGACCATGCCTGCCCGGGGATGGATCCGCCCACACGATAGGTGCGCCGGTCGATCTGTCCTGGCACGCCCACGCCAATTCCGATGACGCTGGAGTCCTCAATTCCGGCCGCCGTCAACATTTTGCGCACGATGGCGGCGGCTGCGGCAACCCGGGTTTCGGCGGTGTCCGCAGGATCCACGGCGAACGACGTTTCCGACACGGTGATTTTGGCCAGGTCGGAAATGTTGATGGCCACCTTGTCCAGCGTGAAGTCCAAGCCCAGGGTGTAGCCGGCGGCCGGATTGATGGCGATGAGCTCGTGGCCGTGGCCGGTGATGTCCAGGTCCGGCGCCCGGTTCTGGACCACGCCGCGGTCCAACAACTCATTGGTGATGTTGGTGATGGTGGTCCGCGACGTCGACATGCGCCGCGCCAGCTCAGCCCTGTGTTTGGGGCCCTCATTGATCAACAGTTCCAGCACTTGGCGCCTGTTGTTCGTTCTCAAGCCCTTCGGCGCCCCGCTCTTAGCATGCATTGGTTGAATCTTTCAGTTGCGCTTGGACACTGTCAACACGCGAGTCCAGTCTCCGGCCCAGAAGGTCAAGCTGGCGCGGGTCTTCAAGGGCGGACCCCACGGCCACCACCCTGGCACCGGCTTTCAGGAAATCCTCTGCGTTGTCAGCATCGATCCCGCCGGTTGCCACAAAATTCACGTGGGGAAACGGGGCCGCCATGGCCTTGATCCAGGCCGGGCCAAGCACGGATGCGGGAAACGCCTTGACCCAACGTGCGCCCGAGCCCACCGCCGCCTGAATGTCACTGGCAGTGGCGACCCCCGGCAACTGCGGAAGTCCGGCGTCGAAGCACGCTGCCATGACCTGCACATCCGTGCCCGGGCTGACGGCGAAGGCAGCACCGCAGCCCGCCACCTCGGTGACCTGCCCGACAGAGACGATGGTCCCCGCTCCCACGTCGTATCCCCGGCCGCGACCTGCTGCGACGACAGCGCACAGGGAGTCCAGGTCCCGGGGTGCCTGGATGGGGATTTCCACGGACTGGATGCCCAGGTCCCAGGCACGGTGTGCCAGTTCCAGGGAGCGCTCCGGCCCCATCCCCCGCAGAATCGCCATGACCGGGGATTGCGAAAACATGGTCTCGAAATAGTCAACGCCCATTGCATTCCGACCTTTCAGCTATCGGTTGAAAATCGCTGGTACTTGCCAATGCCCTGCCGGCAAACTCATGCCCGCGCCCCAAGCGCCCGGCGGGCCCGCCGCCGTCGAGCACGGCCGAAAGGTAGCCGGCCGCGAAGGCATCGCCGGCGCCAACAGCCTCCACCACCTCCACCGCGGCAGCAGGCACAAATGCGGATTGCTGCCCCTCGAATTCCGTGGCACCCACGGCTCCGTCCTTGACGACCAGCCTGCCACGCCCGCCCACCAGGGCCCGGACATCCGCGGCTGTTTCCACGCCCGGCCAGAGCGACTGCGCCTCATCGAGCCCCACAAAGACCAGAGCTGCACGCCTGGCGAACTCCAAGAGCACCGGCGCAGCCTCGCCCTTGGGCCACAGCGCCGGCCGGAAGTTGACATCGAAGGATACCGGGACACGTTCGAGCTCCGCCCGGGCAAACAGGGCGTGCATGAGCGCCATTGTGCTGAAGGAAAGAGACGGGGTAATCCCGGAGAGGTGCAGGAAACGCGTCCGCCGCCACGGCAAGACCTCCGCCATTTCCGGCCCCATCCGTGACGCTGCTGAATTGGCACGGTAATAGTGAACCCGGGTCGACCCGGCGCCGGGATCCTTGAACATCACGCCCGTGGGGGCCGCCGGGTCCACAGCCATAAAGGACAGGTCGACGCCGCATCGGCCCAGCTCTCCGGACAGCCGCCGCCCCAAGGGGTCATCCCCGACAATGCCGGCCCACGCGGCGGAGTGTCCGCGCTCCGCGAGGTACTGGGCAACGTTTGATTCGGCGCCCGCGGCGCCCAAGGTGAACCTGGGGGCGGTTTCGAGCGGCGCACGGAGTTCGGAGGCGACGGAAGCCATGGTTTCCCCCAGCGTCAATACGTCAATCATTCCAGAAGTCAAGATGTGCCTTCCCCACTTCCGGGCGTGGAAATGCCAAGCGGTCCCCGATACGGGCGTGCGGCCTGGCCGCCCACGTCCACCCGTGCGGCAAAGAGCTTGCCTGCGGCTGGTTGGTCCAGTTCCCAGCCGTCGGGGAGCCAGCCGCTGCAGGTGGTGACCACCAGGAGGCGGCCGGCAAAGCAAACTGCTGTTGGCCGTGCCACCGGTACGTTGACGACGGCAAGCAGTTCCCCCTCGGGCGAGTAGCGGCGCACGGCCCAGCCATCCCACATGGCCACCCAGATGCACCCCTCGTCGTCCAAGGCAAGACCGTCCGGGTCGCCTTCGCCGGGTTGGAACGTGACTATCGTGCGCCTGGCAGTGACGGTGCCGCCGGGGCCCAGGTCCAGCCTTTCCAGCGTGCCGGTGGCGGTGTCGGCATAATAGGCGGCGCGGCCGTCGTCGGTGAAGCCGATGCCATTGGATATGCCGATCCCTTCGAGCATGACGGAGGCCCGCCCTGCGGTGTCGAAACGCCAGAGGCGGCCAGCGCCCAGCACTCCGTTGCGTCCCATGGATCCTGCCCAGAGGTTTCCCGCCGGGTCGGCCACACCGTCATTGAACGCGGTGGGGCGCCCTTCCTCGGGCGTGGCCAGGACGGCAACGGTTCCGTCCTCGGCCAGGTGCACCACTTCGCGTTCCCGGGCCATGACCCACCCGGCTCCGGGTTCCTGCAAGGGAGTCACGGGACCAGCCATGCCTCCGACGTCGTAGGTGCGCACCGCTTCAACTCCGTCGCCGCACACCTCGCCGATGTGGACCTTGCCCTGGCTGATGTCAGTCCAGACGACATGCCCCGTCCGTGCGTCAAGCCGGGGAGTTTCGCCCAGTTCCGACCGCAGGTCCCCTGCCTTGGCAGCGGTGTATTGGGCCGGTGCTGCCGTCACCATTCGAGGAAGGAGTTGTCGCTCTGGCGCCAGATGGAATTGCGCCACTGGTGTGGGGTCCGTGCCTCAAACCGCACTCGTTCCTCATCGATCACGACGCCAAGTCCCGGTGCCGCCGGCCGTTCGATGTAGCCCGTGTCCATGTTGAAGACCTGCGGGTCGGCCAGGTAGTCGAACAGGTCGGGGCCATCCGTATATTCCACTCCTCGGCTCTGTTCCTGGATGAGGAAGTTTGGGCTGGCAACGTCCACCTGCACGCTGGCAGCCAGCGCAATGGGGCCCAACGGGCAATGCGGCGCCAGCAGTGCACCGTAGGTTTCGGCCATGGCCGCGATGCGGCGGACTTCGGAAATGCCGCCGGCATGGCTGAGGTCGGGCTGCACCACGCTCACACCGCACCCAAGGACGGACCTGAAGTCCCAGCGGGAATAGAGTCGCTCCCCCGTTGCCAGGGGGATCGACGTTGCCTGGGCAATGAGTCCAAGGTCGGCAGACAGCTCCGGGAGCGTTGCCTCCTCGACGAACATCGGCAGGAATTCCTCCATGAGCGGCAACACCCTGCGTGACATGGCCGGGGTGAAGCGTCCGTGGAAGTCCAGGGCGATGTCGAGTTCATCTCCGCCGGCGCCGCGCACGGCAGCCAAGTTGTTGACCATGCTGCGGATCGATGCGGCGGTGTCCATTGGCGCCACCTTCGTGGCCGGGCAGAACTTCACCGCGTTGAATCCCGCGCCCAGTGCCGTGCGGGTTGCGTCCGCCAGTGCCTCCGGGCTGTCACCGTGGATCCACGTGTACATCCGGACCTTGTCCCGCACGGCCCCGCCCAGCAACTCGTAGACAGGCACGTCCAGCGCCTTGCCCTTGATGTCCCACAGCGCCTGGTCAATTCCGGCCACTGCGCTGGCGAACACGGGCCCTCCGCGATAGAACCCGCCTTTGGTCAGCACCTGCCAGTGGTCTTCAATCCTGCTGGCATCCTCGCCGATCAGGTAGTCGGCCATTTCCGCCACGGCTGCAGCAACGCTGTCGGCGCGGCCCTCAACAATGGGTTCTCCCCAGCCGACCAGGCCTTCGTCAGTTTCCATGCGCAGGAACAACCACCGCGGCGGAACCTGGAAGGTCTCTATCTTTGTAATCTTCATGCTTCTCCACGGGTCTGGGCTTCTGGACAGGCACCGGCCGGGCCGGCACCGGCATACCGGCTGCCCAACAATGCTGCCGGTGCGGGGGAATTGACTTTCAATGTGCCACCCCCTGAAGCAGTTGTCAACTATCTTGACACAAACTCTTGGCAGTAACTCAAAACTCGCACACCATCGCGCAATATTCCGACAAATTACACACGAAAGCGCTTTTCATGTAAATTTGCTTGACAGCACGAGTTGTTCTGTGACTACACTCACACAGCGTCCTCGCCGCTTGCCGGCTGGACGCCCTCCCACTTCCATCGGACCATTCAAAGGACCCACTCATGACTCACCCCAACGCGTGGCTCAAGGTTGCCACCGGCGCCATTTTGGCAACCTCCGTGGCTTTTGCAGCCTCGGGCTGCACCACCACTTCCGCAGCGACGGATGACAGCAGCAAGTCCCTGACGTACTGGTCCATGTGGACCGAGACCGAACCCCAGGCGGCCGTCCTGAAGACGTCCCTGGATGCGTTCGAAAAAGACACGGGCATCAAGGTTGATGTCCAGTGGCAGGGCCGCAAGGTGCTCGAAAAGGTGACCACGGGCCTCCTCTCAGGAGACGTGCCCGACCTGGTTGACCAGGCATACGACAAGATCGGCCCGGCATTGGCGGCGACCAACCAGGCGGCGGATCTGGCTCCCGTGCTGGCAGCCAAGATTCCGGGCGAGGACGGACACACCGTGGCCGACGTCATTCCGGCCAAGTACTTCGACATCCTGCCCAGCTACGGCGGCGACGTGAAGAACTACATGGTGCCCTACTCCGTTTCCAATGTTTCGGTGTTCTACAACAAGGCCAACACCGTGGCCCCCACCCCGCCGGCCACGTGGGATGAGTTGCTGGCCAACTGCCAGAAGGCTGTGGAGGCAAAGTTGGGCTGCATTGCCGCCGACGGCGACGCCACCTGGGCCAATTCCTACTGGTTTGACTACCTGGTCAACCGCAACATGGGTGATGGAGCCTTCCAGAAGTTGATGGAGGACAAGACAGGCGCCGCCTGGGACGACGCCGGTGTCCTCAAGTCCGCACAGCAGATCCAGGAACTGGTGGACAAGGGTTACATCATCAAGGGCTACGATGCGTCCAAGTACCCCGAACAGCAAAACGCCTGGGCCGCCAACAAGGCCCTGTACTTCCTGATGGGGAGCTGGGCCCCCGCTGAGACGGCAAAGTACGCAGCTGAAGGCTTTGAATACGGAGCCTTCAACTTCCCGTCGACCTCCGCAGGTAGCAGCAACGCCAATGACACGCTGCTCTTCGGTTTCGCGGTTCCGAAGAAGGCCGCCCACCCTGAGGAGGCCAAGGAATTCATTGCCTACTTCAGCAACAAGGACCGCATGTCCGGAATCTCCACGGACGCGGACAACCTGGCTGCGCGCCCCGACGTCGAAGCCCCTGCGCAGCTGGCTGATGTTGCCGGGATCCTTGCGGAGAATGAGACACGGCTGCCCACGGACGGGATCTCCAGCGACATCATCGACAAGGGCTTCAACCCAACGTTCGACAAGCTGTTCCTGGGCAAGGTGTCGGCCGAGGAATACGTCAAGGAAGCCAAGGCAGCAAGCATCGCCTACTGGAACGCCAAGGGCTGATCATGGCACTTCCAGCACTTCCCGTGGCGCGCGGACGCAACACAGGCCGTCCGCGCGCCGGAATGTCCGCCATTGAACGCAGCCGCAGGCGCCTGTACTGGCCCATGCTGCTTCCGGCGCTGCTCCTGATGCTCCTGTTTTACGTTGTCCCCATCCTTTACGCAGGCTGGTTGAGCCTGCACACCTGGGACGGCATCAATGAACTTACGTGGCGGGGCATGGACAACTACGTCCAGCTCGCCAAGGATCCCATCTTCATCGGCTCCATCGCCAACACGCTCAAGATCCTGTTCGTGGTGGGCATCATCACCTTTGTGTTTGCCTTTGCCCTGACCATGGTGCTGCGGGAAATGACGGGGCGGAAGTTTGTCCGCAGCGTCCTCTTCTTCCCCACCTTGATCAATGCCATGGTGTTCGGCATCTTCGCCGGGTTCCTGTTCAGCCCGGCAGGGCCGGTGAACAAGATCCTGGCGCTGGTGGGTGTGCAGGATCCGCCCAAGTGGCTTGCCCAGGACAACCTGTTCAACCTGATCATGATCGTGATGATTTGGAGCGCCACAGGCTATTTCACCACCATCATCATGTCCGCCGTGGACCAGATTCCGGCCTACTACTATGAGGCCGCCGGCCTGGACGGGGCAGGTCCTTGGACCAAGTTCCGCCATGTCACGCTGCCGCTGGCCTGGGATGTCATTTCCGTCTGTGCCGTCTTGTGGACCATGAGCTCGGTCAAGGTCTTCGAGCTGATCCTGGTGTTTGGCGGTTCCACGGCGCAGGCACCACCCACCAGCACCTGGGCCACGGCGGTCTACGTGTACCAGGCCGCGTTTGGCGGCGGGTCCCGGGAGTTCGGTGTTTCCGCAGCGGCTGCCATCGTCAGCCTGGCGTTGGTGACCGTCCTGACCATCGGGCTGCGGCGCATGTTGCGCCGTGAAGCCATTGAAATCTAGCAAGCAGAGGGAAAAGCTGTGAATCAGGTCTTAACCCAGTCCCCGGAGAGCGCCCCGGCGGCACCAGCACAGGCACCGGCGCAGGTCCCGATGCGCAAACCCGGCAGGAAGACGCGCCCCAGCGTGGGCGGCATGGTGGGTCGCGTCATTGTCTGGCTGCTGGTGGCCTTCAACCTGTTCCTGGTCGTGTGGATGGTGACAACGTCGCTGCGCGACACCCGCGACATCGCCCGCGAACCGCTGGGCCTGCCCCTGGCGCCGCACTGGGAGAACTTCACCACGGCGTGGAACACGGGCGGATTCGGCATTGCCGCAATCAACTCCGTGGTCGCCACTCTCGTCTCGTCACTGCTGGTGGTGGCGATCGCCGCCCCCGCCGCGTATGTCCTTGCCAAGTCCACCCGGAGGCTCTCCTCCACCTTCACCCTGCTGTTTGTCCTTGGCCTGGGTGTTCCCGGGCAGGTGCTGCTGGTGCCGATCTATGTCATGCTGGCCAAGTTCCAGGACCTGTCCCACCTGAAAATGATCAACAGCATCCAAGGCCTCATCATCGTCATGGTGGGGCTGGGCATCCCCTTCACGGTGTTCCTGCTGGCAGGATTCTTCCGCTCCCTGCCGGTGGAAATTGAGGAAGCGGCAGCCATCGACGGCTCGTCCGGGATCCGGACCTTTGTCCAGATCGTCCTGCCACTGGCCCGTTCGGGCCTGGTCACGGCCTTCATGCTGGCGGTCATCAGCGGCTGGAATGAGACACTGTTCTCACTGGTCATGCTCACCACGGCGGAAAACCGGACACTGCCCATCGCCCTCCTGGCGTTCCTGGACCAGTCCCAGTTCAACGGTGCCGACTGGGGCGGGCTGTTTGCCGGCATTGTCCTGGTCGTCACCCCGGTGCTGGCCTTGTTCATCTGGCTGGGACGGCGCATTGTAGAAGGCATGACGGTCGGCATCAGCAAGTAGAAAGCCATGAGGTCCCCAGTGTGAAACCACTGCTTCTGCTGACGGGTGGCACCGGAACGGTTGGCCGGTTGCTGCTCCACGCACTGCGGAACAGCTACCGGCTTCGCCTTGCAGCGGATGCGGCGCCGCAGCCGGGCATCGCCGACGCCTGCGATGAGCTGCTCGTGGGGGACCTGCGCGGGGCCGCTTTCGCCAGGCGCTGTGTTGAGGGTTCCGACGTCGTAATCCACCTGGCCGCCAACGCCTCCCCTGCCGCTTCGCTGGAGGAGGCGATGGGAAATGTCGGGATGGCCGCGAACCTTTTCGACGCCGCAGCGGTGTCCGGCGTGGGGCGGCTGGTGGTGGCCAGCTCGGTGCACGCCAGCGGGCTCGACTACCGGGACGGCGTCGAAGGGATCAGTCCGCTGGCTGCTGCCCGGCCCTGTTGCCCCTACGGGGTGGGCAAGGTGGCGGTGGAGGCCCTGGCGCGACTGCACCAGGCCGCCTCGGGCGGGGCCGTGTCCTGCCTGCGGCTGGGACTGGTCGGCTGGCCTCTGGTCGAACGGCAGTATGCCCTCACGTGGCTGTCATCGGGCGACCTGGTCCGGCTGGTCGCCGCAGCCCTGGACCGCGGCCCCGGCTTCGGCATCTACAACGCCGTCTCCGCCGATTCGGCTACACGGTGGGACCTGGGCAATGCACGGGCGGACCTTGGCTGGGTCCCGCAGGACCGCTGGCAGGTCGCGGTGGACCGGCTGCCTGAGGCCACGGCCTGCACCTGCCTGATGTTCGGCGCCCCGGCCGGGCCATAGCCCACGGCAGCTTTCCAGCCGCGCACGGGAGGCATTTGCACCTGGAGGCCGGGCCTTCGACTGGGTAGGGCGGTGTCAGGCGGAGACGGGCTCCAATTCGGACGCTTCCCCGCGCCGTGCCGGCCTGGCGGCCGAGGTCAGCAGGGACGCCAGTGCCACCACCACGAGGACCAGGATCATGGCGCCCCGCAGGCCGAATTCTTCCCCCAGGAAGCCCAAGAGGGGCGGGCCCACCAGGAAGGCGACATAGCCGGCCGTGGCGACGGCGGCCACCGAAGAGGTGGGGTCCTGGCTGTCGGCGGCTGCTGAGAGCGTCACCGGGAAACCCAGCGCAGCTCCGACACCCCAGAGCAGGACTGCGACTCCTGCGACGACCGGACTGTCGGAGAAGACGACGAGCGCAATACCGGCGGCGGAGACCAGCGTACTGGCGCGAAGCACGGCGGCATTGCCGAATCTCTTCAGCAGCGGCGCCCCCAGGAAGCGCCCGATCGTCATGGCTGCCGCAAATCCTGCGAAAATGGCCGAGCCGAGCGTGGCCGAAAGCCCGTGGCCGTCGACCATGATCAGGGGCAGCCAGTCCATGGCCGATCCTTCGGCGAGCGCCAGCGCGAGAATGATCATGCCCAGCATCAGCAGGCGCGGTTCTCGCCAGGCCGCCCGCCTCGGCGCCCTGGGCGCCCGTGCCCCGGCCGTCCGGGGCTGACGGGCGACACGGCCGGTCTCAGGGGAGACAAAGCGGGTCAGGAACCCCAGCACACCGGCAGCGAGCAGTGCCACGCAGATGAGCTGCCAGGTGACAGAGAAATCGATGGCCGTCAGGATGATGCCGGAGACGGCGCCCACCACCGTGCCGAGACTGAAACAGCCGTGCAGGGCCGGCATGATCGATGTGCCCGACACCGTCTCCAGTGCTGCGCCTTCGATGTTGATGGCGATTTCCGAGACGCCGATGCCAAAGCCCACCAGCGCCAGCCCTGCAAAGACGCCGGGAAAGGCGGAGAGGCCTGCGAAAATGCCGATCATGGCGACGCCTGCGATGAAGCTGGAACCCCCGACAGACACCGTCAGCCGGACACCGTGGCGCCGGACAACGGCCGCCGAGGACAGCACCCCGCTCATCGATCCGAGCGACAACCCCAGCAGCACCAACCCCATTTCAGCGGTCGATGCCGCAAGCAGGTCCCGCACCGCCGGGGTCCGCACAACCCACGAGGACATGCCGATTCCGAACATGAGCATGAAGGCAAAAATGGCAATGCGGCGCCGTCGGAAATCCGCGGGGAAATGTGTCATGGTTTCGATTCTAGGGCCTTAATGTACGATCGTACACATGGTGGCGGGCTTTTTTCACGTCACTCCTGCATCCGGCAACGCGACCAGGGAGGGGCGAAGGATGGCAACCAGGCGGCACGATCCTGACCGGCGCAACAGGATCATTGAAAAGACCCTTGAGGTCATCGCCGAAAACGGGGTGGCCGGCACAACGCACCGAAAGGTGGCCCGCCGCGCCGACGTTCCGCTGGGCTCCATGACCTATCACTTTGCCGACCTGGACGAACTGCTGCGTGAGGCCTTGACGCTGCATGCCATGCGCATTGCCGAGCGGCACGACGCGCGGCTGTCGGCGGCGGCAACCCTAGATGAGCTAATCGAGGCGATCGTTGACTTCATCCACGTCGATGTCGACGGCTCCCCGCATGAACTGGTGCTCACCCTCGAGCTGTACACCCTCGCCGCCCGCCAGCCGGCATTCCGCGCCATCACCCACGCCTGGATGCAGCAGAGCAGGCGCGCCTTGGAGCGGTTTGTCGACGCCGAGACGGCGTTCGACGTCGATGCGATCATTGAGGGCCTGTACATTCACGCCAGCCTCGACCAGCTGACGCGGACCCGCGACAGCACCGCCCGGGCCATCCGCCGCCTGCTGGGCTGAGCCCCGCGGGACCCGCCGCATCCCGGCCGTGGCTCGCACGGGCCGCCGGAGGTGTGGGACAGTGAACCATGCCCACGCCACCACCGAAGCCCACCGCCGGCACCACCGCCCGTGCCACGGGCCTGCCGCCCCACAGTTCCGCGTCGAAGCCCCCGGCGGCGGCGCTCCTCGGCACGGTCATGTACGCAGCCGACGCCATCCATGCCCTTCGCGGACGGATCGCCACATCAACGGGCGCGGCGGCCACCATCCTCGCCTACCCCGGCTATGGGAGCACGGGCTGGGTGCGCGTGCTGGCCAGGGTCGTGCTGCAGCGCCAGTCCGATGACACCACCAAGGGAACGGTGAGGGGCTGGCGGGCGTTCATGAGCGTTCCGGTGCGCAGCAGCCGCCTTGAGGTGGAGGTCGACGGCGTGACCCACCACGTGCGCGCCGATCCGGGCGGGCTGGTGGATGTGGTGCTGGAATGCTCCCTGCCGCCGGGATGGCACACGATCCTGTTGCGGACCCCCGATGCGAAGCCGGTCGAGGGCCGGGTCCGCATAATTGACCCGGACGCGACGTTCGGCGTTGTTTCCGACATCGACGACACCGTCATGGTCACGGCACTGCCCCGGCCGCTGCTGGCGTTGTGGAACACGCTGGTGCTGAGCGAACGGGCCAGGACGCCGACACCGGGCATGGCGGTGTTGCTCGACCGGATCGCGGCGGGGCACCCGGGCGCCCCGGTCTTGTACCTCTCGACCGGCGCCTGGAACGTGGCGCCGGCCCTGGCACGCTTCCTGGCCCGGAACCTGTACCCTGACGGCGTCCTGCTGCTCACCGACTGGGGCCCGACCCGGCAGCACTGGTTCCGCAGCGGGCGCCAGCACAAGCTCCGCAACCTTGCCCGCCTCGCACAGGAATTCCCGAAGGTGCGCTGGCTTCTTGTGGGCGACGACGGCCAGCACGACCCCGAGATCTACTCCGAATTTGCCCGTCTCCACCCGGAGCAGACGGCGGCCGTCGCCATACGCCAGCTCTCACCCGGCGAAGCACTGTTGGCGGGTGGGCGCACCCATGACGGTTCACCCCTGCCCGCCCACGGAGCCGTGCCGTGGGTGTCCGCTCCGGACGGCGCGGGCCTGGCACGCCAGCTCGAGGAACGCGGACTGCTCTGAGTGGCTGCCCCGCGGGCCGCGGGCCGGCTGCCACGCACCTTCATCCCACCTTCACCCACCCGAAAAGGACCCCCATGACAGAGAACAAAGCACCCAAGGGACAACGTGCCGCCGTGGTCGTCAACCCGGCCAAGCTCCCCGACGGGCAGTTTAAGGACCGGTTCCTCCAACTGTGCTCCGATTCCGGGTGGGACGAGCCCCTGTGGCTGGAAACGACGGAGGAGGACCCGGGCACCGGCCAGGCGGAAGATGCGCTTGAGGCAGGGGTCGACGTCGTCATTGCGGCGGGCGGGGACGGCACCGTCCGCTGCGTTGCGGCGGTCCTGGCCGGCACGGACACCGCCATGGGCCTGATCCCGCTGGGGACCGGGAACCTGCTGGCCCGGAACCTGCAGATCAACGTGCTCGATCCGCTCAGCGCAGGCCAGGGCGTCCTCACCGGGTCCGAGACCAGGATCGACGTCATCAGGGCCGTGCTTGATCACGGCAGGGAGGAACACATCTTCCTGGTCGCGGCGGGACTTGGCTACGATGCCGCCATCATGGCCGACACCAACGACGCCCTCAAGGATCGGGTGGGTTGGCTGGCCTACGTTGAAGCCGGGATCAGGAAGCTGCCGGGGAAGGCCGTCCCGGCCAGGATCAGCGTCGACGGGCAGCCGCCGATCCACCGCAAGGTCCGCAGCGTGATGGTGGGCAACTGCGGAAAATTGATGGGCGACGTGCAATTCTTTCCGGAGGCACTGTTCACGGACGGCATCCTGGACCTGCTGGTGCTCGCCCCGCGGGGCCGCCTGGGCTGGCTGAACGTCGTCGCCGGCGTCTTCGGCAAGGGCCGCAGGGGCAACAAGTCCGTGCAAAGCCACTCGGGCAGGACGGCCGAGATCGACGTCGACAGCCCCCAGCCGTTCCAGCTCGACGGGGACCACCTGGGGACGGCGGCCCACCTGAAGGTCAGCGTGGAACCGCAGGCGCTGGCCATCAGGATGACCGCCCGGGACGCGTGACCGAACCGGCCCGCCGTTGCCCGGGTCCTACCGCCCGGCGGTGACGAGTTCGCGCCCGGGAGCCCCGTCGTCGGCCCTGTCCGTCACGTCGTCCCGGGCCGTGTCCCCGGCCTTGGCCGCTGGGATCAGCGCGGCGACGAGGGCGGCGATGACGGAGACGCCGCCTCCGATCACCAGGGCGGTGCGGAACCCCGCCTCCGAAGGAACGGCGGCACCGCCGAGCGGGATGGTCATTTGGGCCAGGACCAGGCCAATGACAGCGGCACCGATGGTTGTGCCCAGGGAGCGCATGAGCGTGTTGAAGCCGTTCGCGGATGCCGTCTCGCTGCGCGGCACGGCGCCCATGATGATGGAGGGCATGGCCCCATAGGCCAGGGCCACGCCGCTGTTGATGACCAGGCCCGCGGCCAGGAGGCCCCAGGTGGATCCCATCGCGAACACGCCGACAACATAGCCGAGGCCAAGAATGGACACACCCAGGACCAGGGTGAATTTCGGGCCGCGCCGGGTGCTCAGCCGGCCGCCAACGGGTGACAGGAACATCATCATCAGTCCGGGAGGGGCCAGCCAGAGACCGGCGGCAAGCACCGATTGACCCAGCCCGTAGCCGGTCGACCCGGGCAGCTGCAGAATTTGGGGCATGACCAGCATGCTCGCGTACATGCCAAAGCCGACGAAGATGGAGGCAATGTTGGTCAGCAGCACGCGGGGCCGGACGGTGGTGCGCAGGTCAACGAGAGGATCCTTGGTCCGGCTCTCCCAGAAGCCCCACAGGACGAAGGCCACCACGGCCAGGGCCATGAGCCCGAGCGTCAGGGCCGAGGTCCAGCCCCAGCTCGAGCCCTTGGAGACCGCGAGAATCAAGGACACCAGCCCGATGGCCAGCCCCAGCGCACCGAGGCCGTCGAAGCGTTGGCCGGCAGCACCGGCCGGGCCGGCGGGAATGAGCGTGAAAATCGCGATGGCGACCAGCAGCGTGACGGCGGCGCCGCCCCAGAACAGTACGCGCCAGTCGGCAAACTCAATGACGGCGGCCGACACGGGCAGCCCGATCGCGCCGCCCACGCCCAGGGTCGCACTGACAGTGGCGATCGCCGAGGACAGCCGCTCCGGAGGCACCAGGTCCCGCAGCATGGCAATGCCCAGCGGCACAATTCCGGAGCCGATGCCCTGCAGCGCACGGCCGGTGACCATGATCTCAACATTTGGCGCCAGCGCACAGATGATGCCGCCAAGGATGAGTGGCAGCGTGAGCAGCAGCATGACCCTGCGCTTGCCGAACAGGTCCCCCAGCCGGCCGGCAATCGGCACCGACACCGCACCCGCGAGCAGCGTCGCCGTGACAATCCATGCCGTATTCGCCGGGGAGGTGTTGAAGATGGCCGGCAGCTGCCCAATCAGCGGCGCCACCATGGTTTGCGTAAATGACGACGCAATGCCCGCCGTGGCAAGGACGCCAATGACGATTCCGGGGCCACGGGTGGATTTTGAGTTGGACAAGGGATCCCTTCAATGATCAATATGCATACTGCATTTTATATGTACTATACACATTTGAACCCAAATGTGCTTAATGCACATTTGGGCTAGAGTTGCGGTAGCCAAGGAGGAGCCCATGGAACGCCGCATCGAAGAGCTCGAATACGAACAACTGATGCTCAGCCGCTACACCGTCGCCCAGCATCGCAGCCAGGACGCAATGGACCGCAGCGTATACCTGCTCCTGAGCCGGATCGATGCCCTCGGGCCCATGTCGATCGGCGAACTGAGTGAGGCCTTCCTCCTGGACGCCTCCACGCTGCAGCGCCAGACCGGCGCCGCTATGCGCACGGGCGTCCTGATGCGGATCCCCGACCCTGACGGCGGGCTGGCGCGCAAGTTTGCGCTGACGGAGCAGGGGCGCGCGCAGCTCCGGGACGTTCGCGAACACTCGGTCGAGGTCCTCCACAACCTGCTCACCGATTGGCCGGACGACGACGTCAACCGCTTCGCCGAGCTCATGCGCCGCTTCAACTCCTCGATCGAGGACTACCGCAGGCTGAAGGCATCCGCGGCTGAAGCGCAGCGCCAGCCGCAGGGGCCCGTGCCTGGCGGCAGCTGACCGGCCGGCATTTTCTCCACGTCCGACGGCGGCAGCCCGGACCCGGGCGGTCAGCTGCTGCTGGAGCCGGCCTGGGTTGCATGGAGGTGCGAGTACCGCCCGGCCCGCGCGAGGAGCTCCTCGTGGGTGCCAATCTCGACGATTCGCCCGTTCTCGAGAACAACAATGCGATCGGCCTGCCGGATCGTGGAGAGGCGGTGGGCGACGACGAGGGTCGTGCGCCCCTGCATCAGGCGGCCCAGCGCCACCTTGACGAGCTCCTCCGACTCAGGGTCGAGGGCGCTGGTGGCTTCGTCCAGGAGCAGGATGCGCGGGTCGCGGACGAGGGCGCGGGCGATGGCCAGCCGCTGGCGCTGGCCTCCCGAAAGCCGGGCGCCGCGTTCGCCAACAATGGTGTTCCAGCCGTCCGCCTGCCGCTCGACAAAATCAAGGACGTTGGCGTCCTGCAGCGCGGCACGGATGCGCCCATCGTCGAGATGCGGGAGGCCGTAGGCAATGTTTTCGCGGATCGTGCCTTCGAAAAGGACGGAGTCCTGCGGCACCACCGAGACGAAACGGCGGGCAGTCCGCATGTCCAGGAGCTGCATGTCGACCCCGTCCAGCAAAATTCGCCCGCTGGTGGGGCGCACGAAACCGAGCACCAGGTTCAGCAGGGTTGACTTGCCGGATCCGGAAGAGCCAACGAAGGCGACGGTCTCGCCGGCCCGGATGTCGAGGTCCAGCTTGTGGATGGCATCGACGTCGGAATCGGGGTACCGCTGGCTCACCGAGTCCACCTGCAGCCGCCCGTGCACCTCCCCGACGGGACGCTTGCCCTCGTTCTGCTCGAGATCCGGGTCCTGCAGCACCTCGGCGATGGAGCGCATCGACTCGAGCCCGCGCGCCCCCACCGGAATCAGCATCAGCAGCTGGGTCAGGCCCTGCGTGAGCAGGGCGAAGTAGGTTGACAGCAGCACCACCTGGCCGGGAGTGATCGGCAGCAGGCCGGTGAGGGAGAACACGGCAGCCAGCACAAGGCAGCCGACCCCGAGCAACTGCATGGTGACCCAGGAAATCGAGGCCACATGGCCATTGAGCATGTCGAGGTGGAGGCCGGCACGCCGCACACCGTCGGCGCTGGTCGAGACCCGGGTGACCGCAGTCTCCTCGAGCCCGTGAGCCCTCGTCACGGGAATCAGCGAGGCCATTTCGCCAACACGTGCCGCAAAGCCTTCCACCTCAAGCCGAAAATTCTCATTGCGGGCCCGCGACCTGTTGCGCATGCCATAGCGGATGCCGATCGCGATCGGCACCGTGAGGGCGTACACGGGCAGGAACTGCGGAACGGCAATGGCCGTCATGGTGATGGCGCCCGCCATCACCATGACCGAGGACAGCAGCGGATGGGTCACCTGCTGGAGCATCAGCTCAACATTTTCGACATCGCGCACCACCTTGGTCTGCACGATCGATGAGTTCATGCGTGTGTGGTAGCCGATCGACAGGCTCTGCAGCCGGGCGGCCAGGACGTTGCGAAGTTCGGAGCCGGTGTCGCGCACCACGGTCATGAAGTTGCGGGTGTAAATGATGTGGTTGGGATAGTTCTGCAGGAGCAGGACCGCGGCGGCCAGGCTCCACCACAGCACGGACTCCACGGCACCGCCAATGGTCACAATGTCGATGACGGCCGCGGTGATCACCGGGAGAAACCACAGCGGGATCTCTTTCACGGCGAAGGCGAGAACAGCCACCGCCATCCGCCCCGGGCGCCGGAGCAGGAGCCTGGCAACAGATCGAATCGGGCGGGCGCCGTCAATGGTGGCAAGAGGGCGGGAAAGCGCTTTCAATGGCATGGTGACCACTGTAGCAAGGGTGCCGGACGGTACCGCAGCCGCCGGCTAGCCGACCCTGCGCCCGGCCTCCAGCCTGACCACATGCGAGGCCTCGGCGATGGCGTCCTCGTCATGACTGACGCAGGCAACCGCCGCGCCCCGACGGGCCTCCTCTGCGAGCATGGAGCGGGTGCGTTCCCGGCTCTGGGCATCCAGTCCCGCAGCAGGCTCGTCAAGCAGAAAGATGTCCGCCCGCCTGGCAATCCCCTGCGCGAGCAGCACGCGCTGGCGCTGGCCGCCGGACAGGCCGGCAAAGGGGGCAGCCGCCAACCCGTCAAGCCGGACCCGGTCCAGCGCCTCCGCAACCCGGGCCCTGCGCTCCCGTGCGCCGATCTTCAGCGAGGCTTCCGCCGGCGCGCCCCAGGTCCCCATCGCCACCACGTCCTGCACCGTGAGTGGCAGCGCATCCGGGACCTCCACGCGCTGGACCACCAGGGCCACCCGGCCCTCACGCTCCACTGTGCCCGTCAGCGCCCGCCGGACGCCGGCAAGCACCTCAATGAGGGTCGACTTGCCGGCACCGTTGGGCCCGGCAATGGCCGTCACGGCACCCCGCGGCAGGTCCACGTCAACATTTCGCAGTACGGGCAGGTTGCCAAAACTAAAGGACAGGTTTCGCCCGCGCAGGGCATGGTCAGAAGAAGTCACGGCTCAATCCTAACCCTTATTTGATAATCATTCTCATTATCATTAGTGTGATGGCATGCACTGGCTTACAGAACCCTTCTCGGCAGACTTCTTTCTGCGCGCACTGCTTGGCGGCGCCCTGGTGGCGATCATTTGCGGAGTTGTGGGGACCTGGGTTGTTGTCCGCGGCATGGCATTTCTTGGAGAAGCGATCGGCCACGGAATGCTCCCCGGAGTTGCCCTGGCCACCATTGCCGGGGCACCCGCCGTCGTGGGCGGTGCAGCAAGCGCCGTCGTCATGAGTGCATTGATCAGCGCACTGCAGAGGCGCGGCAGGCTGTCCTACGACACGAGCATCGGCCTGCTGTTTGTTGCCATGCTGTCCCTCGGCGTCATCATCGTCTCGCACTCGCGCTCCTTTGCCACCGACGCAACGGCCATGCTTTTCGGCGACATCCTAGCGGTGGACAACGGCGACCTGCTCGGGCTGTTCTGCGCGGCCGCGGTGACAATAGTTGTCGCTGCGGCCCTGCACCGCAGCTTCGTTGCCGCGGCCTTTGACACGCGGATCGCGGTGACCCTGGGGCTTCGTCCCCATGTTGCGCAGCTGGCCCTGGTGGGCCTGGTGACGCTTGCCGCGGTTTCCTCCTTTCAGGCCGTCGGTTCGCTGCTGGTGGTCGGCCTGCTCCTTGCCCCTGCGGTGGCGGCCACCCCGTGGACATCCCGCATCCCCGCCCGCATGGCCGCCGCTTCCCTGGTCGGCATCCTTGCCGCAGTCCTGGGGCTGCTCTGCTCCTGGTACGGCGGCACGGCGGCAGGCGCGTCCATCGCCGCGGCCGCCATCGCGCTGGCCGGAATATCCAACGCCGGCGCCGCCCTTCTCGCAGCGTTCCGGCGCTGGGCGGCCCCCTGGCGCCAACAACCCCACGAGGACTGCGTCCAGCTCCCCGTTTCCGCGTCCCACCCTGGAAAGTAGCAATGACCATCAGAAAAACACGGCCGATGCTGGCCGCCTTCATTTTGCTTGCCCTCACGGGATGCGGCGCATCCGTCCCGCTTCCTGCCGCCAGCGACCCCGCAGCAACCGGGCACGGCGCGATCGCCGGGGTTGCCGAGGCCCCCGAGCCGCAGCTGCACCTGGTGGCCGTCGATGCCGCAGGCGGGGCATCCATGCTTGACCTGCTCGACGGCACCGAAACCCGGCTGGGGTCGGTGGCGGCACCGTTGGAGGCCACAAGTGACGGGCGCTATGTCTTCGCGGCAGGCCCCACCGGGGTGGAGATCATCGACAGCGGCGTGTGGACCTGGGACCACGGAGACCACTTCCACTACTACCGGGCCGAACCCGCCCTTCTCGGCACAGTTGCCGGCGGCGGCGTGGCGGCGGTCGCCTCCGGGCCACTCTCCACCACCGGAACCACTGGCCTGTTCTTCCCGTCATCCGGCACCGCCGTCCTCCTCGACAATGCCGCACTCTCCGACGGCACCATTTCCCAGACGCTGCGCCTGGACGTTGCACCGCACCCGGGCATCATCGCGCCGCTGGGCGGCGGCGCGGTGGTCACCGAAGCCGACGGAGGCGGAACCGCCGCCCGGCTGCGCGCCATTGATGCCGCCGGGAAGGAATTGACGACGGCGCAGTGCCCCGCCGCTGCGGGCACCATCACCACCCGGGCGGGCCTCGTCATCGGATGCGCCGACGGCGCCGTAATCGCCACCACCGACGGCACGGTGCCCGTGCTGGAACATGTCCCCTATCCGGCCGGGGCGGCCGCCCCGGCAACATCATTCGCCGGACGCAAGGGCCGGCCCACAGTGGCCGGCCTCGGAACAGATGCCGGCGTGTGGCTGCTCAACACCCGCGAGCGGGAGTGGGACTGGCTGCCCACCGGCGCACCGGTGCTCGCCGCGGCCGCGGTGGACGACGACGCCGGGCATGTCGTCGTCGTCGGCGGCGACGGCACGGTCCAGGTGTACGACGCAACAACCAAGGAACGCCTCTCCTCGGCCGGGCCGCTGATGCCCGCAACGCTGGCCAGTCCGGAACTCGCGGATTCGGTGGAGCTGACGGTTGACGGCCAGCGTGCCTACGTCAGTGCCCCGGCGGAAGGCGTGGTGTTTGAGATTGACTACGCCGACGGCGCCCGCGTGGCCCGGACCCTGTCGTTGCCGACGCGGCCCGTGCACCTCGCGGAGACCGGCCGGTGAGGCGCAACAGGCTGATGGCCCTGGCGGCGGCGGTGGCGCTGGCCGTGTCGGGGTGCTCGCAGCCCGCAGCGCCGCCGGGGGCACAGATTGTGGTCACGACGAACATTTTGGGTGACGTGGTCCGCCAGGTCCTGGGCGACCAGGCCACGGTGACCACGCTCATGCAGCCGGGCGCCGATCCGCACTCTTTCGATGTTTCCGCCCAGCAGGCGGCCCTCATGGGCAGGGCCGACCTGGTGGTGTCGAACGGGCTGGGCCTGGAGGAGGGGCTGGCGCACCACCTGGACAGGGCGGCTTCCGCGGGCGCACCCATGCTGGTCGCCGGTGACGTGGTCGACGTCGTGCCCTACAGTGCGGGGGACGCGGAAGGCTCGCCCGACCCGCACTTCTGGACCGACCCCGCCGCGATGCTCGACGTCGTCAACGCCATCGAGGGCGCCGCCGGCAGGATCGAGGGGGTCGATGCCGGCAAGCTGGCGGCCAATGCATCCAGCTACCGGGCCGAACTGGCGGAACTCGATGCCGGGATGGCAGCGGCCTTCGCGGCACTCCCCCGCGAGCGCCGGGCCCTGGTCACCAACCACCACGTCTTCGGCTACCTCGCGGACCGGTTCGATTTCCGGATCATCGGGGCCGTGATCCCCGGGGGAACCACCCTCGCGGCCCCCAGCGCAGCCGATCTGCACCAACTCAGCGGGGCAATCACCAGCGCCGGCGTCCCCACCATTTTTGCCGACTCGTCACAGCCCGACCGGCTGGTCCAGGTCCTGGCCAAGGAGGCCGGCCTCCAAGTTCAGGTCAGTGAATTGTTCACGGAGTCACTGACCGGGCCCGACGGCGAGGCGCCCACCTACGTGGACATGATGCGCACCAACACCCAACGGATAGTCCAGGGACTTGCCCCTTGACCACACCCGCACAAAAGCGTTTGCACCCAACAATGAAAATGAGGAACCACCACATGCTCCAACAAGGAAAAGCCCGCCTCGGCGTCACCGCCGTTCTCACGGGCTTGGCGCTCCTGGCCTCGGCCTGCGGCACCGCAACTGCACCCGCAGGCTCAGCCGCCCCGGCCTCCAGCGCCAGCGGCGCATCCGCTGACGCAACCGGCCGCATCGCGGTTTCCTCCGAGGGTGGCATCAGCGTCCTCGACGGCACGACGCTTGAGCTCATCAAGACGTTTGATTCAGAGGAGTTCACCCGGCTGAACGCCGCCGGCGACGGCCGGCACGTCTTCGTCACCACCACCTCCGGCTTCCAGCTGCTGGACATGGCCGATCCCGAGCTCACCGACCTGGTCGTGGATGCCACCGCGGCCGGCCACGTTGTCCGGCACGCCGGCCAAACGGTCCTCTTCGACGATGGAACGGGCACCACCACCATCATGGAGTCCGCGGACCTCGCCCGGACCAGCAGTGAACTGCCCCAGACGCGGACGTACACGGCTGATTCTGCCCACCACGGCGTTTCCATCGTGCTGGCGGACGGGACGCTCCTGACCACTCTGGGTGACGAAACTTCGCGTTCCGGAGCCGTTGCCCTGGAGGCGCACGAGGACCATTGGCACTCATTCACGGAGAGCAAGGAATGCCCCGGGATCCACGGCGAAGGCACGGCCGCCAATGAAGCGGTGGTCTTTGGTTGCGAGGACGGCGCCCTGCTCTACCACGACGGAAAATTTGAAAAGTTCACGGCCCCGGACAAGTACGGCCGGATGGGCAACGCCTTTGTTTCAGAGACCAGCCCCATCGTGGTTGGGGACTACAAGAATGATCCCGACGCCGAAGGCTACCTGCTCAACTCCGTGGCACTCATCGACACCGAAAAGCACAGCTTCAACGTGGTCGATCTGCCGGATTCCGTCAACTACACCTTCCGGGATGTTGCCCGGGGTCCCGGTGACCTGGTCTACATTCTCTCCACGAACGGCTCCATCCACGTATTGGATCCGAAGGACGGAAAGATCGTCAATGAATTCCCGGTGATCAAGACGTGGGACGGCCCCGTTGAGTGGCAGGACGCCCACCCTGCCATCGTGGCCCACGGCGACACCGCATACGTCACTGAGCCCGCGGCAAACTCCATTCACGCTGTGGACCTCACCACCGGCAAGATCACGGCCTCCAGGAAGATGGACGTCACCCCCAACGAAATTGCCATCACCACGGCAGCACACTAGCCATGTCCCGGCCGGCATGACAGCGGGTGCCGCAACTTTCCGTTGCGACACCCGCTGTCATGCATGCCCAACCCGATGGGCAACTCAACACCGTCATTTGGAACGAAGCAGCCGAAAAACCAGGGTCACTCCAACGAGGCCGACGACCCAGGCCACGGCACCCCAGGCCAGCGCATCTGCAAGGAATCCGGCCCAGCTGTAGTCGGTGGGGACCTGGGCCGTTTTGACCCTGCTGAGCCACAACTCCACCGCTTGGGGGAAGCCGGCAAAGTGAAACTGCGACTGGTCCTGGGTTATCCATGGAATGGGGAACCCGAAGCGGACTGAAACCAGTTCAGCCTCGGACTGGACCGACACCTTCTGGGCTGTGCAAATCCACCAGCTGACAATGCCACCCACCACCAGCGCGCCGAACACGCCGATCCCGAGGCCCGATTTTGCACGTGTGGGGACCTCGGCCGGCGGCGACGGGCAGGGAAAGGTCATGGCGCAAGCCTACCTTTTGCTTTCCTTTAGGCCCGTGACGAATCAGGGGCCTGCCAATCCGCCACCACAGGACGGTCTGCCCTGCACCAGGAAAGCACCGCCACCGCCTGCCGGGCACCCCGCGACGCCATGCATCTCGGCCGATGCCGAAGCTACATCGGGCTGCGAGACGGGATCAACTCCAAAGTGGCCGTTGGTCATGTCGTCACCGACGAGCCCCATTCAGGTCGCGGACGCGCCCACTCGCCGGGTGCGATGGCGAAGTTGCTCTCTATTCGTCCCTTCCACTGCCCCTTTGGCCGCAGCCATCACAGCTGCAAACCAGGAAGTAGGCCCTGGCAGGTGCATCCTGCAGCAGTGGCCAGCCGATGCTGAAGGCAACGCACCTGCCTCGAATCAGCGTGGCGCACCGTCAGCGCAGATGCTCTGGAGGCATGATTTGGATGTCGGGGAACGGTCTACGGAGATGCCGTCTGAACTGGGACTAATTTGACCAGGGCCGGGCCGGCTTCCCAACAGGAATGTAGCCCCTGCCTAGCTGGTTCGGAAGTGGCAACGCTGTCAACGCTGCGTCAGTCCTCCAGAAGAGTCAGCAGCTGGTCAATTGCCTCACTGGAACTGAACATCAACTAGCATGTTCGGCCACCGTTATCGTATCTACATTTCGATAATCGGCTGCTGTTGGGCAGCTGTTCTTGCCGACGGCGCGGCAAGTCGAGGATGCCTCTGGAGGGGCACTGGCATGCCTTGTCGTTCCAGGTGTCGACAATCATGCTGACATCTGGGGGCAGGTGGCTGCTAATGTTGGTTCCTCTGCATCCATGGGCAGCCCCTTGGTCTCCTTGGCGAAGAAGTACATGCAGGCGCCAACGGCTAGAAGTATCCCGAATACTGTGAAGGCCGAGGGCAGCGCATCGGCGGTCGCCTTGGGCGTCACCAGGTTTGATCCGCCGGAGAGGATGCCAAGCAGCAAAGGCCCGAAGATCTTTCCGGTGGATCCGAGCCCGTAGGCCAGGCCCAGTCCTGAGGCACGATCTTCCGTATTGAACATCTCCGATGTGAAGGTGTTCAACATGCCAAACGCACCATCACCGAAGAGCGTCGCACCGAGAATTGCCACGAAGAACAGCGACGCGCCAAGTATCATGACATCCCCGGACTGCGCTGCGATCAATAGACATGCTGCCCCGATGAATCCACAGGAAATGATTACGGGCTTCCGACCGACAACATCTGACATTTTCGCAGTGAGGAGTCGTCCTACGAGCGAACAAAGACTGACCAACAAGAACATCTGCGCTGCTTGCGCGGGGGTGATCTGCATGAGCAGCGTCAACAGGGTTGGGCCCCAAGCCTGAATGACAGAAGAGCCTGTGATGAAACAGAAGCTGCCAACTGTTGCCACTATCAGTGCGCGGCGGTTGCGCTGGAAAATGTTGCGCTTGCGATCATGAGAGACCTGCACTTCGCGGGCTTCTGGCAGGATGACATCGGCGGGGTCCATGTAGCGGTACCACGCGATCGACTCGCGAGCCTCGTCAAGCCGTCCCTGCCCGATCAACCAACGGGGCGATTCCCGAACGATGCGGCGGATCGGAAAGGCGAGAAGGACCGGCAGCAGCCCAATCAGCAGCAACCCCCTCCAGCCGATAGTCTCGCCGAACAAGGTTGCCGAAAGCGAACCGAGGAAAAGCCCAACCGGGATGAAAACAACCGTAAGACCCGAAAGCATGGCCCGCTGCTTTGATGGAACAAACTCCGCAATCAGAGGGATGTCCACTACCGGCAAGCCGCCGACGCCGAATCCCACCACGACCCGCAGCAGCGCGAACATGAGCCAGTGTCCGTCAGGAACAGCCGCGCACAACGCGGTAGCGACAGAGAAGATGACGACGGTCCAGATAAAACAAGGCCGCCGGCCTATCTTGTCGGCGATGCGTCCCCACACAATGGATCCGATCACGGACCCCACGCCTCCAGCCAGCAGAATGATGGAACTTTCCATGAAGTTCAGGTTCCAGGGCTTGGCGACGATGGTGAGGATGAATCCCACGATGAAGAAGTCAAAGAACTCCACAGTGTTGCTGACGACGGCCGCCCCGACCAGAAGTTTTTGCCGCTTGGTCAGCGGAGATTGCTCGATTGCGGGAATCACTCCGCGGATAACCATATTTGCCATATAACTCACTCCATTGTTGTCATATTGGTGTAGCCATTGAGATTGCTTGCTTACTTGCGGCGGGAGCTTAAACTGCCAGGTAACCGCCGTCGACGGGCAGCGTGACCCCATGGATGTAGTCCGCAGCATCAGAGACCAGGAATAGTGCCGCCTTCGCAATATCCGTTGTCTCTCCCCAGCTTCCGGTCGGAATGCCCGCGGTAATCCGCTGGATGCGCGCGGTGTCCCCCATAACAGGTTTGTTGAGTTCGGTGTGGAAGTACCCAGGCGCAATTGCGTTCACGTTGACGCCGTGCTGTGCCCACTCGTGACACATGGACTTCGTCAACTGCACGACTCCGCCTTTGGCTGCCGAGTAGGCCGCAGCTGTAAAGCCACCATTGAAGGACAGCATGGATGCAATGTTGACGATCTTCCCTTCGCCGCGGGCAATCATGGGGCGCCCAAAGACCTGGGAGAGCTGCATGACAGCGGTGAGGTCGACCTGCATCACTTTTTGCCAGTCTTCAAGGGGAAAGTCTTCAAAGTGGTGCCGCAAGGAGATTCCAGCGTTGTTGACGAGAATGTCAACGTGTTCCTGGGCAGCGATTTCCTCTGCTGCCCTGAACGTATCCGCTGGCGAAGACAGGTCGGCCTGCACCACCCTGAAATCCCCCGACAGACTGCAATCGCCGCGCCGTTGCAGGCACACCACCCGGGCGCCGGAGTCAAGTAGTGCTTGCGCGATGGCTCCGCCAATTCCACCACTGGCCCCGGTTACAACTGCAGTTTTCCCGGAAAGGTCGACAGAGAAGTTGTTCATGCCACGTGCCTCGTTTCGGTACTTGGGCGAAGGTCCAGAAGGACCTTGCTTGAAATGTTCTTGTCCGCCGCTGTTTCAAATGCACGCTGGGCGTCGTCCAAGCTGAAGGTGTGGGTAACCACAGGGCTGACGTCCAGGCCGCCTGCCAGAAGTCCGACGGCGTCGGTCATCTCCTCGTCAAAGCGGAAGGCGCCGACGTAGGTGATTTCACGTGCAACAATTCCAGCGAGTTCGGCCAGAATGGGTCCGCCGGGGAGATTGCCCACTTGAACTATGGTTCCACCCCGCCGAACGCTTGCAATGCACCCGCCAAGCGCTGCAGGTGCCCCCGATGCTTCGATAACCACGTCAACGTCCTTGGGGAGTTGCCCGCCCGCAGCGATGTTGATGGTCGCATCCGCTCCCATGGCGGCTGCCGTGGCAAGGGCCGGGGCGCCCAGGTCGCTGGCATATACCAATCCGGCCCCCTCGGCTTTTGCGGCTGCCACCACGAGGGCGCCGACGGGGCCGGCACCATTGACCAACACCGTGAGCCCCCGAATTTTTCCGGCCCGCCTGACAGCATGAATGGCGACAGCCAGCGGTTCAGCCACGGCGCCGTGTTCAGCGGCCACCGTTGGGGGCAAAATTCTAATTTGCTCCGCCCGCACGGCCTGCATGGTTGAGAACAGTCCTGCCCGGTGGGGCACAACTGCTGCCGAACCCGAATAGCTGCCGTTCTCACAGAGGTGGCGGGATCCGCCTTGGCAACTGGGGCATGCCCCACAGGTCGTGGCTGGGTGGACGGTTACCCGCTGACCGATCTCCAGGCCGGCAACGTCCGCCCCGAGTTGCATGATGTGTCCGGAGAATTCGTGCCCCAGCACAAGCGGTTGCTCGACCTGGAAGGCACCGTTCTCCCCGTGCTGCCAATAATGCAGATCGGATCCGCAAATCCCTCCGTATGCTCCGGAAACAAGCACCTCTCCCCTCCGGGGAACCGGGTCCGGCCCCGACTCCACCCGCAGGTCGCCTGGACCATGCAGGACAAGTGACTTCATTGCGCACCCCTGGCCGCCCGGACTGACTCCTCAGCCTTCTTTTCGCGATTGACCTGGCTCCTGCGAATGATTTCCTCGTCCCGCAGTCGCTTGAACTCATCCGGGTCCCGCACTGTCCAGTCATAGAATCCGCTGCCGCTCTTCATTCCCAGGCGACCCTGCGAAACCAAGGTGCCAATGAGCGTTTCGGCGGGGTTTGTCGCGGTGGACAAATCCGCCCACACGGCCTGTGCCGCGGGCCCGGAAATAAGATCCAACCCTGCAAGGTCGGCATGTTCAAAACTTCCCATGGCAGGCAGCCTGGTGCCTAAGCCGGCCTTGAGGATGAGGTCGCAGTCGGCGGCAGTTGCATGCCCTTGTTCGACCAGTGAGACGAATTCCCGAAGTATGGCGTGCTGAATTCTGGCCCAGAGAAATCCCGGAATATCCGGGCACCTGACCGGGCGCTTGCCCATTGCAGTCAGCATGGCCGTGACGGTGTCGATGGCGGCCTGCCCGGTGGATTCGCCTCCCACAACCTCGACGACGTCGACCAGGTGTGCCGGCTGGGCAAAATGGGCAATCACAAACCGTCCCGGAATGTCCAGTGCAGCGGCAATGTCCGAGGCATTTAGTGCGGAAGTTGTGGATGACAGGACGGCAGTTGGGTGGCAATAGGTCTCTACCAAGCCCAGCAGCTCCTGCTTCGCCGTGAGATCTTCGGCAATCGCTTCGATGATGAAACTGGCGTCCGCAACCGCATCCGCCATTTCGGTGGTGACTTGCACCTTTTCGGCGGCAGCCCGGCCATCAGAAATGGAGCAAAGGCCATTGGCCACAAGCTGATCCACCACGTCGATGATTCGTTTCTGCGCGAGGGCGACATTCGCGGCAGCCCGAACCCAAAGCCGGACTGTTCGGCCTGAAGACGCCAGCACAACGGCTATTTGTGTTCCCATCGTGCCCCCTCCCAGTACCGCGAAGGTTCCAAGATTCAATGGCATTCCTGCAGTCACGCGACGGCCCACCCGTTCCCCTGGGTAACGATCAGTCCCTTGCGGAGCAGACTTTCAACATGACCGTTGATGGTGATCAGAGCACGCCACTCCTTGCTCTTGCCGAATTCCTCACAAACGACGTCACGAAGCTCAACGAATCCGATGCCCGGAGCCTCCCGGATGTTCCGCAGAACCGACGCCGCAATATTGCGCACGCGGTCCGCGCACTCATTCGACCAAGCAATGGCTTCCTCGGCCGAGCATGGCTGCCCATGCGCTGAAAGTACCGTCTGCACCCCGTTCTCACGGATAAACTGGGACAATTTTGCATGCGATGCCAAGGTGATATCCGGGTCCTCGTGCAAATAGATTACGACATCGTTCGGCAGCAGCAGCAGGTCCAGGACAATGAGGATGTTGGAATCTGCATGGTGGAACCCCACCTCAGCCAATGAATGCCCCGGCAAGCCGACAATGTCCAAGCGAACATTGCCGACTTCGACTTTGTCGCCGTCCTCAATCTCGAAGTCCACCGGAGCCGATTCCGGCCCCATCCAGGAAAGGTACTCCTGCTGCAGGTCCCAGGACTTTCCCTCTTCAAACCGGTGGACAAGCATCTCCGCATTGAGTTGATTGTTCGCGACCCAGTCCTTGTACTTGGGGTGGGTGCCAATCTTGGCGCCGTAGTCCCGGACCACCGCAGCATTGTTGCCTACATGATCCATGTGTTCGTGGGAGTTCAGGACATACTTGATGTCGCCATATCCGATGCCCTTGTCCGTCAAGACTTTCTGGATGTCCTTGTAGCCGGAGTGAATGCCCGTGTCGATCAGCGCGTTCTCAGTGCCTCCCTCCACCAGGTAGACGTTGACAACGGCATTGCCCTCGTACTCGTTCAACTTCGAGGTGATGGCTGTAAACGGACCTTCTGCATACGTGGCTGGGTTGCTCATTTTGTACTCCTGCTGGCTGGATTCGGATTCGATCTACACTCTTGGGTTGGTGATCGGCGTCACTAAACATACTAGTAAAACGATTTACTATTAACCAATGACTGTCAACCCCGCAGCATTCCTGTTACCCAACCGTTACATTCAACATCTGTTCGACGGGATGCGGGAGGGCTGTAGTCTGAGATCGAGTGCACCACATTGGAGGATTACCATCGCTACCATCACAGATGTCGCCAAACTGGCCGGGGTATCCACGGGCGCAGTTTCGCGCGCCCTGAGCTCGGACAAGACCCTCAACATCAGGGCCGAGACGCGAGAGCGAATCCTGGACGCAGCGAGAACGCTGAACTATTCGCCGAACCACGCCGCCCGCGCACTGCGGATTTCATCCAGCGGAGTGATTGGCCTGGCCGTTCACGATGTCAGCAATCCGATCTACAGCGACATCGTAGCCGGCGCCCAGGCAGCGGCGAGTGAATTCGGCTACGTGCTGACCCTGGCCGACGCCGACGTACTGGCCAATGACGAGCAAGTTTTTCGGCGGCTGGTCTCAGGCAAGGCAATTGACGGGATTCTGCTGCAAACCGTTGACAACAGCGCGGACTTCATCATTGCCAAGACGGCCGAGTCCCTGCCCGTGGTGGTGGTCAACGCGGATTCCACCAATCCAGCTGTCGGCAGCGTCGCCGTCGATGACTATCAGGCAGCGCGGCTGATCACGGCCCACCTGCTGGAACTTGGCCACACAAAAATTGCCTACTTCACCATTGACCAGCACGCAGACCGCGCCTCCTTGCGCCTGAGAGGCTGGATGGATGAAATGACCAAGGCGGGCCTTGCGCCCGACGAATCGCTGATCGTGGACGGCGGACACACTCCGGAGGACGGGGCGCGCGCCATGCAGTTGCTCTTGGCAAACGGCCCTGCAGCCACGGCGATAGTTGCAGCCAACTCCCTCATTGCCCTGGGCGCCATGAATGCCTGCCAGCTTGCCAATATCCAGGTTCCCCAGCAAATGTCCATTGTTGGAATTCACGACTTCCCCCTGGCCCGCTACCTAAATCCCGGACTAACAGTGGTGGCACTCCCCCTGCGCGAGCTGGGGGAACGAGCAGTGCGGCTGCTCCTGGACCAACTGGACGGGCAGCCGGCCCGGCACGAGAAAATCGCAGGCCTTCTGCCTACGGTGATGGTTAGGGGCTCCTCAGGCCCCCCTTCGAGCCATCCGAACTCATGATAACAATCAGGTAACGAACCTGAAGCATCCTTGCGCTCGAGATTGAAATAGTAAATCGTTTTACCAATGAGGTGCACGTCACCTTCACTTCACATTTTCAGCGTGTTAGTTATGGAGTTCAAATGTCATTGACCTTGAGGGGCATGGCCTGGGACCATCCCAGGGGTGTGGGTGCGTTGCGGGCAATATCTGCCGCCTACCGGGAAATTCAACCGGACACTGTGATCGAATGGGATGCCCGCCCGCTCTCTTCCTTCGAGGACACGCCTGTCTCGGAGCTGGCCGAAAAATATGACCTGATGGCCATTGACCACCCGTTCATAGGCGACAGTGTCGCGAGTGACGCCATCGTCTCCTACAACTCGCTTTTGACCACGGAACAACTGGCGGACCGGGAAACGGACGCCGTCGGTCCCAGCCATCAAAGCTATGCCTGGCAAGGGCACCAGTGGGGTCTGGGAATTGATGCAGCAGCCCAAGTTGCGGCATACGACCCGGCTGAGCTGCAGGATTCAGAGATCCCCCGTACGTGGTCGGAACTCTCCGACTTCTCAAAATCCCACGGCCCGCACCGAATTGTTGTTCCCGCCAATCCGACCCACCTTTGGGGCACACTGCTTTCCCTATGCGAGCTCACCGCAGTCTCCGACGGACAAACGCTGGGCACTGGCAACCGGCACCCGGACGGGCGACCGGGGTGGTGGCCGCGCCAGGGAATTGACTCCGAAGTTCTCGCAGGAGCGCTCCAACGGCTGAGGGAGTTGATGTCCTTGTGCACTGCGGATTCCTTCGAACTAAACCCAATCCAGGTACTGGACGCCATGTCGGCAGCCACCAAGGATCCGCAGGCCGGCTGCCTCTACAGTCCCTACGTCTTCGGCTACATCACGTATTCGCAGAATCGCGCCGGGCATCGTCCGCTCAAGTTCTTGCCCAGCCCGTCCCACGACGGGCATCCGGTGGGGACACTCACCGGAGGGGTGGGTTTGGTGATTTCAGCCGCCAGCGGCCAAAAGCGCGCCGCAGCAGACTTTGCTGCTTTTGCCACGAGCGCAGAGGTTCAATCCGGCTCTTTTACGGATGCCGGCGGCCAGCCTGGACGAAAAAGTGCATGGCTGAGCCACAACGTCAACGAATTCACGCATGACTTCGCCAATGCGACCTTTCCGTCCGTTGGTCTTGGATTTCTCAGGGCGCGTTTCACCGGTTTCCCGACATTCCAAAAGTCGTTCTCCCATTACCTGCACACGGCGATCCGTGAACAGGCGGCCACCGGTGCCATTCTCGATTCATTCACGCAGCACTGGAACCGGCATGTATCCCAGAACAGCTGAGGAAGGTGACAACGTAGCGGCACTTCTGCTGCGTTCAATGTCCCGCAATCAAAACAACCCGGCGCTGTGGGACGGCACAAAGTGGCTGTCGTTTCACGAATTGCACAGTCTCGTTATCCGTGCGGGCGGCTATCTTCGCAGTTTAGGGGCCAAGACGCAGGACCGTGTCGTTATCGCGTGCTCCAACAGCCCGGAATTCCGGATTCTTGAATTGGCCGTGATTGTTGAGGGCATGGTTCGTGTTGCGTTGTCGGCCAGGTTGCATCCACGCGAAATAGCAAGCATCGCTGCCGACAGCGGAGCCAGTGTTGTCATTTGCGATCCAAGACAAGCCCTGGCCATAGCCGGGTGTCTCCGCCGGGAGCCCGCTATTCCGCCGGCACTTGTGGCCGTCGGAACTGTGGGCCAGGATTCGGAACCCGTCGTATCGCCGTCGCTCCTGGCAGAAGAGTTCCCCGTGGCCGGTGTGCCGTTCCACGGCCTCACGATAGACCGTTTGCAGCACTATGCCGGGAGTCCGCAACGACCCACGATTGCAGCCTCTGACACTGTCATGCTGATGTACTCTTCGGGCACAACCGGGACCCCTAAAGGCATTCCGGTCACGCACGAAGCGTGGATGGCCCAGACCACGCTAGCGGGGGTCTGCCTGCCGCCGATCGGCCCACATGACGTGGTTTTGGCCGTTGCACCCATGAGCCATTTTGGCGGGTCCATCGGCCTGGACTGCACCATCCGTGGCGCCGCGACGGTCACAATGGCGGACTTCAAGCCCCAAGAGATATTCGAAAGCATCGACAAGCACGCGGTAACCGTCCTGCCGTTAATCCCGATCATGCTCCGAGACTTGTCATTGTCGCCGGCCGCGACGCCACGGCCACAGCTCCGCGCTGTTCCCTATGGAGGTTCCGGAATCAGTGTGGACACGCTCATCATGGCCGAGAAGCTGTTCCCCGGGGCGTTGCACCAGTTCTACGGATTGGCCGAGGCTCTCGCCCCGATTTCATCACTGTCAGGAGCCGAACATTCAAGGGCGGTTGAAAGGCATGGTGACCTGCAATCGCGCGATGAGGCAATTCGCATCCTCTCCTCCGCCGGACGTCCTCTGGCCGAAATTGAAGTCCGCATTGGAGATCCAGGCGAACCAGCCGCCGGAAATCGCGAAATCTTCGTCCGAGGCAAGACAGTCATGCAGGGTTATGTCGGCCAGGCCAAGGAATCAGCCAGCAACCTTGCCAACGGCTGGTTTGCGACGGGTGATCTCGGAACCGTCAACGCTGACGGTTACCTGATGATCGCCGGACGGGCCAGCCAAACAATCATATCCGGTGGATTCAACGTCCACCCGGCCGAAGTTGAAAGAATCATCGAACAGCTTCCCGGCGTGGCGGCAGCCGTCGTCATCGGTCTCCCCCATGATCGATGGGGTGAGGCCGTGACCGCCATCATCGAACGCGGCACAGTCAATGATGCCCAGGACCCGATCCAAGCTGCCGACGTCGCAAGCATCTGCCTGTCACACCTGGCGAGCTACAAGAAGCCCAAGACAGTCTTCTTTGTGGACCGGCTGCCCCGCAACTCAACAGGCAAGATCGATCGCGCCGCCATTGACGTCACCTCGCTATGCGAGGAACCACAACCCCACTCGCAACTCCAAAAAACCATGCCCCAACCAGATGCAAGGAATTAGCATGCAGGCTTTAGATTCAGTCCGAATTCTGGACTTCACACAAATGATGCTGGGCCCTTTCGGCACGCAACTATTAGGCGACCTGGGCGCCGACGTCATCAAAGTTGAACGTCTCGAAGGAGAGTGGGAACGCGATCTGGAAATGATGGGCCAACTCGTCGACGGAAGTTCAGCAGCCTTCCTCGCCATGAACAGGAACAAGCGCTCCGTAGCCCTCGACCTGAAAGATCCCGCAGCCCGCAACGCCCTGCTCAGACTGGCGGAGACGTGCGATGTGGTGGTTGAGAACTTTCGTCCGGGGGTCATGGATCGACTTGGACTGGGGTATGACGATTTTCGCCAAGTGAAGGAGGACATTATTTACTGTTCCGGCTCTGGCTGGGGAAGTGACTCGGTCTTCGCCAAGCAGAACCGTCCGGGCCAGGATCTACTTATACAATCAATGTCCGGTTTGGCCGCCGCTACCGGGCGCGCAGGAGATCCTCCAACCCCGGCAGGAACAGCCATAGTCGACCACGCCACGGCTCTAACCCTTTCGAACGCCATCCTTGCAGCAATTGTTGCCCGCCACACCCACGGGGTCGGCCAGCACATCGAAGTTGATCTCTATTCAACGGCTATTTCAATGCAGTGCCAGGAAATTTCGACCTTCGTGAACCAGAACCAGTCGTGGAAACGGTCAGAATCCGGTGTAGCACAGGCATGGTTGTCCGCGCCTTTCGGTGTCTACAAGACAATGGATGGCTGGATGTCCATTGCTATGGCGTCCCCCGACAAGGTCGCGGCGGTATTTGAGCTCCCAAGCCTTGCCTTCATGGATCCATGGCACCAACGCGATGATATGAAGCATGCACTTGAACGTGTAGTTTCGACAGAAACAACGCAGACTTGGCTCGACCGGCTGCTGCCGGCTGGCCTGTGGGCGGCTGCAGTGCGTTCAACCGAAGAGGCCGTGGATGAGCTCCGTAGCCAAGGGTCCGACTTGATCGTCAAGACGGAAGGACCGAACGGGAACCCGATCGAGCTGGTTGGCTGCCCCATCCGAATGAGCAAGACGCCCTGGCAGCTCCGATATGGCCCACCAGCCATTGGCGCCCACACGGCAGAGGTGCTTTTGGAAGTTTTGTCAGCCGAAGAGCTGAAAAATATTGCGGGGGTGCTTGATGGTGCCGTATAAGGAGGCAGTGCGGGTCCATGAAAACCTGATCTTCGATCAAATTGGCCATGTGGCAATTCTGCGCATCGATCGTGAATCCAAACTTGGTGCCCTGTCTTCAGGACTTGTCAAAGCCTTGGGTGAGCAGTGTTCGGCGATCCGTCAGAATCCTGCCATTCGGTCCGTCGTGTTGACCGGTACGGGGCGTGGGTTCATTGCGGGCGCCGATCTGGAAGAGTATTTTCAGTCAACGCCGGAATTCTTTGCCGAATATCAGCGAAATTCCCGTCGTGTATTTGACGACCTGGAGCGCTTGCCGCAGCCGGTGGTCGCTGCCGTCAACGGATACGCATTCGGCGGCGGTTTTGAAATCGCCCTATGTTGTGACTTTATTGTCGCATCCACGGATGCAAAATTTGGCCTGCCCGAAATCAAGCTCGGTTTGTTGCCGGGTGGGGGCGGCACCCAGCGGCTGTCGCGAAGCGTCGGACTCCGATGGGCCAAGGAAGTCATCATGACAGGCCGGACAGTCACTGCTGGAGAAGCGCACTCCGTTGGATTGGTCCAAAGTACCCATCAGGGACCTGAGCTGCTCCCTGCAGCAATTGGCCTGGCGCAGAAACTGGCAGGTCAGGCGCCGCAGGCCCTGCGAGAGGCAAAGCGTCTTCTCAACGACGGCTTCACAAATGAGCTGGGTGCCGCGCTGACACTCGAGCAGGAAGCACTTTCGCGGTTGTACCAGTCGGCCGATGGCCAGGAAGGGATTCTCGCATTCCATGAAAAGCGGCCTCCTACGTTCGGAGGTCGCTGAGCACTTCATGATGGTGTTGTGCCCACGCCTCACACCGACCTGGACGCTGGCGGACCATCTGCCGGTGGTGGAAGGAGATCGAAGTACTCATCGTCACGGGCGCCACCACAGGCAAGGTAGAGGCCAACTGCGGTCGTCAAGTTTCTGAGACAGTTTGATTGATTCTTCTTCTTACGCTGCTGCTTGTTCTGATTGATCATGGTTTTGGTATTCGGCCAGGGCCCTGGCTGGTGGCCGTCCTTGGTTGTTGGCATGGGGCCGGCGCCGGTTGTACCAGGATTCGATGTATTCCATGACGGCGGTCCGGGCCGCCATGTGGTTGGTGAAGTCGTGGTGGTATATCTCGGTCTTCAGGTGCGAGAAGAATGACTCGGCAACCGCGTTGTCCCAGACCCCGACCTCGCCCATGGACTGGGTGACCTTGTTCCCGGCACCCCATTTTTGGAAGTCGCCGGAGGTGTACTGCGCGCCCCTGTCGATGTTAAGCCGAATTCGGCTAACAGCGATTACGCCGAGGAATCCGTTAAGCCGAGGTTGGTGTGTTCGCCCATGTGATTCGGGGTTCGTTGGCTTGTTCCTCGGCTTAACGTTTGGCTTATTTCAGGGTGTAGAGGAGTTGAAATTCATCGTCGCTGAGGGCTTGGGTGCTTGATTCGCTGATGGCCGGGGTAGCGGCATTCATTGCTGCGCGCATCATATCGAGGGTGGCAAAGGCATAAAACGCTGAGGTGGTACTCATGCTTTCGTGGCCGAGCAACTGCATGATGATCGGCAACGGTACGCCTTGTTTGTAGAGGTCCATGGCTTTGGTTTTTCGCAGCATGTGGCAATGGAGCCTCTCCGGGATCGATGGGCACCGTTGGCGGGCGAGGTCCCCGGCTTTGCTGAGCACCGCGGCGACGGTGTCGCTGGAAAGGGCGGTTGCTTGGCCGCGGTGGTAGCTGTAGAAGAGCGGGCGTGTAGCGGGCCGGTGGCTCGTTGCGGGTGGAATTCCTCGAGAAAGACGACCATCAGGTGAATATTCGCTTCCAGGGGAGCCATGTGTGGTGCGGGTCAGAGCCTCCACCCCTAACCACGAACCAGACTCCGGAGGAATTTGAGCACATCTACTATGATGAAAATTCCGGCTCGTTACCCGACGCTGCCGCCCACAAAACGGCGGCATGATTTCCGGGACGGTTCAGAAAGTGCCGTATTCGGACATAAAAATTCCCCGTCTGTAGGGGTAAAACCTCTACAATACGGGGAATTTCTGGGCCCCCTATCAGATTCGAACTGATGACCCCCGCTTGCCGAACAAGGGGCTATACATGCCTGTCAAAAGTGGCTTTTGGTCCGTTCCTGCATGGTGACATTGCAACAATGCGAGGTACTAAATTGTGGTCGTTGGACCATCAAAAGAATGAGTTCTGTGTGACTTGGTGGGAACTCATCCTTGGACCTCCACACAGCCTCAAACATAGCCGGGCCCTCGCCCATTTTATCTAAGGTCCTTCACCCGGCGCCCTAGCACCTAGGCTCGGGCATGGCACGTGGAGGCACTCCAACTGTCCCACGTGTCGCTTTCGAATCCGGGTCGTCCGAGCCGGAAATCGGCCTAATTGTTTGCGATCTTCCCGATCAACTCCGCATCCAACGACGTAGTTCCACAAGGATAGACCGTTCAAGAGCCGTTCCCTACAGGCCCTTCGCTGCCTACAGTCACGACTTTCGCGGTGACATTTGAGTGCCGGTTCAATTGACTGGCCGGAAGTGTCCAGTCGAGGCCGTTCCACGCATCGATACTGAAAGTACAAGATAGGCCCAGCACGGATTAGCCGACGTTCTAGCCGGGAGTTGCGAATTCAGGAACTGATCAGTTGTGCTGCAGCTGAGTCAACGCAGCCCGCACATTGTGCCCGCCTTGGAGTGCGAGATACATGCACACATGGGCTTTCCCTGCTGGAATCCCAGCTGCGAATATCGCCCCGTTCTCTCTCAGCCATGCTCCTTCGCCGGGGCCCGCATATAGATCCGTGGGCTCACCACCCTGGGCGTCGCAAGTCACTGCCACTGGAATCCCCAACGCAATAGCCTGCTGAATCCCTGGGACCATGCCCGGCGGAAGCTCGCCGCTGGGAAAGCCTTCGATGATAAGGCCGTCAACGTCGGCATCCAATGCGGCCTGCACGAGTTCGGAGCCAGCTCCGAGGAAGGCTTTCAGCACCCAAATTTTGGGTTCAACGACAACAGAGGCGACTCCGCCGCCGAGTTGGCTATGTTCGGCCTGCAACGTCCACCTGCTTGGGGTTGAAAGGATTCGGAAATATCCCCCACCTGACCCCGGAATAAACCGTCCCACCGGACCCGATTGAGGTGATTCGAAGGCATGGATGCCGTTGGCATCCGTCTTTTCGACATATCGGGCTGAATGAACGTGATCATTCATGCAAACCAAGACTCCGAGACCTGCAACTTGGCTTGTCCGGGCCAGCGTGATGGAGCGGATGAGGTTTTGCCCGCCGTCAAATAGCTCGCTTTCCGGCGAGTTCATGGCGCCTGTGACGATCAGACTCTTGGTGGTGGAAACGGCCAGATCCAGAAAGAAGGCAACCTCAGCCATTGAGTTTGTGCCTGTCGCTATGACGGCCCCCGACACGGCCGGGTTATCCAGTTCACGCTGGATCTTTCCAGCCCAAGCTGTCAACATTTCGGGTGTGATCCAAGTCGAGGACACAGTCGCAAGTTCGACTGTCCTGGTTGGCCCCTGCGATTGGACCCGTCCCTGGATCGCCGCAGGCTTACTGACCAGTCCCCCCACGGTTTCGTCGTGCCGCGATGCAATCGTCCCGCCTGTTGTAAAGACAACTACTTCATCCACGTGGTCAGCCTTCCGTTAACAGTCCTAGCCACGGGCGAGGTCCAACGCGGATTCAATCCGAACCACCGTCCAGGTGAGAAGATCTCGAACCGCTTTTTGAGCCCCGTCGCCGTTCCGCTCTTGGCACTCTTTCAAGAACTCTCCTTGCAGCGCCAAGTCTGTGGCGAATTCACCTGTGAGATCCAGTGCATGCCGCAGATACCTCTCGGCATATCGCCGGTGGTTGTCGACCATTTCAATCAGTTTCGGCAACCCACTTGCCGCATAAACAACATCGTGGAGCTCTCGACTAAGTCGAAGATGCCCCTCGAGGAAATCTGGTTCAGACGCATCGAGAGTTTCCATCGCGCTGAATATTTCAGCCATCCGCTGAAGCTCGTCATCTCTGATAAGCTCCAGTCCGGTCCGGGCGGCTACGCCTTCCAGACCGCAGCGGATCACTTGGATCTCGTGAAAATCGTTGAAACTGAATGGCGCAACCGTAGCGCCTTTTCTGGCTTCCTGGATGACCAGGCCTTCGCTTTGGAGTTGTGCCAAAGCAGCCCTTACAGGCATTGTGGAAGTGGAGAATCTGGTTGCCAGATCCCTTAAGCGCAGTGGTGTCCCAGCTGCCAAGCCCCGCAAGATTTCTTCCCTCAGAGACTCATAGACGACTTGATCCACTGAGCTTACAGACACCGGAATGATGGCGTCGAGTGTTTTTTCCATTTCCTACCCATCCTTTCACAAATGCAGCCGCCGCAACGGCGTCAGCAAAGCTTCACAAGACCTTGGACAGGAACGATTTGGTCCGCGCTTCTTGTGGGTTGCCGAGCACTTGTTCAGGGGTGCCTGTTTCCACGACGTAGCCGTCGTCCATGAACACCACCTTGTCCCCCACTTCTTTGGCAAAGTTTATTTCATGCGTGACAACAATCATTGTCATCCCGGTCTCCGCGAGTTCCTTCATGACGTCCAGGACTTCACCAACCAACTCTGGATCCAATGCGGAGGTGGGCTCATCAAACAACATCAGTTTCGGCTCCATGGCCAAGGCCCGGGCAATCGCGACGCGTTGCTGCTGCCCCCCGGAGAGCTGGCTTGGAAAGTTGTTGACCCGATTGCCTAACCCCACCCGGTCTAGGAGCCTTCGCGCCCTCTCTTCGACAACGGCACGGTTTTCCTTGTGCACCAGGACTGGCGCTTCCATGACGTTTTCCAAGGCTGTCATATGCGGGAAGAGATTGAAGCGCTGGAAGACCATGCCGATCTTCTGGCGCTGGGCAACGACTTCACGCTCCTTCATCTCATAGAGTTTGTTCCCGCGCTGGCGGTAGCCAATGAGTTCGCCATCAACTAAGAGCCGCCCACTGTTCACTTTTTCCAGATGGTTGATGCAACGGAGGAACGTGGACTTTCCGGAACCGGAGGGGCCAAGCAGGCATGACACCGTCCCCTGTTCCACGACCATGTCGATGCCTTTGAGGACTTCTAAATGGCCAAACGACTTGCGGATGTTGCTGGCCTCGACCAGGGGACGCTGCCGATCAGTGATTGCACTCATGATCATCTCCAAGCTCTTTGGGTGTTGAAAGGGATTTACCGAAGGATCCGCTTGATTCGCTTCATCTTGACGGCGGTTGGCAGGTTGCCACGGCCGTACTTGCGTTCCATGTAGTTCTGACCAATCGTCAACACCGTGGTGATGGCGAGGTACCACAGGCTGGCAACTATGAGCAGGGGAATGGTCTCGAATGTCCTCGAGTAGATAATCTGGGCCGAATAGAGCAACTCTGGAAGTGTAATGACGGAAACGAGGGAAGTTACCTTCAAGAGGTTGATGGTCTCGTTGGCGGTCGGCGGTATGACCACACGCATGGCCTGAGGCAAAATGATGCGACGCATGCTTTGACTCTTGGAAATGCCCAGAGCACTCGCCGCCTCCTGCTGTCCGTTGTCCACCGATCCAATGCCAGCGCGAATGATTTCAGCCATGTAGGCTGCTTCGTTCAATACCAGGCCAAGCAGGGCCGCAGTCCAAGGTGTAATCAGCGAGTTCGTATCGATCCTGAAGAGTTCCGGGCCGAATGGGACCTGCAGGACAACGTATTGGTAGAGCGCGGACAAGTTATACCAGAAAATGAGCTGGACCAGCACGGGCGTTCCACGGAAAAACCAAATATAGGCCTGGCTGGCCATTCTCAGGACAGGGTTCTTCGACCTAGGCGCGATCGCCAACCCGGTTCCCAGAATCACTGCGAGAACCATGGTGATGACCGTAAGGAGCAGCGTGCGACCCAGACCCTGCAGAATCACGGGTGAGAAGACATAGCCGGCGACCACTCCCCACTGGAAGTTCGGGTTGGTCAACAGCGAATAGCCTATTGCCGCGGCAATGATCAGTACTATGGCGGCAGCTACGGCCGTGCCGTAGTTTCGAACGGGGACTGCCACAATTGCGGCGTCCGGTTCACGTTCCTTGATGGCGGCAGCTTGCGTTGGAGTCATGGTTTCCACGGGTTCCTCATCTGATAGTCAGTTTTTGGGGCGAAGCCCAACTAGGGTTTGCCATTGATCGTGGCTGAATCAACCGCAGTTTCTTCAAGATTGTTCGCCGTCATGATTTCTTGGTATTTTCCGGAATCCATGAGTTCCTGAAGCGCAGCTTGGGCCGCTTTGACGAGTTCGCTGTCTTTGGGGAAGCCGAGTCCGATCAGCGCTTCTCCGTACGGAACACCCGCCTGCTTGAACTTTCCATTCGACGTCTTTGCGTAGTAGGCAACTTGGGCTGTTGACTCTGACTCGACATCGATCCTGCCATTTTCCAGGGCAAGGCGGTTGTTGGACTTGGTGTCAAAAATCTTGATGTCCACAGGGTTGCCGGCGCAGTGCTCCTCATTGGATTTTGTCACCTCCGACTCCTCGTAGGATCCCCTCAGGACACCCACCTTGAGACCGCAAATTGTTTCGAGAGTGAGCTTGTCATCACCGAAGCTGCTCTTGGCCAGAAATGCGGATCCGTCCTTCATGAAGTCCACAAACGTAATGGTCTGCTGCCTCTTCTCAGTGTCCAGCATTGTTGAAGCCGACATGTTGTAGCGGTTTCCCTGCAGCCCCGGAATCAGCGTGTCGAAGGGAGTGTTCACCAGCTCAATCTCTAGCCCCATCGTCTGGGCGATGGCCCGGGCGATGTCAGGCGCAACGCCCACGATGGTCTTGTTGTCCGCTTCGAAGGACGAGAACGGAACACCGGCAGTTGCGTCGGTTGCAACCGTGAGCTTGCCCTGCGATTTGATGTCGGCAGGAACCATGTCGGCAATCTTTTCAACTTTGGACACCGCCGCCATGGCTCCTGCCGGTTCGTTGCTCGTCGCCGTGCCGCAGCTGGACAAGGAAAGTGCCAGAATGCCTGCCACACCGAGCACCGCCATGAACGCCTTCTTCTGATTTGCCACACTTACCTCCGTTTGATCAACAAAACTAGAAACATGATTTGTGATCACAGATCACACATGTCATAGTAGGTGTTAGCTACACCACACGTCAAGTGTTCAACCACCTGCCACATTCAACGGAGTGAATACATGAATTCTCGACTCGAAACCGATCTCCTGGGCGACTTGGAAGTGCCCCAGCATTCGTACTACGGCGTCCACACCCAGCGCGCAAAGCTGAATTTTCCCATCACGGGACAGTCACTTGCGAACTATCCAACGCTGATCCGCGCCATCGGAGCCGTTAAGGAGGCGGCAGCCCTGGCGAATGTCAGTGCAGGCGTTCTCCCTGCCACCATTGGCGAGGCCATCGCCCAAAGCGCACGAGACGTCCAGAGTGGAATGCTGGATAGTTCCTTTGTGGTCGATCCTGTCCAAGGGGGTGCAGGCACGTCGACCAATATGAACGCCAACGAAGTCATTGCAAACCGAGCTCTGGAGCTTCTGAACCACGAACTTGGTGACTATGCCAAGGTGCATCCGCTCAACCACGTGAATGCAAGCCAGTCAACAAATGACGTGTATCCAACCGCGGGTCGCATCGCAATTTCTTGGATGCTGATCGAGCTTCGCAAGACCCTACACCTGCTAGAAACCGAGTTGTCGTCCAAGGCCCACGAGTTCCGGGATGTTGTGAAGATTGGGCGCACGCAACTTCAGGAAGCCGTGCCAATGACACTTGGACGGGAATTCCAGAGCTACGCCACGATGATCTCCGAGGACAGGGACCGCATCAGTGAAACCATTGCGCTGCTGTGTGAAATAAACCTTGGCGGGACCGCCATTGGAACGGGCGTCAACGCCTCCGACGACTACCGGAACCGGGTTGTCACCAACTTGTCCCTCATCGTCGGCCTGCCCCTGGTATCGTCCCCGGACTTGGTCGAAGCCACCCAGGATGTAGGCGCCATGGTGCACGCATCCGGAACACTCAAGCGAATCGCAGTGAAGGTTTCCAAGATGTGCAATGACCTACGGCTTTTGAGCTCCGGCCCGAATGCAGGATTCGCTGAAATCAGCCTGCCTGCGGTGCAGGCCGGGTCATCAATCATGCCGGGTAAGGTCAACCCGGTCATTCCCGAGGTCGTCAACCAGGTTGCCTTTGCCGTAGTCGGCAATGATGTCACGGTTACGATGGCCGCAGAAGCCGGCCAGCTGCAGCTAAATGCTTTTGAACCCATCATTATCAAATCAATTGCAGACTCCATCACTCACTTGAATAACGCACTTCGTGTTCTTTCGACAAGGTGCATCCCTGGAATCACAACCAATCCCTTGAAGTTGCGCAACGTCGTCGAAAGCTCAGTGGGCTTGGTAACCGAGTTGTCCCCAATACTCGGCTACAAGAAGGCCACAGCACTCGTAAAGCTCGCATTGAGCACCGGCGAGAGCGTTCGATTGCTGGCCCAACGCGACTTTGGGCTAAGTGAAGACGACGTTGAACGAGTCTTCAGCCAGGCCTTGAGCAATGCAGTTTCCCGCTAACCACAATTCACCCATTGGAGAACTAAATGAACCAGCCCCAAGCACGCCTCAATCTCCCATTTGTGGGAATCCCCAGCTTCATGAGGAGTCCCATCGTAGACGACCTGGATAAGCTCGACGCGGACATTGCCGTGCTAGGCGTCCCGTCCGACGAGGGATCTCCGTGGTACCCGGGAGCCCGCATGGCGCCCCGTCAGATGAGGGAAATGTCCCTGCGCTACGCCGGATACGGCCCCATGCAGGAATCTGCCGGATACTACGACATTGAAGAGGACCGCCGTTACCTAGAATACGAAACCCGCAACCACCGCATCGTCGACTGCGGCGACGTGGACATCATTTACACAAACCCTGAGCGTACTTTCGACAACCTGACGAACTCGGTCAAGAAGATCCTGTCAAAGGGCGCCCTGCCGGTCGTTCTTGGTGGCGACCATGCCGTCGCCTACGGAGTGGTGCGCGCCTATCAGGAACCAATCACTGTAATCCACTTTGATGCCCACTTGGATTACCGCCCATTTGAGCACGGCAACATCTGGGGAAACGGCTCGCCCATGCGCCGCATCGCCGGTCTGGACCACGTGGGAAAGATCATCCAGATCGGCATGCGCGGGATTCGTGCGTCAAAGGACGATCTCAATCTGGCGCTTACCGGCGGCAACGACATCATGACAGTGAAGGAGTTCCGACGCAGAGGCATCGAGAAGGCGCTGGAACAACTGCCCGCCGGCGGCAAAGTGTACGTCACCATGGACATTGACGTACTCGACATGCCACTCGTTCCGGGATGTGCGTCAGCGGAGACGGGCGGCCTCAGTTACGAAGAACTCCGAGACGCTTTGGCCCAAATTGCCATCCAGGCTGATGTGGTTGGCTTTGACATCTTGGAAATCAACCCCCTGCTGGATGTCCCCTCCAATGTGACGTCTCTGATCGGATCCCAGCTGGCCATCGAATTCATGGCCCGCATCGTCGACAACCCCCTCTACCTGAAGCGCAAGGGACGGCTTCCCGGCATGGAGAAAGCACGAGAGGACCTGTTCTCCGTGTAGGCGCAGCCTAGGCTGCACCCACCCAAACTATGTGGTCCTGTCCTCTGCCCAAACGCGCGGTGGACAGGACCACTCAATTGATCATGATGCGGCCGTCAAGTGTCTAACAATGTCGCTCAAAACGATGCACCACGGAGACATGGCTTCTGCAGCGAAACCTCAGATAAAAGGTCCGAATGACGGGCCCAAAATCCGTGCCCGCCGTTCACACGGAACGGCCTGAATCGCGTCTGGCCGTACGAATGCCGACACCACCAGCATGCCAACACGTACCTGCAGCCGAAGGTTGAGGGCAGGCAATGGAAGGTGCTGATAGCGAACGGACAAATACATACGCCGGCCGTGGGCGGCCCTATCGTCCACGACAACACCGGATGCACTGCTCTCCACCCATCGGTTCAATCAATCACCGCAAGGTGAGAATGTCAGGCGCGTTCACTCCCCTGGCAAGCCGCACCAAAAGTATGAGTTCAAGGATGGCCGGGTTCGAATGTTCCACACTATCGGCGCCTCGAACCGCTCACAGTTCCACCAACACGGGCGATTGGAGAATGTTGACTACCTTTGAGCCTCTGTTGGCATCGAACCGATGATCCCCGCTTGCGCCGCAGGGGTCGATTCTGCGTTGCCAATAGGCCGTTTTGATCTGTTTCCGCATGGCGTGATTGAGACAATGCAAGATACTAAATTGTGGTCGTTGGGCCTTCAAAAGTATGGGTTTTGTATGACGTGGTGGGAACTCCCGACAGACGGCTAGGCGTCTTCGAATACAGCCAATCAGCCAATATTTCTATGCTTCTCATTTTACTCTCGATACCGTCGGCGGGGCGCCGCCCTTCCCACATCTACCGAGGGAAGGGCAGCGTTCATCATTGACCCATCACGAACCGACACAAGATCTGAATCGCCAATGCACACCACCACATAAGAGGACGATTGACTCAAGAAATCAAATCAGGACAACATCTAGTTCTTCGGCCACCTCAGAGACGAGGGTGGCCACGTCGTTCATCAGACTGTTCCTATCAGGAGATGCACTGACTGTAGGGATCGGGGCGCCCTTGTCGTAGACGTCGTGCGCAATGACCCGAGCGCGCTCGAACGTCGACCCTGGCCCGCGCAGTGCGTAAGCATCCAGCCACCCCGGACGCACGTCTTCCTTTAGTCTCTGCCGAGTGAGATCCAGGAGTCCCCTAGTCACAGCATTCTGAACTTCATCGATGATTGTCTGGCGTTCGTCGTCGCTGGGCTCCCCGCCTTGCCACCTGACGGGTTGTTGCAGCATCAGGTACACCTGCCGTTGCAAGGCATTCCGGAGGTCAGCTACCGGCTTCAAACCTTCGTATTCGTCAGTTCGTCCGTCCGCCAAACGCCGGCTGAGCGCTTTGACGCGAGTCCAGTGCTCCTTCGGCGCGTCAGGGTTTACGTCCAAACCCAGCAAACCCCTCCAACGAATGTGGAAGTTCTTCGCAGCCTCCGTAACGGCCAGAGACAGATTCATCCGATCAAACACAGGTCGGCTTGGGCCGGCATCCGCTACTACGGCAGGGTTACTCAATAGATCGATGAGTCCTTCGAACTGCTCGACAGACCGAGCTCCAATCTTTTTCTTCCGGTTGAGCGGCTCATGTATTCCACCTACGAAGAAGCGTGCTCGATCTAGGCGTGCTTGCAGTACTCGCTCGGCTGCCGGACCAAGATCGTCGCCGATGGAACCAATCACATTCTCAACCGATGCAAGGACATGTTCTTCTCGCGCCGAGAAGGTCGGCAAATTGTCCCCCTTGACCTGGTCGAAGTGTGTGAAGAGGTAGTGCAGCTTCATGGCATTACCGGATAGGGCGATGCTCTTCAATGCGGCAACCGGAGCAGCCTGCATCGGCTGGGCCGCGTTATCGACAAGGAGTATGGCGTCGGCGTCTTCGAGCTGCAGAGCAATGTGAGTGGACAAGGTCGCTACTGATTTTGGAGTGTGCCCCAAACCCTCGCCGTCGATGAGAACCAGCTTCGACGATTGCTCAGCCCAGTCAGGCCGGAAGGGCCCACTAACTCTGATTCCGTTGACGAGAGGAGTGAGCAATCGACCGAAGAGCGGCGCATAGTTACTGGAGAACCGCGTGATCACCTTGATGAATGCCTCGCGGTCATCAGTCGCCCACGACCAACTCACCGGCCAACCCTGGCGACTCTTCTTCAGGTGTCCAACATCAAGGGTTGCGAAGCGCTTTTCGATCTCATCAATAAGTGAGTCAACGATGCCATGGAACTCATCAGTCTGCCGAAGTTCGGCGTCAAGGTTCTCCTCTACATATTCAACGACTACTCGTTCATCTTCCTTGCTGGCTTGGAACTCGTCGCGAATCGCTTCAGCATGGCGCTCAACCTCTGCTCGAACTGATCTGACCGCACTCATGATGACTTGGTTCGTGGTTCCCAGATCGACATTTCCGTAATCCGCAGGGTCGATATCAAGCATTTCCGTGTCGTCGTCCTCTATGACGTCGTCATCGGCATCTAGCGTCGAGGTACGTCCGAGGATGTAGCTAAAACGGAAGCGCTGATTTACATGATCCAAGAGCCTCCGAGTAATTTCCTGGTCCGTCTTCCCATTGAATGCAGCTAGAGCGGCATCCGACACGTTCTCCGTCAGGTAGTCGATCACCTCGTCGCGAGGCGTGAACGTTACTGCTGCCATGTACTGGTCATCTGCAGTAGTTATGATCTCGGTATCAGCCACCGTGGTCTTCGCCGTCGAGGTAGAGGGGAACCGTTCAGTTTCTGGATCTGTTCCTAGAAGCTGGCGCACCACCGTCGTTTTCCCTGCGCCAGTCGTTCCAAGAAGCAAAACCTTCCTGTACCCCTCGTCTTTCGTAGGCAGGGGAATCATCGCCTCGCGCAGAGCAGCAAAATCAGTCTGCGGCGATTCAACCCCGTCATAGAAGATGTCGAGTACTCTATCGTCAGCCAGATCGGCAGCTCGACCGCGGTTAGACGGTTCCCACAGCTCCGGGGTACGAAGGACATCATTCAACTGCGCCACAAGCGCCGTAGCTTCGTCAAGGTCTCCTGTGCCGAGGCCACGACGGACACGACGGCCGGGTTTCCCAGTTCCCTGATCAAATCTCACCGGATGGCGAAAAATCACCGAGTAGCCTCCACGGCCCTGACTTCGGCTGAGTGTCGCAGTGTAAAATTTCATGTACTTCTCCTTGATCTTCAATAACTTCTCGTTATTTTGCGTTGTTCCGCGTTGTTCCAATTCCACTAGCATGGCGGAGCTCGGGCCGAATGTCAAGACTTTCGGTACAACGGGGAACAACGATATGTTGGCTCCGAGGAAAATACCCCAGGATCACGGGGATTGCCAAGACATTTCCGAGTGCGGGCCACCCTAAGATGCTAGGCAGCGAGGCCGCGGTGTTTGGGAGGTTGGCACCCTGCCAATCCAGATGGCGCCAAAGCCGCCGCCTTGGCAGACGCTCTCGTATGTCACCCTCTTGTCTTGCTCCGCTCAATGACGAATTCGCTTCACCAGCCATGGTGGATCTTGATTCCGCTACGGCTCTTGCCAGCGGGTGCAGTCTCCGCCAATCCGCGGATGAAGCGCATGGTACGCCGCCGTTTCGCACCCTTGCCAGTCATCATTGTTTGTTCAGTGTTGGTCAGGGCAACCTGTTGGCGGCGATCACCGAGGGGCCACCAGTACAGCACGGGAGCAGCCGTTAGCCTGGGCATTCGTACCCGCAGCAGGCGACCACCCTGCGCAACAGGGCCGCCACCATCCCGAGACTCCAAGACGAACCCAATATCACCAGAGCCAACCACCCCAGACATGCCCTGCTGCTAGCCGGCGATACCATCGCTCTATGCGACTTTGCAAACACCTCTGGAACTTCTGGACATTCGAACCGGTATTGCTTCATTGGATAGACGGGTGAAATCATGCGATCAAGTTCAGGCTGAATCATATCGTCGCTGGTCAGAGGTACGTTTGGTGGCTCACATTTATCGAGCGTTATCAACGTCATGAACCCCGCTTTACAAGTATCGGGTTGCCATGCCTTGTCAATACGTCACATTGACCCATGTTTCCAGGAACAGAGTGGAACAATGACAGGTACTAAACACTCTCCAGTTTGCGTTGATTCTGGAGAGTTTCTGGCGAGTCGGTTGCAATGCACCGCCATTGTCTAGTCGCAGCTCCAACCCACTCGACTACACGTCACGGCGATACACGTGGGCCCCAAAAATCCCCAGCGTTCTTCATCCCAAACGGACGAAGACCGGCATTGGGAATCCAGAAGAGCTCTCCGCAGGACGAGAGAACCAATGTCCAATTGTCCTCGCCAAATGTGCTCCGCAACGAAACTTGAGGGTTGTCCCAGGGTTCGCCTAGAAGATCACCGACAATAATCCTGGGTCACGGACCAAGACACACAGGGCCAAAAAACACTCAATGAACTGTATTGGGAGCTGAACCGCACACTCCCAACCACCGATGACTTTCTCGAGGAAATGTCAGTGCCCAATGGGAGACTGGCTGCCACGGCAACTCGTAGTGCCTCATGAACCGAATAGCCAGTTTTCAAACTCGCAACAAGGGTTGACCCGTGTCTAGGCTGCCACGAGGATCCATCTTGGTCTAGCAATTAGTAAGAGCAGGATGTGATCACCAATCGTATAGAATTTGAAAATCAAGTTGCCGTAGAGAGTTGGGGAATTGGCCAGTCACGCGTATAGAGTCTTTAGTTTTCAAATGAAAAAGAACGGTCGAGGAGAAGCAATAGAGCTCAATGACGAGGTTAAGGACAAATTTGAGAATATTCTCAAGGAAATTCAAACCAAAGGTTGCCTTTATGGTTGGCCAACAAGTCGAGTCAAGGTAGAATCCGATGAAGAATCGATGATTGCCCCAGTTGTACCGGCACTGACTTTACATGAGCCGACATGGACTAGCGATTCAATGCTTCACTTTGTTGCCACCATGGGCGAGCAAGGCAGCCATCCATGGCTTCATGATCCGGAAACCGATGAACTTAGCGACATAGGATCAGGTGCCGCTCAAGCAGAATATAGAATCGACTTCTATTTTCCAAGAGGCGGTCAGAACGGAATTGCCACCTTCGAAGTCATCGCCTCAAGTGACCCCAGTCGCCTGCTCAGACAGCACCTCATCACAACTGGCCGTGAAATTCGAACCGCACTTCAAGAAACCATTAATTCTCAACGAAAGGAAAAGAAAGAATTAGGCGAAAAATTAGGAAAGAAAGAATTCGCCTGGATGCCTGTCCCTGTCTTTAATCGCATTGCCGATGCAGATAGAATTCGGGAAATAATAACAGGAGCCCAAACAACGACGGTTAGGTTTGATCAGTATGAACCGTCGTCACGAGGCGGTGAGGGTCGCATAAGAAAGAGGCATGTTGCCATCCGACTTACCGACGAATTGGAATTCGATAAAGCGGTAAACACGATAATGAAATGGGTGCGAATACTTAGCGAAGACTACGAGACTCGTCTTCCTCCTCCCGGATCAGTCATCCAAAGCGCCTCAGGGAATGACGACGATCCGGACCCGGTAAAACAGGCACTTAGTGATTTCGCCAGCGATGATCTGGGAAATAACTACGATGCAGTCTCGATACAGGTAACCTCGGAAGTTGGGCCACCGAGAACTTTTGAACCGAACGTGCTGAGAGAATTCTTCACATATCCCATCAGCCATGGAAAACCATTCAACTTGCCCTACTATCGAGTCGTCTGCGCTAAAGTTGACCAGCTGCGGACGGATCGACTCTTACCGATCACAGTCCCAACCGGCGATGAGGTTCACGAATGTCTTTCCGACTAGATCTTGGCCCACTGATTTCTGCGGTCCGTGATGGCCTGCGCCATCGCGGACCGCAAGCCGAAAAACCCGACAGACTTACCCGCACGCTGCTGATTGCAATTCCACTGGTCTCATTCGCAGTGTCAATAGTTTTTGGGCTGAAGCTAGAAACTTCTGGTGCACTGATAACAGCTTTTGCCCTTTTGGCAGGCGTACTATTGGCAGCTTTTACACAGCTGGCTTCTTGGCGGTCGCAGCTATCTGCTCGATCAGCCATATATCAGGAAGCCGAATTTTCTGCTCGCAGGGCCATTGACGAAGCAGTTGCACATACACTCTGGGCTTCGTTTCTAAGTGTTACTGCAACGATATTCTCTCTAATTGCAGAGTCTTCACTGGGGCTCGAATGGGCCTGTTTTGTCATTCCAAGAATCTTTAGCGCTGGGGTAGTCGCGATTGGCGTCTATCTAACACTGACTTTGACCATAATAGTTAACCTACTGTGGGATGGCTACGTCAGAGCAACACAAAACGAGGAGGCTCAGGCTCGGGCACAGCGCGAGGAGAAACAATAGTAAACGACCGATCTCTTTTGGAATAATCTTCTTGGGGCTCCGAACGTGCTTGAACTATCAGCCTCCGCAACAAATTGATGAGTGGCTTTGCCCCGAAACGGGTCTTTGCGTAGATCAGTCCGGTCCAGGCCAAGGGAATGCAAATAGATCAGACACGACGTTCCATCAAATGAGTATTTGATGCTTTGCGCGATCATGGACCGGATCATCCACAACACGATCTGGGTCGAGACCGGCACCTACAACATGAGGGAGCATACCGCCCTGGCCAACGTGTAATCCATGACGGAGGGCGCCGGTGGTTCCCAACCACACCACCGGCGCCCTCTCGCACGAACGCTGGTGCTGAACCGCACGATTAGGTGGTGCTCAAAGCCTCAAATACTCAGTCGGCGACTCGTAGCCAGCAAAGCTAGCACTCTGTGACCCGCTGTGTCCTGGGTGGATAGGAACTGCCCAGGAGATTCTAGCCGGCGTTTGAGAGGGGCATACGCCGAATTGGCTTCATGCGGTTCGACTGTGCCACCCCAGAGAAACCGGACCATCCAAGCGCATGCCAGCATTGGCGGGATTGTCCGGAAATAGTTTATTCTCCAACCTTCCGTCACTCCAAGTTTGGATGCGCAGTTTGCAGCCACTGGTAGAAAGGGACACAGAAGGAGACAGACTTTTGGGACTATTCTGATCGCCGTCTACACAGAGAAATCAGGCGAAGCAGCAACTCGCGCCGCTCTAAGGACCTGCATTAGAGCAACCAACACTTCAAAAACCCCAAACGTTTCACCGAGAAAGTCAATGTAGCTGATTCCGTCGCTGTCCTTGTCGCTAATGATTCTTCCAGATTTGAGATCATGCCGTGCGGTTGCGTGCCCAATATTGTTCCTTCTCCCACTGTTTAGAAAAATATTCAGGGACTCCCAGCCGGGCACCTGGGCCGCGTACGCGATCTTGTAGGCGTTGGGAAGCCTGTCGAATTGTTTGAGGGTGTTGGCACGTTTTTTCTCCGGCACTGAGTCCGGGTGAACCTCCCCAAAGGCATTGGCATCTTTTTGCTTGACCCCGTTCTGCGCCGCGACCAGAATCCAGAGACATTTGCAGGCCATCTCGAACCCTTGTTGGAATAGGTCACGAACCAAGGAAAACTCATCACGAAAAAGCACAAGGTCGTCCAACTCGCCTGGTTTTCCGTCGATGTAGCGAACGAGCTTGCCCATCTCCCATGCTTCATAGTCCGAGATGAAATGGTCGATAAGCCGAAAAACATCACCTTCAATCTGCGAAGCATCGACCCCACGGGCACTGATCACCGGAAGATACTGTTCGTGCTTGATCGCAGCCCGGTGCTTCCGCGCAAAACGCTCAAACAGCTTCGCACTGCGGCCGCCTGAGCCTCCTACGATGTCAACTGCCACCCTACCTAGAACTTGATAAGCGATTGTTGTCCGCTGGTGCGTTGTGTTTCCAACCGACTCCAGCCCAAACTTGGATTGCACAGTCTTGTCAAACATGTTCCAGTTCTGCTGCAAATAGTATTCAAAAGCGATTCTAACGTCCGGCCAAACTTCTTCGATAACGCCGCTAGCTGTGCCCCGATCCTCGCGGAATAGCATGAAAGCTTCATCGCCAAGAAGATGGAGCAGTGTCATCGTCGGAAACGCGCCTAAACCGCTGCCGGAATCCGCATCATATCGAGACGGTACGAATGGATTAATTGTGACAACGAGCGAATTATTCGAAAGATCGCTCTCCTCTACCTGCTTACATTTGAACTCAACACGAAAATCTTTTAGCTCCAGCCCAGACATTCGAGCTCGAATTGGCAGGTCACAGTGCGGACAAGGCAGATAAAGCTTAGTGGACGTTGCAGGCTCTGCGCCGAGCCGTGCGACGAACTTCTCTGAGCAGCCAGGGCACTGTAGATGATAGCGAGAGATCATACTGCTACCTTAGCCTCTGGCCACGACCGCTCCCTTCTGGAGGCACGGTCCACTCGACCGATCTTTGTGGGCCTTGTCGGCGCCGCCACAGCCACACCCGATCGCAAGGCGCAGCCACCCCAGCGAAAACAAATGCCGAGGTTCGCGTTCAAGTTACACTCCGGATTCTCCCTCCACCACTACCAGATCCTCCCCCCGCGGCCGAAAGCTCCGTCTAAACACCAAAGCCCTTCACTTCCACAAATGGCCCGTCGTTGGACGGGTACGACTGGCCAAGGGCCCACTCACGATCAGGCAATGAACACAGGAACCACCACAAAATTCCAGATGCATCGGAACGCACTTGCTGCCCAACATCCAGGTATTATTATGTTCTATGGAAAACAACCAATTTTCACTGTTCGACATCGAAGAAAAACCAAAGGAACTGCTTGTTGAGGCCCCAATCACAGCTGAACAAATCAGCAGACTCCAACAAGCCCTACATGCATCCGGACTCTCAGACGAAGAAACCCAAACTGAATTCATCAAGAGTCTATATCTGAGGCCCCTGAAGTCCATACATGACTTGTACGGACGCGAATTTCCATCATTGCTCAAGCGTATTGAGGAACGATCAAATTACAAGGGACCCGTTACAGGAAGTGCATGGGATAACAGAGAAGAGGATACATGGATAGACAAACTTTAGTATTGGTCAGCCCCCACAAGAAATATAAACTTTCATGCCGAATTATATCGAAAAACTCGGGCCACAGCTTCCCTCCGAATCCGGTCTTCAAAAAAGACTTCGATTCCACCAATCTTGGTACAGGTCTGAAGTTCTTGGGATAGCCGACTTCGGAAGTACCCCACCACCTACTTCACGACCGATGGGGAGTATCTTGCCCGAACGCCTGGCCGGACAAGGAGAAAACTTCACATCTCAGGAAGCTCAGGACCTATACGCGAAAAGACGGAACGAGGGCTGGGGCGTCGATCCGGTGCGGTGTACCCGATATTTAACTTCGAGCCAAGCCTTGACGCTCAATTTCCTTGGGCCCCTCTTTAGTGATTACCCATGGCTAATTCGAACGCTTAACTCAATACTTCAGCGGTCAGACATACAAACAATCGAATTCGCAGCGGTTGAACACGCACCTGCTCAACGATCTGCCCACCTTGGGGACATGACACGAATTGATGGTTTCCTAATCTTCCAGTCTCAGCATGGTTACGAATCTTTAGCCTTAGAGTTCAAATATGCCGACCGGTTCAATAGTCGCATTCTGCAAATAGCTGATAATCCCAAATATTTGGACTTAGAATCAAGAACTAACATTTGGGGTGATTTCAAATCCGCGGCTAAAGTTCCAAACATTAACCAGCTTATCCGCTGCCACTCGCTTGGAGCTTCAATTCTTCTCCAAAAAACAGGAGCATCCCGCACTACATTAATTACAATTCACCACGATCGCGATACTAAAGCAACCCAAATTATTGCAGACTATCGCGCGCATGTGACAGACCCAATGACTGCCCGTGGTCTTAGCCTCTCAGAACTCTGTATACACATGAGCAATACCGCAGATGAGAACAAAAAATCAATTGTCCCCAATCTCACCGCTCGTTATGCAGTTGAGACGGGAAGTCAAAAATGGTGGGATGAAGTCACTAACAACTAGCAAGTGACCTAATCAGCCCTACAGTCACATATTCAAGTGCATGACCCCACTAAACGGGGGCCCCGGCTGAGCAAGTTCCACCTGTTCCATCTGAATCAAGGATCTGATCCATTCCTCCACATGCACCGTATTATTCGGAAGAAAAGGTATGGCCCCAATACCCAAATTTTCCATCGCGCTAGCAAGACGGGATTCTTGATATTTAGCACTATCTTCTACACCGAGGGGGTAAAGTGCTGCACCCTTGACTACGGGCCGGGTACCGAAGCCATTCGAAGTCTTTGAGACCACGATAGCATCGCGGTATCTATGAAGGGCATTAATGGCATCTGCTGGCGGCGCAGGGAGGTCAAATCTTTTACGAATCTCATGACTCGCGTCGACACGGTATTTAGCATCGAGCACGACAATTAAGTCAGGCCATTCATGACGCCGAAAATTCAGAATAATATCTGGAGTTTGCGATCCAGTCAATCCCGGAAAAGTAACATTGTAGGAAACTTCCAATTTCCCCTGAGTCTGTTTGAAAGTGACTGTACTAAGCTTCCCTTTGCGAATTCGCACGCGGAGTCCTGAATCCCATACTTTGAGAATATCTTCAAGATCACATTCTGCTTTAGTGATTTTCAAGACAATGCGCACAACTTCTATGTAACACCACGCCTCATAGAGTTCATGCAAATCACTAACCGAATGGCTGTTATCACCTGGCGATGTGACATCCAGACCCTGATTAAGCACCATAATAGAGCGAAACGCATCCCCGTAACCGGCCGACGAATGGAGCTGCAGGGAGGAAAATCCAGTCGGAGGAATCATTCCAACGGTCGCAAATACTGGGAGGTCCAGAAGACCTCTGATATCGTGCAGAATTATCGAGAGTTCGTCCCTTTCAGCTTTCAGTCTTGAGGGGACGCTTCTGCCATTTCGAAGTAGTTCGAGAATATTCTTTGTAAGATCTCTTTCCATCTTGGATAACTTATCTCCGATCGACACAATCGAAAATCTAAACCAACGATGCTCTGGTGTGTCCAAGGTTTCAATCGGTCTAGTCCCTTGAATCCTAGTTCGCGTGACACCAATGCCGGGTACGTCAATCCACGATCCAATTCCAGTGCGGGACCGGATTGATAATCTCGCTCTCGCATCGTGTGCTCGAACCTTTTCAACCCGTTCATAGGAATAGGCCCGAGACAGAACCCTTTGCGGGTGTGAGTCTATGAATCTAACAGCAGCACACAGACTATCCGCCTCGTTTCGAAGCAATATCAACCAATCCACGGCGGATTTTTCGATAACGTCTTTTACGGCGCTACTCCGATACGTCGACCTCATATATTCCAATGCCAAGGCTCGAGAAGCACTGGATATATCTTGAAGTAACATTTCATAGTCACTCGCATAATCCAACTTCGTCGGAAATACTTCAATTGTTATCTCTACAACAGCCTTGTCAACCTGGATGGAAAAAGTACACAGCCCCACCTGTTGCTTGAATGAGAATGGTCCCGTAATAGAATCGGTGTCCTCGTATGCATCAAGGTCCTGGAACAGAAGAGGATCTCTGTGTATAACCCTTGGCATAACGCCCGGGATAAGTGAATTAACACGTATCTTGTAAAGTGATTCTTCAAAAAATCCTGGTGTATCGATTTCACTGCCTGCTAACTCCCAAGAGTCACCTGCGCCCCCTTGCACAATCATGGGTAGCGAAGACGATTTGACCCTAAAGGTCGGTTCGCGATCGATATTTCCACGGCCAACTTCCGACTTGGGTCGTCTTGGCCCACGAACTTCCACTGTTACGAAGTCCGTTGAAATCCGAAAAAGATGATCCGATTTCATAACTAAATCCAGTAGCTAGCAAAGCCAGTGTCTTGTAGCCGTCGTTTCATTAGCTGAATGCGTTCTTCACAAAAAGGGAAACTAGCTGGTAAGCCAGTTTCAGGATCCAAATTGCTACCATCTTTTGCCGTCGCCCATTCGAGTAAAGAGTCAAGTAAGGTTCGAATAACGTGGCCACTACCCTGGATTCTCGGGAGAACCTTCATCGCTATGGCAATGTCAAGTGGGTCAACATTCCCCGCAGTACTTGTTGCGAACTGCTCTGGACACCTCTGAGCCTCAAGGCAGAACATGGCAACTTCGTCGCGAACGCGATACCCCACTTGCAGCTGGGCATTTGAGAGTGACTGGTTAACCGTTATCAAAGCGTCAATAACTCGCCTGACTTCCACATCATTCTTGCGAGGATGCTCCGCAAGTGTTAGCGCTGGTTGGGCCCAAACTTCGCTTCCCCAAGCTTCAAAGGGCGCCATGGCGGTAACGACCTCGTCGACGAGTGACAGATCTACAGTTGAGAACTCTATAACAAAGCCGCGGTCCAGCACTTTCTTTGAAAAACCAAAAGTAGTCTCGTCCATATTGACCGAACCTACGATGCAGAGGTTCTGTGGTAAGGCTATCTTTGACCATTCTGCCGCATCAGTACCCTCCAAATGGCTGAAGAACGGCTCCGACTGCAAAGACCCGGCTTCGTTTGGGCTGCGCTCTTCGATGCGGCTCAAGACTTCCGCCAGGTAGTATTCGACCCTCGCAATGTTCATTTCGTCCAATACGAGGAAAAACTGCTCTTCCGGACTCTCCATCGCGCGTCTGGCAAACCTGAGCAAATGGCCTGGATTGAAATCTCCGTTCAGCCCAACGTAACCAAGCAGTTCACTGCTATCGTGCCAATCAGGACGTACAGGAACTGTTAAACAAGTCGCGCCTGTTGCTTCAGCTATGAGTCGTGGAAGTCTGGTCTTTCCCGTTCCAGAGATTCCTGCCAAGATGACGAACGGCTTTGTTCGAGCGGCCGAAACAAACGTAGCAATTTGCCACGGCTCGAATGTAAACCCCCTGCTGCGAATATACGAGTGCAGTTCTTCTACGGGTAGTTTTCCGGTTGGGCCAGGATTTTCGATGCCGCCATGAACGAAATTGGGCGCCAGGGCAGCTTCATGTGCGGCAGGAGGTAGATATTCGACAGATACAGCCATCTCTTCTGAAAATCCTGTTTCACTCAGATCCTCATTTTCCGGCCACTGAACATCCTCCGACGCGTCGCTCAAGAACAGACTTTCCTCGACGGGCAAGATACCAAAGTCTTCTTTGAAGGCCTCGACGAGTTCTGGAAAGGCAATTTTGGCACCAAATCGAGATTCCAGATCGATAAACCTAAACCACCAAGTAGTTAGATCCGATATTCTGGGGAGCTCACCTGATGAACTTTGTTGAATTGACGAGGCAAGAAACATCACTTTTAGTTCATTTTCGCCAAGCTCAACGAAATTATAGGCTTTAGGTCTAGTTCCCGAAATGAGTTTAAAAGGAGTATGGGGTTGGGATTGCCAACGTGCAACCGTATCTGATGTTCCATTGGAAGGGAATTTTCGGGTACGGTACCCCTTCGTCGAATCGCGAGCTGCAGAAACCGGAACAAAATATGGGTTCTCTGCTTCCGTTAAACTTCCAAAATCGGGGACTCGTGCAGCCCATTCATTGATGGCCTGCACAAAATGTGACGACTTAGTTCCAGTTTCTACTTGAGGAGCCTCAAGGTCTGTTTGTGCGCCAGAGCTAACAATGACGAGTGCGCGCTTAAAAATTAGATAATCCGACAATCGGGTTTGCGCCGAACAACTACCTAGACGAGTTACCGCTAATTTAATTCGCGCCGCGCTCAGGTATGTGCTCATTTAGAATGTTCCTTCACATCAGTCTGGGCCGCTGTTTCAGTTAGCCTTCGTTCAGCGATTTCACAGTAGTGAGAACTAATGTCAATTCCCAAAGATCGGTATCCATATTTTTTAGCAAAGGCCATGGTGGTGCCTGAACCATTAAATGGATCAAGAACAATTCCGTTGTCAGGCGTAGTAGCGAGCACTGGAATTCTGACGAGTTCTTCAGAAAAAGAAGCCTTATGTTCGGAGCCCCCATTCGATGTAGGCGCCATCCATGTGTCTAACGGTGGTAGCATCTTGCCTGATTCCATCGTTCGGCCGACTAAATGTCGGTTGTAATAATACCAACGGTTCTTCGTCAAATGAAAAACATGCTCGTGAGACACCGAGGAACGGTCTCTCACCTGGTCAGGGATCGGGTTTGGCTTGATCCAAATATTGTCGTTACGGACAAGCCACCCAGCGTCTTGGAGAGCGATAGCAAGTCTGTGTGGCATCAGTAAGAGCTGTTTCGGTCGGGTCCATAAACCGTCTCCAGGCCTGTCTTGAGGGCGGATACCAAAACGGCGGGCTCCCTGCTTACTTTCACCGCTCTTGTGGGCTCCCTTGCCACTCCAATATGTATCCCCAAGATTAATCCACAATGAACCAGTGTCTTTCAATACCGGTTTGCACAATTCAAAGACTTCTACTAATTCGTCAATGAATTTTTGAGGATGTTCTTCAAGGCCAATTTGATCATCGTGTCCATAATCTCGCTGACCATAGTAGGGGGGCGAGGTAACGATAGTATCAACTTGCAGGCCTTGCTCGGCCAAAAAACGTAAGCGCTCCTTTACGTCACCTTGAAGAATAATAGAAGTTGGATCCGAATAGAAGGCCTGCTGTAGAATCTGCTCACTTCTAAAAATCGACTCTGGCGTAGTGACCGGATGCAACGCCTTGTTGGCAGGGGTCGGCTTAAGTACGCCTTCGTGCATGGACGCCCGGCTCGGTGGAACTACGGGTGATGATGTGACAGGCATCAGAATACAGATTCTCCTTCAATAAGACGTTCAAGCTTACCGCCTCCGTCTCTGACTCTACTCACTCCGACTTCCACTGATGGATGCCCCTCCTTGGCAGTAGGTATCCATGGGCTGTGCGTAGAGTCCCTAGGTAGTGATGGTGAGCAGACCCGCCCAATTGACGGCGCCCGTGCCAACCAATTTCAGAGGGTAGCGTCAATTTCTTTGGACCCCAAGCAAGCTGACTGTGCCCACCATCATGGGCTGCAACTTCGATGGCAAGCGCTAACCCGCATGATCATCAACAACCAAGGTGGCCAGACAACACCGTCCGATACCCACGTAAATCCGGACGCTTCCAATCTAGGTTACTCGCTAGGCCTTCCACAGGCCGTACTGGCGCCTACTTGCGGAAGTGTCTCTTTAGCCTCGAAGTTTAAGGAGGCCGGATTTCTGCTCGTTCTGGTCTGCCCGTCTCCCTGGAGGAGTCTACTGTGACGTTCTGGCCGCTGATGTGTCCCGCGGGTTGCGCGTCAGATTTGCAGGTTATCGTGGTTGGCCATGGTTTTCTGGAGGTCGGTACTGACTTGTTGCCCCACTGGTGATGATGCTCGTGTCGCCGAGATCGGAGCATTGCATGCATGCCGGAGAGTCTGAGCCGTCGGCGGAGGACAGCCATGCGGCCGGCTGCGATGGCACCGGACCCGCCGAACGTGCCCAAACGGCGGTAAGGCGACTCTTGCGTGCGGTGTTTGATTAGAGATGAAGTCGGCCACGGCCTTGCACAGCTGGGAACTCTGATTCTGACGAGCCAGTAGATCATGGCTGCATTGGCGATGGTAGTTTCGTCGCTGTTGTCATAACGATTGGTAAGAGATGCTTCGAATTTGGCTGGTCTTACGCCACTTCGCGGTTACTTCGGTAAATTACGTCCCCGACTGTCAGGAGGACTGCGAACTATCATGCATCTCGGGAGACTTGAGCTAGCATATGAAGTTGATCACTGTCGTGTGGCCAAGAGGCCGCCTGCGGTTCCGCTGCGATCGAACAGTTGGGGGAAACTATGAAGATCACGCAGATATCCATCGCCAACCACTCCAGAGTCCCGCAACTGGACCTTGAGGTCCGGGGCGACATGGTAATTGTCGGAGCCAACGATGTTGGAAAATCGTCGATCCTCAGATTACTCAATCTGGCCTTGGGCGCCACCACCTCCCAGCTGTATCAGTCTTTGTCCGCTGCCGACATCGCCGAAGCGGACGAACCGCTTGTCGTCGCCGTCACATTGGATTCTTTTTCCGTGCTCGAGAAGAGGCTATTCCACCGTGAAATTGATGTCGCTGGTACCCCAGAACATGAGCAGCTCCGCATCCGACTCGAGGTCACCATCGACCCCGACGATCCTGAGTCCGTTGTGGTCAACCGGAAGTTGCCTGATCGCGGCGATGACTCAGCGCGGCTTTCACGAGACCAGTTAGATGCCATCGGCTGGCGATATCTACCCGCAACACGGGGTTCCGGACCAGCCCAACTACTTGGACCGAATAGCGCGCTTAGACTCCTCCTGAGCAATCTCGACTTGGGTGATGAAAAAACCGGACTGACCGATCTTCTGGCTCAGTTCAACATCAAGCTCGACCAAAGTGAATCCGTAGGGAGTTTGCGCGAATCAGTCGCGGGACACCTCTCAAAGTCCATGCCTAGAATCGTTAGCTCCGGTGATATTTCATTTAGGTCAGTGGCAGATCCCGAGCAGTCAGTTCTCGAAGGCGTTTCCCTTTTTGTAAACAAGGATGGACACCAGACGCAGATCACTGAGCAATCCGATGGGGTCCGACAGCTCATGTCTATGACTCTTTTTGATTTGTCGCAGAGTACTGCCAATATTGTTGCCATTGATGAGCCAGAACTGCACCTCCATCCGGCGAGCCAGCGAACACTGAGTGAGTTGTTCTCGAAATCCGCGAACCAAAAAATACTGGTCACCCACTCCCCATACATAGTTCAACCCCACGAACCCTGGCAAGTTGTAGCCATCGGGAGGGATGGCAATGCAACCCAGATTCCGAGGAGCAAGATCTCCGTCGTAGACAAGGTTCGGTCGCACTGGTGGTCACATCGTGTCCTCGAAGCGTTGACGTCGAAATATGTCATTGTGGTCGAAGGCATCGCGGATCGCGTGATCGTTGAAGGCGTGGCAGCAGCCCTTGATATTAGTCTCGACCGTTGTGGAGCGATGGTCTTTGAGCTCGACGGGGCGGACAAATTCGCCAATGTATACAAGCTGCTAGGGAAAGACGGATTCGGAACGCATATCCTGGGACTCGTTGATGTCAAAGAGAGCGGGCCATGGGTTGGAGCATTCGGTGGCCGACCCAAGAATATCCTCGGAACACATGTATGGGAATCGAAAGAAGACCTCGAGAACGAATATGCCGTTGCCTTCGGTGGCCCTGCTCTCGCCAGACTCTTGATCGCCGGCGGATTCAGCGAAAAAGCAATCAAGATGTCCGCCCAGGCAACGGAGCTAGACGATTTGAACGACATAGACATGGCCAAGTTTTGCCGAAAGGACAAGGTCGGAGCCGCCACCATCGCGGCGGCAGGCATGACCGCAGATGTGGCTGGGAGAGTAACGAGCGTGGCAGCCCTGCTCGGGAAGTTGAAGCAACTTGAGTCTAACTAACAACGATGGAATCGAGCCGGCAAACAGTTCATGCTCCAACCGTTTGGTGATCGCACCCCCCGGCTGCGGCAAGACTGAATTGCTTGCGCTGACAGCTTCTACCCTGGCAAAAGAACTGCTGCCACATCAGAAAATTCTTGCATTGACATTCTCCAACCGATCCAAACAAAACTTAGCCGCCAGAATCAGAGAAGAGCTGGGTGACGTCAATTTCCGACGTTACGTCGACGTGCGAAATTTCCACGGACACGGGGCCGAAATCGTCCGATCACACGGAAAAACGCTGGGCATTTCTACTGAATTTGAGATGCCGACACCACGAACTTTGGGACTGGCATTTCGTTCCTATGATGCAGACGCAGAAAGTGTCGCACTGGCGGACGGCGTACTGGCTGCTTTAAAACGAATCCCGTCAACGGACGCCGAAATCATTGAGGCTCTGGAAGCCAAAGGAAACCGTCTAGCACTGGATGTCGAAACCGCTCGCCAAGCGGCTGGCGCCATGCACTACGGCGACCTATTGAGGCACGCCCAGCGCCTACTGAGCGTGACCGGGATCGGGGCACTATACCAAGGTCGTTATGGAGCGGTACTTGTCGACGAATTTCAGGATTTGTCCGTCCAGCAACTTGAGATTGCCCTAAACAGCAGCATTGGGCACAGAATGTTTGTTGGTGACCCACTCCAGGGAATCTACTCTTGGGCAGGCGCACAGCCAGTAGAAGTTGAAGCCCGGCTCCGTCTGATTTGTGGCACGCCCGAGTCCTTGACCACCTCCTATCGATCCTCGCCTGCGGTACTGCGAGTGTTGAATGGGTTGACGCGGGAGTACGGAGCGTCTGAGCTGTTAGCAGCTGACCCTGATTCGTGGCGAGATGGCGGTGCGGCCGCATCATTCACCTGGGCAACTGACGATGTCGAGGCGAAATACATAGTGGGCGCTTGTGGGGCGCTCTTGGGTCGGAATCCAGAGTTGTCGATTGGCGTGATTACTCGGGCAGCATGGCGCCGAAAACTGATTGACGCCGAGTTTAGCTCGCAATCGTCGATTAACTTTATTCGCTGGGAGTCCGCCATCGACGATGCGCGGACCGTGGCCCTGCTGCAGCGTGCCGTTGCGGACTTACCGCGCGGCGCGGTCGTTGAGGATCTGAAGGACGCATCCGAACTCCTGATTCCCCCGAATGACCCGGAGGCACTCGGAACACTACGTGATGCCATCGAATTGTTGGCCAATTCCTATCAGGAAGGGGACGACCTGCAACTAAAAATCCGACAGCTGCAAGTACGCGATCCCAAAGCGGTCGTCGGTCCAGGAGTCCACCTCCTAAATGCCCACACGGGCAAAGGACAACAATTCGATTGGGTCTTCATGCCAGGTCTTGAACAGGGGCATTTGCCCAGCTTCCTGGCTAAGTCCGCCACTGAGCTAAGCGAAGAGAAGCGAATCCTCTTAGTGATGTTGTCGCGCGCGAGGCACGGGATTGTCATAAGTAGAGCCAACCTGCTTACATCAAAGCGGAACACCTTATATGCGTCCAAGCTCAGTCCGTGGTGGAACACAGTGGCGACAAACACCGCAACCTCTCATGAAAGCCTCAAAGCGCATATCTTGGCTACTCCCATTTGTTCACCATGATGTCATCCTCCACGGGCGGCAGCGAACGATAGGTCCCAGTCGCTCACAGCCAGTCGCGCTTCAAAATGTTTGTTTACGAATCTGGGGCACTCCTGATGTAGCCACGATGAGATTCAACTCGCGAACAATCAGGATCTTGAACTCCCAGGCGTATGGATTTGTACCCTAACAAGAATCAACATGAAAAATGTCCCAGAGCGGTTCACACTCGGCTGACTCTCCCGACGCCGCCAGAGATCGCATAGTTCGCGCGGGCTCTGCACTTGCGACCCCGGATACTCGCGAAGCGCACTCTCTGCAGCCACCTCCGACGATCGGCTCCCGGCATGAACCGCATTGGAAGCGGTATCTCGGCGGATGTGTCTCCGTCGACTGCTTCACCAACAACAGAATTCGGTACATCCCTGGCGGTCAGGTCCATGACTCCTAAACGCAACTCGTGGTGGAACCGTTTTAATCGGCGGTAGTTGAAACCGGTGCTCATCCTATGCGGTACTGCAGTTCCACGGACCGGGTACTGTTGCCGGCATCTACTTCCCCCGGGAGCAGAAGATCGCCTCCGACTTTCCGATCCGCCACTGAAGCGGGAATGCTGGCGGGCCGCCCATCGGTCTTGCGGCTGCCAACCGCGTCCCTGGCCGACTCCCGGCGTGCACAGATCCTGGCTGGCAGGCACTGCCGTCTCGCCGGAGACGACCGGCCACCGTGCAGACAAACCGGCTGGCCGGCCCGTCGACCCTGGCCGCAACGGAAGTGGCACAACTGGGCTAAAACTGCAAGGGAATGGGTACCCGCAACCCCTTGGTCTGCGGGTAGATCTCATGGCCATATTCGGGCAGTGTTCCCGGACGCAGGCTGACAGAAGTTCCTGATCCGAGACACTGCACAATGGGCATCCCTGAACACCTGCCAGCTCAATCGAATCACCAGTGGTGCAGCCGATTCATGGCGCCCTTTTGGCCTGAATGTGCAATCAACATGGTTCACATTCAGGGCTGAAACGGGCCACAAGCCGTCGATCCAACAGGCACCAAGGACATCAGTTTGCCGGTGTCCCGCACAGTCCGACGACCTCGTTTACGAGTGCCATGGTCAGTGCCGCGCGTCCCCACCAATACCCAGCCGGCTCTGGAAGGTGGTCAGTACCCCGCTGTGGAGCATCGGTACCGGATACATGGACTGCCGGTTTCAAATACCGCCATTTAAACAGAACCGCACTGTCACCACGAAAGAGGTAAATAGACGAAATCAGCAGGCATTTCGGATACGCCACCTGTTATACATTGGTCAGCCCAAACGACGGCCTGGCGTGATGGACCCATATGAACACATGCCGAACGACGTTGTGCCTTCTGGTACCCCATCATCGCTGGGCGGGTCCTCCACGCAACCAGGGCGCTCCGCGCCGGTCCCTCCTCCGAAAATTCTTTCTCGGCGCTCCTGCGTCGCTTATTTCCTCGCAACAATTTTTGCCCCGTTCCCGGTACCCCAAGTTGCATTCCGGCCCCTAAAACCCAGCGGTGATTCCTCTTACCAGAAGGCACCAACAGAGCAGGCGGCCGCGAACACCCAGCCACCGTCCACCACAGAGGAGCAAGACAATGGAACCGATCAGAATCAGCAGCCCGGCCGTCGCCATCAGCTACATGGGCCACAGCCTCGGCTACTGGCCCCAAGAAAGCCTCGTCTGCGTCGCCCTTGACGGCGCAGCCCTCGGCCCCACCCTCCGCGTGAACCTGCCCGGCACCACGGACTTCATCGAGACCTACGCTGAACGCGTCGCCCACTACTTCGGTATCGATCACGACGCCACCGCCGTCCTCATCGCCCTGTTCACCCACCAGCCGTGGGGCCAGGAACACCCCAAGCCCTTCGTCACCATGATCCAAGGGCTCAAGCACCAGTTCTCAGCCGCCGGGCTGCTGGTCCATCACGTATGGATTGTCGGCCCCACATCCTTTGCCCCGTACGACGGTGCCAACCCCACCTTCTGCGGCAAGGAAACCCCGCTAACTGCCCTTGAAACCAGCACCCTCAACGCCGAGCTGATCTACCAGGGCAGCCTCATCGAACATAACGACACACCTGCCATCCCGGAGTTGTTCGCCGCTGTCGATCACGACGCGGTCGAGTCAGCGCTGCGGGACATGACCACCAACCCCGCCAAGAGCCTTGACGCGGTCTACCGGTTGTGGACGGACCTCATCGACCACGGCAACGAACCCACCCACGAGCAGTTGGCTAAGGTCCTGGCCGGACTGCAGCACGTCGGGCTCAGGGACCAGGTCCTAGCCGACATGCCTGGCATCAACGAACCCATGGGAGCCACACTCTTTGGCGCCACGGATGAGGCCCCGCAATGGGGCCGGATCGACAGCGCAGAAAAGCTGCTGCGGCAGTTGCTCACCATCGCCGCCCCGACCCATGCTGCGGCCCCGTTGACGATGCTCGGGCACATCTGCTGGTGGAAGGGCAAGGGAACCGCCGCCGCGAACTACATGCACGTCGCCCTGACGTTCGACCCTGACTATCACCTGGCGAGGCTGCTGGATCAAATGTTCGGGGCCGGCGTCGTATCCGGCTGGGCACAACACAAGAACACCGCGTACCGGACGTGCAAATAGCAGTTCCACGCTATCCAACACCGGAAGAAACAGAGTGAGGTTAGGGCCATGAACATCACGGTCTACAGCAAGCCTGGCTGTCAGCAATGCAAGTTCACCTGCCTGACCCTGGACCATGCCGGCATCCCGTACAACGTCGTCGACCTGACCACCAACGCCGCCGCCCTCGAGTACGTTCAAGACCTCGGCTACTCCCAAGCCCCCGTCGTCGTCGTGAACGACCACCACCACTGGTCAGGATTCAACCCCATAGAAATCGAAAGACTCCGACTCAACATCCAATAATTGGAACTATCGTCAAATATCCCATCCGGATGCTCCGATCACGCGGAGCATCCCCGCTCTAAACCAGGCCCACTCGACCCACCGCGTGGATGATCCTTCCACCCGCAAGGCGGTTAAGACATTCGCTGCCTTGTCGCCCGGGCAACTCCCTCACAACGAAACGGTTGAAAGGCGCCTTAAGCAATTGGGGGGTCTCATCCTGATCACTTCAGTACTGCTCAGGTGGCAGGGTGAGACTTAGCGGTGGATATTTTTTTCTGGTAAGCGATGTGGTCTGCGTTCAGTCGGTGTTCGGGATCGACCATCAACGTTCCGAACGGCTCTCCCAAGTTCACGACAGTTCCGTCTGACTGGATAGTCAACGCATGGCCGTCAAAGAGCGTATGGCAGTTGGGGCACAGGCAAAGGATGTTCTCCATCGTGTCCGGGCCGTTGTGTGGAATGCCCAGCGGACGTATGTGAGCGCCTTCCGAGTACGGTCCAGCCGCTGTGACTAGCCGGGTGGAGCAGATCTGGCAGGAGTTGTCATAGAGTCGTTTAACTGAAGCGGCAACGTCGTAGTTTCGTACGATGCGATTAATGTTGGATCTGCGGCGTTGGGTTGGTATGTCCTCGCCTCGGACAAGGGCTGCAGCAACCTCTTCCGGAGCAAGGCTTTCTCCTGAAACAGCGCGCAGTTGGTAGATCAGGATTTTCCATCCATCCCGGATACCCCAGCTCCAGCTGGTCACGGTAAACAATCCGAGGTAGATGTACTCAGTGTCAGATTTTTTGCTGGTAAGTACGGACTCTTTGACCAGTATCCGAACTGGCCGCCCAAGTTTGTAGTTCTCGATCAAACCAAGGTTGCCTTTAACCAGCTGTTGGTCGGCGATGTGACGGCCGGTATTGGCGTCTCTTCCTCCGAACCCGGTGTAACTGATCAGGTCTCCTTGGATCCTGTCGTCAGAGTAGCCATCGGAAAGGCAGATGGACTGAGTGCCATCCGCTTGCCCGGCGATACCTGCCTGTGTTGTTCGGTGAACGCCTGCTTCATAGGCCTCCCGCCGATCTTCGAATGCTGTTCCGGGTGGGCAATCAGGCACCTCACCGTAAACCACTGACGTTGACTCTGGAGGAAGCTCAACCAGTTCGTAGCCGAACCTGCTCAGTGCCCTCCTAGCCTCGGCGCCGCCTGAAAAATACCGAACCGAAAGCGGTCCTCGGTCCGGATACTGGTATCCATACGCGACAGACAGCAGCGGTTTGGAATCAATATGTAGGCCATCCACAGCCGCAAAATACCGAGCCGACGGCCGCTGTTCGTGCTGGCGGAGAAAGGCTTCTCGCCCCAAGTCTTTGAACTCCTGAACAGCCCCAGCAATCGCAGACGCGTGGGTCAATTCTGATAGTGCCCTCACTAATGCCCCCCATGTTTGTTCTGATTACCCGTCAAGCCTAATGGGCGACGTGATGTAGTTTGAATGAACTGCCAACGAACACCTGCTAGAAGGAAAAACGGGAAGGACCAGAATGCCGATCGAACTCGGTCTGTGGCGCGTTGACGACAAACCACAGCGGATACTGCCAACTCTCATGCCGCTGGAGGCGAAGCTGGAGCAAATGATTCTGGACGATCCTGAAATTTTGGAAGCCAAACTGCTCCTGCTCGGCAGCCAGGTCGCGACGAAATATGGCAAGTACATCGACGTGCTCGGCTTGGATTCCGAGGGCGTTCTTCACATCCTAGAGCTAAAACGGGACAGAACGCCGCGGGACGTTGTGGCCCAGGCCCTGGACTATGCATCCTGGGTTCAGGAACTGGGCAATGAGGATGTGCGTAACATTTTCGCCTCCGCTAATTCGGGCAAAAGCCTGGACGAGGCCTTTGCGGAACGGTTCGATGGGGCACCTGTACCCGACGAACTGAATTCGGGTCACGTCATGACCATCATCGCCAGCGATTTGGACCCCGGTACCGAGAGAATCGTCGCCTACCTGAACAACTTTCACGATGTTCCGATCAACGTCATGAAATTCCGCTACTTCACCGACAACGGCCACGACTATCTAGCCCGTACATGGCTAATCGACGAGACTGCTCCCGTCAGCGCCTCTGGGCCTGCCGGCGCCAAGTCAACCCGAGCCAGCTGGAACGGGCGGGACTGGTACGCAGCATTCGGCATCGACAACAACTCACGCTCCTGGGAAGACGCGCGCAACTATGGATTCATCTCAGCAGGCGGCGGCGACTGGTACTCCCGAACTTTAAAAAGTCTTCCGCAAGGTGCCCGGGTATTCGTTCACGTTCCCCAGCACGGCTACGTCGGTGTCGGCATAGTCCAGGGCCTCGCCATGCCGGCTGACGAAGCTATCTTGAACGTGGACGGGTCAAGCCAGCCATTCCGGTCACTACCGCTGAAAGGCGCCTACCGGCATCCACAAGCAGACGAAAACTCCGACGCCGCCGAATACATAGTCCCCATCCGATGGACCGAAACTGTGCCGCTGGATAAGTCGGTATGGCGACCCGGAATGTTCGCCAACCAGAACAGCGCATGCAAACTACGCAATCAATTCACCATCGACGAATTGACCAGAGAGTTCCATCTCACCGAACATCCCTGAAAAGTCCTCAGACTGAGATCAAAACTCTCTACCGATGGGCTTCGCCACACTACCTTCGGGGACATTCGATGGTCGGAAGCACGCTGAATACTCAGTAAGACTTTCAGCATGCAGGGGACTTCCTATGGACAGCTTTCTCCAGGGCCCATCGGGCCGGCTCTGCCAAACTGCAAAGTGGACGCATCCTTTTCGCCCTATTTGCGCTAACGGCTGTCGGTAGGTCGAGTTCGCTTCCACGTCACTTGGATCGAACCCTGCCCCACCATTGTGGCCTCGAGCTGTAGGACAAACCACGAGTACACATCCCGGCCGGCTCTATGTCGATGAACGATTTGCAAGACGCGACGTCAGCAACACTCCGATCGGTAAAGGTCACCATCCCTGGTCAATCTTCAAGCCGACGATTGCCGTTCCTCACCACCTGACCATCCAAGAGCCAGCCTAAGGGATCCGTAATTTCTGACAGTGTGGTCCTCCCCAAAGCCGCCAGCCAACCCCCGCGATCCGTCCTTCGCCACATAGTCCCACCGCGAAGATCACCACGAACATAACCAAAGCGACCAAACACACCCAATACCGCAACAGATCCGCCGAATTACAGCCACTTCAACGCGACCAAAAAGACCTTCACACTGTTGGCACCGAAGCGGTGGCCGTCACGGCCCGCGTGACGCCAAAGGGACGTTTGGTCATGGTGTAAAGCCGCTGAATCACCATGGACTGGTATGACTACGCGAACCTGCCCCGAATGCAACACCACGTTCACACCCGCCAGCCCCCGGCAACTCTTCTGCCGACCGGCGTGTGCCCACCGCCAGCGGCAACGAAAATACCGGCAGAGCCTCCAGGATGAAGAGCTACGGCTGACCGGCCACGCTGGTCAGCCCAAGGCCCACACCCAGGAGTCATTGGCGGCACTCACCGCACTCTATGAGGCGACCATCCGTAACCTGCAGCTCGCTCAGCGGCGTAAGCTCACCCACCTGACCCGGTCCTTTGAACACAAGCTGGCTACCGCCTATGAACAGCTCAACGAAAGTGCCCAGGCAGTGTCCCGGGCACAGTCGAAGGCCGATGAGCTGGAACGCTCGGTTCAATTGTTGCAGTACGAGAACGAGCAGCGTGGGCTCAGCGAACAGCGAGCAGTCAAGGACATGCAACGACTCGGCGCCCGAGTTCTGACACTGCATTCGGCCTCGAATTTGCGGCTCGATAGGACGTCAGCCGAGATCTTTGCACGCCGAGGCTGGAACACGGAAATGGGCACGTCATGACCGTCTCCATAGCTCGCCTCTCCACCGAGGCCGGCGTCTCCTACCTGCTCAAGACCACCAGCCATGCCGACGTCGAAACCCGTGACCTCACCGGCTACTACACCGCCGCCAGCAACCCGCCCGGGCAATGGCTCGGCGCAGGACTTACCGGCATCGGAATGACTCCTCACGACACCGTCACCGACGCTGCCGCGAAGTCCCTCTTTGAACGAGGGGAACACCCCTCTACGGGAGCATCCTTGGGCCGGACACCCAATCAGGCATCCACCGTCACCGGCACCAACGGCCAGCCCGTGCGCCGGGCTGCGGTGGCCGGCTTTGACCTGACCTTCAGTGTGCCCAAGTCTGTCTCCGTACTCTGGGCTCTGGGCAGCGACGAGTACAAGGACAAGGTCATGGCAGCCCACCACGCTGCACTGGAAGCCACGCTTGCCTGGCTGGAGTCATCTGCCATCCATACCCGTGCCGGACACGGCGGTGTCGCTCATGTTGGCGTTCACGGCGCCGTCGCGGCCGCCTTCGACCACTGGGAGTCGCGCTCTGGAGACCCGCAGCTGCACACCCACGTCGTCATCGCGAACAGGGCCCAACGCGTCAGCGACGGGGCCTGGACCACCCTTGACTCACGCACCCTCTACAAGGCCACCGTGGCCGCCAGCCAACACTACAACGGGCTCCTCTATGACCAGCTCGGCCGGGATCTAGGAACCGAAGCCGAAGTCCGCACGCCCACCAGCGCCATCCACAATTACAGTTTCGAACTCTCCGGCGTGGACGATGAACTCATCCGCGAGTTCTCCAGCAGGTCCCGACTGATCGACATTGAAGCGGCCCGGCTCGTCAATGGCTGGTCCGAAACCCACGTGAGGGAACCCAGCAACGCCGTCAAACTCCGTCTGCGGCAACAGGCCACCTTGTCCACCCGCACCGCCAAGGACCACGACGTCGTCCCCCTCAACGCCCGCACCCGGCAATGGCGCGAACGGGCTCAAGCCAAGGGCTTTGGCCCCGAGGCCGTGCTGATGGCCACCATCAACCGCTCCCACACCCACCCCCTCACGTTCACCGACGCCGATGCGGCCTGGATCACCAGCACTGCCGGGCTGGTCAGGGACTTGGTCGCCAGACGCCGGGCCACCTGGAACCGCTGGAACCTGATCGCCGAGGCCGAACGGGTGTGCCTAGAGATCCGCTGCACCACCGCCGCCGACCGGATCCGGCTCATGGATGCCATCGCCACCTCCGCCGAGACCCAGTCCGTTGCTCTCAATGAGTTCCGCTACGCCATCCCTACCACAGCACCCGACCTTGTGTTCAATGGCCACAGTGTCTTCGACCTGGCCAGCGCCCACCTGTTCACCGATGTCTCCACACTGGCGAACGAGGCCGCCATTATGAACGCCCACACGCACGCCGCCGGCCCCCACCTCGAGTCCACGACCGTCAAGGACGCCCTGAAACAGTTCCACAGCACCCGTGGCGAGCCCCTGCAGGGCGAACAAGTCAGGACCGCCGAGGCTGTCCTGGCCAGCGGGAGGCGACTGGACGCCGTCGTCGGCCCCGCCGGGACCGGCAAGACCACCACGATGAGCGCCGTCAAAACCCTCTGGGAAGCCCAGTTCGGTCCAGGAACCGTTGTCGGGTTGGCCCCCGCAGCGGCCTCTGCCGACGTCCTCGGCCAGGAGCTCGGACTCTCCACGGACAACGTAAGCAAATGGCTCTACGAATCCACCGGTCCCGGTGCTGCTATACGGGCCGGACACTATGCAGCAGCCGCAGAAAGGTACCAAGCAGCGTGTCAATCCCCACGCCAGGACAACCAGGCCCGGAAGGCCTTGGAGCGCCTTGCACAGCGGATGAGCGCCCTTACAGCCATCCAGTCGAAATGGCAGTTTCGGCCCAACCAGCTGGTCATCATCGATGAGGCGTCCATGGTCTCCACCTACCAGCTTGCCGCCCTCCTGGACCAGGCCACCGGGGCCGGGGCGAAGATCCTGCTGGTCGGCGACCCTGCCCAACTCGACTCCATCGACGCCGGCGGCGTCCTCGGATGGCTGGACCGCACCGGCTGCGCACAACGGCTCAGCACGGTCTGGCGCTTCACCAACGAATGGGAACGCGCAGCCTCCCTGAAACTCCGCACCGGCGACCTGAATGTCATCACCGAATACAAAGCCCATGAACGCATCAGCAGCGGCACCTACGACGCCATGGTCGATGACGCCTACAACCGCTGGGACGCCGACATCCGCACCGGCCGGACCTCGATCCTGATTGCCCCCGACAACGACACCGTGGCCATGCTCAACGAACGCGCCCAAGCAGATCGCGTCGGATCCGGCACTGTCGATGCAGAAGCCACCGTGGAACTCAGCGACGGGCTCCACGCCGGACGCGGCGACACCATCCTTGCCAGGCGCAACGACCGCCATCTCCTCGATGACACCGGAGACTTCATCCGCAACGGCACCCTCATCACCATCTCCGATTCACCCAATCCGGACAGCTCCATCGCAGGGATCCGCCAAGACAACGGCGCACGAATCGTCTTGGGCGCCAGCTATCTCGCCGAGTCCGTAGAACTCGGGTACGCCACCACCGCCCACCGCTCCCAAGGAATCACCGTGGACACCGGCCACACCCTCGTCAGCGAAGGCAGGCTCACCCGCGAACTCTTCTACGTCTCCATGACGCGCGGGAAGGCCGGCAACCACGCCTACATCAGCGAACCCGACCCCCGCGACCACCACGGCGTGGACCCGTCATCCCTGCCCGACTGGAGACAAATCCTCGCCGGCATACTCTCCATCGAAGGCGCCGAACACACCGCCCACGAGGTCCGCGAGGAACAACGCAACCAGACCAACTCCCTGTCCCGCCTGCTGGCCGAGCATGACTATCTGGCCCAGATCGCCGCGTCCGACGACGTCACCCACCTCATCACCGCCCACTTCCCCGCCCTTGTAGCAGAGATGCAAGCATCGCCGTCATGGGGTGCCATGGTCACCGCGTGGCGACGTACCGCAGCCGCCAACCGGTCACTCGCCGAGCAAGCCCTGGTTGGCGGGTTGGAACCAATAGCCGGCGCCCGAGACGTCGCCGCCGTCGTACACTCCCACCTGCAAACCCTCCAACAGCGGCTACCTGCCACATCTTCGCTAGCGTTTGCGCCAGCATCAGTGCCCACGGACCGGGAAGATCTCCGTGAGCTGCTCAACGACATTCAGCAACGGATCACCAAACGACTCTCCGCGGTGGCCGTCCATGCTTTGGCCAACGAAGAGCCGTGGATGGGTGCACTTCAAGCACAAACTGGTCTGCAGCCCAACGACGAGGTTTGGAAGAGGCTTGTACGGGACGTGGCCGGCTTTCGTGACCGCTGGGACATCGACAACCCTGCCCTGCCGCTCGGAGCACCTCCCAGCAAGACTGAATGGGAATACTCCGACCAGAGCGCCCGGCTCGAGGCCCGCATCACCGCCGCCAAGAGCAGCACGCCCACTGACGCCGCATCGACGACACCACCTGAGCCGACGGCCTACATCCATTCACCATCGCCCGTTGTCGGCCCCTCGCTGTAAAATCGGTACATAGGCGGAGGTCGAATCATGCGAACGAATCCGATGGTCAAACCCCAGACCTCATCCGGATGGGCAGTCACACTCACTGTGATCAGCTGCGTTTGCCTTACCATCGCCATCCGCTTGCTCTTGTCCCAGCAGGCCGTCGCGACGGTCGGCTGGGCGTTGGTGGCAATCACCTTCGTCCTGGCTGGCATTGCAGCAGCCATCTGGATCGTAAAGATCCGCCATTGTAAGGCGTGGATCACCAGTGCCGTCCAACAATGGGAACACTTCTCCACCGTCAAAAGTCAACTCGGCGTCACCGCCGAAGTCACGGTCCTAGACATCCATGCGCTGGACCCAACGGGCACATGGGTCACAATCAGATGGGACAAATTCGGATACGTTCAACGTGCCTGGATGGAGGCCATCTCCGACGAAATCTGGCGAGGTTCAGTCCTGCTTATCTCGCCTGATCCGGCCCAGATTCAGGTCCATGGCCCATGGCCCGAGATCTATTATCTGATGGCTATGGATTACCACGCTTTCGCATCGGCACAAGCGCTCCCATACTTCAGAGACTCTTAGTATCACTCCCCCGCCTGTGCCAACCGTCCAAAGCCTAGTGAGCATTGGAGGGGTTGTTGCCGACCGCAAAACGTCAGGCACCATACGAGTCGGTGTGTTCCGGTCAACGCGCACCAAACCAGCTGCCCTGATGAGATGGACATCAAGGTTTGGTGGCCGCAACCCGTAATCACTCGGCAACGCAATCCTTGGCATTGAGCTGACTCGTAAGTCATGGGATTCGAGACACTTTGGTTATGAGACAGTCCATGCCCTTTTTTGCTCCATCGGCTGCTGCTATCTCGCCAAGATGTTTCATTGGTCCGTTCTCCTTGGTTTCGGACAAGAATATAGACCCCGATAGTTCGAGGCCTAAGTCGTCTACAGACCCGCGCCTGGGTGGATAGGAAGGATCAGTGACCGAGCAGACCTGAAGATCTCATACCTTGCCAGGTTTCATGTCCGCAGAAACGAATGCTGCTCCACGCGAGGATCCGCCCTCACGTGCCGCGGCATACATAGCGTTCCATGCTGCCTTCTCAGCCTTTCCCCAGTAGCGCTTGGATAGCTCGTAGACTTCCGTTCGAGCCGCTTTCAAGCCCTCCTAGCTGTTGGGCTGTTCTCGTCTCGAGACAGTTCATCGATTGCATTCAGGGCTTCCTCAAGCACTGCGTGCTTAGCGGCTCGGATGTCCTCGGGCAATTCAGTGGTGTTGCTCATTTTCGTTCTCCTTCGTTGTGTATCAGCATCCCGACCAAAATGAATTCGGAAAGCTCTAGTCCTTGCGACAATACTGGCAGTGGTTGGAGCAGGTCGAGCCGCACGTATCTTTGGTCCTCGCGCCCCATTCTGCAGTGTTCATGATTCGTACCCGTCGAGGATCCCATGATGCTGCGGTGTTGGACGAAGTGGGCGAACCTTGCGGACGTTGATCCACCCGAGCCATCACCCCGCAGGCAAATTAACACTGACCAGTAGTAAAAGTGCAGTCACAAGCAACACTAGAATCCCTGTATGGGACCCTCCGAATACATCGCACTAGCGGCACTAGCGGTTGCCGCTCTGTCAGCAATCTTCGCTTTTAGACAAATCAGTTTGGGGAAACGAGCTAACAAAGTAAGCGAAGACAGCGCGCAAGCGTCGAAAAAGTCTGCTGTTGCTGCCGAGATATCCGCGTCAGAGGCAGTGAAAGCAAATGAATACTCCGCGAGATCAGCTGCAGCAGCTGAGAAGTCAAATCAGCATGCTGCTGCAAGTGCGCAAGCCGCGAAGAACCAAGACGCACGTGAGACGGACAGGGTGCACCGAGAGCGCTACGGATGGAAGATCAAGCATATTGAAGCTGAAATTTACACTCTTGAAAATCTTGGAACAGAAATTGTCTACATCCACGAGTTGGCTGGGTCATCTGCACCGCGTCTTGTAGATCCTGATGCTGACTCCGTTTACCCCGGTGGCGAAGTGAAAATCATCCTCGATGCGGACATCCCTTACGAGGATCGAAAGATCAACATCCTTTGGGGGAATTCAAAGGGCGAAGCTCAGCACCGACAGCTAAATTTGCATTAACCTAAACATCACCAGCTGTCCTTATCGCTGCCGGCATAAATCCTTGGATGGAGTGATGACCCGGGGCAGTTCAAGCTGTAAACGAAACCTTCATCAATCCCCTCGAAATCCATGGGTTTCGAGTCACTATAGTTATGCGGCACCATACTTCCATGGTCGGAGCATTCATCTACCGGCTTGGCAACGCTCTGCGGGACACGCTTAATCGCCACCCAGTACTCGTGCAAGGACTAGCCTGAAGGGACGAAGAAGCTGGCCGTCGTCACTGGTGCCAATCGAGGACTTGGGTGTTCCTTGGCGTAAGAGTTTTCGGAGTCCGGTTGGAGCGTCGTCGCCATCACGCGCTCACCCGAGGTCCTGAAAGCCGGAGCCGGATCTGCGGACGTCACAACGGTCCAGCAATCCCGCTCGGCGGCACTCGTCCACCGCGATTGCGAGACCTTGTCACTCGTCCTCGAGGGCGGTACTGAAGAAGTCTAGGATCACCGCTTCGATCTTGCTCTCAAGAGTCCTCAGTGCCGTCTCGGGCCAGCCGTAGTAGCTAGTCACGTAGGTCATAGCGTTGTAGAAGGCCGCTAGCGCTGCACGAACGTCCTTCTCAACCGACTCGATAGTGACGAAAACGTTCGCGACGTTGCGGCCATTCTTCTCGTCCTTAGTCCAGACACGCATCTCTCTCACCGTGTAGAGGGTCGGGTGGGTGAGGTTCGAGAGCAGCCCATACATGCCCGAGGCCACAGTCGCGTCGATGGTGCCCCCGAAGCGGGCGGTGAGGTCATACATCCACTTGACGGAGTCTTCAAGGCGTGGCAGCTCTTGACCGTGAAGCCTGTACTTGCTCAGTTCCTCGGGAGTCGAGTCGTGGAAGCGGGCGGCAATGTCCGCCTTGACCTTCTTGTAGGCGTCCGCCGTTCGCACGTGAGTGGGGTGGCTCTTGCCGCGAAGACGGCCGGCGTTCATCTTGGCTTCCTCTGCGCTCTTCAACTCCTCGAGGTAGGCGCGAGCAAGACGGTCTTCCGAAGCCTCCGCGGGGTCGTCTCCCGTCACCCACACCGCGTGTGCGCAATTCTCGATTACGGCGCGCAGAAGTAATGGCGGAGTGGCAACTACCTCTGCAGCCCTCAGTAGAGCAGCCCAACTACCCAAATGCGCCGCGGCGTTGAAGAGAAAAATCTGGATGGCGTCGGTGATGAGGCGGTGGCCGGTTTCGCCAATCGGCTTGTCGATTGCTGGATCAGGCGATGGCAGGAACGTCGCCGCTTTAGCAGCGCCCGATCCTGCTGCCGGTTCCCAGTGAAACTCGTTGGCGGTCTCGTGGAAGGCATCACGGCAAGCCGATAGCGTCTGCGCCAACTCCTCGAGGCGGTCGCTGTATGTGGACGGCATGGTCTGCCAGTAGGTCATCGTTGAGCCTTTCGGGCAAATCGACATAGGTTCAAAGATTACAGCCTCGTTCGTGCCACAATGTAAATCGTGACGCAGTAGCTGTGGCAACGTAAAGACCGAGCGGCAGTGACAGAAGCTTCTTTTCGGATGAAAGCGAGATCAAGTCTTCGACGAAGACCGACGACGAAGGATGGCTGGAAAGGCTCGGTCAGGTCGCGCCTATGCAGCTACTCAAACAGGGCGCCCGACGGCCCGTCCTCCACCGGGCACTTTGTCTCGGCGGGTGAGTATCGGCTGGTTAAGATGGACAGGATGGCTACGACGCGTCGTTCGTAGTTGCGACTTTTAACGGGTTGACTGTTGCATCCGGGATAGGGAGAGAAATGCCATTGTGGCTCACGCCAGCGGTTGACGTTCTGCAGCTTCTAGTCAACGTCGGTGCGTTAGTCGGCGGCACAATTATATGGAAGCTCTACGTCAATAACTTGAAGGCCGCTCTCACATCGAAGGACGCAGCGATTTCAAGCGTCGAGAAAAACCGCGACATGTGGAGAGATAAGGCACAGGAGCTGGAAAAGCGATCGCCGGAGTTTATGGAGCGCATGTTGAGCGAGCGTATCCAAACTCGCGAAGGGGAGATCTCACGTCTCGCCGAGGATAAAGGTCGGCACGAAGAGGCCCTCAAGCTCCTCGAACGCGACAAAGCCAACTTGGAAGCTGACCTATCAAGATCACGTGGATTCAGGCTAATGCTCGCTCTCGAGGGAGAAGAGGACGAGGGAGATGTCGAGGAGGGCGAATCCATAGACTCACTTCTGCCGGAGGTCAACGAGATTCAGGTCGTTCGATTGGGCGAGGTGGGTGTCGATAGCGGGCAACTGATGATCACTGACCCCTGCTACATCGACGACGAGTGGCAGCATGATCTTGTCTTGGATGAAGACGCTGTCACGGAAATCGTGGGCAGGCGGCAGCCCAGTCAAGGTGAAACTGCTAATGATGCCTCCGGTGATGATCAGAAACTCCCTTCGTACTCCTACAAAGGGGTTATGGAAGCAACTCTGTCAAACGGGTACGGAGAACTGGCTTACAGGTTGGGCCATCCGGGGGCCGGAGTTGCTTTCCTCACTGCCTGGGGAGATGGCGTCTACCCTATCTACGGCGAGATGCACGACGGCCGAATCATTCGTGTATATATTACCCTTGGGTAGGCCCCTTGCATCGATACAAGTTACGAGGCACGTTAATTGTTCGCAAACCGATTTTCCACTGGCCTTCGCTGGGTCCTTTGACGCATCCTCCGGAGTCCCGCCATTGGCCAGTCCGCCGATTCGCTTTTGACCTGCCCGAAAAACTGGCCGGCGAAGGCGCCCCAAACGCTACACCCTAAGGTGTCTCGTATCCCTAGGGACACGAGACACCTTACCAATCAGACGATCGCTACGGCGGCAGCGCTCAAGTTTTCTCGGAGTCGCGCGAATACTTCCGCGATCCGCGATTCTCGATTCTCGTAACTATGTCTCGAAACATTCAGGCTAAATCAGCGCATCCGCGGTTAGTTCCAAGCTACTTCTTAGCAATCCTCGAAGTTGGCGGCCGGCCACTCCCATATTGCGAAGCGCCACTAGTCCATCGCAGTAGCGGCAGCTAAGGCTGACGACCTTCAAGTTGCATAACGACTGTCAGTCGAATCGCCACTGCACATTTCGGAATCACATTTGCAGACCGTTGGAGGTGGCCCCTCCCACTAACGGAGATGTGGATGGCGTTGTCGGCACCCACCCCGAACTATTTGTTACCCGTGGCTCGGATTGGACATGTTCTGGGCTTCCCATGGTTACCGTAGGGCTTGCTTTGGGTGTCCGCTCGTAGGAGGTTGTCCCGAACCGCAGGTCTGGGCCGACGACTTCGGCGACGATTCGTCGGGCTTCGTGCTGGGCGCCGTCCTTCTCGTAGGACCTGAATTCGAGATCACCGGTGACGGTGACGGGGTCTCCCTTCCTCAGGGATGCCGCCACATTTTCGGCCAGTCCCCGAAATGCGGAGACGTTGTGGAAGACGGGGATGCCGTCGCGCCAGGTGCCGTCGGCTGCCTGGAAGCGCTGGTTGACGGCGACGCGCAGCTTCGTGTGGGCGATGCCGGACTCCCCGTATGAGAGTTCCGGATCGGCCACGAGGTTGCCGTGGATGCTGACTGGGATTCTGGTGCCCATTTTGTTTCCCTACCTTTCTTAGTCCCGGCCGGTGTGCCCAGCCGGGAGGCTTGCTTGGCTTATGACGCGTCAATCGTCGGCGTTGTGTTGAGTGTTTGGCCGCCGGCCACTGGTCCGGTGAGGTCGCCGCGTTCGTAGGCGACGGTCACTCCGGATGTGGCGGGTTTTCCGCCCAGGTTGTGTGGTTGTGTGACTTCCAGGATGGACCGGCAGGCGGACGTTACCCGGGCAAGGGTGGAGCGGGCGATCTCCAGCCTGCTGGTTGGCTCTTTCCCGACCCGTGGTTCCGACAGCTTGGATTGTTCGACGGCCACGACTTGGTCGGCCCATCCTGCGAGGTAGCTACCTGATTGGGCGCTGCGGTCGATGCCATGCGCCCGCAACACCGTGTAGGCAACGGATTCGGCTTCCACTTCTGCCAGGCCGCGATGGTCCAGACCGCTGCCGTATAGTTTTCCGAGTTTGTCGTCGGGCCCGTGAAGGCAGGCGTGGCCGAGTTCATGGGCCAGCACCGCGACGCGTTGCTCTTGGCCCAGCCAAGCACCCACCTGGATCTTGCGGCCGGCGAAGTCTGTGTATCCGCTCGAGAGCCCGTATTGGCTCATCGATTGCTCAACCGTGAATCCTTGGTTCTGGGCGAATTTCACCAGCGATGACCACAACCCCATGGGTGAAGATCCAACCTCCATCATGGGACGCGGAATGTAAAGGGGTTGCCCCTCGGTTTGGGAAACGTCGAAGACGGCTTGGGCCCGCCATCCAACAATCTTGCGGCGATCAGTTTCCTTGGTGCCGCCGCTGGCCTGATCGGCAAGAGTGACTGACGACTTGGCGTCGGCCTCTGGGTTCGTCTCCGTTTTTTTGGTTGCTGTTCGTGGTGCGAGGACCCACAGGGCCTGCTCACCTTTGAGGACGTTTCGGCCGTGTCGTTCCCACTCACGGAATCCTGCCACCAGCAGAGGTTGCTGCTGTCCGCGTTCTTCCATTTGTGCCATGAGCAGGGCGATGTTGCCACCGGAATACCGCCACAGGGTCGCCGAAGTATCGAGGAGCATGTGCCAGCGACCGGGAGTGGATATGGCATTTTCCAGCAAGCTCTGCAGTTGCTGGCTCAGCCCAGCCAGCCTGTCTTCGGTACTCGGACGTGGGCCGGCACTGTGCTGGCCCACTTCCTCCTTGCTGTCCGGGTGGTTACTGGTTGCAGGGGCCACGGCGGCCGCCTCCCTTACTTCTAAGAGTTATCTCCGTGTTTGCGGTGATACTTATCCATGGCGCGAACTGCCCCCAACCGCATGACCTGCATCGCCTGAATTTTCAGGCTCTATTTGGTGTGGTTCGGCGGTCCATGCCAGGAACTCAGGATCGTCAGTGGGAAGCAGTCGGGGATTGATCTCGCGGTGGACTTGCAGCCCGACGCAACCGATGGTTCTGGTTTCCAGCCGTAGGCGTTCGATGGCTAGGGGTAGGCGTTCGTGGAACCCGAGCGGCCCGAAGCCGAGATCTGTTGGCGTGTAGGAGGCCAGTTCAGCCTTTTGCAGGGCGTACAGCTCGGCGACGAGTTCCGGGTGCCGCCACCAGCAGTCAGGGACGATGGAGGTCGTCAGCCGGTACGTGGCGACGAACCAGGACACCCACCCGCTCAATGCCTTCCATGCTCTGGGTGCGCTCACACGGTCAAGGTCCCGCCACCTGTAAGTGGGCTCCACCAAACCACCGGGAGCACTTTCGAGGAGCTCACCCGTGGTGAGGTCGCCGAAAAGCTTGTCTGCTGCTTCATCGTCATCAAAGGGATTCATCACGCGCCTCCTGCTCCACGACTTGTTGGCGAATGTGGCCCCGGGCAAGAGCGTCCTCGGCCTCAATCTTGGAGCGGCCCAGTGCGGCCGCGTCGCGGCGTTGGTGCCAGCCGCGCAGATCCAGCAGGATCGGGCGGGTGCGCCGGCCCAGCATCAAAGCAGTCCCGGCCGGCAGGCGCCGAATTTCATGTAGAGCAATGACGGGCAGATCCCGGATCTGTTCCCCTTCCTGCCTGCCCTGGGATGACCACGAATGGGTCCTGTAAGTGTGGCGCCGGTCACCCAGCAAGGACGCCAGATCCCGCAGATCTCGCTCGTCCGAGCCGCCACCAAAGATGACCTTGATGATGGCCGATTCCCAAATAGTGGAGGCTTCTTCGATCGACCAGCCCGAGCGGGCTTGGGAGAGGGATTGGAGGACGACCAGGGTGGAGATCCCAATGCCACCACCGTCAGAGAGCACGATGGGCAACCCAGGCCAAGGCGAGAGATTCGCAATTTCATCCAGGATCAGGGACAGGGGTGGATCCAGCCGGCCGCCCGGGGCTGTGAACGCCATGTCCCTCGCCGCGGCGTCAATGTCATCAATGAGTGCTGAAAGGTAGGGTCCTGCGGCTGCTGCGCCGGACTTGGTGCCGATCAGGTACAAGGTCCCCCGGTCACGGATGAACGCCCTTGGATCAAATTCGTCCTCACGGTTCACCGGGTCCAGTGCGGCAAGGACGCGGGGGGAGGACAGGGGTGCGACGGCGGCGGAGACACCGATCCAGGAGTTGGACGTGTTGCGGGGGTCATCTTCGAGGATGCCCATCAGATCTGAGTGCCAGCCCAAGGCTGCCCGTGGCCCGTTAAGGATGTCCAGCGCCTCGGTGGCCAGCGTCGGGTTTGACGACCAACGGCGAAAAGCCTGGATGCCTTCTCCGGAGAGGGCTGCGGCGTGTAGCAGGCATTGCAGAACGATTTGTGCCCGCTTCTGCCATGCCGCGTTTTCACCACTCATTTTCGAATCCGCCGAAATGACCAAAGCGCGTCGGACGGCAACATCCGGGTCTTCGCATCCTCGCACCGGCGACCAGCGCAGGGTGGATGTCAGTCCGGACATGCCTTGCGGGTCAAAGACCGTGACGGGGCGTCCGCCGGTGGCCCGGGCTTTCATGGTGACGGCTAGGTTGTCGGCACGGGTGGAGGTAGTCACCACCGCTCCCGGCGCATCCAAGATGGCGTTGATGACAACGAAGAGGCCTTTGCCGGAGCGTGGTGCGCCTTGGATGACCATTGATTCCTCGGTAGAGACATGAACCTTGGTGCCCCGCGAGGTCCCTAGGGTCCAGGACACGTCAGCCAGGGACGGGTGTTTTAGTCCGGGGCGGGTGATCTTGCCCCGTTTCAGGGCTGCCCGCCTGCCGTATTCGCGGACCACTTCGGCCCGCTGGGCCATGCCGTCGCGCCCGAGGATGTCTTGGCGCAGCCACGCCCCGGATTGACGCCAGCTCCTCCACAGGAAAAAGGCGAACAGCACGGCCACCAGGAGCAGGACCAGCACCGGGCCAAGAAGCACCCAGACGGAGCCGACGCCGATCGCACAGCCCTGTGGTGGTTGGCCGATGGCGGCAAAGTTGTTGGTGAATAGTCCGACGATGGCCACCGGACTCGGCGGGCCGCCCAGTCCCTGCCCACATTTCCATTCGGTGGCCACGTTCGCCGTGGCCGAAGCGAGGCCGCTGAATCCGACATACCCGGCCGCGCACAGTAGACCGACGGTGATTAGGGGTGTGGAGTCTGCGTGCACGATGCTCATGGCATCATCCGGTGATCGGTGCTGAAGACGGTGAGTTCATCGCTGGTGACCTCGTTGGCGACGATGAAGGATCGGTTGCCGACCTTCCACAGCCCAACCCCTTTGGGTAGTTCCTCCACTTGGCCGCATTCGGCTTCGGTGAGGCCGAGGGCGTCTTTGGTCAGGCTCATGGAGTCGTGCTTTTGCCGGTAGATGATCCGGGTGTCGGCCTCGGTGAGTAGGCCTAGGGCTTTTTGGCGGTGGCCGCTGGTGCTGTCTCCGATTTCATTGAGGTCCGCGACCTTGTGCATAATCAATAGGTTCGCGATGCCGTAGGTGCGGGCGAGCCGCCACTGTTCGCTCATTTTGACCAGCATGTAGGGATCGGCCAGCATGCGCCAACCTTCGTCGTAGACCACGATGCGTTTGCCGCCGTCGGGGTTGGTGATCGCGGCTTCCAGCCAGGTGGCCCCGCAGGCGGCGGCAAGGGAGAGTGCCTGTTCCGAGGCGCCGATCAGGGCTGAGGTGTCCATGACCATCATGGGCGCGTCGGCGTCAAAGGAGACCGTGGAGGGTGCGTCAAACATGCCCTCGAGGTCCCCGGAGACGGTGCGCCGCAGGGAGTGGGCGACGGCCCGGCCGCCCTCGGGGCCGACGAGTTCCCTAGTCTCCTTCGAGGGGTTGAGTAGGTATTCCAGGACCATGGGCAGTGTCGGGGTCTCGTTAGCGGCCACCGCTTCGGTCAGTGCCATGTCTAGGGCGGTGTGTTCGACCGGATGCATCGGCACGCCCTGACGCATGAGGGAGACGAGGGCGACTAGCAGCTGCCGGCGTCGTTGCCGCACCACCGCCTGCCACTGCGCATTGGACAGCTCCCGGGAGCGGGGACCAGCATCCAGCGGGTTGACTCTGGTGGACCGGCCAGGGCCCACGGAGATGACTTTCCCGCCAACAGCGTTCGCGACCGACACCCACTCCCCTTTTGGATCGGAGGCGACCGCTGCCTTACGTCCGAGTGTGATGGAGCGGGCGACGAGGGACTTCGCGCACATGGACTTCCCGGTCCCCACAGTGCCGATGATCACGATGGAGGGGCCGCTGATAACGCCCTTCTCGTACAGGACCCAGGGATCGTAGGAGAAGGCGCCGGAGCCGAAAACGTCGCTTCCGATGTAGGTGCCTTCGTGGCCGAGGCCGGATTCGGTGAGGAAAGGGTACGCGGCGGCGAAGGTCATGGTGGAGGCCCGGTGAGGGGCCGGGTGCAGCCGGTGCGGGCCCTTGAACGAATGCGTACCAAACGGCTGCCGGGTCGTGGCGTCGGGTCCTTCCTCGTCGCCGGCCAACAGTCCCATCTTCTTCCAGAAGGGTTCCTCCCGACCGGCGACGGTTATCTCCTGCAGGGCGCGGCGTTCTCGCCTGGCGCCCCGGGACTCATTGCTTGGGATGAAGGCGACAGCCTGCTTGATGGTTTTCATTTCAGTCCCCTTCCCAGAGGTAGTCCCCCGGCAATAAAGGCCGGCCATTGCTCACCCACAAGCAGCCGCAGATCGACAAAAGCACTCGCGGCCGCTGATTCGAGTTCTTGGCGGTGGCTGGAGAGCTCTTCCAGCGATGCCCCGGTGATGGTGACGTAGGCGGCGGGGCGGACGTCACCGTGGCCGGCGACGATCTCTTCCTCCCGCTGTTGAACTTCTTCTTCTTCAGCGCGTTGTTCACGGGTACTGGGGCGGTCAAACTTTGAGTTGATCCGCCTCCTGGTCTCATGGGCTTCCTGGGCCGAGCGGATGTCCTTGAGTGCCTGGTCGGTGGGGATGGCCTTGATGATTTGGGTGACGGTGTGTCGGAAGCCACCGACGTAGACCAGCGGGTGCAGGAAGCCTGGGAAGACTTTTTGGCGTGGCCATTCCGCGATCCAGAAAGTTTGGTGGAAGCCGCTGTCGGTGCGTATGTAGGACCAGTGTTCTTCCAAGGCCATGGGGCCGCCTTGGCTGGGGTCCACACCCTTGAAGTCCCCGGTCCGTTGGGAGATGCGCATGACCGATTCCGGGTCAAACGCTCCCCGCAGGACGGCGGCGAAGCTTCTGTCTCCGAGCCATTCCTCCACGATTACCCCGTGGGTTTTGAGCCCGGTGCGCAGAGCATTGATTTCTGAACGCAACGTGTTCTCCAGTCCGAGGGTCCCGCCGCCGGCGTCTTGGATCCGGCGCCGAGCCTTGGCGGTGTTCAATACCAGTGTCAGGAGAATGTCATGGCTTGATGCTGTCCCTGCAGCTGCGATGAGGTCCTTGTAGGAGCTGTCACCCCAGCCTGTGGCGGGAGTCTCCCCGCCTCGGAAGGTCACTTGCTGGTCGTAATAGTCTTGGAGGGCTGTGGCCGGAAACTGGACGGTATGGTCTTGAATGGCAATCCTGGCGACGACGGGCCGCTTGGCCAAGGCGGCTTGCACCCGGGACCAGCCCTGGACTGCGTATGCCTTGTCGTCATCATCGAGCAGGGCAAAAGCGCCGGTACGGCAGCGCAGCACGGCGAAAGCTTCATGGGCCTGGGCATCCACAACAAAGCACTCACCGTAGACAGTCCGATGAATGGCCAAGGACGCGAGCCCTCCGGGCAGGACTAGGGTACCGACCGGGACGGGGTCTTCGGTGGGCAGGAAGTAGGTGGTTTGTCTGGTCAGCTTCCGGACCAGGAAACGGGTCCCGGTCAGCGCCCAAAGGGGATAGGGGGTTCTCGCGTATTGCAGGACGCCGAAGAGCAGCAGGAAGATCCATACCGGGCTGGAGCCCATGAATCCGGCGGGACCAGCGATGGCCGAGGACACTCCTGCAATGAGGACGCCGGCGCCAGTGATGGCGAGTTGGTACCACTGCAGCCCCATGATGACGCCGCGGCGTTCGTGCCGGGGAAAACTCACCGGTTGCAAGGCGTTGCTGTTCTCAGTCATGAGGTCCTCCAGTGTGGGGTGGTCTGATGGGTGGGTTCTCGGGCAGGGACGCCGGTGGCCGCGGCTTCGGAGCAGATGAAGCCTTGGGAGGGGCCGGTTCAGAAGTTGTCGAAGCGGCCCTCGGGCGCGGCACATTGCTGCTTGGCTGCTGCGGTGGAGCCGGCGCGTTCTTCCCTGTCGGGGTGGGGCTCCCTGTCGGCGGTGGCTGGGGCGCGGGGTGCTGTCCAGAATTCTTTCCTCGCCCCGGAGGTGGGGTCGCCGATGCCGGGCCCGGACCTGACGCGGTAGGTGGCTGTGCTGTTGGGGCCTGCGGACTCGCCGCAGCCCCCGGGCGTTGCTGGATCTTGGGCTTCTCGGGTGAGGATGTCGAACCGGACGCAGCAGAATCCTTCACGTGAGCCGTCTCAGGCTTCGTGCTTGATTGAACCACCTTGGGGCTTTTCATGCTGCTGCCGGATGTGAGCATGTGGTGGCCACGGAGCTGTTGACCCAGTTGTCGCCCGGCAAAGCTTGCCCCGGTATGGGCAAGATGGCCTCCACCAGCAGTTTGGGCGGCTCCCGCCAATTCACCACCGGCAAACCCGACAAGCTTCAGAGCCATCAGCGGTGCCGCACAGGCCAGGGTCATGCCCACAGCGCCGGCAGCCATCCCGGCAAAGGAGGTGGAATTCGCGTACAGCTTCACGGCCACGGCTAGGACAGTCGCTGCCAGTGGTTTCGCGAGCAGCAAAGCAACGACGAGCTCGCACCACCGCCCTGCCCAGGACTTGGTTTTCTCCCACGGCATCAGCATCAGGGCGACTGGGGCGACCGCGGCCAGCACGATCAGGGCGAACGAGCGGAAGATCATCGAGCACATCAGGATGAACGCCAGCACCCACACAATGAGCGTTGCCAAAACAGTGATGACGATGGTGCCGGTGATTTGGTCCTCTGTCGTGGCCTGTCCACCGATTGGGCTGACAATCCAGGCTTGGCCGGACCCGGCAGGGCCATGTTCGAACCCGAAGAGGCGCATGAACACCACGTACGGGTCCGGTCCCATCGTGGCCAGCAGCGCTGTTGAGGCGCTGTCGCTGACATGGGTTAGGGCCTGCATCAGATACACGGCCCCGCCGACGACGGGCACTGCAACTGCACCGCCGATCAGGGCCCGCCATATCCTGCGTGGTTGTTGCGAGATGAGGCCCGAGACCAGTTGGAGGATCATGACGGCGACCAGCGGCGTCATCATGACCACGACCCACCAGCTCGTCAGTCCTTGGACTGCCGTCCATTGGGAATCATCGACATCCGAGACACCGAACGCCCCGGAGATGAAAGACCACAACCACGAGGCTATGCTCTCCAAGATTCCGGCAAAGAAGCCGCTAATGCTTGAATTTACGGTGTCCTTGGCCGCGGACACGATACCGCAGCCCAGGGGCCACCATCCCCCGAAGGTGCACTCCAGCGGTGGCATGAGAAACGCTCAGAACCCGAGGTGGAAGGCGGTCTGGGACCACAGGATGTAGCCGTTGATCCCGCCCAGGATCGCCGCGATGGGGCCTGTCCAGAGCAGGATCATCCCGCCGCCGGAGGCCAGCCGTGAAGATTGGCTGAGTTTGCCGGCCAACAGCATCGCGGCACCGATGATCGCGACAATGGCGATCACGATGAAGGCGCCGACCAGGATTCCTCCACCGATCTGCTTGAGGGAGTCCAAGAAGGGGAAATCTCCGTTGGGGACGATACCGGGGTCCACGGGCGCGAAATTCATGACACTACTCCATCCGGATGTTAGAGGCAGACCGTGCGTTTGCTTCTCCACTTCCATACACCCTTCGATGCCAAGTCACATGACCTGTGTTCTACGTCGAACATCAGTCGGCCGGTGTGGGGCCGAGAAGGGTGAAGTATTGTGCGCCTGGATTCCAGCTCACGGGGTGGAGCAGCGTCCCCGCCGAGGGGTTCAAAGCGCTGTACATCATCCCTGCCCCCGCGTAAATACCGACATGACCCCAGTGGTTCGGCCCATCCGGGTTCTGGACCACCAGATCTCCTGGCTGCGGCGCATTCGTGAGGTGCCCAGCCAGCCACTGTTCCGTCCGAGGCAGCGCAATCCCTACCTGGGCGTAGATCCACTGCACGTAGCCTGAGCAATCCCACGCCTTGAACTCCGTGCCACCCCACACATAGCTGCCGCCAACACCTTCTTGGGCATACTGGAGAATGGCTTGTCGAGTCGCACTCAGGTCTGCTGGGAGCGGCGGCGCGGAAGGGTCCACCGACGGGGCCGCTTGTAGGCAGGTTTGCGGGGTGCTCGTCCCGTTGACGGACGCCATGAAAGCCAGGGCCGCCGGTGCCCAACGTTCGTAGAGCTCAGGGAACGCGGACACCTGCACAGCCTGGGCCGCCTGTCCCAGACTCATCGACGTCCAGCCCTGGATGTCTAGGAGGCCGGGAGGTGACCCTCGGTTGGGCCCCCGGGGTCCGCCAAAGAACGCTTCGGCGTTGTAGGCGGCAGTCATCAGTTGTTGTACGGTCCCCCAACCTGCGCTAGGGCGTTGTTGGGCTGATCCCAGGGAATCATGGTCATAACCCAGGCCATCATGGGGCATACTCAGCGATGCGGGAACGGCAGGATTAGCCAGCATCCTGAGCCCGGACTCTTGGAGGGCGACCATGATGGCGATCTGGAGCCCTTTCACCGGAACACCCAGGGACTGGCCTACCGACAGGTAGCTTCCGGCGATGCTTTGCTGCTGAGAGTCAAGCGTCAGTTCTATGCCGTCAGGCCCCGGAACAGTCAGGCTCCCTACATCGTTGCTCAGCGGCGTTGTTGGTTGCAAGGACGGTCCGACGAACGCCGCTTCCTGGGGTGCCGACGTGCAGGGTGAGTTTGTGCCCGCTATCTGGGCGACAAGGATGCTGGTGCCGCCGATCAGGGCGGCCATCCCCACCGGAACCACCACTACCAGCGCAGCAAGTGCTCGCTTGATCAGTCGCGCTTTCGCGATCGTGGCCAGGGCTGCCGCGGGCATCAGTAGACAATTCTACTGGCAGAGGTGTAAAAGCCGGCAAGGGCGCAACGATGTGCCGGAGCAGTTGCCGCCGGCGGGCAGTTCACAATGACACTGACCGGAACACGGTAGGCAGACTTGTGGGGATCCGCCGTGGAGCGGTCGGTAACGCTGACCGTCATGGTGCAGACATGCAGCCCGACCCACGGGGCCGGGTGATCCTGAAATTGCGCCAACTGGTCATCGCAACTGGTTTGAACGGCTGTGGCCGTCCGATAAGCCCCATAGGCGGAGAGTTGAGCGAATGCCGCTGAGTTGATACCGGTTCCCTCGAACTCCTGCGTATACACGGTGAGCGGGTTCGAACCATCAGGCAGAACGACCCACCAGTCGCGCACATGCGCATAGACCTGTGTATAGCTTGAGGCCCGTGTATCCCAGGTGTACAGCGCACGGGCAGTGTCCTCGGCATACGCCTTGAAATCGAGGGTTTGTGGCTCCCCCGGCGACACCGCCACATCAACAGGCGCTGCTGTCACTGCGAATGCGGCACCCGGTCCTGCTGCCGTCTGGCTTACTGCGGGCGGGGATGTCGGAACCTTTGTGGCCCGTTGGGATGTGCTCGTGCCAGGTGGCAAAAACAAGGCGATGACCACGGCCGACAGGGCTCCCAGTAGTCCGATCAGGAGCCACTGCCGCCGGGAACGAGGCAGATAACTTTTCCATGCTGACGGTACGTGCATTGGAGACCTCCTTTACCCGTCCATGCGTCAAAGGAGGTAGCGGCGTATGACCCAGCCGCGACGGGTCTGTGTCGGTTTCCAAGCCAGTCCACTCTGTCGTGCGCGTCCCAACCGCCGAGTGCGAGCTGCCACGGTCGGTACCGGATTGCCCTGTACAGCGCGGGAGTGTTGGGGCAGCTACGTTCTTGACTTTGGGACTATCGGGTCATGGCCTGCGTCGGTTGCGACATCCGAATGACTTTCAGTGCCGCCTTGTACAGCTCCCTGGCGCGTCCGGTCTGCACGGCGACGTACCGGGGGGTGACGTTGGTCTTGGCCGCTATGACGCGGAGAGCATCAAGCCTGTCCTGTCCGCTCAATTGGGGAACAACGAGTGTTTCTGCGATGGTGCGGTGCAGTTCGCTGGGCAGGCACTTCGAGGCGCTTATGGCCATCTCCTCAGCATTTCCATCGCCGGAGTCCACTACGGCCAGCGCGTTTTTCACCGTGATGGCCATTTGGCGTACGAATTTCATATCCCTGCGCACTCTGCGATAGGCCGGGGTGTCTGCACGGTCAACGACCGCGACTGCTGTCCCGTCGCTGTCGTCATAGTCATCCAAAAGTAGGAACATGGCTGAGCCCCAGGCTTCTTCGCCGGCACACAACCGTGTCAGCTTCAGGACGTTCAGGGCCCATTCCCGATCGGCAACCCCGGCTGGCTCGGCTACGACTTCCTGCGGCCGATCGAAGGAGGGATGGTCATCGGATTCATCCGTGAACAGGGGAACGGTGTAGTGGGCGGATGCCTTGGCGATGTGAGCTGTGCAAACGTTTTTGGCAATGCCCTGGACCCAGGCCCCGAATCGGACGCCGGGCAGCGGTTGGTACCGTCCCCGCGACACGCCGGACCACACTGCAATGCGAATGTCCTGAAGGACGTCGTCCAGTTCGTTGGGGCACCCCGCCCGAGCCAGGCGTGAGCGAACAGACTGGGAGATATCGTCCACGGCCGTCATGACGTCCTCGCCGCGGATGACACCTTGGTTGGCGGCTAGGTCCGGCCTGAAATCTGCCGGGAGTTGGTCTTTGCGGTGGGTCGTTTGAGCTGATGCATAAGTGACCATCGTCGTCTTCGTTCAAGAAAAACTGCACACTATGGGGTCAGCCCCTGCCCTGCCCAAATGAAGCGGCGGCGCTACGGCCTCGATGGCTTCCAGCACGGGTGCCAGAATCCGAAAGATGATATTAACTAGTGTCATTACACGATTTGTACTTGTCAACGGGGTCTATGTAAATCTGTGGATAAGTGGGGCAGAATAGGGACATGCCTAAGATCACGCACCCGGTAGATTTGGCTTGGACCAACGATGTGGAAGCCTATATTGAGGCTTTCGGCAATCGTGGGCGCAACGAAATCATTCGGTTCTTGGAGGAACACGGCCCAGTACCGCGTGGCGATATTGTAGACGCCGTCAGCGCCGGGGAGGCAAGCGTTGCCCAACATCTACTCGCGCTCGAAAAGACGGGCGTCCTCGTCGTGGACATCGTTCAGGGCCGCCGCCACGGCAGATCCCCCCGCTATTCCGTCGATGACGACCGAATCACGGTACTACTGGCGGCTCATCAGGACTATCTTCGCAATCGCCACCAGTCTCTGCCTCAGGAGGCAAAGGACGCACGCGATTGAGATAGTCGGTGATGGACTCTATCGCCAGGGGTGAAACTTCGCCCAGCGTTTGATCTACGAATGACTTCACGTTGGCCGTCCGCAATGAATGGATGGATTCGCGCTGGTCCCACTCGACTTCGGGAGTTTCCATGTCCTCGACAAACAACAGGTAATCAGGGCGTACGTTGAAATAGTCAGCCAAGGCCGTCAGCAACGGCCGGTCCCGGATCAGCCGCCCCTTGCCATCCTTGATGTAGGACCACCGCGCCCTCGAGATCTTCACGCCCCGGGCTGCAAGTGCGCTACTGATTTCCCGAAAACTCACCCGCTGCCCACGCTCAGCGACAGCAGCGTCGAGAAGAAGCTCAAGCCTTCGGGAAAGCTCACTTTGCGGCGTGCTTCTTGGCCCTGGGGATGCGCCCGGTGTTTCCTGGTCCGCCATCTCTCTCCGATCCGAATCTTGTGGCTCCTTCAAGTATCGTCTGAGATATTGAGTGCGACAAGCCACCAGAGGGTTTGCCGCCTCTGCGAAACAGCAACTGTTCACTACCCAATGCGTAAGTTCATGCTCTGCATCTCCGTTGAGCAAGCTGTTGATAATCCCATCCGCCTCTGGACCGTGGTCGCCCTATACCGGTGGATCTTTCGCCTGCCCATGAAGATTTCAGATCTATTGAGGCTCGTCAAAACGGCGCAACTATAGAGCGAATTCGGATCAATCTACATCAACAAGTTGGCCCGGTCAGCCGCAAATCCGTTAAATGTGAATGCCACTCAACGCTCAAGTTAGCCTGAGTCCCCACCCATAGTCATGCAAATTTGATGGGTATATGCCATGGACTGATGAATGCCGCCCAATTAAGGAGACCCCAATGAACGATCAGCCAGCTGACTCAACAACCACCCAAGGCTTCGCTGAAGAGTGGCTGTCCCCGACCGAGATCTGCCGTGAGCTGCAGATCCCGTTGCCAACCTTCTACCAGTGGCGTTCACGGGGAATTGGTCCACACGCTTACAAGATTGGGCGGCATGTGCGCGTTAGCCGGGCGGATCTCAATGCCTGGATTTCACTCCAATCGGAGACTTGACTGCTATGACAAGGAGCCCATCCGATGAGTAGACAACCCCTCCCCCTCGGTGCATGGGGATCTATCTACACCAAACGCTCTTCAGCCAAGACCTGGCTGGCGGAGACCCGATACCGCGACATGGACGGAAAAGTCCGCCGGGTGCAGGCCCGTGGCCCCTCCGCGGCTGCCGCCCGCCGGGAATTGCAACAAAAGCTTGCCAACCGCAAGACACCGCGGTTCGGTTTGGTCACCAGCACCGATAAGATCGACCGCCTCATTGAGATATTTCTCGTTGATCTGGAGGCGTCCGACCGGGCTGCACGAACGAAGGACAAATATGCCTATTGCGTGAAGAAGTACATCTCACCCAGGATCGGCTCTGTCAGAATTGGTGAGGCAACGTCAGGCCTTATTGACCACTTCATTCGCTCGATTGTCGAGGACTCGGGGCCGTCCACCGCCAGAACTTGCGGCGCGGTGCTTTCTTGGATGTTCAAGGTTGCCCTGCGCCACGACGCCGTCACCGTCAATCCGGTCCTCGGGGTATCGATCCCCCGGCTTCGGACGAAGAAACCGCAGGCTCTGGATCCAGTGCAGTATCAGGACCTGAGGAAAAAGCTCATTGCGTGGGAAAAGACGCCGAGGCTTGGCCGACCGCGTTCGCGGGAACTCCACGAATTCGCGGATGGCATGGTCGCTCTGGGTGTCCGCCCCGGCGAATTGTTTTCACTGCTGTGGGAAGATCTCGATCTGGAAGCTAACCCGCCCATAGCCTTCATCCACACCACTGTCATCAGAACGACCGCTGGCGGAGTCAGAATCCAGGACCATCCAAAAACCCGACATGGCGTCCGACAGCTGACGGTTCCTGACTTCCTGGTCAGACAGCTTCGCAAGCGTCGCCGCCGTCAAGCTAGGGCAGCAATGCCCAATCCCCTGGGCTTGATCTATCCGTCTTCCACCGGCACTGTGATGGATGCGAATAACGTCGGCAAGATCTGGCGCGTGGCGGCGGATGAGATTGGCTACGACTGGGTGACGCTGAAGACCTTCAGGAAGACCAATGCGACCCTCATTGCCAGAACCTTGGGGCCTGAGGCTGCCGCCTACCAGGCCGGCCATTCGAAGGTGTCCATGACGCAGGAGCATTACATTGAAGAACGCCGCGGCGCTTTGGACACCAGGGCCGTCGTCGATGCTTTCAAGCCGCAACGCAAGCCTCCAACAAAGCATGAACAGGCCCAAACGGCCGACGGCCAGGCTTCGCAAGGGGAGGACTCAGCCCCAGACTCGAAGGCGCCCGCCTCACCGCCGGAGACTGGCAAGTCTCCACTTTGGAAGGAAACTGAGCCGCCTGAAGACCCTCCAAAAACAGCGGAAACTAGCGGAAAATAACGAAAGTGGAGAGTTAATCTGGAGAGTTTGTGGAGAGTTAAGGACGAATGGCCCCTTTCGGGGCCATTCTCACATCCAAAATCCCTGTGTTTCCGGGATTTTTGGGCCCCCTATCAGATTCGAACTGATGACCCCCGCTTTACAAGAGCGGTGCTCTGGCCAGCTGAGCTAAGGAGGCAGACGCAATCAAGCGCTCCACAAGGCTACCGTAAGCAGGAACAAAAAAGAAAACCGGCCCGTCCGGCGGCAGTGCCGCCCAACGGGCCGGTTTCATGGTCCGGGCCCCCACGGGGAACCGGACCAAAAATGCTTACTTCTTGGCGGCCAAAACGCGGGTCTTGAAGTCGTCGAACGACTCCTTGGAGGACCACTGCTCGCCGTCCATGAACACGGACGGGGTGCTGTTGATGCCGTGGTTGGTGGCCAGCGCGCTGGTGAAGTTCACAAACGGGCGGTACGTCTTCGCGTCCACGCAGGAGCCGATGTCCGCAGCGCCAACTTCCTTGGCGTAGTCCTTCAGCTGGGAGTTGTTCAAGCCCTTGGAGTTTTCCTTCGGCTGGTTCTGGAACAACTTGTCCAGGTAAGCCTGGTACTTGTCCGGCGACTGGTCGGCAACGCAGGCCGCCGCGGCAGCCGCGCGCGAGGAGTAGTTGGTGCCCTGCGAGAAGCGGTCCAGGAAGCCCAGCGCACGGTACTCGAGCGTGATCTTCTTGTCAGACGCCAGCTGCTTCAGCTCGGCACCGTAGGTCTTCTCAAAGTCGCCGCAGAACGGGCACATGAAGTCGAAGTAGATCACGGTCTGGACGGGCTCGCCATTGCCCGAGGCCTTGATGCCGATCTCGTCCAGGCCGGTGGCAGCGGTGGCCTGCGCCGTCGGGGGCGTTCCGGCGTCGGCAATGTCAACCGTCTTTGCCGTGGTGGTGGGCGGGATCAAGGTCCCGTTGGCACCGAAGGCCACGCCGCCGTAGGCGTTCATGTTGCTGGACACGGCGCCGGCGGCCGGGATGGGCTCATTGTTCTTCTGCGTGTTGACAACCACCAGGGCAATGATGACAACAATGGCCACTGCGGCCGCCAAGACGCCGCCGCGGATCAGCCAGGAGTTGCGCTTTTCCTTCTTGAGCTGGGCTTCGCGCAGCTTCTTCGCTGTTTCGCGGGCCTGCGCGGTCCGCTCGGCCTTTGTCAGGCGTGGTTCATTCTTGGAGCTCATAATTCCTCAAGTCATTGGGCAAGAAAAAAGCCGTCCACCGGCGAGTTCCAGATCATCTTATGGGAGAAACCTTGGAGAACGCCCAAAAGCTGCGCACCCCCGATCGTTACCTCCACATATGACGGCCTTTTCGCCCCACGGGCTAAGCTGGCACAAACCGGAGATCTACTCATGGGAGTTGCACGTGCCTGAAGAAACAATCAGTAAACCGGCCCTCCACCCCGGCAGTTCAGACTTCATTGTCGTATCCAACCGGCTGCCTGTGGACAGGGTTTCAACAGAAGATTCCGACGACGGCTGGCGGCGTTCCCCGGGCGGGCTCGTCACCGCGCTGGCACCGGTCATGGCCAGCCGCGAAGGCGCCTGGGTGGGCTGGCACGGCGCCCCCGACGAGGAACTGAAGCCCTTCCACCACGAGAACATGGACCTGATCCCCGTGGCCCTGACGGCCGACGAGGTTGAACTGTATTACGAGGGCTTCTCCAACTCCACCCTGTGGCCGCTCTACCACGACGTCATCGCCCCGCCCGAATTCCACCGCACCTGGTGGGACGCCTACCGCACCGTCAACCGCCGCTTCGCCGCGGCCGCCGCCAAGACCGCCGCCCACGGCGCCACGGTGTGGGTGCAGGACTACCAGCTGCAGCTGGTCCCCAAGTACCTGCGCGAGCTGCGCCCCGACCTGAGCATCGGCTTCTTCAACCACATCCCCTTCCCGCCCCCGGAGATCTTCGCCCAGCTGCCCTGGCGCGCCGAGATCATCGACGGCCTGCTCGCCTCCGACCTGATCGGCTTCCAGCGCCCCAGCGACTCCGCCAACTTCCTGCGCTCCGCCCGCCGCTTCGTGGGCGCAGGCGTCAAGGCCGCGCAGGTGCAGATGAAGGACGAGAACGGCACCGTCGTCCACATCTCCCGCGCCGCCGCGTTCCCCATCTCCATCGACGTCACCACCATCCAGGAACTTGCCGTCCGCCCCGACATCATCAGCCGGGCCCGGCAGATCCGCGAGGACCTGGGCAACCCGCGCACCATCCTGCTCGGCGTGGACCGGCTCGACTACACCAAGGGCATCACCCACCGCCTCAAGGCCTACGGCGAACTCCTCAACGAGGGCACCATCACGGTGGAGGACGCCGCCATGATCCAGGTCGCCAGCCCCAGCCGCGAGCGCGTGGAAAGCTACCGCCTGCTGCGCGAGGAGGTTGACGGCATGGTGGGCCGCATGAACGGCCAGTTCGACACCATCCTGCACACCGCCGTCCGCTACCTCCACCACAGCTACCCCGTGGAGGAAATGGTGGCCCTGTACCTGGCCGCCGACGTCATGCTCGTCACCTCCCTGCGCGACGGCATGAACCTGGTCGCCAAGGAGTACGTGGCCGCCCGCGGCAACAACACCGGCGCCCTGGTCCTGTCCGAATTCACCGGCGCCGCCGACCAGCTCAAGTCCGCGCTCCTGGTCAACCCGCACGACATCGACGGGCTCAAGGCCGCCATCATGCGCGCCGTGAAGCTCTCCCCCGCCGAGGCCGGCCGCCGCATGCGCGCCATGCGCCGGCAGATCCTCACCCACGACGTCCAGCGCTGGAGCGAGGACTTCCTCACCACCCTCGCCACCCAGGCGACCCCGGTATGAGCCTGTCCGCCGAACTCCGTGACGCCCTCGCCTCCCTGGCCCGGACCCCTCGGCTGCTGCTGGCTCTGGACTTTGACGGCACCATGGCACCCATCGTCTCCCGCGCCGGCGACGCCCGCCCCCTCCCCCGCTCCGCCGCAGCCCTGCAGGCCTTCACCGAACTGCCGGGCACGACGACGGCCCTCATCTCCGGGCGCGCCCTGGCCAGTTTGCGGGAGGTCGCCGCCCCTCCGGCACCGACACTTTTGGTCGGCAGCCACGGGGCCGAGTCCTGGTGGGGCCCCGATTCCCCGCCGCTGGAACTCACCCCGGAGCAGCTGGCGTCGCTGGCCCGCGCCCGGGCGGTGGTCGCCGAGGCGGTCCAACGGTTCCCCGGAACCGTGGCCGAGCAGAAGCCGGCGGGAGTGGTGCTCCACTACCGGCTGGCCGCAGAGTTCGACGCCCGCGCCGCCGTGGCACATGTCAACGCCGCCCTGGACGGGCAGCCCGGCGTCCACCTCAGCACCGGGAAGATGGTGCGGGAAATCTCCGTGGTCAAGGCGGACAAGGGCGAGAGCCTGGCCGCTCTGCGGGACTTCAGCGGCGCCACGGCCGTGTTCTTCGCCGGCGACGACGTCACGGACGAGCACGCCTTTGCGGCGCTGCGCCCCGGCGACCTCGGCATCAAGGTGGGCCCGGGCCAGACGGCCGCCGCGCACCGGATCGGTTCCCCGGACGAGCTCCCCGACGTCCTGGAGTTCCTCCTGGCCTCCCGCCGCACGTTCCTCGCAACCCCCTGACCCCCTTCCTCAACGCCGCACCACATAAACGCCTTAAATCCCCAACGCCGCACCACATAAACACCGCTTTTGACGCGGCATCACCTGCATCGAAAGGCCCGGCCATGCCAGTGACCCTGATCCGCAACGTCCGGCCGTGGGGCGGGGAGCCCAGCGACGTCACTGTGGCGGGCGACAACATAGCCGCCGTCACCGCGCACGACCCGGACACCGCCGTCGTGCCTGCCGAAGGGACCACCGTGGTGGAGGGGCGGGGCCGGCTGTTGCTGCCGAGCTTCTCCGACGTCCACGTGCACCTGGATTCGACCCGGCTGGGCCTGCCGTTCCGTGCGCACACCGGCGCGCCCGGCGTGTGGGCCATGATGCTCAACGACCGCAACAACTGGCGCACCGCGGAAGCGCCCATCGGTGTGCGGGCGGAGACCACGTTGCGGATGATGATCGAACGCGGCACCACCCGCGTCCGCAGCTACGCCCAGGTGGACGTCGACTGCGGGCTGGAACGCTTCGAGGCCGTCGCCGCCGCCCGCGAGACGCACCGCGACCGGGCGGAGGTGCAGATCATCGCGTTCCCGCAGGCCGGGCTGCTGCGGGAAAAGGGCTCCGCGGCCGTGCTCGAGGAGGCCCTGAAGGCCGGGGCGGACGTGGTGGGCGGGATCGACCCCTGCTCCCTGGACCGCGACCCCGTGAAGCACCTGGACATCGTGTTCGGACTGGCCGAGAAGTACGGGCTCCCCGTGGACATCCACCTCCACGAGCCGGGCGAGCTGGGCCACTTCAGCGCCTCCCTCATCGCCGAACGCACCCGGGCGCTGGGCATGCAGGGCATGGTCACCATCTCCCACGGCTACCCGCTGTGGAGCGTCAGCGAGGACCACACCCGCTCCCTCATTGAGACGTGGGCGGAGCTGGACATTTCGACGGCGACCGTCGCCCCCGCGGGCCCGCACCAGCTGCCGCTTGCCCGGCTGGCCGAGGCGGGGGTCCGCGTGGGCCTGGGCGAGGACGGCCAGCGCGATTACTGGTCCCCCTACGGCAACGCGGACATGCTGGACCGCAGCTGGCAGCTGGCCTTCGCCAACGGCTTCCGCGCCGACGAGCTCATCGGGCACGCGGCCGCCGTGGCCACGATGGGCGGGGCTGCCATCATGGACCGTTCCCTGCCCAGGCTGCGCTCAGCCGCCGACCGCCCCGGAACCCGGCCGTCCGACGTCGCAAGTTTCATTCTGGTCCCCGGAGACAGTGTCGCGGCCGCCGTCATGGACCGCCCGGCCGACCGCACCGTGCTGCACCGCGGGCGGGTTGTGGCCGACCAACTGGCTCTTGTGTAGGTGCGCGGGTGTCCGCATGGCGGGCTTTGCGGGAGCGTGAGTTGGAACACGGAAAAAATGTGTCATACTTCATAGGTCGGCTCGCGAACTGCCACGGTGGTTTGCGCAGCTGGTGAACGAATCAACCATTCACAACGGATCGTTCGGCACGTACCTGCCGATGAAGGGATTTATTGCTGTGGCTACAGTAACTTTTGACAATGCAACCCGCATTTACCCGGGCACCACCAAGCCCGCTGTTGACAAGCTCAACATTGACATCGCCGATGGCGAATTCCTCGTTCTGGTTGGGCCTTCCGGTTGCGGAAAGTCCACCTCGCTGCGCATGCTCGCCGGCCTGGAAGATGTCAACGCCGGCCGCATCCTGATCGGCGACCGCGACGTCACTGACGTTCCGCCGAAGGACCGCGACATCGCCATGGTCTTCCAGAACTACGCTCTGTACCCGCACATGTCCGTTGCCGACAACATGGGCTTCGCCCTGAAGATCGCCGGCGTTTCCAAGGAAGAGCGCGCCACCCGCGTCAAGGAAGCCGCAAAGCTTCTTGACCTCGAGGCTTACCTTGACCGCAAGCCGAAGGCCCTCTCCGGTGGTCAGCGTCAGCGTGTTGCCATGGGTCGCGCCATCGTGCGTAACCCGCAGGTATTCCTCATGGATGAGCCGCTGTCCAACTTGGATGCCAAGCTCCGTGTACAGACCCGTACGCAGATCGCCTCCTTGACCCGTCGCCTCGGCGTCACCACTGTTTACGTGACTCACGACCAGGTCGAGGCCATGACCATGGGTGACCGCGTTGCTGTGCTGAAGGACGGCCTGCTGATGCAGGTTGACACCCCGCGCAACCTCTACGACGCACCGCAGAACGTGTTCGTTGCAGGCTTCATCGGCTCCCCCGCCATGAACCTGCTGGAACTGCCCGTCGTCGACGGCGGCGTGAAGTTCGGTGGATCAATCTACCCCGTACCTTCCGCCGTTCTCGGTGAAGCCGCCGGCAACACCGTCACCGTTGGTGTCCGCCCCGAGGACCTCGAGGTTGTTGGCGCAGGCGAGGGCCTGGCTGTTGAGGCCGACGTCGTTGAAGAGCTGGGTGCCGACGCTTACGTCTACGGCCACTCCATCATCGACGGCAACGAGCGCGACATCGTTGTTCGTGTCGACGGCCGCCGCCCACCGCTGAAGGGCGACACCATCCACGTCCGCCCGCAGGCCGGCCACGTCCACCTGTTCGATGCCACCTCCGGCGCCCGCCTGGGCGACAAGGCCGTCATCCGCGACTAATTCGCGACTTCGCTGATTGAGCCTTCGGGAAATCATCGAGACTTTGAGGCGCGGCTGCCTGTTGGATCTTTCCAGCAGGCAGCCGCGCTTCACTTTTTTGCCCGGCGTTTCCGTTTTGCCCGGCCGCCGGCCGCCTCACGCTCATTCACGGGCCGGGGTCGCCTGTCCGCGGGCCGGGACTTTGGACATGCGCCGGCCCGCGGGCGTCGATGGCGCAACTGCGACAGTGGCGCAGTCGAAGCGGTCCCGCGTGCGCATGCCCAAAGCCGCCCGCGGGCAAGCGCCCCGCTGCCACCCGGCTGTGCGCATGTCCAACGAATTCCTCGCAGCACGTCCCGCGCATGACGCACCGACAATCCACCAGTGCCACTTTTAAGGGAGAATTTGAAGCATGACTGAACAACCAGGTGCCAAGTGGAACCACGAGCCCACCGATTTTGACCAGTTCGGCAAGCTGCCGCGCGAATCCGCACCGCCGGCCGGCGTTCTCGGCTCGCTGAACATCACCGCGGCCGCCGCCGACCCCGGACTGCTGGACCTGCCCTGGCACATCCGGCTCGAAGACTGGCCAGCGGCCAACCTCGCCGCCCTGCCCCGCGGCATCTCGCGCCACATTGTGCGCTTCGCCCACCTGGACGGCTCCGTCATCGCCATCAAGGAAACCTCCGAGCACGTGGCACGCCACGAATACCACATGCTGCGCAAGCTGGCCCGGCTGGACGTCCCCTGCGTGGAGCCCGTCGCCGTCATCACCGGCCGCACCACGCCCGACGGCGCACCCCTGGACCCCGTGCTCGTCACCAGGCACCTGAAGTTCTCCCTGCCCTACCGCGCGCTGTTCTCCCAGAAGCTGCGCCGCGACACTCTCACCCGCCTCATTGACGCCCAGGCGCTGCTGCTGGTCCGGCTGCACCTGGTGGGCTTCTACTGGGGCGACGTCTCCCTCTCCAACACCTTGTTCCGCCGCGACGCCGGCGCCTTCGCCGCCTACCTCGTCGACGCCGAAACGGGCGAGCTCTACCCGGACCTGTCCACCGGCCAGCGCGAGTACGACCTCGAAATTGCCCGCGTCAACATCGCCGGCGAACTCATGGACCTCCTCGAAGGCGGGCTCATCGAGGAAAAGGTCGACCCCGTCGCCACCAGCGAGCTCATCATGGAAAGCTACCGCCGCCTCTGGGCCGAGCTGACCGAGAAGGAGTCCTTCGAGCTGGAGGACCGCTGGCGCGTTGGCGCGCGCATCCGCCGCCTCAACGAGCTGGGCTTCGACGTCGAGGAATACGCCATCAAGACCACCCCGGACGGCTCCACCATCCAGCTCCAGCCCAAGGTGGTCGACGCCGGACACCACCAGCGCCGCCTGCTCCGCCTGACCGGCATCGACGCCCAGGAGAACCAGGCCCGGCGCCTGCTCAACGACATGGACACCTTCCGCGCCGACTCCGGCACCACCGTGGACGAGGAAATCAGTGCCCACAACTGGGTCAGCTCCATCTTTGAACCCATTGTCCGGGCCATCCCACGCGAGCTCGGCGGCAAGCTGGAACCGGCCGAGGTAGTCCACGAGGTCCTCGAGCACCGCTGGTACAAGTCCAAGGACGAGGAACGCAACGTTCCCCTCGCCGAGGCTGTGCAGTCCTATGTGGACAACATCCTGCGCTACCGCCGCGACGAAGATGCGATCATGCTCAGCACCGACACCGAGACGATCAAGATGCTCGAGGGCGGGGTCCTCCCCGACGCCGCCTTCGAAGCCTAAAAAACGCCGCCAGGCCCTCGCTCAGATCCGGGCCACTTTCCTCAAACGCTCTCGCAGCAATGGCGGGTTTTTTCCCAACGCTCTCGCACTGCCACCAAGGAAGTGCGAGAGCGTTCGGAAAAAACCGGTACATGCTGCGAGAGCGTCTAGCCTGCGGCAGGGATGGCCTTCCCCGGGTTGAGGATCCCCTGCGGGTCGAACAGCGACTTGATGCGCCGCTGCAGCTCCAGCACCTCTTCGGCCTGCTCCAGCGCCAGCCACCGCAGCTTATATTGCCCGATGCCGTGCTCGCCCGTAATGGTGCCGCCCAGCTCCAGCGCCTTGTCGATCGACTCGTCCAGCGCCGCATTCAGGGCCGCAATCCCGGCTGGCTCAAACGTGGGCACCGAGAACGTGGGGTGCAGGTTGCCGTCGCCCGCGTGCGCAATCACCTGCAGGTTGACCCCGTGCCTGCGCGCCATCCCGTCCAGCGCCGTAATGTAATGCACCAGCTGCGAACGCGGCACCGCAACGTCCTCCCCCACCCGGTTCTCCGCGTCCACGTCCAGCCCGCGGTTGTTGCGCCGCAGCTCCACCAGCCGCCGCGCCTCCTCCGGGTCCTCCCGGCTGACCGCGCCGCCCACTTTTTCAAGTTCGACGGCGGCCACCGCCTCTTCCGCTTCTGCCGCCAGCCCGTCGAACTGGATCAAAAGCAGGGCGGTGCCACGCTCGGAGAGGTTGCTGCCGTTGCGGAAGTCGAGTTCCGCCAGGGCCTGCCCGTCCATGAGTTCCAGGATGCACGGCTGCACGCGTGCGGCACCCAGCGCCAGCACGCCGGCGGCCGCCTGCTGCACCGACGGGAAGAAGACGGCGAGGGTCCGCACGATCGCGGGAAGGTACTTGAGCCGCACTGTCGCCCCGACAACAATGCCCAGCGTCCCTTCCGAGCCCACAAACAAGCTGGTGAGATCATAGCCCGCAACTCCCTTGAACGTGCGGTGTCCCGTGGTGATGAGTGAGCCGTCCGCCAGGACCACGTCGAGCGAGAGCACGGCGTCGCGGGTCACCCCGTACTTGGCGCAGCGGAGCCCGCCGGCATTCGTGGCGATGTTCCCGCCAATCGTGGAGATCTTGAAGCTGGCCGGGTCCGGGGCAAACATCAGTCCGTGCCCCGCGGCGACCGCATTGAGGTCGCCGTTGATAACACCGGGCTCCACGCGGGCGATCTCGTCGGCAGCGTTGACCTCCAGGATATGGTTCATGCGTGTTAAATTAAGCACCGCACATCCGGCAGTGGCATGTGCACCCCCGGATACGCCGGTGCCGGCGCCGCGGGCCACCAGCGGCACGTTGTGGGCGGCCGCGGCGCGCACAACGTCCTGGACCTGCTCCACCGACTCCGCCCACACCACAGCCAGCGGCTCCTGGTAACTGGTCACCGGGCCCTGGTCAATGGCAAAGGTCGCCAGGTCCGCACCCGCGGTGCTGAGCTGGTCCACCCGCAGCACCTGCCGCAGATCGGCCAGAAACCCCTCACCCGGCCCAAATCCCTGTTCAGCCATGTCCGCCATGCCCTTCCGCCGTCATCGATTGCGGTTGCCCGTCACTGCAGCAACCTGTCACTGCAGTTACCAGTCTATGAGGCCCGGCAGCACCTGAAGGGCTGAAGGAATCCAGAGGGCGGGATGGCCAAGGGAAGCAAAAAAGTGCCCCCGCCCGCCATTACTGCACCGTGGAGACGGAAGGCATTAATGGGGGGCGGGCGCACTTTTTGCAGCGGCCCGGGACAGAGAAGGAAGGGAAGAACAACAATCCGTCCCGGGCCGCAAATCTAGAGGGTGGAATTCACCATCCGGGCGCCGTCACGCCGGCCAGCCGCCACACGTACACGCCGGGACCGCCCAGGACGAGCTCCGACGTCGTGCCGGCCACGGAGCCAACGCTGAACGCAGGCCCGCCCAGCGCACCGGCAGCCAACCCCAGGCCCGCGAGCGGCACCGTCACCGGCGCACGCACGGCAACCACCAGCAGCGACTCCGCCTCCGACTCGCGCACAAACGCCAGCACGTCGCCGTCGGCCATGAGCCAGCGCATGCCGCCGCGCGTCGCCGGGCTCCCGTGGCGCAACGCGGCCAGCGCGGCATATGGCGCCCTCAGGTCTGTGACCACCCGGTCCGGCTCGCCCCACGGCATGGGGGTGCGCGAGGCCTCGCCGTTCCACCCCTCAAGGCCAAACTCGTCGCCGGCAAAAACCACCGCAATGCCGGGCAGCAGCATGGACAGCGCCGCCGCCACAATCGGCCCGCCGGGGATCATGACCGACGCCGCGCGCGCCGTGTCATGCGTGTTCAGCGCGTTCATGGTGGCGTTGCGGACCGGCCAGCTGAAGGCGCTGGAGAGGTCGCGGTGCGTTGCCAGCACGACGTCGGCCGCCACCTTGGGCGGTCCCGACATGGGTGTGCCAAAAAAGTCGACGGACGCCTTCGGGTCGCCCAGCCACTGCCAGATCGGCCGGGTGAAGTTGGAGTACGTCATGGCGCCCTGCCACCCGAATCCGTCAACGTCGGGCCCGGCATCCGAGGTCTGCTCGCCCAGCACCAACGCGTCCGGGTTGATCTCCAGGATGCGGTTTTGGATGAGGTCGGCGACCTCCTTGTTGAGGTCCTGGGCGCCGAGGCGGCCGGTCATGTTGCCCACGTCGATCCGCCAGCCGTCCAGGTTGAACGGGGGCTTGAGCCAGCGGGCCACAACGGAGTCCTCGCCGGTGACGAAGGCTTCGCGCAGCGCCTCCGAAGCCCAGTTCAGCTTGGGCAGGGACTTGATGCCCCACCACGCTTCATAGTCCGTGTGGTCTTTGTTGAAGTAGTAGTAGCCGGCCTCGACGGAGTCCGGGTCGGCCTGGGCCCGCTTGAACCATTCGTGGGCGTCGCCCGTGTGGTTTGAGGTGAGGTCGCCCATCACCTTCATGCCGCGGGCATGCGCCGCCTCGACCAGGCGGACCAGTGCGGCGTCGCCGCCCAGGAGCGGGTCCACCTCGTCAAAGGTGGAGGCGTCGTAGCGGTGGTTGGAGCGGGCTGCGAAGAACGGGGTCAGGTACACGATGTCCGCACCGAGTGCCTGCATGTCGTCCAGTTTTTCCGTGACGCCGTCGAGGTCGCCGCCGTAGAACTGGGTGGCGGTGTCCGGGCCGCGGCCCTGCACAGGGGTGTCCCAGTCGCAGGGCACGGCCCATTCGGGTGTCGGGTGCTCCCCGGCCGGCGCGGAACGGGCGAAACGGTCGGGGAACACCTGGTAGAGGACGGCGTCGCGGGACCAAGCGGGCGCCGCAATCGCCGTGGTTCGGCGGAAGTCGTGGTAGTCGGAGGTGTCGCGGTTGTGCAGGCCCTGGTTGTTCAGGTGCCAGTAGACCGGACCGTCGCTGCCGGGGACCTCGATGAGGAAGCGGTACCGGGCCACAGGGTTGACCTGCAGCATGGAGGCCTCCCACCACGCCCAGCCGTCCGCATTGCCTGCACGCCCGACGCCGCTGCCGCCATCCGCTGCACCCTCGCCTTCCGCACCTTCCGCACCATCCAGCAGGACGGCCTCGTCGTAGCGCGGCTCCGCGTCCTGGACGCTGCGCACCCAGACCCGGGAGGCCGTGCCCCATTCCCGGGGCACGCGCAGTCGCAGCCGGCAGCGTTCGCCGAGTGCCGCCGTCGTACCTTCCATATGCAGTGGTGAACCATCATGGTGCGGTTGATTGACTGTCATTGCTACCCCTTTACGCCGCCTTGGACCAAGCCACTGACAATGTACCGCTGAAGGAAGAGGAACAGCGCCATGACGGGCACGGCGGCCAGGACCGCGCCGGCGGAGAAGACGCCCCAGTTTTCGGACCGGGTCTCGGCCACGAAGGAATACAGGCCCACGGCGAGGGTCTGGGTGTCGGGGTCCGTCAGCACCACGGAGGCGATCACGAACTCGCTGGAGATGCCGATGAAGGACAGCAGCCCCACGACGGCGAGGATGGGGGTGACCAGGCGCATGATGATGCCGAAGAAGATCTGCACGTGGGAGGCGCCGTCGATCATGGCCGCCTCGTCCAGGGACATCGGGACCGTGTTGAAGAAGCCGTACATCAGGTAGGTGTTCACGCCCAGCGCGCCACCGAGGTACACCATGATCAGGCCGAGCTGGCTGCCCAGGCCCAGCCACGGGACAACATCCGAGATGCCGTTGAGCAGCAGGAAAATCGCGACGACGGCCAACAGCTGCGGGAACATCTGCATCAGCAGCAGTGAGAGCAGGCCCACGCGGCGGCCCTTGAAGCGCATGCGGGAGAAGGCGTAGGCGGCCATCGCGCCGAGGAAGACCGTGGCGGCTGAGGTGACCAGCCCGATCACCAGCGTGTTGACGAACCATTTCGCGAACGGGCGGTCGGGGTTGTTGAACAGGTCCACGAAGTTGCCGAAGTCGATGGTGGTGAACAGCCCGGCCGTGCCCACCAGCGTGCCATTGGAGTTCAACGCGGCGGAGAGCACATACAGCAGCGGAAAGATGGAGAAGATGGTGACCACAACGCCCACCAGGTGGCGCCAGCCCTTGTCCTTGAACCAAGCGCCAAAGGAACGACGGCGGTGCATGGGTTGGTCTGTCTGGGTGGTTGCGGGAGCGGTGATGGTGCTCATCGGTTCACTTCCTCAAGTGCCTTGGTTTGCTTGAAGCTGATGGCTGACACGGTGGCGACAATGATGAAGATGATGATCGCCAGCGCGCTGGCCAGGCCGTAGTCGCGGCCGGTTCCCTGGCCGAACGCCACCTTGTAGACGAGCGTGATCAGGATGTCCGTGGAGCCGATGTTGCGGGTGGTGTCCTCGAAACGGGGCCCGCCGCCGGTCAGCATGTAGATGACGTTGAAGTTGTTGAAGTTGAAGGCGAAGGACGCAATCAGGAGCGGTGCTATGGAGACCAGCAGCAGCGGCAGCTTGATGGAGCGGAAGACGCGGAACGGGCCGGCACCGTCCACGCGGGCTGCTTCGTCCAGTTCAGTGGGCAGCGACTGCAGGGCGCCCGTGCACACGAGGAACATGTACGGGAAGCCAAGCCACAGGTTCACCACCAGGACGCTGATCTTGGCCAGGACAGGGTCCGTCAGCCAGCCGATCTCGGCACCGCCCAGCAGTGTCTGGTTGAGCCAGCCGAACTGCGGGTTGAGGATGCCGGACCACACCAGGCCGGACAGGAATGCGGGGAATGCATACGGCAGGATCATGAGCACGCGGTAGACCTTCTTGCCGCGCAGGTCATCCCGGTTGAACGTGATGGCCAGGAACAGGCCCAGGGCAAAGGTCAGGATGACGGAGGCGATGGAGAACGTGAACGTCCAGAGCATGACGCTGAGCAGCGGCGCCCGCAGGGTGGGGTCCGTAAAGGCCCGGACAAAGTTGTCAAAGCCCACGTTGATCTTCCAGCCCGTGGAGAGCTGGCTGCCGTCGGCAGCGGCAAAGGCCCCTTCCCCGTTGTCGGTGTACGTGGCCCCTGTTTCAACGTCGGTAAAGGTGTCAGTCGCCGCGTCGTAGGTCATGCTCGGCTTGAAGGCGAAGGATGTGGTGCCGTCGGGCGTCCGCAGGCTGCCCTGCGCGGGGTCGTCGGAGACGGGGACCGCGATGTCCAGGATCGCATCCTGCTGGGCGATGATCTGGTTGAAGTTCAGGGTGTCATAGCCGGGGACGGAGATGGCCTTGCCGGAGCCGTCCGTGACGGCGTCGGTGACGGTGCTCATCGGCTCGGTGGCGGATCCCATGGTCACCACGCCCTCGGGACTGGTGAACAGCAGGAAGAGCTCGCCGTTCTGATCCAGGACGGACGTTTGGTAGGCGGGCGAATCCGGCACACGGGTCTGAGCCATGATCTGGATCGCCGAGATGGCGTCCTCCTTGGTGCTGTTGTGTCCGTCTCCGTAGTTGGTGAAGGCGATGTAGCCGGAGTACAGCACAACAAACACCTGGAACACCACCAGGAAAAACACTCCCGGCGCCAGGTACTTTGCGGGGAGTCCTCCCTTGCGGAGGTAGATCCAGTTGATCAGCACTGTCACCGCCGCAGCGATGGCCAGCACCACCCAGGACTGGGCCATGAACAGCATCATCATGACATAGACGGCGAAGGCGTCCACGAGTCCCAGCAGGACAATCTTGACCAAGATGCCCTTAAGAGAGTCGGGGCCATGGTGCTTGAACTGGCGGGGGCGGCGCTTCAGCTGCGAAGGGGCAGGGGAAGTCGCGACCGCGGCGTCATCGGTGGTTTGGGGGGCTAGCGTCACTGGGGGTCCTCTATAAAAGCGTTTTTCTAGATCAAGGAGGGGTGTGCGGCCGGCAAGGCAGCACACCCCTTCCACTCAGGCTGGGTGGGGCCTAGGCGACGATCTTGGACTTGATGGAGTCGGCCATCTTGGGCCAAGCGGTTTCAGGGGCGGCCTTGCCCTTGATCAGGTCAAGCTCGGTGGCGCCCCAGTCGTTCCACACGGCATCCATTTCGGGGATGGCCGGCATGGGAACGCCGTCTTCACCGATCTTGCCGAAGGCTTCAACAATGGGATCCTTGGCAGCCTTCTTGAAGGAGGCGATCAGGGCCGGCGGGCGTCCACCGGTCGTGAACATGGAATCCTGGGCGTCTTCCGTGGTCAGGTAGTTGGTGACGAAGGACGTGGTGGCTAGGGCATTGGCGCTCTTGGCGCTGATGAAGAAGCCGTTGACTCCGACGAACGGCTGGGCCTTGTGGTCGCCCGCGGTGGGCAGCGGGTCGATGGCCAGGTCAATGCCGGCAGCCTGCAGGTCCGGGACATTCCACGGGCCGGTCAGGTAGTACGGGCTCTTGCCGTTCTTGAACTCTTCCTTGGCAATGTCGCCGGTGATGTTGGAGTTGAGCACCTTGGAACCGGTGTCGCCCCACTCAACGAGCTTCTTGGCAAACGCGATGCCCTCGGGGCCGCCGATGACCAGCTGCTTGGGGTCGTACTCGCCCTGGGCATCCGTGCCGAACACTGCCGAACCCATCGAGGTCTGCAGCGGGTACAGGTGGTAGGGGTCTCCCTGCTTGGGGTCCAGGCCAACCAGGAAGGCGTACTGGGCCTTGCCTGCGTCAACGACTCCCTTGCCCGCGGCCACGACCTCGTCGAAGGTGGTGACGGCGGCGGGCAGCAGTGCCTTGTTGCGCAGCAGCGCAATGTTCTCCACTGAGTACGGCACGCCGTAGGTGGCGCCGTCGTAGGTCATGGCCCGGATGGACGTGGCGGTGAACGCAGTGGCCTTGTCGCCGAGTTCCACCGGTGCAATAACGCCGTTCTGGACAAACTTGCCTACCCAGTCATGCGGGCCAACAATCAGGTCCGGGCCCTTGCCCGTGGGAACCTGGGTAATGAAATCGTCGCGGACCGCGGAGAAGTCCTTGACGACGAGCTTTACTTCAATGCCGGTCTCTGCCTTGAACTTGGCGGCAATGTCCTTCAGTGCGGGTGCACGCTCGGCATCCACCCACATGGTGATGGTGCTGGCCCCGCCCGCAGCGAGATCCGACGGCTTCGGAGAGCTGGTTGCGGGCTTGTTGTCGGCGCCGCAGGCGCTGAGTGCAACTGCGGTCACTGCAGAGAATGCGCCCATGGCAAATACGCGGCGGCTAACCGGTGTGGCGCTGATGTTCGGCAACTTCATTGTGTCCCTCTCTTGGGCCCTGCACAGCCGTGGCGGCCGATTCCGGGCGAAAACTTCTTGTGGTGGTCTACCTCACAGGAGGTCGTAGTCATCAACATACATGAAAGCGTTTCCAATTTGAAGTCAGATTTACCGAATCGTGACCAAACTAGTCATACAACAGGATGGGAAGCGCTTCATTTCACGGGAGAAACGATAAGAGTTGATGCCGTTTCAATCCCGAATTCAGCGTCGATTCGCGGCATGGTGGCATTGAAGGTCAACACAAAGTGAGAACGTTTACAATTTTGTTTGAAGTCTCTACTGTTAGAGACATGTCTTCCATCAACACGGCCCCCACAATGACCGCGGCAACCTCCCTGCGCATCGATGCGGCGTCTGCGCCCGAGGCGGCCGCCACAGCGGCCCCTGCGCCCGACGCACCGCAATCCCCCGCAACCGCAGCCGCACCGCCTCCCCACTGGTCGCGCGACTCAGTGATCTACCAGATCTACCCGCGTTCCTTCAGGGACAGCAACGGCGACGGTGTCGGCGACCTGGCTGGCATCACGGCGGAATTGGGCCAGCTGGCCGACCTTGGCGTGGACGCTGTCTGGCTGTCCCCTTTCTTCAAGTCGCCGCAGCGCGACGGCGGCTACGACGTCGCCGACTACTGCCAGGTTGATCCCCTCTTCGGGTCCATGGCCGACTTCAACCTCCTCGTGGCCACCGCCGGCCGGCTGGGACTGCGAACCATCATCGACCTGGTGCCCAACCACTGCTCCAGCGACCACATCCTCTTCCAGGCGGCCCTGGCAGCACCCGCCGGCAGCCCCGAACGGGACCTGTTCATCTTCCGGAACGGCCAGGGGGCCGACGGCGAGCTGCCGCCCAACAACTGGCAGTCACACTTCGGCGGATCCGCCTGGACCCGCACCACGAACGCCAACGGCACGCCCGGCCAGTGGTACCTCCACCTCTTCGACACCACCCAGCCCGATTTCAATTGGGACAATCCCGCCGTCCGTGCCGAGTTTGAACGCATCCTCAGGTTCTGGCTGGACAAGGGCGTGGACGGTTTCCGGGTGGACGTTGCCCACGCACTGGTCAAGGCCGCCGGCCTGCCCGACTGGGGCGGAACGTCCTGGGGTGGAAGCATCGAGGGCTTCCCCGGCGAGAAGGCACCCATGTTTGGCCAGCCCGGCCTGGCGGACATTTACCGCCGCTGGCGCGAGGTGCTGGCCGAGTATGGTCCGGACAGGATCCTCTGCGCCGAAGCCAACGTCGACCCACTGGACCGCATGGCCAACTGGGTCCGCCCCGACCAGATGCACCATGCCTTCAACTTCCCGTACTTGGTCACGGGCTTCGAAGCCCCCGCTCTGCGACAGGTCGTCGACGACTCCCTGAAGGCCTTCGGCGACGTCGGCGCCACCAGCACGTGGGTGCTTTCCAACCACGACCGGGTCCGCCATGCCAGCCGTTTCGGCTACGACGGCCGCGGACCACGCGAGGCAGACGGCGTTGGCCCGGCCGACCCACAACCCAACCTGGCGTTGGGCCGCGAACGTGCCGCTGCGGCGTCGTTGTTCATGCTTGGCCTGCCGGGCGCCGCCTACCTGTACCAGGGCGAAGAACTGGGCCTGCCCGAGCACACAACCCTGGCCGATGAGTACCGCCAGGACCCCACCTTTGCCCGCACGGGCGGGGAACGCATTGGCCGCGACGGCTGCCGCATTCCGCTCCCCTGGCGTGCCCTCTCCGACGGCGCGGGCTTCAGCCACGGCGCAGCCGCGGTCGAGGCGCCCTGGCTGCCGCTGCCGGAGGGCTGGGAGGAATACGCCCGCGACCTGCAGTCGGCCAGCCCCACCTCGCACCTGTCCATGTACCGCAACGCCCTCCGCATCCGGCGCGAGCGGGCCCTTGGTACCGGTTCGCTGGAATGGGTGGAAGAATACTGCACAGGACACACTCTGGCATTCCGCAACGGATCCACCATGGTTGTGCTAAACACGGGCAGCACTCCGGTGGAACTTCCTGCAGGAACCATTCTGCAGAGGTCCCAGGCCCATCGGGTCGGGCACACCCTCCTGGAGGCCAACGAAGCGGCCTGGCTGGCAACGTAAGTGAAGGAAGCAATGGACAAAAAAGTGGCAGGCATCAAAGACGTCGCGGAACTCTCCGGGCTGTCCATCGCCACCGTCTCCCGGGCCCTCGGCGGCAAGGGCAGCGTCTCGGCCAAGAGCCGCAAGCTGGCCCAGGACGCCGCAGCAGAGCTCGGATTTGTCCTCTCCTACGCAGCATCCAGCCTGGCGTCCGGGCGCAACCACAACATTGGTGTGGTTGTGCCCGCCGTCAACCGCTGGTTCTTTTCCTCCCTCGTGGACGGAATCTCCTCGGAGCTGATCGAGGCCGGCTACGACCTCACGCTGTACACCACCAGCCAGAATGAGAGCCACCGGGCAACGATCCTCACGGACTTCCTGCTTCGCAAGAGGCTCGACGCCGTCATCGCCGTCTCCCTGGAGCTCACCGAATCGGAAATCCAGCAGCTGCTGGCCATCCACCGCCCCGTCATGGGCGTGGGCGGCGCCCTGCCCGGTGCCGACAGCATCCACGTCAACGACTTCCAGCTGGCCAAGATGGCCACGGAACACCTGATCGGGCTGGGACACACCCACATTGCCCACATCGGCGGCGCCAATGAGTACGACGCCGACTTCAAGCTCCCGCTGACCCGCCGCAGCGGCTTCGAGGTGGCCATGCAGGAAGCCAAGCTCAGCTACCCCGCGGACTGGCTGCAGACTTCCGACTTCACCGTGAACGGCACCTACGCCACGGCCAAGGGCCTCCTGGCCGCCGGCCGCACGCGTCCAACGGCAATCTTCGCGGCCTCCGACGAGATGGCCTTTGGCGCCATCATGGCGGCCCGGGACTTCGGCCTGCGCGTCCCCGAGGACCTCTCCGTCATCGGCATCGACGGCCACGAACTCGGCGAGGTCTTCGGCCTGACCACCTTCGACCAGAACCCCCGCGGCCAGGGCGCCCACGCGGCGCGCCGCATCCTGGCCCACTTGGAGCAGCAGTCCCCGAGTGAGCGTGTCCAGCATGCCCCGCTGGCGGAGGAGTTCCCCACCAGGTTTGTGGTGCGGCATAGCACGGCGGTTCCCCCGCCGCAGTAGCTTTATCTTGGTGTTCGACGGCGGTGCCCGGTTTGGGTGCCGCCGTTTTTGCCGGGTGCCTGCCGGCGGGTGGGCGGGCTGCGTGTGTGCCGCTGGTGTGGTGTCGGGTGTCGCTGGTGTGGTGTGCTGTTTTAAAGGGCTCTTCAGAATGGAGGGTGTAGTTTCGGTCTGAATCCGCCGGATTCGAGCAATGATCTCGCGACGTAGTTGGTGAGGTTGCGGAAACCGAGCGCCGAGCCGCGGAGGTGTTCCAGTCTCCCGTTGATTGCTTCAGTTGGGCCGTTGGAGGTGCCGGGTCTGTCGAAGTAGGCGAGCACGTCCTCCGCCCTGCGTTTGAGGGTCCGTCCGAGTGTTTTGAGTTCGGTGAGCGCGGCCGGGATGCCGGTACCGAGTGAGTCAACCACGGCCTGCATGAGCTTCTTTCCCTGGGCACGGTCTGGTTCGCGGTAGGCGGTGATCATGCGCTGGTAGATGCCCCAGGTGGCCTCCACTTCCACGTGCGCATCGGCGGCGAAGAGGTCTTCCAGCCGCTTTTGTTGCTTCCCGGTCAGCAGATCGGAGCCAGTGTGGAGGGTCCTCCGTGCCTTGTAGAGCTGATCACCGGCACGGCCGCGGTGCCCGCACGTTGTTTGCTGCACCCGGCGCCGGCACACATCCAGGGCGTCCCCGGCCAAGCGGATGACGTGGAAGGGATCCATGACCGGGACTGCATCTGGCAGCTCTTCGGTGGAAGCGCTTTTAAAGCCGGAGAAGCCGTCCATGGCTACGACTTCTATCCCGTCCCGCCATGCTTGGGGGCGTGCCTGCAGCCAGGTGGCGAAGACCTGCTTCGAGCGGCCCTCGACCATGTCCAGGAGGCGGGACGGCCCTGTTTTGTCACGGATCGGGGTCAGGTCAATGATGACGGTGACGTATTTGTCCCCGTGGCGGGTGTGCCGCCAAACATGCTCGTCAACACCAATGACTTTCACACCGTCAAAACGCCTAGGGCCATCGATGAGCACCCGCTTGCCCTCAGCCAGGACGGCATTGTTCGCGGTGTTCCATGAGACGCCCAGCCCCTCGGCGACACGGGCGACGGTGAGGTGCTGGCACACGATGCCTTCCAGCGCCCAGGCCAGTCCGCGGCGGGAGAGCTTCGCCCGCGGCTCAGCTGCTTTCGTGGTGTCTTGCCGCCACACGTGGCCGCATTCGCTGCAGCGGTAGCGGCGAAGCTTGACCAGCAAAATGGTGGGCCGCCAGCCGAAGGGTTCATGGCCCAGCCGGCGGGTCACGGTGTCCCTCGGGACACCCTGGGAACCGCATTTCTTGCACCATCCATCCGGCTCGAGCACGCGGCAAGCGAGGACAGCGCGGTCCGGGTACAAGCATTGCCCGGTGACTTCCAGGCCAAGACCGTCAAGGCGGCAGAAAGTGGTCAGGTCAGGGCTGTGGAAGGTAGCGTTATTCATGAGGGCCTTGTGGAAGAAAATTCAGATCTAGACAATCCGATTCTCTCCCAAGGCCCTCACCTTGTTCTGGAGCAACTCAACGAACTTTGGATCAACCAGCCGCGGCGCCTTCTACACCCTCAATCCGGAAGAGCCTTTTAAAGGGGTGTGGCCGCCTGGGTGGGCGGCCGGTGTGGGCGGGCTGCGTGTGTGCCGCTGGTGTGGTGTCGGGTGTCGCTGGTGTGGTGTGCTGTTTTAAAGGGGTGTGGCCGCCTGGGTGGGCGGCCGGTGTGGGTGG
>NZ_JADHDY010000083.1 GCF_016820535.1 Sporosarcina beigongshangi | reverse complement strand
GAAACAGGTTGAAGAAAAAACGGGCCTGAAGCGCTCTCAAATCTATCTGTATATGAAAGACGGCACCTTCCCTCGCTCAATCAAGATTGGCCCAGCCAGTGTCGCCTGGCTCGAATCGGAAATTGACGAATGGATCAATATTAAATTAGCCCGCCGCTCAATAAGCTGAAGGGAGAAAACACCATGATTATCCCGTCACTGAATTACGCCGTTTTAACCGATGCCTTGCATGCATTGAAGGATGGCAACATTCGCTACTGTGAATCGCTCGGATTCACTTTCGACGAAATGAATGCCCTCA
>NZ_JADHDY010000082.1 GCF_016820535.1 Sporosarcina beigongshangi | reverse complement strand
ATGATGAATCAGCTCGCAGGCGCGGATGCCGTCCATATCCGGCATCTGAATATCCATCAGGATCAGATCCATCTGCAGCCGCTTGGCCTGGTCCACGGCCTGCTGGCCGCTGTCGCAGAGGATCACCTGCTGCACAAGGTCGTCCAGCAGGGCGCCGATCAGCTTCAGGTTAGCCGGATTGTCGTCGACGGCCATCACGGTCATCGGCAGCTTATGACTGTCGGCCTGCGTCAACGGCGCGGAAGCCGGCGCATGATTGGTGGCCACCAGCGCCGGCAGCAGACGGGTGGTAGTGAGCGGTTT
>NZ_JADHDY010000081.1 GCF_016820535.1 Sporosarcina beigongshangi | reverse complement strand
GTTGCTCAGGGATTTGATTTAACGACTATTGCTGATTCAGTCATTAGAAAGAAAGTTTCCTTGATTAACAAATCAAGAATACTTGAGGACTACTCTGTCACTGAGTTAAGGATTTCAGCAGCTGAAATTGGTGTCGTTTTAGATACTGAAAATGCTGGCGAATTTGAGAAAATAAAAATGCCACAAATAAGGAAAGACGTTAAAAGATTATTGCACTTCCTAGATGAAGACTATTTCACCTCACATATAACAAGAACGCTGTATCGAGCAAACTCTAAACGTCGAGAAGATGTATAAATTTTT
>NZ_JADHDY010000080.1 GCF_016820535.1 Sporosarcina beigongshangi | reverse complement strand
GACCACCGCGAAAGGCGATGTGCGTCTGCAGAATAACAGTCTGTTTATCAAGCCGTTAGACACCACTCTGCAAAACCTGAGCGGGAATTTCAGCTTCGTGAATGGCGATCTCAATAGCGAAACGTTGAGCGCGACCTGGTTTCATCAGCCGCTGAATCTCAATTTTTCCACCCGGGAGGGCGAAAAAGCGTTTCTGGTGGACGTCGGGATGAACGCCAACTGGCAGCCATCGCATACCGGGTTGCTGCCAAAAGCCGTCAACGAGTCGCTGAGCGGCAGCGTGCCGTGGGAGGGCAAGGTCGCT
>NZ_JADHDY010000008.1 GCF_016820535.1 Sporosarcina beigongshangi | reverse complement strand
ACGAACGCCGCGGCAGCCCGCATGGGCCCCACAGTGTGGGAACTCGACGGGCCAATGCCCACTGTGAACAAATCAAAAACGCCAACCGACATCTGAGTACCTCATTCAAGTGCAAATACTGCTCCACCCAAAAGCCTGGCGGAGCGCCGGGCGCACCATGTCGGTGCATGCACGGCCGGTCACTGCGGCGGACACCCTCCAAGGCATCCACCGCAGTGCGCAACTGTATCGCTAGGAGAGATTCCCTACCGATGGGTACAACGGGTGGGCATCCGCCAACGCCGCAACACGGCTGCGAAGGCTCGAGAGGTCGGCCCCGGCGTCGGCAACGAGCGCGTCGGCAATGATGTCTGCCACCTCCGCAAAGGCGGCCTCGCCAAAGCCACGGGTTGCCAGAGCCGGTGTACCAATACGCAGGCCCGAGGTCACCATGGGCGGACGCGGGTCAAACGGCACGGCGTTGCGGTTGACGGTGATGTCAATCGCGGCCAAACGGTCTTCAGCTTCCTGGCCGTTGAGCTCGCAGTTACGCAGGTCAACCAGCACCAGGTGCACGTCGGTGCCACCGGAAATCACTGAGATTCCCTTGGCGGCAACGTCGGGCTGTGTCAGGCGCTCGGCCAGTATGTGGGCACCGGCCAGCACGCGCTCCTGGCGTTCCTTGAACTCCGCAGTAGCGGCGATCTTGAAGGCCACGGCCTTGCCGGCGATGACATGCTCCAACGGGCCGCCCTGCTGTCCGGGGAACACAGCCGAGTTGATCTTCTTGGCGATGTCCGCGTCGTTGCTCAGGATGATGCCGCCGCGGGGGCCGGCCAGGGTCTTGTGCGTGGTGGACGTGGTGACGTGGGCGTGCGGCACCGGTGAAGGGTGCAGGCCCGCAGCCACCAGACCGGCAAAGTGCGCCATGTCCACCATCAGGTAGGCTCCCACCAGATCTGCGATGCGTCGGAATTCGGCAAAATCGAGCTGGCGGGCATAGGCCGACCAGCCGGCAACGATCATGGCCGGCTTGTGCTCAAGCGCCAAGCGCTCAACCTCGGCCATGTCCACCTGGTGGGTGTCTTCACGCACCTGATACGGGACCACGTTGTACAGGCGCCCGGAGAAGTTGATTTTCATGCCGTGGGTCAGGTGTCCGCCGTGGGCCAGGTTCAGGCCCATGATGGTGTCGCCGGGCTTGATCAGCGCGTGCATGACCGAGGCGTTGGCCTGGGCACCGGAGTGCGGCTGCACGTTGGCGTAGTCGGCGCCGAACAGGGCTTTGACCCGGTCAATGGCCAGCTGCTCAATGACGTCGACGTGCTCACAACCGCCGTAATAGCGGCGGCCCGGGTAACCCTCGGCGTACTTGTTCGTCAGGACCGAGCCCTGGGCCGCCATGACTGCCGCCGCGGTGTGGTTTTCCGAGGCGATCATTTCAAGGCCGCTGCGCTGGCGGCCCAATTCGGCGTCGATCGATGCAGCGATTTCCGGGTCAAGCTCCGACAACGGCGCATCGAGGCTGGCGGAGACAAGCTGCACGTAGTTCACCGTGGCGGCGCTCACAGCTCGCCACCGTTGGCGGCCGCGTACTCTTCGGCACTGAGCAGGGGCCCCTCGGAGGCAACCTCAACCTTGAACAGCCAGCCCGCACCGTAAGGGTCCGTATTGATCACAGCGGGATCCTCGACGGCGGCCGTGTTCACTTCGGTGACCATGCCCGTCACCGGGGAGTACAGGTCGGAGACCGACTTGGTGGATTCGATCTCACCGCAGGTCTCGCCTGCGGTGACGGCGGACCCGGCCTCGGGCAGGTCAACGTACACAATGTCACCGAGGGCGTCTGCGGCCACGGCCGAGACTCCAATGGTGGCGGGACCCGCACCGTCGCGGGCGATCCACTCGTGCTCAACGGAGTACTGCAGTTCTGCTGCTACCTTGCTCATAATGATCCTTGTCCAAAAAATGTGAGTAGAGGGTGGGCCGCGGATTGGGCCCAGACCCGCGAGGGCCCCACAGCAGGTGTGAGCTGTGGGAGCGGGTGGGATTTACTTTTGACGCTTGTAAAACGGCAGTGCAACCACTTCGAACGGTTCGGCCTTGCCCCGCAGGTCCACGTCCAGCAGGGTGCCCACTGTGGCATGTTCGACGTCGACATAGGCCATGGCGACCGGGTAGCCCAGGGTGGGGCTCGGCTGGCCGGAGGTGACCTCGCCGATGGTGGCGCCGTCCTTCAGGACCGTGTAGTGCCCGCGGGCGGCCCGGCGGCCCGCGCCCTTGAGGCCCACCAGCTTGCGGCCGGAACTGACGCCGTCGCCCGCTTCCTTGATGGCGGCAAGGGCGGCCTTGCCGATGAAGTCGCTTTCCTTGGCAAGCGAGACCACGGGGCCCAGCCCGGCCGAGTAGGCATGCCCCTCGATGGAGAGCTCGTTGCCGTACAGGGGCATGCCCGCCTCGAGGCGGAGGGAGTCCCGGGAGGCCAGGCCGGCCGGAATGAGACCCTGATCCGCACCGTTTTCCAAGAGCGCCTGCCAGAGGGCCGCGGCATCTGCGTTGGGCACATAAATTTCGAAGCCGTCTTCACCGGTGTATCCCGTGCGGGCCACCAGCAGCGGGTTGGTGGTGCCGTTGACCGTGATGGCTACTTCACCTGCGGCGTAGTACTTCATCTCGGTGACCAGGGAGTGCTGCTCGGCCGGGACCAGGCTCAGCAGGATCGCCTGAGCGTTGGGGCCCTGCACAGCGACCAAGGAGGTTTCCGCGGAGGCATCCTCGACAACAACGTTGAAGCTTGCGGCGCGTTCTGCCAAAAGCCCGGCGACGGTTGCTGCGTTGCCCGCGTTGGGGACAACGAGGAACCTCTCGTCGGCCAGGCGGTAGGAGATCAGGTCATCGACGATGCCGCCGTCAACGTTGCAGATGAGCGAGTATTTGGCCTTGCCAACGGCAACAGCCGAGAGCTTTCCGGCCAAGGCGTAGTCCAGGAATGCCGCGGCATCCGGGCCGGTGACCCAAACTTCACCCATGTGGGAGAGGTCAAAGAGGCCTGCTGCGTTGCGTACTGCGTGGTGCTCTGCCAATTCGGAGGAGTACTTCAATGGCATCTGCCAGCCACCGAAGTCGGTGAACGATGCGCCGGCCTTCCGGTGCTCGCCGTAAAGGGCTGTGTGGTTCTCAGTCATGGGAATTCCTTTGCGGTGGGGTTGGCTTTAGTTGTCTTCGAAGTCTTCGAGGGGCGGGCAGGAGCAGACCAGGTTGCGGTCGCCTGCCGCGCCATCAATGCGGCCAACCGGCGGGAAGTACTTGTCCTGACGCAGGCTGGCAACAGGGAAGACGGCTTGTTCGCGCGAGTAGCCACGATCCCAGCCGGAATCCACGACGGCGGCAGCCGTATGGGGGGCGTTGCGCAGCGGGCTGTTCAGCAAGGTGAAGGCGCCGTCGGCAACCTGGTCAATCTCGGCCCGAATGCTGATCATGGCGTCGATGAAGCGGTCGATCTCGCCCAGGTCTTCGGATTCGGTCGGTTCCACCATCAGGGTGCCGGACACGGGGAAGGACAAGGTGGGGGCGTGGAAGCCGTAGTCGATGAGGCGCTTGGCCACATCTTCTGCCGTGACGCCGGTCTTGGCCGTCAGTTCGCGCAGGTCCAGGATGCACTCGTGGGCCACGAGGTCGCCCTCGCCCGTGTAAAGAACCGGGAAGTGCTCGTTGAGCTGCGAAGCAATGTAGTTCGCAGCCAACAGCGCGGACTTCGTAGCCTCGGTCAGGCCCTTGCCGCCCATGAGCTTGACGTAGGCGTAGGAAATGGGAAGCACCCCTGCCGAACCGAAACGGGTGGCCGAGATCGGGACACCGGCGCCGTCCTGCGAAACCGAGTTGGCATCACCGGGCATGAAGGGAGCCAGGTGGGCCTTGGCGGCAACGGGGCCAACACCGGGGCCGCCACCGCCGTGCGGGATGCAAAAGGTCTTGTGCAGGTTCAGGTGGCTGACATCGCCGCCGAACTTGCCGGGCTGCGCCAGTCCAACGAGAGCGTTCAGGTTGGCGCCGTCAACGTACACCTGGCCACCGGCCGCGTGGACGGCTTCGCACACATCGCGCACATCGGCGTCGTACACGCCGTGCGTGGACGGGTAGGTGATCATGATGGCCGAGAGCTGGTCCTTGTGGGTCTCGATCTTGGCGTTCAGGTCAGCGTGATCGATCGTGCCGTCGGGGGCCGTCGCTACAACAACAACCTTCATGCCAGCCAAAACTGCCGAAGCAGCGTTCGTGCCGTGGGCCGACTGCGGGATGAGGCAGATGGTGCGCTGCTCATCGCCGCGGGAGAGGTGGTAACCGCGGATGGCCAGCAGGCCGGCAAGCTCGCCCTGGGAACCAGCGTTGGGCTGGATGGAGACCTGGTCGTAACCGGTGATCTCGGCCAGATCGGCTTCCAAGCCACCGATGAGTTCCCGCCAGCCCGTGGTCTGGGAATCCGGGGCGAAGGGGTGGATCGAGGCGAATCCGGGCCAGGACATGGCTTCCATCTCGGCCGTGGCGTTGAGCTTCATGGTGCACGAGCCCAAGGGGATCATGGTGCGGTCCAGTGCCAGGTCGCGGTCGCTGAGGCGGCGGATGTAACGCAGCATCTGGGTCTCGGAGCGGTGCGTGTTGAACACGGGGTGGGTCAAAAAGTCCGAGCTGCGCACGGTCTCGGCCGGGAGCGCGAAGTCTGGGCCGGCGCCCTGGTCCGTGCCGTCTCCTGCTGCCGCGGCACCAAACACGGCGGCAACGCGGGCGACGATGTCCGCCGTCGTGGTTTCATCGACGGAGATGCCAACATGGTCGGTGTCGATCGGACGCAGGTTGATGCCGTCCTCTTCGGCCAGCGCAACCAGTGTGCCGGTGCGGCCCGGAACGCGGACCGTGAGGGTGTCGAAGAAGGAGGTGTGAAGAAGTTCGACGCCGGACGCCTGCAGTGCCGCTGCCAACGTGAGGGCATGGCCGTGGACCGTCTCGGCGATCGCCTTCAGGCCGGCGGGGCCGTGGTAGACGGCGTACATCGAGGCGACAATTGCCAGCAAGGCCTGTGCCGTGCAGATGTTGGACGTGGCCTTCTCGCGGCGGATGTGCTGCTCGCGGGTCTGCAACGCCAGACGGTAGGCGGGAAGGCCGGTGTTGTCCTTGGAAACACCACCAATACGGCCGGGAAGCGAGCGCTCCATGCCGTTGCGGACGGCCATGTAGGCGGCGTGCGGGCCACCGAAGAACAGCGGCACCCCGAAGCGCTGGGCAGTTCCAACAGCAATGTCGGCGCCCTGTTCACCGGGAGGGGTGATGAGTGTCAGGGCCAGCAGGTCGGCGGCAACCGTGACCAGCGCGCCGCGCTCCTTGGCTTCGGCGATGACGGGTGCATGGTTGAAGACGCGACCGGAAACACCGGGCTGCTGGAGAACGACGCCGTTGATCTCACCTTCGGGCAGGCCCTGGGCGAGATCGGCGACCTCGACCTCGAAGCCGAGGGCTTCGGCGCGGCCCTTGACGATGGCGATGGTCTGCGGGAGCAGATCCGAGTCCAGCACGGTCTTGCCGTTGGCAGAGGTCTTGGACTTGTTGGCGCGGCGCATGAGCAGCACGGCCTCGGCGACGGCGGTTGCTTCGTCGAGCAGGGAGGCGTTGGCGATGGGCAGGGCCGTCAGATCGCTGACCATGGTCTGGAAGTTCAGGAGTGCCTCGAGGCGGCCCTGGGAGATTTCGGGCTGGTACGGGGTGTAGGCCGTGTACCAGGCCGGGGCTTCAAGGATGTTGCGCATGATCACCGGAGGAGTCACGGTGCCGTAGTAGCCCTGGCCGATCATCTGCACGGCCATGGTGTTTTTCGCGGCAAGGGCGCGGAGTTCCGCCAGCACCTCAACCTCGCTGAGGGCACTGCCCAGGGCAAGCGGCCTTGCCTGGCGGATGGAATCGGGAACGGCCGTGTCCACGAGCGAATCGACGCTGTCGTAGCCGATCGCCTTGAGCATGGTCTCGATGTGGGACTGCTGGCGGGCACCAATGTGCCTGTCGGCAAACACTGTGGGTTTGGGCTGAATCGTCATGAGGAACTCCAAAGTACGGCCGGTCCGAGGGACACGGCATGGGTTGGGTTCCTCCCCGCTCTGTCTTGGACCTGAGAGATTCCGCGGATGGTTCATCCGCTTTGCACCGTCGGTGAGCCCGGTTGCCCGGGCTGCTTTCCAGAGTTGCCTCACCGCGGCGGTACAGGGGCCTGAGAGATTCCTGGGGAGGATTTGCTCCTACGGCGCCGCCACAATAGCTGGGAGGACTCTCCCGCCACGGTTCGAAAGGCATATTAAGATTTTTAGGGTGATTCGGAGCACACGTTACACGATGAAGCCGGTGCGGCCAAACAATATCCACGAATTGGCGCGATGCAGCCGGTCCCGCCATCAAATATTGGATGGCCCTTGCGCAATTTGCCTCACCTTGGCTAGGGTGTGACTCGCGTCACCAAAGCAATTAGCTTTATGTGAAGTGCCTATGATCCGCTGCGGGAGAGTTCCGCTGGCAAGCCTGCGCCTGGCGCAGGTTTCGGTGGGCGCCGAAGGAGCAAACCCTCCCCGGGAATCTCTCAGGCCCCCGTACCGCCGCGGCTAGGCAACTCTGGAAAGCAGTTCGGGCAACCGGACTCACCGACGGTGCAAGCGACGCCTTGTTTTCAAGGCGACGCGGAAACTCTCAGGTCCCAGACAGAGTGGGGAGGACAAAATCTTCGTGGTGCATTCGGCCACCCAAACGAAGGGCCTCCTTTGACAAACATGCATTCCAGCCCCGTTTCCGACACTTCGCCCCAGCTCGAGCGGCAGCTGAGCAACCGGCATATTCAGCTCATCGCCATCGGCGGGGCCATCGGCACCGGACTGTTCATGGGATCGGGCAAGACCATCTCCGCCGCGGGCCCCTCGGTGATTTTTGTCTACATGATCATCGGATTCATGCTGTTCTTCGTCATGCGGGCCATGGGCGAGCTGCTGCTGAGCAACCTCCATTACAAATCGTTCAGCGATTTCGCGGCGGACCTGCTGGGACCGTGGGCCGGATTCTTCACTGGCTGGACGTACTGGTTCTGCTGGGTCATTACCGGCATCGCGGACGTCATTGCGATTGCGGCGTACTCCAAGGTGCTCTGGCCCGGACTCCCCCTGTGGATCCCCGGCCTGATCACCATCGGGATCCTGCTGGTGCTGAACCTGACCACCGTGAAGGCGTTTGGTGAAACGGAGTTCTGGTTTGCGCTCATCAAGATCGTCGCGATTGCGGCCTTGATAGTGGTGGGCCTGTTCATGATTTTCAGCCGATTCCAGTCCGACTCCGGAACGGCAAGCTTCACCAATCTGTGGAGCCACGGCGGATTCTTCCCCAACGAGTTCATGGGCTTTGTGGCCGGTTTCCAGATCGCCGTGTTTGCGTTCGTAGGCATTGAGCTGGTCGGCACTACGGCAGCCGAGGCCAAGGATCCGGAAAAGAACCTTCCCAAAGCGATCAACTCCATCCCGATTCGCGTCCTGCTCTTCTATGTCGGTGCCTTGATCATCCTCATGTCGGTCATTCCGTGGACCCAGTTCAACGCCGGGGAAAGCCCGTTCATCGCCATGTTCTCCCTCGCAGGGCTCGGTGCCGCCGCCACGGTGGTCAACCTGGTGGTGCTGACGTCCGCCATGTCCTCGGCCAACTCCGGCATCTACTCCACCTCCCGCATGGTTTACGGCCTGGCACAGGAAGGCGACGCCCCGAAGCGTTTCGCCAGGCTGTCCCAAAGCAAGGTTCCCAACAACGCCTTGTTCCTGTCCTGCATCCTGCTGCTCTCCGGTGTTGTGCTGATGTACGCCGGCCAGGACGTCGGCAAGGCCTTTGAAATGGTCACCACTGTTGCTGCTGTGTGCTTCATCTTTGTCTGGTCCATCATTCTTGCCAGCTACCTGGCGTTCCGCCGGCGCCGCCCTGAATTGCACAAGGCGTCGAAGTTCAAGATGCCCGGCGGCATCCCCATGGTTTATGTGGTGTTTGCCTTCTTCGCCTTTGTCCTGTGGGCGCTGACCACGCAAATGGACACGCTGATTCCCCTCCTGGCGACTCCCCTGTGGTTCATTGTGCTCGGTGTCCTCTGGTACCTCGTTGGAAAGACCCCCGGCCATCGGGCCCGCTACGCGAAGTTCAAGGAAGACCTGGAATCGGAGCGGTCCCGCACCGACCAGGAACTGGCGATTGAGAGGGAGGCCGGCCAGTGAGCGCGGAGCCGTTGACGCCGTCGGGCATGCCGGCAGTGAACCCGACGCAGGGTGAGGGTTTCGTACTCACCCTGGATTGTGCCGAATCACCCGGGATTGTGCACGCCGTGGCCGAATTCCTGCTCAAGAACGGCTGCTACATCGTGGACATCAAGCAATTCGGCGACCAGCGGGTCAAGCACTTCTTCATGCGGGTGCATTTCCTCACCGGAGGTGGCGGACCCGGCCGTGAAGTGCTGCGGGCGGAGTTCGCGCCGGTGGCCGCACAATGGGGCATGAATTGGCGGTTGGAGCCGCAGGCCCGCAAGGAACGCATTTTGGTCATGGTCTCCAAGTTCGGCCACTGCCTGAATGATCTGCTCTTTCGCGCCCGAAACGGCGAACTTCCGGTGGAAATTGTCGCCGTTGTCTCCAACCATGAAACCCATCGGGGCTTGGTGGAATGGCATGGCATTCCGTACCACCACATCCCCGTTACGCCGGAGACCAAGCCGGCAGCCGAAGCCCGGCTGCTGGAGCTCGTGGAGGACTGCCAGGTGGAGCTGGTGGTCCTGGCCAGGTACATGCAGGTGCTCAGCGACAACCTCACGTCGGTGTTGTCGGGGCGGGCCATCAACATCCACCACTCTTTCCTGCCCAGCTTCAAGGGTGCCAAACCCTATCACCAGGCCTTCGACCGCGGGGTCAAGACGGTCGGGGCCACGGCACACTACGTCAACTCCGAACTCGACGAGGGGCCCATCATCGCCCAGCAGGTCATCGAGGTTGACCACAGCTACGGTCCGGAGGGCCTGGTGGCAGTTGGCCGTGATGCCGAATGCAAGGCCCTGAGCAACGCGGTGCGGTGGCATGCCGAAGGCCGCATCATCCTGTCGGGCAACCGCACCGTCGTGCTGAGGTAGGCCCTGCGGCCCGGTGCCGTTCGCACCTGGCGGCAAAGTGCATTGGCCGGGTGCATTGGACGGGCGGACTGCCGCCGAATTACCGTGGCAGTGTGAATGAAGCGAACCGTGGCTGAACCGGCAGGCACTCAACCCTGGGGCGGGCACCAAAGAGGCAGCGCCGGATACCGAAGGATGCTGGCTGCGCTGGCGTGTGCCGGGGTGGCCACATTTGCGCAGTTGTACTCGCTGCAGGGCCTGCTGCCGTTGGTGTCGCGCCAGCTGGGCGTCACGGCCGCGCAGGCGTCGCTGACAATTTCCGTGGCCACCGTCGGCTTGGCGCTTGCCGTGTTGCCGTGGTCGTTCGTGTCGGACCGCTGGGGCAGGGTGCGCACCATGGGCCTGGCTGTGGTCCTGGCAACCATGTTTGGCCTGTTGGTTCCGGCCGCCCCAAATTTTGAAGTGCTCCTGCTGCTGCGCGGCCTGGAAGGCGCCGCATTGGGCGGCATCCCGGCCTTGGCCATCGCCTACCTGACGGAGGAGGTCCAGCCCCGCAGTGCCCCCGCGGCGGCCGGGGCCTACGTTGCGGGCACCACACTGGGCGGGCTGTTCGGCCGCCTGCTGGCCGGGCCCGTGGCAGACCTGGCCGGCTGGCGCATGGGCACCCTGGCCGTTTCCCTTTGCGCCGCCGTCGCCGCCGCGGGGTTCCTGCTGCTGGCACCGAAGCCGCGCGGTTTTGTGCCGCAGTCAGGCGTTGGGTTCGGTGCCGTGCTGGGCCGGTTACTGCCGCAAATGCGCAGCCGGCCGCTGATTGCCCTTTACGCGCAGGCGTTCCTGCTAATGGGCTCCTTTGTCAGCGTCTACAACTATCTCGGTTTCCGGCTGGAGGCACCGCCGTACTTATTCCCGGCGTCGGCAGTGGCCCTGCTTTTCCTCGCATACCTTTCAGGCACGGTGTCCTCCCGCATGGTTGCCGGGCTGGCGGTCCGCTGGGGCCGGCGGTGCGTGCTGCTGGCGTCCACGGGGGCCATGGTGGCGGGGCTGGCCGTGACCATGGCCGCCCCCATGGCCACAATCCTGGCCGGGCTGCTGCTGTTCACCGCCGGGTTCTTTGGTGCCCACAGCATCGCCTCCGGCTGGACCGGGGCCCTCGCCACGAACGGGCGGGCGCAGGCTGCCTCGCTGTACAACCTCGCCTACTACGCCGGATCGAGCCTCATCGGCTGGAGCGCCGGGCTGCTGTTCCAGGGACTCGGTTGGAACGCCATGGCCGGGGCGCTGGCCGTCCTCGCCGCGCTGGCCATGCTGGCAGCCGTGGCGCTGCTGCCCGGAGGCCGTCCCTTCCCGCACGCCGAAACCCAGCCGGCGCCCGGGCACTGAGCCGCCGTCCGGCGTCGTCCGGCCCCTTCCGGAAAAAGCTAGCGGACGCGGGCCTCATCGCCTGCGTTGCGCGGCATGCGCAGCGCCTCGGCCACCGGATACAGCATCAGCACGCCGAGCACGGCGAACGTCCACTGGAACGACACCACCGGCGCCGCCCCGCCACCCAGCAAGGACTCTGCGGCGCGCAGGACCAGCGCACCCACGGCAACGCCCAGCCCGGTGGCGACCTGGGCGATGGTGGACGACAGCGTGTTGGCGCCAGCCATCCGGGCCTTCGGCACGTCCACAAACTGCACCGTGTTGTATGCGCTGAAACCGATGGAACGCAGCACGCCGCTGAGGAACAGCACGGCAGCGATGACCGCCAGCGGCGTCCCGGGCACCAGGAACGCGCATGCAAACAGCACCAGTGCACCGCCCGCGTTGCTCAGCAACAGCACGCTGCGGAAGCCGAACCGCCTGATCAGCGGCGAGGTGGCGGGCTTGATCAGCACGTTCCCGGCAAACACGGCCATGGTCATCAGCCCGGCCTCGAACGCATTCCAGCCGAAGCCGATCATGAACATCAGCGGCAGCAGGAACGGCACCGCGTTGATGACCAGCCGGTACAGCGCCCCGCCGGCATTGCCCACCAGGAAGGTGTGGATGCGCAGCGCGCGCAGGTCCAGCAGCGGGTGCCGGGATCGCTTGAACCACCACAGCATGGCTGCGAGCGCCACGGCGGCAAGCACCAGCCACAGCACGACGGCGGCCCACGGCGTGGGTGCCGAGCCCACCAGTTCCATGCCAATCACCAGGGCGGCCAGTGCCACACCGCACAGGACAAAGCCCGTCCAATCCGGCGGCGGAACCTTGCGGGCGCGGATGCCCGGCACCACTTTCAGGGCCACGGCGAAGGCGATGATGCCGAGGGGGACGTTGATGAGGAAGATCCAGTGCCAGCTGGCGTAGGTGACGAAGAGCCCGCCCAGCACCGGGGCCAGGACCGGGGCGATCAGGGCCGGCCAGGTCAGGTAGGCAATGGCTTCCAGGAACTCCTTGCGGTCGGCGTCGCGCAGCACCACCAGCCGCCCCACGGGCACCATCATGGCGCCACCCATGCCCTGCAGCATCCGGGCCCCGCAGAGGAAGGCCAGGTTGGGGCTGATTGCGCACAGCAGCGAGGCAACGGTGAACACGGCGATGGCGGCCGTGAAGACGTGCCTCGCTCCGAAGCGTTCGGCCAGCCAGCCGCTGATGGGGATGCCAACGGCCAGGGTGATCAGGTAGGAGGTCATGGCCAGGTTGATGTCCACGGCGTCCACGCCCAGGTCGGCCGCAATGCCGGGCGCCGCCGTGGCGATGATGGTGCCGTCCAGGATCTCCATGAAGTAGGTCCCGGCGACCAAAAGCGCCAAGGCGCGGCTGAAGGAGGAGCTGCCCGTCGACGTCGTGCTTCCCATAATCACCGCCTAAGCCTAGCGGCCGAGGGGCCACTGGTGAGCGAAGCGAGGCCGGGGAGGCCGGTAGGCGCTAGCGGCCGAGGGGCCACTGGTGAGCGAAGCGAGGCCGGGCGATGCGCGGCTGTTCTACCATGGAACAAGCAGGTTTCCCTTTATTTTCAGACGGCAGGTGTCCCATGGGTTTCGGCAAAACTGCCGACGACAGCCGTGATGCCCGTTCCTCGCTTGTTGCCATGATTTCCGGCCAGCCCGACCGGCTCCGCCGGCGGAGCATCTCCCTGGGCGTGGCACCGGACGACGCCCAAGACGTGGCCCAAACGGCGTTGCTGCGTGCGTGGCGCTCCATCGAAACCCTGAAGTCCCCGGAACCTGGACAGATGTGCTCCTGGCTGGACAGAATTGCACGCAACGTGGCGATCGACCTCGCCCGCCAGCATGCCCGGGCGTCGGTGGTGCCGCTCACCGACAGCATCGAAGATCCCCAGAGTGTGCAGCTCCAAGTTGAAATCCGGGAAATCCTCGACGGCGCATTGCGGGCCATCCAGGACCTCCCGCCAACGCTGCGGGAACCACTGATCCTCAGTCTGGCGGAGGAGCTGACCGCTCCCGAGATCGCAGACCGTCTGCAGATATCCGCTGCCGCTGCCCGACAGCGGATATCCAGGGCCCGAAAGCGCCTCATCGAGTGCAGGGACAGTGCTAGTCCCGGCTCAGCGAAGCATTCGTAATTGCGGAGAGCTCCTCGTTCACTTCATGCCGGTTGATGGTCACATCCTTGACGCCCAGGGATTCCAGCCGGGCCGAGTGCATCGCGATGAAGTCATCGGCGGCAGCGGCGTCGGCAAACAAGTAGACCCCGCCCGCGGCCTGCTCAGCCGGCTTCTCCGTCCAAACCTTCCAGACGAGGCCGGGCTGCTTGTCGATGTCGGCGGCCAGCGGCGCGAAGGCGGCCGACATGTCGGCGCCGAAGGGACCCTCAAAGGGGAAATCAAAGATGACGAGGTTCAGCATGGGTTATTTCCTACTTTCTGGGCACCCCACGGTGGAGCTCCCACTAAGAAAGACGGTGGAATCTTCAAAGTGTGACATTCCCCGGGCGATTCTCCTGCCCTGCCGACCGGAACGGGGCGCCGGGCACGATCTCCGGTCCGTGCCGCTTCTGCAGCTCCATTGGTCTTGTGCCGGTTCTTGGCAATCTCGTTTCCGGCCAGGCGCACCCTCATGCCGGCGCATAGAATGCAATTTTTGACGGCTCTCCCGGGGCGGCCTGCCGCCAACAGTGCTTGGATGGAGGCATGTCCCTGTTGATAGTGCTGCGCGGCAATTCCGGTTCCGGCAAGAGCACGCTTGCCCGCGTCCTGCAGCGGGAACTTGGGGCCGTGTGGATTGAGCAGGACTACTTTCGCCGCACCGTGTTGGGCGAGACCGGGAACTATTCATCGTTGAGCGTGGAAATGCTGGAAGCGTCGGCCGCACTGGCACTGCGGCGCGGGCGAACCGTCATCATGGACGGCATGTTCAACGCCAGCAAGTACAGCGGGTGCTTCAACCGGCTCCGGGACGGGCATTCCGGGCCAAGCCTGTTCTATGCCTGGGACCTCAGCCTGGAAGAGACATTGCGGCGCCACACCACCCGGCCGCACAAGCAGGCCGACTTTGGCGAGAAGGCGATGCGCGGCTGGTACCACGGATGGGACCCGCTGCAGGGGATCCCGGAGCGGCGGATCGTCGCCGCCGAATCGCTCGAGGCCACCGTCGCGCGCATTCTGGCCGACGTCCGCGCCGGCTGAACGGACCTGTCTGGAGTCCCCAGGGTTTGGCTGTCCATGACGTTGCTGCCACTGGCGTTGAGAGGGCCAATATTATGCGATTTCGCGGCGACGCAACGCAACTTGGAGTTGAAACAGCATCTCCTGCGATTCCCGCAATTGAAATGGCAGCACCTGAGATGGACCGAGCGATTTACTCGCAAGTGCTGCAGTTTCAACCGCCGACAAGCGTCCGCAATCGCAAGAGCTGCAGTTTCGGTGCCCGCAGCATCAGCGTCCACCGGCCAACCCGGAACGCCGTCAGGGCAACCGACCTGCGGCTACGCGGTCAGTCCCAGCCCGGACATCCGCTTGGAGTGGTTGCGTGTCAGGGTGCTCAAAATGGCCGACACCTCGGCTGCGGCCTGTTCCTGCGTGGCGTCGGGACGCAGTCCCACCAGGAAGCTGTGCTTGGCGCCGATCCGCTGGACCTGGGTCAGCGCCTCCCCCACCAGCCGACGGCCCCACAGCGCCAGCCGCGAGGATAGCCGCGGATCCTCAGACAGCATCTTTTTCAACAGCCTGGTCAGCTCGGCGACCTGCTCGTCGGACGTGCGCACCTTGGCGATGGCCTCGCGCGTGCCCTCATCCAGGTGCTCGGCAATGGCAGCATAGAATTCCTCGGTGATCGCTTCCACCACGTACGCCTTCATCAGTGATTCATGCCAGTCCGCGGGCCTGGTGCGCTCGTGGAAGGCGTCCACCATGCGCTGGTACGGCGCCATGGCCAGCTCGGGGTCCATCCCCATTTCGTCGAGCCGCACACACATGGCCTCGTAGTGGCCAAACTCGGACACGGCCATCCGGCCCAGGACGGAGCGGTCTCGCAACGACGGCGCGTGCTTGGCGTCGGCGGCCAGGCGCACAAAGGCGGAGAGCTCCCCGTACGCGATGCTGCCCAGCAGGTCCACCACAAAGCTGTCGTAGCGCGCGCTAAGTTCGCCGGCGGAAACGGAATCGTCGGCGTCTGAAGCTGAAATACCCATACGCCCAAGGGTAGTCCGTGCCGCGCCGCCCTTGTTCCCACGGGAGAATCGTTTACGCTGAAATCGTGCCTTATTCCTACATCGGTGTCAGAGACAGCATTGCCCAGCATTCGCTCGCCCAGGCGCTCGCGGCCCTGAACGAGGAGTTCAAGCTGCCCGACGGCTTTGCCCCGGAGATTCTGGCCGAGGTGGACCGCGTGATCGCCGGCCACGAGCTCCCCGCCCCTGACCTCACCACCCTGCCGTTCATCACCATCGACCCGCCGACCTCACAGGACCTGGACCAGGCCATGTTCCTGGAGCGCAGCGGCGACGGCTATGTGGTCCACTACGCCATCGCCGACGTGCCCGCGTTTGTCCCGGCCGGCGGCCCCCTGGATGCCGAGACCCGCCGCCGCGGCCAGACCATCTACACCCCCGGACAGCGCATACCGTTGCACCCGCTGCCGCTGAGCGAGGGCGCTGCGAGCCTGTTCGCCAACGATCCCCGCTCCGCCTATGTCTGGGAAATCCACCTCGACGCCAGCGGCGCGCAGACCTCCGCACTGGTCCGCCGCGCCACCGTGCAAAGTGTTGCCAAGCTCGGCTACGAAGAAGCGCAGCAGATGTACGACGCCGGAACCGCGCCTGCCGCGTTTGCCGACACCTTGGCGCTTCTGGCCGAGATTGGAACGAAGCGCATCGAGCTGGAACGTGCCCGGGGAGGGGCAAGCCTCAACGTACCCGCCCAGGAGGTCGAGTTCGTGGACGGGCGGTACGTGCTGGAGTTCCGGCCAGGCCTGCCCATCGAGGACTGGAACGCGCAAATCTCCCTGCTGACCGGCATGGCCGCCGCCCAGGTCATGATTGAGGGCAAGGTGGGGATCCTGCGCACCATGCCGGCCCCCGACGAGGCAGCCATCGCCGCCTACCGCCTGCAGACTGTCGCCCTGGGCAAGCCGTGGGGCACGGACATGCCCTACGGGGCGTACCTGCGAACCCTGGACACCGCCAATCCCAAGCACCTGGCGCTCATGCACGCGGCCACCACCTTGTTTCGCGGCGCCGACTACACCCCTTTCAATGGCTCAGTTCCTGACCAGGTCATGCAGGCCGCCGTCGCTGCACCGTACGCGCACACCACAGCACCGCTGCGCCGGCTCGTGGACAGGTTCGTGCTGTCCATCTGCGCTTCCCTCTGCGCCGGCGAGGAGGTGCCCGGTTGGGCCATCGCCGCCCTAGAGGAGCTGCCGGACATCATGGCCGAGTCAAACCAGCTGGCCAACAAGGTGGACCGGGCCGCCATCGACACTGTGGAGGCCGCCCTGTTGAGCCACGACGTCGGAGGCGAGTTTGACGCCGTCGTGCTGGCCGGGCCGAAGAAAAACGGCCACAATTCCAAGACAGCCGCCGCCCGCAGCTCAATCCAAATCACCTCGCCTGCCGTGACCGCCTACTGCGAGGGCGACCTCGAGCCGGGAACCGTGGTGCGGGTCAGGCTCACCGAAGTGGACATTCCCAAGCGGACCGTGAGGTTTGTCCAGGTGGGGCAGCCCGTTTCGTGACCGCAGCGCCGGACCATTTGGGCGGGCGCTGCGGCGTGTATTGGCCTCCGGCGGCAGGAATGTGCACCCGTGACGCTAGACTAAGTGGTGTAGACATGGATGCCCGGTCGTTGATTGTAAGTGTTTGATTCAACCAGCCCGCCCCTACGCGCGTCTTATCAGCTCTTCCCGCACCCGCCTTTCTGGCGGCGGGAAGGCACGTTTTTGTTAGCCCGCGATCGGCTTCCCTAAGGTAGTGCCGCCGTCCTGCGGTTCCGTGAGGCCTCTCGTGCCAGCGTTGAGCCCGGTTGGCGGCACCTTGTATAGACGAATTGAATGGTAAGCATTTGAGCATTGAGACAGATTCCCTGCTGCAGGCAGAAGATGGCAACGAAAACGTTGAAATTGACGGCACACTGAGCAGCAGCGAGCCGGCCCGCCACGAAGAAAAGGAGACGTTCGCCAGCTTTGGCGTCCACCACGAGATTGTTTCCTCCCTGACGGAAGCCGGCATCACCCACCCGTTCCCGATCCAGGCCATGACACTGCCCATCGCCCTGACCGGCCACGACATCATCGGCCAGGCCAAGACCGGAACGGGCAAGACCCTCGGCTTCGGCATCCCGGCCCTGAACCGCATTGTGGCACCCAAGGACGAGGGCTTTGACAAGCTGGCCGCCCCTGGAGCCCCGCAGGCCATGATCATCGTGCCCACGCGCGAACTCGCCGTCCAGGTGGCCGGGGACCTTGTCACCGCGTCCAAGCACCGCGGCATCCGCATCGCCACGATCTACGGCGGCCGCGCCTACGAGCCCCAGGTCGAGGCACTGCAGAAGGGCGTCGAGCTGGTTGTCGGAACGCCCGGGCGCCTGATCGACCTGCTCAAGCAGCGCCACCTGAACATCAAGAACGTTCGCATGGTCATCCTCGACGAGGCCGACGAAATGCTGGACCTGGGCTTCCTGCCCGACGTTGAGACGCTGATTGCCGGCACCCCCGCCGTGCGCCAGACCATGCTGTTCTCTGCCACGATGCCCGGCCCTGTTGTGGCCATGGCGCGACGCTACATGACGCAGCCCACGCACATCCGCGCCGCAGACCCCGACGACGAGGGCCTGACCAAGCGGGACATCCGCCAGCTCATCTACCGCGCCCACAACCTGGACAAGATCGAGGTCCTGGCACGCATCCTGCAGGCCAACGGCCGCGGACGCTCCATCATCTTCACCAAGACCAAGCGCACGGCCGCCAAGGTGGCAGAGGAACTCGTTGACCGCGGTTTCGCGGCCGCCGCCATCCACGGCGACCTCGGCCAGGGTGCCCGCGAGCAGGCCCTGCGGGCCTTCCGCAACAACAAGGTTGACGTGCTCGTCGCCACCGACGTCGCCGCCCGCGGCATCGACGTCGACGACGTCACGCACGTGGTCAACTACCAGTGCGTGGAAGACGAGAAGATCTACCTGCACCGCGTGGGCCGCACCGGCCGCGCAGGCAACAAGGGCACCGCCGTGACCTTCGTTGACTGGGACGACATGCCCCGCTGGGCACTGGTCAACAAGGCCCTGGGCCTGAACGTGCCCGAGCCCATTGAAACCTACTCCTCGTCCCCGCACCTGTATACGGACCTGGATATCCCGGCAGGCACCAAGGGCCGCCTCCCGCGCGACAGGCGCACCCACGCAGGCATTGACGCCGAGGTCCTTGAAGACCTGGGCGAAACCGGCAAGCGCAACTCTCCCCGGTCCGATTCCGGCCGTGGCGGACGCGCCCCCCGCGAGGGCGAGCGCGGAGGCAACCGGTCCGGCGCCCACCACGGCGAACGCCGCCGTGACGAGTCCGCCTCCGGTGAGCGGACCGCTGGTGCCCGCAGCCGCCGTCGTTCTTCTGCAGAGTCCGCCCCGGCCGCAACCGAGGGCGCAGCCGCTCCCGCAGAGACCGGCGCGCCCCGTGCCCGCCGCACCCGCACCCGCCGCCGCAACGGCGAGGTCGTGGACAAGCCGGCACAGGACTCCTAGCCCCTTCCGTCTGTGACGCGGTAGTTGCATCAAAAACGTCGGGAATTCGCTTTCCGGGTGCAACTACTGCGTCACAGCTGTTTAAGCGGGACGAGGTTGCCGGCCCGGCCGTTCGCGGCCACGGCCGCGGCCACGGCCATCGACGGCCGTCCGCTACGGCAGGTACGCCTGCGTGCCCGTTCCCCACTCCAGGATGCGGTCAAGGGACGCCTGCGGGGTGAGGTTCTCACCGAGCAGGTTGGGCTTGCCGGCTCCGTGGTAGTCGGAGGAGCCAGTCATGAAAAGTCCGCGGTCCAGCGCAAGGCGGCGCAGCCAGGCGCGGCCTTCGGGAGGGTTGTCCCGGTGCTCGACCTCCAAACCCAGCAGCCCGGCGTCGACCATGTCATGGAAGACCTCCGGCGGTGCTACCCGCCCCCGCGCCGACGCCATCGGGTGGGCAAACACCGGCACGCCGCCCGCCGCCCGAACCAGCTCCACGGCCAGCACCGGATCCACTGCGTAGTGGCTGACAAAGTAGCGCGAATGCGAGGTGAGAATGCTGGCGAAGGCCTCGTTCCGGTCCGCGACAATTCCAGCAGCAACCAGGGCATCGGCGATGTGGGGCCGGCCCACCGTGGCACCCGGGGCCAGGTGCGCACTGACGTCGTCCCAGTTCAGCGGGTAGTCCTCGGCGAGTCGCTCCACCATGCGTTCGGCACGGGTCAACCGGGCGTCCTTGGCCTTGGAGATCTCCTCGAACAGTTCCGCGTTGAGGGGGTCTTGGAGATAGCAGAGCAGGTGGACGCTGACCCCGCGGTCGGTCTTGCAGGAAATCTCCATGCCCGGAACCAGGCCCACCCCGTGGCGGCGGGCAGCACCCAGGGCCCCGGCCCAGCCGTCCGTGGAGTCATGGTCTGTCAGCGCCAGCACGTCCAGCCGGGCCTCCGCCGCGGCAGCCACCAGCTCCGCCGGGGGCTGGGTGCCGTCGGAAACATTTGAATGGGCATGCAGATCGATCCTCACCGTCCCAGCCTACGTCCGTTCACCGCCGCACCGGTGCCGCGCCGCACGCCGGTTCCTTTGTCCCTTTGCGCAAGCGGTGGGAGACTTAAGGGGTGAACCAGACAGAGCAAACCTCCGTGAACACCGACCCTTCGAGCGAGCAGCCCCTTGAGGACCGCGTGAACAACCGTTCACAACGCCCCTCCTCGGACGCCTTCCGCACCTTTATGGCCGCCAACTGGGCGCCGTCCGCCACCGGGCTTCCCGCCCGCGATGCCGTGGCCGACCACGCCGCGCACCGCCGCCGGGCCATTTCCGCGCAATTCCCGGGCGAACGCCTGGTGATTCCCGCCGGCCCGCTGAAAGTCCGCTCCAACGACTGCGACTACCGCTTCCGCCCGCACTCCGCGTTCGCGCACCTGACCGGGCTCGGCGTTGACCACGAGCCGGACGCCGTGCTGGTGATGGATCCCGTTGCAGAAGGTGAAGGGCACGACGGCGGAAACCACCTCGCGACCCTCTTCTTCCGTCCCATGGCCGGCCGGGACAGCAAGGAATTCTATGCGGATGCCCGCAGCGGCGAGTTCTGGATTGGTGCACGCCCCACACTGCCTGAATTCGAGGCGAAGCTGGGCCTGCCCACCGCAGACATCACCGGGCTGGAGGTGGCCGTCACCAAGAACGTGGGCGAGCCCTCCGTCGGCGGCATCTCGATCCGCCTGGTGCGCAAGGTTGACGAGAACATCGACGCCCTCGTGGACACCGCGCGCTACAACACGGCCAAGGACCCGGATTCCATGGACTTCAGCGCCCTGGACGACCTCGACGGCAAGCTCACCGAGGCGCTCTCAGAGCTGCGACTGGTCAAGGACGAGTGGGAAATTGAGCAGATGAAGGTTGCCGTTGCCGCCACGGTCAACGGCTTCGAAGACATCGTCAAGTCCCTCCCGCGCGCCGTCGCCCACCAGCGCGGCGAGCGCGTTGTTGAGGGTGCGTTCTTTGCCCGCGCCCGCGAGGAAGGAAACGAGCTCGGCTACGACACCATCGCCGCCGGCGGCAACAACGCCACCGTGCTGCACTGGAACCGCAACACCGGCACCGTCGACGCCGGGGAGCTGCTGCTTGTCGACGCCGGCGTCGAGGCCGAGTCCCTGTACACGGCAGACATCACCCGCACCATCCCCGTCAACGGCACGTTTTCCGACGTCCAGCGCAAGATTTACCAGGCCGTCCTGGATGCCGCCGACGCCGCCTTCGCCGTGGCAGTCCCGGGCCGGAAATTCCGCGAGGTCCACGCCGCTGCCATGGAGGTGCTGGCCGACCGGCTCGCCGCATGGGGCCTGCTGCCCGTTACCGCTGAGGAAGCACTCTCCCCCGAGGGCCAGCAGCACCGCCGGTGGATGCCGCACGGCACCAGCCACCACCTGGGCCTTGACGTGCACGACTGCGCCCAGGCCCGTGCCGAAATGTACGTGGACGGCATCATCACCGAAGGCATGGTCTTCACGATTGAGCCCGGCCTGTACTTCAAGGAAGAGGACCTGGCCATCCCGGCCGAGTTCCGCGGCATTGGCGTGCGCATCGAGGATGACATCCTGATCACGGCCAACGGCCCGGTCAACTTGAGCTCGGCACTCCCCCGTACCCCGGAGGACGTCGAAGCCTGGATGGCCGGCCTGGCCAAGTAAGCCTCCGCCCCTCCCCTGCCCTGCCCTGCCGTCTATGACGCAGTAGTTGCACCAAAAACCCATGGAATACGCCTTCCGGGCGCATCTACTGCGTCATAGACGTTTAATGGACGACGGCGGCCGCCGGGTTGGGCGGCTATTCGGCGGCGATGAGGGCCCTGAGTGCCGCGATGTGCTCCGCGTACGCAGCCTTTCCTTGGGCCGTCAGCGCCGCCCAGGTCTTCACCCTGCCACGTCCGGTGGGCTTGGCCAGCTTCACATAGCCTGCGTCCTCGAGCACCTTCAGCTGCTTACTGGCCACAGAGTCCGCCACACCGAGCATGTCCCGGATGGCGCCGAATTCTGCCTGGTCAACAGTGCTGAGGAAGGCGCAGATCCGCAGCCTGTTGGGTGCGTGGATCACCTCGTTCAGTCCAGTCACTGCCTGCTCCGCAGATCGGTGCGCAGGGCCCCGTCAAAGAGCCTGCCAAAAACATTCACGGCAACAAAGACGACAGCTCCGGCCACCCATGCCGGCCAATCGAGTCCCTTCTCGGAGTGTAGATAGTACGCTCCGCCCATGCCGACAATCATGATCACCACCAGTGGCAGCGTCCACCAGCTGGCCTTTCCTGCCGTAAGGCCGTTGATCCACAGGCCCGTCTTCTCTTTGTAAGCGCCCACGAGGACGCCAAGGCCGACGAAATACACGAACGCCACTGCTATCGCCACCCACGTGCCGCCAATTGTTATGGCGACGACAAATACCGCGGCGAGCAGCCCCAGGACCGGGTGGTACCACCACGGCGTCACGAGACGGTCGGCCGCATTCGCCCGGGCACCTTTAATGGCTGCCAGGGCTTCATGGACTTCTTGAGCTGATTCGTTTTCCATAATGGAAAGTCAATCACTTTCCGCCACGGAAAATCAACAGTTGCGGCCGCCCCAAGAACATCTGTGTGGCAGTTATTCCAACGGAAAGCACTCACCGAAGTCGATTCAGTCCATCAGCTGCCACATAGACATCCAGGGAAACCGGCAAGGGAGTTGCCGGGACAGGCAGCGAGCGGGGGCAACTGGCAGGGACGTCACTCAAGGCAGCGAAACGGGAGGCCGCCCTTCAAGAAAGGGTGACCTCCCGCCGTCGTACTTCAGGTGGCGAAGTTAGCGCTCCGGATGTGGCGGTGCGTTGGGGTCTTTGGGTGCAGGCTGCTCGGAGGGCTCAACGCGGATGCCGTACTGCGGGCGGCCGTCGGGGAGATCCGGGAACTGGCCGCGGCGGGGACCGTCCAAGGGAGCCTGGCCCTCACGGTCGTTGTTCTCAGCAGGCGCCTCGGCAGGTGCTTCGGCGGCAGGCGCGGCAGGACCGTAAGGATCGTGCCAGCCCTCGGGGCGCGCTGGCGCCGGACCTGACGGTGCAGGCGGCTGCGCAGGCGGCTGGACCGGCGGCTGGTACCCCTGCCCCGGAGTCATCTGCGGTCGGGGCGCAGTGGAGTTCATGGGCAGCTGGGCCAGCAGGCGGCGCGCCTCGTGGGCGACGTCCACGGAAACAATGACGTCGTAGCTGGTGGCCAGCACCTGGTTGGTGGAGGTGAAGTCGCGCTTGCCGCGCTGGGCGGCATAGCCGATGATCGCAAACAGCATCCACAGCGCGGCGCCCAGGAGGACCGCGGTGAAAATATTGGAGTATGGCGCCCCTGCGTTGCTGGACGAGTCAAAGAAGGACAGCATGACGCCGATGAACAGGCCAAACCAGGCGCCTGTCATGGCACCCGTCAGGGCGACGCGCGGGTAGTTGAGCCGGCCGGTCACCCGTTCCACGATCTTGAGGTCGTTGCCCACGATGGAGACATGCTGGACCGGAAACTTCTCATCCGCCAGGTAATCTACCGCCTTTTGCGCATCCAAATAGGAGATGTAGGAACCGATCGTTTCCCCGGTGGGAACAGCGCGGGCCTCATTCATGGGTCTGGTGCGTCCAAAAAGGTTTGCCATGCCTTCCATTGTTCACCATGTTCCTGCATGTTGGCTGAGGTATCGCTGGCAGTGAAACGGACAAACGCCTTGCATCCCCTGCAGCATCACCGTCGCCAAGGCCCTGAAGTTTGGGATATTGCTCGCGCGGGGAAGTAGCCTGTATCTGTGAGCACACAACCTACCCGCATCTTCGTTGCCCGGCTTCTGGGCCTTGACGTCTTCGACCCCATCGGAGACAGGCTCGGCAAGCTGCGCGACGTTGTCGTGGTGGGCCGCGGCGCGAACTCGGCGCCGCACGCCGTCGGCATTGTGGTGGAGGTGCCCGGCAAGAAGCGGGTGTTTGTGCCCATGACCCGACTGACATCGATGGACCAGTCGCAGATCATCTGCACCGGGCTGGTCAACCTGCGCCGCTTCGAGCAGCGCGGCGCAGAGCAACTGGTGGTGGGCGGCATCTTTGACCGCAAGGTCACGCTCGTGGACGGCAGCGGTTTCGCCGTCATTGAAGACATCGCCATGGACCAGCAGCGCAACGGCGACTGGCTGGTGACCAAGCTTTTTGTCCGCCGCGGCTCCAACACCTCACGGCTGCGCGGGTTGCGCCGGGGCCACACCATGCTGATCGACTGGGCCGACGCCCACGCCGAGGACGCCGCAGCCCCGCAAAGCGCCTCCCACTTCGTGGCCACCCACGAGGACCTCAAGCCTGCAGACTTCGCCGATGCCCTCCAAGACATGAGCGACAAGCGCCGTGTGGAAGTGGCCGGTGAGCTCCAGGACGAACGCCTCGCCGACATCATGTCCGAGCTGCCGGAAGACGACCAGGTCACCCTCCTCTCAGCCCTGGACAACGAGCGCGCCGCCGACGTGCTCGAGGAAATGGACCCCGACGACGCTGCCGACCTCCTCGCCGACCTCCCCAAGGCCAAGGCAGAGGAACTGCTGCTGCTCATGGAACCGGACGAGGCCAAGGACGTTCGACGCCTGCTCCAATACGCGGAAGGCACGGCCGGGGCCCTCATGACCCCGGTGCCGGTGATCCTGCCCCCGGAGGCCACCGTGGCGGAAGCCCTGGCACACGTCCGCAGCGAGGACCTCTCCCCCGCTTTGGCCTCGGCCATCTTCATCTGCCGCCCGCCGCTGGAAACCCCCACGGGCCGTTTCCTGGGCGTGGTCCACATCCAGCAGTTGCTGCGCAGCGCACCGCCGGAGCAGCTGGGAACGCTCGTGGACAAAAACCTTGAACCGGTCTCCGACCAGGACGACATCAGCACCGTCAGCCACATCATGGCTTCGTACAACCTGAACTCCCTGCCGGTTGTCAGCAAGGAGGGCCGCCTGGTGGGCGCGGTGACGGTGGACGACCTGCTGGACCACCTCCTGCCGGAAGACTGGCGGACCCACGACGACGGCGCGCCGTTCAGGAAATTAGGAGGACGCATTGGCTGAGCGGCACCACACCAGGGGCGGCGGCCTTGACACGCCCATGGAGCTGAAGTCCCGGCTCCTTCCGAACCTGGCCAGCGATCCCGACCTCTTCGGCCGCTTCGCCGAGCGCTTTGCCCGCTACATGGGCACCGCCAACTTCCTGCTCTATATGACGATTTTTGTCGTGGTCTGGATCGCCCTGAACGTGGTCGGGCTGTTCGGACTCAAGTGGGACCCCTACCCTTTCATCCTGCTCAACCTGTTCTTCTCCACGCAGGCCTCCTACGCCGCCCCGCTCATTCTGCTCGCCCAGAACCGCCAGGATGACCGGGACCGCGTGCAAATTGAGCAGGACCGCTCCCGCAACGAACGCAACCTCGCCGACACCGAATACCTGACCCGCGAGGTCGCCGCGCTGCGCATTTCCCTCCGCGAGGTCGCCACGCGCGACTTTGTCCGCTCGGAGCTGCGCAGCCTGCTCGAGGAATTGATCTCCCTGCAGGAAGAAGAGGATACGCTGAAAGGCAAGCGCACTGCGCCGGATACACCCCTCAACCCCTAAGGCAGCACCATGAACGCCCCGTCCCAGCAAGCACTCCTTGCCGCCCTCGCCACGGTCATCGACCCCGAGCTGCGCCGGCCCATCACGGACCTTGGCATGGTGGAGACGGTGGAGGCGCTCGACGGCGGCCGGGTACGCGCCGTCGTCCGCCTCACCATTGCGGGCTGCCCCCTCCGGGAAACCATCACCAAGGATGCCACCGAGGCCCTGATGAAGGTCGACGGCGTTGCGGAGGTGGGCGTGGAGCTCACCGTCATGACGGCGGAGCAGCGGGCCGAGCTGAAGGAACGGCTCAAGGGCAGCTCGCCGGAGCGCGGGATTCCCTTCAATGACGAGAATTCCCTGACCCGTGTGTACGCCGTGGCCAGCGGAAAGGGCGGCGTGGGCAAGTCGTCGGTGACCGTGAACCTGGCGTGTGCGCTGGCCTCGCGGGGGTTGCGGGTGGGGATTGTCGATGCCGACATCTACGGCTTCTCGGTGCCGGGGCTCATGGGGATCACACAGAATCCCACGCGTGTTGATGAGATGATCCTGCCGCCCGTGGCGCACGATGTGAAGGTCATTTCTATCGGCATGTTCGTGGCCGGGAACCAGCCCGTTGCCTGGCGCGGGCCCATGCTGCACAGGGCACTGGAACAGTTCCTGACCGACGTCTACTTTGGCGACCTCGACATCCTGCTGCTGGACCTGCCGCCGGGCACCGGCGATGTTGCGATCTCCGTGGCGCAGCTGCTGCCAAAGGCGGAGATCCTGGTGGTGTCGACCCCGCAGGCGGCCGCGGCCGACGTCGCGGAAAGGGCCGGCGCGATCGCCGTGCAGACCGGGCAGAAGGTGGCCGGGGTCATCGAGAACATGTCATTCCTGACACTGCCCGATGGCAGCACCATGGAGGTTTTTGGTTCCGGCGGCGGGGAGATCCTGGCCAAGCGGCTGACCCAGACCGTCAATGCACCTGTGGAACTGCTGGGCCAGATCCCGCTCGACGTGGCCCTGCGTGAAGGTGGGGACGCGGGGCTGCCCATCGTGCTCTCGGATCCATCATCCGCCGCGGCGCAGGCACTAACCGCGATTGCGGCCAAGCTGGCCGTCCGCCCCCGGGGGCTGGCCGGCCTGAGGCTCGGCGTCTCCGTCGTGGACTGACGCGCACGAATCCCTCCCCGCCCAGCGACGCTCTATCACCTTCCGGGCACTTTGGGGCGACGCTCTATCACCTTCCGGGGTCCGCAGCGCAACGCTCTCTCAGCTTCCGGGCCTTAAAGCCAAACGCTCCAGCAGTGTGTGCTGAAGCGTCGGAAGAACCACCCCGGAAGGTGATAGAGCGTCGGGGAGAAGACCCCGGAAGGTGATAGAGCGTCGGAAGGGTTAGGTGGCTTCGAGGTCGAACGGGGCACGCTGGCCCTCGGCCAGCCGGACAGGATCGGGCTCGGCAGGAACCGGCGCCACGTCCTTTTTGGCTTCGTCCTTGCCCATCATCGAGGCGATCGCCGCGCCCGGGGCCGTCTTTATCGAATTGAGAGCCGCAACGTCGTCGTCGTCCAAGAGCGCCTCGCGGATGATGCGGCGGGGGTCGTACTGGCGGGGGTCGTACTTCTTCCAATCGATATCATCGATATCAACCCCGGCTTCTTCCTTGATGGTTTCGCGCGCGCCGGAAGCCATCCTGCGCACCTCACGGATGAGGTTCTTCAGCTTGTCCAGGTAACCGGGGAGCCGGGTGGGGCCGATGACAAGCACTGCCAAGACGACAATGATGATCAGCTCGGGGGTATTGATACCAAACACGTTAGGAAGATTACCCTCTCAACTCTCAAAGCAACGATTCCTTAGCGTTACCGCGGGAGGATGATCTTGGCTTCATTTGCACTCTATTGGACAACTGTTACCGGAAAAGTCTAGCGTGCCCCGGCGATGCGAGGCAGCGACAGCAGCGGTTTGCGCGCAGGGCGGACGTCCTTGGTGCGGCCGGGGGCCCTGTCGGCCAGGGATTCGCGCAGCATGGCGCGACCGCGGTGGATGCGCGAACGCACGGTGCCAAGCTTGATGTCCAGTGCATGCGCCACCTCGTCATAGGAGAGGCCCTCCATGTCACAAAGCACGACGGCGGCGCGAAAGTCGGGCGGCAGGGCCTCCAGCGCGGCGGCAATGTCAATGTCGAGGTTGTTGAATTCAAAGCTGCGCTCGGGGCCGGGGTCGTTGCCCGGCAGCCGGGCCGCTGCATCCTCGCTGAGCCCGTCAAAACGGATCCGCTGCTTGCGGCGGGCCTGGTCAAGGAACAGGTTGGTGGTGATGCGGTGCAGCCAGCCGTCCAAGGTGCCGGGCTTGAAGTTTGCCAGCGACTTGAACACGCGGACAAAAACCTCTTGGGTGAGGTCCTCGGCGTCGTACCTGTTGCCGGTCAGGCGGAAGGCGAGCCGGAAAACCTTGGCGGAGTGGTTGGCAACCACCTCTTCCCACGACGGCGTGACCCATTCCTGTGCCTCTGGGAAGGTTGCGGCTTCGACAGGATGGCTTGCAGGACTGGTCATGGTGTTCATCGCTGCACCTCGCTTCAGTGGTTCCCGGCCGCGCCCGGTTCACGGTGCGGCCATGGGAGGGGTTCCCAATAGTCCCCACAGTCTGCCAAACTTAGCTGGCATTTTGCTGAACGGTCCCAGAGAAAGCACCCGTTCGGCAGGCAGTAGGCTAGAGCTGTCCAATGCAACAGTTTAGGAAACGCAAGCCATGAGTGCCGATAAATCCACCAGCTGGTCCTATACGGAGGCCCTGCCCGTGGAAGACCTTGTCCTGCGCCGCGCCCGGGAGCGTTCGCATGAACTGGGATTGTTCCCCGTGAGCCCGGGCGTCGCCGCCGCGCTGACGGTGCTGGCGGCCGCTTCCAAGGCACAGACAGCGGTCGAGGTGGGCACGGGCGCCGGCGTATCCGGCGTCAGCCTCCTGCGCGGGCTGGGACCTCGCGCCGTTCTGACCACCATTGATCCCGACGTCGACCACCTCAAGGCCGCGCGCGAGGCCTTCTCCGAATCGGGTTCCCCGGCCAATCGGACTAGGACCATCTCGGGGCGGGCCCAGGACGTGCTCCCCCGCCTGACCGACGGCGCCTACGATCTCGTGTTCATCGACGCTGACAAGCCGAGTTTCCCCGAGTATGTGGAACAGGCAGTCAGGCTCCTCAAGCAGGGCGGGCTGCTCATCATCAACGACGCCCTGGATAAGGACCGGGTGTCGGATCCGGCCATCCGCGAAGCGGGGACCGCCACGCTGCGCCGCGTGGGAAAGATGATCCGAGACAACGATTCCCTCACCAGCACCATCCTGCCCACCGGCGACGGGCTGCTGCTGGCCGTCAAGCGCTGAACACAAGGCGGGCGCTAACCGCCCGACAGGTTTGACGCAGGGCAGGCTTAACGCAGAAAGTGGCGGGCAGCTCACGCTGTCCCGCCACTTTCATGGTGAAAGTCTTATTCGGTAACGCCGACCAGGCATTCCTTGAGGCTGGCTGCCTCATCTGCGTTCATCTCAACAACGAGGCGACCCCCGCCTTCCAGCGGCAGCCGCAGGATCAAGCTCCGACCTTCTTTAGTCACTTCCATTGGACCGTCACCGGTTCTGGGTTTCATGGCCGCCATCAGGAGTTCCCCTTTTCGTAGTGCATACACAACACCACCGGAGATTTCCCCGGCATGTCGTTTCTGTTGTACTGCTCACAGCCCATTATTCCGCACTTCGGGGCCCGGGTGCTAATCGGAGCGTTCTTCGCCGCGTCGTCCCGGGTCGCTTTTTGTCATTTACCTACCGATTGGTAACTTTGCCGTCTGTGCTACGGCGGCCAACCCTGTCCGGTACTGATCGCGGCGAACTGCCACAGCCACACGATCCACACCATTTGCAGCAGCGTGAACATCACCAGGACCGCCCACCGATACGCGCGCGACGACGAAATGAACGCCGCCGCCAGCGCCAGCGGGAACAGTGGCAGCAGCATCCGGAAGGTGCTCGACTGCGGGTGCAGCACCGCCAGCAGGTACAGCAGGTACATGGCGCACCACATCCGCAGCTCGGGCCCGATCCGGCGCACCGCCCGCGAATTCAGGTAGAGCCCCGCCAGCGCCACCAGCAGAACCGGCAGCACCGGCCCCCAAAACGGCCCGGCCAGTTGAACGCCCACCTCAAACCAGGGCTTGAACAGCACCAGCTCCGTCCCGCGCCACGACGTTTCGGTGTCGGTGTACGTGTTGCCATCCCCCGTCACCCACCACGCCACCAGCATCCACGCGAACGCCATGGCGGCACTCACCACCAGCAGCACCGCCCCCGCCAGCCGCTGCGGCCGCGGGAAGGGAATGGAGCCGCGGTTGCACCAGCGCAGGAAAAGATGAAGAAGCACGACGGCGGCAAACGGCACCCCTGCCGGGCGCGAGAGGCACAGCAGGATCACCACAGGGACGGCTCCCCAGTAGTTTCCGCGAATGAGCAGGAGCAGCGCAGCGGCCAGGAACAGGATGCCAAGCGATTCGGCGTAGGGCACCTGCAGGACGGCTGAGACCGGGAAGAAGGCGAAGAACGCCACGCCCCACAGGGCTGTGGCCGGCCGGGCGTAGTGCCGGAACAGTTGGTGCACCACCAGGGCCGCGGCAAATCCAGCCAGTGTTGCCACCAGTGCCCCCGACGCGGCCCAGCCCAGTCCGGTGACGGCGTTCACCCCGCGGGCCAGCAGTGGCAGCACCGGGTAAAACGCCCACTCATTGGGTTGGGCCGAGCCGTCCGGGTTGCGCGGAACCACCGCAGGGTATCCGTTGTTGAAAATCTTCTCGTACCAGCCGGCGTCCCAGCTGTCGATGAACTCAAGGTATCCGGGCCGCTGCCCGTACCACGGCGTCGCTTCGGACTGCCAGGCGGCCGCGGCAAAGATGAGGAAGCTGGTTAACCGGGCAGCCGCGTACACGAGCGTGACCTTCAGCCACCAGGGCGCACGCCGCAGCGGCTCCAGGACGCGGCGCAACGCCGCGAACAACATGTCATTGATGGTGGCGCCGCCGTGAGCGGGCAGGCCGCCACCCGTTGTGCGCGCACTTTGCGGAGCGGCACCGCTGCCGGGGACCGCGCCGGACGCAGATCCTTCCGGGGTGCTCACGCCGGGTCCGGTGCCAGCCAGCATCCCGGCTGGTGGTCGTTCACCACGCCGATTGCCTGCATCATTGCGTATGCGGTGGTTGGCCCCACGAAGGAGAACCCGTGCTTCTTCAAGGTCTTGGCCAGCAGTGCGGACTCCGCCGTCTGTGCTGGAACGGGGTCCCCTGCGGAGCGCGGCAGCTGCGGGGCGTGGGCGGCGATGATGGAGCCCAGCGTGGTTCCGGCAGGCAGGGCCAGGAGGGCTCGGGCGTTGGCAATCGTGGCGTTGATTTTGAGCCGGTTGCGGACAATCGCGGCGTCCGCCAGCAGCCGGGCAACATCGGATTCGTCGAAACGGGCCACAATGGCCGGGTCGAATCCGGCAAAGGCCGTCCGGAACGCTTCGCGCTTGCGCAGGATGGTCAGCCAGCTGAGCCCCGACTGGAAGGCTTCCAGGCTGAGCCGTTCAAACAGCTCCGCTTCGCCGTGGACGGGTCGGCCCCACTCCTCGTCGTGGTAGCGCTGGTAGGCCCCGTCGCTCTCGATCCCGGCCCAGTTGCAGCGGGACCGGCCGTCGCTACCGGGCACCATCGGGGCCCTCCTCCTTGCCGGCATCAGCGGAACCGCCCGGCTCAGCGGCAGCCGGCGCCCCGCCGTCGTGCTTCAAGGCGGCCGGGGCAGCAGCCGCGGCAACCTTGGCGGCCGACACCGGGGAGGGCAGCGCAGTGTCCGGCCGGGCTGCGGTTTCCAGGCGGGCGATCTCAGCATCCTTCAGTGCCAGTTCGTCGCGCAGCCGGTCAAGGACCTCGTCAACCTGGTCCATGCGGTAGCCGCGCAGGCCCAGCGAGAAGCGCAGCCGGTCGACATCGGCCGGTGACGGTGCGGCCGGCAGCAGCACCGGCGGGAGGCTGGCCACGGGCGCACCCAGGGAATCCTCGTAGATCGCTGCGTCAGCGTCCTGCCGGTTCAGGCCCACCACGTAGAACACCGTGGCGGCGCCCACAATGATGGCAAGGAAGATCAGGAAATAAGTCACAAGACCATGGTGCCAGATGCGCCGGACAACTCAATCCTTTTCGCGGGCGGCAACCCTGGCCCCGGCCTGGCCGGCCATGACCAGTTCCACCGCTTCCTCGGCAGTGTCCACCAGCTGCACGATGTCCAGGTCTCCCGGCGACACCAGCCCCTGCGCCACCATGGTGTCCCGCACCCAGTCCATGAGCGGGCCCCAGAAGGCCTTGTCCACCAGCACAATGGGGAACTGGCTGACCTTGCTGGTCTGCACCAGGACCATGGCCTCGAAGAGTTCATCGAGCGTGCCCAGGCCTCCGGGAAGCACCACGAAGCCCTGCGCGTACTTCACAAACATGGTCTTGCGGGCAAAAAAGTATCGGAAGTCCACGCCCAGGCCAACCCACTCGTTCATGCCCGTCTCGAAGGGCAGCTCGATGCCCAGGCCGATGGACAGCCCGCCGGCCTCTGCGGCCCCGCGGTTGGCAGCCTCCATCGAGCCGGGCCCGCCGCCGGTGATGACGGCTACCCCTGCCTCGACCAGGCGCCGGCCCACCTCCACTCCCATGGCGTAGTAGGGGGAGTCCGCCTTGGTGCGCGCCGAACCGAACACGCTGATGGCCGGCCCGATTTCGGCGAGCGCGTCGAAGCCCTGCACAAACTCACTCTGGATCCGCATGACGCGCCACGGGTCCGTGTGGGTGAAGTCGCTGGTGGGCGGTGTCTCCAGGAGCCGGGCGTCGGCGGTGTCCCGGCCGGCGCCGTTTTTGCGCCAGATGCCGAACTTGCGCAGCTCGGTTCGGACGGGTCGGCTGGATCCTGTTGGTGAACTCATGGCACCTAGGCTACGTCACGGGGACTGCCGGCCGGCGGCGGTGGCCCGGGCCACATTGTCTCGTTAGCGTTACGATCCGCCCCGACATGCCCAAATCCTTTACCCCCTCATGTGATTCTCGATACATTCATTGCATGACAAATTCCGCACCCGCTCCTGCTCTCGTGGAGCTTACAGCTGTCAACAAGCATTACGGCGCCCTTCATGTACTCCAGGAAATCAACCTCCGCGTCGCCAAGGGTGAGGTCCTGGTTGTCATTGGTCCCTCGGGTTCCGGCAAGTCCACGCTGTGCCGCACCATCAACCGCCTGGAGACCATTGACACCGGCTCCATCAGCATCGATGGCAAGGAATTGCCCAAGGAAGGCAAGGCACTGGCCAGGCTCCGCGCCGACGTCGGAATGGTCTTCCAGTCCTTCAACCTGTTTGCCCACAAGACCATCCTGGAGAACGTCACCCTCGGCCCCATCAAGGTCAAGGGCATGAGCAAGCCCGACGCCGACAAGCTCGCCTTGGGCTTGTTGGAGCGTGTGGGCGTTGGCCACCAGGCATCCAAGCTTCCCGCCCAGCTTTCCGGCGGGCAGCAGCAGCGCGTGGCCATTGCACGGGCCCTGGCAATGAAGCCAAAGGTCATGCTGTTTGATGAGCCCACCAGCGCTCTTGACCCTGAAATGATCAACGAGGTCCTGGACGTCATGGTGGAGCTGGCCAAGGAAGGCATGACCATGGTGGTTGTCACGCACGAGATGGGATTTGCGCGCAAGGCAGCGGACAGGGTCATCTTCATGGCGGACGGCCAGATCGTGGAGGAATCCTCACCGGAGGATTTCTTCACCAACCCGCAGACACCCCGGGCAAAGGACTTCCTGTCCAAGATCCTCACCAACGGATAACAACTACCCCGGCCCACCGGCCACTCTTCACCTGTTTTCCCGGCCGCACCTGGCCGATTATGAAAGGAACCCCCTTTGAAAAAGTTTCTGAGCAAGACCGGCCTCGGCGTAGCGGCTGTCTTCACGGCAGCAGCCCTGGCCATGACAGGCTGTGGTGGCGGCGACAACGGCGGCGGCACTGATGGCGGCGGCAAGGACGCAGCCGGCCTGAGCTTCGACGTGGCCAAGGACGTTGCCCTGACCGGCAGCCCCACCTTTGACAAGATCAAGTCCTCCGGCCAGATCCGCATTGGTGTCAAGGAAGACCAGCCCGGCCTCGGCTTCCTCGACGCAGCCACGGGCGAGCGCAGCGGCTTCGACATTGAAATTGCCCGCTGGATGGCGGCCTCGCTTGGCGTCGCTGCGGACAAGATCGAATACAAGTCGATCCCTTCCGCCAACCGTGAAACGGCACTGGCCAATGGCGACGTGGACCTGTACGTGGGCACCTACTCCATCACGGACAAGCGCAAGAAGCTCGTGGACTTCGCGGGCCCCTACTTCATCACCGGCCAGGGCCTGCTGGTGGCCAAGGACAACACGGACATCAAGAGCGAAAAGGACCTGGACGGCAAGAAGGTCTGCTCCGCCACCGGTTCAACACCCATCCAGAACATCCGTGAAAACTTCCCGAAGGCAGTCCCGGTCGAGTTCGACATCTATTCGAAGTGCGTCGATGCGTTGAAGGGCGGCACCGTTGATGCGGTGACCACGGACCAGGCCATCCTGCTGGGCTTCGCGTCGCAGGATCCGGACAACCTGAAGGTTGTTGGCGAGCCGTTCACGGTGGAGAAGTACGGCATTGGCGTGCCGCTGGGCGACACCGCCCTGCGCACCTTCCTGAACACCACGCTGACTGATGGCGGCGCCACGTGGACCAAGATCTACGATGCAACCCTGGGCAAGTCGGGCACCAAGGTTGAGCAGCCGAAGGTCGACCAGTACTAAACGTCCCTGAGTGGTTGTGTTGCAGCGGCCCGTCCGCTGCAACACAACCACTTCGTCCTCTCGAATTCACTGAAAGCGACGCTGTCCCGTGAATGTACTTTTAGACAACAGCGATGTGTTCCTGACCGGATTCAAAAACACCGGAATCTTGTTTGCTTTTTCCGCTGTCTTTTCCCTGATCCTTGGAACCATCGTTGCCGGCATGAGGGTCTCCCCCGCACCGGCCATGCGCGCGGCTGGAACGTTTTACGTCAACGCCGTGCGCAACACCCCGCTCACGCTGATCCTCGCATTTTTTGCCTTGGGCTATCCCCGGCTTGAACTGCCCCAGATCAGCTTCATCAATGCCGCCATCGTCGGCCTCTCGCTCTATACGGCGACCTATGTTTCCGAGGCCATCCGCTCCGGCATCAACACCGTGTCGGTCGGCCAGTCCGAGGCCGCCCGCGCCATTGGATTGCCGTTCATGCAGACCCTGTCGCTGGTTGTGCTGCCGCAGGCATTCCGCTCCGTGGTTCCGCCGCTGTTCAGCGTGTTCATCGCATTGTTGAAGAACACCACGGTGGCCGCTGGGTTTTCCGTGTATGAAGCCGGTGCCATCCGCGCCTACCTCAGCGAACGCGGCGAACCGCTGCTGCCCGGCCTGCTGTGGGTTGCACTGATGTTTGTGGTGCTGGTGCTGGGCATCCTGACACCGCTGCAACGGTACCTGGAGAAGAAGTGGAAGGTGGCACGATGAGTTCGGTGCTTTTTGATGTGCCCGGCCCCAAGGCCCGCACACGCAACGTTTACATGAACATCGTCACGCTCATCGTGGTGGTGGGCATCATCGCCTTCATCCTGTTCCGGTTCTACCAGTCCGGACAGTTCACGGCCCAGAAGTGGGAAATCTTCACCTTCCCGCGGGTCCAGGAGACATTCCTCAAGGCCATCGGTGCCACCCTGAGCGCCTTCGGCGTTGCCGCCGTGGGCAGCCTGCTGCTGGGCATCATCCTGGCTTTCGGCCGGCTGGCCGACACCAAGTGGCTGAGCCTGCCGTGTTACTGGTTCACCGAAGTGTTCCGCGCCATTCCCCTGCTCATCCTCATGATGATCATGTACTACGGCCTCCCCTCCGCCGGCGTCAAGGGCATCACGCCCTTCCTCGCCGTCGTGGTCGGCCTGATCCTGTACAACGGCTCGGTCCTGGCCGAGGTGTTCCGTGCAGGCATCGAGTCACTGCCCAAGGGCCAGGGCGAGGCCGGATTGGCAATTGGCCTCACCAACGGCCAGGTGTTGCGCAGCATCCTGCTGCCGCAGGCCATCCGCGCCATGCTGCCGGTCATCATCTCCCAGTTGGTGGTCATCATGAAGGACACCGCGCTGGGCTTCCTGATCACCTACGACGAGATCCTGAAGTACGCCAACCTCCTCGGCTCCCAGGGCCAGTACGGTTCGCCCGTAGTGCCGGCGCTCATGGTCGCGGCGGTCCTCTACGTCGGCCTTTGCCTGATCCTCTCCGGCGTGGCCAAGTACACCGAGTTCAAGATGTCCTCGCGCGTGAAGGTCGTCAAGGCAAAGGTGGGAATGGCCGGCTGAGCCGTCCGCGACAGGCAACAGCCCCAACACAACGGCCCCGGCGCGAATCTTGCGCCGGGGCCGTTGTGTGCCCGTCGCCGCCCCGGCCCTGCGCACGGTTTTCTGCGAATGGTGCGCCCCTCTCAGGGTTGCGCACCATTCACTTTTAACCGTGCGTAGGAGTGGTGAAGCCCGACGGCGCCCGGCCCGCCAAGGTGGGTTGACCGCCGTCGGGCCTGGATGGAAGTGTCCTCCCCCGCAACAGTCTGTGACGCCGTTGTTGCACCAAATCGAGCCCGGGAAACGCTTACCAGCGCATCAAGTGCGTCACAGACCGGGCCGGGAGGCGCTGCAGCACTGCAGGCGGCGTCAGCTGAGCCAGCGGGTCAGGGCCGCCAGGCATTCCCGGATCGCCGTGGCGGAGACGTGCTCGTCGTCGGAGTGTGCCAGCAGGGCGTCGCCGGGGCCGAAGTTCACGGCCGGGATCCCCATCTCGCTCAGCCGCGCCACGTCTGTCCAGCCGTACTTGGGCAGCGGCTCCCGCCCCACAGCAGCCACGAACGATGCCGCCGCCGGCGCGTTGAGTCCGGGCCGTGCGCCGGCCGAGGAGTCGGTGCACACCAGGTCAAAGCCGTCCAGCAGGGCCCGCACGTGCGCCTCGGCCTGGGCGGGCGACTTGTCCGGCGCAAAGCGATAATTGATCTCCACCACGCAGGCATCCGGGATGACGTTCCCGGCCGTGCCGCCATGGATCTTCACGGCGTTGAGCGATTCCCGGTAGTCGAGCCCGTCCACAGTCACGGTGGCGGGTTCATACGCAGCGAGCCGGGCCAGGATGGGGGCCGCGGCGTGGATTGCGTTCTCCCCCATCCAGGCGCGCGCCGAGTGCGCCGCCAGCCCGCGCGTGGCGGCCTCAAAGCGGATGGTACCGTTGCAGCCGCCCTCAACAGTGCCGTTGGTGGGTTCCAGCAGGATGCCGAAGTCCGCGTCGAGCAGTTCCCGGTTCTCACGCACCAGCCGCCCCAGCCCGCTCTTCGCAGCAGCCACTTCCTCGTGGTCGTAGAAGATGAACGTGATGTCCTTGGTGGGTTCGGCCACGGTGGCCGCGATGGCCAGCTGCACCGCCACCCCGCCCTTCATGTCGGTGGCGCCGCGGCCGTAGAGCACCTCGCCGTCCCACTGGCTCGGGACGGTCCCGCGGGCGCCCTCGGTGGTGGGCAGCGGGACCGTGTCCAGGTGGCCGGCCAGGATGATCCGCTCGGCCCGGCCCAGCTCCGTCCGGGCCACGATTGAGTCGCCGTTGCGCGAGACCGACAGCTGGGGGAGGGCCCGCAACGCCGCTTCCACCGCGTCCGCCAGCGCCCGCTCGTTGCCCGAGACCGACTCAATGTCCATGATCGCCGCCGTCAGTTCGGCCACGTCCCCGTGCACGTCAAGCACGACGGCGCCCGGCCCGCCTTCGCTTGTTCCCCCGTGGTCGGCTGGGGCTGAGGGGTGGAAGGCTGCTATGGGATCGCTCTCTTGGGTCATGCAGCCAGTTTACCGGCGCCCGGGGGTGCCACCGTGGCGGCGGCGCAGTAGCGTAGAGGCAGGGAATCGTTCACGCCAGACAGAAAGCACCAGCCATGTCCGCACGGGAAACGCCATCGCGGCAGCCGCAGGCCGGTGCCTGGCGCGGCGCCCTCGCAGGCGCGGCTTCCGCGGCCATTCTCTTTGGCACGGCCCAGCTGCTGTCCATCTTCTTCGGTCCGGCGTCCACCCCTTTTACTGCGGTGGGCGCCACCTTCATCGACTTCACCCCGGCGTGGCTGAAGGACTTTGCCATCGCCACCTTCGGCACCAACGACAAAACAGCCCTGCTCACTGCCATGGCAGTCGTGGCCGCAGCCTCCTCGGCTGCCATCGGCATTCTGGCCCTGAAGCGCCCGCGCACGGCCAACGCCTTGGTGCTGGCAGCCGCCGTCGCCATGGCCGCCTGCGTGCTGACCCGCAACGGCGCCGGCCCCCTCGACATCCTGCCCCTTGCCGTCGGCACCGGCGCGGCCCTGTGGTCGCTGCGCATGCTCACGGAGCAGGCCGTGGAGGCCGCCAAGCCGGGCCCCGCCGCGCGCCCCGACCAGCCGCAGCAGCCGGGGAACCCAAGCCGGCGCGCATTCCTGGCGGGATCGGCCGCTGTGGCGGCTGCCGCCGTCGTGCTTGGCCTGGCAGGTACGCTGCTGAACCGCACGCGGACCGTGGTGAACAACGTCCGGGCCTCGCTCAGACTGCCCGCGCCGCACACCCCGGCGCCGCCGCTGCCGGAGGGGGTGCAGTCGGCGGTGGCCGGGGTGGTCCCGTTCACCACCCCGAACGGCGATTTTTACCGAATTGACACCGCGCTGGTGCCCCCGGAGGTGGATCCAGGCACGTGGGCGCTGCGGGTGCACGGCATGGTGGAGCAGGAATTCACCATGGGTTTTGACGAGCTGCTGGCGCAGGATCTTGTGGAGGCGCAGGTGACGCTGGCGTGCGTGTCCAACGAGGTGGGCGGGAACCTGGTGGGCAATGCGACGTGGCTGGGGCTGCCGCTGCGGGAGGTGCTCTCGCGTGCCAGGCCGCTGCCCGGGGCCGACATGGTGCTCTCCACCAGCGTGGACGGGTTCACCGCCTCCACTCCCCTGCCGGTGCTGCAGGACGGGCGCAATGCGCTGCTGGCCGTGGGCATGAACGGGGAGCCCCTGCCCGTGGACCACGGATTCCCGGTGCGCATGGTGGTCCCGGGACTGTACGGCTACGTCTCGGCGACCAAGTGGGTCGTGGAGCTGGAGGTCACGACCTTCGCGCAGCAGACCGCATACTGGACCACCCGCGGCTGGTCGTCGCACGGACCCGTCAAGACGGCCTCGCGCATAGAGGTCCCGCGCAGCGGCGCCCAGCTGCCCGGCGGGAAGGTGGCCCTGGGCGGCAGTGCCTGGGCGCAGCACCGCGGCATTTCCAAAGTTGAGGTCCAGTTCGACGGCGGACCCTGGCTCAGTGCGCAACTCGCCGCCGAAGCCTCGGTGGACACGTGGCGGCAGTGGTCCTTCATCTGGGACGGCGCCGCCGCCGGCACACACACTGCCCGGGTCCGGGCTTATGACGGAACGGGCACCCTGCAGGCCGCCGCCGATGCGCCTCCGGCCCCGGATGGCGCCACGGGACTGCACAGCGTCAGCTTCACGGTGGCGTAGCCGGCGCCTCCTGCATCGCAATGTTTCGGCGCCTGCAGAAAACACCCAGGCGGGTGCGGATAAACTGTGTGCATGACTGCAACCCCAGCCCCGAGCAACCGATCCGCCCACGGCCAAGGCATCGCCACGGTCACCAACGGCGGCGAGGTGCTCGACGTGTGGTTCCCGGCCCCCGCCCTCGGCCTGGCCTCGGACACACTCGGCGGCGCACCGGACGCTGATCCGGAGCTGTCCGCCCTCGCCGCCGCCGGCACAGACGCCGACCGACAGGTGCACCAGAAGGCCGTGTTCGTCCAGATCGACCTGGACGAGGCCCCTGCCGACACCGTCGACGCCTACCTGCGCCTGCACCTGCTCTCGCACCGCCTCGCAGCGCCCAACACGATCAATCTCGACGGCATCTTTGGCACGCTCAACAACGTGGTGTGGACCAACTTCGGCCCGGCCGCCGTCGAGGGTTTCGAGCTGACACGCGCCCGCCTGCGCCGCCGCGGCCAGGTCACCGTCTACTCCGTGGACAAGTTCCCCCGCATGGTGGACTACGTGGTTCCCTCCGGCGTCCGCATCGCAGACGCCGACCGCGTGCGCCTGGGTGCGCACCTGGCCGAAGGCACCACTGTCATGCACGAGGGCTTTGTGAACTTCAACGCCGGCACGCTGGGCACCTCCATGGTCGAGGGCCGCATCTCGGCCGGCGTCGTGGTGGGCAACGGCACCGACGTGGGCGGCGGCGCCTCCATCATGGGCACCCTCTCCGGCGGCGGCACGACCCGTGTGGCACTGGGCGAGCGCGTGCTCCTGGGCGCCAACTCCGGTGTGGGCATCAGCATCGGCGACGACTCCGTCGTGGAGGCCGGGCTGTACGTCACCGCCGGCACCCGTGTGCGGGTTTTGGGCCCCAAGAACGACGACGGCGAAGACACCACAGTGATCGTCAAGGCCAGTGAGCTTTCAGGCGTGCCCAACCTCCTGTTCCGCCGCAACTCCACCTCCGGTGAGGTCGAAGTGCTGCCCCGCAAGGGCTCAACTGTGGCGCTGAACGAAAGCCTGCATGCCAACTAATCTTTCCCCCGACACCTGCCCGGCCGCGGCGCAAGCCGGAGCCGGACAGGTGCCGGCGCAGGGCGGGGATGCCCCGTGAAGGCACGCGGCGCCGTCGGACTCTCGATCGCCATACTCATCCTCATTTCACTGCTGGCCGGTGCCGGCATATGGCTGGCGCGCTCGCTCAGCAACGCCATGGAGCCTCGGCTCGCGGTGGGCTGCACCGCCACCGTGGGTGGTGCCAGCTACACGATGTCCACGGAACAAACCCGGAACGCAGCCCTGATTTCCGAGATTTCGGTGCAGCGGGGCATGCCGGCCCGGGCCGCATCCATCGCCCTTGCGACGGCACTGCAGGAGTCGGCGCTGCGCAACATCTCCTACGGCGACCGTGACTCGGTGGGGCTGTTCCAGCAGCGGCCCTCGCAGGACTGGGGATCGGTGGAGCAAATCATGGACCCGCTGTATTCGGCCAACGCGTTTTACAACGTGTTGGAAAAAGTGCCGGGCTACCTGGACATGTCCGTGAACGACGCCGCCCAGACCGTCCAGCGTTCTGGTTTTCCCGAGGCCTACGCGCAGCATGAGGCGCTGGCGCGCGCCTTCGCATCCGCGCTGACGGGCGAGACCGCCGGCGGGCTCTCCTGCACCCTGCCCGAGGCAGCGGCTGCCGGGCTGCCCGACGACGTGACCGCGGGGGCACAAGAGGCCATGGGTGCACTTGCCGTGCTGTCGCCCGTTGTTGTTGCAGGCGACTCGGGCACAGCCATGACATTTGACGTGCCCGGGGTTCACGGCTGGATGCTGGCGCACTGGGCCGTGGCGAACGCCCTGGAGTTGGGCATTGTGGAGGTCAGCCATGCCGGCGAGACTTGGGACCGCAGCGACAACAAGGGCGGAGCCAACGTGGGCTGGCAGCCCAGCGACATCGCCTCGACTGCGCAGGTAGTCATCACGGTCATGGCCGCTTCCTGACAGGGCTGCAACCTAGACCAGAAGTTCCACCACCGGCTGGACGTAGCTGCGGAAGTTCTCGTGGTCGTCCAGCAGGTGCGAGCTCATGATGAGCCTGTCGGGTTCAATGAACCAGGCACGCTGTTCCGCCAACGGCACCTCCACAATGGTCAGCGTGAAGTCGCGGGCGCTGCGCCCCAGCTCCATTTCGCGGTTTTGCACCAGGTCTGCCAGAATCTTGTGCCCGCCCAGGGTTTCCCGCTGGGCCGCCATCATGCTGTACAGCTGTGTCTGTTCCCGGGACCAGGTCAGCGCCGAGCCGTAGTGGGCGTGGGCCACCCTTTGCAGGGCGGGCATCCCCGCCAGTTCAGGGAAGTCAGGCGGCGTGAGTTCCTGACCGATGTTGGGGAAGTTTGCCAGCAACCGACCCCACCAGACCTCCCACTGGTCGCGCAGCGCGTCCGTTCCGCCCACCCCCGCCGTCAACATGGTGTGGTCCGCGGCCCTGACGGACGGCGCCACGTGGGACAGCGCTGGTGTGCCGGCGCCCACCAGTCCGGAGACGTCGCGCAGGTACAGTGCCATGAGCATGGGCTGGCAGGTGTCCATGGTAATTCGCCAGCCAGGGCCGCCGGTATGATGCATCTTTCTCGCCTCCAACCGCCGCAAAAAATGTTGCAGCAATCACAAATCCAAGATTACCCGCAAGCGCTTCACAAGGCACCAAGTGGTACAAACCCCACTCCAATACAGACGCTCACACACATGTGGGCGACTACCGCCGAACGCTCGTGCAGATTCTGGGCAGCTGCCGCACCGTCTCATCAACATCGGCCCGGGCCTCGCCACTTGTGAGCGGGCGGGCGTGAAAATCGGCCCCTATCTGCGCGAGGGTCGAGGGGGCAGTTACGATGTGAGCAGTGCGGCCAAATGGCGGCGAAGGGTGGCCCGGCCTTGTTCCGGTGCCGCCCACGCAGGCTGGAGCACCATGCGCAGGCCCAGTCCGTCCAACACTGCGATCAGCCGCTCCGCTTCATCCACAGGGACCAGATTGGCAATGGTGAGGGGGCTTTCCATCATTGCCAGCAGTACACGGCCGACGATGGCGCCCGTGGCACGGTAGTCGTCCTGTGCGGCATCAAGCAGGTCCGGGTTGGTCCGGGCATCAAGCATGAACTCCATGTGGACCACGGCATCCGAACGCCTTTCGTCGTCGAGAGGCAGCAGTTCTTCAAGGACACCGGCGCACTGGTCCAGCAGGCCGTTGCGGGACGCCGGCAGTCCCTCCTGTTCCAGAGTTTCCAAAACGTCGAGGGCCCGCAGGTGGATGCGCTCGGAATTGACCCGAAAGGCGAACTCCATGAGCTCGGCCTGGTTTTCAAAATAGTGCCTCACGGAACCCAACGCCAGGCCGGCCTGCGAGGCCACATTACGTAGCGATGCTTGTGTCAGGCCACGCTCTGCAATGACTCGAAATACGGCATCCGCAACGAGTTCGCGGCGGTCATCGGCGTTTACAATTTTGGGCACCCATCTGTTTTAGCACACTTGTTTCATGAATGCTCAATGCCGCAGCTAGAAACGGCGGAATGCCAACTCCGCCAACGCGGCGGCAGCCCTGGGCACGGAGGAGTCGTCAAAGTCTGCCCGTGCCGAATGGTTGGACGGCGCAGTGGCGGGATCGTCTCCGGTGCAGGCGCCCAGCATGATGAACGCGCCCGGAACTTCGCGCAGGACATGGGAGAAGTCCTCCGATCCCGGGATGGGGAACGGCATCTGCCGGAATTGCTCGGCGCCAAACACCTCGGCAATGACGCCTGCGGCGTAGGCCTGTTCACCGGCGTCGTTGACCGTCACCGGATAGTCGGGTGTGGCCTCAATGTCCACGGTCATGCCGTGGGCTTCGCCGATGCCACGGAACAGCCGCGTCAGGTCAGCCAAGAGTAGTTCCTTGTGCTCCGGTGAGAATGACCTCAAGGTCACGTCGAACACCGCGCTGTCCGGGATGATGTTGGCCTGCGTCCCGGCAGCGATCCGCCCCACCGTGGCCACCACCGGGTCGAAGACGTTGAAGTGGCGGGTGACGACAGTCTGCATGGCAAGCACCATTTCACAGGCCACGGGAACGGGGTCGCGCGTCAGGTGCGGCGTGGATCCGTGCCCGCCGGAACCCTGGACGGTGACAAAGATTTCATCACACCCGGCCATGAGCGGCCCGGGCCTCGAGTGGAAAACACCGTTGGCGTACTCGGCCGAGAAGACGTGCAATCCGAACGCTGCATCTGCGCGCCGTCCAGCGGCGTCCAGGACGCCTTCCTCGATCATGATGCGGGCACCGTCGTAAGCCTCTTCGCCAGGCTGGAACATGAAGACCACGTCGGAGGCGAGTTCGTGCCGGCGTTCGTGGAGCAGGCGCAACGCCCCATACAGGCCGGCGGTGTGTACATCATGCCCGCAGGCGTGCATGGCTCCGGGCACCGTTGATGCGAACTCGAGGTCGGTCTGTTCCGTGACGGGCAGGGCGTCCATGTCGCCGCGCAGCAGCACCACCGGGCGCGGCCCCGCCTCGGTTGCCGGCTTTTCGCCGCGCAGCACGACGGCGATGGAGCTCTGGCGCGCGCCAAGGGTGATTTCCAAACCGTCCAGTGCCTCCAGTTGCGCCAGGACCGACGCCTGGGTCTGCGGCAGCTGCAGGCCAATCTCAGGGTGCATGTGGAGTTGGTGGCGGAACTTAATGAGCTCCGGCGCGAGCTCCAGAGCCCGTTCGTGCAACGTTGCCATGTTAGTCCTTTCTACGTGGCCTGTAGACGCATTTTCACTGGCTGAGACCTATTTGACAGGTCTGTGGCGCCTCACACATGCTAATGGAATTCAATTCCGCAGTATTTTGGGCGCCAGCGTTCAGACTCCCACTGTAAACGTTCCGAAGAGAAATGTTCCCCATGGCCACAAAACGAGCAGTATCCTCCGCCGTTGCAGCGCTCTTTGCCTGTTCACTCGTCCTTACCGGGTGCAACAATGCCTCCCTCGAAGGTGATGTGCCCGCCCAGGGAGGCGCCACGTTTGACCTGTCAAGCGTCAAGAAGGACGACGCACTGGCCGCCGCAGTGCCGCAGGCCCTGCGTGACAAGGGCAAGCTCGTGGTGGGCATGGACACCTCTTACGCCCCTGCGGAATACCTGGGCGGCACGGACGGCCAAACGCCCATCGGATACGACGTGGACCTGGTCAAAGCCGTCGGCGCCCTGCTGGACCTGGAGGTCGACCCCCAGACGGCATCGTTCCCGAGCATCCTGCCGGCGATCGGCACCAAGTACGATCTAAGCGCGTCGTCATTCTTCATCACCAACGAACGCAAGAAGTCAGCAAACTTTGTCAGCTACATTGCTGCGGGAACACAGTGGGGCGTGCAAAAGGGCAACCCGAGCGGGTTCAGCCTCGATGACATCTGCGGCCGCACGGTGGCTGTCCAGACGGGCTCGTTCCAGGAGACAAAGGACCTCGTTGACCGGAACAAGACGTGCACCGACACCGGAAAGCCCGCGATCAAGGTCATCAGCCTGAAGAACCAGTCCGACGTCACGACCCGCTTGGTGACCGGTGGGGCGGACGCCATGGCCGCCGGATCAATCAGCACCTTGTACGCCGTCACCCAGACGGACGGGGCAGTGGAGGCGCTCGGCGAATCTTATGACGCCTCTCCCGTCGGCATGGCCGTCGCCCTGGACGACCCGGAATTCGCGGATGTCGTTGCCAAAGCCCTAAACAAGTTGATGGCTGACGGCGCCTACAAGAAGATCCTGGACCAGTGGGGCGTGGGCAACATTGCCATCGACAAGGCCGAAATCAACCCCGACGTGGAAAAGTAGCACCCGGTCCCCAACGGAACCTCGCATCATCCGCCCCGAAAGGTGACAGAGCGTTCGCCGAATCGCCCCGAAAGGTGATAGAGCGTTCGCCGAATCGCCCCGAAAGGTGATAGAGCGTCGGCAGGAGGGCGGCCGATGCTAGGCCGGGTGCCACCCGCATGCCTGTGCCGCTCCGATCCGCCTGTTCCTGCGAGTCCGCCCTATTTGGCGGCTGGGTTCTTCTTCTTGTCCAGGTACAACAGCACCAGCAGCACGATCATGATGACCAGCGCGCCGATGAACCACGGCAGGAAGACGCTCTTGCCCACCAGCACCATGATCCCCAGCACCACCACAACGATGGGGAAGGCCATGGAGAAGGTGTGCAGCAACAGTGTAGACATTTTCATGTTTCTTACTTTCGTCCAGGATTTGCAAAAGAAAAGCGGCAGGTGACTCTCCGAGGGAAAGCCGCCTGCCGCCGTCGTACTTAAGAAGCAGTTACCGCGACGGGTACATGCGCTCCGGCTCACCCGTGTACAGCTGGCGCGGGCGGCCGATCTTGGTCTGCGGGTCCTTCATCATTTCGCGCCACTGGGCAATCCAGCCCGGCAGGCGGCCGATGGCGAACAGCACGGTGAACATCTTCTCGGGGAAGCCCATGGCCTTGTAGATCAGGCCGGTGTAGAAGTCCACGTTCGGGTAGAGCTTGCGGGAGATGAAGTATTCATCCGTCAGCGCCACTTCTTCCAGGCGCATGGCGATGTCCAGCAGTTCGTCATTGCCGCCGAGCTTCTCCAGGATCTCGTGGGCTGTGGCCTTCACGATGGTGGCGCGGGGGTCGTAGTTCTTGTAGACGCGGTGCCCGAAGCCCATGAGCTTGACGCCGGCTTCCTTGTTCTTGACGCGCTCAACGAACTTCTCAACGGGCTCGCCGCTTGCCTGGATGTCGCGGAGCATGTTCAGCACCGCTTCGTTGGCGCCGCCGTGCAGCGGGCCGAACAGGGCGTTGATGCCGGCCGAAACCGAGGCAAACATGTTGGCGTTGGCGGACCCCACCAGGCGCACGGTGGAGGTGGAGCAGTTCTGCTCGTGGTCTGCGTGCAGGATGAGCAGCAGGTCCAGGGCCTTCACCACGACCGGGTCCAGCTCGTAGGGCTCTGCGGGCAGGCCGAAGCTCAGGCGCAGGTAGTTCTCCACCAGGTTCATGGAGTTGTCCGGGTACAGCATGGGCTGGCCGATGGACTTCTTGTATGCGTAGGCGGCGATGACGGGCATCTTGGCCATGAGGCGGATGGTGGCCATCTCAACCTGTTCGTCGTCGAACGGGTCCAGGGAGTCCTGGTAGAACGTGGACAGCGCGGAGACAGCGGAGGACAGCACCGGCATGGGGTGCGCGTCGCGCGGGAAGCCGCCGAAGAATCCCTTGAGGTCCTCGTGCAGCATGGTGTGGCGGCGGATGCGCTGGTCGAAGGCGTCCAGCTCTGCCGGAGTGGGCAGGTTTCCGTAGATGAGCAGGTAGGAGACTTCCAAGAAGCTGGAGTGCTCGGCCAGCTCTTCAATCGGGTATCCGCGGTAGCGCAGGATGCCCTTGTCACCGTCGATGTAGGTGATGGCGGAAGAGGTTGCAGCGGTGTTGACGAAACCGGGGTCGTAGGTGACCGCACCGGTGGTCTTCAGGAGCTTGGAAACGTCATACCCGGCGTTGCCTTCTACTGCTTCAATGCGCGGGAGTTCAAGCTCTCCGCCGTCGTAGCGCAGCGATGCGCTCGTGGAATCAGTCATGGAGTCCCCTTCATGAGGTGGCCTTCAAAAGCCTTTGGTTGGTTCAATGCACGTTTTCTAACCTGCGGGACACCCGCGCACGTCAAGGTAATTCGCAAGAAAACTAAAAGCGCATGATGCGTCCGGTGACCTAAACGGTCATCTATGAAACTACCGCTTTAAGGGCCCCCAACACTAATCCAGAGTGCCTTTCGGGCCGATTTTTCGGGAAAACGTTATGATCTTGCGTTCAGGCGCGACGCCGCCGCGGCGATTCGTTCGTCGCTTCCCGTCAGTGCGACACGGATGAATCCGTTCCCGGCTTCACCGTAAAAAGTGCCGGGACCTGCCACAATGCCCAGCCCGGCGAGCCGGCCTATGGTGGTCCAGGTATCCTCTCCTGCCGTGCACCACAGGTACAGCCCGGCTTCGGAATGGTGGATGGTGAGCCCGAACGTTTCCAGTGCGCCCACCAGCTGCTCACGCCGATTGCGGTACAGATTCTTTTGCGCCTGCACGTGCGCGTCGTCCCCCAGGGCAACGCGCATGGCTTCCTGGACGGGCGCCGGGACAATCATGCCGGCGTGCTTGCGGCTGTTGACCAGGTTGGCCACGATGGCGGAATCCCCGGCAACGAATGCTGCACGGTAGCCGGCGAGGTTGGACTGCTTACTCAAGGAGTAGACGGCCAGCAAGCCGTCATTCGAGCCGCCCGAAACGCGCGGGTCCAGGATGCTGGGGACGGGCTCGCCGCCGCGTTCAGGATCCCACTCCCCCCATCCCAGCTCGCCGTAGCATTCATCGGAAGCCACGACGGCGCCCAACTTGCGCGCCGCTTCGACCAACCTGCGCAGTTCCGGCACGGCACGGACGATGCCGGTGGGGTTGCCCGGGGAGTTGACCCACACCAGGCGCACCCGGGCGAGTGTCTCGGCGTCGAGCTCGTCAAGGGAATCGGCCGCGACGGAGGTGGCCCCCGCGAACACGGCGCCCATGTCGTAGGTAGGGTAAGCGACGGTGGGGCGCACCACGACGTCGCCCTCACCCAGCCCCAGCAGCAGCGGCAGCCAGGCCACCAGTTCCTTGGAACCCACCGTGGGCATGACATCCTGCGGCGACAGCCCGGGCACGTTGCGGCGCCGGGCAAACCAGTCCACCACGGCCTGGCGAAGGGCCGGGGTGCCGTGGGTGGTGGGGTAACCGGGGGCATCCGCAGCCGCGATGAGGGCGTCCTTGACCAGGGCGGGTGTGGGGTCCACAGGCGTTCCGATGGACAGGTTCACCACGCCGCCCGGATGTTCCGAGGCGGCCTTCAGGTACGGAGCCAGCGCATCCCACGGGTAGTCGGGCAGCTGCAGGCCAAAGGGTTTGCCGTTGGCAGGGGCCAATGTCATGGAGGGCGTCAGTCCTGGTTTTGCGGCGGAAGCGCTGCGATCAACGGGTGGTCGGTGTGCGTGTTGCCAATCTTGGCGGCACCGCCCGGGGAACCCAGCACGTCAAAGAATTCAACGTTGGCCTTGTAGTACTCTGCCCACTCGTCCGGGGTGTCGTCCTCGTAGTAGATGGCCTCGACGGGGCAGACGGGCTCACAGGCACCACAGTCAACGCACTCGTCGGGGTGGATGTAAAGTGAGCGTTCACCCTCGTAAATGCAGTCAACAGGGCACTCCTCAACACATGCCTTGTCCTTGACATCCACGCACGGCTGCGCAATTACGTACGTCACGAACCCCAACCTTCCTCAAAAAATCTTCACCCGGTACATTTCGCGTCCCGGCGCTCCCATTATCCCCCACCCGCGCCGCAGCCGCACATCAAGGAGTCTTAGTATGAAGTGATGAACACTGCAATCGAGCGACTCTCGCAGCTTCCCCTCGGCACGCGGATGGTGGTCCGGCACCGAATCGACGGCGGCCTGACCGACGCGCTCGGTGAACTGACTTCCCGCGATTCGCGCTCCTGCACCATCACCACCCGCTCCGGCCCAGTCCAAGTCATGTTCGACGACGTCCAGCTCGCCAAGGAAGTCCCCCCAGCCCCGGCGCCGCGTGCACGGCGGTTCCAGGGGTAGGACGCTGCGAAATACCCTGCTGGTCCAGTCTCGGTCCAGCAAGTTTCAGTGAACCGACCACGTAGGCCGCTGCAGTGCCCCACCACGCACTGAACCAACAGCTGGGACGATTACGCCGGCCCTACAGCAGTTGAAACAGCAGCAGATGCGATCAGCCCGTTTGAGACTGCAGCACCTGCGACGAAATCGCCGGAATTGTCGCAGGTGCTGCAATCTCAAACCCGGTGGACGGGTGGAAATCGCAAGAGCTGCAGTTTCAGCGGCCCGGAACCGGTCGCTAGCCTGACCAGCCTTGCTGGCGCAGGGCTTGCTTGAACATTTCAACGACGTAGTCGTCCCCTTTGCGCATGTCTGCATTGTAGACCTTGACCTGCAGCCAACCGCGGGCGGCGCTTCGTTCATCCCGGTTCCTGTCGTACAACTGCTTTTGCGTAGTTTTGTGAATTTCCCCTTCATACTGCCCGCTGGTCTTGTATTCTTCGCAGGCCAGGTCCGGCCACACCGGTGGTTCCCCCTTGATGGCGTAATTGGTGGTGAATGGGGGCAGCCCGGCGCGGTCCAGGATGAGCCGCAGCCGTGTTTCTCTTGGTGAGTCCACTCCGATGCGCATAAGTTCCATGGCTCTCCTGGCCGCTCGGAGACCCCGCATCCGGCGCATGCCTGCCACATATTGACGCAGCACCGGTGCCGGGACCACAGGTTCCTTGGGTTGTTCGAAAGACCGATTGTGCGCGCAGATGAGGAAGTCGGCCACGGCCACCAGGTCTTCCAGATCAAGGAGGGCGCACAAGTCCAGGAAGGTCCTTGCAGGGGTGGTCACTGGCACACCTTCGATGTACATGATGTCCCCAGGACTCAATGAATTTGTATGGCCCACCACATTCTGGCGCCGAGGTTGCGACGAATGTGCCGGTCGCGTCAGGTGTATCGTCTTGATCGCATCGTCAAACCACGGCAACGGCATCCCGTGAAGCTGTGCGGCAGTCACGTGGGAGATGCAGCCATCGGGGCAGAGCACAGTGTAAGGACGCACGCGCTCAAGCAAGGTTTGCTGTTTTCCCACGGGCACGCGTATACCGCGGCTGGGCTTCACCAGGCCGGCATCACGCAAATGGCTCCACGTGGCACCTGCTGAAAGGCCCTCCTCAACTGTAAAGGAGCGCCGGGCCAGGAACTTAAACTCTCTTGGACGGGCAACCATGAAACAAGTCTGGTCCATTTTGCCCCATCCTGCCCGGAGTTATCCACAGGTATGAGGCCTGCGGGGGTGCAACGCCGTGTCGAAACTGCAGCACTTGCGATTTCAACAGCCAGCCACCAGTTGAATCAGCAGCACATGCGAAGATTTCACAGATTTACCGCAGGTGCTGCTGTTTCAAAGTCAGATTTCGCATCAAGTGCAGTTTCAATCGTGGGAATCGCAGGAACTGCAGTTTGGAGCCCGTACCAAAGCCACGCCGCCGGCGGCGGCCCGGCGGGAAGGCTGCGATGCCGGGTGGAACCCGTGCACATGATGCACCTCAGCCGGCGGCGGCCAGGGGGCGCGCTACCGGCGCTTGATCTTCACCCGCAGAAGCCGCCAAACAACCAGGGACATCAGGAGCGTCACCACGGCGATGCCGTACAACCACACCCGCCCTTGGACGTTGTCGAAGATCAGGCCAAACGTGGTCAGTTGCAGCGACAGCAGCCCGGCCGTGGCGTAGGCGGCAGCCCCGCACCAGACAACCATCCACGAGCTTCTGCTCCACAGGCCAACAAACATGCTGACGGCGGCCAGCAACAACAGCGCCAATGCCGCGCCATAGGGGATGACAGAGGTCCCCACGAACCACGCGTGTCCGTGCAGGGATGTGCCAAGCAGCCCGGCACCCACGCCTGCACCCAACGCGGCGGCCACCACCGACCACTTCTTGGGTTGCGGCAAAGTTTTCTTGACAGGCGCCAGCCCGCGGCTTTCGCCGGGACCGGGCGTCCCATCTTCGGGGCCGGCAACAGGTCCGGTGATGCCGCCGTGCTCCGGGCCCATCACAGGGCGCTTCCCTTGGCCGGCGGGGTGGCGCCGAAAGCTGCCGCAGCATCCAGGGCCACGAACTCCTCCACCGCCGTGATGTCCCGCCACACGTTGTCCGAGAGGGCGAAGCGCTCCCCGTCCACCGTTATCTGGGTGCGGTGTGCGGCCATGGCTGCGGTCTTGGCCGCGAGGTCCCCGGCCACCGCGATGCGAGGAACGGCCTCCTCCAACGGGCGCTCCGGGCGGTCGCTGACAATCGTGTAGACAGCCGGAACCTGCCAGCCCTCCGGCGTACCAGCCGGATCCGCGGCCTCCGTGGATGCTGCGGTGGTGAGTGCGGCCATGGTGAGTTCGTGGGTGCGGACGTGGTCGGGGTGGCCGTAGCCGCCGTCGGACGCGTATGTCACCACCACGTCCGGACGCAGCGAACGGATGGCTGAGGCCAGCAGCGGCGCCGTCACGGCAAGCGGCAGCCTGGAGAAGGACCCCGGCAACACAGTGTCGGCGGCCACGGCCCGGCCATCCGGCCCCCATTGCATGCCGGAGTCGCGGAACACCACAGGGCCGGATGCCGGTGCAGTCAGTCCCTGCCCCAGCCAGATGTGTTCACGCACGCCAAGGGCCGACAGTGCAGCGGCAAGTTCCCGCTCGCGTTCAGCAGCCAGCCCGGCACCCGGCGACGACTCCCCCTCAAGGGGGTGTCCGGCGTCGGCCGTCATGGGCGCATGGGCCGTGGCGGGCTCATGTGGCAGGCGCAGCGCCCGCCCGACCTCCAGGTGCCCCAGTTCCGGCGGGATGACCTCTCCCAGCTCGCCTCGGGTGCAGGTCACCAGCACCACGCGCGCACCGGCGGCGGCGCAGGCGGCCATGGTGGCGCCGGTGACAATGGTCTCGTCGTCGGGGTGGGCGTGCACAAAGAGGATGGTGGCGTCGGCGCGCGGCAGCAGGGCGGGTAAGTCCATGGTGTCCAATCTACTCGCAGGCGCGCGCCGAACCCCAACGCGAAATGCAAGCGCCCGGGCAACGCAAGGGGCCGGCCCGCCTGACGTGGTCAGGTGGGCCGGCCCCTTGAAATGCGTTCAGCCGGAAACGCGCTAGACCAGCAGGGTGGCGCCGGGAATCGCGTTGAGCAGGTCCTGCGTGTAGACCTGCTTGGGGTTGCTGAAGACCTCATCCGTGGAGGCGGCCTCCACGACGCGGCCCTTCTGCATGACCGTGACATGGTCGGCGATCTGGCGGACCACGGCGAGGTCGTGCGTGATGAACAGGTACGTCAGGCCCAGGTCTTCCTGCAGCTGGTTGAGCAGATTCAGCACCTGCGCCTGCACCAGCACGTCCAGTGCGGACACGGCCTCGTCGCAGATGATCACGTCCGGGTTCAGTGCCAGGGCGCGCGCGATGGCGATGCGCTGGCGCTGGCCGCCGGAGAGCTCATTCGGGTAGCGGTGCATGGTGGAGGCCGGCATGGAAACCTGGTCCAGCAGCTCGCGCACCTTCTTCTCCCGGGACTTGGTATCGCCGATCTTGTGGATCTTCAGCGGCTCCTCGATGGTCCGGTAGATGTTGAACATCGGATCCAGCGAACCGTACGGGTCCTGGAAGATGGGCTGCACGCGGCGGCGGAAGTCAAAGAGCGGCTTCCCCTTCAGCGTGGTCACATCCGTGCCGTCGAACTTGATGCTGCCCTCGGTGGGCGCCAGCAGGCTCAGGGCCATCTGCGCAACGGTGGACTTGCCCGAGCCGGACTCGCCCACAATGGCCATGGTGGTGCCGCGCGGCACGGAGAACGAGACATCGTCCACCGCCTTGAAGTCCGTGGACTTCCCGAGCGCGCCGCGGAGCTTGAACACCTTGGTGAGGTTCTTGATCTCCAGGATGGTCTCACCCGCCTGTGCGCCCTTGGCCAGTGAGGCCTGGGGCTCGGCGTGCTTGGCGGCCGCGTGAACGGTCGACGGCGTGTGCCCGGCTTCCACAACCGGCGCCGGCTCCACGGGGCTTCCCAGCTCCGCTGCGGCGGCGGCCAGCGCATCTTTCGCCTTCTGCGACTGCAGGCGGCGGGAGGCCAGCGACGGTGCCGAATTGACCAGGCGCTGCGTGTAGGGGTGCTGCGGGTTGCGCAGGATCTCCAGCGCCGGGCCGGACTCCACGACCTGGCCCTTGTACATGACGACCAGCTTTTCGGCACGCTCTGCGGCCAGGCCGAGGTCGTGGGTGATCAGCAGCACGGCGGTGCCGAGCTCGGTGGTCATGCTGTCCAGGTGGTCCAGAATCTGACGCTGCACGGTGACATCCAGTGCCGACGTAGGCTCGTCAGCGATGAGCAGGCGGGGCCGGCAGGCCAGGCCGATCGCGATCAGGGCGCGCTGGCGCATGCCGCCGGAGAACTCGTGCGGGTACTGCTTGGCACGGGTTGCCGCATCCGGCAGGCCGGCCTCGGTCAACACCTCTGCCACGCGTTCCTTGGAGTTGGCTCCGGCAAGGCCGTTGGCCTTGAGCGTCTCCTTCACCTGGAAACCGATCTTCCAGACCGGGTTCAGGTTGGACATGGGGTCCTGGGGCACCATGCCGATGGAGTTTCCGCGCAGCTCGACGATCCGCTTCTCGCTGGCGTTGGTGATGTCCTCGCCGTCAAAGATGATCTGGCCGCCGCTGACGCCGCCGTTGCTGGGCAGCAGTCCGATGGCTGCCAGTGCCGTGGTGGACTTTCCGGAACCGGATTCGCCCACGATGGCCACGGTCTCGCCGGGCATGACCGTCAGGTGTGCGTTGCGCACAGCCTCGACAGGGCCGTTGGCGGTCTGGAAGGTGATGGCAAGGTCGCGAATTTCCAGCAGGGGCTGCACGTCGCTGCCCACGGCACCGGCCGCCTGTCCTTTTGCATGAGTGGACATGGGGGTCACCGCTTCCTTGCTTTGGGGTCGAGGGCGTCACGCAGGGCGTCGCCGAGCATGATGAAGCTCAACACCGTGATGGACAGGGCAAGGGCGGGCCAGAGCAGGACGCCCGGGTTGTTGCGCACCTGCGACTGGGCGTTGGCAATGTCATTGCCCCAGGACATGATCGACTGCGGCAGGCCGATGCCGAGGAACGACAGGGTGGCCTCGGCCACGATGAACGTGCCCAGGGAGATGCTGGCGACGACGATGATCGGTGCCAGCGAGTTCGGCAGCACATGCTTGATGAGTGCCCGGAACGGGGACAAGCCCAGCGCCTTGGATGCAGTGACGTAGTCCGAGTTGCGGTTTTCAATCACTGCTCCGCGGGTGATGCGGGCAATCTGTGGCCAGCCAAAGATCACCAGGGTGGCGACCACGACCCACACGCTGCGGTTGTCGCGGAATGCCGGAAGCTGCATGATGACGATGGCGCCGAGGATCAACGGCAGGGCAAAGAAGATGTCGCCCAGGCGGGCCAGGATGGCATCCATCCAGCCGCCGTAGTAGCCGGCCAGTGCGCCCATGGCGCCGCCGAGGATGAGAACACCAAGTGTGGTGAACACGCCCACCATGAGGGAGGCGCGTGTGCCGTAGATCATGCGCGCGTAAACGTCGCAGCCCTGCAGCGTGAAGCCCAGCGAGTGGCCCGCGCGAGCGGGCTCGCCCGAATCGGCCAAGTTGCAGGTCGACTGGATCCGGGGGTCGATGTTCGTAAACCACTGCGGGAAGATCGCCACGATGAGCACTGCCAGGATCAGCAATGCGGAGATGATGAACAGCGGCTGGCGGCGGAGATTGCGCCATGCGTCGGCCCACAGGCTCAGCGGGGCGGCCGTCTCATCAACATTGTCAATGGCCGCAAGAGGGGTCTCCTCGAGGGGGGCCACAAAGTGCTCAATGTGGTGGCGGGAGGTTTTTCCCTGGCGGGCGGCCGGGGTGCCGGCGGCTGCCAGGTCCTTTTCAGGAGTCAGGTTCTCAGACATAGCGAATCCTTGGGTCGAGCCAGGCGTATAGAAGGTCCACAACGAGGTTGGCCACCACAAAGACGATGACCAGGATGCCAACCACGGCAACGACGGTGGCGCTTTCACCCTTTTGGATGGCCTTGTAAAGCAGGTTGCCAATGCCCGGGACGTTGAAGATGCCTTCCGTGACAATGGCGCCACCCATGAGCGAGCCGAGGTCGGCACCGAGGAAGGTGACCACGGGAATCAATGAGTTGCGCAAAATGTGGACCACAACGACACGTCGGCGCGAAAGGCCCTTGGCCGTTGCGGTGCGCACGTAGTCGGCGTTCATGTTCTCACCGACGGACGTTCGCGTCAGGCGGATGACGTAGGCCAAGGAGACCAGGCCCAGGACGAGCGCCGGCAGGATGAGCTCGTTCCAGGGCGCCGAACCGCTGACGGTGGGACGGGCCCAACCGAGCTTGACACCGACAACCAGCTGCAGCACGAAGCCGAGCACGAAGGTGGGGACTGCAATGACTACGAGTGAAGCAACCAGGACGGTTGAATCAAAAAACTTGCCCTTGCGCAGGCCGGCAATGACACCAAAGAGAATACCGAACACGGCCTCAAAGGTCAGTGCCATGATGGCCAGGCGGGCGGTAACCGGGTACGCACGTGCAATGACGGCAGAAACGTCCTGGCCGGAGAATGTCTGGCCAAGATTCAGGGTTACGAGGTTCTTAAGGTATAGGCCGTACTGGACCCAGAAGGGCTGGTCAAGGTTGTATTGGGCCCGCAGGGCTGCCTCAACAGCGGGGGCCATGGGCTTGCCGCCGGAGAGCGCCGCAATGGGGTCACCGGGAGTTGCAAAGACCAGGAAGTACACCAGCAGTGTGGCCCCGAAAAAGACGGGTATCAGCTGCAGGAAGCGGCGGAAGGTGAACATCAGCATGCTGGCGTCCCCCTGCGCGATGCCCCTAATCGCAAATCGTTCATGAAATTACCTGTTCAAAATAGATGGACGTACAAATCAACATACGGGTTCGCCTCAGGATCTGCACATCTCGGCACACATGGGTTGCGTGTTGCGAACAAAAGGGACCCGGCCCCGAGGCCGGATCCCCCTTGTCACTTCACATCAAAAGATGAAAATTACTTTGCGGTAATTTCGTAGTACAGCGGCACGCCGTTCCAACCGAACTGCACGCCGGAGACGTTGTTGCTCCACACACCCTGGACTGCCTGGTACCACAGGGGTACGACCGGCAGGTCCTTCAAGAGGATTTCCTGGGCCTGGTTGAAGAGCTTGTTGCCTTCTTCAACGCTGGTGGCGGCCAGGCCTTCCTTCAGCTTGGCATCGAATGCCGGGTTGGAGTAGTCGCCGTCGTTGGAACCTGCACCGGTGCCGTACAGCGGGCCGAGGAAGTTGTACAGCGACGGGTAGTCAGCCTGCCAACCGGCACGTGAGGCACCGGTGAGCTTCTTGGAGTTGATCAGGTCACGCGACTGCTTGAACGTGGCAATCGGGTTCAGCTCAGCCTTGATGCCCAGGTTGGTGGCAATCTGGTTGGCCATGGCCGTGATGTATTCCTTGTTGCCGGCACCATCAATGTTGGAGGTGATGGTGAAGACCTTGTCGGCCGGCCACGGGTTGATCTTGTTGGCGGCTTCCCAGTCGGCCTTGGCCTTGGCGGCGTCGAACTTCAGGACCTCGGAACCGGGCAGGTTGGCGTCGTAGCCGTCAATGACGGGTGAGGTGAAGTCCACGGCCGGCTTCTTGTTGCCGTAGAAGATCTTGTCAATGATTTGCTGGCGGTCGATCGCCATGGAGATGGCGGCACGACGCAGCTGGCCCTCTTCGCCCTGGAATTCAGGCAGGTAGGACGGGATGGTCATGGTCGCGTTGCCGGCGTACGGCTGGTTGACGAAGCGGCCTTCGAAGTCCGTGGTGAAGTTCTGCAGGCTGCTCGGCGGCACCTGGTCCAGAACGTCAAGGTTGTCAGACTGCACATCCGTGTAGGCTGCGTCCGGGCTGGAGTACAGCGTGAACGTCACGCCGCCGTTCTTGGCCTTGCGGGGTCCGTTGTACTTTTCGTTGGGGACCAGCGAGACGGAAACGTCGTGCTTCCAGCCGCCTTCGACCAGCTTGTACGGGCCGTTGCCGACAGGAGCCTCGCCGAATGCCTTGACATCCGTGTAGGCCGACTCGGGCAGCGGGTAGAAGGCGGTGTAGCCGAGGCGCAGCGGGAAGTCAGATTCCGGCTGTGCGAGCTCGACGGTGAAGGTGTTGTCATCGACAACCTTCAGGCCTTCCATCTTGTCCTCGGTGGAGCCTTCGGCCGACACCTTGTCGTAACCCTTGATGGACTCGAAGAAGTAGGAGTTGAGCTGCGTGTTCTTTGCAGCTGCACCGAAGTTCCAGGCATCCACGAAGTTCTTGGCCGTGATGGCGCTGCCGTCCGAGAAGGTCTCCCCGGACTTGATCTTGATGGTGTAGTTCTGCGAATCCTTCGTATCGATGGACTCCGCAAGCTCATTCTGGATGGCGCCCTTGGCGTCATAGCTGACGAGGCCGCTGAAGATGAGGTCCATGACGCGGCCGCCACCAACTTCGTTGGTGTTGGCAGGCAGCAGGCCGTTCTGCGGTTCGGTGCTGTTGGCAGTGATGACCTTGCTGGTGTCACCGGCTGCGCTGGATCCCCCGCCATTGCCGGTGTCGCCGCCACAGGCTGTAAGGGCCATGGCAACTACTGCTGCCACGCCCAGTGCTTTGGAAGTGCGCGAGAAACGCATTCCGCCTCCTTGATATTTGAATGGACGGAGTCGAACCCTGCAAAGAACGGTGGTTTTTCGCAGGAGCCGCGTTCGTCGTTGGACGCGGTGTGCTTCAACTCATACAAAACTAGGCTAGCCGCTTTTGTTACCTGCAAGTAATTGGGGACACATTTTTCACAGATCTTTATAGATCTGCAACTAAATTGAGCCACGTGACGCCACGCGACCGGCCCAGCCGTCCATGTGACGAACACTTTTGACAAATCCACGGCGCCTGGGCCATTGTACTCGCTGACAGCGGCCCATGGCACCGGCCCAACCGGCACCCCTGAACACCGGGTTCCGGCACGCAACCGCGGCGCCCAGGCCGGGACGTGAGCAGCGGGCGGGCCGACCGCCGTCGGACTCGGCCGAAAAGCAACGGCCCAAGGCTTCCCCGCATCGGAAAATCGCCGACACATTTTCGGGCGCAAAAAAGCCCGCCCCGGCAACGTGACGGGGCGGGCTTTCGCGGCGGTTTGCCGGGTGTTGCTAGTTCTTGGCGCGGCTGCGGGCGGCCTTGGCACGCTCGGAAGCATCCAGGATCAGCTTGCGGATGCGGACGGCCTCCGGAGTCACCTCAACGCACTCGTCCTCGCGGGCGAATTCGAGGGACTCTTCCAAGGTCAGAACGCGCGGCGGCGTCATGTTCTCGAAGGTGTCCGAGGAGGCTGCACGCATGTTGGTGAGCTGCTTTTCCCGGGTGATGTTCACGTCCATGTCGTCGGAGCGTGAGTTCTCGCCAACGATCATGCCCTCGTAGACCTCAGAGGTGGGCTGCACGAAGAAGCTCATGCGTTCCTGGAGCTTGATCATCGCGAACGGGGTGACCACGCCGGCGCGGTCAGCCACGATGGAACCGTTGGTGCGGTATTCGATGGGTCCGGCCCACTGCTCGTAGCCTTCGGAGATGGAGGCTGCGATGCCGGCACCACGGGTGTCGGTCATGAAGCGCGTGCGGAAACCGATCAGGCCACGGGCCGGAACGACGAATTCCATGCGGCACCAGCCGGTGCCGTGGTTGGCCATGTTGGTCATGCGGCCCTTGCGGGCTGCCATCAGCTGGGTGACGCCGCCGAGGTACTCTTCGGGTACGTCGATGGTCATGTGTTCCATCGGCTCGTGGACCTTGCCGTCAACGAGCTTGGTCACAACCTGCGGCTTGCCAACGGTGAGCTCGAAGCCTTCGCGGCGCATCTGCTCCACGAGGATGGACAGTGCCAATTCGCCACGGCCCTGTACTTCCCAGGCGTCGGGACGCTCGGTGGGAAGAACCTTCAGGGATACGTTGCCAACAAGTTCCTTGTCGAGGCGATCCTTGACCTGGCGTGCGGTGACCTTGTGGCCCTTGACGCGGCCGGCGATCGGCGAGGTGTTGATACCGATGGTCATGGAGATGGCCGGCGGGTCAACCGTGATCAGCGGCAGCGGCTGCGGGTTTTCCACGTCGGTCAGGGTTTCACCAATGGTGATGTCCTCGATGCCGGCAACAGCAACGATTTCACCGGGACCGGCGGACTCGGCCGGAACGCGGGTCAGTGCCTTGGTGGCCAGCAGCTCGGTGATCTTGACCGGCTTGACCGTGCCATCCTGGCGGCACCAGGCAACGGTCTGGCCCTTGCGCAGGGTGCCGTTGAAGATGCGTAGCAGAGCCAGGCGGCCCAGGAACGGGGAAGCGTCCAAGTTGGTGACGTGCGCCTGAAGGACACCTTCCGGGTTGTAGGTCGGGGCCGGAATGTGATCGATGATGGTCTTGAACAGCGGCTCAAGGTCCTCGTTGTCCGGTGCTGTGCCATTCTCGGGCTGCACGGTGGAGGCGCGGCCCAGCTTGCCGGAAGCGTAAACAACGGGAACGTTCAGAACCGCGTCGAGGTCCAGGTCCGGAACTTCGTCGGCCATGTCCGACGCCAGGCCCAACAGCAGGTCCATGGACTCGGCCACAACCTCGTCGATGCGGGCATCGGGACGGTCAGTCTTGTTGACCAACAGGATGACGGGGAGCTTTGCAGCCAGTGCCTTGCGCAGCACGAAGCGGGTCTGCGGCAGCGGGCCTTCAGATGCGTCCACGAGCAGCACAACGCCGTCAACCATGGACAAACCGCGCTCAACTTCGCCACCGAAGTCGGCGTGGCCGGGGGTGTCGATAACGTTGATGGTCATGTTCAAGCCGTTGGCCGAGGGACCGCTGTAGGCAACGGTGGTGTTCTTGGCCAAAATGGTGATGCCCTTTTCGCGCTCCAGGTCACCGGAGTCCATGACGCGCTCGGCAACGTCACCGTGAGCGGCGAATGCGTGCGTCTGCTGGAGCATGGCGTCCACAAGGGTGGTCTTGCCATGGTCAACGTGCGCCACAATGGCGACGTTGCGCAGGTCGTTGCGCGAGGCAGTGTTGAGTGAAAGATCGCTCATTCGTGAAGACTCGTTTCAGTTGGGCCCGGCTGCAGGCCCGGAAGGGCAAAGCAGAAAGTCACATTGATGGTTGGCCGTGAAGAATCGGCAGATAACACTATTCTAGTCGAACCGACAAATACGGCCTAGCCACTTTATCCCATGGGCGCCACTTTTTCTGCCCGGTCCCGCCGCCGTCCGGCGCCGCGGTGCCCCTCACCTGCGGTTTTTCCCAAAAAAGTACGACGGCGGCGGGTGGCGTACGTGACGAAAGTCACCTGCCGCCGTCGTCCCTGGAAACGTGCAAAAGCGGCGGTGGAGCTCAGATCCAGCCCTGCGCGTGCGCCACGTGGGCCGCCTCAATCCGGTTGGCGGCACCGGTCTTGCCAATGGCGCTGGAGAGGTGGTTGCGCACGGTGCCCACGCTGAGAAACAGCCCGGCCGCAATTTGGGCCACCGGAGTGCCGGCCCGGGCGCGGCTGAGCACCTGGCGTTCGCGCTCGGTCAGCGGGTTCTCGCCGTGCCCCCGCGACCGTTCAGCGAGCTGCGGGTCCACCACACGGCCGCCGGAATGGACGCGGCGCACGGCCGCGGCGAGTTCCTCCGACGGGGTGTCCTTGACCAGGAATCCGCAGGCTCCGGCGTCGAGGGCGGCCCGCAGGTAGCCGGGCCGGTCGAAGGTGGTCACCATCAGGACCTTGCAGCCGGGGAGGTGGTCCCTCAGCTGCGCCGCAGCCTGCAGCCCGTCCATGCCGGGCATCTGGATGTCGAGCAGCGCCACGTCCACCCGGTGCGCCGTGGCCAACGCGAGCACCTCCGCCCCGCTGCCGGCCTGGGCCGCCACCGTGATGTCCGGTTCCATGTCGAGCAGGGCTGCGAGCGCGCCGCGGACGAGTGCCTGGTCGTCGGCGAGCAGCACGCGGATGGTCGTGTCCGGGAGGCTCACCATGAAAGCTCCACCCGGGCGCCGCCGTGGTCGGAGACGCCAAATTCACAGCGGGCCCCGTGCAGCCGGGCCCGTTCGCGCATGCCGCGGATGCCGTTGCCTTCAGTCGCGCCGGTGGGTGAGTCGCCGTCGTCCTCAATGCTGAGGCTTGTGGGGCCGAAGGTAATCCAGCAGGTGGTGGCATGGGCGTGGCGCACCACGTTGGTCACGGCTTCCCGGAGGATCCAGGACAGTGCCGTGGCGTGCTCTGGGGCGCAGTCCACGGGCGTTCCGGTGGTGACTGTCCGCACGCCGGCGTCGTCCAGGGCGGACCGGACCGCCGCCAGTTCCTCCTCCGGGGTTGTCCGGCGGGTGCCGCCCACCGTGGCCCGGATGGAGTCCATCGCATCAACCGTCAGGGCGCGGATCTGCTCCAGCTCTGCCCGCGCGGCCTCGATGTCCGTGTCGAGGAGCCGTTGGGCCAGCTGCGCCTTGAGGCCCACGGCGGTCAGCGAGTGGCCAAGGGCGTCGTGGACGTCCCGTGCCATGCGTTCCTGTTCCATCAGCTTCAGGTTCTCCATCTGCAGTTGAGCCTCGGTGGTGCCGCGCCTGATCAGCGTGGTGGTGAGGGCGTTGACGATGGCCAGGACGAACAGGATGCCCAGCAGAAAGGCGAACCCCTGGACCTGCCCGGTGCCGACAGCCACCGCCACTGAGGCCACCAAGGTGGTGGAAGTGGTCCACCACATGGTCCGCCGCGACAGCAGGTATGCCGCATAGCTGATGATGAACGGCGAATAGCCCAGGGTGTTGACGCCCAGCAGGGGAATCCCGGCGGCGCTGACTCCCAACAGGATCCAGAAGCAGCGCTGTGCCGTGGGGGTCCCGTGGAGGCAGGATCCCAGGTCGCTGCGGTCGCGGTAAAACGCGTAGAGATAGGTTGAGCCGAAGGCTGCAATGAGGGCATATCCGAGGATGGAGAGCCCCGGCGGCAGGCCGGAGAGTGCAATGGCCAGAACAGGGAAGACCAGGAACACCACCCAGAACGCGGACAGCAGGAAGCCGTAGTCCGTCCAAAAGCGCCATTCGCCGACTCCCCCGGCAGGGGCTGCCGGGCCGGGTTCGGCCGGGGCCGGGCCTGCACCTGGCAGTGCCCCGCCGTCCGGAGCGGCCTTCGAGTGCAAAGGCGCGTACGCCGGCACGGACCCGTTCACTGGCGTGACCGGGTTCTCCGCATCGCCCAAAGTGCCAGTGCCATAAAGATCAGTGCCCATCCAACAAGGTTAGCCACAAGCCACCAGAATGAATCGGCCGTGGCCCCGGGAGTTGCAACTGCACCTTCCAACAGTGGCCAGCGGGCCAGCCCCACGAAGCCGTACATGGGCGTAAAGCGGGCAATCTCCAGCATGGTGCCGCTCAACGGCAGGAACACGTTGCCGAAGAACGCAAAGAACACGAGCACCCCGCCGGCCACGTTGATGGCCGTCTCTGACTTGAAGCTCATCCCCACTCCCATGCCATAGAGTGCGAACACGGCGGAGCCTGCCACCGCGATGGCATAGCTCAGGACCCACACGGACCAGCTGTCCGCCTGCGCACCCGTGGCGGCGCCCACGATGAAGACCACCCCGGCCGCCGCGGCGGCAATGGTGAGTGCCACGGCCACCTTGGACTGGATGAAGCCGCTCGGCTTCATGGGTGTCAGCGCAATCTGCCTCCCCCAGCCCAGCATGTTTTCCGCGGCGGCCGTCCCGGCGATTCCTGTGGTGGCGACGGCCGCGCCATAGGCGGCCATGGAGACCATGATGTAAAACTTCACGTTGCCGCTGCCGGCCTGTGCCGACCCGCCGCCGAACATGTTCCCAAAGAGCAGGTACATGACGGCGGGCAGGCCCACCGTGAACATCAAGTTGCCGATGTCCCGGCTCTGGCGCGCGAGTTCAATGCGGACATAGGTGGGGTTCATGATGCGGCTCCGGTCAGTTCCATGAATGCGGCGTCCAGTGTGGGTGCGGCGATTTCCAGGTCTGTGGCGCCCAGCGGCCCCAGCAGCAGGCGGGCGGCGGCATCGGAATCGGGCCCGGTCACGTGGACCCGCCGTCCCGACAGCCGCACCGAGGCGACGCGCTCCAGCAGCTCCAGCTCAGCCACTGCGGCTGCGACCGGCCGGCCTTCAGGGAGCGTGGCGCTGACAACCCGGCCGCCCGTCATCTCCCGCAGTTTCGCGGTGGGTCCGTCGGCGAGGACCTTGCCTGCACCGATCAGCACCGTCCGTTCGGCAAAGTCCTGGGCCTCCTCCAGGTAGTGCGTCGCGAACAGCACGGTCCGCCCCTCCAGGGCGTCGGCCCGCATGGTGTCCCAGAAAGCGTGCCGCGCCGAAACATCCATGCCTGCAGTCGGCTCGTCGAGGACCAGCAGGCGGGGGTCCGGCAGCAGTGCCAGCGCAAACTTTAGCCGCTGCTGCTCGCCCCCGGAACACTTTGAGACTTTGCGTTTGGCCAGCCCGCTGATGTCGGTGCGCTCCATGACGGCGTCCACGCGGTCCTTGGCCCCGTGGAGTGCGGCGATGGCTGTCACGGTTTCTCGCACCGTCAAGTCCCGCAGCAGCCCGCCGGTCTGGAGAACAGCGGACACCTCCCCCGCCGCAACTGCCTCCCGGGGATCCTTGCCGAATACGCTGACGCGTCCGGATGTGGGCACTGCCAGCCCCAACATCATGTCAATTGAGGTGGTTTTCCCTGCGCCATTGGGCCCCAGAAAGGCCACGATCTCGCCCGCACCCACACGGAGGTCGATCCCCGCCACCGCCTCGAGCGGCCCCTGTGCGGTGCGAAAAGTCTTCCTGACGGCCTCCATGGCCAGCGCCGGTTCGGCCTGGTCCGGGCCGCCACGGGCCTGCTGCTGTTGAATCGTGGTTTCCATGGTTCCAGTCTGGTGGCCCCGATCCGGCGCCGGAAGTGCAAAATGTCATGGTTGGCGGCTGTGACAACCTGCCACAAAAGTACGACGGCGGCAGGGGCCTTGCGCTGGAAAGGCACCTGCCGCCGTCGTAATTTGGGAGAATTTGCCGGGGTGCCTGGCCAGCCGGCGCGTGTACAGTTCGCTGCAGTTGCGCATGAACTGGCGGATCCGGTAGAAGCCCAGGAGCAGGACTGCCGAACCGGCAGGGCCGTCCAGTTCGCGAAGTGGCACGCAAATGTATTCGTTCAGCGGCTGCAGCAGAAAGGCGGCCCTGGCACCCCAGATTCAACCACGTAGGTGGGAAGCGCGGACTGTTCCTGCCCCACCCGGGCAACCTGGTACCACGTGTGGCCGCTGGCCAGGATCCGGGCAATGATCTCGGCGTCGCCCTGCAGCGCGAGGATCTCGTGGCGTGGTTACTTGATGCCAGTCAAGCCTCCCAGCCAGCCTCGGTCGTCTGTGATGCGCTTGGCCACGGGGATATCGCCAGAAAGCATGGAGGCAGCGCCCCGCAGGAGGCCGACGGCGCCGGTGGCAATGCCGAGCGGCGCCCCAATCACAGACGTTGTGGCCGCGATGACCGCACCGGAATCCGTCCCGTTGGCAACACCCGAGGCCATGTCCAAGTCACCGAGAACGACGCCCACACAGCCAAGGGCCCGGCCACCCAACGTCACGGTGTTGGCGAGCTTGGCCATCATGGCGGAAAGTTCCTTGGGACCGGCCAGGCGTGGGTCCATCCAGGCATCGCCGTCCAGTGTGTCGTCCGGGTTGCTGATTTGGGGACCGCCACCTGGGCGGCCGGCGGCCGTACGCAGCGTGGGCCGCATGTGGGAGGGCCACCGGTTCTTGGAGCTGTAGGCGTCAGGCTGCACCCTCCATGGGGACAACTCCCCGGCGGGCCGCCAACGCGGCTATCCGGTGTACTGCCACTGTGACACGCTGTGCCACGGCCCCAGTTCCAGGGGCGAGGGTGCCACACCTGAGACATGCTTTCCGGTGGCGCTCAAGACGGAACGCTGGAACAGCGGCAAGCCGTATCCGGCCTCAAAAACCAGCTTGTCGAGCTGCATTTTCAGTGCGTCTTGCTTGGCGGAGTCGGGGTTCACTGCCAGCTCATCCGTGAGCTGGTCAACTACGGGGTTGGAAAAGTTGTTGAGGTTGGAGACTGCCCCGGTCCGGTAGATCTGCGGCACCTGGCTGGAGCCGGCAGCCTGGGCCGTCCAGCCGTACAGTGCAACGTCGAATGCCCCGTCGTGCAGCGCCGAAAGCCACTGGGTGGCGTCGCGCCCGGAATCGGTGACACTGAAGCCGGCTTCGGTGGCCGCGGCGGCGATGAGCGAGTATTCGGCGACCCGGTCGGCGTCGTCCTTGTTGTAAAGAATGCGCACGGTGGGCCGGGCGCCGTCGAGCAGGTCCTTGGCCTTGTCCATGCTGGTCTTGCCGGGCGCGGCGTTCACGGCTCCGTCGGCAGGGAACTGATTGCTGCCATTGCTGCCGGCGGACTCCTTGTATGGAACCTGGACGGGCCGGAACATGAAGGAATTGAGCACCTGCGCGTTGGGGTCCAGCGGCACGGCCACCTCATCGGCGATCTTCTGCCGCGGCACCGTGTACAGGAACGCGGTGCGAAGGTCCTGCTCGGCAAAGACGCCCTGGAAGTTCAGCACCAGCTGGTCAAAGGCCAGGCCCTGGCTTTCCTGGACCTGCACGCCGCTGGAGGACAAATCCGTCAGCGCCGTGAGCCGCTCCGCGGAGGGCGGGGGCGAGATGACGTCCGCGGTCTGGTCCGCAAGCGCTGCCACCTGCTTGTCCGGATCGGCCTGGTAGTGGACCGTCAGGGTGTCCAGCTTGGGCGCCGGGCCCCAGGCGAAGTCCATGTTGCGGGTCAGCACCAGCTCCTTCCCGGCGGTGATGCCCTTGACCAGATACGGGCCGTTGGACAGCGCCAGCGAGGGATCGGGCATGGTGTTGGTGTCAAAGCCGGTGTTCCAGAAATCGGCGACCTTGCGCAGCGTGGGGTTCGGCGGGACCGGTTTGGACGGGTCGCCCTTCGGCAGGTCCTCAAGGAGTGCGCTGAGTGCGGGGGCGTCGGCGAGGCCGGCGCGGGCGGCCACGATGTGGGCGGGGATGGTGACGGTGGAGCCCAGCGCAGTTTCCCAGTCTGAAAACGGCGTGGTGTAGGTCAGGGTGAGGGTCTTGCGGTCGTTGCTGATGACCGGCAGCTCGGTTTTCGCCAGGCCCGCGGTGTCGCCGGCAACGTGGAAGTAGGCGGTGCCGCTCGTGACGGCAAACTTCTCATCCAGGGTGGCATCGTTGAAATAGCCGGACATGGCCGCCCACTGCAGGAGCAGGTCGTCGGCGCTGACCGGGGCACCGTCGGACCACTGCACTCCGTCGTTGACCGTGTACTTGATGGTCAGCGGATCGTCCTTGACTTTTTCGTACTTGCCAAAGTCTTCATTCTTGACGATCTTCAGTGCGTCATCCACCGTGTTGAACCCCGTGTGCGTGGCCCAGGCGATGCGCGTGTTGGTCAGTGTCTTCCCCGTGACGCTGGCATCGTTGAAGGAAGTGAACGGCGCCGATTCCAGCACCGTGACATTGCCTCCGGAGGAAGTTGCCGAGACCGTTGCCGTCTTGTCCGGCGCCGGGGGCGTCCCCGTACAGGCCGCCAGTGCCAGTGCTGCTGCCACGGCCGTGGCCACTACTTTGGAAATGCGACCGCGGCGCATTCCACCTCCAGGTTCTCAAGCGTCAATGGGTTTCGGAACGTCGACGGCGTCCTGCACGTCCCGGCTGTCCCGGTAAAAAGCCTGTTGTCCACAGTACCCCAGCGCATCCCTGCCAGGCTGGGAAAGTCCTTGTCCTTACGGATGAATGTGGCAATTGCCTCAGCGTTTTCGCGGCGCCTGGCCGTCTTGCTTTTTCAACGCCCGACGGCGTCGCCCGGCCTGCGCCGCCGGCCGGCGGTTCGACCAGTGGCCGGCCGGGGCACGTCAGTAGCCGGTGGTCCCGTCGATGCATTCGCGCAGCAGGTCGGCATGCCCCAGGTGGCGGGCGTACTCCTCGATCATGTGCGTGTATACCCAGCGCAAGTTGATTTCCTGCCCGCGCCGGAGTCCGGCCAGCGGCGCATCCAGATCCTTCACGCCGGCGGCGTGGACGCGCACGCGGTCAAGTTCCTCTGTGTAGGCCCGGACATCGGCAAGTGCCGTGGCCTCGCTGTGTTCGGTGAAGTCAGCATCGGGATCGGCTGAACGGTAGCGGGCCAATTCCTGTGTCCCGGCAACCACATTGGAAAACCAATAGCGTTCCACGTCGGTCAGGTGGCGGACGATTCCGGCCAGGGTCAGGGTCGAGGGCGGGATGGCGGCGCGGCACAGCTGCTCGGCGGTCATCCCGCCGACTTTCCATGGCAGTGTCTGGCGGTAGAATTCCAGCCACGTTTCCAGTGATTCACGGTCCCCGGCCATGAACGGCGGCCCTGTCCGTCCATCGGCACGTTCCGGGGTCGTTGCTTCATCCATGTCCATGCCGCAACTCTTCCACACGCCCGGCCCGGTGGCGTGCGCATTGGGACATTTCCATCGCAACCTCTGGCCACACGGCGGTCCGGGAGGGCAGAATGGCCGAATGGCCATGCGCATTGAAAACGTCTCCATTGATTCCCTCACGCCCGCGGAAACCGCAGAGTTTTGGGCCCAGGCGCTGGGCTGGCAGGTCGTCGAGGATGACGACGATGACGAGGTGGCACTGCAGCCGCCTGCCGGAAGCCCTGAATTCGGCATCCTGCCCGATCTCCTGTTCCTGCGGGTGCCGGAGGAGAAGGCGGTGAAGAACAGGCTCCACCTCGACCTGCGCCCCGAAGACCAGGAGGCCGAGGTGGCCCGGCTTGAGGCGCTTGGCGCCACCCGTGTGGACATTGGACAGGGCGACGGCGTGACCTGGGTGGTCATGGCCGATCCTGAAGGCAACGAGTTCTGCGTGCTGCGTACACTTCAGGCCTAGGACTTCCGATTCCCGGCCCGGGGCTTCAATTTCGCTTGGGTCCCAACCAGCGGGGAACCGACGAACGGTAGTAGTTGTAGGCGCTGCCAAACTTTTCCTGCAGCGCTCGCTCCTCCCGGGGAACCTGGAACTTGTCGATGCTTGCGGCGAAAGCCGCCACCGGCAGCCAGGCCTGCCACGACCCGCGCCATGTGGCGTGTGCAGCGAGCAGCCCGGCCATCCCGAGGTACATGGGATTGCGCGTGAAGCGGTTGGCGCCCGTGGTGACCAGGGAGGTGGACTCTTGCGGCGCCGTCGGATCCACCGTGGTGTTGCTCCTGCGAAAAACGGCCAGCGTGCCCAGCAGCAGTGTGGCGGACACCGCGGCCAGAAGAGCCGCGGCACTTCGGCGCACGGGCACCGCTTTGCCGCTCTTCGGGGCGAGCCGTTGCAGCAGCGCGGCGGCCAGGAGCGCCGTCGGCGGGAGCGGAATTTCATTGTGGCCAAACATGATTCCTCCACTGGTTTCCTGTAGCGAGCATACTCCCCAGGGCTGTGGATAACTTTGGGCATGATTTCCGCTTCACTGGAAAAATAGGTTCATGAAGATCAGGTATTTTGCGCGGCCGCTGCCGGCGCTCATGGTGGGAGAGGCCTTGGTGAATCCGGGGGCGCTGCTGGATGACGGAGAGCTGTGGGAGTCGTGGGTTCCCTCCGGGGGTTGCCCTACGGCGCTGGTCCTGGACGAGGCCTGGCGGGACTTGCAGATGCTGTTGGGCGAGAGCGGGCAGGACCCTCCCCGGCCTTCCTACGAATTGGTGCGCGGCGCCGCAACGTATTCCAACGGGGTGATCCACCCGTACAACCGGGTGCTGGATCCGATGCAAGTGTGCGCCATCGCCGGGGACCTGGCTACGGCGGACCTTCAGGAGCTGTACCAGCACTGCCTGCCCATGCACTCCCCCGACTGGGCCACCATCATGGACAGCCGGCGCGGCTACGTGGAGCATTACCTGGCTGCCGCTGCCGGCTTCAGCACCTCCTTGGCCTTTGAAGGCATGGGAATGGTCTATTCAATCCGCTGATCCGGCGGTTCTCGGCTCCCGACTCCCGATGATTCCTCCGGACCGCGGCCAACGACGTTGGCGGCCATCACAGCACCGACTCCCCCAGTGGGCCGGGATTGCAGGCAACTTCCCACCGAAAGCCGTCGGGATCCGCAAAGTAGCCGGAGTATCCGCCCCATTCACGCTTGACCGGTTCAGAGGCAACGGAGGCACCAGCCTTTCCGGCTTCTGCAATGACCTGGTCGACCTCCGCCTCAGTGCGGACATTGTGTGCCAGCGTGAACGGCATGGCTCCCTCCGCCCTGCCGATCGGACCAAGTTCACCTTCGGCCTGGTCCTGCTGCCACAGCGAAAGTATCAGCTTGCCAGCGACCCGGACCATGACCACCTCCCCTTCCCGCTCGAACTCGACCGGCCAGCCGAGCCCTTCAATGTAGAAGCGGCGGCTGGCACGAAGGTCACGGACAACAAGGGTGACGAAACTGAGGCGCGGATCCATGGCACCATCTTCGCCCCTACCGGGCCGCCGCTCAAGGGGCGACAGGCCGCACTGCTGAAACGAGGCGCGCAGCCGACGCCGGACCCAAGCCAGGGCGAGCCCTATTTCAGTCGTTCAAACACCATGGTGGCGTGCACCCGGTTGCCACCTCCAAAGCCCCTGCTGCCCGGGGCGGCCGTGGGAATGGAGTGAAGTCGGTAGCCCAGCGCGGCCCGCGCATTGATGGTCTTTTCCAGTTCCGTGAGGTTCCCGGAGCCGGTCCCCCACAGCTTCTCCTTCAGAATCACCGGGAGCACGACATGGCTCATGCATGCCCGTGCGATCGTGACTGCCGGGCAGGCAATCAGCCCCAAGCCCGCTCAGGCCCGCTCGATGGGAAACCAGAGCTCGCAGCTTGCCGTGCTGAAATCCGGGGCGTGCTCGATCACCGAGACGATCGACGGTCCCGGACGCAGGCGCCACGGGTTGGACGGAAACCATTCCGTGGCACTCGCCGCGTAGGCTTCCTGCAGCATTGCCGGGTGGGCACCCGAGGTGCGAAAAACCACCCAAGCCCCGGGTCCGACGTCGAGCATGTCAAGGTCACCGGGCACGTCCGTGCCGGCCCCGACCGCCACGCCGTGAAGGTACGTCAGTTCGCTGCCTTCCGCGGCGTCCGGGGAGACGTCCGCACCCACCTGCAGCAGCCCGCGCGGCTCAATGTTGCTGAAGTCCTTGAGCCGCGCATGCTCAGAAACTGGCAGAGACGTGATGTGGCGCTGGATGTGCGGGTTGATTCCTTCATGGACCAGCGGCACGCGCGTTGCGTGGCCGATCAGGCGGAAGCTGATGTGTGGTTGGCTGCGAAGGGGGCCGCCGTATCCATAGCGCACGGCGATCGTGAGCAGGTCCTCGCCACCGACGACGTCGGCCGCCGCCACGGTCATGCGGCGTGCGTGGTAGCCCGTGGTTCCCAGCGCAGCGGCGAGCCGGTCGACGTCGAGCTCGTCACCGAGGTTCTGCTCGACGGCGTCCACAAGACGGTTGAGTATGTCAATCATGGACCCTCCCTTCACCATCCACTCTGGCCGACATTGACGTTGCCCGCCCGACTTTTCCGGTCCGATTTGCTCGGGTCGACCATGACGGGTTGCTGTTCACACAGCCGCAACAGCCTGTGGCCCGGTGCAAGAATAGATGAACTGTCGCTTACAAGGAGGCAACCCGTGCACCCAACCCCCGCCACCGGACCGATTGCCCCGGCACCAGAAGTCCTTGCCACACTCGACCGGCTCGATCAGGCCTGCAAGGCTTCCCCGGGCGACATCACGCCGCAGATTGAACTGTGGACGGCTGCCGCGTCACTGGACTATTGGGTTTGCATCAACCGCGGCACCCCGGAATCCCCGCGCCCCTACATGGTCGCGGCCGATGCCGGCCACATGCTATGCGTCTACAGCAGTGCAGCCCGCGCCGTCGAAGGCGCCCGCACGAACGGGCTCGTTGCTCCCGGCGAATCCGCACCGCTCCTCATGCTGCCACTGCCCGGCGCCCTGGACTGGGCGATGTCGTTCGGCCAGCACGGCGTAGTCGGCGTGACGATCGACTACCCCAAGCTTGGGGCTTGGTGCCCCTTGCCCAACCTGGCCCGCTTCCGGCCGTCCAACGACGCACCCCAGGGCCGGTAGCCGGCACAATCCATGGCGGTGTGGCCGTTCCGTGCGCGCCACGAACTATGTTCACACCGTGCGGTTCCTGTTCCACAGCTGGTGCGTGAGCCCGCTGGAGGTGCTGACGGACTCCACAGTGAACCGGTTTTCCAGGCCGGCGAGACGGTCCCAGAGGCGTACGCCGGAGCCGAGCACGACGGGGACGATGACGATGTGCAGGAAGTCAACAAGGTCCGCTTCCAGGAACTCGTTCACGGTCGAAGGCCCGCCGCCAATGCGAACGTCCAACCCACCGGCCGCCTCCCGGGCCAGTCGGAGGGCTTCCGCTGCGGGGGCATCCACGAAATGGAAACTGGTGCCATTGGCAAACTCCATCGATTCGCGGGGATGGTGTGTCAGGATGAACACCGGCGTCAGGAACGGCGGCTCATCTCCCCACCACCCCTGCCACCCGTCATCGGGCCACTCCCCGGACTGCGGACCGTACTTCCGGCGGCCCATGATCTCGGCTCCGACGCCCTGGCCCCACATGCTAAAAAAGGCCCGATCGGCAGTCACTGGGTCCCGGGTGCCGTGGACGCCATGGATGACCCGCCCGTCAAAGTTGCGGAAGAGCGCCCCGGCGTCCCCGATCGGCTTCTCAAGTGTCACGTAGTCCCCTGCCGCGTATCCATCGGCGGAGACGAGGAGGTTGTGGACTCGTGTGCGAAACATGGCAACTCCCTGAGTGAATGCGATGTGGAATCACTGGCACCGTAGCGCAGGGAGGTTGCGCCATACAATCATTTTGAGCCGCAAGTACATCGTGCAGCCAGTTGGCATGACAAGGATAAAGGAGGGCCGGAGCAGTGAAACGGTACCGAATCGACGGCGGTGAAGTGCACTCGATCGCCGACCTCTACGAGCAGTTGAACCGAGAGCTGATGGCCGAACAGGACTGGCTCCTTGGACCGACCTTGGATGGACTGAATGACGTCCTCTACCGGATTGACAGCGAGATCCGCGACGGAGATCCCGCAACGCTTATCTGGCTCGACCATGACCACAGCCGTGCTGCGCTCGGATTCGAAGAGACTCAGCGGTGGCTGAACGGCAAATTGGCACAACCGAATTCCTTCAACCAGCAAGGTATCCAGTCGGATCTTGATGATCTGCAAAACGGCACGGGGAAGACGTACTTCGAGATCATCCTCGAGGTCTTCGCGGATCATCCCCTCATCGAACTGCAACTACGCTGAACCGAAAACTGTCGCCGCCCTGTTCAGTCGACACGGAAGCCTGCGTCATACAGATTCAGGTTGCCCCGACCGATTCCATCTGATTTTCCCCGATGCCGGAATCCAAAGATCGCCCGTGATGGGATTCCCAAAAATGAGGCACCCCATTTCGCGGGCACCGTAGTTGAGTCTCGTCGACGACGCCCGCTGCGTCCAGGATCGGCACGTGCGGCCAGAACCACTCCGGGTTTCCGGACGCCGCAAGATCCGCATCTACGGGATTCCGGCCGATCGCCTCAACCTTTATTCCGGGCTTGCTCAGGACCCGTCTGAGAGATTGCCAAGCAGACCAACGTCAGCGGAGCTCCACGGCGATCTTGGGCAAGTAAAAGCATCGTGATCCCACTTATATTGAGCGCCAATGCTTGTAAGAACGGACGGCACGTACATGCTTCTTCGGGTGCATGGCCCGCCCCTCGAGAACTTTTGTCATCCCGGATGCTGAACGTGCCTGAGTTTGAAACCGTTGTCACCAAGTTTAGCCAAGGACAACGTTTGCGATGAGCCTGTCAAGCGCGCGAATGTCGACGGACTTTCCGACCTTGACCTTAATTTTTCCCGCACGTGTCCAAAGCTCGAGTTCGGCATTGAAGTCAAGCGTTCCGGCGTTCTCCGACGACCACATGTTGATGTTGGCGTAGGGCAGTGAATACAGCTCTACTTTCTTTCCTGTCATTCCCTGCACATCACGCATAATCAGTCGCTTGGTTGTAAATACCGCACTGTCTCGGAATGTTTTAAAGGCCGCAATAGGCTCCTCGCCTGCCACGAGCAGTGGTGCAATGTCGGCGGGAATGGGCGTCTCCGATACCAATGTCCACGTAGCAATAACTGCGGCTTCCATAGCGCTCCGATGCTGATCGATTGTGTTTGATGGCGAAGCCCCACTCTACTCACGGTTCACGAGCCGCTTCCGAGAACCGAACGACGACTGTCCCTGCCGTCAAGAATAAAGAGCCTGGCCGGGTTTCCTGCTGTGTTCGTCGACGGCGGGTGGCTAGGCTGGGTGGATGGCGACAGTTATTCTCGTGCGGCACGGCCGCACCACAGCCAATGCCACGGGCTTGCTGGCTGGCCGGGCCGTCGGCGTCAGTCTGGACCATACCGGGCGGGAACAAGCTGCCCGAGCCGGGGACCGGCTGTCGACCGTGCCGTTGGTCGGAGTGGTTTCAAGCCCTCTCGAGCGTTGCCAGCAGACCTCCCAGCTCATCCTCGACCGCCAGGCCGGTGCTCCGTACGCGCCCGTTGATGCCGATCTCACCGAGTGCGATTACGGCCAGTGGCAGGGGCGCATGCTTGCAGAGCTTGCGAGAGAAGATCTGTGGCGGGTTGTCCAGTCGCAGCCATCCGCCGTCGTTTTTCCGGGCGGTGAATCCATGGCGGCCATGCAGGCTCGGTCAGTGGCAGCGATCAGGCGCCATGACGCAGCATTCGAAGCGGAATACGGTCCCGGCGCTGTGTGGGCGGCAGTGAGCCACGGTGACATCATCAAGTCAGTCCTCGCGGATGCGTTCGGCATGCACCTTGACCTGTTCCAGCGCATCAATGTGGGCCCCGCATCCCTCTCGATCGTGCACTACGGCACCAGTCGGCCGAGCGTCATCGCAAGCAACACGGATGGCGGCGATCTGTCGTGGCTGTCGAACGGGATCACCGCTGGCGATGCCCCGGTGGGCGGCGGGGCCGGGCAAAAGGCGCCATGAACCCCAGTGGCCTAGAATACTGACATGCCTACACGTGTTCACGAGTTTGCCTGGCCTGATCGGGTCGTCGTTGGAACGATCGGGCCTCCGGGGGCGCGCACGTTTTACCTGCAGGTGCGCGCCGGAAAGCAGGTCGTGAGTGTTGCCTTGGAAAAACAGCAGTCGGCAGTGCTCGCGGAAAAGATCGACGAAATTCTCGACCAGCTCATCACCGTCGAGGGGAACCCGTTCAGCGTTCCCACGGGCACTCCCATTGAGCTTGTCGACAATGACCCCCTGGAAGCCGTCCAAGAGCAGTTTCGCACCGGGGCCATGAGCTTGGGGTGGGACCCAACCACGTCCCAGATCGTCATTGAGGCCCATCCACTCGCCTATGACGATCCCGAAACTGACGGCAACGACGAACCGCTTCATGACGATCCTGACGAAGAACCCGAAATGCTGCGCGTAAGCATGCCGGTTGGCACCGCCCGCGCATTCACCAAACGCACCCGCGAGATCGTGGGTGCCGGGCGCCCGATATGCCCACTCTGCGGCTATCCCATTGACGCTGACGGACACACCTGCACCATTCCCGAGGCCTGATGCCAACTCCGGAACTCCTGACCGCCGAGCTGACTCTCACGGGCCGCATCACGACGGCGTCAAACGCCACATTTCTAGGCAGCATCGGTGATCTGGCGGTTGTCTACAAACCGATAGCCGGAGAAAGCCCTCTGTGGGATTTTCCCGAGGGCACCCTGGCCCACCGGGAGGTGGCCGCCTACCTGGTCTCGCAGGTTCTTGGCTGGGACGTGGTTCCTCGCACTTGGCTGCGCGATGGCCCGCTTGGTGAAGGAATGGTCCAGCTCTGGCAGGAGCAAGATCCAGCCCAAAACCCCGTGGACCTTGTCGCGGCAGACCGCGTGCCGGAGACGGGGTGGAAAGACGTCCTGCGAGGACGAGATGAGAACGGACAGATCGTCTCCCTCATTCACGAAGACTCGCCGGCGCTAAGACGCATGGCGGTGTTCGACGTCGTCGTCAACAACGCCGACCGCAAGGGCGACCACATCCTTGCCATGGCAGACGGCCACCGGCACGGCGTTGACCACGGGCTGACTTTTCACTGTGACCACAAGCTGCGCACCGTGCTGTGGGGATGGCAGGGTGACGCCCTGACCGCCGAGGAAAAAGACGGGATAAACCGTGTCAGCGAAGGGCTGCAGGGTGAGCTGGGCCGAAAGCTGGCGGACTTGCTCAGCACCGAGGAAATCGCATCGCTCGCCGCACGCTGCGCCGAATTGCGCCTCGCCGGACGGTTTCCGGGTCCGAGCGGCGACATGCCCGCGGTGCCGTGGCCGCTGTTCTGACGGAAGCGGCAGCTGCCACGCTGACGAACCCGAAGCCGCCGAGGACGGCCAGGATGGGCCGGGCCCGCGCGGCCACAATCCAATGGCCCGGCGGGTTCAACAACATTTGCGGCGGTAGGCTTGCAGCACTATTGTCAGGTTGAAACAAAGGGAATTGTCTATGTCACTGCATCCTGGACTGGCGGCAGTCGCCGGCCTCATCGGCGCGTGGAGGGGCGAAGGCGCCGGCCAGTACCCAACGATCGAATCTTTCCGGTACACCGAAGAGTTGACGTTCACCGACGTGGGCAAACCCGTCCTCCACTACATGCAGCGCACCTGGTCCCCGGCCGGAGCTCCCATGCATACTGAAACCGGATACCTCCGGGTTGCCGGCGGGACTGCCCTGGAGTTCGTGCTGGCGCAACCCACAGGACAGACGGAGTTGGCGGAAGGCTTACTCGTTGCCACTGAGGACGGATTCGCCTGCACGCTCGAATCACGGATGGTGAACTCGGGGAGCGCCAAGCAAGTCGACGCAACCGAACGGCGCCTCGAACTCGCAGGAGACGTCCTCACCACCCATTTCGCCATGGCGGCCGTGGGTGTCCCGCTGACGCACCACCTGGCATCGACGCTTCACAGACATGCCGCCGCCATTCGCTGAGCCCCAGCCGGGCTGAATCTTCTGCCGCCGGCAAAGCCAAATCATTCGAATTCCCCGGCCTCTCCAAAGAAGCCAGGGAATTTGTCATGCCGGGGCCCAGAAGTTGAACCGGAACTCGACCTCGTCGCCGCACATACCAACCTCTGGTGTCGCAGCGCCGCATGGCCCGGTCCCAAGATCTGGCCGTCCGAGGCTGCTCCCCTTTTGATGTGCTCTGGAACGCCCCGTCGATGAGCACCGGAACCAACGGTGAGACGTCCAGCAAAGCTGCCACGTCAACGTCGGAGCGAAACCCCATTGCTTCCAGTTCTCGAGCACCGACGCAATCATGCATGTACTGGTTCAAACTCGGTCGTACCACATCGAAAAGGCCGGCAGCAGCCGAGGCTTCGGGGCTCATCGCGTTCCGATGCCCGAGACCCGACAGTGCGGACAATACGGCTCCAGCGCCGAGGTGATCTTCGAGTGCAGGACGTGGTGAGCCATCCTCTCGCCATCGCTCCCCCGCTGCGATGACCGCCACCGTGTCACCCCTGCCCAATTTCGCCGCAATCAAGTCGGCGACGGCAGTAGCGTTCCGCAGACATCCGACAACAACATGCGCTCCGGACCCGGCCAACAGGGTGGTGATCGTCGATCCATTCGGCGACGGGAGAACGAGCCTGGGAACGGTTGGCCCAGCCAACAACGCCGCTGGCGACAATGAGATCGCCGATGGCGAATCCGGCAGAGACGACTCCAGCCGACCTACTGCCAGCACGGCTTCACGTTCGCGGGCGAAGGCTTCCGCCCCGGGTCCCTTCCATTGGTATGGAAAGACACTCATGCCACGTTCAACCGCCACGCACACCGAGGTAGAGAAACTCAGTACATCGACGACGACGGCTACATCCGCTCCTGAGGATTGCGCGCCCACCGGGCCCCAGTCGAGCCGCACGGCATACTCACGCTGGCCAAACAGATCCTCCAGCTCAGGCAAGCTCACGCGACCTTCAGCGGTGTGATCGCGTCGATCTTGTCCCGCAGTGCACGACGCTCACGCCGCAGTTCATAGTTGGACTGCAGGTTCATCCACAGCTCCTCGGACGTACCGAAGTACCGCGCCAGACGGATCGCCGTGTCCGCGGTGATGCCCCGCTTGCCGTGCACGATCTCGTTGATCCGCCGCGGCGGCACACCGATCGACACCGCCAGCTTGTTCTGCGTGATCCCGAAGCCCTCGATGAAATCCTCCATCAGGATCTCTCCCGGGTGGATCGGCTCGATCAGATCAGTATCAGTGGTAGTCGACGAGTTCGACATGATCCGCACCTCCCTCTCTCCAGACGAAGCAGATACGCCATTGCGCGTTCACGCGAATGCTGTACTGACCACGACGGTCACCAACGAGCTGCTCCAGGCGGTTGCCGGGCGGGATCCTCAGATCCTCGACGTCCTTCGCCGCGTGGATCAGCTCGAGCTTCCGCAGGGTCGACCTCTGCACCGTCCGGTCGACGCGCCTGACGTACTGCTCATGCCAGATGCGCTCGGTGTCCTTGCTGCCGAACGATCTGATCACAAGACCAGCATATAACGGAGCCCGTCAATAACGCTATACGTTAAATCTGAACTCAACGATGTCGCCACAGATACCAACCTCTCGGCATGCGATCAGAGACTCTCCATCAAGCGAGAAATGCGATGGGAAAGAGCTCCGTCCGGCTCACCACTCGGTCGCGTACCTCGGCGAGCTCGAGCCTTCGAGGATCCGAGAGATAGGAATCAAGGGACGACTGCGAGGGAAAGCGGTAGATCTGCACCTCGTTGGGGGCAGCTTCGCCAGACGTCCTCCGGACGCGTTGCAGCACCTGCCCACCGTGCTCCGTGATCAATGCCAGCACGCGATCTTCATACGCCTCAAGCCCTGCAGCTTCACCCTCTCGCGCCCACAATAGGCAGCAAAGGCCTAGACCATCCATATCGTCCATGAATCGAGGATAACCTCTCTGCAATCTCCGAGAAAGACACAGCATGTTGCGCAAGTGTGACGTGTCCGGCATCAACGAAGTGATGCTGATGCCCAAGGCTAACTATCCAGGGACCCGATGCAACAACGCCCCCGGTTTCAAAAGAAACCGAGAGCGTTTGAAGAAAGAAAGCTTAGACGTTGAAGCGGAACTCCACCACGTCGCCGTCGTGCATGACGTATTCCTTGCCTTCAATGCGAACCTTGCCCTTGGCCTTGGCCTCGTGCATGGAGCCGGCTTCCAAGAGGTCGTCAAAGTGGACAACCTCGGCCTTGATGAAACCGCGCTGGAAGTCGGTGTGGATGACACCGGCAGCCATCGGGGCGGTGTCACCCTGGTGGATGGTCCAGGCGCGCGTCTCCTTGGGACCGGCAGTCAGGTAGGTCTGCAGGCCCAGGGTATGGAAGCCGACACGGGCCAGCTGGTCCATGCCAGACTCCGACTGGCCGCTCATTTCCAGCATTTCGCGGGCCTCATCCTCGTCGAGTTCAACGAGGTCCGCCTCCAACTTGGCATCCAAGAAGATGGCGTCGGCAGGGGCGACCAGCGCGCGCAGTTCTTCCTGGCGTTCCGGGTTGCCCAGGACGGCATCGTCAACGTTGAAGACGTAGATGAACGGCTTGGCCGTCAGCAGGCCGAGTTCCTTCAGGTGTTCCATCTCCAGCTTGTCGCTCTTGACGGAGGAGAAGATGGTGTCGCCTCGTTCCAGGACCTTCTGGGCAGCCAAGACAGCGTTTAGCTCTGCGGCTTCACGCTGCTTGAGCTTGACGGCCTTTTCAAGGCGCGGGATGGCCTTTTCAACCGTCTGCATGTCGGCCAGGATCAGCTCGGTGTTGATGGTCTCCATGTCGGAGCGGGGATCAACCTTGCCGTCAACGTGGACAACATCGGGGTCGTCAAACACGCGGATGACCTGGGCGATCGCCTCCGCCTCGCGGATGTTGGCCAGGAACTTGTTGCCCAGGCCTTCGCCTTCCGAGGCACCCTTGACGATGCCTGCAATGTCCACGAAAGACACTGTTGCGGGCAGCAGGCGCTGGGATCCGAAGATCTCGGCAAGCTGTGCCAAGCGGGGATCGGGCAAGCTGACGACGCCAACGTTGGGCTCGATCGTGGCGAACGGGTAGTTCGCAGCGAGCACGTTGTTGCGGGTCAGTGCGTTGAAAAGGGTTGATTTGCCGACGTTGGGCAGTCCGACGATGCCAATAGTAAGAGCCACGGTACACAAGCTTACCGGCAGCGCACCGATTTTGCCGCTTGCGGTGAAATCGGCGCTGGCGGGAAGCGTTCTGTCGTTTGGCGCCGGTTTGTGCCGCCTGTCCCTTTTGCCGCCGCGCCAAGAATGTCAGACCCTCGTGGGATGGTGGTTCCATGAATGGTATCGGGTGGCTGGTAGCCGTATTGATGTTGGTAGTGGGTCTTGTGCTGGGTGCCGCTGCGGTGGCGTGGGTGCTGCTGGGCCGGCTGCGCGGGGCAAATGAGGAGGCGGACGCGGCCCATGAGCGCGCAGCGGCACTGAACGCTGAGTTCGCAGCGGCAGATGCGGAGCGCAGGCTGCTCAGCTCACAGAACCATGCCTTGTCGGCGCAGCAGGGCTCGGACCACAACGTCCTGGCGGCTTTGGGCCCCGTGGCGGAGAAACTGAACGCCGTCCAGCGCCAGGTGGCCCTGTTGGAACGCGACCGTGTCGAGCAGTACGGGCAGCTGGCCGAGCAACTGCGCGAGGCCAAGGACGCTGACGCCCGCCTCCTGGCCACCACATCCTCGCTGGCGTCCGCACTGCGCTCCAACAGTGCCCGCGGCAAGTGGGGCGAGGTTCAGCTGCGGCGCGTGGTGGAGGCTGCCGGCATGCTCCCCCACGTGGACTTCAACGAGCAGGTCCATGCCGTCACCGACGACGGCGTCCACCGCCCCGACATGGTGGTCCGGCTGCCCGGCGGCAAGGAGCTGGTCCTTGACGCGAAGGTGCCGCTCGCCGCGTTCCTTGACGCCCATGATGCTGATGCCACAGCCGACAGCGGCGCAACTGACAGTGCCGCCGCGCACCATTTGGCACGCCACGCCAAGGCGGTCAAGGCCCACATCGATGCGTTGTCGGGAAAGCAGTACTGGACATCGGCCCTCAACTCCCCCGAGCTGGTCATCTGCTTTGTGCCGGTGGAGTCCATCCTGTCCTCGGCCCTCATGGCGGATCCCGGCCTGCTGGACTATGCGATGAGCAAGAACGTGGTGCTGGCCTCGCCCATCTCGCTGATGGCCATACTAAAGTCCGTTGCCTTCAGCTGGCGCCAGGACGTCCTGACAGAAAGCGCCAAGGAACTCTTTGAGCTCTCGGCGCAGCTTTACACCCGCCTGGGCACCATGGGTGAGGCTGTCTCAGCCGTCGGGGTGTCACTGAAGACCAGCGTTGACCGCTACAACAAGCTGGTGGGAACGCTCGAGGCCAGGGTCCTGCCAACGGCCCGCAAACTCAACGCGCTGGACCCAAAGTCATTGGAATCGCCGGCCCCCGTGGAGGCCGTGCCGCGGGTGCTCACCGCACCTGAGTTTGACGCGGCGAGCTAAGCATTCCACACCGGGCCTTCGCTGCGCCGCATCGAAGCGGGGTTCCGATCCCTTTTTCTCGTGGGCGCAACGTGCGGGGGTTGTTGTTCCAATCCGCTCCCGTTGTACGTGGGGCGGATTGGAACAACAACCCCCGCACGTTTAATTCCAGCCCCCGAACCTGAGCTACGGCCGCAGCCGTGAATTAGCGCAGGTTGGAGCTCTTGACGCCCTTGTAATCGGGGTCGCCGGCGGCCTTCATGGTGGCACGCAGTTCCTTGGGCAGGGAGAACAGGATGTCTTCCTGCGCCGTGACCACTTCCGCCACGTCCGCGTAGCCGTAGTCGGCCAGCAGGCGCAGCACGTCCTGGACCAGGATTTCGGGAACGGAGGCGCCGCTCGTGACGCCGATGGAGGCCGCGCCCTCGAACCAGGCTTCGTCGATCTCGTTGGCAAAGTCGACGCGATGGGAGGCCTTGGCCCCGTATTCCAAGGCCACTTCCATGAGCCGCACGGAGTTGGAGGAGTTGGCAGACCCCACCACAATGACCAGGTCCGCCTGTGGGGCAATCTCCTTGATGGCACCCTGGCGGTTGGTGGTGGCGTAGCAAATGTCGTCGCTGGGCGGGTCCTGCAGCTTGGGAAAACGCCCGCGCAGGATCTCAACGATCTCCATGGCCTCATCGACGGACAGGGTGGTCTGCGACAGCCAGATCAAGTTGTCCGGGTCCTCGACCTGGACGGTGCGCGCCTCGGCCGGGTTGTTCACGATCGTGGTGCTTTCGGGCGCCTCGCCGTAGGTGCCTTCCACTTCCTCGTGGCCCTGGTGGCCGATCAGCAGGATGTGCTTGTCTTCCTTGGAGAAGCGGACGGCTTCCTTGTGCACCTTGGTCACCAGCGGACAGGTGGCATCAATGGTCCGCAGCCCGCGGTCCGCAGCCGACTGCACCACGGCCGGGGAGACGCCGTGGGCGGAAAACACCACGAGTGCGCCCTCGGGAACCTCTTCGTTTTCCTCGACGAAGATGGCCCCGCGTTCCTCCAGCGAGGACACGACATGCACGTTGTGAACAATCTGCTTGCGCACGTAGACAGGTGCGCCGTAATGTTCAAGGGCCTTCTCCACTGCGATAACCGCCCGGTCCACACCGGCGCAGTAGCCGCGGGGGGCTGCCAGCAGGACGCGCTTTGGTCCGGTCACCGGGGCCGCCGCGGCTACCTCTTCGGGCGACCTGCGTCGACGCGGAACGGCGGGCATGGACAAGGAAACGGCAGTGGTGCTCATAGCCACCATCCTACGTGGTGCGTCCGCGCTTCACTATGAGAGCCAGCACACCCAGGACGGCCAGCAGGGCGGCGGCCAGGAAGGTCATGTTGATGCCGGACTGCCAGCTGTCGCGTGCCAGCGCCCCCAGTTCAACGCCGATTTGCTGCGCGATGGGCGGCCCCACCACCAGGTTGGCCAGGGTGGACTGCACCCAGCCCGAGCCCAGCAGCCAGACCAGGGCGACAACCGCCAGGCCCACGCCCGACAGCACAAGGGCGGCGCCCCGCCCTCGGGCCACCAGGACGCCAAGGGCAAGAAGCACGACGGCGGCACCCGCCAACCAGCCGCTCCACCCTCCCAGCTTCGTCAGGGCCGGCAGCAGTGCGGCCACCTTGGCCTCGTCCATCCGGATGAGGATTTCGGCCGGCAGCGGCACGGTGATGCCCAGGTCGCTGCCAACACTGGCCGCGATCAGGCCCACCAGCGGCTCCACGTCGAGGACGACGTCGCCTGCCACCTCGGTGTTTCCGGCCGCTTCAAAGGTAAGGTTGTGGCTGCGGCTCAGGGTTTCAGACCACGCGGCAGGGTAGCCGGGACTGGTGTAGAGGCCGCGGGCGGCATCGTCGATGACGGCGGCGGCCAGGTCGTTGAGCGAACCCGGCAGGTTCAGCGCGGACGTGGCCTCCGCGGACAGCAGGGCCGAGGCACCCTCCTGAAAGCCCTTGTTGCTGCCCAGCGGTCCGGCCAGTGCCACGAAGCCCGACTCGTCCACGATGTTGCGCTGCAGCCACATCGCCGGGCCGGCCACGGCAGCGACCAGCAGAGCGGCAATGACCAAAAGGGCAGAAAAAGCTGTGCGCATCAATAATCCGATTCCACGTTCAATCCAACAATGGTTTCCCACACTAGTGCATGCCTGTGGACAGCTGTGCCCGGGTGTGGGTGCGTGAAGCTAGAGTTATTTCCAGGTGGCGCGGCACAGCGAACCACCAACCATGAAGGGCGATGATGTGACAATGGCGGAAACACCGGAGCGCAAGGTCATTGCAGCCACGGCCGCAGAGACCTCCCCCGACAACCCCTGGCCGCTGGCGCTGCTGAGCCAAAAACTCAAGGCACACATTGAGAAGGCGCCGCCGGCCTGGGTGGAGGCCCAGGTCATCGAATTGAACAAGCGAGCCAATGTCAGCTACCTGACGCTGCGCGACGTTGACGCGGAGGTTTCCCTGAGCGTCACCTTGTGGGGCTCAGTGCTGAGCCGGCTCGAGGCGCCGTTGGAGCGCGGTTCACGCGTGGTGGCCCAGCTGAAGCCCGACTTTTGGCTCAAGACCGGCCGCCTGTCCATGCAGGGCCAGGACATCCGCCCCGTGGGCCTGGGCGACCTCCTTGCCCGGATCGAGCAGTTGCGCCAGGCGTTGGCAGCCGAGGGCCTCTTTGACCCGCGCCGCAAAAAACGGCTGCCGCTGTTGCCCCACAGGATTGGACTCATCACGGGCCGCAATTCCGACGCCATGAAAGATGTGCTGCGCAACGCCGCCCTGCGCTGGCCCGCCGTGGAGTTCGAGGTGCGCGAGGTGGCGGTCCAGGGCGTCAACGCTGTTTCCTCCGTCATCGGCGCCCTGGCCGAGCTCGACGCCGATCCCGCCGTGGACGTCATCGTGATCGCCCGCGGCGGCGGCTCCCTTGAAGACCTGCTGCCCTTCAGCCATGAGTCTCTGGTCCGGGCTGTGGCCGCCGCCGCCACGCCGGTGGTCAGCGCCATCGGCCACGAGGCGGACCGGCCGCTGCTGGACGAGGTGGCAGACCTCCGCGCCTCCACACCCACTGACGCCGCCAAGCGAATCGTCCCGGATGTCAGCGAGGAACTGCGCCGTGTGGCGCAGGCCCGGGAGCAGCTCAACCGCCGCATCGAAGGCCTGCTGGAACGGGAGGCAGAGCGCCTGAGCTACCTGCGTTCCCGGCCCGTCATGGCCAACCCACAACTGATGCTCACCGCCAAGTACGACGACATTGCCTCACTGGGCGGGCGCGCCCTCACCGCGGTTCGCACCCAGGTGGGCCGGCATGTGGACCAGCTGGCCCACTTGCGGGCCCAGGTCCGCGCCCTGTCACCCCAAAAAACCCTGGACCGCGGTTATGCCGTGGTTCAACTCGAGGACCGCGCCATTGTCCGCGACCCGGCCCAGGTGGCGCCCGGAACCAAGCTGCGGATACGCGTGGCCGCCGGCGACTTCACCGCCACCGGAAACTAGTCCCCCACCACTTCCACCCATCCAGGCGCCCGACGCCTCAGCAAAGGAACCATCATGAGCCAGACAGAGAACCCCGCAGACATCGCAGCGCTGAGCTACGAGCAGGCCCGCGAACAGTTGATGGGCGTGGTCAACCAGTTGGAGGCTGGCTCCTCCAGCCTCGAGGACTCCCTGGCCCTCTGGGAACGCGGCGAGGCGCTGGCCAAGCGCTGTGAGGAGTGGCTCGAAGGCGCCAAGGCCCGCCTCGATGCAGCCCGCGCCGCCAGCGCACCGGAATAGTCCGGAACGGCCATGAGGCGGCAGGCCACGGTCGAAGGCCGGCAGCGGTCATATCTCCAGCTGGACCCCGACCTTCCCGACGGCGCAGCCCCATCGGCCCTGGTCATTGTCCTGCACGGGTCGAGCCAGACGGGCCGTTCGATCCGCGCATTCAGCGGCCTCAGCTTCGACCTCCTTGCACGGGACTTCGGTGCGGTGGTGATTTACGCGGACGGGGTCAAGAAGCTGTGGAACCACGACAGGCCGCCCGCCGCAGCTACGGACGACGTCGCGTTCATGTCCGTCCTGGCCCGGGACTTCCGCAACCGGCATGGCGCCCTGCCAATCTACATCGCAGGATTCTCCAACGGCGGCCAACTGCTGATCCGCCTGATACATGAGATTCCGGACTGCTTTGACGGCGCCGCCATCATCGGGGCCACACTTCCCCGCCCAGCCAACATGCACTTCAGGGACGTGGGCCGGCCGATGCCCGTCATGCTGGTCCATGGGACCCACGACATGGTGGTGCCGTATGGCGGCGAAGGCTGGTTTGGCTCACTGTTTGGCAGGAAGCGCGGACCCTCCGCATTGGACACAGCGCAGTACTTCGCCGCCCGCAATCTGGTCTCCGCGGCACCCACCCGGACCGTGCTGCCGCACCGCAGGGCAAGCGGGCGGACCTCCGTCACGCTGGCTGCCTTCGAGCAGGACGGCCGGGAACGCGTCTGGCTGTTCACCGTGGCGGGCGGCGGCCACGTGGTGCCCAACCGCAGCCGCAAAGCGTTCTTTCTTGCCGGCCGGACAACGCAGGACGTCAGCGTCCCAGAAGCCATGGCTGACTTCTGGCAGCTGCGGGCCCCTGGCAGCCTCAGGCGTCCTTGAGCCGGGCACGCTCCGTGGCCAGGTCATAATCCCCGGCCGGCCACTGCAGGTTCAACTCCCCCAGTGCCTTGATGAGAAGTTCCTGGACCGCCACGCGGGCGTACCATTTCTTGTCCGCCGGAACCACGTGCCACGGGGCGGCGTCCGTGCTGGTTTTCTCAAACACACGCTGGTAGGCATCCATGTAGGCGGGCCAAAAGGCGCGCTCGTCAAGGTCGCCCGGGTTGTACTTCCAGTACTTGGTGGGGTCGTGCAGCCGGGCGCCCAGCCTCTCCAGCTGCTCGTCCTTGCCGACGTTGAGCATGACCTTCACGATCGTGGTCCCCGAATCCACCAGTTCCTGCTCAAAGGCATTGATGGCCGCGTAGCGACGCTCCAGTTCGGCAGCGTCCGCCCAGCCATGGACGCGGTGGATCAGCACATCCTCATAGTGGGACCTGTCAAAGACGCCCAGCATGCCCGGCTCCGGGGTGGCGGGCCGCACGCGCCACAGGAAGTCGTGCGCTTTTTCCTCCTCCGTGGGAGCCTTGAACGACTTCAATTTCACGCCCTGGGGATCAACTGAACCCACGACGCGGCCCACGATCCCACCCTTCCCGGCCGTGTCCATGGCCTGCAGGATCAACAACACCGACTTCTGCCCACCGAAGCGGCTCTGGGCGAATAGCTGTTCCTGCAGCTGGGCCAGGATCGGAGCCCGCTCGGCGAGCGTCGCGGCGCCGTCGTCCTTCTTCCCGGAATAGCCGGGGGCGGCGTCCGTGGGCGTGCCAGCCAGGGTGAACCCCGGGCCAACGCGCAGCAGCTCCCCCGGGTGGGCGGTGAATCCAATGGGCAATGACATGGTGAAGCCTTTCCCTAGGGTTTGTACGTGCTGAGGAACTCCCCGATGCGTCCGATCGCCTCTTCCATGTCCTTGACGTTGGGCAAGGTGACGAGGCGAAAGTGGTCCGGCCGGATCCAGTTGAAGGCCGTGCCGTGCGAGATCAGGATCTTTTGCGACTCCAGCAGGTCCAGTGCGAACTGTTCATCGCTCTTGATGGGGTACGCCTCCGGGTCCAGCTTGGGGAACAAGTAGAGGGCGCCCTTGGCTTGATTGGTGCTGACGCCGGGAATGTCGTTGAGCATGCGGTAGGCCAGGTCCCGCTGTTCGCGGAGGCGGCCGCCGGGCAGGATGAGATCCTCAATGCTTTGGTGCCCGCCCAGCGCTGTCTGGATGGCATGCTGCCCCGGCGCGTTGGCGCACAGGCGCATGTTGGCCAGAAGGTTTATGCCCTCAAGATAATCGGCGGCTGCGGCCTTTGGGCCGGAAATGGCCAGCCAGCCGGAGCGGTAGCCGCAGATGCGGTACGCCTTGGACAGTCCGCTAAAGGTCATGCAGAGCACGTCGTCGCCCGTAATGGTGGCCGTGTTGATGTGCACTGCGTCGTCGTAAAGGATCTTTTCGTAGATCTCGTCCGAGAACACCACCAGGTTGTGCTTGCGGGCGAGGTCCACCATGCCTTGGACAATGTGTGCCGGGTAGACGGCGCCCGTGGGGTTGTTGGGGTTGATGATGACCAGCCCCTTGGTCCTGGGCGTGATCTTGGCCGCGAGGTCCTCCAAGTCCGGCCACCATTCGTTGTCCTCGTCGCACAGATAGTGCACGGGGCGGCCACCGGCCAGGCTGACGGAGGCGGTCCACAGCGGGTAGTCGGGCGTGGGGACGAGGACCTCATCGCCGTTGTTCAACAGCGCCATGAGGGAGAGCGTGATCAACTCGCTGACACCGTTGCCCAGATAAACGTCATCCACATGGATGTTGTGGATGCCGCGCGTCTGGTAGTACTGCACCACGGCGGTGCGGGCAGAAAAAATGCCGCGGGAGTCCGTGTACCCCTGGGCGTGTGGAAGGTGTCGGATCATGTCCACCAGAATTGCGTCAGGCGCCTCGAAGCCAAACGGGGCGGGGTTGCCGATGTTGAGCTTGAGGATGCGGTGCCCCTCGGACTCCATCTGCTGCGCCCGTTGCAGGAGCGGTCCGCGGATGTCATAGAGGACGTTGTGGAGCTTGGTGGACTGCGTGAATTCTGCCATTTACCAAATATGACACATGAGGGGCTCCCTGTGCGGCCGCCCATGCCCCGCGGGAAAAGGCCAATGGCTAAGAACTGGACTTGACCAGGCCTTTTTGCACCAGCCAGGCCTGGGCAACCTCGGCAAAGTTGCCGTCTTGGCGGTCCTGCGCCAGCCGGTTGAGGTTGCTCAGTTCCTCCGTGGTCAGGGCCGCGCTGACCTTGTTCAGCACATCCTGCGCGTCTGCGCCCGCCCTGTCACCCGCCACCAGCGGCACGATGGTTTGGGCAGGAAAAATGTTCATCGGATCGCTGAGGGCCACCAGTGCATTGTCCGCGATGGCCGGGGACGACGCGTGGATGTCAGCGACCTGGATGTCGTCGCGCAGCAGCGACCACACCACGCTGTCGCTGCCGGTGTCCAAGACGGGACGGAGCTGCTTGTAGGTTTCGGGCACGCATTTGTAGTCGCGTTCAAGGGCAGGCAGTCCGGTGTCCTTGGTCTTGAATTGGGCTGAGCCTCCCAGCGTCAACTGCCCGCAAACCCGCGCCAGGTCGGTGATGCTCTTGAGCTGGTATTTCTCCGCAGTGACGGCCGTGACCACCATGGCGTCCTGGTCCTCCACCTTGGTGGGGTCCAGTTCCATGACACTGTCCGGCAGGGCGGCCTTCAGTTCTGACAGGACCTTGTTGGCGTCTGCCGCCGGGTCCTCCGCGGCTTCCGGGGACAACTCCGCCAGGGCCGCGCGGGAGTAGGCCAGGACAATGTCGTAGTCCCCCGCCTCAAGGCCGGAAACCATGGTTCCTGCCGGCGAGGGCTTCTCGGCCACCAGGGTGTGGAGTCCGGCCGCGTTCAGGGCTGCCGCGTACACGTTGGCCAACAGGGCACCCTCGGCGGGGTTGACGTCGTCGGGCACCTCGGGAAGGCCAACGGTGAGCGGCACGACGTTCAGCGACTTGGACGCGCTGGGGACGGTGGTGATGGGCGAAGGGGTGCAGCCCGTGGCCATCAGGAGGGCGGCGGCGCAAAGCGCGGCCATGACCTTACGACGCACCGCCACCCACTCCTCGTATCCTGCCTGCTTATCCCAAATCCTCCACATACGTTACCCCGCCGAGGCCAAGGTCAGGTTCCTGGCGCAGCTCGGCATGTGTTCCGCCACGTTCGAGTTCCAGCACGGTCAGCGTGTTGCGACCGGCCTGCAACAGTGGCGCCGGGACATACAAGGTCAGCTGTGGGCCGATCTCCCAGTGCCTTCCCAGCAGGAACCCGTTGAGCCAGACAAAGCCCTTTCCGAAGCCGGGAAGTGCCAGGTAGGTGTCCGCCGGGGCGTCCACCTCGAAGGAACCGGAGAAAAAGCCCGCGGGCTTGTCGGCGGAGGCTGCGCCGGGGGCGGCACCCGTGGCGCCGACGGTGAGCAGCTCGTCCAGCGGAAGTTCCAGGTTGACGGGGCGCTGCTCCCAGTGGAAGACATAGCGCTGGTTGATGAGCACGCCGTCAAGAATGCCCTTGCCCTCACCGAAGCGGGGGCCGTAGTTGATGCGCCCCTGGTTCTCGACCAGGATTTCCAGGCGCGCCATGCCCCCGAGTCCAGCCAACTTGAGGCCGTCCGCGCCGGTGCCGTCATTGAGGATGCCGGCGAACTCGCCGTCCACCCAGAGAAGTGCGCGGTCGTGCAGGCCGCGGATCCGGATGGTCGCCTCGCCGGCGGGCAGCACCGCCTTGGCACTGTAGTGGACCAGCCCGCGGTCCAGGCCCAACTGCTCGAAGGACAGGGGCTTGATGCTGGACACGGGCGCGGCGGCGCGGACAAAATCGAGCAGCGCGGTGCCCTGTTCCAGTGCCACGCTGGCTGCCGGGAGCACCGGGGCCGGGGCGGCCAGGTGCGCGGGGATGTCCGAAGGTTCACGGCCGGCCGCCGCAAAGAATGCCTCGCGCATGGCATGGAACTTTTCCGTCAGCCGACCGTCCTCGGCGATCGGGGCGTCGGAGTCGTAACTGGTGACGGTCGGCTGGATGGTGCCGTCGTGATTGCATCCTGACGCCAGGCCGAAGTTGGTGCCTCCGTGGGCCATGTACAGGCAGATGGAACCGCCCACATCAAGGATCTTGCGGGCTTCATCGCTGGCCTCGACGGCGCTGCGGGTGTGGTGGTTCTCGCCCCAGTGGTCAAACCAGCCGTTCCAGAACTCGACCGTGAAGAACGGCTCGCCGGGGCGCCGGCGCTGCCAGACCTCGTCGCCTTCCGGCCCGCGGGAACCGAGCGTGGCCGTTGCCCAGGTGTCTGGCAAGGAGCCGCCGTCCAGGAAATAGTCAGTTCCGCCGTCGGCCGTGAAGAGCATCTCGGTGATGCCGCGCTCCTGCAGCGCCGTCCGGTTCCAGCGCAGGTAGTCACTGTCGTCACCGTAGCTGCCGTATTCATTCTCGATCTGGACGGCAATGACGGGGCCACCGTGGCGGGCCTGCAGCGGCTCGATCACGGGGATGAGGTGGTCAAACCATTTCTCGATCTCGCCGGTGAACAGCGGGTCGGAGGACCGCAGCACCATGTCCGGGTTGGAGGTCGCCCATGACGGGAAGCCGCCGTTGTCCCATTCGGCGCAGATGTACGGGCCGGGCCGCACAATGACGTCCAGGCCGGCCCCGCCTGCAAGGGTTATGAAGCGGCCCAGGTCGCGCCAGCCGGTGAAGTCGGGCCCGATGTGCTGGCGCGGCTGGTGGAAGTTCCACGCAACGTAGGTGTCCAGCGTGTTCACACCCAACGCCACGAGCCGGTCGATGCGGTCCTGCCACTGGTCCGGGTGGACCCTGAAGTAGTGGACGGCACCGGCAATGATGCGGTGCTGGCGCCCGTTCCTGAAGAGCTGGCGGTCCGCGTAGCTCAATGCTGCGGGCGCTGCGGGCGCGTTCTGCGAGGCGGACGGCGCCGGAGCCGGCGCGGAAGACACGGTGCCGGCGGCGTTCTGCCCGGGCAAGGTGGCGGACGTGGACAAGGAATCTCCTGGCGCTGGTTGTTGGGAATGTCTTGAGAGACATTCTGTTATGGATAACACGCTATCGCAAACGCCCGCTTTCAGGGAAAGGGAACCATCATTACGCAGGATATTCACAGCATGTTACAAGCAAACATGGAGAGGCTTATAGTGGGATTCAAGCCATGCCGCACCACCACCTTGCGGCATTTCTCACAGCTCGAGGACAAGGAAGCAGATGCCTGACTCGCAATACGCCCGTGGACCTGCCATGCGGGACGTCGCCAACGCAGCCGGCGTTTCAGCCCAGACGGTTTCGCGGGTGCTCAACGACCACCCCAATGTCCAGGACAGCACGCGCCAACGCGTCATGTCGGCCGTGGAACGGCTCGGCTACCGCCGCAATTACACGGCCCGGGCGCTGGTGACAGGCCGCTCCCGAACCCTGGGACTGCTGACCCTGGCCACCAACAACTATTCCCGCTCGTCGCTGGCGCTGGGCATTGAGCGCGGTGCGCGGGAGGCGGGCTACACAGTGAACTCGGTGACCTCCACGCTCAGCACGGAGTCCCTGGTCGATGCGGTCGGCCGCCTTGTTTTCCAGGGCGTGGACGGCATCATCCTCTCGGCGCCACTGCTGGAAGCCGTCGACCAGATCAAGAAGCTGACCACCCGCATTCCCACAATCAACACCGACGGCTCGGCCACCTGGGGCGATGAGCTCGTGGGCGTGGACCAGGACATCTCGGCGGTCCTGGCCACCCAGCACCTGCTGGACCTGGGGCACGAGACCGTATGGCACGTGGCAGGGCCGTCAGAATGGTCCGACGCCGCGAGCCGCCGGGACAGCTGGCGCCGCACGCTTCAGGAGAACGGGTGCGACGTGCCGCCGGAACTGCACGGCGATTGGAGCCCGGAATCCGGATATCACAGCGGGCTGGTCCTGGGCCGGAATCCCGAGGTCACGGCCATTTTTGTGGCCAGCGACGAAATGGCATTCGGCGTGCTCCGCGCCCTGACCGAGCTGGGCCGCCGGGTGCCGGAGGACGTCTCGGTGGTGGGCATCGACGACATCGACCTGGCCGCCTACTCCAATCCCCCCTTGACCACGGTCCGGCAGTCGTTTGAAGACACAGGCCGCCGCGCGGTGCAGCGGCTGGTGGCCATGATTGCCAACCCCAAGATGTCCAGCCCGCCGGACCTTGTCGCGCCAACGCTCATGGTTCGCGGAAGCACAGCCCCGCCTCCGGGCCGCTGATGCGGCGCCGCATCCTCCCCACGCGGATCTGTGACGCAGCTATTGCACGCGAAAAGCGGATTCCCGCTGTTTTTGATGCATCAACCGCGTCATAGACGGTAACGGAGGAGGAGGAGTGGCGGGCTAGGGCGCCTGCTCGGCCACGATCAGCGGAATGCCAAAGATGGGGTCCTGGCGGAGGATCTGCACGTCCTCAAAGCCGCGCCGCGCCAATTGCGCCGTGAACGCCTCCTGCAGCGCGGGGACGTTGCTGCCCAGTCCGCTGCCCAGCACGACCGGACCGGCCAACCCCAGCTGGCCGGCCACCTTGGCCGCCATGTCCGCGAGGTCTGCGGCTGCCTGGTCAACCAGCGCAAGCGCCTCTCGGTGGCCGTCCCGTGCCGCGGCAAATACCACAGGCGAACCGGCCGCCCAGTACCGGCGCGTGGTGCCCATATGAAAATGTGCAATCAACTGCTGCGGTGATTCCAGCCCGCAGTAGTCCAGCAGGCCTGCCGTCAACTCATCCACGGCCTCACCCGAGTCCATCCGGCGCAGGCTGTGCCGCACCGCCTCCCGCACCAGCCAGTAGCCGCTGCCCTCGTCGCCCAGCCGGTAGCCCCATCCTCCTGCGCGGGCTTGCTCCCCCGCGGCATTTATGCCCCACGCGGCAGAGCCGGTCCCGGCGATGACAGCCACGCCGGTGGACGCCCCGGCAGCGGCGAGCAGCAGCCGGGTGTCGTGAACCACCTGCACCCGGGCCCCCGGCACGAAAGGTGAGATGAGGCCGGCAAGGGCAGCGGCGTCGTCGTCCGTGTCAACACCGCCGGCACCTGCCAGGACATCCGTGGCGCCGGCCGCATCCAGCAGGGAGAACAGCTCGGCCATGTTGTCGCGGGCCACCTGTGCACTCACATTCTGCACATTGGTGCTTCCCACACTGGCGTCGGAGCTGACGGCGCCGTCCGTCCAAACGATGCCGCGGGTCTTGGAGCCGCCAATGTCGAGTCCCACGAAGCGGGCGGGCAGGGAGTTCCGGGTGTTGTTGTCCACGGATCTAGACTAATGCCATGTTCACCTCTCCCTTGATAGCGGCCCCCATGGCCGGTGGAACCACGACGGCGGAGCTCGCCTTGGCCGTCCAGGGCGCGGGAGCCTTTGCTTTCGCGGCCGGCGGGTACAGGACCGCTGAGCAGCTGGCCGCCCACATTGCACCGCTGCGTGCCGCCGGGAAGGACTTTGGGGTCAACCTTTTTGTGCCGCGCACGGAGCCGCTGGCGCCGGGGCAGGCAGCCGGCCTGGCCCGCTACCGTGCCGAGCTGGCGTCCGACGCCGCCCGCCACGGCGCCGGCGTCCCCGACGTGGAGCTGTCGCAGGACGACCCGCGGGTGCAGGATTACTGGACGGAAAAGATCGCCCTGCTGCTTGAGGACCCGGTCGCGGTGGTCAGCTTCACCTTTGGCCTGGCCCCGGCAGGCGTTGTTGCGCAGTTGCAGCGGGCCGGCACCAAGGTGCTGGCCTCCGTGACCTCGGTGCCAGAGGCCGTAGCGGCTGCGGCGACGGGCGTTGATGCCCTCGTGGTTCAGCATGATGGCGCGGGCGGGCACACCGCGGCATTCCTGGCTCCAGACGGCGGCGGCTTCTCCACGCTGCCTGAACTCGTGGCCGCCATCCATGCCCGGGTGGCGCTCCCGCTGGTGGGCGCCGGGGGTGTGTGCGGACCCGCCGAAGCGAAGGCTGCCCTGGCTGCCGGGGCCTGCGCTGTCGCGATCGGCACAGCGCTAATCCGCACGGATGAAAGCGGCGCCCGGGCCCTGCACAAGGACGCGCTGGGCGATCCCGCGTTCACGGAAACCGCCATGACGCGCGCATTTACCGGCAAGCCGGCCCGAGCCCTGGTCAATTCGTTTGTCCGAGACCACGCCGCCACCGCGCCCGCCGCGTATCCGGAGGTCCATTTCCTGACGGCTCCGCTGCGGGCCGCCGCCTCTGCCGCGCAGGACCGGGAAATGTTGAACCTGTGGGCGGGAACCGGGTGGAGGTCCGCCCGTCCGGGTCCGGCAGCGGCCGTTGTGGAAGGTTTTCTGAGGGAGTTGTAGGGGGTCCGGGCCCGGATTCTGCCGCCGGGAGCACCCAGGTCGCGACAAGAGCGCGGCCCGGGAGTGTGCCGGGCGACCAACCTCGCCGGACCCTGTCCGGAAATTCGGATTTTTGCTAGAATAGCGAACTAAAGCATGCCCATTGCCCGGATCCGGACGCAGGCATTCCAAGTCCTGGGAGGACACCATGGCAGCATCGGCGAAGAATGTTCGGCGGGATACCACCTCGGGCCACGCACACGGCGAGCAGCTGGACGCCGTCGACCGGCAAATCATCGACACCCTCGTGGCCGATGCCCGCATCACCAACCGCGACCTCGCCGACGCCGTGGGCATCGCCCCCTCCACCGCCCTCATGCGCACCCGGGCCCTGATGGAACGCGGCGCCATTGAGGGTTTTGAGGCAAAACTGAACCTCGCCTCCATCGGCCGGGCCGTGCAGGCCCTGATTGCGGTACGGCTGCGCGCCCATGACAGGGACCAGATCGACACCTTCACCGCCCGCGTTCCGCAGCTCCCGGAAGTGCTTTCCACCTTCCACACGTCCGGATCCGTGGACTACCTGCTGCACATTGCCGTCCGCGACACCGACGCCCTGCGCGACTGGGTCCTGGACAACCTCACCACCGACCCCGTGGTGGGCCACACCGAAACGACGCTCGTATTCAAGCACATGCCGGGCCACACGGGCCCGCTGGACTAGCGACTCCTGGCGTCACCGCACGACGGCGGTGCGGTTCCGCAGGTGGGCGGCTGCGGCCAGGCCGACACAGGCAACGGCGATCGGCACCGCGAAGCCGGCAACGGCGGCTTGGAGCCCCCACGCCTGGACGGCGACACCCAGCCCGAGGACCGGCAGGGCACTGCCCAGGTACGTGACAATGTAGACCGCTGAGATGACCTGTGCGTGCCGGGCCGGCTCCACGGCTGCGGCAACGTCGTTGAACACCACACGGAAGGCGGCGCCCTGTCCGAGTCCGGCGCCCATGCTGGCCAACACCAGCAGCACCGGGGACGCCAGGGCGCCGGCAGCGGCGATCAACACCACGGAAACGCCCAGCAGCAAGAGCCCCGCCGGAACCAGGTGGCGCCCGCGCATCGAAACCAGCTGGCTCAGCGCCGAGCAGCCCAGGGTGACGGCAGCCAGCAGCCCGATCAAGGGGCGTGAATCGGCCTGCATGATCTGGGCAAAGTAGCCGGGTGCAAGCGAGAGGCAGAAGCCAAAGACGGCAAAGCTGACAAACCCCGTAGCGGCAGCCAGCCAGAACGTTCCCCGGGCCGACCGGGTCAGTGCGGGCAGGCGCGGACGCAGGTAGTTCCGCCCCTGTCCGGAGGGCGCCGGGTTGAGTGCGGGACGGGCGTCAAGCAGGAGCAGCGGCACCAGCAGCGCCAGCAGAAGCAGCGAATGGACAACAAACGGGGCCTGGGTGTGGGCCGGCAGGAGTGAGAGCAGGCCGCCCACCACGGGCCCGGCGGCAACGCCTCCGGAGGAGGACAGCAGCGTAAACCTTGACGCCAGCTCAGGCCTGCCGGGCATGAGGTCGCGAAGGGCTGCGGCACCGGCCCCGGTGCCGATGGCCACGGCCAGTCCCTGCAGGGCGCGCCCGGCCACCAGCATCGGCAGTGACCCGGCCGTGCCGAACACCAGCCCACCCACGAGGCCCACCACCACGGCCAGCACCAGCGCGGCACGGCGCCCGATATGGTCGGACCAGTGCCCAAAGAGGACCAGCCCTCCGATCAGCGCGATGACGTAGGCGGTGAAGGCCACCGTGACGCCAATGGAGCCGAAGCCGATCCGCGCCTGCAGCAACGGATACAGCGGGGTGGCGAGGTTGGCGCCCACAAGTAGCGTAAAGATCACGGTTCCGGCCAGCAGCAGCCGCATGCCCACCGAAGCGTTCCATGACAACCGCGAGGCGGACGCGGGGCGCATGGCCAATTCCTGCAGGACGGTCACACAATACTCACTTTCACGGCGCATCCCATTACAAATCCATCTATAGAATGAAGTACGCATCAATGTATGACTCAAGAATTTCCAGAAAATGAGTCAAAATGATCAATATCAACGGCTTTTAGGATTCAGGAGTGAACGGCATGAGCATTTTGGACCCCCTGGACGTTCGATTGTTGCTGGCCCTGATTGAGGACCCGCGAGCCCAAATCGGCGAGCTGGCAGACACCCTGGGGGTGGCCCGCAACACCGTCCAGTCCCACCTGCGGCGCCTGTCCCGCAGCGGCGCCCTGCGCCAGGGCGGGCGGGAGGTGGACCTCGCTGCTGTGGGCTACGACGTGGTCGCCTTCATCACGATCGAGGTCACCCACCGGGACCTCGACGGCGTCATTGCAGCCATGCGGGCAGTGCCGCAGATCCTGGAGGTGTACGAAATCTCCGGCCGCGGCGACGTCTGGTGCCGGCTGGCGGCCCGCGACGTCCACCACCTCCAGGGCGCCCTGCGCCAGTTGCTCCGGATCAAGGGAGTGGTCCGCACGGAGACGTCGTTGGCACTCCACGAACACATCCCCTACCGGCTGGAACCGCTGCTGGAGGGCATGAGCCACGGCTGACGCCACGCCCGGGGCAGCCCCCGGGTGCCCGGCAGCCGCCGTCGGGCACCCATAATGGGCAGGTGACCATCATCGACAACGCCGTGTACGTGGACGGCAAGCGCTTCGCGGACCCGGCCAGCCTGGAGCAGACCTATGAGCTGATGGCCTCCTGCCGCGGCATGGCCTGGATCGGCATGTTCCGCCCGAGCCCCGCCGAGATGAAGTCGCTTGCCGCAGAATTTTCACTGCACGAGCTGGCCGTTGAGGACACCATCGTGGCCCACCAGCGGCCCAAGATGGAGAGGTACGACGACGTCCTCTTCACAGTGCTTCGGCCCGCCAGATACCTTGATGCCACAGAGACCGTGGAGTTTGGCGAGCTGCACGTCTTCACCGGCCCGGACTTTGTCATCACGATCCGACATGCGGAAACCCCCGGCCTCTCGTCCACCCGCACCCGGCTGGAAGCCGATCCGGTGCTGCTGGCGCTGGGACCCGAGGCCGTGCTGTACGCCATCCTCGACCAGGTGGTGGACGACTACGAACCCGTGGTGGCCGGCCTGGAAAATGACATTGATGAAATCGAGGACCAGCTCTTCGCCGGCGACCCGCACGTGTCCCGGCGCATCTACCAGCTCTCCCGCGAGGTCATCCAGTTCCAGCGCGCCATCCATCCGCTCAAGGAGATGCTGGTGCGGCTCGAGGCCGGTTTTGAAAAGTACCGGGTGAATGTTGAGCTGCAGCGCCACCTTCGCGACGTGGAGGACCACGTCGAGCAGGTCACCGCCCGGGCCGATTCCTTCCGCCAGCTGCTGCAAAACGCCTTGACCGTGGACGGCACGCTCACCGCCAACCGGCAGAACGAGGCCAGCGCGGCCGAGAACGAGCAGATGAAGAAGATCTCCTCCTGGGCGGCCATCCTGTTCGCGCCGTCGTTCGTGGGCTCGATCTACGGCATGAATTTTGACGTCATGCCGGAGCTGCACTGGGCGTTTGGCTACCCCCTTGCCCTGGCCCTCATGTTCTCGGTGGGAGCGGCCATGTATTTTGTGTTCAAACGAAAGGGCTGGCTCTAGCGGGCCGGCCGCCGACAGCAAGCACTGCCGCCAGGCCCGCCAGGCCCGCCGGGCTCGCGGCCTCAGGTCCTGGCGAGCGCGGCAATGTCCTCGAGGAAGTCGGCCGCGACTTCCTGGCTCACCGTCGCCTTGGTGTCGGCGATGGTTTCCAGGTACCCCGACGTGGCCGGGCCGCGGCGGCCGGCGGGTGAAGCGCCGTCGAACATGGCCCGCTCCAGGGCCCGCTGCGAGGCACTCCTGGCCGCAAATTCAATGTCCGCCGGCGAGAATCCGCCGCTGGCGGCCACCAGCTGGTCCACATCGACCTCTTCGAGCAGGTGGGCAGGGATGAAGCGTTCCCACATGGCCGTGCGCGCCTGCACGTCCGGCAGCCCGATGGGGATGACGTAGTCGAAGCGGCCGTGGCGCAGGAAGGCCGAATCCAGGGAGCGGATGAAGTTTGTTGCGCAGACCAGGAGCCGTCCGGGCTGGTCGCGGAAGGCGGGGATGATCTTGAGCAGCTCGTTCGTGACGCCCTGCATGGGCGACGGCGGCTCCCCGGAACGCTGGGACGCGATCTCCTCGACCTCGTCGATGAAGACGACTGCATGCTCCAGTTCGGAGATGTCCAAAAACGTCTGGCGCAGGGCCCCGGCCAGCCCGCCCGGCTCGCCGGCCAACCGCGACGGGAACACCTCCACAAAAGGCCACTCGAGGCGGGAGGCGATGGCCTTGGCAAAGGTGGTCTTGCCGGTGCCGGGAGGCCCAAACAGCACGACGGCGCGCGGCGGCACCACACCGAATTCCTCCGCAAGTTCCGACTCCGCCAGGGGAAGGACCAGCCGGCGCTCCAGCAGTTCCTTCTCCGCTGCCATGCCGGCCACCTTGTCCCAGAGGTCCCGCGGCAGCACCCGCCCGCCGAGTTCCTCCAGTGCGCCAAGCTCGGCGCGCTGGACCGGGATGCGCCGCTCAAAGTAGCGCAGGTTCTTCTTCACCATGAAGCCCCTGTTGGTGAACGCCTCCACCCGGGTCTCGGTTTCCGGCATGAGGGCGGAGAGCTTGTTGAGCCCGTGGGCGGCCATGCGGTTTTCGACGGCGGCCAGCAGGAGGGTGCCGATCCCCCGTCCGCGGAAGCTCGGCAGGGTGGCAAGGAAGACGATCCAGCCTTGGTCGTGGGCGGCGCGGCCCACGGCGGCGCCCACCACCTGCTCGCCGTGGACGGCGACCACGGCGTGGTCCTTCTCGCAGGAGGCCAGGACCTCGGCGAGGTCATAGACGGGCTCCACACCGTTCTCACGCAGCGCCTGCCACAGCGCGAGGATGCCTTCAACGTCTTGTGAATGAAAGTCTCGGATGGTCCAAGCAGTCATGTAAAGTGACGCTCCTTTGCGTTGCCAGCACTGTGTTGCTCTGGCTTGCATCATGGCACTGTGACGCAGCTCATGGCAAAACGGGAAACAAACCGCGTCCACCACGCGCTTGCACCAACGAGAAACACTTTTTCGAGGAGAGCGGGACCCATTGAGCATTGCCATCGACACCGAGACCACCCTGCACGACGAACTCATCCTGGACGGCGACGCCGCAGCCGCGCTTTTCCTTGAAGCGCGGACTGCCAACAGCTGGGCGGATGACGAGGTCTCGGAGCAGACCCTCCAGGCCGTCTACGAACTGACGAAGATGGGCCCCACCGCCATGAACATCCAGCCGCTGCGCATCACCTGGGTGCGTTCGGCCGAGGCCCGCGAACGCCTGGTGGCCCACATGAACGAGGGCAACAAGGCCAAGACCCTGAATGCGCCCATGGTTGCCGTGCTGAGCTACACGAACGAGTGGCACCAGCTCCTTGCCACCACGGCACCGCACATGGCAGGCACCGTGCCCATGTTTGAGGCCAACACGGAAACCCGCAACCACATGGCCCTGACCAACGCCCACCTGCAGGCCGGCTACTTCATTGTGGCCGCCCGTGCAGCTGGACTGGCAGCCGGCCCCATGACCGGATTCGACGCCGCCGGGTTGGACGCCGAATTCAACGCAGGAACATCAAACTCGTCCTTCCTGGTGGTCAACTTGGGCAAGCCCAACGGCGTCGTTGACCGCGAGCGCCTGCACCGCCTGGAGTTCGAACTGGCCACGGAAACACTCTAGGGCTGCAACGCCTCCACAAAAGGCAGCGTGGCGGCGGACTGCCGCTTCTGCACCGGGCGCACCTCCCCCTGTCAATCAGGGGACGGTGCGCCCGCTGCTTTAAGGGCCCGCCCCACAGGATGGGGCGGCCCCGGGCACCGCAGCGTCCCCGGAATGCCCGGCAGCCACATTCGCGCTCGGGCACCCGGCGCCCGCCCGGGCCAGAAAACACTTGTATAGACATCCTTCCCAATTCCGTCAAGTTATGCATAACATGTAGCAGTTGTGACCTGCATCTCCCCAATCTGCAAAGGATGGAAACACGTGCGTTCAAAGTGGAAATCGACCTTGGCCATGGCGGTGGTGGCTCCAGCGATGTTGCTGACCATGGCGGCCCCGCCGGCCCTGGCAGCGCCGGGCGATCCCGCCCCCGCCGCCAACGACCCGGCCGCCAGCAACGTCGCACTGGCGTCGGCCGGGGCAACTGTCACCGCCTCCGGGCAGGAGACTGCGGGCACCCACGGCCCCGATGACGCCATTGACGGCAACGGCGCCACCCGGTGGTCCTCCAACCACGCCGACGACGCACAGCTGACGGTCAAGCTGGCCCGCCCCACCGCCGTTGAAAAGGTGGTGATCAAATGGGAGGCGGCCTGCGCCGCCAAATACAAGATCCAGGTCTCCACGGACGGCAGCAATTTCGTGGATGCCACGGACGTCATATCCCGCGCCGACTGCGCGCCGGAAAACCCGGACGTCCAGGCCCTGAAGCCGGAACTGGCCGGCGGCAACTACCAGTACGTGCGCATGCAGGGTCTCGACCGCACCCCCATCGGCGGCACCAAGTGGGGCATCTCGCTGTTTGAGATGGAAGTGTGGGGCGTCCCCGCCGCGCTGGGCAAAAATGTTGCCCTGGCCTCGGCGGGCGCCACCGTCAGCGCCTCCGGCCAGGAGGTTGCCGGGCAGTGGGGGCCCGCACTGGCCATCGACGGCGACACCGACGCCTCCAAGCCCGGACCACAGCAGTCCCGCTGGTCCTCCAATACGGCGGACGATGCAAGCATCACCGTCAAGCTCGCCGCCCCCACGGTGATCGACCACGTCAGCATTGTGTGGGAGACGGCCTGCGCCGCCAAGTACAAGCTGCAGGTGTCCACCGACGGCGCGAACTTCATCGACGCCACCGGACTCATCGCCCCCGCCTGCGACTCACGCGACACGCAAAAGCCAAATGCAGCCACGGCCGGCAACGAATACCAGTACGTGCGCATGCAGGGCCTGGACCGCACCCCCATCGGCGGGACCAAGTACGGCATGTCCCTGTGGGAATTTGAGGTGTGGGACGGTCCCGAGCCCGAGGCTGCAGCCCCTGTCGAAGGTGTCAATCTGGTCCCGCGCCCCGTCAACATGGAAACGCCGGACGAGGCGCCCTTCAGGCTCGGCACCGGTTCGCGCATTGTTGCCAACAACGCCGACACCCTGGCGACGGCCGAGTTCCTCGCCAAGATCTTCCGCACATCCACCGGCCTGGCGCTGCCCGTGGTCGAAGGCACTTCAGGCGACGCGGACGACGTCGTCCTTCTCCAGACCCCGGGGGACATCCCCAACCTGGGCGCGCAGCTCCAGAACGAGGCCTACACGCTCAGCGTTGACGCCGTGACCGGCGCCAAGATCACCTCGCCCACCAGCGACGGCATCTTCAACGGTGTCCAGACGCTGCGCCAGCTCTTCCCGGCCTTCATCGAGTCCAAGCAAAAGGTCGTCGCCGACTGGAACGCGCCCGCCGTCGAAATTTCCGACGCCCCCCGCTTCGAAAAGCGCGGCATGATGCTCGACGTGGCCCGCGACTTCAAGACCGTCGACGAAGTCAAGAACGTGCTGGACTCGCTGGCGGCCTTCAAGATCTCCACCATGCACTTCCACCTGGCGGACGACCAGGGCTGGCGCATCCAGATCACCAACGACGGCAAGACGGCCGGAGACACGATCGACTACAGCCAGCTGACGGAGATTTCCGGCATGACCGCCGTGACCAAGAACCTCGGCTACCAGGACGAACTGGGCCACACCGGTTACTACACGCAGGACGAATTCAAGGACATCGTGGCATACGCAGCAGAGCGCCACATTGAGGTCATCCCCGAGATTGACGTGCCCGGGCACACCTCGGCCATCCTGCACGCCATCCCGGAGCTGAACTCGGCCAAGACCAAGCCCGGCATCGACGAGTGGGGTGTGGTTCCGGCCGACGGCACAGGCAACGTCGGGCAGTCGACGCTGGATGTGGACCTTCCCGCGACGTGGAACTTCATTGAGCACGTGTTCGGCCAGATCGCCGAAATGAGCTCCAGCGACTACCTGCACGTGGGCGGCGACGAGTCACACTCGACGCAGCACGATGACTACGTCAAGTTCATCACCAGGACCGTGGAGATTGTCCATGACCTGGGCAAGAAGCCGATCGGCTGGAATGAAGCGGCAATTGCCGACCTTACCCCCGGCGACGGCATCCAGTACTGGACCGGCGGCACTGCGGACACCCTCAACGCCATCAAGAACAAGGGCGCCAAGCTCATGGTCTCCAACGGCAGCACCTCGTACATCGACATGAAATACCACTCCAAGACCCCGATCGGCCTGACCTGGGCCGGCACGGGCGACTTCCCCAAGTACTACGACTGGAACCCGGCCGGCACCGTGAAGGACAACGGGGCCAACCTGCCCGATTCAGTCATCCTGGGCGTGGAGGCTCCGCAGTGGTCCGAGACCATCCGCGGCGGCAAGCAGGCCGAGTTCCTGGCCTTCCCCCGCGTCATCTCCTTCGCCGAGATCGGCTGGACCCCGCAGGCCCAGCGCAACGTGACGGACTTCAAGGACCGCATGGCGTCCATGGGCCAGCGCATGCTGGTGGGCGGCACCAACTTCTACGACAGCACCAACGCCAAGTGGCGCGCCTCGATGGCCGGCACGGTCAACGCCGTCGCCCCCGGACGCGATCTCCTGCTGGATGTCGGCCTGCTGGCGGCTCCCGGCACCAAGGCCTCCGCCGATGCCACGACGATCGCCGTTGACACCGTCGACGACGCCGACGGCACCAGCGCCTCGACCATCACCGGCGACCTCGGCGTCACCGTTGACTGGGGCGACGGCACTGCACCCGCCGCGGCCACGTTTGCCACCGGCCAGGGGCGCACCTCGCTCACGGCCGGCAGCCTGTACCAGCTGCAGGGCACGCACAGCTACGCATCAGCAGGAACGTACTCTGGCACGCTGACCGCCTCCGACGGCACCACCGCCGCGTTCACGGTTGAGGTTGCCGAGGGCACCGCCGACCCCGTCCGGACTCCGGGCTGGGATTCCTCGCAGGCTCCCACCCTGTCCACCACGGACAAGACGGTCCGTGCCGGCTACCGGGCAGAGACCACGCTGTCCGGCTTTGAGCCGGGCAAGTATGTTGTGGTGACCCTGGGCGGAAACCGTGTCGGCTCGGTCCTGCCGGACGACGCCGGAAAACTCACCTTTCAGTTGCCCGTCTACCCCACGGTGTACAGCGGCACGCACACCATCCTGGCAGTGCAGGGCGAACGCTCGGCCAGTGCCAGTCTCAGGGTGGAGTCCAAGCTGGTTCCGCTGGACAACCTGATCCCGCAGGGCGAGATCTCCATCGCCAGTGTTTCCTCCGAAGAGCTGACAGGCGAGACCGCCCCGAACGGGCCAGCCGCAGCCCTGCTGGACGGTCGAGCCGACACCTTCTGGCACACGCAGTGGCAGAACGGCACAGGGGCGTTCCCGCACTCGGTGGTCTTTGACCTCGGCAAGAGCTACGACGTCACGGGATTTGAATACACCCAGCGCCAGTCCAACACCAACGGAAAGATCAAGGACTACGAGCTGTATGTCTCCGACAGCGCCACGGAATTTGGCGAGAAGGTGGCATCAGGGACCTTCCTGGACATTGCCCGCGCCCAGGTGGTGGCCGTAGAAGGCGGCACGGTTGGCCGCTACGTCAAGCTGGTGGCCCTTAATTCCATCGCCGGCAACGCCTTTGCCGGCGGCGCCGAGGTCAACATCGGCGGCACCGTGCCGGACACCACGGAACCCACCCCCACACCGACACCCACGCCGGAACCGACCGACGAACCCACTGAGGGGCCCGGCAACCAGTGCCCCGGCAGCAGCGGCAACGCCGGGAACAACGGCGGCGGCAAGGGCCAGGGCAACGCCAACGACAAGAACAACAGCAACAACGACAACGGGAAGGGCAACAACGGGAACGGCAACGGAAGCCACCCCCGTGCCGGTTGCTGAGCCGGGCGGGGATTCAGCTCAAAGGCAATGAAAGCGGGATCCGCCGGCACTCCGGCGGGTCCCGCTTTTCGTTCCGGGACACCTGCAGGCAGGAGACGTGAACGCCCTGCACCAAATCTGTCCGTTCCACGCGGGCCCGCCGTGGCTAGACTGGCAGCATGAGCGCACATGCCCCTGTTATCATCACCGTCACCGGAGCGGCCGGCCAGATCGGCTATGCCCTGCTGTTCCGGATCGCCTCCGGAGCCATGCTTGGGCCGGACGTCCCCGTAAAGCTGAACCTGCTCGAGATCCCCCAGGCTGCGCAGGCGGCCGAAGGCACCGTCCTGGAACTTATGGACTGCGCCTTCCCGCTGGTTGCCGGGCTGGAGGTCTTCGATGATCCGGTGAAGGCGTTCGACGGCGCCAACCTCGCCATGCTGGTGGGCGCCCGTCCACGCGGTCCCGGGATGGAACGGGCCGAACTGCTCAGCGCCAACGGCGGGATCTTCTCGGTGCAGGGCCGGGCACTGAACGAGGGTGCCGCGGAGAACATCAAGGTGGTCGTGGTGGGCAACCCCGCCAACACGAACGCCCTGATCGCCTCGTCCCACGCCCCCGACATCCCGGCCGCACGCTTTACGGCCATGACCCGGCTGGACCACGACCGTGCCGTGGCACAGCTGGCACAAAAGACCGGCAGCCCCGTTGCGGACATCCGCAAGGTGGCCATCTGGGGCAACCACTCGGCGTCGCAATACCCCGACATCAGCCACGCCACGGTGGGCGGAACACCGGCAACCTCCCTGGTGGAACCGGCCTGGACCGCAGAGGAGTTCATTCCCCGGGTGGCCAAGCGCGGCGCGGAAATCATCGCCGTCCGCGGCGGCTCCTCGGCAGCCTCGGCCGCGAACGCCGCCGTCGAACACATGCGCCTGTGGGTCAACGGCACCCCGGACGGGGACTGGACCAGCATGGCGGTGCCCTCGGACGGTTCCTACGGGGTGCCGGAGGGGCTGTTTTCATCGTTCCCCGTCACTGCGGCCAACGGCGAATATTCCATTGCGCAGGGGCTGGACATCAGCAATTTCTCGCGCGCCCGCATCGATGCCTCAGTGGCCGAACTGGCTGCCGAACGCGACGCCGTCACCGAATTGGGGCTGCTCTGAACCCTCCAGACGTGACCGGGCAGGATGCCGCCACCTTGGATTTGAATGCAGATGTGGGCGAGTCTTTTGGGCAGTGGCGGCTGGGTGACGACGCCGCCATCATGGCCCTGGTCTCCAGCGCCAGCATCGCCTGCGGCTTCCATGCCGGAGACCCGCGCACCATGGCGCGCAGCTGTGCCGCCGCGGCCGCCGCGGGCGTGGCCATCGGCGCTCATCCCAGCTATCGGGACCTTGCCGGTTTCGGGCGCCGTTTCATGGAGGTTGACCCCGCAGAACTCCGCGACGAGGTCGTCTACCAGGTCGGAGCCCTGCAGGCCATGGCCCGCGCGGCGGGTACCAGGGTCCGCTATGTGAAACCGCACGGTGCCCTCTACAACGCGATAGTCCACCATCCAGCCCAGGCCCTGGCCGTCGTGGAGGCCATGCTGTCCGTGGATCCGTCGCTGCCCCTGCTGGTTTCCCCGGGGTCCGAGGCCGCCCGGCTCGCCGCGGCCGCCGGCATCCCCGTGGTCTTGGAGGCCTTCGCCGACCGCGCCTACAACCGCGACGGAACGCTTGTTTCCCGAACCGTGCCCGGCGCGGTGCTGCACGATCTGGACGCCGTCGTGACCCAAAGCCTGCGGATCGCTGTGGACCGCGAGGTGGTCGCAATTGACGGCACGCACATCCCGCTCAACGTGCAGAGCCTCTGCCTGCATGGCGACACCCCGGGCGCCGTCGCCATGGCCGCCGCCGTGCGTGCCGCGCTGGACGGCGCGGGCGTGGACATCCGGGCTTTCGCGTAAATGCCTTCCGGCATGCGCCTGCTCGAGGTGGGTGAACTCGGGGTCCTGGCGGAGCTGGATTCCCTGGCGCAGGTCATGGCCGTCCAGGCCGTGCTCCTGCGCCACCGCCCCGCCGGGGTTCTCGACGTTGTGCCCGCCGCCCGCACCGTCCTCATCAGCTGCGACTCCCCCGCGGCGGTCCGGGCCGTGCGCTCGCTGCTGGCGGTGTCGCCGGATGGGCTGCCGGAACCGCTGCCCGGGACGGTGCACACCATCAAGACCCTGTACGACGGCGCCGACCTCGCCCATGCTGCGGCGCTCGCCGGCCTCAGCACCGATGCCTTGGTTTCCTGGCACAGCGGGCAGCCGTGGCTGGCGGCCTTCGGCGGGTTCGCCCCTGGCTTCATGTACCTGAGCCCAGCAAGGCATCCGCTCGACATGCCCCGGCACCCCAGCCCGCGCACCGCGGTCCCCGCCGGTTCCGTTGCCGTGGGCGGCGAATTTTCCGCCGTCTACCCCGGTCCGAGTCCCGGCGGCTGGCAGCTGCTCGGACGCTGCACCGACATCATGTGGGATGCGGCGCTGTGGGATGGGTCCGGTGCCAGCCCGGCACTGCTGCAGCCCGGCGACACCGTGCATTTTGTTCCCGCCCGGGAACTGCTCCATCTTTCCGGTGCCGGCACACCTGGCGCCCGGCAGGCAGTGGACGACGCCGCGACGGGAGCCTCGGCGGCTCCGTCCCCGGCGGGCATCGCCACTGGCCCGGGCCCAGCTCAAGGCACGGTTCCAGGGCATCTGGAACCTGGGCTGCGGGTCCTCTCCCCCGGTGTCTTCACCACTGTGCAGGATCTTGGCCGCCCCGGCTTTGCCCATTTGGGGGTGACCGCCTCCGGCGCCCTTGACCGGGCGTCCCTGCGGCGGGCCAACCGGATGGTGGGCAACCCGGCGGCCGAGGACGGGTCACGGGGAAACCTCGCGTCGGCCGGCCTGGCTCAGCCCCGCCACCCCGCCGGGGCGGCCGCGCTCGAGACCGTCATGGGCGGACTGCGTGTGCAGGCGGTGGGCAGCCACGTCATTGCCGTCGCCGGCAGCGGCATCCAACTTGCCGTTGCGGCTGCGGACGGCACCGTGCGAACGCCCAACACCAACACACCCTTCCCCCTGCTCGATGGGGAGACCCTCAGCCTCACCGCACTTCCCGGTGCCCCGGCCCTGCGCAGCTATGTGGCCGTCCGCGGCGGCATCACCGTTCCGACTGTGTTGGGCAGCCGGTCTGCGGACGTGCTGTCCCGGCTCGGCCCGGCCCCGCTGGCTGCCGGCGTGTTCCTGCCCGTCGGCACACCAGTGGGTGTGGTGGGCGTTCCTGAACCGGCGCCGGAGCAGCCGGAAATTGCCGAGCTGAGGTTCCTGTCCGGCCCCCGCCACGACTGGTTCACGCCGGAATCGCTGGCGGCCTTCGAACGGGCGCACTGGCTCGTTGGCACGTCCTCAAACCGGATCGGCCTCCGGGTGGAGCCCGCAGAAACCGGCGCGGCGGCACTGGTGCGCACCCGCGAAGCACTCACCCTGGAGCTCCCCAGCGAGGGGATGGCCGACGGCGCAATCCAGGTTCCGCCGTCGGGCATGCCGGTCATCTTCCTGGCCGACCACCCCGTCACCGGCGGCTACCCGGTTCTGGGTGTGGTGCTGCGGGAGGACCTGGGCTTGGCGGCGGCGCTGGCACCGGGCGCGAGCGTGCGGTTCCGGAGGTTGGAGCGGCGGACCTAGTCTTTGCGGCCGCGCAGGAACCAGGCAATGGGTCCGGCAAAATTGATGAACGACGCCGCCACCCACCCCGCCTTTGAACCATTGACCTGCGCCGGGGTTCTTTGGGAGATGTCGCGGAGTGCCGCCACCTGCAGCGCAATCTGGAGAATCCCGGCCGCCACCATGGCGATGCGCCGCCCCTTGCCCACATCGCTCCATCGTTTCTTGCTCATGGTGCCTCCTCGTTGTCGCAAGCTTTTTTGGAATTGTTCAAGAAGTGTGTTCAAAGATCCAGGGCAGGCCGGTCATGGTGAGGCGGTGGCGGGCTCCGGGCTGGCCGGGCGTACCGTCGGCTGCCGGGTAGTTTTCATCTCCCTGCCACAGCACGCCGACGGGCCGCACGCCCATCACGTCAGGCAGGACAGTGTGCGCCATGCCTGCCGGAACGGCGCCTTCCCGGCCCGGGCCATCGGTGCCGGGACCGCCCGGGCCGGTTCCGGCGTCGGGCATCAAGAGGTGGGTTTGGTAGGAAAACGGGTCCCGGCGCCCAGCCGCCTCGAGGGCCTGGCCCACCGTGCCCATGCCGGACAGCCCGTGCAGCGTGACCCAGGTGGGCGGAACGAGCGACATGGTTCCCTGCGCGTGCCTGGCCAGCGCCTCGGCCGGGGCCATCCACTCGAACCGCTCGTGCTCCTCGGGGTTGACCACCACCTCGTCCGATGCCGCCTGCGCCACCATGAACCAGGTCCTGAATCGGCGCGGCAGCGCCTGCATGGGCGTCCATTGTGACAACCGGACCAGCTCGTCGCGGCCCAGCCTTTGCCCCGTTTCCTCTGCCAGCTCCCGCAGGCCCGCTGCCAGCGCGGCGCCCAAGTCGTCCAGCGCCCGGCCGGAATCGTCGGCCCGGTCTCCCGGATCCACCTTGCCGCCGGGAAAGACCCACGCCCCGGCAAAGGTCCGGCTTTTGCGGGGACGCTCCAGCATCAGCGTTTCCAGCCCGGAAGGACCGTCGCGCAGCAGGACCACGGTGCAGGCGTCTTCGAGCGGCGCAAGCGGGGATTCGATATCCATCCAGCCATCGTAGCCCCGGATGTTCGCCGCCCGCCTGATCGACGGCAGCACACGCGAGCCCTCAGGCCTCCGGCCAATCATTCGGACACCAAACGCGGGTAAACCGGCCCCACCAACTTCATTCGGACACCAGACGCGGGTAAACCGGCCGATTACCCACGTCTTCTGTCTAAATGATTCGGCGCCGTCGGCCCAAGTCGCGTTTTGTGTCCAAATGATCGTCGAGGCGGGTCAATGGCCCGGCCCCGGACAGCCTTGGACGGTTCGAACAGCGTTGACAGAACCTTCGGCAGAAACACTGAGCCGAAACACCTGGCCCAACGTGCAGTTGCTGCACTGTTGCCGTAGGGACGCTGCGTGCTGGCCGGGCCGACCCGGCAGCGTTTCCGCCTGCCCCGGCAGCGGCCAATTCCGGGTGTCCCACCGCGCTGCCGCCACCGGAATCGTCGCCCCGAATTTTCCCGGAAAACAACCATTGCCAGCGGCTATACACGCGAGTAGTCTGCTATCCATGAGTACAGTCCAGGAAGATCTGACAGGCCGGGCACGGCTGCGGGACGCTGCAATCGAGTGCTTCGCGGCACGCGGTTTCGGCGAGTCCCTGCGCTCGATCGCAGCCCGAGCCGGTGTCAGTGCCGGGCTGGTCCGCCACCACTTTGGCTCCAAAGAACAGCTCCGTGCCGAGTGTGACGCCACGGTCCTGGACCGCTACCGGACATTGCAGATTGAAAGCCTGGATGCCGGCCCCACCCAGTTGTTCGCGCAACTGCCCTCGTCGAGGGACGGCGGAATGCTCATGGTCTACATTCTGCGCAGCGTCCAAGAGGGCAGCAGCGCCGGGCGCATCTTTGTTGACAACATGGTGGCGGAAGCTGTCGAGTTCACGGCCGGCGCCGTGGCGCGCGGGCTCGTCGTCCCCAGCCGGGACGAGGCCGCCCGGGCACGCTTCATGGTCCAGCAGTCCATCGGCGCCATGCTGGTGAACCTGGCCATGCGCCCGGAAATCCAGCTCGACGACTTCGCGGCCGTCATGGACCAGTACATGGCCGACGCCATGCTGCCCACACTCGAGGTCTACACGGAGGGCATCTTCACGGACCGCTCCTACCTCGAGTCCTACCTTGCCTACCAGGCAAGCGACACCCACCCGCCCGTGGGCCACGCGGGAGAAGCCGCAACGCGGTAAGGAAGAACCATGTCTGTACAAACTCCAGCCATTCTTGTCACCGATCTCCACAAGAGGTTTGGCCGCACCACCGCCCTGGCAGGGCTGAACCTGCGGGTTGACCCGGGCACCGTGGCCGGGTTCCTGGGACCCAACGGCTCCGGAAAATCGACCACCATCCGCATCCTGCTGGGCCTGCTCACCTCAGACGGGGGCAGCGCAAGTCTCCTGGGCGGCGATCCGTGGCGCGACGCCGTCGAACTTCACCGCCGCATCGCCTACGTTCCCGGAGACGTCAGCCTATGGCCAAACCTCACCGGCGGGCAGGCCATCGACATCCTCTCGCGGCTGCGCGGCGGCGTGGACACCGCCAAGCGGGACGCCCTTCTGGAGCGGTTTGAGCTGGACCCCACCAAGAAGGCGCGCAGCTATTCCAAGGGCAACCGGCAGAAGGTGGCGCTGGTCGCCGGTCTGGCGTCGGATGCCGAGCTGCTGATCCTCGACGAGCCCACCTCCGGCCTCGACCCGCTCATGGAGCAGGTGTTCACGGACTGCATCCAGGAGGTCAAGGCGGAGGGCCGCAGCGTGCTGCTCTCGAGCCACATCTTCGCCGAGGTGGAAAAGCTGTGCGACACCGTGACCATCATCCGTGAGGGCCGCACGGTCGAGTCCGGGCGGCTGGACGCGCTGCGGCACCTGCACCGAACCACGGTTTCGATGCTGTTGGGCCGCGACGCATCCGTGCTCGCCGGCGTCCCCGGCATCAATGACCTCGCGGCCGACGGCGCGCACGCCTCCTTCACCGTGGGCGAGGAGGAACTGGGCAGCGTCCTTGCGGCCGTCTCCGCGTTCAGCCCGCGCCAGCTCGTCTCGACCCCGCCGTCGCTGGAGGACCTGTTCCTGCGGCACTATGGTGGCGCCTTGCCGGGCTCGACGGCGGACCCCGGCTCCGGCGTCAACGGCACCTCCGGTGTAGCGGCCGGCACGGACGCCGCCCCGGCGCAATCTGCGGGTGCGCGATGAGCACCGCAGTCCTGGGCGCGTCACGCCGGCCGCGCGCAGCCGTCGGTCCCCTTGCCGGCACCATGGCCGGGTTCCTGGTGTGCGTGCGGTTCATCTTGCACCGCAACTGGCTGCGGCTGGTTGTGTGGGCGGCCGTCCTGGCCGTCATGATCCCCATCGTTTACGACTCCCAGCAGGCAGCCTTCCCCACGCAGGCAGCCCGCGACGCATATGCCAATGTGGCCAACACTCCGGCCATCGCCGCCATGACGGGCCTGCCCTATGCGGCCGGTTCGCTGGGCGGCATCCTGGTCATCAAGATCTGGATGACGCTCGCCGTTGCCCTGGGCTTTGCCTCCATCTTCCTGGTCACCCGCAACGGCCGTGCCGATGAGGAGGCCGGGCGCACCGAGCTGCTCCGCGGCTCGGCACTGGGGCGGCACGCCTTCGGCATGGCCAACTACGTGGTGGTGGACAGTCTCAGCATTGTGACGGGCCTGCTGATCTCGCTGCTGGCACTTGCGGCTGGCCTGCCCACGGCCGGTTCTTGGGTGCTGGGCGGATCCATTGCGGGTGTCGGCTTGGCGTTTGTGGGCATCTCCGCGGTCTGCGGGCAGTTGAGTTCCACGAGCCGCGGGGCCAACTCGTTGGGAGTGGCCGTCCTGGCGGTCTTTTACCTGGTCCGGGCGGTAGCTGACGTCAATGCCCCGGACACCAATGTCACTGACCTGAGCTGGCTTTCCCCCATTGGCTGGGGACAGAACATGCGCCCCTTCGCCCAGGACACGTGGTGGCCCTTCCTTGCACTGGCGGCACTCGCAGCCGCCGGATGTGCTGTGGCCATGCGGATCGAGACGCACCGGGATCTGGGCATGGGCCTGCTGCCTGAGCGGCGCGGGCCGGGCCGCGCCACCGCTCTGCTGGCCTCCCCCGCGGGCCTTGCCATGCGCCTGCAGCGGACCACACTCATCTCGTGGCTGGTGGGCGCCGCCGTGGCCGGCATGTTCTTTGGGAGCGTTGCCACGGCCATGACCACTGTGCTGGATCCCTCCAACGCCTATGCCAAGGCCTTTCTGGGCGGTTCGCAGGACATGCTCAACGGCATCCTTGCCACCTTCGTCCTGTTCAACGCCATGCTGGCCGCCGCGTTCGCCGTCCAAAGCCTGTCCGGCGCCCGCACAGAAGAGGCCGCCGGTCGGCTGGAACCCCAGCTGGCCGGGTCGCTCGGGCGGACCCGTTGGCTGGGCGCGCACATCGCCGTCGCCGCAGTCGGATCCGCCGTCATGCTGCTGCTGGGCGGCTGGCTGACCGGTGCCTCTTCAAACGGTGCTGCAAGCGGGGCCGCCCTTGCCGGGGCCAGTTTCGCGTATTGGCCGGCTGTGCTGTTGTTGATGGGCCTGCTGTTGTTCATGCACGGCTTCCTGCCGCGGCTCAGCGTGAGCCTGACGTGGGCCGTGTATGGAATTTCGGTGGTCGTGGCCATGTTCGGTCCGTTGCTCTCGCTGTCCGAGGAGGCCATCCGGAAGACACCATTCGGCGCAGTCCCCCGGATGCCCGCCGCCGACTTCTCGCTCGCACCGCTGGTGGTCCTCACTCTCATCGCGTTGGTCCTTGGAGGTCTGGGTATTTGGCGATTCCGCAACCGCGACCTCACCCAGGAGTAGCCCCGACGGAAAGGGAGTAGCCTGAAAGGACCATTCCCCTGCCAAGGAGCAACTGTGGCTGCACCGACACTGGGCCAGGCCCTGGAGATTGAACACCGGGAAATCGACGGCGGAATTGAACAGTTTGTGGCGGTGCTGGATGCCGGCGGAACCCCGGAAGACGCGGCACCGCTCACGGCTGCGTTGTCCGGCCTGCGCCGCCACATCTACCTCGAGGAAGAGTTCCTGTTCCCGCCGTTGAAGGCGGGCGGGCTCATGGGGCCCATCTTCGTCATGTTGCGCGAACACGGCCTGCTCTGGCGGCAGATGGACACCGTGGAGTCCCTGATTCCCGCCGCGGACCCGGCCGCCCTGCGCCAGGCATGCCTGGACCTGTTGTCACTGCTCGATGACCACAACGCCAAGGAAGAACCCATCATCTACACACAGGCAGACGAGATCCTCGGCGCCGAGGCAGGCGGGGAACTTCTGGCCTTCTTGGGGAACGGCACGACGCCGGATGGCTGGGTTGCCAGCGCGGCATGACCTATCCGGTGGCTGAACTTCCGGATTCCGGCCCTTGCCTTGGGTCCGGTTCGGGCTCGGGCTCAGGTACTGCTTGTGGTTCCGGCCCGGCCTCCGGGTCCGACAATGTCTGGATGGCGCCGCCTGGTTCTAGTTCTTCGCCTGCAATCTTGTCCGGTTCAGTGCCTGATTCGTAAGCTGCGAGTGTCGCCACCACCTCATCGAGGAAGTCATCCACCTGCATCTCGTTGTAGGCCTTGAAGAACTTGACGGGGGTGAACCGCGCGTTGACCACGTCCACGGCGACCAGCCCTCCGCGCTCGCCCGCTTCCCATTTCCGGATCGCGTTGCGAACCGTCTTGAGGAACGCGTCCACCTCAGAAATTGCATAACCTTCGTGCAGCCTGGTCGTGGCAAAACTTACACTGGCAATATCCGAACTACGCATGGCTCTGCCTTTGCCCTCGGGCGGAACACGCTGCTCCGCGTCGGTTGTTCCAAGGCCAGCCTAAGGCAAAAGGGCAAAAAAGGCCCCCGTTCCGGCACAAAATTCCCACCGCGGGCCCCATACGGCCCCGTTCCGGTGCCAGGTCCCTCCACTTGGGCCTGCAGACGGCGCTACCCGGCGGCCGCCGCGGCAAGCATGGTCCGGGCCAGCGGACCGCCTGTCACGGCCCCCAGATCGCCGTCCTCAACGAAAACTGCGACGGCCACATCGCCCTGAGCAGCAATGACCCACGAGTGCGTCCGAGGCGGATTGTCGGTGCCGTATTCGGCCGTTCCGGTCTTGCCGATGGCCTCGGCTCCGGGCAGGTCCGCCAGGTTGTCGAGGTAGCCGTCGGTGACCACGGCGCGCATCATGGTGCGCAGCTCCCCTGCCTCCGCGGACGTCAAAGCGGCACCTTCGGCAGGCTTCGCCTTGCCGTCATGGCCGTCAATGAGCACGGGGGCCACGGCCCCGCCCTTAACCACGGCCGACATCAGCGCGGCCATGTACAGCGGCGACACCTGCACCTTGCCCTGCCCGATCATCGAGGCAGCATGTTCGGTCCCGGTGGAATCGCGCGGGACAACGCCGGAGAAGGCCTCCAGCCCAAGGTCATTTTCCATGCCGATCCCCAGGGCACCGGCCGCGTCGGCCAACTTGTCCTGGGGCAGCGTCTCGAATTGCGAAACAAAGGCTGTGTTGCATGAGTGTGCGACGGCGGTTGTCAGGGACACTTCGCCGGTGGCCTCGGGCGCGTAGCCGGGTGCGTTGAGGAACTTCTTGCCGTCGGCGATGTACTCCGTGGAACAGTTCACCGTGGATTCCGGCGTCATGCCCTGTCGCAGCAGGCCCAGGGAGGTTGCAATCTTGAACGTGGACCCCGGGGCGTACTGGCCAAGGAAGGCAGTGTTGTAGCCCTGGCTGTCGGGGCCGTTGGCCGATGCGAGGATGGCACCGGTTGACGGGCGCATGACAACGATCGAACTCGGCGACTTCACCCCGGCCAGCGCATCCTCCGCGGCGCTTTGCAGGCTCGTCACCAGCGTGGTTTTCACATCGGTGCCGGGCACCGGATCGCTCGAGAAGAGCACCGTCTCAGGTGAGTTGGCATCGGCAGCCGGTGTTCCGGCGTCGGCCGTGGCAGGATCCGTGGCGCCTTCAGTGGCGGCGCTGGTGGCGGCGTGGACCTGGGACACCGTCAACCCGCGGGTGCCGGACAACTGGGCGTTGAACGACGCCTGCAGGCCGCCGGTCCCGACGACGTCGCCGGCAACAACCTTGCCCTCGGAGTTGGCAATGTCCTCGGCCGTGGCCTCATGCACACTGCCGAGGATGGCCTGGGCGAACGTGCGGGACGGGGCCAGCGCCATGGTGGACGGCTGCGCGAGGACGCCCGTGATGGCATTGAGCCGGTCCTGGTCGAGCGCGTTGAAGGCATCCTCGCGGAGCGTGATCGCATCAACGAAGGCGACGGGGCCGTAGGCCTTGACCTTGTCCACGTAACCCTGCGCGTCAAGGTCCAGGACCGCGGCCAGTTCCTTGGCGGAAGTCTCGGCGTCGGCTTCGCTGAGCCCGTCCTTGTTGATTCCGACGATCTTGACGGGGCGGTCCTTGACGATCGCCTCACCGTCGGCGGCCAGGATCTGGGCGCGCTGGCTGGAGCTGGCCGCCAGTTTGAGGCGGTCGCCTTGTTTGAGTGCGGGCTGGACCATTTCCGGAGTCCAGGCAATGGTCCAGCCGTCGCCGTCACGCTTCATGTCGGCGCCGGTGGCGTAGGTCCACAGCTTCTCGGTGTCCGGGAATTTCCAGGAGTAGCTCAAGGAGACGCGGGCGGTGTCGTCTGTGACTTCCAGGCTGCTGACGGTGACGTCCGGCCAGGAGGGGGCGATGCTCTCGGCCAGCCCGGTGAGCTCCTTCTGTACATCCGCTCCGGCGACGTCGAATTGGAGGTCCCCCACGGTATGGCTCGACAGCGCAGTGGCCAGGGCAGCCGCAGTTGCGCTCCCGTCATCCTTGGGGGAACAGGCCGTCATGCCAAAAACGAGGCCGAGGGCAAGCAAATAAACTGTGACGCGACGAAACATGGGCTCCCTGTCGTTGATTGCCTTCAGCCTAACCTGCCAGGCCCACGGGCCCTGCCGGATCCGCCTTTCTTTGGGCGCAACTGTCCATTCGGCCAACCCGGAGCCGGCCCCCGGACGGTGACGGAGCGTTGGGAGACAGGTGTCAGCCCATGTGGACGTCGATGCTGCCCGGGGCGTCGGGGTTGAAGACGAGGCGGCGGTTGGCGATCTTGTCGGTGAAGAAGCGGTCGTGGCTGACCACCAGGACGGCGCCCGGGAAGTGGATGAGGGCGCGCTCCATGACCTGCGTGCTGTTGAGGTCCAGGTGGTTGGTGGGCTCATCGAGCACCAGCACGGACGCACCGGACAACAGGCACTGGGCCATGGCAACTCGGGCACGCTGGCCGCCGGACAGGTTGCCGATGCGCTGCTTGAGGTCAGCCTCGGAGAACTGGAACATGGCCAGGAAGCGGTTGACCGACTTCTTGGTGGCGGTCAGGGCCAGGCTGTCGGGCATGGCGTTGACGGCGTGGGTGACGGTGTCGTCAGGGTCCAGATCGTCGAGGACCTGGTTGTAGGAGACAAGCCCGCCGCCCTTGGCCCAGGTGACGTGGCCGGAGTCTGCCGGCTCCTCGCCGGTGAGCGCGCGCAGCAGCGTGGACTTGCCCGAGCCGTTGGAACCGAGCACCACAATGCGGTTGCCGCGGCGGATCTCAAAACTGAGGTCGCTGAACAAGGTCCGGTCACCGTACGACTTGCCCAGCGACTCTATCCGGCACAGCACATCCTTGACGTGCAGCCCGCCGTAAATCTCGGTGATGATCTTGTCCACCGGCCGCGGCGCACGCGACTTCTTGATCTTGGACAGCTTTGAATCCAGTCCCTTCGACGCCGCCTTGGCCGCTTCGCGCCGGTCCGAAATCCCCTCAGCCTCGAACGCCAGCAGCTCCGATTCATGCACAAACTGGCTCTCCAGGGTCTTCAGCCGGAACTGCTTGGCCACCACATACTCGGCAAAGTTGCCGGGGTATTCGTGCAGGTGGAAGTTCTCCAGCTCGATGATGCGGGTCACCACGGAATCCAGGAACTTCCTGTCGTGCGAGACGATGACCGCCGCACCCTGGAAGTTCTTGAACCAGCTCTCCAGCCATTCCACGCCGGCCACGTCGAGGTAGTTGGTGGGTTCGTCAAGCAGCAGGACATCCGGGGCCTCGAGCAGGATTTTGGCGAGCGCGGCACGGTTGCGCCAGCCGCCGGAAAGCTCGTCGATGGCGCAGACGCGGTGGGCTTCGTTGAATCCCAGTGTGGTCAGGACCTTGTCGATGGAGCGCTGGTAGTCCCAGCCGTCCAGACGGTCCATGTCGGCAAACAGCTCCGACTGGCGGTGAATGAGCCTGTCCATCTCGGCCTCGCCCGGGTCCGCGCCCAGCGCCGCATCAATTTCCGCCAGCTCGGCCTCGATCTCCTTCACGTGGGCAAAAACCTCCTCCAGCACTTCGAGGATGGTGTGGGCGCCGTTGAGCTCGGAGAACTGCGAGAAGTAGCCGATCTTCGTGCCCAGTTCCACGCTGACGGTGCCGGTGTCGGGTTCCACCAGGTCCATGACGAGCTTGAGCAGTGTGGATTTTCCGGAGCCGTTGCGCCCGATCAGGCCCACCCGGTCCCCTGCTTCCAGCTTGAAAAACGCCTCGCGCAGCACCTGGACCTTGTCGAAGCGCACGGAAACGTCATTGAGGCGGATCAAGCTCATGGGTGTGGTCCTTCAGATTGCAGGCAGGCGGGGCGGGGAAAACACCCAAGCCAAGTTTACCGGCAGGCGGGCGGGCCGCGGTGGCGGGTGCCGCCGTCGTACGTTTCCTTGAAGCACGACGGCGGAACGCGGGTCCCGCCAACATGCCGCCTGTCCCGGTGGCCGGCTTGGGAAAAATTCCTGTGGCGCCGCCTGCCCATCGGTGCCACTGTTGGTTTATGGGAACCATGATTGATTTTGCGGCGGCAGGGCAGGATTTTCAGGCGTACCGGGCGGAACCGTCCGGGCCGGCGCGGGGTGCGGTGCTCGTGGTCCACGAAATCTGGGGCTTGGTGCCGCACATCAAGGACGTCGCGGATCGCCTGGCCGCGGAGGGGTATCTTGCGGTCGCCCCTGATGTCATGGCGTTGGCAGGCCTGGACGCGGTGCTGATGGCGGAACTTGGCGAACGGCGGTCCGACCCGGCCTCCCGCGACGACGCCCAGCCCAAGATCCGGGCGGCCATGGCACCGCTGAATTCACCCGACGGTGCGGCCCGGGTCATGGCCGGGCTGTCGGCCGTCTTCGACTATTTGGACGACTCACCGGAGGGTGCCGGCAGGACGTCCGCGGTGGGTTTCTGTTTCGGTGGGACCTACGCCTTTGCCCTGGCGGTGGCGGAACCGCGACTGGCCGGAGCCATCCCGTTTTATGGGCACGCCGACTATCCCGTGGCAGAACTCGCCGCCATCACCTGCCCGATCCTTGCTTTTTACGGAGCGGACGACACCCGGCTCATGGAGGTGCTGCCGGTATTGTCTGAGCGCATGGCCGAGGCTGGTGTGGACTTTCGGGCAACCGTGTTCCCAGACGCCGGGCATGCCTTCTTCAATGACAGCAACCCCGCCATGTACCGCCCGGACGCGGCCCGGGCATCCTGGCAGCAGGTCCTGGATTTCCTGGCCGACCGGCCGGCCGCGCATTAGTCCCGCGGAAGCCAGCCCGGCGGCGCAAGCCGCCGTCCGCCGTCGTGCTCGGGAAAAATCAGCCGGCCATGTGGGCGATCTGGATGAGGTTTCCGCACGTGTCGTCGAACACCGCGGTGGTGACCGGCCCCATGGCAATGGGGGCCTGCGTGAACCGCACTCCGAGGCCGGCGAGCCGCTCGTATTCGGCATGGACGTCGTCCACGGCAAACTGTGTGGCAGGGATGCCGTCCGCCACAAGTGCGTCCTTGAACGGCCTCACGGCCGGATGGCCGCTGGGCTCGAGCAGCAGCCGCGTGCCGTCCGGGTCTTCCGCGGAGGCGACTGTCAGCCATCGGTCGGCTCCAACGGGGACGTCGTCCTTGACCACGAATCCCAGCTTTTCGGTGTAAAACGCCAGCGCCTTCGCCTGGTCGTCAACGAACACGCTCGTCAGGTGGATTCTCATCTTGGCGCTCTTTCCTTTGGGTGTTGACTGCCACCGCGTGAAGATCGGTTCCAGCGGGGCGGTATTGATGTAGTGGAATTTGTAGCGGCCCTCACGCATGGTGTCGACGAGTCCGGCCGATTCCAGGATGTCAAGGTGCTGCGAAACCGCCTGCCGCGACGACGACAGCCCATGCTTCATCAGCAGCCGCGTGCAAATTTCAAACAGCGTCTGCCCGTCCCGTTCGGCCAGCTCGTCGAGAATGGTCCGCCGGGTTGGATCTGCCAAGGCTTTGAAGACATCAGCCACACAACAACCATAGGCAAGTGAATACTTGCAGGTCAATGATGGCCGGTGGCTCCCTGCACGACGCCGGTCCCGGCTTCGGCGTCCGGCCTGCGGGCCCGCCGTGCGACGGCGCCGCGGCAGACTGTACGGTTGTCGATAATGAACGCGGCCGCCAACGAGGGGAGGCCCAACGATTGGACGGAGAGATCTTGAGCGCGCAGATTCGCATTGGAATTGCCGGTTACGGAAACCTGGGCCGTGGGGTTGAGGCCGCGATTGCCAAGAACGCGGACATGGTCCTGGTGGGCATCTACACCCGCCGCGACCCGGCAGACCTGGTCCCCCTGAACGCGGGCGCACCTGTATTCTCCATGGACGATTTGGCCGCCCATGCAGGCGGTGTTGACGTGCTGATTCTGTGCGGCGGCTCCAAGTCGGACCTGCCGGAGCAGGGCCCGGCGCTGGCCGCCCAGTTCAACACGGTGGACAGCTTTGACACGCACGCACGCATTCCCGAATATTTCGCCGCCGTGGACGCCCCGGCGCAGGCTGCACAGAAGACCGCGCTGATTTCCGCCGGCTGGGACCCGGGCATGTTCTCCATCAACCGCGTCTACGGCGAGGCCTTGCTGCCCGACGGCGACACGTACACGTTCTGGGGCCGCGGCTTGAGCCAGGGGCATTCCGACGCGATCCGCCGCGTGGCCGGTGTTGCCGGCGGCGTGCAGTACACCTTGCCGTCGGAGGCCGCCATTGAAGTGGTCCGCAGCGGCTCGCGCCCAGAGCTTTCCACGCGCCAGAAGCACACCCGCGAATGCTTCGTGGTCCTGGAAGAGGGCGCCTCCGAGGACGCCGTGCGCGCCGAGATCGTGGGCATGCCGCACTACTTTGACCAATACGACACCACGGTCAACTTCATCACCGCCGAGGAGCTGGCCCGCGACCACAGCGCCATGCCGCACGGCGGTTTTGTCATTCGCAGCGGCAACACCACGGACCGGCATGCCCAGGTCATTGAGTACTCGCTGGCGCTGGAAAGCAACCCGGAATTCACCTCCAGCGTGCTCGTGGCCTATGCCCGCGCCGTGCACCGCATGAACGCCGCCGGCCAGTTCGGCGCCAAGACCGTGTTCGACGTTGCCCCCGGCCTGCTGTCCCCCAAGTCAGCCGCGGACCTGCGCGCAGAGCTGCTGTAACGCAAGCTTTGCCCCAAGCACGACGGCGGCAGGCGGGTTGGGCAGCCAAGCCGCCAACCGTCGTCGCGCCTCGGCTGGAGTGGCCCACCCCTTTACAGCACTGTTTCTGCGGCGAGGCAGTGTGTTTGCCGGTATCCCTGCCGGTTAGAAGTTCATTGAAGTTTGGCGTCAATGGACGTCTTCCAAAGTCAAACTGTTTGCTGGCCGCATGCGACAATTCATTGCATGGATACGCTATCTTCGCTGCATCGTGCCACTCGGTCATCAGCAAGTGGGATTGTTGAACTGCGCGACTCTTTGGCCCGCTGGCAACAAAAGCAATCCATTCAGCAATGGTCGCCGGGGGAACTCTCAATCGGCCAAGTTACAGAGCAAATAGATCTCTCTGAATGGTGGATCATAGCCCAAGAAAAGAAAATCCTCGCTGCTGTACGCCTAACAGATTCCGATGCACTTATCTGGCCTGACCACAATCCCACTGCGGCCTACATCCACAGCCTCATGGTCGATCGCTCGCTGTCCGGCCGAAGAATCGGCCAGCGGATCTTGAAATGGGCGGAAGGAAAGATCCGCTCTCGCGGCTGCTCTGTTGCTCGACTCGACTGCGTGGCAACCAATGAGAGTCTGCGCAATTACTATGAACAGCTCGGTTACCGCGAATGTGGAGCTGTTGACTTCGGCCACGATTCAGCGTGGCATCCTGTGCTCAGATTCGAGAAAGACCTCTCATCAATCATGGACGAGCACTAGATTCTGCGCCTGTTGAGGCCGCCCAAAAGGGGTTCCGGTTGAGAGCAGGCAGATGGCCATTTCTGAACCCTGTTAAGCATGCTCGATACGATCTGCATGACTATCCAAATTAATGTCCACCACGGGGAAGCGAGCCACAGTGCCTCATCAACAAGTGCAAGCGATTGCGCGAGAAACAATGAAAGTCGCCCAACAGGGCATTCACACCGGACAGAAACTAGTCGCCGTGCGGGACCTCTGCGAAGCGACGATGCTCTCCCTCGGCGCTGATTCGTTCTGGTATTGGGGAATTGGGGCTTTTGTCTTCTCCGGAACGGACACGACCCAATCTGTACCTGGCAAGAGCTACGAAACCGCTGACCGAGTCATCCAAGCAGAGGACATCATCACCATTGACCTGAGCCCGCAAAGAGATGAAATATGGGGCGATTTTGCCCGTACTATTATCATGGAGAGCGGCGAACCATTACAAGATTCCAAGCTTGCCAAGAGACAGGACTGGCGCGATGGGATCCTTGCCGAAGAGCAACTACACGCGACTCTGATCGGCGTAGCCAGACCCGCGATGACGTTCGAAGAACTCCATGCTCGAATGAACGCCCAGATCCTCGACATGGGGTTTGAAAACATTGATTTTCTGGGAAATCTCGGCCATTCAATCGAACGGAAGAGCGCCGACCGCATATACATCGAACCAGGCAATACACACAGGCTCGATGACGTAGAACTCTTTACCTTCGAACCCCATATTCGGCGTCCTGACGGCAACTACGGGTTCAAACATGAAAACATCTACCAGTTCAGCGGAACAGTGCTAGCCGAAATATAGAAGGCTGACGTCACCAAGTCGCTTAGATTCGTTCATCAGTTTCCAACAGAGAGTTCACCGCAGGCCGTTCCACATACGGACGGGTGTGTCTCACCCTTCAAACGTCTCTCAGGCCGTGACTTCGTGCGGAACAATAACGATCTGCACCGTATCCTCGTAGACGATTTGCCCCGGATCATCGCTCATGAGTTTCACAACCTGCACGTCATGCCGTTTAAGCAGTTCCAGATACGGTTCGATGCGTTCTAGCAAATGCGTAGCTGTGACCTTGAACCAAGCTGCCGCGTGCGGGTTCAGTTGAGGATCGTAAGCAGCGGGATTCGATTTGGACGGATCGGGGTAGGCCGCAGTGAACCAGTCGTTTCCAGACCTCCATGTGGCCCATTCTGTATCACTAAGTTTTCCGCTATGGGCGAGCCCATTGGCAAGCCCGAACACCCCGGTGTAATTTCCTCGGCGGTAAGGGACTCTCGATTGGTACCGAATAAACAAATTTACCTTGGCTTCTCGCGCTTACCTCATTACGGTCTTCTCGGACAACCAGATCCTGGAACCGAAGCACAGTTGTGGAGCACATCCGACGTGAGACTTGCTCCGTAGGCAGTAACCTTCATCATCCGTCCTGCACAAGGTTTCCGCAGGCGCATCTCGCCAAGGCCGTTGCGTTGCGTAATGCAGGTGGTTTGATCAGGTTCACGAGGCCATGCGTGTTTCGTAGTCTGCATTGCGAACTATATGGCCGAACCCGAGCTGCAGCACAGGTGTGGGCTTGGTGTAGCAGTACACATCTATTGAGGTCCCGTTCACTTTCCAATAGGAGGTTGCTTCCCGAACGGTCTAACGGTCGAATCAGCCGGCGGACCGTATCTGGCAAGGAGCTGCTCGTAAATGAAGCGGTATCCGAGCACCGCACCATCTTCTCGGCTACTACGCCCGTCATAGAGGAAGAAACCTAGGGAGAATAACTCTCCGCTAAACGACGACCAAGTTGCGTTTGAGACAGCCAAACCAGCATCTTGGAGTTTCCCTCCGAGATACACCGCGGAGTCTGCCGTTGACAAAAAACCTTCTCCCCAGCCGAGCCCTTCTTCCCCTTCACCTTGACGGAACCCCAGTCGCAGAAGATAGTCGGCCTGATCACCGTCTCTGTCGGGCCAACCCGATGTCACGATTTCATCAATCAACGCAACGACCTTCTCCGGGCTTGGCACAAGATTCATGTTCACGGCGCCGGAAGGGCTTGAAATCGCCATCGTCCGCCTGCCAAATCTCGTCGTCGGCCATGATCCCGATGGCGGTGAACTGCTGGAGCGGCACCTTGTCCCCCATCCGCTCGGAGGGTGAATATTAGACCAAGATGTCACCTGCGTGCATGCGCGCCAACCTGGACCTCTTGCCGTGGCCGATCTGTGCGATGCCCAAACCAACCGCACGCAGAACGTGATCGGCGGACACCACTCCCAACCATGCACCCGTGATGCCTCGCTTCCTTTGCATCGATTGTTGCAGCACACCCGGCTTGGTCGACAGTGTCGACCTCCCGTCCCATGCCGGGCACAGCGTAAGCCGGCGGCGCAGCCGGTTGGCAAACGGACTTGGCACACAAATCTGCAGTCCAATGGCACGCCCACTGGAAGTTTTGGTGGGGCGTGCACACATTTTTTCCGGGCTCGCACAGGAGGAGCTGAAGGAGATCGCCGGGCGGGTGCGGCTGCGCCGCCATGTGCGCAACGAGCAGCTGATCCGGGTGCTGGGCAAGGGTGGCTTTCTCGGCGGCATGAGCTTCACCAGCGGCGCGCCCAGGGACCACTTCGCCACCACGCCGGAGGCGCCCGAGCTCTGCACGCTGCACCTTGATGACCTCCGCGGCTATCTCTTGCGCTGCCCCACGGTGATGTACAAAATGCTGGAAACCCTGAGCAGCCGGCTTGAAGGGACCGAACGGCAGTTGAGCCTCCTGGCCGGGGAGGACGCCGGGCTGATCCGCGGGTGCGGGCGACGGTGCGGGGGCCTTCTTCTTGGCGGGCGCTGCGGACAGCCCCGGGACGGCAGCATGATTGCCGTCCATCCCACGGGGCAGCTGCGGTCGGTGGATTCAATGTGGATCCCGCTGGTCTTTTCCAGGAAGTAGGCACGGGTTTTGCAGGTGTTTCCCCGGCTTCCGTCCACCAGCCCCGTACGCGACATTTCGTCCTCATCCCAGCGGATCCGCCCAACCCGGCCCTCGCGTTCATTCTCCGGCCCGCGGTACATCGTCTGGGGACCAACAAGCACCCGCAACTGCGTGTAGTCGACGCAGGGGATGAGGGAAAGATCCATGCGCTTCAGGCTGGTGCCCGCCATGGGCATTGATCGCTTCCCGGTTTGTCGGGACCCGAGGGTACCGTGGTTTGCATGACCGAGCACTTGGACACCACCGACACCGGCGTCTGGCGCATCCGCACCGCCTCCGGCAGCTGGTACCTGCTGGACCTGGAGTTGCGGACCCTGACCCGGCTCAGGAGTGCCGCAGCCCCAGAGCCGGACTTTGCGGGGCTGGAGGCCGCGCAGTTGAGGCGCGACGGCGAGCAGCTGGACCTGCACAGCGTGGTTGCCTGCCGGGTGGGTCAGCGGGCCGTTTTTGTCATCCAGGTGCGCGGGGACTCGTCCGTGGTGACCGTGCGGGACACCTCGCCGGTACGGGAGATCATCGCATTGTCGGGGCCGCCCGGGGGTTTATAGCAGAACGCCCGCAGCGCCCGTCCGGGAGTGGACGGGCGCTGCGGGCCGGAGGCTCTGCGGCGGGCAGACTGTTGGGCCGCCCGTGGCACAGTGGCCTGGCTAGAACCCCTGGGCCAGCCGGTAGTAGGCCTGGTTCCACCGAATTTCACGGGCGAAGCCGCGCTGCGTGGTGTCCTCGTCAATGACCAGCAGCTCTGCCTTGCAAATGTCCGCGAAGTCCTCGAACGCTTCAATGCCGACGGCGGTGCTCATCACCGTGTGGTGGGCAGCGCCGGCCTCCAGCCAGGCCGCCGCAGACGTGGCAAAGTTGGGCAACGGCTTCCACACGGCCCGGGCCACGGGAAGGTTGGGCAGCGGCTCGTCCAGCGGGACCACCTCCACCTTGTTGGCCGTCAGGCGGAAGCGCTCGCGCATGTCGGACATGGCGACCACCACGCCGGGGCCGGGATCGGCGTCGAACACCAGGCGCACGGGATCTTCGCGCCCGCCAATGCCCAGCGGGTGCACCTCAAGGGAGGGCTTGCCGGCCGTCAACGACGGGCACACCTCGAGCATGTGCGCGCCGAGGATCTTTTCCTGGCCCGGGACCAGGTGGTAGGTGTAGTCCTCCATGAGGGAGGCCCCTCCGGGCAGACCCTCGCCCATGACTTTTGCGGCCCGGATGAGCACGGCGGTCTTCCAGTCGCCCTCGGCACCGAAGCCGTAACCGTCGGCCATGAGCCGCTGCACTGCCAGCCCGGGGAGCTGGCGCAGGCCGCCGAGGTCCTCGAAGTTGGTGGTGAAAGCGCCGAAATCACCGGCCTCCAGGAAGCTGCGCAGGCCCAACTCAACCTTGGCCCCGTACCGCAGCGACTCGTGGCGGGCGGCACCTGGGAAAAGCTCGGGCGCCACGTTGTACAGGCTCAGGTATTCCTCGATTAGGACGTCAACATCGGCTTCGGACGCAGCATCGACGGCCTCGGCGAGCTCATTGACGGACCACGAATTGACGGACACGCCAAAACGTATTTCCGCTTCGGTCTTGTCACCCTCCGTGACAGCGACATTGCGCATGTTGTCGCCAAAGCGAGCCAGCTTGAGCGTGCGGACCTGGGCCGCAGCGGCTGCAGCGCGGCTCCACGTGCCGATTTTCTCCCGCACCAGCGGGTTGGACACATGGCCCACCACGGTCTTGCGGGCAACACCCATGCGCGACTGGATGTAGCCGAACTCCCGGTCACCGTGGGCGGCCTGGTTCAGGTTCATGAAGTCAAAGTCGATCTCTGCCCACGGCAGTGCCTCATTGGCCTGGGTGTGCAGGTGCAGCAGCGGCTTGTTCAGTTCCGTCAGCCCGCGGATCCACATCTTGGCCGGTGAGAAGGTGTGCATCCAGGCGATGAGCCCGATGACCTTGTCGTCCGAGTTGGCATCCAGGGCGGCGCGGCGGATGGACTCGGAGTCCTTCAGCACGTCCTTGAAAATCACGCGAACGGGAATTTCGCTGGATTTCTCCAGGGTCCGCACCACGTCGGCCGACTGTTCCGCCACCTGGCGCAGGGTTTCCTCGCCGTAGAGGTTCTGGCTGCCGGTCAGGAACCAGACTTCGTATCCGGACAGCGTGTTGTTCAACTGCAATGACATGTTCATTCCTTCAAGGCCCCAGGGTTCCTCCCTGCCAGGCACGGGTCGGTGGGTTATTGTCCGTAGACGTTTTGGTAGCGATCATGGAGGCTGTCGATGTGTGCGCCATGAATTGGGATCATGGATCCCAGCTCCCGCGAGAGATGCACGGTGCGGGCCACTTCCTCGCACAGCACGGCCGCCTTGACAGCGGCCCTGGCGGTGGTGCCGATCGTGAACGGGCCGTGGTTTTGCATCAGCACGGCCGGCGAGCGGGAGCCCGACAGGGTCTCCACTATGCCTCGGCCGATGGAGTCGTCACCGATCAAGGCAAAGGGTCCAACCGGGATTTCGCCACCGAATTCGTCGCCCATCATGGTCAGCACGCACGGGATGGCCTCGCCCCGTACCGCCCAAGCCGTGGCGTAGCTCGAGTGGGTATGGACCACTCCGCCCACCTCGGGCATGTGCCGGTAGACGTAGGCATGTGCAGCGGTATCGGACGACGGCGACAATTCCGGATTGCCCCATCCTCCATCCACCGGGGTCCCGTAAAGGTCCGTGACGACCATGGTTTCTGGCGTTAGTGCGTCATAGTCAATGCCCGAGGGTTTGATGATCATCAGATCCGCACCCGGTACGCGGGCCGAGACATTGCCAGCCGTCCAGACGACGAGTTCGTACCGAACGAGCTCGGCATGGAGCGCACACACTTCCCCACGCAAGCTGGCAATCGCGGCAACGACTTCAGCGGGGTAGCTCATGCGTTGACCTCCGTCTTGAGTGAGGCTGCGGACTGCGCTTCGCGGGCGATGGCCTTGAGCCGGTGCATGACCTCGTTGGTGCCTCGGCCAAAGTAGTCGTGCAGGATGCGGTACTCGGCGAACAACGCGTTGTAGGCGGCCACGTTCTCCGGGATGGGGGTGACGACCGCGCGGTTCACGCTCCCCATGGCCTCGGAGGCGGCCATGATGTCCGGGTACAGTCCTGCAGCGACTGCCGCGTGGATGGCCGATCCGAGCGCCGGGCCCTGCGTGGAACCGATCGTGGAGAGCGGCAGATTCAACACATCCGCATAGATCTGCATGAGCAGCTGATTTTTCATGAGCCCGCCGGCCACGATGAATTCCGTGACCGGCACGCCTGCGGCGTTGAAGGTATCCACGATCACGCGGGCGCCAAATGCGGTCGCTTCCAGCAGTGCCCGGTAGCCGTCCTCGGGGCGGGTGGCCAATGTTTGGCCTACCACGACGCCGGACAGCTCATGATCGACGAGGACCGAACGGTTTCCGCTGTGCCAGTCCAGGGCGACGAGGCCGTGCTCACCAATGGTCTGGCGTTCGGCCATTGCGGTCAGGTATTCGTGGATGCCCAGGCCGCGCTTGGCAGCCTTGGCGTGGTAGCTTTCCGGCACGGAATTCTTGATGTACCAGCCGAAGATGTCGCCCACGCCGGACTGGCCGGCTTCGTATCCGTACAGCCCGGGGATGATGCCGCCGTCCACAACGCCGCACATGCCGGGCACTTCGCGCAGTTCGGTGGAGCTCATGACATGGCAGGTGGAGGTGCCCATGATGGCCACCATCTGGCCGGGGTGGACGGCCTTCGCTGCCGGCGCCGTGACGTGAGCGTCAACATTTCCGACGGCAACGGGGATGCCCTCGGGCAGTCCCGTCCATTCTGCAGCTTCGGCACTGAGCTGACCAGCGACATCACCCAAGGCGCCAATGGGGTGGTCCAACTTGTCAACGACAAAGCGCCCAAACCCAGGGTTCAGTGCTTCCAGGAATGCCACCGAGGGGTAGCTGCCATCTTGCAGAATTCCCTTGTATCCGGCGGTGCAGGCATTGCGGACGTAGTTCCCTGTCAGCTGCCAGACAATCCAGTCGGCGGCCTCGACCCAGTGATCCATGGCCGCGTAAACTTCGGGGGCTTCCTCGAGGAGCTGCAGGCCCTTGGCGAATTCCCATTCCGAGGAGATCAGCCCGCCATAACGGGGGAGCCAGCTTTCCCGGCGTTCGCGCGCCAGCTCGTTGATGCGCTCGGCCTGCGGTTGTGCCGCGTGGTGGCGCCAGAGCTTGACATAGGCGTGCGGTTCGTTGGCGAACGTGGGCAGTTCATTGAGCGGCGTGCCGTCCTCGGTGGTGGGCACCATGGTGCAGGCCGTGAAGTCCGTGCCGACGCCGACCACCCTGGCCGGGTCGATTCCGGCCTTGGCGACAGCGGCCGGAACGGCCTGCTTGAGCACCTGACGGTAATCTTCCGGAACCTGAAGCGCCCATTCCGGGGGCAGCCTGTCGGCGGATCCGGGGAGCGAGCGCTCCACCACTGCGTGAGGATACTCGACCACGGCGGACGCCATCTCGGCCCCGTCCCGCACCCGCACCACAACAGCTCGCCCGGACAAGGTGCCGTAGTCGATGCCAACCACGTAAGACTCCTGCGTCCCCATCATTTCCTTTCCATTGATGCAGCCTTAGACAACAGGCAGCCGCCACACAATCTGTTAGCGCTAACAATTGCACGTATGCGTAAACCCGTCAAGGGCAAGGGGTCCGCGCCAATCGACGGCGGCCTATTTACACCACAGTCAGGACTTGCGTTTGTTAACGCTAACAGGCCGGCTCTGCCACACCGGCGCCGAGGGGGCGACGTTTTAGCTGCGGGTGAGCACAGCGGGCTTGGGGCCAGTGCTGCCCCGCAACGTCAGGTGAGGCTGGATGCGCACGGAAAACAAGGGATCGCTCCCGGCGATTCCTTCCAGGATCATGGCGACGCAGCGGCGTCCCAATTCAGCGAAGTCCTGACGGATGGTGGTCAGCGGCGGGAAGTAGAAGCCGGATTCGGGACTGTCGTCAAACCCAACAACCGACAGGTCATGCGGCAGCCGAAGGTTTCGTTCGTACGCCGCACGCATCAGGCCCAGGGCCATCTGGTCGTTGCCGGCAAAGACTGCGGAACACTCACTGTTCTCCAGCAGTTTTATCCCTGCGTTGTAGCCGGACTCCGCACTCCAGTCCCCCACCAGCAGCGGGCCGGGCTCCATGCCTGCGGACGCCAGCGCCCCTTCCCATCCTCGGCGGCGGGCCTGCGCATCGAGCCAGTCGGCGGGCCCCATAATGTGGGCGATGTTCCGGTGGCCCTGCTCGATCAAGTGGTGCGTGGCCAGCCAGCCGCCCCGCTGCTGGTCGACACCCACGCTCTGCACGCCGGCCGCGCCAATGTCGCCGATGGCCACCAGCGGCACACCGGGAGCCAGCGTTTCGATGGTGCGCACGATCTCTTCCTGCGGCGCGACCACCACCAGGGCATCCACCTGGTGTGCCAGGTGATATTCCACAGTCTCGTTGATGGCTTTTTCACTGACCTCCCGAAGCCCCACGGTGTTGACGGCATAGCCGGCGGCATGGGCGGCTTCCTGGATACCCAGCAGAATGTGGGCGGGGCCGTAGTGCTCCATGTTGTGGGCAACGACCCCGAAGGTTTCAGATCTCCGCATGGCCAGCTGCCGGGCGGCAGTGTTGCGCCGGTATCCCAACTCGGCAATGGCGGCCTCCACCAGGGTTCGCGTCCTGGCGCTCACATTTGGATGGTTGTTGATCACCCGTGACACTGTTTGGTGGGACACCCCCGCCTTGGCAGCGACATCCTCCATGACGGGAGGGCGGCGGTTCAGGGAATCGTTGTCACTCATTGTCAGCCTGTTCTCCAGCTTCCCGGCATGGTGGACGCCCGGCGCCGGTCCGGAGCCGCGTCAAACGTCAAGGTTGTTCAGGTGTTGCACTTGCAGGGCATTCCCCATCATTCTCGCAGAGGAAAACGCCTGCCGGGGTTTTCCGCAGGCCCGTCCACGGCCATCCAGGTCGCCGCCATGGCAGGCAGCACAGTGGATGCGCGAACGATCGAACACCCCTGCCCCACAATCTCCGCCCCCCCCCCTCCGGACAGCCCCACCATGAAGCAGACCGCGCAGGCACGAGGGAACCGGTCCGGGCACCCACCGCACATGGATCATTGCGGCACTTTGAGACAGGGAGGGTTAGCCGTTGGGCCTGCTGGCCATTGACTGCAGTGCCCACTTGTTGCCGTCCGGATCGGCGAAGTAGACAAAATTCCCCCATGCCTGGACATCCACGTCGCTGACATCGACGCCGTTGGCGGCGAGCTGGTCGTGGGCGGCCTGGATGTCGGCAACCACTATTTGCATGCTCGGCGCCGTGCCGGCGGGAGCGTCGTTGAGGCCCTCTCCAATGCAGATGGAGCAGGCGGAGCCCGGCGGCGTCAACTGCACGAAGCGGATGCCGCCGCCGGGGCGCTCGTCATAGTCGGCATTGAAGCCGACCTTGTTCACATAGAAATCCTTGGCCCTGTCCACATCGGAGACAGGCACAAATATCAGTTCAAGTTTCCAGTCCATGGGCCCACGCTACGCCGCCGGGATCCGTGCGAACAGGGTTTTCGCTATGTCAATTGGGCCGTCGTCACGCACGTTGCGTCATCGCCGGCCTTGGTCGAGAGCGTTTGCGTGGCGCTCCTGCCGTCGAGCCCCAGAGTCAGGGTGGCGTCGATGCCGCGCGGCAGCCACAGGCCCATGAAACCATTGTCAAAGGTGGTCCGCACCTCCTCCAGGAGGGTATTTCCGGTTGCGTTGTCTTTGACCGTGACGGACATGTCCTTGTTCCGCTGCTCGCCGACACACGTGGTCAGGCTGTGGAAATGGCACTCGTGCGTCTGGGCAACATACGGCGCCACGGAAACGTAGAACTCGTCCGCTGGCATGGGCATGGCGGCCTCGCGCTTGGCGGCATCCATCAGGACCAGCTCGTCGGGGCGGATGGATGCCATCATTTCGGTGGGCCGCTGCCCCAACGGCAGCGCATCCAGTTCCGTAATGATCTCCCTGGCACTCCTGCCCCCGAAACCGAGCTCGGCGATGAGGTCCCGGTCCGCAAGATCCGCGGGTGAGGATCCCTGGCCGGTGGGGGTTTCCGCGGTGCATCCGGCGGCGAACAGGATGGTCGCGCCGGCTGCGGCGAACAGGGAACGGCGTGAAAAAGTGTTTTTCATGGTGTGCTTTCTGGTTCAGTCGATGGAGGGGCTGCGCAAAACGGCCCCCTCAGCATCGATTGATGCACATCAGTGTCAGCGACGGCCGCGGCACCGGCAGGCAATCCCCGGCCGCCACGTGCGGTCCGGCCCGCATCTGCCGGGACGTGCCAGGCGTGCGGTCCACGGGCGGCAGCACCGGCCCGGGCACGACGGCGGCACCACAGCTTGCGCCCATCGAGAGTTCATCGGTGGAACAGTTGGCACACGGCACCGCGACGGGCTCAGGAGCATGCCCGGCCTTGGCGGCAGCGGGCATTGTGGCGGTGGCAGCCTGGTGCGGGCTGGCGGCCGGCGCCGATCCGCCCTCCCCCGGCAAGGCGGGGCCGGACGCCGTCGAACTTTGCAGTTTAGCGGAACCGGCAGCGGAAATGCCGTGCATGGCGAGCATCCCGAACATCACCAGCGCGGCTAGAAGCACTGCCAGCACAAAGTGGGAGCCGGTCTGATTCCGGCTCCCACTTCGGGTGGAATGATGGGCGCGCATGGTGCCCCAAGTCTACTGACGGGCGCGGGGCCGGCCGAATCTGCGCCCGGCCGTGCCTGGCGCCCGGCAGCCCCGGCGTTAGGCGCGCTGGGCGCTGAGGACGTAGCTGCCCAGCGGGCCAACAGGCCGGGCCGAGGTGGTTACATAGCTTCCCGGCCGTGCCGCAGGTGTTGCCGAGGTGGTCACATAGGACCCTGCACGGGTCGGGCGCGGGGCGCTGGTGGTCACATAGTGTCCACCGTGGACGGGCTGTGCGCCGCCCCCGTTGGTGTCGTTGTTCTGGAAAAATCGGACGTGTTTCAGGGCGTTGTTGATCAAGGCGTCTCCTCAAGTTCGGTGCGGCGGGCGCGGTTGAGCGCACCACGGCGGTGGCGGCGACGGCGAAGTTTGTGCGTGCCGTCGGTGGCGGTTGGCAGCCTAGGCGCTGGCTGCTGCGGTGCTGGCCGCCTGGCAGGCGGCACAGGTGCCCCAGAAGGTGACCTCTGCGAGCTGGACGGCAAATCCATCCATGTTGGACGGCGTCAGGCACGGGCTTTCCCCGACGGCGCAGTCCACGTCTTCCACCGCGTGGCAGTTCAGGCAGATGCGGTGGTGGTGGTTGTCCCCCACCCTGGTTTCGTACAGTGCCGGCGATCCGGCAGGGTCAATCTTGCGGGCCAGTCCGGCGTCGACCAGTGCTGCCAGCACCCCATAGACCGCCTGCAGTGAAGTCTTTGGCAGTTCCGAGGTGACGGCGGAGAAAACAGCCTCCGCCGTGCGGTGCCCGGGACCCGCAAGGGCGCCAAGGGCCGCAATGCGCGGAGCGGTTACTTTCAGCCCGGCCTGCTTGAGCCGACCTGCCAATAGTTCCTGCTGTTCATCCCTTGCCACACCTCCACAATAACAGTTGTTTTGAGTTATTCAAAACAACTGTCGGGCACGTCACCATTCAGCCTCGTCCGTTTCGCCGCGGCCTCGGCAGTCCAGTCGGGCACCATGGCACAGCCCGAGCCGCCAGGTCCCGGCGCCCTGTTTCACGGCGTGCTCCCTTGCTATGGTGGGACCATGGCGGCCAAGAAGGGTTCCAGCTTGCATGTGCAGACCGACAGCTTGCGGGTGGTTTCCATGCTGTTTCTGCTGGGTGCGGCCGTCCTGTTCCTTGGCTCAGCAGCGCTCCAGCTGGCGGCCTCGCTGCGACGGTGGGTCGTTTTCAGGGGATCCAGCCCACCGGAGGAGTTCCGGGGCGAGGACCACCTCTACGACTATTTCTTCCCGGTCGACCCCTGGCAGCACATCGGGTGGGTGGCGCAGGCCTTCGGTGCGGGCGCCCTGATCCAGGCCCTGGGCGTGGCGGCCATGGCCGCGGGTGTGCTGCTGGCGTTCGGTGCCGCAACGGCCCGGCGAACCATAGTCGTGGACATTGCGGTTGCAGCCCTCGTCGTTGCCGCTTGTGGGTTCCTCGGCGCCCATGCCCTCATCTCGGGAATCGCGGGATCGCCTTCTCCGCTGCAACACTTCATTGCTGTGCTCTGGCTTCCGATGGCCGGGCTTGTCGCCCTGGGCGTTCGCTGGCGGTCCAGGATGCCCGCCGCCGCGGCTGCCTGTTTCCTTCTGCTGGGCACAACCGTGGCCGGCTTCATTGTGGCGTCTTCGATGATCGCACCATTCATGGCCGGTTATGTCTCGCATGACACGACCCCCTGGACGGAGTCAGTCATGGCAGCCGCTGTCGCCGCATCCGGGATCGCGCTGCTGTTCGCGGCCTGGGCAGTTTCGAGGTACAGGGACGGCACCCCGGCGGCGAACAGCCCGGCAGATCCAGGCATTCGCCAACTGCCGCCCACAGTTGCGCCGCATTGACGCCATGGCGACGGCAATCTCCACCTCCGCAGACGCCAGGCCCGCGAAGCGGCATGTTTTGGGCCCTGGTTTTGTGGCATGAAAAAGCCCCACCGACCGGCATGCCGCCTAGTCAGTAGGGTTTTTTAGTGGGTGGAGCTAAGGAGATTCGAACTCCTGACCTCTTCGATGCGAACGAAGCGCGCTACCAACTGCGCCATAGCCCCATGCCGGATCCGCAACCTGCCAAATTCGACAATTTCCACACTAAACCCGGACCGCCCTGCAACGCAAAATTGAACGCTTGGCCATTCCGGCACCACGAATGCCGGCAGGACATCAAGGCGGGACCTCCGTCAGCGGCGGCCAAGCCAGTCGGAGAACGTCTCGTTGCCAACCGCCTCATCCGGCACCAGGTTCTTGCCGGCCCGGAGGAAGGACCCGAAGGATCCCGGCAAAGGCAGGGCCACCACCATCGCCTTGCTGCCTGTGGCGGCCTTCCACGTTTCCGCCAGTTCCCGCATGCCCTGCACATCAGGCCCGCCGGCCACCACACTTGCCTTGCCTCTGCCTTCGCGCAGCGCCTCAGCCAGCAACACGGACGCGACGTCCGCCGTCGAAATGGTTTGGAAGGACACCCCATTGAATGTGGGGATGAGCCCCACCTTGGCGCCCGCAGAAAACACCCCGGCCACCAGGTTGTGGAACTGCGTGGCGTAAACCACCGACGTGGGCAGGGCGGACTTCTCATAGCTGAGAGCCCGCGCGGCCTGCGCCTGGTAGTAGCCCATGCTGCACTCCCCCGCCCGGACAATGGTCAGCAGGACGCAGCGCCCCACGCCCGCACGCGCGGCGGCGCCCAGGGCGGCAACAGACATGACGGGCAGCGCACGCAGGCCCCGCCCGGAGCGGGCATCCATGGTTTCAATCAGGGCATCCACGCCCGCCAGCGCAGGCGCCAACCCAACACCGGTGCAGAAGTCGGCTCGGACATATTCGGCCCCCGCCACGCGGTGTGCCGCGTCGGGCAAGTGGCGGCTGATGGAACGCACGGTGTGGCCTGCCGCAACCGCCTCCGCCACCACCGCCCGCCCCGCGAGCCCGGTTCCTCCAGCAACTGCAATGGTCGTCATATTTTCCACATTACGCCTGAAAACACGGGCAGCGGCCGGCCACGGGCGGGGCCTTGCGTCTATGCGCGGCGGCGCTGGAGGACGTCGTCGAGGTTGTTGAGCGCATGGGTGCCGCGCTCAGAAGCGGGAACCTTGGCAGGGCCGCCATGCGCAGAGGCAGTCTTGTCACCGGCGGCTTTCGGGGCATCCTGCAGGTCCGGCACTGCGGCCACGCCGTCGCCGGCACCGACACCTGCCTGGTCGGCCTTGATGGAGGTGCCCGCAGACTTCGGCGCAACGGGCAGGTTGAGCGGCTTGTCCAAGGTCAGCGCCTTGGCTGCCTTGACATAGCCCGGCACGGGAACTTCAACGGGGTCCCACGTCTCGGCCAGCGTCTGGGTGTCGGCCAGCTTGGCATCGGCGGCACCCTTCGCGGCAACGCGCATGGCCGCAGCACGCAGTTCCTCCGCTGTCAGCGGCTTGGGCGCGGGTGCCGGCTCGGCGCCCTCGGCACCGTCAAAGAGCGCCGTCTCCTTGTGCTGCACAGGCGCCGGCGCCGCTTCGCTGGAAACCTTCCCCGCCGTCGTGCGGGCCCCGAGGCGGGCGGCACGGCGGATGGCTGCATCGCGCATGGCCAGACCGCGCAGCAGGACAATGACAAGGGCAAAAGTGCCCAGGGCGAGCAGCGGCAGGGTGGAAGATCCGATGGAAATGACGCTTAGGGCGCCGGAAATGCCGGCCGTCAGCAGCCCAAGGAGGCCCACAAGGGCGATGGCCGTCCGGCCCCAGCGAATCTTCAGCGGCTGCCCGGCTGGGGGCACGACGCTTGACGGTCCCGGCTCCACGTGGGTGTGGGCGTCGGAAGTGCTGCTTTCCATTGACGTCTCCTGCAAGTGCTGGATTGAGTGGACTGGTTGCGCTTATCCAGCCACATTTCAACCCTAGAGGGGAAACATGTTGCTTCCGGCATTTTTTACGGTGTGTCGTCCATGGAGCGGAGAAAAACCATCATTTTTATGAAGTCCGACGCCGGATGTCCCGCCTTGTGCCCCGCCTCACCCCCGGCGGGCCAGCCAGCGGGCCAGGATTCCCTCCGGGACTTCCTCCGTGGTCAGTGCGAAGCTGCGGTGGTCGGCCCACTCCCCGTTGATGTGCAGGTAGCGCGGGCGCAGCCCCTCGTCCCGGAAGCCCAGCTTTTCCACGACTCGGAGGCTTGCATCGTTTTCAGGGCGAATGTTAATTTCCATCCGGTGCAGGCCCAGCTGGCGGAAGCAATGGTCCGTGGCCATGGCCACCGCCGTGGGGGCGATGCCGCGCCCCGCCCGGTCCTGGTCCACCCAGTAGCCCAGGGTGGCGGACATGGCCGAGCCCCACATGATCGAGGAAACCGTCAGCTGCCCCACAATCGCGGGCTTGGCCCGGCCGGGCATCCGTTCGGTGATGATGAACGGCAGCGCACTGGCCTCGCGCGCCTGCCGGTTCAGGACCCGGACCATGCCTCCGTAGGTGGGCAGCTGGCCCTGGTCCACCGGATTGCTCGCCTCCCACGGCGCCAGCCACGCGGCGTTGCGGGCCCGCACCCGCGTCCACTCCGCCTGGTCGCGGAGCCTGATGGGGCGCAGGATCAAGTCGCCGCATTCCAACGTCACCGGCCAAATGGCCTGCCCCCACACGCAGCTAGACCTTGGCGGCGGCGGTGTATTCGCCCAGCCACGCGCGCAGGTCCTCGCCCAGCTCTTCACTTTCACAGGCCAGTGTCACAACGGCCTTGAGGTAGCTGAGCTTGTCGCCGGTGTCGTAGCGGCGGCCGGAGAACACGACACCGTACACGCCGCCGCCCTCGCCCTCCATGGTGGCCAGCGTCTGCAGTGCGTCCGTCAGCTGGATTTCGTCGCCGCGGCCCGGAGGGGTGTTTTCCAAGACGTCAAACACGGCCGGGTGCAGCACGTATCGGCCAATGACGGCCAGGTTCGACGGCGCATCCTCCACCGCGGGCTTCTCCACCAGGTGGTTGATGCGGACGTAGTTCTCGCCCTCCACCACGGTCATGTCGGCACAGCCGTAGGCGGAAATCTTGTCCTGCGGCACCTCGATCAGGGCAATCACGGAACCGCCGGTGCGCTCCTGCACCTCGATCATGGTGGTCAGCAGCGGATCACGCTCGTCGATCAGGTCGTCACCGAGCAGGACGGCGAACGGCTCATCGCCCACGTGGGTCTTGGCGCGCAGCACTGCGTGGCCCAGGCCCTTGGGGTCGCCCTGGCGGACGTAGTGGATCTCACCGAGCTCGGTGGCGTGCTGGATGGCGGCGAGGCGCTCGGTGTCGCCCTTGGCCTCGAGCAGCTGTTCAGTCACGGGGACCCTGTCAAAGTGGTCTTCCAGGGCGCGCTTGTTGCGGCCAGTGATCATCAAAACGTCGGTGAGTCCGGCGCTGACGGCCTCCTGCACCACATATTGGATGGCAGGCTTGTCAACGACAGGCAGCATTTCTTTGGGCATCGCCTTCGTGGCGGGCAGGAATCGGGTTCCCAAACCGGCCGCAGGGATAACCGCCTTACGTACATGCTTTGCAGAAGTCATGCCCCAAGGGTAACCGACCGGATGGACAAACCACGGATATCGTAGTCGTAACAATCCCCACTTCCCGCCCAAAGGACGCCGTGAACTCACTACCCAAAACCGCATGGCGGACCCGCCTGCGAGGCGCCCGGGCTGCTGCGGAAGGGCCGGCGCGGCAGGCCGCCGGAACTGGGCTGGCACGGGCCGGCATGGACTGGCTGGTGCAGCTGGCCGCTGGTGACCGGCCCGCGGCCGGCGCCCGGGGGATGCCAGCCGCCCGGGCGGGCGCCGGGAGCGTTCGGTGGCCGGGCCAACAACAGGTATGCACCTATGTTTCCGCGGGCAGCGAACCGTCGACCAAAGAGCTGCTTTCGTCGCTGGCCGCTGCCGGCGTCCTTGTCCATGTTCCGGTGTGCGAACCCGGCTTTGCCCTTAGCTGGGTCCGCTGGTTCCCGGGCGTCCCCATGGCCCGGAGCGCGCTGGCCCCCGTCATGGAGCCCGTGGGCGTGCGGCAATCCTTTTCGGAACTGGGCCACGTCCTGGCCGTCCTGGTCCCTGCACTGGCGGTGGATGAATCCGGGACGAGGATGGGCCAGGGTGGCGGGTACTATGACAGGTTTCTGGCCGGGCTGGCAGGGACGACGGCGGCCCCCGGCACCCAGGTGACGCTCGCCGCCGTCGTGCATGACGATGAGGTCCTGCCGGCGGGAACACTGCCCAGGGACCCGTTCGACATGCCGGTTCCGTGGGCACTGACCCCGTCAGGGGCACGCCGTCTGGACGGCTGAGGCCGCGGCGGGAATGCACGGGCGCCCGCGGGCGTTTTAGCAGGCGGTGCTAGAATTGGCACTCGGGGCCATGGACTGCCAAGTTTTGGTGCGGTCGCACGGCCCCAAAGCATGTATCCAGGAGGAAACCCAGTGCCCACTTACGCTTACGCCTGCAAGGATTGCGGCCACGCCTTCGACATTCAGCAGTCCTTCAGCGACAACTCGTTGACGGTCTGCCCTGAATGCGGCGGTTCGCTGCGCAAGAAGTTCAACTCTGTGGGCGTCGTGTTCAAGGGCTCCGGCTTCTACCGGACCGACTCGCGGTCAAGCTCCAGCTCCGTGCCGGCCGCCTCCACGCCCGCCGCGACCCCGGCCCCGGCCCCGGCGGCACCGTCCGCTCCGGCCCCTGCAGGCGCCGCCAAGTAGCCTGCGGGCCGCTTTCTCCTGCATTCGTTCCTCCACAGGCACTCCTGGGGATGGGCTTGTCCCCAATTCGCCGCCTGCCTCTTTTTCCCTGCGCGCCGCGGCCATAATGTGGGCCAATGAAGATCCCCACAGCCGCCCCCGGGCCGCCGGTCTACACCGGCCCCGCATGGCGCACCCATGACTGGCCGGGCGGGCCGCCGCCGTCCACGACCATGCACAAACTGCTCCGCTGGATGGCCCGGCACCGGCGCCTGCTCGCCGCGCTGCTGCTTTGCCTCGCGGCCGCGATTGCCGTCCAGCAGCTGACACCTGCCAAGCCGCCCACCACCGCCGTCATGGTGGCCTCCCGCGACCTGCCCGCCGGGCATGCACTTTCCAACGGCGACCTGCTGGCCGCCCATGTCAGCCCCCACATGGTGCCCGACGGCGCGCTGGGCCCGGAGTCCTCCTGGGCCGGACGCCAGGTTTCCGGTCCGCTCCGGCGCGGGGAGGTGCTGAGCGATGCGTCGTTGTTGGGGAGCGGACTGTTGATTGGGGCGGCATTCGGGAGCCAGGCCGTTCCCCTCCGGCTCAGCGACCCCTCCACACTGGGCCTGCTGCGGCAGGGGCAATTGGTCACAGTGGTCCTCAGCTCCAGCATCGGGCTCGACGGGCCCGCCACCAACGAGGTCCTGGCCGAAAAGGTTCCGGTGCTGTGGACACCGGCGCTGGCACATGACACGGGGCTGCTGCCCGCCCAGGAGAATGAAGGCATCTTGGTGGTGGCGGCCACCGCCGAGCAGGCCGTCAAGCTGGCAGGTGCCATCAGCCGCGGAAAAGTATTCCTGATCCTGCTGAATTGACCGGATTTGGGCCGGTCGTGCTGCCCCGTTCCAAGCGGCCGCGGGTGGGCTCAGCGCCCGGACTTGATGGCGGCAAAGTACCTGTTGGACGCGGGCAGGTAACTGAGGGCAAAGGCCAGCACACCCAAAACCAGCTGCACCACCGTCGTGATGCCGAGGGGGTACGAGATGCCCACCAGCTGCACACATGTCAGGGCCACAAGGACACCAACCGCGGCCCGGGCCCAGGACTTGCCCTTGCGGAGGAACCAGGCAAAGAGCAGATATGCACAGATGGTGCCGATGCCGGCAAAAACCACCGTGATGATTCCCGTGTTGCGCGCCGCCTCGAGGCTGGGGACTGTACCGGTCATGGTGTCGAGGCTGGCCTGGATCTTGTCCAGGCGTTCGGGTGAGGCCGCGTAGGCAACGGCAATGACCGAGGCCACCAATTGGGCGCAGGCCCCCAAAACCATGAGCCAGGCAGCAGCCGCCACCGACCGGGGTGCCGGCGGCCGGGGCGTACCGGCGTTCTTGTCGACGAAGGCGCCCAGCCCGGGGATCTTTGGCGGAGTGGCCATGAAACGTCCTTTAAGTGATTAGCCCCAGTGCGGGGGTTTGTTCTCGCGCAGCCACTCGTCGTGGCCACGGTCGGAGGGCATGTCGCCCCAGGTGTGGTCTGCATCGTTTGGAGCCACCTTGGGCAGCACCGGCGATTCCTTGGCAGCCGGCACCGGCTGGTCCTTGGTTTCGGTGCTTAGGGGTTTCCGGGGTTCACTCATGGCAGTTTCTTTTTCCTCACTGGCGGTGCCGTCCGCCACCACGCCGTCCGGGCTGGCAGGGACCTGCCCGGAATCCTCGGCGGTGTCTGGGACCAGCACTGCATGTTCTTGTGCTGCGGGCTCCGGCGTCTCGGGGTCGGCAACAGTGGCGTTGCCGGGCTCTTCCCCGGCGCCGGCTGCCGGGGCCGCGGAAGCCGTGGACCGCCGTCGGGCGCGGGGGGAATCAATGACCGCGGTCATGGACTCATCCAGTGGCTGGCCCATCAGGGAGTGGAAGTCGCCGGCGGACGGCGCCACACCCAAATAGCGGCCGATCTGGTCGGCACAGCTGGACGGGTCGGTGAAGACCTCGATGGTCCACAGCGGCACGTAGCGCCAGCCGAGGCGTTCCAGCATTTGCGGGCGCAGGCGGCTGCGTTCCCGCACGCTCATGTGCTGGTAGCGGGCAGTTCCGTCGGACTCCACCGCCACGGGAACCGGAATTTCGTGGTCCTCCCGGCCCAGCAGGCCCAAGGGGTCGGGTGCCGCGGCAAGGTCGAGTGCGCCGTCGTAGTGGTGCCACACGCGGGCACCGCGGGCACCAAGCCTGTCGGCAAGGTCGGCCACGAGGGGGTCTTCACCGGTTTCGCGTTCGCTGTCCACAGCCCGTGTGGCGGGTGTGCCCAGCAGGGAGTTGCCGGACAGTTCACGGTCCAACAGCTCAAAGAAGTCAACGGCTCCGTGGCTGAGCCGGTTTGCGTCAAGGTCTTCGGGACGGAAGCAAGTGATGATGTGGATGTGCGTCCGTGCCCGCGTCATTGCCAGGGCAAACTTGGACCGCCCGTCCGGCTCCGACAGCGGGCCGAGGCCGTGCAGGGCCCGCCCGTGCGGAGTGCGGCCGTAGCCCAGGGAGAAGATGACCCTGTCCCGGACCATGCCGGCCGCACGGTCCACCGTGACGACCCGGAACGACTCCGGGCCGCTGGCAAAGAAGTCGCTGAGCAGGGGGTGGTTGGCCATCTGCAACCGGATCGCCTGGGCAACGCGCACCGCGTGGCGGTCGCTGGCGGTGATGATTGCCAGTGATTCACGGGGGCGCACCCGGGCATGTTCAAACACCAAGTCAACCACCCGGTTGACCTCGGCCACCACGGACTCCACGCCGCCGTCGCCCATGCCCGGCAAACCCTTGCCGTCCGGGAGGTAGTCAACGGTGAGTGAGCGTTCCAGCCCCGTCAGGACGCGTCCGTCGGGGAGGCGTTCCAGCTGCGAGTCGTAGAAGGCGTTGCTGAGCTGGCGCACCAGGTCTTCGTCGACGGCCCGGTAGCAAACCGTGAGGCGGTGGCGCGGCAGGATCCTGGACAGCGCACCAAACACGCTTTCCAGCCGGTGGGAACCGGCGCCGTTCTCCCCCGGGGCGGCGACGGCAACGGAGAAGCTCTTGGGGCAGGCCGTTTGTTCGTCGCCAAAGGCGATGACCTGGTCGGCACGTGCCAGTGCGGGCAGTGCCGACTGCAGGGAGGTTGACTCCGCGTCCAGGATGACCACGGCGTCGAACCGCCAGCCAGCCGGAATGGCCGACGGCACGGCCAGCGGGCTCATGACAAAGACTGGGGCCAGGTTGCGGAGCAGGTCGGGGGTCTGGGCGGTCAGCGCACCCATGGACACGCGCCCGTCCTTCAACAGGTTGCGCAGCATCTCGCCCTGGCGGTGCGGGCCGGCCAGCGCCTTGGCCCACTCCTGTGCCAGGCCCCAACGGATCCTGCCGGGACCGGAGGCGACGTGTGCCTGGTCAGCCAGCCGGAACTCGGCCTCAAGGCGGCGGAGGTTGTCGCCGTCGGACATGGCCAGGTATTCGTCGCCGCTGATCATGGCTTCAAGCGCGGACTGCCACCAGGCAAGTTCCAGCTCGGCGCCGGTCTGCTCGGACGGCACTTCACGGCGGGCCAGGTCGTCGAGGAGCTCGCCCAGGCCCTGCTCCTGCATGCCCTCCAGGAGAAGGGTGCGCTCGGGCAGGTTTTCCAGTGAGTCCTTGGACGCCACGAGTGCCTCGAGGCGGCCCACCAGCTCTCCGGCGTTGAAGTTCAGGAGGTCGCCGCCGTCGACCGTGCGTTCAAGGACAGCCCCCAGGGCGAGCAGCTTCTTGCGCAGTTCCGCGAAGGTGCGGCTCAAATCGGCGAGGCCCGAGGGGACCGTGGGGTGGCGCTTGCTCGTGGCCGTCTCGGCCCACTGCGCGCTCTGCTCGCTGACCAGCACCAGGGAGGCGTGGAGGTCTGCAATGTGGACACCCGGGCGCACCAGGTCCTTGGCGTTGCGCCGGAAACGGGCGCGCTGCAGGGCCGGCATGTCAATGCCCCGCTCGCGGCGCCAGGCATTGGTGGCCGTGGCGGCGATCATCTCGTCAGTGGGCCAGTCAAAGACGTCGGCGTTGAACTTGTCCAGGCTTTCGCGGATGGCCACGAGCATGTCCAGTTGGCGGCCCCACTCGGCGAAGGAATCGCCCTGCCGGATCTGGCCGAACTCGGCGACATCGCGCATCTTCTCGGCGAAGCCGGGCACGCGTGCGTACAGGTCCTCCGCCAAGGCAAACGCAGCTTCGGTTTCCTTGCGGGTCACCATCCGGGCCCCGTGCCAGGCGCTGCTAACGGCAACTTGGCTGAATGAGCCGAGCAGGGCGGCCCGCTGGAGCCGTTCGGTAAGCTCCTTGCGGTCGCGGATGCTGTCCAGGACACTGCGCTTGAGCCGGACCGTGGTGGACGGTGCTGGATGGATGGAGGTCAGCTCCGCCAAAGACTGCATGGCCTGGTACGGCGAGCAGCCCCAGCGTTCGCGCACATTGTGCAGGCTGGCCACGTGGTCCACCAGCTGGTGGCGGTGGTCGACGAGGGTCTCGTGCAGGGTGTCCAGCTTCGGCTCGGACGCCTTTTCATTGCGTGTGATGGCCCGGATCAGCTGGGACTTGATCTGCTGGGGCCCGGTCTGGGCACCCAGCTGCAGCAGGAGCGAGTCGAGGTCGAGGCCGGCAAAGATCTGGGCAAATTCATTGAGAGTCCCGCGGCGCTCGCCCACCACCAGGACGTTCTTGCCGTCATGGACCATCTGGGCAACGGCATTGATGGCAGTCTGCGTCTGGCCGGTGCCGGGCGGAGTGGACACCAGGACGGATTCACCGCTGCGGATCAGGTCAAGGACGTACTGCTGCTGAGGATCGGCGTCACGGACGAAGATTTCCTCGCGGGGATGGCGTTCGTCCAGGGCGGCGAAGCGGCCAAAATCAGGTTCAAGCTCCACGGGAAGGACGTCGCCGCCGCTGTGGCCGCGAAGTTCCTCCAGCATGTCGCTGTGTTCAAGCAGCGCGGTGTCGCCCAGATGGTCGGCGAGAAACGCGAAGGTGGAGACCACGAGTTCGTGGTCCACACTGGCACTGAAGATGGGTCCGAGCATGGACCGCACGCGCTCCAGGACGGGTGCCGGGTCAAACCGTGCGGTGCTGTAGGCAAGCCGGCCCAAGGCAGCCGCATCGAGGTGGATGTTGTGCCGCGTGGCCAGGTGCTTCACCAGTGCAGGGTTGACCTGGGCCTGCTCCATGAGCTGAAGTTCATAGTCGTCTTGGCCGGGCCGGACAGTCAGCGCGACGGCGGCAAGCAGCACGGGCGCACAAATGTCGCCGCTGCTGTCGCCCTCCACGTTGGACCAGCGGGCCATGCCGGCCGCGAGGTAACCGACGTCGATGCCGCGGTCGGTGCTGAGTTCAAAGATTTTGGCCCGAAGGGCGGCGGCGGCCCGCTTGGCGCCGGCATAGTGTTCCGGTTCCCGGATGAGGGTCGAAAGGCGGGTCTTGCGTCCGGCCAGCAGCTGGGCCAGTCCGGAGGGATGCGCGTGGCTGAGGTCAATGCTGCCGTGCGCTGTCTTCTCAAAGGCCAGCGCCGTGTCGGCCCCGGAAAAGGATTCCAGTCCAGCAAGCCAGCTTTGGAACTCCGCGGAGCTCGCCGTGGGACCTGCAACTTCGGACACGGGTGCCTTCTTCTCTGCGCTAAAGCGAAACGGTCTTGACCATACTGACATGCAATTCAGGCTATCGTTTTCAGCCTGCTTATGCCTGTTCGGCACACTGGAGGACGCCAAAAAAGCCTGAAATATCAGGCTGCGGGCGTCCCCCAGGGTGCCTACCGCGGGATTACTCCCACTCGATGGTTCCCGGCGGCTTGGACGTGACGTCCAGGACCACTCGGTTGACCCCGTCCACCTCGTTGGTGATCCTGTTGGAGATCTTCGCCAAAAGGTCGTAGGGCAGGCGCGACCAGTCGGCGGTCATGGCGTCCTCGGAGGAGACAGGACGCAGCACGATCGGGTGGCCGTAGGTGCGGCCGTCGCCCATGACGCCGACGCTGCGGACGTCAGCCAGCAGGACCACCGGCATCTGCCACACCTCGTTGTCCAGGCCGGCCGCAGTCAGCTCGGCCCGGGCAATGGCGTCGGCCTTGCGGAGCAGTTCCAGGCGTTCGCCGGTGATTTCACCAACGATGCGGATTCCCAGGCCGGGGCCGGGGAACGGCTGGCGGCCCACGATCTCGGCCGGCAGGCCAAGCTCGGCGCCAACGGCACGGACCTCGTCCTTGAACAATGCACGCAGCGGCTCAACAAGTTCGAAGCGCAGGTCCTCGGGGAGTCCGCCCACGTTGTGGTGGCTCTTGATGTTTGCTGCACCTTCGCCGCCGCCGGATTCGACGACGTCAGGGTACAGGGTGCCCTGGACCAGGAACTTGATCTCCTCGCCGGCGGAGGCAGCCTCGGCCATGATGGCGCGCTCTGCTTCCTCGAAGGCACGGATGAACTCGCGGCCGATGATCTTGCGCTTGGTTTCCGGGTCGGAAACGCCGGCAAGGGCATTCAGGAAGCGGTCCTGCTCGTTGGCAACGTACAGCTTGGCGCCGGTGGAGGCAACGAAGTCGGTTTCGACCTGCTCGGCCTCGCCCTGGCGCAGGAGGCCGTGGTTGACGAACACGCAGGTGAGCTGGTCACCCACAGCGCGCTGCACCAATGCGGCTGCAACGGCGGAGTCAACGCCACCGGAGAGGCCGCACAGGACGCGGGCGTCGCCGATCTGCTCACGGATGAGCGCGACCTGCTCGTCAAGGATTGACGTGGCAGTCCAGTTTTTTTCCAGCTTGGCGCCGTTGAACAGGAAGTTCTCCAGGACCTTCTGGCCGAATTCGGAGTGCTTGACCTCGGGGTGCCACTGCACGCCGAACAGGCACTTTTCCTCGTTGGCGAAGGCGGCAACAGGAGCGCCTGCAGAGGTCGCGAGGACATCAAATCCCTCGGGAGCCTGGTGCACGGCGTCGCCGTGGCTCATCCAGGTGGTCTGCTCGGCGTCGGTCGCGGCAAGGATGGAACGGCTTTCGCCAAGGATCTGCACCTGGGTTGCGCCGTATTCGCGCTGGCCTGTTTCGGCGACGGTTCCGCCCAGGGCTGCTGCCATGGCCTGGAAGCCATAGCAAATGCCGAGGACCGGAATGCCGGCTTCGAACAGGTCTGCACCAACGTTGGGCGCGCCCTCGGCGTAGACGCTTGAGGGTCCACCGGAGAGGATGATGGCAGCTGGGTTTTTAGCCAGCAACTGCTCAGTTGTATAGGTATGCGGCACGATTTCCGAGTACACATTGGCCTCACGCACACGGCGCGCAATCAACTGGGCGTACTGGGCACCGTAATCCACAACCAGGACGGGCTTCTGGGAAGTCTGGGCCTTAGCGGGAGTAGTCACCCACCAATCTTAACCCACGTGGGCGCCGCCTTGCCCCGCACCGCCACCGGAGGTGACCAGTACCTCACCGGGACGACGGCGGCCGGCTCCGGGCAAGCAGGTCAGTAGCGCTTGCCGGCTTTTGGGTTGGCGGCAACTTCCGCCAGAACTTCCTTGTGCACCTTGGCCTCGACAATGAAGGAGAGGAACGGCACCACGCCGCCGAGGGCAATCAGCACCAGCTTGCTGAACGGCCAACGCATGAGGGTCCAGAGGCGGAAGTCGGAGATCAGGTAAACGACGTACATCCAGCCGTGGACGATCAACACAGTTGTGGACAGATTCACGCCTCCTGTGACAGGCATGACACCTCCGTCAATGCTGACCAGGCCGAAGCCGTGTGCAGCACCGGTGGTGTCTGTGCCGCCGGCGACGAGGACGCTGCCAAAGCCGTAGCGAATCACCAGTTCCACCACCAGCAGCAGCAGCATGACGCCGGTGGCGTAGGCGAGATACTTGTAAAACTTCAGGGCGCTCAGGATCTGCGCCGGAGTGCCTCCAAAGCGGCGCTTGGGAGCGGTCTTGGCACCCTGCTTCGCTGCTCCCGTTTGTGCGGGCGCTCCTGGTGTGGTGCTGGATTCGGTGTTCTTGGGCTCGGTCACTGTTACCGGCTCTCCTCTGTGTGGTTCGTGGTGTCTGTATGCACGGTCGGCACTGTGGCGGCCCGGCCCCCGTCGGGCCCGCCCTGGCCCTCGTCTTCTTCGCCGTCTTCTTCGTCATCGTCGTCGTGGTCGAAATCGAACAATTCGTCCTGTTCACGGCGGTAGTCGTCGGCCACGAGCCGCCACCACAGGAAGAGTGCGAATCCGGCGAAAATGATCCATTCGGCGGCATAGAAGATGTTGAGCCAGTTGATTTTGTTGTTCTGGTCCGTGGCGGTGACGGTGATGGGCACCAGCGCCCCGTTGGAGGCTGCGGCGCCAACGTTCTGGCCGTCGAGTGTTTCACTGTGGGAAACGATGAAAGCCGCGTAAGTGGTCACGTCCCAGACGTTCGTCAGCTCCGCGGAAGCCAATGCGGAAACCTGGCCTTGTGGCAGCTTGGGCGAGACAACTGGGCCTTCCGAGTTGAGCAGGCGGCCCTCAACCTCCAAAGTCCCCGTGGGCGCTGCCGGCACATTGTCCGGCGTGGGAATCCAACCGCGGGCAACGGGAATCACGACCTCGTCGGTTGCCGCCACGCCTTCCAGGACGGGCGCTCCATCCACAACAAAGGCTGTCACCACCCAGTACCCGACCTTCTCGTCCTGGATGCGGGATGCAACCAAAATCTGCCTGGTCGCGTCAAAATGGCCCTTGGCGGTGACCAGCTGGCCCTCGATGTTGCCCGTCATTGTGTGCCCGGGCTCCATGGTCTCCAGCAGGGGCTGCACCTTCTCCGTCACTGACGGCGGGGCAACATCCTTCTCCAATGAACGCGAGAACTGCCACTGGCTGAGGAGGACAAGGACAGCGGCGACAACCAGCGCAAACAGCAGCGCTGCTATCCATTTGGGCTTGACGGCAGTTTTTAACACACTTCAACGGTACTTCGTAACCATGTAGAACAACGAATGCGGTCGAGACGAGAGAACGGATGGGAGTGCTGGGCCCACAGCTCCGAGGGGCCCCAATGGCAGACGCGCCAGCGGCTGAGAGTGGGGAGAGCCTCGGATCAGTGGTCGAAGAACACCAGGGTCGAATTGATGAGTTCGGCAATAACCTCGACGTCGTGGGCGCGGCGCAGCGACTCCCGGAAGTTCTCCTTGAACAGAGAGCGGGCCAGCGTGGCCAGCACTTCCAAGTGTTCCGAGAAGGAGCTGGCGGGCGTGGCGATGAGCAAAATCACGTTGGCAGGGCCGTCCACCGCACCAAAATCCAAGCTGTGGTCGAACTTGGTGATGCCCACCGCGATGGAAATTTCATTGACGAAGGCGCTGCGGGCATGCGGCAGTCCGATTCCGCCGGGCAAGCCGGTGGCCATCTGGTGTTCGCGGGCGTTAACGTCGGCGAGGAAGCCCTCAAGGTCGGAGACGCGGCCCTGCTCATACAGTTTGGCGGCGAGCTGCGCGGCGGCGTCTTCCTTGGAGTCGGCCACCATCTCCAGGATTACGAGGCCCGGATTGGTCAGTTGGGTTTCATAGCGTTCCAGCGAGCCCTGCGTCATTGGTACCTTTCGCCTGCGTCCGTGGGAGGGCCCCGCACCGGGCCTTTCCTCGTCCAGTCTAGCCGGGTTAAACACCGAGGCGCCCGGTCCGCAAGGGATGGGCGCCTCGGTGTTGGAAGCACAGACTACGGGGCGACGATGACCTCGACGCGCTGGAATTCCTTCAGGTCCGAATAGCCTGTGGTGGCCATGGAGCGGCGCAGTGCACCGATCAGGTTGGAGGCTGCGTCGGCCTGGTGGGCCGGGCCGTGCAGGACCTCCTCCAGGGTGCCGACCGTGCCCATGTGGACGCGGTGGCCGCGCGGCAGTTCCTGGTGGTGTGCCTCGGCACCCCAGTGCCAGCCCTGGCCGGGAGCCTCGGCTGCGCGGGAGAGCGCGGCGCCGAGCATGACGGCGTCGGCGCCCATGGCGATCGCCTTGACGATGTCGCCGCTGGAGCCCATGCCGCCGTCGGCAATGACATGCACGTAGCGTCCGCCGGACTCGTCCATGTAGTCGCGGCGGGCCGCGGCAACATCGGAAATGGCGCTGGCCATGGGCGAGCGGATGCCCAGGGCACGGCTGGTGGTGGTGGACGCACCGCCGCCAAAGCCGACCAGGACGCCTGCCGCGCCGGTGCGCATGAGGTGCAGGGCCGGGGTGTAGCCCGCGGCGCCGCCCACAATGACGGGGACGTCAAGTTCGTAGATGAACTGCTTGAGGTTCAGCGGTTCGGTCGACTTGGAGACGTGCTCAGCCGAGACCGTGGTGCCGCGGATGACGAAGATGTCCACGCCTGCAGCCACAACGGTCTTGTAAAACTCCTGTGTGCGCTGCGGTGTCAGTGAGCCGGCAACGGTCACGCCCGCGGCACGGATCTCTGCCAGGCGGGCGGTGATCAGTTCGGCCTTGATGGGCTCGCTGTAGATCTGTTGGAGGCGGACGGTGGTCTCCGCATCAACCACGGAGGCCTGCAGCAGCGCGATCTCGTCGAGCAGCGGCTGCGGATCCTCATAGCGGGTCCACAGGCCCTCCAGGTCCAAAACGCCGAGGCCGCCCAGCTTGCCGAGGGCAATTGCGGTCTCCGGGGACATGACCGAGTCCATCGGCGCACCGAGGACGGGGATGTCAAACTGGTACGCGTCGATCTGCCATTTCACCGACACATCCTGGGGGTCGCGGGTGCGCCGGGAGGGCACAATCGCAATCTCATCCAACGAGTATGCGCGGCGTCCACGCTTTCCACGGCCAATCTCAATCTCATAAGTCACGCCCCCTAGCCTATCGCAGGGAGCGCCCGGGCCATGAAAACAGGGCTAGGCCGTGCCGCCCGCCACAGCCGCAAGTTCCTTCGCCGCGGCCTCCTCGAGCACCCCGATCGCCTCCACCCGGGACGCCATCGCGGCAAAATCCGGTCCGTCCGCCGCCCCGACCAGCGCCGTCAGGGCGTCCCAATGCTCCCCCAGTGCGCGGTATTGCGCCGCTGTTTCGGCCAGTCCTGCCCTTTCGACGCCGGACACCCCCTCTCCCGCCAGCGCCACCTCATCGAGGAATTGCGCATACAACGGCCGCAGCGCGCCGGGTCCGCTGTAGCGCTTCCCCGCGAGCAGCCCGTGCAGCATGCCCATGCCGGCGGCGGAGCGTTCGGGGTCGCCAAAGATCCGCATCCAGCCGTGCTTTGTAGACGCATCCACCAGCCGCTGCGCCCACGTCTGCATGCCCAGCACACCGAAGTTCCTGGCGTATCCCGGCGGAATGCCGGGCGGGGCCTGCTTCGAGAGAAGCTCCGCCGCGGTCTCGGCCATGGCCTGGCGCACCACGTCCACGGTCAGCGACTCACCCTCCTGGGCTGCCCCGCCGCGGACCATCACGTGCCCCTGCCAGTGTTTGTCCGCCTTGCGCGAGCCGCGCGCCTGCGCCAGCGCAACGGCGCTGATCCGCTCAAGCCGCCCGCCGCCGTCGTCCATCAGGTAATCGGCGCCCTCCCGGGCCACCACCACAACGTCCACGGAGTCCATGTCGGCCAGCGGGTCCTTTGCAACCCAGGGCAGCTCGCCGCGCACAACACGCACGACGGCGGGCACCCCGGTTTCGAGGGCGGCGTCCAGTCGCGACTGGGCCAGCGTGGCGCTGCCGGTCTGCTGGATGTTGACAGCGGCGCCGGAGCGGCGGAGCAGGTTCTCGGTGTAGGGCCCGGGGTGGAAGCGGGTCACGGCCGACGCCGTGGTGATGTCCTTGTATTCAAAGGTGAAAATCATGAAGCCGATCCCACCCGCCAGCCCCGCCAGCATGGCCTCGGTGAAGGGTTCACCGGTGAACGGGCTGCGCACCCCCGAGGCGGACAGGACACGGGCCCACAGGCCGGCATCCCAATGCGAATAGCTGGAGGAGTGGTCATAGGCGGGAAGCATGCGTTGATTCTAGCCGCGATGGTGAGGACTCCCCATCGCGCAGCGGAGCCTGCCGCGCTAGTGTGGGACGGAAAATATTGTGCGCCACGCACCCCCACCGACCGCAAAGGCAGTCCCCATGACAGACGGCATGATTGGTGCGAACCCGGAGCAGTTGCGCGACTTGGCGAAGACCATGGCGTCCTCCGGCGAGACCCTGACCAACTTGTCATCCACGCTCAACAGCGTGATCAGCCAGGCTCGTTGGCATGGCCCGGACAGCGAGATGTTCCGTGGCCGTTGGAACAACGGCCTGCGCAGGACCCTGCACGACACCGGGTCGATGCTGACCCAGCACTCGACCGCGGTCAAGGCCCAGGCCGATGAGCAGGAGCGCGCGAGCGCCGACGACGGCGGCGGCGGGACGCCTGGGGGCGGATCTTCGGGCGGCGGCGGGGGCGGGGGAGCCTCCGGAGGGAACGGCGCCGACACGCCCTTGCAGCCCCTTGTGGATGCGAACGGGAACCCCATCTACCAGGCCATCAACCTCTTGGCCTCGACCACGGGGATCCTGGCCAGCAGCCTGCTCGACGACATGGTGAAAGCCGGGCTGTTGCGCAAGATGCCGTGGAGCCTGCTGAGCGCGGAAGCCGGGCAGCTGGGGCAGTACGTCAAGGGCACGCAGCTGCTCAACGGACTGTCCATGGTTGGCCGGGCTGCCGGGGTCCTCAGCGTCATTGGCGGCGGCGTCCAGCTTGCCAACGGGATCATGACCGGCGACACCAACCAGATCATTGACGGCGGCGTCACCACCGTACTGGCTGTCGGATCATTCATCCCCGTGGTCGGCCCCGCCTTCGCCGTGGCGGGCGTCGCCTGGGCCGGATTGGGCATGCTCTCCACCAGCCTCGGCTACGGTTCAACCAGTGAAATGATCGGTGCCGGAGCCGGCTGGGTGGGGGACAGGGTCTCCGAGGGTGCCAATTGGCTGGGCAAGGAAACCGCCAACGTCGCCAAGAAGGCGTGGGGGTGGCTGACCGGTGGCTAGAGTTGAGCAAGCCCAGCACACCAATTCGGACACCAAACAAGAAGGACCAATGACTGACGAATCAGAGCTCCTGCTGACAGACCACGAACTCCTTGCCCTGCTTGCCATGAATCCCGGGGACTCCACGACCTTCACCCGTGAGCTGTTCCGGCTCAACGGCGTCTCCCACCAGGAAGTGCTGGAGCGGGCCGGCATCACCACCCTGCTGGCGCGAGGCATGGCACAGGCCAACGGGGAAGACATTGATCCTGTGGGGCGGGGAGCCTTGGTGGCTGCCGTCCTGACTACAGCCACCTCATGGCTAGAGGTGGCGTTTGTGACCCCGAAAGTTGACCATGTCATGTTCGTGGCAGCCTCCGAGCACGGCTCGCTGCTGTTGTCCCTGGACAGGCTGGGCGTGCACCAGGTGCGCCCCGTGGACACCTCCAACGGGGTGGGGCACCTGGGCGTCCTCCTGGCGCGCGCCTACCTTCAGGACGCCACCGACGGTCTGCCGGCAGCGGCCATGGTCACCCGCCATGCCGTCTCGGAAACACCCCGCACGGCGCATCTGCGGCGCGAACCGAACGATGTCTGGACCTTGAAAACCGGCAACGGCGACGCGGCACAGACAGTCGATGTCCCGGCTGCCGAAGCCTTCACGCTGTTCAGCGCAGCCCTGGGCTGATGGCCCAAACACCGTCCCGCCGCAGCGCCAGCCCCCGCGGGCGTGCGGCAGCTCTCCTGCTGGCCACGGCCGCCGTCGTCCTTGTCTTTACCGGGATCGCACTGGTCAATCCCAGCATCGGCGGCCAGCAGCACTCCCAGGCAGCCTGGACGGGCGCCGCCGTCTTCACAGCGGTTTTCGTGGCTATTTGGCTCCGGGCCGGAAGACTGCCCGGATCCGACCGCGGCGCGGGACTGGACGCCGGAGCAGCGAAGAAAACCGTGGCCCTGGCTGTCATTGCCGGGCTCCTGTGGTTGCTGGCTGCGACTTGCTGGTTCCTGGCTGCATCCGGGACCAACCTCCGATACGGCATGGATCCGGTGCTTTTTGCCGTCCCACTGACCATCTACCCGCTGCTGGTTCTTGGGGCAGGCAAGCTCCCCCATGGCAAGGCGCCCAACGAACTGGAACCACGATGAACTACCCCGGTCCTTTCCCTGACGCCCCCGGCCGGCCCCTCAGTTACTGGCTTGATTCCGACATGGCCCGGATGGCGCCCGAGACGACTGCCTCGGCCCTGCGCGATATGGCCTGGACGTTTGGGCAATGGCGAGGGTTTGCTGCAGCGATGGCCGGCTTGGGCACCGCCGTTCTGGGCGGCGGGGTTCTGGCAGTGGCCATGATGCCTGCCGTGCCGGGGCTGTGGATCAGTTTGCTGGTGGCCGGTGCCGCCATGCTCGCCGGAGCCTTGATCGTCCGATCCACAAAATTGCCACACATTGCCCAGGCCGCGCCGCCCCAGACATCAAGGGCGCCGGGGAAGACCTCCTCGGGTGTCGGCCTGGCCGTACTCATATTCGTTGCGGTGGGCGGCCCCATGGCCCTTGCCTTGAGCAGCTGGCTGTCGCAGGGTCCCGGACCCGCCGTGTCATTCGTTGTGGTTGCGCTGCTGTTTCTCTTGGGCACGGCCAGTGTCTTCGTGGCCCCCGCCTATTGCATTCAACATGCCCGGCGGGACTTCCGCTCCTACATTGAGAAAACGCCTGCCTTGCGCCAGGAACTCGAGGCCATGTCACTGGACTGGCAGAATCCCTCCGGGACCAGGAACTTCGGGCCGTTGTAATCGCGGTGAGGCTCCAAATGGCCTGGGCCCGGGCGGGGCCCCTCGGCCGATAGCGCCTTCCGGCCTCCCCTCCCCCGATAGGCTTAGCTCCATGACTGAGAATGAACTGCGCTTGACCGACCATGAGCTCCTGACCCTGTTGTCCATGACGCCCACCGAATCGGCTGCGGTCACGCTTGGCCTGCTGCGCCTGGACCAGCACGGCGACAACGAGCTGCTGCACAACGCCGGGCTCACCACGCTTATGGTGCGCGGCCTGGCCGCGCCACAGGGCGAGAAGATCGTTCCTGTGGACAAGACGGCCATCGTCGGCACGGTGCTGTCCCAGGCGCAGGAGTGGCTGGAGATCAAGCTGACCACGCCGAACAGCGAACACGTGCTGTTTGCGGTGGGATCCAACGTTGGCGCGGTGCTGTTGAGCATCAGCCCCTACGGTGTTCACGAAATCCAGCCCATTGAGTCCGGTCCGGCCATGCTGGAACTCGCCCTGCACCTGTGCAACGAGTACCTGACGGGTGCCGCCGAGGGCCTCCCCGCCACAGCTGTTGTGCGCCGCCTGCGCGTCGACGCCGAGGCAGTGGTTGCCCAACTGACCGCAGTGGAATCCGGCGACTGGGTGCTGCGCACGGGAACGGAATCTGAATTCGTGGAGGACACCGTACCGGCTGCCGACGCCGTGGAACAATTCAAGGCCGCCCTCAGCGTCTAATTCGGTAAATTAGACCGGCCCGGCACCCGCTGCTCTCGTTGAAATAGCAGCACCTGCGGTTCCCGCCCCGGTCCCGGCGTTGAAACTGCAGCACCTGCGATAAATCCGTCGGGTTCATCGCAGGAGCTGCTGTCTCAAACTTGGCAATCGCGTCTGCTGCTGTATCAACCTGCAGCAGCGGTCGGAATCGCACTTGCTGCTGTTTCAAGACGAATCGGCGGGGCGGCAGGGCCCAAGACCCGGCCGCGGAGAATTCGGCGAACCGGTCGAGCACTTGGCGAAAGCATGGGCCAAGGAAACGACGGCGGCGACGCACCCTTGAAAGGTGCGTCGCCGTCGTCGTGCTTAAGCCAGCAGTGCCTGGTGAACAGTTACTTGTTCAGGTAGTTGGGAGCCTCAACCGTCATGGTGATGTCATGCGGGTGGGATTCCTTCAGGCCGGCCGGGGTGATGCGGACAAACTTGCCGCGGGCCTTGAGCTCGGCAATGTTGGGCGAACCAACGTAGAACATGGTCTGGCGCAGGCCGCCAACGAGCTGGTAGGCGACTGATGCCAGCGGCCCGCGGTATGCCACGCGGCCCTCGATGCCTTCGGGGATGAGCTTGTCGTCTCCGGAGACGTCCGCCTGGAAGTAGCGGTCCTTCGAGTAGGAGGTGTTCTTGCCGCGGGACTGCATGGCGCCGAGCGAGCCCATTCCGCGGTAGGCCTTGAACTGCTTGCCGTTGACAAAGACCAGCTCGCCCGGGGACTCCGCGGTGCCGGCCAGCAGCGAGCCGAGCATGACGGTGTCGGCGCCGGCCACGAGCGCCTTGCCGATGTCGCCGGAGTACTGCAGGCCGCCGTCGGCGATCAGCGGCACGCCGGCCGGGATTGCAGCCTTGGCGGATTCGTAGATGGCGGTGATCTGCGGGACGCCGACGCCGGCAACGACGCGGGTGGTGCAGATGGAGCCCGGGCCGACGCCGACCTTGATGCCGTCGGCACCGGCATCGATGAGGGCCTGTGCGCCTTCGCGGGTGGCAGCCTGGCCGCCAATGACGTCCACGTGGGCGGCGGCCTTGTCGCTCTTGAGGCGCTGGATCATTTCCAGCACGCCCTGGCTGTGGCCGTTGGCGGTGTCGACGAACAGCGCGTCAACGCCGGCATCGACCAGGGTCATGGCGCGCTCGAAGCCGTCGCCGAAGAAGCCGATCGCAGCGCCGACGAGCAGGCGGCCCTCGGAGTCCTTGGTGGCCAGCGGGTACTGCTCTGCCTTGGAGAAGTCCTTGACGGTGATCAGGCCGCGGAGGATGCCTGCGTCGTCGACGAGCGGGAGCTTTTCAATCTTGTTTTTGGCCAGCAGGCTCGAGGCGTCTTCGCGGCTGATGCCGACCTTGCCCGTGATCAGCGGCATGTGGGTCATGACGTCGCGGACCAGGCGCTGGGAGTATTCGCTTTCCGGGATGAACACGGTATCGCGGTTGGTGACGATGCCGACAAGACGGCCGCCTTCGTCAACCACCGGCAGGCCGGAGACACGGAAACGTGCACACAGCTCATCGAGTTCGGCGAGGGTTGCATCGGGGCCGACGGTGACCGGGTTGGTGATCATGCCGGATTCGCTGCGCTTGACGAGGTCAACTTCCTCTGCCTGGCGCTCGATGGACAGGTTGCGGTGGATGACGCCCAGGCCGCCCTGGCGGGCCATGGCAATGGCCATGCGTGACTCCGTCACGGTGTCCATGGCTGCGGAGAGCAGCGGCGTCTGGACGGTGATCCGCTTGGAGACCCGTGAGCTCGTGTCGGCCTCGGAGGGAATGACATTCGTGTGCCCGGGCAGGAGCAGGACGTCGTCGTAGGTCAGGCCAACAAAGGCAAAGGGGTCATGAATTTCAGGCTGGGACACGAAGGCTCCTTGGCAGGGGTAGAACCATTGGGGGATGCATCCGATGGCCTGTTCCGTGATTACGAAGCTGGCCTGTGCGTTGGTTACAGTCTAAAACGAAAGCAGCCTAGGCCCTATTCCCGAGTGCTGCGTCACATCCGGGCGCACGCACGGCCCGTAACATGTGTCACCGCCGCCGGCGGCCCGGCAGCAGGGCCCGGAGCGCATTGAGGATCGTGGCCAGGTCAACCAACTCCTGGGACAGGGCCCCGGCCACCGCGGGGATGAAGCCAAAGGCGGCAAGAACCATCAGCCCCACGCTGAGTACAATGCCGATCCAGATGCTCTCGACGGCGATTCTCATGGTGCGCCGCCCGATGTCCACCGACTGGGCCACCTTGGCGAGGTCGTCCAGCATGATGACCACATCCGCCGACTCGCTTGCCGCGGTGGAGCCCTTGGCACCCATGGCGATGCCGACGTCGGCCGCGGCCAGGACGGGTGCGTCATTGATGCCGTCACCCACCATCAGGACCGGCCGGTGTTTCATGCCGGTGACGATGCGGACCTTGTCCTCGGGGAGCAGCCCGGCCCGGACCTCGTCGATCCCGGCCTCGCGTGCGATGTGTTCCGCAGTGGACTGCGCGTCGCCGGTGAGCATGATCGCGTGGCCGACGCCCATGGCGTGCAGCTCGGCGATGGTGGCCGCGGAGTTGGGCCGGATGGGGTCGCGCATGATGAGGGTTCCGGCGAAGAGGCCGTCGATGGCCGCATAGACGGCCAGCTGCCCCGAGGCGAGCTCCACAGTGGCCAGCCCCGTGGAGTTCTCCGCGATGAACGCGGGCTTTCCAACAATCACGGCGCGGCCGTTGCAGGTTGCAGCCACGCCGTTGGTGGCATGTTCCACAGCATCATCGGAGGGGTGGAGCTCCAGGCCCTGGTTGTGGGCGGCGTCAATGACGGCCGAGGCAAGAACGTGTGATGAATACTGTTCCGCTGATGCTGCAAGTGAGAGCAGTTCCTCGGCAGTGAAGCCGCCCTCCGGGCGGACCTCCTCAAGCGTGGGCCGGCCGCCGGTCAATGTGCCGGTCTTGTCAAAGGCCGCCGACTTGACCCTGGCCAGCTGTTCCAGTGTGCCACCGCTCTTGATAATGATGCCGGCCTTCGCCGCACGGCTCATGCCGCCAAGGAACGCGACGGGTGCGGCGATCAGCAGCGGGCATGGCGTGGCCACCACCAAGACTTCGGCGAAGCGGGCAGGGTCCTTGCTGATGAACCAGGCCAGTCCCGCCAGTGCCAGCGCCACAATGGTGAACGGCACGGCGTACCTGTCCGCCAGCCGGACCACGGGCGCCTTGCTGTCGGCGGCTGCCTGGACGAGTGCGACGATGCGGCTGTATTGGGAATCAGCCTCAGCGGCCGTGACCTCCATGCGCACAGCGGCGGATCCGTTGACGGTGCCGCTGATGACCGGATCCCCGGCGACGCGGTCCACGGGAAGGCTCTCACCGGTGATGGCAGCCTCGTCAAAAGATGCCGATTCGGACCTCAGCAGCCCGTCCACGGGGACCACCTCGGCCGGCTTGATGACCAGGATGTCGCCCACCCGGACCTCCGCAACGGGCACTTCCTCCGTTGCGCCGCCGGCACCTTCACGGTGTGCCGTTTGGGGCGCGCGGTCCAAGAGTGCCCGGAGTTCACGCCGAGCCCGGCCAGCCGCATAGTCCTCCAGGGCCTCGCCGCCGGAGAGCATCAGGACAATGATCAAGGAAGCGATGTACTCCCCCACCACCACAGTGGCGACTATGGCGGTCACGGCAAGGATGTCGATCCCCCAGTGCCCGCGCATGATGTCCTTGACCATGCCGATCCCCTGCTGGACCGCAATCCCGACGGCGTACACGCTCGCCACCCATTGGGCCGCCGCGCCCTGGCCGGACAGGGCCAGGCCGCCCGCCACGGCCATGACCACCAACGTGAGCGCCACAATCGGGTAGTGGCGGATGAAGCGCGAGAGCCTTCCGGCCCAACCCGGCGAAGGCGGGGCGGGCGTGTCGGTGGTGGCCTCGGTGTCAACGGGCGGAATCGGCTGCTTCATGACCCCAGTCTGGCCCGTTCGGCAGAAACTGCAAACCAATCATGGCCACCGCCACCAACGAAAAATGACACCGGTCCCGCTTTCTGCCACCGGAATTTCGGTGTCAGAAAGCGGGACCGGTGTCATAAATGCCAGATCAAGTGATCCGGCATGCATCACACGCTAGTGCTGGTGTGCTGCTTCTTCGTCCTCGGCAGGCTTGTCCGTTACGAGAACCTCGGTGGTGAGCACCAGGGCCGCGATGGACGCTGCGTTGCGCAGGGCCGAGCGGGTGACCTTGACGGGGTCGATGACGCCGTCTTCGATCAGGTTGCCGTAAACGCCGGTGGCTGCGTTGAAGCCGGAGCCGTCTTCCATTTCGCCAACCTTGTGCACAACAACGTAGCCGTCGTGGCCGGCGTTCTGTGCAATCCAGCGCAGCGGCTGGGCGATCGCCTTGCGGACCAGTTCGATGGCGGTTGCTGCGTCACCGGTGAGGGCTGCAACGTTGGCATCTTCGTCCAGTGCCTTGCCGGCCTGCACCAGGGCGGAACCGCCACCGGCCACAATGCCTTCTTCCAAAGCTGCACGCGTTGCGGAAACGGCGTCCTCAATGCGGTGCTTCTTTTCCTTCAGCTCGACCTCGGTGGCTGCGCCAACCTTGATCACGCCGATGCCGCCGGCCAGCTTCGCCAGGCGTTCCTGCAGCTTTTCCTTGTCCCAGTCGGAGTCGGTGCGCTTCAGTTCAGCATGCAGCTGGGCAACACGGGCTGCCACGTCGTCGGCCGTGCCTGCGCCGTCAACAATGGTCGTGTTGTCCTTGGTGACGGTGATGCGGCGGGCCGTACCCAGCACCTCCAGGCCAACCTGGTCCAGGGACAGGCCGATCTCCGGGGAGACAACCTGGGCGCCGGTCAGGATTGCAATGTCCTGCAGCATGGCCTTGCGGCGGTCGCCGAAGCCGGGAGCCTTGACGGCAACAACGTTCAGCGTGCCGCGCAGGCGGTTGACGATCAGCGTGGACAGAGCCTCGCCGTCAACGTCCTCGGCAATGATGAACAGCGGCTTGTTGGCGGCAAGTGCCTTCTCCAGCAGCGGCAGGAATTCCTGCAGGTTGGAGATCTTGCCCTGGTTGATGAGAACCAGTGCGTCTTCCATGACTGCTTCCTGGCGTTCTGCGTCGGTGACGAAGTACGGGGACAGGTAGCCCTTGTCGAACTGCATGCCCTCGGTGAGGACCAGTTCGGTGGAGGTGGTGGAGGACTCTTCGATGGTGATGACACCATCCTTGCCGACCTTGTCGAACGCCTCGGCGAGCAGGTCGCCGATTTCCTGGCTCTGCGCGGAGATGGCGGCAACTTCTGCAACCTGGCCGCCGGCAACCGGGCGGGCGTTCTCGAGCAGGCGTGCGGCAATGGCTTCAACGGAAACCTGGATGCCGCGCTTGAGCTCGCCGGGAGCTGCACCTGCGGCAACGTTGCGCAGACCTTCGCGGACCAGTGCCTGTGCCAGGACGGTGGCCGTGGTGGTGCCGTCGCCGGCAACATCGTTGGTCTTCGTGGCAACTTCCTTGGCCAGCTGCGCGCCAAGGTTTTCGTACGGGTCTTCCAGCTCCACCTCACGTGCGATGGTCACGCCGTCGTTGGTGATGGTGGGGGCGCCCCACTTCTTGTCGAGCACAACGTTGCGCCCGCGCGGGCCAAGCGTCACCTTGACGGTGTCGGCCAACTTGTTGATGCCGGCCTCGAGGGCCTTGCGGGCATCGTCATTGAATTCAAGCTGCTTTGCCATGTATTTGTCCTTTCACGCAAAGACCCCGCGGACGTGACCTATTCACGGTCCCGGTCGCGGGGCTTGCAAAGTGGTTGACGAAAGTCGTTACTTTACGACGATGGCCAGTACGTCGCGGGCCGAGAGAACGAGCAGCTCTTCGCCACCGGTCTTCACTTCGGTTCCACCGTACTTGGAGTAGATGACAACGTCGCCAACGGCAACATCGATCGGGACACGGTTGCCGTTGTCGTCAACGCGGCCGGGGCCCACTGCCACAACTTCGCCCTCCTGGGGCTTTTCCTTGGCAGTGTCCGGGATGACCAGACCTGATGCGGTGGTCAGCTCTGCTTCGAGCTGGCGAACAACAATACGATCCTCAAGAGGCTTAATAGAGACCGACACTCGGACCTCTCCTTCACACTAAAATTCCACGGATGGTTGGCAGACTTCTTCGCCATGTGTGTGGAGCCCAACCGTCGTCGCGGTGCCGGTGATGCTCCCATGGCCAAAAAGGTTTGCGGGTTAGCAGCCTCAGGGTGAGAGTGCTAACTCTGACTCTAGGGAATTGATTAGCACTCGGTCAAGGCGAGTGCCAGATTTTCCCCGTGAAGCACGACGGCGGCGGGCCGGGTTTCGCTCACGGCGCACCTTGGGAGCCGGGCCGGGACAGGCCGGGCACCGGCGGTCCTGGTGGGATGCTGGACCCATGGACTTGAAATCGACCACCCAGGCGCCCACCTTCGCCATTCATCCGTATGGGTTCATGGACGCAGCAGACACCTTGGCGATCTTCATCGGCGCGGTGACAGAAACAGCAGCCGCCGATTATGCACCCGAGCAAATCCGCGCGTGGGCGCGGCCAGGCGAACGCGAACTCACTTCCTGGCACGAGGCAATGCAGGCGCGGAGCAGTTTTGTGGCAACAGTGGACGGCGTGGCTGCCGGGTTTTCCGACGTTGACCCGAAGGGGTACATCGACATGATGTTCGTGGCGCCGCGCTTCCTCCGCCTTGGCGTGGCACGGAGGCTGCTGGCCCACATTGAGGCCCAGGTGTGCGCGGAGGGTCCTGTAGCGCTGACCGCGAATGTCAGCATCACGGCCCGCCCCTTCTTCGAGCGCCAAGGATTCAAAGTCGTGGCTGAACAACATCCCGTGATGGCGGGTGTGACGCTGACCAACTACGCAATGAAAAAGATTCTGGCAGGGAATTAATCCGTCGCGGGGTTGGGTCCTGCAGGGCAGGCCTTTGCTGCCGCCGAGGGCGACGAGCAGAATAGAGGCGTGCAGCAGAAGATTGCCCAGGTGTCGACAGCCGATGGCAGCATCGTGGCCTATGCAACGGCCGGTTCCGGCCGGCCTTTGGTCTACGTCTCGGGCTGGCTCAGCCACCTTCAGCTTGGCTGGGAGCTGCCGGCGGAGCGGGCGTTCTACGAGAGCCTGGCACAAGGCTGCCAGCTGGTCCGCTACGACCGAGCCGGATGCGGCCTGTCGACGCCGTCGGCCCGGCCGCCGTCGATGGCATTCGAACTCGAGCAGCTGGCCGCCGTCGCCAACCACCTAGGACCTGGGCCCTTCGACCTGCTCGGCACCTCCATGGGCGCCCTGGTCGCGGCAACGTGGGCAGCGGAGCACCCGGACACCGTCCGGAGGCTTGTGCTCTACGGCGGCTGGGTGTCGGGCGCAGAAGTTTCCCCGCCAAGCGCGAGAGAGCATGTCCTCGGCCTGGTCGAATCTCATTGGGGGCTCGGGTCTGAGGTGCTCACCGACATCTTCGCCCCGGATGCGGATGCTGTGACGCGGAGGGAGTTCGGCCGCTACCAGCGGGCCAGTTCCGCAGCATCCACGGCCCGGGCCTTGTTGGCGATGAGCTACGGGCTCGACGTCAGGGACACGCTGGGCCAAGTACGCTCCCCCACGCTCGTGGTGCACCGGGACCGCGACCGCGCCGTTCCCCTCGAACAGGGCGCGGCGCTGGCCGCCGGTATCGACGGTGCGCAGTTCGTGGTCCTGCCCGGACGCTCGCACCTGCCCTATGCCGGCGATTCCCCCGCACTCGTGACGACCGTCCGGAGGTTCCTTGGCCTGCGCACCCCACGGCGCAGCGCCCTGTCCTTGACGGCCCGCCAGATGGAGGTCGCGGCATTGATCAGCGAAGGGCGCACGAACCGTGAAATCGCCGCAAGGCTGGGCATCGACGAACGGTCCGCCGAGGGCCACGCCGAAAGGATCCGCCTGCGCCTCGGGCTCCGGTCTCGAACCCAGATTGCCGTCTGGTACGCCACCCGCCGGAACCCGGAAAGTCCGCCAAAATAAGGTAGTTTCACGCCTGACAGCGTGGACGTCCAGCCACAGACTGGATCTATGAACATCGACTCTTCAAAGACCTCCCCCGCAACATCCGCGTTCGAGTCCCACGCGGGCCGCGGCCGGTTCAACGCCGCCTTTTTCCGGCTGATGGACAGCTACATTGAGAGGAAGCTGCGCCAGCACAAGAAACGAGTGTTCGCCGGGCTTTCCAACACAGTGGTCGAGATCGGCTCCGGAACCGGGGCCAACCTCCGCTACCTCCCGGACGGCAGCACCCTGATCGCCGTCGAACCAAACCGGTACATGCACGGACCCCTGCGGGCTGTGGCGCAACGGGCCGGAGTGCGGCTGGACTTGCTTGACCGCATGGCCGAGCAGTCCGGCCTCCCCGACCACAGCGTTGACACCGTCATCTCTTCGCTCGTGCTCTGCACCGTGCAGGACCCGGATGCCGTGCTCGCAGAGATCCGTCGCATCCTGCGCCCGGGCGGCACCTTCCGCTTTGTCGAACACGTCGCGGCCAAGGAAGGAACGGCCACCCGCACCGCACAGCGGCTCTTGCGCCGTCCGTGGGCGTGGACATTCGAGGGCTGCTCCTGCGAGCGCGACCTCGAGCATTCCGTGCGTGCTGCCGGATTTGAAAGCGTCACGATTCTCCCCTACCGGATCCACACGCCGTTCCTTCCGTTCAACACCCAGATTGCCGGGATGGCGCGGGCCTAGCCGGTTGCTGGGGCACGGATGCCCCTTGCCGCAAGAACATCCGAGACCGCCCCTGTCCCGTCGCGTCAGGCAGTGCAAGGATGTGGGCATGGGCAACAATCCTGTGCACGTCCGCGGCCTGCAAAAATCGTACGGCGGCGCCATGGCCGTGGACGGCATCAGCTTCGACATCCACGAGGGCGAGACGTTTGCCCTGCTGGGCCCCAACGGCGCGGGCAAGAGCACCACGATTGAGATTCTCGAAGGCTACCGGGACCGCAGCGGCGGCGACGTCAGCGTTCTCGGCACAGACCCCCGGCACGGCGGGCTGGGGTGGAAGGCGCAGCTGGGAATCGTGCTGCAGTCCACCGGAGAGAGCGGCAACATCACCGTTTTGGAACAGCTGGCCCACTTTGCCGGATACTACCCAAACCCACGCAACGTCGCCGAGGTGATTGACGCCGTCGGACTGGGCGGGAAGGAAAAGACCCGGATCGCCAAGTTGTCAGGCGGGCAGCGGCGGCGCGTGGATGTGGCGCTGGGCATCATCGGCCGGCCCAGGCTGCTGTTCCTGGATGAACCCACCACAGGATTCGATCCGGAGGCCAGGCGCCAGTTTTGGGACCTGGTCAACCAGCTCAAGGCCGAGGGCACCACCATCTTGCTGACCACCCACTACCTGGACGAGGCCGCGTCCCTTGCGGACCGGGCCGGTGTCATCATGGGCGGAAGGCTGGTGGACATCGGCCCCATCGACGAGATTGGCGGGCAGGAGGCAAGGGTGCCGCTCGTGCGGTGGCGGCAGGACGGCGTCGTCCGCGAGGAACGCACCAGCGAGCCGGGCGCCCTCGCCACCAGGCTCTACGCCGAGGCGGGCGGGGAGGTGCCCGGGCTGGAGATCACCCGGCCCAGCCTTGAAGACATCTACCTGGGCATGGTGGGAAACCACGCCGGCGGGGCGGACGCGGAAGGCGGCACGGCATGAGAACGATGCAGCTGGGATTCTCGCGGATCGGCTATGAACTGAGGCTGTATTTCCGCCAGGGCGATTCGGTGTTCTTCACCTTCCTGTTCCCGATCCTGATGCTTTCGGTGTTTGCGGTGGCCTTCAGCGCCAGCGGCACCATCGGCGCAGCCCCGGACGGCAGTGGCGGCATCACCTTTGCAGCGTTTTACGTGCCCGGGATGGTTGCCGCGGGCATGCTGCTGAGCGGTGTGCAGAACCTGGGCGTTGACATTGCCGGGGAAAAGGGCGACGGCACCCTCAAACGTCTCGGTGGCACTCCCCTGCCCGTCTTTTCCTATTTCATGGGCAAGATCGGCATGGTGCTGGTCAGCTCGGTGTTCCAGGTGGTCCTGCTGCTGTTTGTGGCCCGCTTTGCCTTCAACGTTTCCATGCCCACCGAGTCGTCCAAATGGCTGACGTTCTCGTGGGTGTTTCTGTTTGGCGTGATCACCAGCTGTGTTTTGGGCATCGCACTCTCGGCCCTGCCGCGGACGGGGAAGAGCGCCACGGCGGTGGTGATCCCGATTGTGCTGCTGTTGCAGTTCATTTCCGGCGTGTACCTGAACTTTTCGCAGCTGCCGGGATGGCTGCAGAACTTTGCCAGCATTTTCCCGTTGAAGTGGATGGCCCAGGGGATGCGCAGCGTGTTCCTGCCGGCGTCGTTCGAGGCTGCCGAACCCAGCGGATCCTGGGAACTCGGACTGGTGGCGCTCGTCCTTGGGTTGTGGTTGGTGGTGGGACTCATCCTGTGCCGCCTGACATTCCGTTGGATTCGCAAGGACAGTTGATGCCCTCGGAGCCCGGACGTCAGTAGTACACAGCCAGCGGGCCGCGGGGTCCGTCGATCACCTGGACCGGGGTGTCAAAGACCCGGCTGAGGACGTCGCCGCGCATGATCTGCTCCGGTGTGCCGAACTCCACGACCTCGCCGTCCTTCACCGCGCAGATGTGGTCCGCGTAGTGGGCGGCAAAGTTGATGTCGTGCAGCACGATGACAATGGTCCGGCCGAGCTCCGCCGCAGCCCTTTGCAGCAGCGCCATCATCTGGGCGGAATGCTTCATGTCCAGGTTGTTCAGCGGCTCATCCAGGAGGACGTAGTCGGTGTCCTGCGCCAACACCATGGCGACGTAGGCGCGCTGGCGCTGTCCGCCGGAGAGCTGGTCCAGGTAGCGGTTTTCCAGTTCACCCAGGTTCAGGAAGTCGACGGCCTGGCTGATGGCCTCCTCGTCGGCCACCGTCAGCCGGCCCTTGGAATGCGGGAAGCGGCCAAAGCCCACCAGCTGGCGCACCGTCAGGCGGGCCACGAAGTGGTTCTCCTGACGCAGCACCGAGACGACCTTCGCCAGGTCCGCAGACTTTGTGGACGCCACGTCCCAGCCGGCAATCTCAATCGTGCCGGCGTCGAGCCCCAGCAGCCGGCCGATCATGGTCAGCAGCGTGGACTTTCCTGCACCGTTGGGCCCCACCAGGGCGGTGACTCCCCCGGCCGGGATGACCAGGTCCACCGGGCCGATCGAGACCTCGCTGTTGTAGCTTTTCCGGACGTCGGTCAGCGTGATCACAGTCGACCCTTTCGCAAGATAAAGAACAGGAACACGGAGCCGCCCACCACTTCGATGATGATCGAGACGACCCCCTCGGCATAAAACACGTTCTTCATGACGAAGTATGAGCCGCTCAGCACCACAAACCCCACGAGTGCCGCAATCGGGAAGACCAGCCGGTGGTCAAAGGTGTCAGCCAGCTGGTAGGCCAGCGTCGCCACAAGGAAGCCCAGGAACGTCATGGGCCCCACCAGTGCAGTGGATGTGGCCATCAGGATCGACACCAGGAACAGCACGCGCATGACCTCGCGGCGGTGGTTCAAGCCCAGGCCGGTGGAGGTGTCGGGACCCAGCGCAATGATGTTCAGCCGCCGGGAGTTGAGCAGCAGCAGGACACCGGCACCCACGCACAGCGGGACGGCGATGGGCAGGTAGCGCACATCGGCGTTGGTGACGGAGCCAAAAAGCCGCGCGGTCAGCACATCAAATTCACTCGGCGTCAGCAGGCGCTGCATGAAGGCCGAGACGGAGCCGAGGCCGCCGCCAATGATGATGCCCACCAGCAGCATGACGTGCAGGTTGCCGTATTTTCCGTTCAGCAGCCAGCCGTACAGCGCCATGGACAGCCCCACCATGATGAGGATCTGGAGCACAAACTGGGGCACGCCCTGCACTGCCGTCACGCCCGCCGCGCCCAGGAAGAACACGGCGCCGGTCTGCACCGCGATGTACAGCGATTCAAAGCCCATGATCGACGGCGTGATGATCCGGTTGTTCGTGGCCGTCTGGAAGCTGACGGTCGCCATGGCCTGGCACACCGCCACTACCGCCATGACCACCACGCTTGTGCCGCGCATCTGCGCAATCCGCCAAAAGCCGTCCGAGCCCAACGGCATGGGATTCCCCCAGGCCAGCAGCCCGAAGGCAAAGCCCGCCGCGAGGATCACCAGGACCGTGAGCACCACGGCGTAGCGCCGCTGCGCGCGGCGGGTGGGCAGGGAGGCGGCGCTGCGCCCGCTGTGCCGGGTGCCGGCGTCGCGCTTCCCCAGGGAGGACAGCGGTTTGGGGGGCCCGCCGGCGGCAGGCCTGCCCTGGGTGGGCTTGGGCGTGGGTGTCTCAAGCATGGCGGCGCTGTCGGAGGACCAGGGCGATGAAGACGGCCGCGCCGACGACGCCAAGGATCAGGGAGACAGGCACTTCAAAGGGCATGATGATGGTTCTTCCGACGAGGTCGCAGACAGTGACGATCGCGATGCCGAGCAGTGCGACCCAGGGCAGGTTGCCGCGGAGGTCGTCGCCGCGGACCATGGAGACGATGTTGGGCACGATCAGGCCGATAAACGGCAGGGAGCCCACAACCACCGTGACAACTCCCGTGGCGATCGCGATCAGGCCGGTGCCGAGGAGCATCACCTGGTTGTAGTTCAGGCCGACGTTGGTGGCGACGTCCTCGCCGAGGCCGGCCACGGTGAAGCGGTCGGCGGCGAGGAAGATGGCCACGGCCACGAGGGCGACGATCCACAGGACTTCATACTGGCCGCGCAGGACCGAGGTGAACGATCCTGCGAACCAGATGCCGAGGCTTTGGAGCATGTCGGTCTGCAGCGCGATGAACGTGGAGACAGCCCCTACGACGGCGCCGAGCATGATGCCCACGATCGGCACTGTCAGGGAGGCCTTCAGGGAAACGCGGCGCAGGAACAGGAAGAAGACCATGGTCCCTATGAACGCTGCAATGACGGCGCCTGACATCTTGGTGAGAATGCTGGCGTGGGGGTTGATGAGCATGACGGCCAGCAGGCCCAGGCCCGCCCACTCCGTGGTCCCCGTGGTGGTGGGTTCCACGAAGCGGTTCTGCGTGAGCAGCTGCATGACGAGCCCGGACATGGCCATGGCCGCCCCGGCCAGCACCAGCGCGATGGTGCGGGGCACGCGCGTGATGGCGAACATTTCCCCGCCGTCCTCGCCGCCGAAGATGTCGTACACGCCGGTGAACAGCGAGAGCGCCAGCAGTGCCGCGACAATGGCGATGCCGGCCAGCAGTTTCGGTTCAAGGAGCCGGCCCTTGCCCGGCACCGGCTGCCCCGGGGATGGGCGGCCGGGGGCCGGGCGGCCCGGCAATGGGCGCCCGGCGGCGGGGCTTGTGGCGCGGTTGCGCGGGGTGACCACAGCGGAAGTCCTTTGGTTCAGCGGAAGGCGGGTGTCCGGCGTCGGGCTACTTGCCTTCCAGGGCGTCCGCGAAGGAGTTCAGGAATTCCGTGTAGGTCTGGATGCCCTCGTTGGTGTAGGTGTCCGCGGGCATGTACACGATGTTGCCCTCCTGTGTTGCGGGGACGTTCTTGAGCGCCTCCGACTTTTCCAGGAGCTCGTTGGCCGGGGAGTAGCCGGCGTCGTCCGCGGACACGGCGGCGTCACGGTCCATGACCAGCAGCCAGTTCGGCTTGGACTTGGCGATGGCCTCGACGGAAATGTCGTCGCCCTGGTGGTCGGTGCTGGCGTCCTCAACTTCGAGGGCCGGTGTCAGTGCCAGGATGTCAAAGAGCGGGCCCAGCGTGCGGCCGGAACCGGGGGCTGCATAGTTGATGTTGCCGCCGGAAGTGATGACACCCATGACGGTGTCCTGCGGATCGTAGGCGGCCTTGACGCGGGCGACGGCGGCGTCAAAGTCACCGGCCAGCTTCTTGGCCTCGGCCTGCTTGCCGAAAACCTCACCCAGGACCGTGACCTGGCGCTTCAGCTCGGCGTCGAACGGTTCGCCGTCCCTGGGGTCCAGCTCGAGGACGGTGGCGTTGGGGGCCAGCTTGGTGAAGTCGTCGTGGTACTGGGCAAAGCGCTGGCCGTTGACGATCACGTCCGGTTCGACGGCGACGATGGCTTCCAGGTTGGGTTCGCGGTGGCTGCCCAGGTCGACGATGGACTTGTCCTGGGTGTACGGGCTGCTGTCGGGCATGAGGGCCACGGCGCCGGCGGTGAGCTTCACACCCCAGTCGGAGAGGGTTTCGAAGGTCCTGTTGTCCGTGGCCACGACCGACGTGAGCGGGGTGGCAATGGTGTGCTTGCCGTTGTTGTCCTCCACCGTGACTGTGGCGGCGCCGGAAAGGTCCGCCGGGGCTGTGGTTTCGGCGCCGCAGGCGGTCAGGGCCAGCAGGGCCGCAGCAGCCCCAAGGGTCAGCAGGCGCTTCTTCAACATGTTGGTTCTCCGAACTCTCGGTAAGCTAAGGCAACCCTAACCGGGCATCAATAACAGCTAATACGAAAGAAAATAATTACGCAAATTACGTCTCGCGTATTTGACGTGACGCTCGCCACCAACCCCGGGACGGCTACGCTTGTCGCATGGCCCCCGACACAATTTCCCCGCTCCTGACCCCTGCCGGCTGGGAACTGCTGTCCTCGCTGGGCCCCTACCGCGAGGCAGATTCCCTCAAGCTCAACGAGTCGCTGCGCAAGGCAGGGCACTCCCCCGAGCTGGTTGCCGCGGCACTGACCCAGTCCCGGCTGCGCGCCAAGGCTGAGGCCAAGTTTGGCGAGTTTGCCCACCAGATGCTGTTCACCCAGGCGGGCCTGGAGCAGGCCACGCGACTGAGCATCGCGGCGCTCCATGCGCAAAGATTTACGACGGCGGGCATCACCTCCGTTGCCGACCTCGGATGCGGGCTGGGCGCTGATTCACTGGCAATGGCCAGCCTGGACATCAACGTCACCGCCGTAGAAATGGACGAGGTCACGGCCGCCTGCACCACCATCAACTTGATGCCGTTCCCCCAGGCAAAGGTGGTGTGCGGGCGGGCGGAGGATGCAAACCTGGAAGGCATTGGCGGCGTCTGGCTGGACCCGGCCCGCCGCACCACCAGCACCTCCGGCACCACCCGCCTTTTTGACCCGGAGGCTTTCTCCCCGCCGCTGTCCTTTGTGGAGGCCCTGGCAAACCGGGGGCTGGCCGTTGGCGTGAAAATGGGGCCCGGCATCCCCCACGAGGCCATCCCCGGCACTGCGGAGGCGCAGTGGATTTCCGTCAATGGCGATGTTGTGGAGGCGGGGCTCTACTTCAACGAGCTGGCCCGGCCGGGTGTCCGGCGCTCGGCCCTGGTGGTGGGGCCGTCCGGCATGAACGAGATCACCAGCTCCGTGGCCTACGACCCCACCACCCAGGACGCCGAAATCGGCCCCGTGGCGGGCTACCTGTACGAGCCCGACGGTGCCGTCATCCGCGCCGGCCTGGTGGCGGACCTGGCCCGCAGCATGGGCGCGCACCTGCTCGACGAACACATCGCCTACCTTTCCTCGGACGAGCCGGTGCACACTCCACTGGCCCGCTGCTACAAGGTTCTGGAGGTCAAGCCGTACAACGTCAAGGCGCTGAAGGCGTGGGTCAAGGCGTCGCGGATCGGCGTGCTCGACATCAAGAAACGCGGCATCTCCGTCACTCCCGAGGAACTGCGCCGCCAGCTGCTGACCGGCTCCGGCAAGGGCCCCAACAAGGCCACCCTGGTGCTGACCCGGATCGGCGAGGACCGTGTGGCCGTCGTGGTGGAACCCCACAGCTGGTAGCCACCCCTACCGAAAAACGCTCTCGCAGCAATGGCTGGATTTTCCCCGACGCTCTCGCACCGACACTGTCCGGCGGCGGCCCATCAGGCCACGGGTGCGACGGCGTTCGCCAAAAAGCCGCCATTGCTGCGACAGCGTCCAAGAAAAATCAACCATTGCTGCGAGAGGGTTACTGTGCGCGGGAGAAGGATGAGGCTTCGCGCACCAGCTCGGGGCTGGGTCGCACACCCGTGTAGAGCACAAACTGTTCCTCGGCCTGGATGGCAATGACCTCGGCCCCGGTGATGACCTGCTTCCCGGCAGCCCGGGCAGCCTTGATCAGCGGCGTCTCGGCGGGAAGCGCGACGACGTCAAACACCACCCGGGCAGACGCCACCAACGCGTCGCTGAAGGACTGCACCGACGCATCCGCGCCTGCCATGCCCAGAGGCGTGACATTGATCAGCACCTCCGCGCCGGCATCCCCCGGCTCGGCCAACCACGCGAAACCGTACGGCGCGGCAAGGGCCCGGCCGCGCTCCTCGTTGCGGGCCACAATCGTGACATCCGCGAATCCGGCGTCGTGCATGGCGGCGGCAACGGCCTTGGCCATTCCCCCGGAACCACGCAGCAAGACACTCATTGCCGGGTCCAGGCCGTGCTCCGCCACCAGCCGGGCGATGGCGAGGTAGTCGGTGTTGTAGGCGGTCAGCACGCCGTCGGCGTTCACAATGGTGTTGACCGAATCGATGGCCGCGGCGGAGGCGTCCATGACGTCAATGAGCGCAATGACGTCCTCCTTGTACGGCATGGACACGGCGGCGCCCCGGATGCCGAGGCCGCGGATCCCGGCAACGGCCTGGGCCAGGTCCACGGGTGCGAAGGCCTTGTAGACGAAGTTCAGCCCCAGGGCGTCATAAAGATAATTGTGAAAACGCGTGCCGATGTTGCTGGGCCGCGCGGCGACGGAAATGCACAATGTCATGTCTTTGTTCAAAATAGGCACACCTCAAGTGTGCCCTAAATCCTGAACTACAATCAGAGGGCAACCGGCGTCCTGCCGCCTTGCACCCGTGTAGTAAACAGTGCCAAGGGGGCGTTGCACGTGAAGATTGATTTCGCGAAGTCGGAGCAGTCGACGCTGGGCCTGGAATGGGAAATCGCGCTGGTTGACGCGGAATCCGGGGAGCTGGCCGCCCGCGCGGACGCCGTTTTTGAGAACATTAGGGCAGCGCATCCCGAAGCCATGGCCGACGGCGAGCACCCCCACATCAAGGGCGAGATGCTGCAGAACACTGTCGAGTTGGTCACAGGCGTCTGCCACACAGTGGCCGAAGGCACCGCGGACCTGCGCCGCAACCTGAACATCCTGCGCGAGGCCGCCGGGCCGCTGGGCCTGGAACTGCTCAGCGCCGGCACGCACCCCTTCAGCGACCCGCGCGCCCAAGCCGTCACCGACAAGGAACGCTACGCGAAACTGGTGGACAGGACGCAATGGTGGGGCAGCCAGATGCTGATCTACGGCGTGCACGTCCACGTGGGCCTGGACCATGTTTCCAAGGCCATGCCGGTCCTTGACGGGCTGGTCAACTACTTCCCGCACTTCCAGGCGCTCTCCGCCTCATCCCCGTACTGGAACGGCGAGGACACCGGCTATGCCTCACAGCGCGCCCTGATGTTCCAACAGCTGCCCACCGCCGGGCTGCCGTTCCAGTTCCCCGACTGGGCCGCGTACGAATCCTACGTCCAGGACATGTTCACCACGGGTGTCATCGACGCGACGAATGAGATCCGCTGGGACATCCGCCCCGTGGCCGGCCTGGGCACCATCGAAATGCGGATCTGCGACGGCATGTCCACGTTGGAGGAGATCGGCGCCATTGCCGCCCTGACCCAGTGCCTGGTGGAGGAATTTTCCAACACCTTGGACGACGGCGGCAGCATCCCCACCATGCCGCCGTGGCACGTCCAGGAAAACAAGTGGCGGGCCGCACGGTACGGCATGGACGCCATCATCATCCTGGATGCGGCGGGCAAGGAACAGCTCGTCACCGAGAACCTGGTTGAACTGCTGAACAGGCTGGAGCCGGTGGCCGCCAGGCTGGGCTGCTCCGACGAGTTGGCAAGCATTGAAAAAATCATCGCCGCCGGGGCCAGCTACCAGCGCCAGCGCCGTGTTGCCGCCGCCCACGGTGGCGAGCTGCGCGCCGTCGTGCGTGAACTGGTTGCGGAGATGGCCGCCAACTAATCCCCACCCACGCCCTCCCAAAGTGCAGCAGCTGATGCGTCTGCACTTTGGGTCCCTCGGGCGCATGGGCCCAAACATACGTTGGCCCTATTCCGGAAGGATGACCAGTTCAAGGTACCCGCGCAGGCAGCCGGCCATGTCAACGCTGTCCGGGGCCATGAGCCACTGCGTCTGAATGCCGTCCCACAGGGCGATCAGGCTGGCCGCGGCCCGCGCCGGATCCACGCCCGGACGCAGCCGGCCTTCGTCGGCGAGCGCCGAGAATGCCCTGAGGTAACTGCGGCGCAACCTTTCGTAACGTTCGGTGAAGAAATCCAGGCCCGGATGGTTGTCGGTGATCGACTCGGCACACAACACCGCGTAGAGCTCAATGACTCCGGGCACGGTTTCATTGAAGCGTGCCTGGCGGACCACTGCGTCCACCAGCGATTCCTCCGGATCCCGGGGATGCCCGCCGCCCGTGACGGTGTCACGCCAGTTCAGCACAGCCAGCAGCAGATCGCTCTTGGACGGGAAGTAGTGCAGCAGGCTTGTCTGGCTCATACCCACCTTGTCTGCCACGTCCTGCAGCGAGCCGCCCCGGTAGCCGCGTGCGGCAAATACTTCATGGGCGGCGGTGACGATGCTCTCCCTCCGCTGCTTGGACTTGGCATAGGGTCCGCGCTTGGAGGTGGGGGCGGCTGGGGTGGTGGTCATGGAATGTCAGCTTAGCCCACATTCCGAGCAACCTCATTGAAATTCGAGTACTCACTCGAGATTTGTGGTAACTTTTCTTCCGTCCCTAAAAGCGGGCGTTCCGAACCTTCCTGGTTTACCCAAGGCAGGCCGCCGGACCCCCAACACAACGAAGTGAGAGAGCAGGCCATGCCACGCATATCACGAAGGCAACTGCTGCACGCCGGCCTCGGCACGGCCGCGCTCGGACTGCTGTCCGGTTGCGCCACGCCGGGAACCCGGTCCGTAAACGTTGCACCAACCATTGCCTCGGTCCCCGGCCAAAAGATCACCATTGAATACTGGTCCTGGCTCAAGAACCTGCAGCCGGTGGCGGACATCTGGAACGCCGCAAACCCGAATGTGCAGGTCAAGACAGTGTGGATCCCCGGCGGCAACCAGGGCGGCTACCCCAAGCTGTACTCCGCGCTGGCCGCAGGGGGCGGGCCCGACCTTGCCCATGTGGAGTACGGCGTCATCCCGTCCTTCATGATGGTCAACGGGCTGGTGGACCTGACCCGCTACGGCGCCGATGAGTTCGCCGGCCGCTACGACAAGACGCTGTGGAGCCAGTCGAGCTATGCGGGCGGCGTGTACGGCATCCCCCAGGACTCGGGCCCCATGGCCACGTTCTACCAGCCCGAAATCCTGGACAAGGTGGGCGCCACCGCCCCCACCTCCTGGGACGAGTGGGCCCAGGTGGCCGCCGAGCTTCGCAAAGCCAAGAGCTATATGGACTGCTTTCCGCTCGCAGAGGCCGGCTTCTTCACAGCCCTGGCCGCCCAGGCTGGCGCCCAATGGTTCCGGGCCGACGCGGACGGCTGGATCATCAACATGACCGACGACGCGACCATGAAGGTTGCCCGTTTCTTCGACCAGGCCATCGACCAGGATCTCGTCCAGACCGATTTTGGCGCCTACTCCCCGGGCTGGTTTGCAGCCGCGGGCAAGGGCGAAATCGCCTCATTGACCTCGGCCAGCTGGGGAGACGCGCTCGTCAAGGGCATCAGCGGCGGTGCGGGCAAGTGGAAAGTTGCGGCCATGCCCCGTTGGGGTGCGTCCGGTTTCGGCTCCAGCTACCTGGGCGGCTCGGCCGTGTCCGTCCTGGCCAACAGCAGGCATCCGCGCGAATCCCTGGAGTTCGCAGCCTGGCTGACCTCCACCCAACAAGGCGTGGATGCCGAGATCGAGCATTGCGGCATCGGCTGGTCGCCCGCGACGGACGTCATTGGCACCGCGCGCCAACAGCCGTCGGAGTTTTTCAGCGGCCAAAACTACAACCAGGACATCTTCGCCCCGGCGGCGCTTGAGCAAAACACCCAGTGGTCCTGGTGGCCCTCCCAGCAGCAGTCGTTCAACATCCTCAGCGACGGGTTCCGGTTCAAGGCCTCCGGAACCAGCCTCGTGGACACCGTGGTCGACGCGGAACAGAAAATCATGACCGTTTTCAAGAACAGCGGCTTGAGCATCAGGAAGGAATCGGCATGACCACCCCTCCCACAAGGACCGATCCCGCCGGCGCAGCAGCGGCCCGTCCCGGACGCACGCCCAACACCGGCCAACGGGGCAGCGGCAGGCGCACGTCCGCCGTCGAACGCGCCCCTTGGCTGCTGCTGGCACCCTTCCTCGCCCTCTTCATCCTGACATTCATCCTGCCCATCCTGGCCGCCCTGCTCTCCAGCTTCACCAAGGTCACGCGCAGCGGCCTGTTTGGCGAGGCCGGCATCACGAGCAAATTTGCCGGTTTCTCCAACTACGCGCAGGCACTGGCAGATGGAAACTTCGTCGCCTCCATGGGCCGCATGCTCCTTTTCGGCGTGGTGCAGGTCCCGGTCATGATCATCATGGCCACCATTTTGGCGCTGCTGCTGGAGTCAGCCTCGGCCCGGTGGCCTGCGTTCTTCCGTGCAGCCTATTTCCTGCCGTACGGCGTGCCGGGCGTGATCGCCACGATCCTCTGGTCCTTCATGTATGTTCCCGGCCTGAGCCCGTTGATCGACATTGCCGGCTGGTTCGGCCTGTCACCCGATTTCCTGGGGCCGAGCACCGTGCTGTGGTCGATCGCGAACATTGTCACGTGGAGCTACACCGGCTACAACATGCTCATCATCATCGCCCAGCTCAAGGCCATCCCCGCCGAGGTGTACGAAGCGGCCAAAATGGACGGCGCATCCCCCGTCAAGGTGGCGCTGGCCATCCAACTGCCGCTGATCAAGCCGGCCCTGGTGCTGACCACCATCTTCTCCATCATCGGCACCCTCCAGTTGTTTGCCGAACCGCAGGTCCTCAAGACAGTGTCCCCGGCAATTGACAGCCAGTACACGCCGAACCTGAGCGCCTACACCACAGCCTTTGCGTACAACGACTACAACGTGGCCGCCGCCCAGGCCGTGCTCATCGCCCTGGTCGCTTTCGCGCTCTCCTTCGCTTTCCTGGCGTTCACGAATAGGAAGTCATCATGACAGCACAGTTGACCGGTTCATCCCCGAAGCCCGCAGTGAAGCCGACAGCTAAATCAAAGGCACCGGGCCGCAAGAAGGGCACCTCGATCCTGGTCACGGGCATTCTGGTGGTGGCCGCCCTGTACTTCCTGGCACCCGTGTACTGGGTGGTCGTCGCATCAACCAAGTCCACCGCCGACCTGTTCGCCACCAACGGCTTTGCCTTCGCCGAAACCTTCAACCTGTGGCACAACCTGTCCCAGGTGCTCAGCTACGACGGCGGCATCTTTGTCCGCTGGTTCCTGAACTCGGTGCTGTACGCAGGTGTCGGCGCCCTCCTGGCCACATACATCGCAGCCGCCGGCGGCTACGCCCTGGCCAAGTACAAGTTCCGCGGCGCCAACCTGGTCTTCGGCATCATCCTGGGCGGCGTCCTGGTGCCCGGCACGGCCACGGCGCTGCCGCTGTTCCTGCTCTTCAGCCAGATGGGGCTGGCCAACACGTACTGGAGCGTCCTGCTTCCGTCCCTGGTCTCCCCGTTCGGGCTGTTCCTGTGCCGCATCTACGCCCAGGCCACGGTTGATCCCGCCCTTCTGGAAGCCGCCCGCCTCGACGGCGCCGGCGAGATCCGCATCTTCCACACCGTGGGCCTGCGCGTGCTGACCCCGGCCCTGGTCACCGTGTTCCTGTTCCAGCTGGTCGGCGTCTGGAACAACTACTTCCTGCCGCTGGTCATGCTCTCCGACACGAAGCTATACCCCATTACGCTGGGACTGAACAACTGGCTGAGCCAGGTCAACCGCCTGCCGGAGTTCTATCAGCTCACCACCGGCGGGGTTCTCCTGTCCATCATTCCGCTCGCCATCGCCATGGTTGTGCTGCAGCGCTTCTGGCGCGGCGGCCTCACAGAAGGATCCGTTAAGTAATGACGCCCCTACCCGCCGACGTTTCGTACATCACCGACCAGGGCCCCGGCTCCGGTGCGCGCGTGCCGGCCCGCTCCTGGCTGGACTCCGATGCCCCCTCGCTCTCCCTGAACGGGGACTGGCGCTTCCGCCTGCTGCCCGCCGCGCCCGGAACACCCGGCGCCGGATCCATCCTGCCCGCCGGCGAGGCGGTGGAGGGAATCGCCGCCGAATCCTACGACGACGCCTCATGGGACACCCTGCCCGTCCCGTCCCACTGGGTGCTGCAGGGAGGTGGCAAATACGGCCGCCCGATCTACACCAATGTGCAGTACCCCTTCCCCATCGACCCTCCCTTCGTCCCCGACGCCAACCCCACCGGCGACTACCGCCGCAGCTTTGACGTCCCCGCCGCCTGGTTTGAAAGCACGACGGCGGCACTCACCCTGCGCTTCGACGGCGTCGAATCGCGGTACAAGGTTTGGGTGAACGGGCAGGAAATCGGGGTGGGCTCGGGCAGCCGGCTCGCCCAGGAGTTTGACGTCACAGGGGCCCTGCGACCAGGCAGCAACGTGCTTGTTGTGCGCGTTCACCAATGGTCCGCAGCGAGCTATCTGGAGGACCAGGACCAGTGGTGGCTGCCGGGCATCTTCCGCGACGTCACACTGCAGGCCCGCCCCGCCGGCGGCCTCACCGATGTCTGGCTGCGCACCGGGTGGACCGCCACCGGCGGCCCCGGAATCACCGGCACCGGCACCCTCGACCCGGAAATCACCGCGGGCCCGGATGCCTTCCCGGTGACGCTCGAGGTGCCCGGGCTGGGGGTTTCGGTCCGCTGGGACTCGCCGTCCGACGTCGTGCCGTTCCAGGTGGAGAACGTGGAGCCCTGGTCGGCGGAGGTCCCCCGCCTCTACGAAGCAACTGTGTCCAGCGCCGCTGAGACCGTCAGCCTCCGGCTGGGCTTCCGCACGGTGGAGATCGTGGGCGACCAGTTCCAGGTCAACGGCCGCCGCGTGGTGTTCCACGGCGTCAACCGGCATGAGACGCACCCGGACCGCGGACGCGTCTTTGACGAGGCGGATGCCCGCGAGGACCTGGCCCTCATGAAGCGCTTCAACGTCAACGCCATCCGCACCAGCCACTACCCGCCGCACCCGCGCCTGCTGGACCTGGCCGACGAGATGGGTTTCTGGGTCATCCTGGAATCCGACCTGGAGACCCACGGCTTCCACCGGCAGGGCTGGGTGGACAACCCCAGCGACGTCCCCGCCTGGCGGGACGCGTTCGTTGACCGGATGGAACGCACCGTGGAGCGGGACAAGAACCACGCCTCCATCGTCATGTGGTCCCTGGGCAACGAGTCCGGCACGGGCGCAAACCTGGCCGCCATGGCCGCCTGGACACATGCCCGGGACGCCTCCCGGCCCGTCCACTACGAGGGCGACTACACCGGCGCGTACACGGATGTGTACTCCCGCATGTACTCCTCCATCCCGGAGACGGACTCCATCGGCCGCAACGACTCCCACGCGCTGCTCCTGGGCTGCGACGCCGCCGAATCCGCCCGCCAGCGCACCCGGCCGTTCATCCTGTGCGAGTACGTGCACGCCATGGGCAACGGCCCCGGCGCCATGGACCAGTATGAGGAGCTGGTGGACAAGTATCCGCGCCTGCACGGCGGATTTGTCTGGGAATGGCGCGATCACGGCATCCGCACCCGCACGGCCGACGGCACGGAGTTCTTTGCCTACGGCGGCGACTTCGATGAGGTGATCCACGACTCCAACTTCGTCATGGACGGCATGGTCCTCTCCGATTCCACCCCCACGCCGGGCCTGTACGAATACAAGCAGATCGTCTCACCCATCAGGCTCTCCCTCGCCGCGGACGACGGCGGTGCGCCGCGGCTCACTGTGGCGAACCTGCGGCACACGGCTGACGCGTCCGACGTCGTGCTTCGCTGGCGGGTGGAGCATGACGGTGTCCTGTCCGCCTCGGGCGAGCTGGCGGTTGAGGGCGCCGCCGGCCCGCTGCGGGCCGGCGAATCCGCCACCTTCGCGCTGCCGCCCGTGACTGCCGCGGCGCAGGGCGAGACGTGGTTGAGTGTGGAGGCGGTGCTGCGCGAAGCTACGCAGTGGGCTCCCGCCGGGCATCCGCTGGCCGAAACCCAGCTGGACCTCTCGGCTCCGCGCGTGTCACCGCGGGCACCCCGCCCGGCGGCGCCCGTCAGCGGCGCGGCTCCCGTTGAGCTGGGCCATGCCAAGTTCGACGGCGGTTCGCTCGTTGCGCTGGCAGGCCTGCCTGTGTCCGGTCCCCGGCTCGAGCTGTGGCGGGCCCCCACGGACAATGACAGGGGTAAGGGCTTTGGCGCCTACGGCCCGGAGGATCCGTGGCTCAACAGCGGGAAGGGTGTTCCGGCGCCATCGTCGGAAGCTGTTTGGCAGCAGGCCGGGCTGGACCGGCTGACCCGCCGCATTGAGGACGTGTCCGCGCTGCCGGACGGCCTGCGGGTGCGGACCCGCTACAGTGCCGCCAACAGTGGCGACAATGTCTCGGTGGAGGAGAACTGGCAGCTGGCGGGCCAGGACCTGTGGCTGCGCCTGGACATCACGCCCAGCGCGGGCTGGGACCTGGTGTTTCCCCGGATCGGGGTGCGCCTGGACCTGCCCACGGATGTTGACGGTGCCTCATGGTTCGGCGCCGGGCCGCGGGAATCCTACGCGGACAGCATGCACGCCACGGTCGTGGGCCGGCACAGCGGCTCCATCGACGAGCTGAACGTGCCTTACGCCAGGCCGCAGGAAACCGGGCACCGCAGCAATGTGCGCTCACTGGAGCTGTCCCGCAACGGGGCCCCGTGGCTGCGCATCGAGGCCGATCCCGATGCCCTGGGGCGGCGCCCCGGGTTCTCGCTGGCGCGGCACACGGCACAGGAGGTCGCCGCCGCCGGCCACCCGCACGAGCTTCCGGCCCCCAGCCACAGCTACCTGTACCTGGACGCAGCCCAGCACGGGCTCGGCTCAAGGGCCTGTGGGCCGGATGTCTGGCCGGACTTTGCGCTGCGCCCGGAGGCCAGGACGCTGCTGCTGCGCTTCGCGGCCCTGTAACCCAACGCCGCATCACATAACGCCCCCTTTTCGCCAACGCCGCATCACCCATTGCTGCGGCGTTGGCGAAAACACCCTGGAGAATGGCCAAGAGTTTCGGCCGGGGATTTCTTAGAGAATTCTTAATGGCCGTGCGGGACAGTGGAGGAAAGCAACACTCCACGCGAAAGGATCCCGCCATGGGCGTTCCCCCTTCCAAGCACGACGCCGGCACCTCCTCCCGCTCCCGGCTCGCCGTGCTGCCGCTACTTCCCTTTTGGGGGCTGTGGGTGGCGTTGCTGTCGGCCGCGGTGCTGGCTCTGGGGTTCACGGTCTCGTTTACGCCCGGGTTTACGGCGGAGGAATTCACGGTGGACCAGCAGTTCAGCCGCAGCCATGTGGGTGTGCTGACGGTGCTGTCCATGACCCTCGACAAGGTGTTTTCACCGGCGGGCGGGCTGGTGTTGATTGCCGCCGTGTGCCTGTTCCTGCTGTTGGTCCGCAAGGCGCCCGTCAATGCGGTCGCCTTCGGCGGCGTTGCGATGTCGGGGTGGCTGTCCAGCCAGTTCTTCAAGGCCATTGTGGAGCGCCAACGGCCCAACCCGGCCCTACTGTTTGACCCCCTGGCCCCGGAGACCGGTTCCAACAGCTTCCCCAGCGGCCATGTCGCCCTGGCCGTGGGCCTGGCATGGGCTTCCTGGTACCTGCTGCGCCGCACACGCTGGGCCCGCCTGGCCCTCGTCCTGGCATTCCTGGTGCCTGTGGTGGTGGCCTGGTCGAGGCTGTACGTGGGTGTTCACTACCCCACCGATGTTGCCGCGTCCTTCCTGGCTGCGAGCGCCGCCGTGTTCCTGTTTGCCGGGGTGTGGAATGGTTGGCTCAGCCCCGTGGTGGCCCGCATCCGCTGGCCACGTTTTTTGGGTGTGGAGCCCGCCGGCCGCCCCGCGCACCGCTCCCCGTCCGACGGGCCTGCGCTGGAACGCGGGAGCAGTAATTCTTCACTCCGCCCGAAACTCTAACTGAGGCCTCCCGTGCTGCACACACTGTCTGATGTCCTTCCCGCCGCCGCCCACGCCGCCATCCCCGCGTCCATCCCGGCTTCGGTTCCATCCGGGCTGCTGGCCGCCATGGATCCGGCCGCGCTGCTGAACGGGCTGGGGCCGGCCGCCCTGGCCGTCGTCGCCCTGATTGTCTTCATTGAATCCGGCCTCCTCTTCCCTTTCCTTCCCGGGGACTCGCTGCTCTTCACGGCGGGCCTGCTGCACAACCAGCTGAATTTGGCCCTCCCTGTCCTGATCGGCGTCGTGGTGCTGGCCGCAGTGGCGGGCGACCAGGTGGGCTACCTGCTGGGCCGCAAGTTTGGCCGCCGCTGGTTCAAGGACGACGCCCGGATCCTCAAAACCAAGTACCTTGCGGAGACCGAGGTGTTCTTTGCCAAGCACGGCGGCTGGGCCATCGTCCTGGCCCGCTTCGTCCCCGTGGTGCGCACCTACATGCCGCTGGTGGCCGGTGTCGCGAACTACGACCACCGAAAGTTCACCCTGTGGAACGTGGCAGGTGCCCTGGGCTGGTCCGTCTCCATCACCCTCCTCGGCACCTGGCTGGGCCACTATGAAGTCGTGGCCAAAAACATCGACGTGATCGCCGTCGCCCTTGTCCTGGTGTCCGTCCTCCCGGCCGTCGCCAGCTTCCTGCTCAAGCGCCGCCGCGCCGGATCCGCGCCGTCCGCACCGGCGGAGGAGCCCACGGGGGACAATAAAGAGCATGCACACCCCTGAACTGCCGCGGCTGCTGTTGGTGGAGGACGACCCCGCCCTCGGCCCGCTCATCGCCGAGCTGCTGGCCGCCGACTACAACGTCCAGCTCGCCGCCGACGGCCAGCGCGGCCTGCATCTGGCCCTGACGGAATCGTGGGATGCCCTGGTGGTGGACCGCGGGCTGCCCCTGCTGGACGGGCTGTCGCTGGTGTCGGCGCTGCGGCGCAAGGGCATCGGAACCCCTGCCATCATCCTCACGGCGCTGGGCGCCACGGCGGACAAGATTGAGGGGCTCGACGCCGGGGCGAACGACTACATGTCCAAACCGTTCGATGCGGGTGAGTTGAGGGCGCGGCTGCGTGCCATGACCCGCAGTTTCGCGCCTGCCGATCCGCTGCTGGACGTGGGCGGTTGGCTGTTCGACCCGGCCAACCGTTCGCTGCGCTCGCCCTATGGCGGCCTGGTGGGCCTGACCGCGAAGGAGAGCGAGCTGCTGGCCCTGCTCGCGGGGCACCCTGACAAGGTGTTCACCCGGGCGGAACTGCTGGCCGGCCTGTTCCATGCAGGCGACTCCCCCACCGTCGTCGACACCTATGTGCACTACCTGCGCAAGAAGGTGTCCAAATCCGTGGTCCGGACCGTGCACGGGCTGGGCTACCAGATCGGCGACGCCGAATGAGTGCGGTCAGGCGCCCTGCCGCTCCCCCCGCCGCCTCCGCCGACTCCCCGCAACTGCGCCGGGCAGCCGTCACTGTGGGGCTGCGCATTGCCGTGGCCGCCGCCCTCATGGTGGTGCTGGTCATCATCGCCGCCGCCCTGTACATGCTCTACCTCTCCCACCACCCGGATGCCGCAGCGGCGAACGCCGCCGACCGCGTCTACGTTGAATCCAACGACATGCTCAAGGCCATGGCACTGGCCGGATTCGCCGGGATTCTGGCCGCCGGCGCAATCGGCTGGCTCAGCGCCCGCAGCGCCATCCGCCCCGTGGGCCGCGCCCTCGAGATGCAGCGCCGCTTCGTCCAGGATGCCAGCCACGAGCTGCGGACACCGCTGGCCATCCTCGACGCCCGCGTCCAGCTCGCCGAACTCAAGGTGGAGCCCGGCAGCGACGCCGCCCGCATCCTCGCCCAGGTCCGCCAAGACACGGCCTCGCTGACTGACACCGTCCAGGAACTCCTGCTGGCCGCAACAGGCGATGCCGGGGACCCGGCAGAACCTCTCACTGCGGGCCCGGTGGTCGCCCAGGCCGTGGCCGGGCTGCAGGACCTGGCCGCCTCCCGCGGCATTTCCCTGGCCGCCGGGGACGGGAGTGCCGGGGACGCTTGCATTGGGGACGACGGCGGACCCCGGGTTTGCATTGCGGCCAACAGTTTGCGCCGGGCCGTCTTGGGCTTGGTGGACAACGCACTGAACCACACCCCGGCCGGCGGATCCGTCACGGTGGCCGTGGCCCAGTCCGGACGCTGGGTGTCTGTCACGGTTGCCGACACCGGCAGCGGCATCACCGGGATCGAGCCCTCCCGGGTGTTTGACCGCTTTGCCCACAGCAGTGAAGCCCCGGCAGGGGGCCGGCGCAGCTACGGTCTGGGACTGGCACTGGTCCGCGAAATCGCAACGGCTGCGGGCGGAACCGTCGAGGTGACCGGGACGGGCCCGTCCGGCACCACCATGACGCTCACCCTTCCCTCCGCCAAATAGAACGCTCTCGCAGCAATGGCCGGTTTTCCGGGATCCCTCTCGCAGCAATGGCTGGTTTCCCGGGATCCCTCTCGCGGCAATGGCTGGTTTCCCGGAAACGCTCTCGCAGTTGGTGCGATAGCGTTTCCGAAAATTGCACCATTGCTGCGAGAGGGATTGTTTACTGCGGGTTCACCTGATGCGGCTACCGTGGTTCGATGACACAGCGGAAGGTACCAAGACCATGACCAATACCCCGGGGCTTGCCCGCCGGCTCGGCACCGTCGACGCCGTCGTGATCGGGCTCGGCTCCATGATCGGCGCCGGTGTTTTCGCCGCCTTCACCCCGGCAGCCCAGACTGCCGGCTCGGGATTGCTGCTCGGCCTGGCCGTTGCCGCGTTCGTCGCCTACTGCAATGCCACCTCCTCCGCCCAGCTGGCCGCCGCCTACCCCACCTCCGGCGGCACCTACATCTACGGCCGCGAGCAGCTGGGGCCGTGGCCCGGCTTCCTGGCAGGCTGGGGCTTCGTGGTGGGCAAGACCGCCAGCAGCGCCGCCATGGCCATGACCTTTGCCGCCTACGCCGCCCCGCCCGGGTGGGAGCGCCCGGTGGCGATTGCCGCCGTCGTACTCCTCGTGGCCGTCAACTATCGGGGCGTGAGCCGCACCGCAGGCCTGGCCCGGATCATCGTAGCGGCAGTGCTGGCCGCCCTCGCCATTGCCGTCGCCGCAGTGTGGGCGGGTGGCGGCGCAACGCTTGGCAACATGCCCGGCGGCGGGCTGCTCGCGCACGGCTGGTACGGCATCCTGCAGTCGGCCGGACTGCTGTTCTTCGCCTTTGCCGGCTACGCCCGGATCGCCACGCTCGGCGAGGAGGTCAGGGACCCGCGGCGCACCATTCCCCGAGCCATCCTCGTGGCCCTGGCCATCGCCGCCGCGGTTTACGCCATCGTGGGCATCACCCTGCTTGCTGCCTTGGGGCCCGACGGCGTTGCCTCCACCGCTGCACCGCTCGCCGACGCCGTGGTTGCGGGAGGATGGGGCTGGGCCGCCCCGGTGGTCCGGGTTGGCGCGGCGCTGGCCTCCCTGGGTGCGTTGCTCGCACTGGTTGCCGGGCTGGGGCGCACCACGCTGGCCATGGCGAGGGAGGGTGATCTGCCGCACTGGCTTGCCGCCATCCACCCGCGATTCCAGGTGCCGCACCGCGCCGAGCTGGTGCTGGGTGCCGTGATCTGCGTGATCATCGCCTTTGCGGACCTGCGCGGGGCCATCGCCTTTTCCTCGTTTGGTGTGCTGGTGTACTACCTCGTGGCCAACCTTGCCGCCTTCACCCAGCCTGCGGCCGACCGCCGCTACCCCAAGGTGCTGCAAGTGCTGGGCGCAGCGGCGTGCGTGGTGCTCGTGGCGACACTGCCCATTGAGGCAGTGTTCGTTGGCCTGGCGGTTTTCGCCGTAGGTGCCGCCTACCGCCTTGCCAGGATCCGCCGTCGGGCCTGACGGTGATGTGGGCAGCAGTTCCCGGCATCCGTGCCCAAAAGCATGGGCCCGTTGTGCGGTGCTTCCGGCATCGCTTGTTGCCTCATAGCAATACCTCCGGGAAGCTGAGTCGTTGCCTCATTTAGAAACCTCCGCTAGCCCTTGTGGTTC
>NZ_JADHDY010000079.1 GCF_016820535.1 Sporosarcina beigongshangi | reverse complement strand
GCCAGTATTGAGCATGTGGTGCAGAATGCCGCCGCGCTCGATATCGTCCTCAGTGCGGAAGAGCTCGCGCAGCTGGATCGCCTCTATCCACCACCGCAGCGAAAAACCCGGCTGGATATGGTTTAATCAGCACCTCAGCCAGCGGAGAAAAAAGCCCCGTCGGGAACGGGGCTTTTTGCTGTTAGCGTTTTTTCAGGCTGATGGTCTGCGCCAGGCGAGAGGGGGTCTCTTCGCTGGCTTTCTGCGGCTGGGTCACGCAACAGGTTTCGACGCAAACGAAGGTTTTGTAACCATCGTCCGGCAT
>NZ_JADHDY010000078.1 GCF_016820535.1 Sporosarcina beigongshangi | reverse complement strand
GCTGGAATTTAACGATCGTGGCGACATCGATACACCCGGGGAATATTTCAGCCATCCTCGCTGGTATCACGCCTTAATTACCACCCTGCAGGATGTGGACACCCTGATTTATGTCCATGCGGCCAATGATATCGAAAGTCGCCTGCCTCCCGGGTTACTGGATATTGGCAGCCGAAAGCACCTTATCGTGGCGATCAGCAAAACGGATCTGCCGGATGCCAACGTCGCCGCGGTGCGGCAGCTGCTGGACGGGATGGGGTTTCAGGCGCCGGTTTTCGCCCTCAACGGTTGCGATCCGCAAAGCGTCG
>NZ_JADHDY010000077.1 GCF_016820535.1 Sporosarcina beigongshangi | reverse complement strand
CGTCATGCTCGCCAATGAACTGGTGGACCGCAGCGCTGACGAGGTTCGCAGCGGACTGCTGCACATTCGCGATGTCATGGAGAGCTGCAAGAATTCCAGCCTGGCCCGTGAGGGCCTCCTCCCCGGCGGCCTCAAGGTGCGCCGCCGGGCCCCGGGCTGGCACGCCCGCCTCCGCGCGGAGGACCCGGACCGGGACCCTAAATTCTGGCAGGAATGGGTGAACCTGGTGGCGCTGGCCGTCAACGAGGAAAACGCCTCCGGCGGCAGGGTCGTCACCGCACCCACCAACGGGGCCGCCGGCATCATCCCGGC
>NZ_JADHDY010000076.1 GCF_016820535.1 Sporosarcina beigongshangi | reverse complement strand
GCGGTCCGCAGGGCGCTGAGCGGATCACGATGGAAAACATAGCCCTTTGCCGAGCGGGCGTCAGGGGGCAGGGTTGGCGATCGGCGGTGATAAATCGCCTTCGCCAGCCGTTCGCTCTGCTGCAGGAGACGGATGGCTTCCGCCAGGTGGCGCACCAGGCTAACGCGCAGCGCCTCGTTCAGCGTCTGCGCAGGGGCGTACCGGTTGATGAGCGGCTCGCAGCGGGAGAGTAGCCCGTCGGCGGAGAGCGCCGTTCTGTGGGCTTCCGGACCTCTCAGCCAGACCTCTGCCTCCGTTAGCAGCGTCTGCAGG
>NZ_JADHDY010000075.1 GCF_016820535.1 Sporosarcina beigongshangi | reverse complement strand
GGCTTCCTGCCGGGTGTGTCCGGAATCTTCGATGCCTTCGGCGATGTGGGCCAGGTGCTCGGGAATGTCGCGGCCCTTCTTGCGCATTGCGGTTGCCCACAAGCGGCCGGCCCGGTAGGAGGAGCGCACGAGCGGCCCGCTCATGACGCCGAGGAAGCCGATTTCCTCAGCTTCCTGGGAGATGTCCAGGAACTCCTGCGGCTTGACCCACCGGTCCACCGGCAGGTGGCGTTCGGAGGGGCGCAGGTACTGGGTGATGGTGATCAGGTCGGTTCCGGCGTCGTGCAGGTCCTGCAGGGCCACCGAGATTTCC
>NZ_JADHDY010000074.1 GCF_016820535.1 Sporosarcina beigongshangi | reverse complement strand
GTTCATGATGCCTTCATCGATGCGCGCGCGGACGAACATCCCCGGCAGCAGGACGTGCTGCGGGTTGGGGAAGATAGCGCGCAGGGTCACCGAGCCGGTGGATTCGTCGACGGCGACTTCGGTGAGCGCCAGACGCCCTTTTTCCTGGTAGGTACTGCCATCTTCCAGGGTTAACGTCACGCTGAGAGTGTCGCTATTGCTGGCCAGGCTTTGTTTGCGTAAACGCAGGAGATCGACGCTGGATCGCGTCAGATCGACATACATGGTGTCGAGCCCACGGATCGTCGCCAGCGCGGTATCCTGATCGGCGGAGA
>NZ_JADHDY010000073.1 GCF_016820535.1 Sporosarcina beigongshangi | reverse complement strand
GCTGTTGCCGGTAGCGCAGTTCGCCAGCGAGCCGCGACTGCAGCGGATGGGCTTGAGCAACTACTGGGGCTACAACCCGCTGGCATGGTTCGCGCTGGATCCGCGCTATGCCAGCGATCCCGCGCGTGCCCTCGATGAGTTTCGTGATGCGGTTAAGGCGCTTCATGCCGCCGGCATCGAGGTGATTCTGGATATCGTGCTCAACCATAGCGCGGAAATTGATCTCGAAGGGCCCACCGTCTCCCTGCGCGGAATCGACAACCGTAGCTATTATTGGGTAAGGGAGGATGGCGATTATCACAACTGGACCGGCTG
>NZ_JADHDY010000072.1 GCF_016820535.1 Sporosarcina beigongshangi | reverse complement strand
CATTGCTCGCTCTCCATCTCCAGCGCCGGATTGGCGTTGGCGATCCCGGCGGCGTTGACGGCGATGTCGAGGCGGCCAAAGCGGTTTTTGGCCAGCGCGACGGCGGCGCGCAGGTCGGCAATCTGGCGGACATCGCCGGTATAAGAACAAGCCTGACCGCCGATGGATTCAATATGGCTGACCGTTTCTGCCAGCCCGCCGTCGTCGCGAAGATCAAAACAGACTACCCGCGCACCCGCGCTGGCGAGGCTGCAGGCGATGGTCTGGCCGATACCGCTGCCGGCGCCGGTGACGAAGGCGACGCGCCCCTGCAGGT
>NZ_JADHDY010000071.1 GCF_016820535.1 Sporosarcina beigongshangi | reverse complement strand
GCGTTTGCCGCCATTGATGAGAGCGTGGCCTGCGTCAACGCCATCCTTGCCGAAGGGCGTACCGCCTACGGTATCAACACCGGTTTTGGCCTGCTGGCGCAAACCCGTATCTCGACGGACGATCTGGAGAACCTGCAGCGTTCGCTGGTGCTGTCCCATGCGGCGGGCGTAGGTGAGCCGCTGGACGACGACCTGGCGCGCCTGATTATGGTGCTGAAGATTAACAGCCTGTCTCGCGGTTTCTCCGGGATCCGCCTGAGCGTGATCCAGGCGCTGATTGGCCTGGTCAATGCCGGCGTGACGCCGTGGATCCCGGC
>NZ_JADHDY010000070.1 GCF_016820535.1 Sporosarcina beigongshangi | reverse complement strand
GTTCGCCGTCCACCGCCAGCCGCAGCGTACCGTCCGCGGTGAAGTGCATGCGCCAGTGGCTGACAATCACTACCTCTTCGCCGCGCAGATAGTGCCAGCGGCAGTCGACGAGGGTTTCATTTGCCAGGCGCTGCGCGTCGCACTGGACGCAGTGCGCCTCAAGATCGTACAGGCCGGCGCTTTTCCAGCGCTCCACCCAGGCGTTGGGGTCGATACGCTCTACTTCGCTGACCCCGATGTCGTTGTCGAGCGGCGCGCGAATAAACTGGTCACGCAGGGGGGTCAACAGCTGCTCCTGACCGCCAACCGACCAGCGG
>NZ_JADHDY010000007.1 GCF_016820535.1 Sporosarcina beigongshangi | reverse complement strand
TCAAGCCACGCCGAAGCGGAGGAAATCAAATGAGGCAACGTATCTGGCTACGCGGAGGTTTTCTATGAGTCAACGCGTCCTCTATACAACCAGTCAAAGCGAAGGTAGGATGCCTTCGGCCGGTTCGCGGCGCCACATCCGTATGCCCGTCACTGGAGAGCAAGCTTGCCATGGGCGCCACCTGGGTCACCACGCAGGCAACGAAGCTCTCTTGGATCGTGGCCTCGAAATAGGGGGTCCGTGGCCCGAAGTCCCACCCACCAAGCTTGAGTCGCATACGAATCTTCATCAGCTCATTGACGACATCGGGCCCACACCGCAGTGCAGGCCGATTCTGCCCCGGGACGGCGGTTGCAGAGCTGCCGTGGAGACGCTGGCTGTCCGAGCACGGATCCTGTAGGACACGCTCCGGGAAGTCTTGAGGCAGCGGTAGAACTCCGTCACTGGCAGGGCATGGGGCGGGGATGGACCGAAGTTGATGATCAAGGCGCGAACACTGTCCTCGATGTGGTGACACGGGATTTACGTACCAGCGAGCCCCAGCGTCCCCGACGATATGATATTCGGTGTCTACGAAGTCACGCGATCGCACACCCGATGGAGTCACACCTGCAACGAAAAGCCTTTCCTATACAGATTGGCATCAATGCCGGAGCATTTGGATATAGTTTAAGGTCCGCCGATAATTTGAAGACTAGAGTCAAGGCGGTCTCGTCGTGCTACTTGACGATCACATTTTCTTGAAGACACTTCGACGCAGATGCCATAACTTTCGTCGTAAGGCCGAGGCTTGTCTGTCTGATATGGCGATTTGGCCATCAATGCTTGAGTCATACTCGGTCATATTCCAGTAATCGGTTTTCGTCACATAGGTAGCATCTGGTTTGTATCCGGGGGCTGTGTATGATAAATGTGGCCGCTCCCATGCAATGTTTTTCCGGACGACCTTAGCCGGGGAGCCCACAGCGATACAGTTATTGGGTATTTTTCGGGTAACGATGCTGCGGAAACCTATTACTGTGCCGTCTCCTACTATGGCTCCTGCCAATGCCACAGCCTGCTCACCAAACCAAACATGATTACCGATAGATATATCCTTCGTTGGATTGACACGTTTCCCGGTAGATACATCAAATATCGGATGGCTGTCATCTGAGCGGAAATGATTTCCGCTTGCGATCATGACATCGTTTCCAAAGCTGACCGTCGCTCCCTCTACCGCACTCACTGTGCAGAGAGTTGTGGTTGTCACGTCATTGCCAATATTCACCGTCGAATCCTGGCCAATTCGGATAAACATACTGACGCCATGCTTAGTGTTCGAGCCGATGACAAGGGATCCATTATCGCAATCAAATACGAGGTTCAATTTCGTGATCCGAGCATCGGGGTGAATCGTCAATTTATTGTTACTGCCGCGGATGATGATGTCTATGTTCTTGTCAAAGACTTTCGGGCTTTGGATTACATTGCCTAGTTCGTCACTGTAATTGGCTAGGGCGCTCAGCTTCTTCATCTCATGAGACTACCTGCGATCATTCCATTCTCGCAATTCAATATGGTCCATGTTGTTCTCAGCACCTACTGCAGGCTCGATGCGCCTGCGCAACCCATCAACATCTTACTAGAGACCCAAATTGCCGATAGGGCGTCTCAGCATCTGAATAAGTGTGTCAGGCACGGCCCGAAATCAAGCCAACATCCTCAGCTACAAGTACTTGCTGATCCCCGTTACCTTTTTAGTGGCCCCTCTAATTGAGTAAGAATTGGGGTTGTTGGCCTGTCGGTCCCGGCATGGTTCAGTCCCCCAGTCATCCATGATCCGGGGGGTGTTGCCACCGGGGTCCGATAGGCGCCAGGGATAACGCTAATGGGGACCGGACCAGCACAGGGCACCAGCGTGGAGGTCAGCCGTAACGTGGATGCCGAGCCTTGCCGCCGCAGGACAAGCCAACGAGAGTTTCACAGGACACTATTTCTGGGAGGTTTGCGTTGATCAAGGACCATGAACACGTCGACATCTTCATCGGTGTTGACGTCGGCAAAAGCAATCACCACGCGGTCGCGATCGACCGGACGGGCAAGAAGATCCTGGACCGGGCACTGCCCCAGGAGGAGACCAAGATCCGGGCGATCATCCAGGCCGTGGCCGGCAAGGGCACGGTGCTGCTCGTCGTGGACCAGCCCTCCACGATCGGGGCCCTGCCGGTCGCCGTGGCCCGCGCCGAGGGCATCATGGTCGGCTACATACCCGGCCTGGCCATGCGCCGCATCGCCGACCTGCACCCGGGAGAAGCCAAGACCGGCGGGACGCCCGGCTGTTGGCGGAGATGCTGGCCCTGGGCCAGGTCACCGAAGTGCGCGTCCCGACACGGGAGCAGGAAGACCTGCGGGATTTGTCCCGGCTGCGGGCCACGGCGGCAAGGGACTTGGCCCATGCCCGCCAGCATGTGAACGCCATCCTGCTCCGCCACGGCATCCGTTACCCGGAGAAGACGAAATGGACGAAGGCCCATGGGGAGTGGCTGCACCGCCAGCGCTTTGACTCACCGGTGCTGCAGTTCACCTACGACACCGACGTGGAACAGGCAGAGCTGCTGGCCGCCAGGTTGAAGCGCATCGACCAACGCGTCGCCGAGATTGCCAAGGACTGCCAGTACGCCCCGGTGATCAACGCGTTGATGTGCCTTCGCGGCATCGAGGTCACCACAGGGTTCGGGCTCGCCGTGGAAATCGGGGATTGGACACGGTTCACCGGTGCCAGCATCGGCTCCTATGTTGGACTCGTGCCCAGCGAGCAGTCCTCGGGACAGTCCCGCCACCAGGGCCCGATCACGAAGGCCGGCAGCAAGTATGCACGCAAGTTGTTGATCGAGGCGGCCTGGCAACACCGGCGCCCTTACGCCCGCCCCGGGCTGCGCCTGCTCCGACAACTGGAGATCGTCGGCCCGGACACCCGGATCCGGGCGCTGGAAGGCAACCACCGCCTCCACCACAAATGGGAGGTCTTCGATGCCCGCAAGAAACGCTCCGTCACGGCAAACACCGCGATCGCACGTGAACTTGCCGGCTGGTGCTGGTCCTTGGCCGCCCCCCTGCAGCGCAAAGACCACGAAGGGCAGGGCCACATGACTGCGGCCTAACGAACGTGCTTTCCGGAGTGTGGCGGCCGTGACGTGGCAGCACTTTGGGGCTAACTCGAGACCCGACTATGAGCAGGCGGCCCATACCGTTGACGCTCGATGCTAGACAGCGATACGCCCCAGCCGAACAATCGTCATGCGGCAACCAACCCGCGAATATCAGTCTGACACTGCAGTCGAAACCAAGACTCGCCAGCACGACCGCCACACCCGGACGGCACCCAAGAAAGCGGCCCCCACCAAAAAAGATGGGAGCCGCACACCCCTGCCTATTGACAAAACTTCTTACATATCAGTCACCTGGCGTCAAAGTACGTTGCGAGCGTAATTAGCCGTTGTTTCGGTTGTGAAATCGACGCGTTCTATGGGCAGCGACCGCGATGCAGGTCTTGGTACTTAGTGTTTGAAGTCCTCGATACGTTGACCCACGCCCAGCAACTGGGCAATGGCGGCCACGGTGCGGGCTGCAGCCTGACCGTCACCGTAGGGGTTGACCGCGGTGGCCATGGCATCGAAGTGTGCAGGGTCGTTCAGCAGCTGGTTGACCTCGGAGACGATGCGTTCCTCGTCGGTGCCAATGAGTTTCACGGTGCCGGCTACGAGTGCCTCTGGGCGCTCGGTGTTCTCTCGCATAACCAAGACGGGCTTGCCCAGGCTGGGCGCTTCTTCCTGAACTCCGCCGGAATCTGTCAAGACCACGTGTGCCAGGGACAGCATGCGGGTGAATTCGCCGTATGCCAGCGGCTCAGTCACCATGACGTTGGGAAGGCCCTCGATCGCTGGAAGGACAGCGTCCCGAACGACGGGATTCTTGTGGATGGGCAGCACGATCATGAGATCCGGTTCGGCATTAGCGATGCGTGCCAGGGCCCGCCCCACGCCACGCATGGCATCGCCCTGGTTTTCGCGGCGGTGGGTGGTGACAAGCAGGATCTGCTGTCCGCTGGCTGCCAGTTCCTCAAGAGCGGGGTCTGTGAAGGGGATCCGCTTGTCCACTGTGGTCAGCAGGGCATCGATGACGGTGTTGCCGGTGACCACGATGTCGGCAGCATTGACCGACTCTGCAAGGAGGTTCGCCTTGCTGGTACTGGTGGGGGCCAAGTGCAGGCTGGCGATCTGGGTGGTGATCTTGCGGTTGGCTTCTTCGGGGAAGGGGGAGAAGAGGTTGTGGCTGCGGAGGCCTGCTTCCGCGTGCACGACAGGGATTCCACGGTAGAAAGCGGCGATGGCTCCGGCCGTCGACGTGGTGGTGTCGCCTTGTACGACGACGGCATCCGGCTTTGACTCGGCAAAGAGCTTGTCCAAGCCGTTGATGGTGCGGGTCAAAATGTCTGAAAGTGACTGACCGTGCTGCAGAATGTCGAGGTCGTGATCGGGGGTAATGCCGAATAGCTCATTGACCTGGTCGAGCATTTCGCGATGCTGACCCGTTACCGTTACGACGCAGTCGAAGTCCTCTGATGCATTCAGTGCTGCAACAATCGGAGCCATCTTGATGGCTTCCGGACGCGTGCCGTAGATCGGCATGATGACGGGCATTATTCCCCCAGTGAAAGTGGACATGGACTCTCCCCAGTCTAATCCAAACTGGACCTGGGAATGGCCTGAGAGCCACCGTATGAGGGCCGTCACACTGATCAGCGGGCTAGAAGCCTCCGGCGGAGTTTCCACGCCTTGGTTCGAAGCGACCGCGTCTTGGTTCCGAGCCAACCGGTTGGCTTGGGCTTGGTCGATGGGAAGACTCGGGCATCCAGCAGATCGGCGTCGTCCGTGAGATTCCAGAAGGTTGATTTCTCAATGGTGCTGGCATCGGGCTTGTAGAACGGTTCACGCAGAGAAATATGCGGGCTCTCCCAGACGACACCGCGGCGGATCACTTTGGCTGGTGTGCCGACGGCAATGCGGTTGTTCGGAATCCGGCTGGTCAGGACACTGCCAAATCCAAGGACTGAGCCGTCGGCGATGGAGGCACCGCCGAGAACTGCTGACCGCTTGGCGAGCCATACGTGGTTGCCAATACGTATTGAACGCGACGGATTGCTACGTTTCCCAGTGCGCACGTCGAATACTGGGTGTCCATCGTCGGACCGGATCTCTACTTGGGAGGACAGCATGCAGTCATTGCCGATAACCACCGTGGAGTCCTGGCCGACACGGATCTGGGCTTCAGGGGAGTGACCCGGCTGTGGATGCCCATCTCAATGGTGCCGTCGCTTCAGTCGAAGTTTGCGTGCAGGGCATGCAGTGATGTCTTTGAATGCAGAATCAGTGTGTTGTTCGTCCCCAGGAACTGGACCTTGATGTTCTTCTCCATGAGGCCGCCGTAGAGGATCCGGTTGCCGCGGTCATCCTGGTATGCCTCAAGCCTGGTCAAGATGGTCACTTGTGTCTTTGAAGTTCCACTACGGGCTCTATTTGGTTTCGCACTGGGGATTGAGGTTGACGTCGATGAGACCGCCGGTCTCGATGATGAAGCGGCGGAACCACTGCCATGGCGTGAACTGCGGCGTTGTGGAGACCATGGTGACGTCGGCATCCACGCACTGCTGCAGTAGCAGCCCGGCACGTTTGATGTGGTAACTCGAAGTGACGACGATGACGTTCTTCCACTGGTAGTCCTTGGTCAGCTGTGCGAGAGCCGTAGCCTCTCCACGCGTGTCCATTGGCACGGGCGTGAAGCAGATGACGTCGGGGTAGATTTCCTTGTTGCTGTGAGTGTCGCAGTACTCGTCTGCACTGGCGTTTCCGGGCGTGTCGGTGTTGGAGAGGACGAGGTATGGAGCCTTCAAGTCAAACCTGATCATCATGGCATCCAGCATGCGTTCTTTGCTGGCGCCGCCCAGCATGACGACTGCATCTGCCTGTTTTGGTGCGGCCGTGTGCACGTTGTAAAACAGCTGGAAAGCGGTGAAGAACCAGCCGATGAACAGGGCTAGGAGGACAGCACCGGTAATGATGACAGTCTTCTTGCGGGGCTTTCGGATGGCAGGCATTGGCCCAGTCTAACGGGCAAACTTTGAGGGTTGCTGCATGATATATGGGACGCAGTGGCGTTCGTTTCATCATGGGCAACCACCCGCCAAACGGCAACGGCGGCACCCAAGGTGGGTGCCGCCGTCGTGCATAAATTGGTGAAGCTTGGCCTGGCCTAGAACGTGAAGTTCAAGATGGTGGCCGTGCCCGAGTTCAGGGCGAGGGTGAAGGACTGGTCGCCGGCCTTGAAGCCGGGGATTTTGCCCTGCGTCTCGAGGGGCTCGCCGCTGGACTCGAGGCCGTCGATGCGGGTCTGGTCCTGGGTGCTGAAGCCGGGGCCGGACATCTGAGTCATGGTGCCGGTGGCAGCCTGGCACGGCAGGGTGAGCGTGACGTTCACCGGTGCCTGCTTCTCGGGGTCGTTCTGGTTGACGACCATGAGGCTCATGGTGCCGTCGGCGTGCTGGACCGGGTAGGCGTAGACGTTCGCATTGCCGGCAACCTCAGAGCGCAGGAAGTCGCACTTGCCGAGCTTGTTGGTGAACATGATGCCGTAGTACTGCGGGCGCATGGTCAGCTGGCCGTTGGGCTGCTTGTAGGGGCCGTTGTCGCAGAGCGGGGAGCCAGGGGCGCCGCCCTTGCAGGCCTCGAGACCGCCGTGGAAGTTCAGCTGGGTGACGCCTTCCTCAGCCGAGCGCATGGCCGCAGGATGGTGCGGCATGGAACGGTTCTTCAAGTCACGTGTCGCCCAACACAGCCACCCGCCAAACAGCAACGGCGGCACCCAAGGTGGGTGCCGCCGTCGAGCATTGATTGGTGAAACTTGGCTGGGCCTAGAACGTGAAGTTCAAGATGGTGGCCGTGCCGGAGTTCAGGGTGACGGTGAAGGTTTGGTCGCCGGCGTTGAAGCCTGGGATCTTGCCCTGTGTTTCGAGTGGTTCGCCGTTGGATTCCTGGCCGTCAATGCGGGTGGTGTCATCGGACTCAAAGCTTTCGCCGGCCATCTGGGTCATGGTGCCCGTTGCGGCTTGCGTGGGCAGGGTCAGGGTGATCTGTGCCGGGGCCTGCACCTGGGGATCGTTCTGGTTGACGACCATGACGCTTACGGTTCCGTCGGCGTGCTTGACGGGGTAGGCGTAGATGTTCTCGTTGCCCGACATTTCCGAGCGGAGGAAGTCGCCGGCACCGAGCTTGTTGGTCATCATGATGCCGTAGAAGCCGGGGCGCATGGACATGTCCCCGGTGGGGCTGCCGACGGTGCCCGTGTCACACAGCGGCGACATGGGGGCGCCGCCCTTGCATGCCTCAAAGCCGCCGTGGAAGTTGAGCATGGTGACGCCCGCTTCCGCTTGGGTCAGGGCATAGCTGAGCGTCCAGAGTCCCGAAGCGTAGTTCTTGGTGACGGCGCTGGATCCGGCACAGGATGACGCATTGGTTTCCGTGTTCCACGTCATGAGGCCGTGGGGTTCGGCGACCTCCACCGCAGCCCTGGCGTAGTCAAAGGCGGCATCATGGCCTGCCCGCGACATCATGTTGGCGATGGTGCGTTCCTTGGGGCCACCCTCCGGCTCCTTTGGACAGGAAGAGAATGGGTAGTTGTGGAAGGCAAGCGCCTCAAGGTTGGGGACGTCGGCGGCCACGTAGTCCTTCCACCACTGCTCGGTGTAGACGTCGGGGCCAACGATCTTCACCTCGGGTGCGGCATCCTTCACGGCCTGGGCCAGCGGGATGGCTTCGGCGATGTACTTTTCAAACGACCACGGTTGCGCACGCCGCGTGCGGTATTCGTAGGAGCTGGCGCCCCAGCCGTTTGGCTCATTGCCCAGGCTCAACCCGACCAGGCGGTCGCCAAAGATCTTGTGTGCCCACTTGGCCAGGTCGGCTGTCCTGGCGTTGTCCAGGTGTCCCATGTCCGCAGACATCAGGATGCGCGCGTTGCCTTCAACCAGCAGCCTGTTGACGTTCTCAAGGACTTCGGGGGTGACCTTGATGATGGGTCGCTTGTCTGTGGGGTAGGCCGGGACCAATTCCCAGTCGGGGATGGGCTCATCCGTGGAGGTCCAGAAGAAACGGCGGTCAACCGCCTGGCCGCCGAACCGAAGGACCGGGTTGTTGGCCATTTTCAGCCGTTCGGCAAGGTTGGAGTCGTCCGGATTCATCTGGACGTCAACCATGTGGTCCGTGTCCAGGGACAGGCCAGCCAATCCTTCCGGCATTATCTCACCGGTGGGTTCTGCGCCGACCTTGATGGTGGTGGCCTCCACCGGCTGAGTTGCACTGGGGGCGACCGCGGGCTGGACGTAATCCTGGCGCTCGAATGTGGGGAAGGTCTCAGGCGTTGCGGGCGTGGTGATCACGATCGGCGGCGCCTTGGTAGTCCCTGCCGTGGTGTTTCCCTGGAGCATCGGAATGCCGGCCAGGACCAGTGAACCGATGGCAACGGAGAGTACGGCTCCGGACACTCCGGCCGCGACGAGGCGCTTGCGCTGCGCCGCGCCGGGCTTGGCGCGCTTAAGGCGCCTGGCCTGGCCCACGGGTGTGGGCTGTTCAGGTGAGTTGCTGTCCGGTGTCATTGAGGCTCCGTAAATACTGGGGAAAGTTCAGTGCGTGCAAATCTTGTTTCGGGGCGAGTCTACCGGTGCAGGCTGGAGGAGGGCTGCAAGGGGGAGTGTGAGATTTGTCTGCGGTTTGCGGCGCCGGGCCGCTACCTTTCGAGAATCCAAGGGCGGGTTGTTCAATCGTTGCGCTCCCACTCAGGGGGAGAGCGGGCTCGGAACAATCGTCAGGATTGCCATCGGAATAGGGAGGCTCGCAATTTCAAAGGATTGCCATGCAGCGCGGGCCGATGGCTCGGCACATGTGTGGCTGACTCAGGACAGATCATCCTGAGCGTGGGGCGTATACGGTTCCAAACCGTTGTCCCGCATGAATTTAAGTGCGCGTTGGATGGCTTCCAGTTTCCGGCACAGTTCCTTGAGGCTGGGAGAGGAAGGATCGGAGAATTCGTCGAGTTGCTCATGCTCGCGACTCACCTTGATTTCAGTTTCGACCAACACGGACCACATTGCATTGTCTTGTTCAAGAAGTTGGTCATGCCGCAGAATGGCCAGCGCCAACTGTCGTGCAACGATGGCCTCAAGCGTTTCTGCACTGGTTCCGGGACTCGCCAAACCAAAAGCTATGCCGCCACCTCCGGCCCCAACGAGTGTGCCGGCGGTCAACAGTCCGCCGATCATGCCGCCAGGACCAAAGCTGGCCAGGGCGCTCGTCACCACGGCTGCTCCCACCAATCCTGGTGCGGCTGCCAACGCCAGACCGCCAGTTGCGACAACGAGGGCGGCGGCCCCCACGCCGAGAGCACTCCATTTCTTCCAGTTCAAGGACGATCCGCCGGACAACGCCACCTGGGCGCCTTTTGCGGAAGCAAACACGGCTGTGCCGAAGGGACTCCCAAGGCCCATTTCTGCTGTGAGGTCCTCCATGGCGGCCTGCAGCTTCTCCCGGGGAACCGCAATTTCGAATGGTCGAACGACGTTGTCAGTTGCCAGGATCGTCAGGGGCAGGGCAACTTCGTCTTTTGTGAAATGGCTACTTGGATGGGGCACGGGCAAGTCAGCTTGGACGTCAGCGAAATCGACGGCCAGTCGGGCAATCGCATGAGGAACGGGCCTGTTGCCGTCCTGGGCGCGCCAAATGAGAGATTCAATGAGACTGGCTTGGACCCGTCGAAGCGCTCCGTCAAAGCGGTCGTGGAGTTCGCCTGTTAACCGGATTTTGATGAGGTGTGCATATCGCAGCGCCAAGAGGGCAAGGCGTTCTGGATCGTCCAGAGGGATGTCCAAAGCGGAATCAACACGTGTGATCACCTTGCTTTTTGAGCCAAACATGGCGAATCCGATGGCTTCGGCAACCAGCTCATCGCCAAGGTAATCGACTGCGTCATGAACATGGACACCCGCAGGTGTTTGAATTGGGAGGTCAACCATCCACGGGAAAACGGACGAGATGCCGCGATGGGCGGCTACAGGATCGAAACGGTTCCAGAAGTTTACCCACCAGTCGAGATTGGACGGAGGATCTTTGAGGGCTTCACCAAGCTTGTCAACGTCGAACCCGCCGTTCGCCAGAGGGCTGCCGATGGTTATCATGCCGGCTACGCGCAGGCTTGTCGGCAACCGGCGCACTAGATCAGCCGCGATTACAGAACCCAGGCTGTGTCCGACGATGACAATGCGCCCAGTTTGCGGGAGTTTGTCGATGATGCGATTGAGTACGTATGCACGAATTTGAGGGTCATTGAGATATTTGTGTGCCTGCTTAAAAGGAGGCAATTCCACTGCGAGGCCGACTGTGGCGTCCCCGCCAGGGTAACCATTGCCGCGGTCGTGGCGCCCGAGTCGGAATTCGACGGCACCCATACGTCGCTCAAAGTCCCTTCGATTCTGCCTGGCAGCGTCCCTAGTTGGCAGTTTGACCGTCACGGCGGGAAGTGGCACCCTTTCGTCCCAACCTTTCAGCGCGTGAGCATATTTGGGTGCAATTACTCTGGTGCGCTCCAAAGGTGGGTGCCCTGAGGCGATAAGGGTCTTTGAAAGTCGGTCAAACCAGCGATCTTCTGGATCGCCTGTGCCGACGCCGTGCAGGAACAGCAAGATAGGTTCATTCGACAAAATATCTCCATTCATTGCTGCCACATGGACACTCACTCATTCAACTCAAGGCCTACCGGCCAGCATAGCCATTGTCATCGCGACAACGGCAGCAAGCCACGCCACACAGACGCATGCCAAACCACGCGCATGGCTATAGGGCGGCCACGGCCCCATTGCACCAATCGACATGCTGCCATCGTTATTATGAGAGGGAATTTATGGAACCAGTTCTTCCTATCAGGGCAGCCCTTGAAAATGGCTCTTCCCAGATGAGGGTGTAGGTCGGCCGGGCGCGTCGGTCCGCAGATAGACGTCGAGGTCTCCCGACGATGGAGGTTCCTACGCCATCCATCCGAAAGACCTCGACGTGACCGACGCTACCCCGCCGGCCGGCTTCGGCCGCCCTGACCTGACCGCCTTCGCGTCTCATCCCAATCGACCCTGATCGGGTCTGCTGATCCTCTCGACGAGAACGCAGCGACATCATAGCCACCCAACCCCGACCGTCCGGGAAGCCGGGGCACGTCGCATGGCCTGTGCTGCGGGCGTGTCGAGTGGGGCGTCCAGGGGCGACGCAGGAGCGTCGACGCGACGTGCTGAGAGGTGGTTCTAAGGCATGGCGATAGGTCAGGAACGGCGTCGCTCCCTGCGCAGGAGGGAGCGCAGAGTCTCGGCGTTCGCGTAGCCGACCCGTAGCGCGATCTCGGCGGAGGTGAGGTCCGTGGTTGCTGAGAGGTGCCGAGCTCGTTCGATGCGAAGCCGTTGGACGAAGCCGAGCGGAGTGAGGTTGAGCGCCGCACGGACTCGTCGTTCGAGGGTGCGCCGGCTGGTGCCGAGCGACTGCGCGACGAAGGCGACGTTGAACGGTTCGTCCAGGCGAGCGCGCACGAAGCGTTCGAACTCGACGACGATCGGGTCCTCGTGCCGGAGATGTTCGTATGCGACGAAGGCCGCCTGCGACGGGCGCTCGTCGATGAGGAGGAGCTTGGCGACATGTTGGGCCAGGTCGGGGCTGATCGATCGCACGAGTGAGAGCGCGAGGTCGATGTGGGCGAAGGCGGCGCCGGCGGTGACGAGGTTCCCGTCGACCACGACCATGGTGTCGAGATCGAGGTCGACGGTCGGATAGCGCTTCAGGAACTCCGGCCCCAGGAACCAGCTGGTCGTCGCCCGTCGATGATGCATCCGTCCGGTCTCGGCGACAGCGAACACGCCGGTGCACGCCGCGGCGATCCGGGTGGTCGCCTCGTCGAGGCGCCCGAGCGAGGCGATGACCGAACGAGCATCTCGGCTCTGGAGGGCGTCGTTGGTAGCGGCGGCCGTAAGGGTTCCAAGCGCAGGGACGACGACAACGTCGAACTCTCCGGACTCCGACAGCGGGTGGTCCACCGACAGGGTCATCGATGCCGTCGTGGTCACTCGCCGTTTCGGTCCGAGGATGGCGAGTTCGATCGGGTCGATCCGCGGGTCGACATCGCCGCGGGCTCCGTCGGCCACCCGCACGATGTCGATGATCGACGCGATAGCCGAACCGAAGCAGCCGTCGATCGCGATCAGTCCTATACGCATGACGTAAACAATAGCAATACTGCCGTATACGCCACTTCTCACATGCCCTTGCTCGTCATAGACTGAACTCGCTTCACCAAGAAACCTCGACACCTAGGAGAACCCCTCATGTCAACACCCGCATCACTTCCGTATGCCTTCGTCGCCAAGATCGTCGCGGCCGATGGACAGCACGACGCGCTCGCCGATCTGCTCGCCGGCGCTGTCGCGCTCGCCAACGAAGAAGTAGGAACGATTGTCTGGTTCGCGGTCAGGACCCACGCCGACACCTTCTGGATCTTCGATGCATTCCCCGACGAGGCCGCTCGCGACGCCCACGCCAACGGCGCCATCGTCGCAGCCCTGATGGCCAACCAGCACCTCCTCCGCGCAGCACCCGAGATCCTGGCGGCCGACGTCCTCGCGTCCAAGCTCCCGTAGTCCGCCAACGCACGAGACCATCGCGCCCCGCCGAGCCGTCGCCAGGTCGCGACGCAACGCCACGCTGCGTTGCCGAGCGGTGCGAGGCCTATCGGCACACGGACAGGATGCCGGCCGCGAGCGCTCAGCCTGCGGGGGGTCCGTCGCAGAGGAGAGCGACGTCGGTGTCGGGCAGAGCCGTGAGGCCAGCGCATCGCGCGACCACCAGAACCGAACAGCCCCTGCCCTGCGTTTCCGCAGGTCAGGGGCTGTTCGCCGGAGCCGTCTGTCGGAATCGAACCGACGACCGAATCACGTCGGCTTTGCGTCTATCGCTTGATGCGCCCACTGGGCGAACGAGCCGCTGACCTGCGCAAACGCCGAGCGTGGGGGACGCCGCCATCCGGTGGTGACCGACGACGACCGACCAGTACCGACCGTTTCACCGGAGCTTGCGGCGGCGTCGAAGCCGAGTAAGCTCCATTCCTTTAGCTCACCGCGCCCTCCTCCTCGCCGGTCCCGTCGTCGTCGAAGACGTTTCAGGGGTCTTCTCAGATGACGGTGTAGGTCGGCCGGGCGCGTCGGTCCGCAGATAGACGTCGAGGTCTCCCGACGACGGAGGTTCCTACGCCATCCATCCGAAAGACCTCGACGCGTCCGACGCTACCCCGCCGGCCGGCTTCGGCCGCCCTGACCTGACCGCCTTCGCTCGACTCGACGGCCTCGGTCTGAGCGTGACCGGACAACGACTTGAACCGGATCGTGCGGTCCTCGCGTGCCGCGTGGTGGAACCAGATCAGTGGTGCCGACGGTGCGGCAGCGAAGGCGCTGCTCGTGACACCGTGATCCGGCGGTTGGCCCACGAGCCGCTGGGCTGGCGACCGACCGTGCTGGAAGTTGTAGTGCGCCGCTACCGCTGTGCCGACTGCGGACACGTGTGGCGCCAAGACACCAGCGCCGCGGCGGAGCCACGCGCGAAGCTCTCGCGCACCGGGCTGCGGTGGGCGCTGGAAGGGATCGTGGTCGCACACCTCACCGTCGCCCGTGTCGCCGAGGGACTCGGGGTCGTGTGGGACACCGCCAACAACGCGGTCCTGGCTGAAGGCAAGCGGCTGCTGATCAACGACCCCACGCGGTTTGAGGGCGTGAAGGTCATTGGCATCGATGAGCACGTCTGGCGCCACACCAAGCGTGGCGACAAGTACGTCACCGTGATCATCGACCTCACCCCGGTCCGCGATGACGCCGACCCAGCAAGGCTGCTGGACATGGTCGAGGGCCGGTCGAAGGCGGCGTTCAAGACCTGGCTCGCCGACCGCGACGACGCCTTCCGTGACGCGGTCGAGGTGGTCGCGATGGACGGCTTCACCGGGTTCAAGACCGCCGCTGCAGAGGAGATCCCGGACGCGGTCACGGTGATGGATCCCTTCCACGTCGTGCGCCTGGCCGGTGACGCCCTCGACAGGTGCCGGCGCCGGGTCCAACTCGCGCTCCACGGGCACCGTGGGTTCAGGGACGACCCGCTCTACAAGTCGCGGCGCACGCTGCACACCGGCGCGGACCTGCTCACCGACAAGCAGAGCGACAGGCTACGCGCGCTGTTCGTTGATGACGCTCACGTCGAGGTCGAGGCGACCTGGGGTGTCTACCAGCGCATGATCGCCGCCTATCGCCACGAGGACCGGCAACGTGGCCGCGAGCTCATGGAGAAGCTGATCACCGACCTCAGCGCCGGCGTCCCCAAGGTGCTCACCGAGCTCACCACCCTGGGCCGGACCCTGAAGAAGCGAGCCGCTGACGTGCTCGCCTACTTCGAACGACCCGGCACCAGCAACGGGCCGACCGAGGCGCTCAACGGACGGCTCGAACACCTGCGCGGCTCCGCACTCGGGTTCCGCAACCTGACCAACTACATCGCCCGAAGCCTGCTCGAGACCGGCGGCTTCAGACCCCAACTCCTACACCCCCGATTGGGATGAGCCCGATTAGGTTGCATCAATGGCATTTGGGTGTGATACCCACCCCTGACATTCTTGGAAGAGAGTAGCAGGAGCCAAGGAAGGCTCTGGGAAGCCGGCTGTCTCATCCAACCGCATGTTAGCGATCGAGGTTCTCTGCGGAGTTACAGTGGTCGATAACAAGTTTCCAGCTGTGCCCGGAGACTTTTGCTGGTCCAGCATTGCCCCGTAGGACAATGCTTTTGGTGAGTACTACTCCAAAGTCTGCCCAAGTGCCTCCTGTCGTGTCGTGGCACGGCGGGAAAGTCGTGAAGGCGGCCCGCGACTCGGTGGTAGCATCCGACGGGTAAAGCGGTGCTTGAGTGCGCCGGGTGGCTGGCACCGGGAAGACGGTTGGACTCAATGGCACATGTGGAAATCAACGGCGCTGAGCTGTACTCGGAGGTTGCGGGGTCGGGCGAGCCCGTGCTCCTGCTCCACGGCGGTTTTTGCTCGCTGGAATCCCTGCGGAAGATCTCCGATGCGCTCGTTCCCGACCACCAGGTCTTTGCCTTTGAGCGTCCGGGGCACGGGCGGTCGGCAGACATCGAGGTGGACTACAACTATGAGGCTGGAGTGGCCGAAGCCCTCGCCTACCTTGAAGCCCACGGCCTGGAATCGGCCCATGTTATTGGTTACAGCGACGGCGCCATCATCGGGCTGTTGCTCGCCCGGGACCATCCGGACCGGGTACGCTCCCTCGTTGCCATCAGCGCGAACCTGGACCCCACGGCCTTCACCCATTCGCCCGAAGGCGCCGGCGCACCTCGGCTGAGCGCCTTGCCACCAGCCGCGGACCCGAAGCCCGACATGGAGCGCATGCACTACGACCGGCTCTCACCCGACGGGCCCGGCCACGCCGACGCGGTCCTGGCAAAACTATTCCGGCTCTGGACGAGCGAACCACGGATAGACCCGGCCAGCCTGGCCGCGGTTGCTTCGCCCACCCTCATCATGGCCGGGGACCGCGACACCATCCGGCCGGACCACAGCCTGCTGATCGCCTCCTCCATCCCGGGCGCCCAGCTGTGCATCGTGCCCGGGACGAGCCACGGGCTCGTGGGGGAGCGGCCGGAACTCATTGCCTCCATCATCCGGGAGTTCCTGCCGTAGCCAACCGGGTGTTGGGCTGTGTGCCTACCGGGACCTGCGCAGCAGCCACACAAAATAGGGTGCGCCGATGAGCGCGATCATCAGCCCGGCCGGCAGCTGGGCCGGCGCAATAAGCGTCCTGCCCAGAATGTCCGCGACGGCGACCAGCAGTGCGCCCAACACCATGGACACGGGAATGAGCCGCCCATGCCGGGCGCCAACGAGGGCGCGGGCCAGGTGCGGGGCAACAAGCCCCACAAAGCCGACGGCGCCAACCGCCACCACGCTCAGGGCCGCGAGCACCGCTGCCACGGCGAGCAGGCCCAGCCGGGCCCGGTCGGACCTGATGCCAAGGATCCGCGGGGTGTCCTCGTCGATCGCCAGCAGGTCCAGATGGCGGCGCATGGAGAAGAGCAGCGGAACCGCCAGCAGAAAGCCCACGGCGACCGGTCCGACGTCGGCCATGGAACGGCCATAGGTGGTGCCGGAGAGCCAGGTGAGGATCCGGGGCGTGTTCCACGGGTCGGATCGCAGCAGGACGAATGTGGTCAGGGCGCTGAGGCCGTAGCCGAAACCGATGCCGATCAGCACAAACCGGTCGGGCAGGAGTCCGCCGCGCCAGGCGAGCAGGGCGATGAGCCCGAACGTCACCAGGGCCATCACCACGGCCATGGCGATCATGAGGGGACGGCCGCCGGCACCCGAGGTGACAACGCTGACGGCGCCCAGCCCGGCGCCGGCCGAAATGCCGAGCAGGCCGGGTTCCGCCAGCGGGTTGCGCACGGTTGCCTGGACGACGCAGCCGGCCAGGCCCAGTGCCGCGCCGGCGAGGACGGCGGCGCCGACACGGGGGAGGCGTTCATCGAGCGCCCGGCCGATGAGATCCGGCGCGGCGCCCTGAAGCCAGAGGCCGATGTCGCCGGTGCGCAGCCATAGGCTGCCGGCCAGCAGGCCCACCACGATCGCAGCCGCGAGCAGTGCCGCGGCGATGGCCAGGGCCGTGATGAAGCGGCGGCGGGAGTGGATGCCGGTCCGGGCGGTTGGCGGCTGGCGGATGGGCCCGGAGTCGCGCATGCGCATCGCGAGCAGGACAATCACGACGGCGCCCAGCAGTGCCGTCGGAATTCCTGTGGGGATTGAGCTGGCACCCTCGGCGCCGAGGAGGGCGCGGAGCACGGTGTCGGCGAGCAGGATCAGCAGGGCGCCGAGCAGTCCGGATGCGGGAACCATGAAGATGTGCCGGTGCAGGGCGGGTATCTTGTGCGCGAGCAGGCGGGCCAGCACCGGGGCGCCGAGGCCCACGAAGGCGATGGGTCCTGCGAGCGTCACTGAGATGCTTGTCAGCACCACGGCGGCGGTGACGGCCATGATGCGCGTGCCGCGGACGGGAACGCCCAGTGTGGCGGCGGTGTCGTCGCCGAGCTTGAGCACGTCGAGCCGGCGGCACAGCAACAGTGCCGCCGCGAGCGTGAGGATGATGACCGGGGCGGCGCGCACGGAGGCGTCCAGGTTGAGCTGGGCAAGCGAACCGCTGCCCCAGGCGAACAGGCCCGTGGTGTTCTCGTCAAACAGGATCAGCAGCATGGCGGTGGCCGCATCCAGGGCCATGGCTATGGCCGAACCCGCCAGGATGAGGCGCGTGGTGCCGCTGCCGGCGCTGCGCCCGGCCAGACCCAGGACGACGGCGGCGGCAGCGACGCCGCCAACGAACGCGACGGCGCCGGAGGCCCACAGGGGCACGGCCAGGCCAAACGCGGCAACCACTGTCAGGGCAAGGTAGGAGCCGGCCGTGACGGCCAGGGTGTCGGGGGAGGCGAGCACATTGCGCGTGACGGACTGCAGCAGCGCGCCGGCCACGCCCAGTGCGAAGCCAACGGCCACGCCCGCGAACAGGCGCGGCAGGCGGGACCCCGTCAGCACGTCGCGGACCGGGACGCCGCCCACGTCCTCCTGGGCGCCGGTGAGCAGGCGCAGCAGCTCCCACCCGCCGACGCCGGAGGTGCCCTGGGTCAGGTGCCACAGGCCGACGGCCACAACGGCGGCGGCCAGAATGCCCAGGACGGCCGTGCCCACCGCGGCGCTTCCGCCGGGGCCGGCGTCGTCCATCTGGGGCAGGGCCGCCCTGGTGCTGGTTTTGGTGCGGGTGCTCACGCCCCGGTGAGTGCGGCGACGTAGGCGTCGATCGCCTGCTGGCAAGACAGCGGGCCGCCGGCGCCCCACACCCCGGCGGGGAAGGCGTAGGCGCGGCCGTCCTTCACGGCGGGCAGGGCCGTCCAGATGGGGCTCTTTGCGAGTTCGGCGACGTAGCTGCCGGCTTCCTCGTCGTTGGAGTAGAACAGGTTGGCGCTGCCGACGGAGGTCAGTCCCTCGATGTCTGTCTGGCCGAGCCCATACGCGGGGTCCACGCCGCCGCTGCCGTACGCGGCGTTGATTTCCTCGGTCCAGGCCGTCTTCATTCCCAGCTCCTCGCCGAGTGCGGTGAACAGGGCGCCCTGGCCGTACGGGCGGATGACGACGTTGCCGCCCTCGATCCAGCCGTCAAAGAACAGGAAGCTCGACGTCGGCAGGCCGGCGGTTTCGACCTTGGCCTTCGCGTCGGCGAGGTACTTGTCGAAATCGCCGAGGACCTGTTCGGCGCGTTCCGTGCGGCCCGTGGCCTCGGCGATCATTTCCATGACGCCCTTCATGTTTCCGATGGGGTCCTTGCCGTTGGCGCCGAGGGTGGCGAGCACGGGGACGTCGCGCTTTTCCAGGGTGGCGATGAGTTCGTCGTCGGCGCTGAAGGCCTCCACGATGATGAGGTCGGGATCGGCGGCGTAGAGCGCATCCAGGTCGGGTTCCCCGCGGGTGCCGATGTCGGCAGTTCCTGCCGGGATCGTCTCGGCGCTGACATAGGTGCCGTAGCCCTCAGAGTCCGACACGGCGACGGGGGCGATGCACAGCGTCAGGGCGTCCTCGATCTGCTGCCATTCCAGCACGGCGACGCGCTGTGCCGGCTTGTCCAGCGTGAGCGTGCGGCCCACGCCGTCGGTCATGCTGACCGGGCCTGTGCTGGTGGCCGTGGTGTCGGCATCGCAGCTGGCGGAGATGGAGGCGGCGGCGCTGGCAGCCGGGGTTTCCACCGTGGTGGTGCCGCAGGCCGTCAGGGCAAGTGCGGCGGCCGCGAGTGTGGCTGCGGCCTTCACTGCTTGCCGGAGGGTTCGGTTGCCGGCGGTGGGCAGGGCGGGGGACAGGCTCATGGTTGGGCCTTTCGTGTGTTGGCGGCGGAATGCCGGCCGATCGGGTCGATACGGAGGCGTTGCGTGCGTTCGTCGAGGGTGACCTCGACACGGATGGAGTAAACCTTGGTGATGTTGTCGGCTGTGAGCACGTCGGCGGGAAGGCCCGCGGCGTGGATCCGGCCGGCATGCATCAGCAGCAGCTCGTCGGCGATGCGGGCGGCGTGGTCGAGGTCGTGCAGCACCATCCCCACCGCCGTGCCATGCTCGTCGGCCAGGTCCCGGACCAGGTCAAGAGTTTCGACCTGGTAGCGCAGGTCCAGGTGGTTGGTGGGCTCGTCCAACAGCACGACGCCGGTCTCCTGGGCCACGCAGGCGGCGAGCCAGACTCGCTGGACCTCGCCGCCGGAGAGTTCCCCAACCGGCCGGTCGGACATGTCGGCGACCCCGGTGGCAGCCATGGCGTGGTTGATGGCGGAGCGGTCCTTGGCCTCCAAGCCGGCGAAACGGCGGCGGTGCGGGTGCCGGCCGAAGGCCACGACCTCACGGACTGTCAGCCCCTGGGGTGCCGGGCGGGACTGGGCGAACAAGGTGACCTCGCGGGCGAACTGCCGGGCCGAGAGCAGGGCGGCAGGCTGTTGCCGGCCGTCCGTGCCGCCGAGTGTGAGCGTGCCGCCGGCCATGCCGTGCAACCTTGCCAGGGAGCGCAGAACTGTGGACTTTCCGCTGCCGTTGGGGCCCACCAGTGCCGTGACGCGGCCGGGGGCCAAGGCGAGGGACACGCCGTCGACCACTGTCTCCTTGCCGTACCGCAGGACCAGGCCGTCGCCGGAAAGGGCGGCGGCAGGCCTGAGCGGCGTGGTGCGTGGAGCGGTATTCGTGGCGGAGAGCATGGGCGACCTAGGGCAGAATTCGGGATGGTGGGGCGCAGCCAAACCTCATCGAATTAGGTAAGGGTAGCTTTACCTAATTGAGTATAGGGGCGCGCCCGGGTGTCTGCAATCGGGATTGCGGGACAGCCGATTCGGAATTTCGGACAGCGCACATCGCTCGAGAGCGCGGCCGGCCCGATGCGCGACCGGTCCCCGGGGCAGTGTCCGGGCCGGTGCCGTGTCGCTACCGGGACGAGTTGAGGAACGCGCCGGGCGTGGTGCCCATGACGGCGTGGAAGGCCTCAATGAAGGAACTCGGGTGTGCGTAGCCCAGTTGTTCCGACGTGGCGCGCACGTCCCACCCGTCGGCCAGGAGTGCGAGTGCATGGTGGACGCGGAAGGTGCGGCGCCATTGGGCGAAGGAAAGCCCGGTGGTGCCGCGGAAGGCCCGCGTGATGGTGCGCCCGCTCGTGCCCAGATGCTGGGCCCAGTCGTCCAGCGACCGGTCGTCCGACGGGTCCGCCATGAGTGTCTCGGCAATGACGTCGATGCGGGGGTCGCCGGGCAGCTGCAGGTCGATTTGGCGGCGGGACGGCTCGACGACGTCGAACACCACCAGCTCGGCGCGTGCCCTGGCGGCGTCGTCCAGATCGGTCCGGGCGAGGTGCTTCAGGAGCGACTCAAGAAGCGGATTCATCGTGATCGTGGTGGGCCCGTCGAAGGCCAGGGGAGTCCTGCTGGGGGTGAAGAACGCTGTGTGGAACTCAACCTTGGCCGTGAGACGCCCTCCGTGGACCTGGCCGGCGGGCAGCCAGAGTCCCTCGCCGTCGGTGAGGGTGAAGATGCGGTTCCCGACGCGCGTGGTCAGGGTGCCGCCGCGGACCCAGACCAGCTCATGCAGGGGATGTGAATGGAGGTCCCATTCCAAGGGGGCGGCGGGAGTTTCGGATTCGGTGTGGATGACGGACGAGGAAGGCTTGTTGGCCGGAAGCGCCCGGCCGGGCCGCACTTCCGTGCTGGGCTCGCGCCGCCACGCCCCGAGCCCCGCGTCGCTGTGCGAGTCCAAGGTCATGGGAATGAGCCTACCGGAGCGGCAGTTGGCATCTGCCGGCGGCAGGGCACCTGCACGGGAAGGAGGCACCACGCCGTCGTTCCGCGCCTGAAAACCGGGGCCGGGATTCACAGGAAACTCACTCCGCTGGGGCCCGAAAACCCATTGCCAGCCTCAGTCGATAGACATATCGTTAGGTATATCGTTCGATAGCGACTGAGGTGGTTGTGATGCACGAATCATTCCCTGTAGGCGGTTTCATGGGCGGCAACTTTGACAGCGTTTGGCAGGCTGTCGAGGACTTCCGTTCCAAGTTTGAAAAGCGCTCCGGCACGCGGGCCGGGCGCGGCGGATTGCGGGCGGCGGTGCTGGCCCTGCTCGCGGAGCGGCCCATGCACGGCTACCAGATCATCCGCGAGATCGAGGAGCGCAGCGGCGGCAGCTGGAAGCCGAGCGCCGGCTCCATCTACCCGACGTTGCAGTTGCTGGCCGACGAGGGCCTGGTGACCGCGGAGGAATCCGAGGGTCGCAAGGTCTACTCACTGACCGAGGCCGGCCGTGCCGAGGCGGAAAGCGCGGAGTCGGGGGCGCCGTGGGAGTCTGGCGGATCGTCGTCGGGATTCTCCGCACTGCCCAAGGCCGGCGTTGAGCTGGCCCAGGCCGCAGCCCAGGTGGGACGCACCGGGACCAAGGGCCAGGTGGCCGAAGCCGTCAAGGTGCTGGAAGAGGCGCGGCGGAAGCTCTACGCGATCCTCGCCCAGGACTGACGTTGGCGGCCCCTGGCCGGCGTGCAGGGAAGGCGGCGGGAACCGGGAACACGCGCGCCCGGTACCGGCGCATCCTGCGCTTTGCCGCGTGGAACCTGGCGGTGACGTGGTGGTTTGAGCTGCTTCTGCCGCGCGTGGGGCTGGGCCGGCTGGCCGGGCGGAACCGGGCTGCGCGGATGCGGCGGTTCGCGCGGCGCTTCCATGCGCTCGCCGTCGGTTTGGGCGGGCTGATGATCAAGGTGGGGCAGTTCATGTCGTCCCGGCTGGACGTGCTCCCGCCAGAAATCACTGAGGAGCTGGCGGGACTGCAGGACGAGGTGCCGCCCGTGCCGTTCCCCGCCATTCGCGGGCTGGCGGAGGCTGAGTTGGGTGCGCCGCTGGAAGCCGTGTTTGAGTCGTTCGATGAGACGCCTGTGGCGGCGGCCTCGCTGGGGCAGGTGCACCGGGCGACCTTGCTGCCGGCCAACGCCTCCGACACCGGATTTGGCACAGTTGTGTTCAAGGTGCAGCGGCCGGGCATTGGCGAGATTGTCGACGTCGACCTGGCCGCCCTGCGCCGGGTGGGCCGATGGTTGAGTCATGTGCGGATTGTTTCCTCCAGGGTGGATGCACCCGCGCTGGTGGAGGAGTTTGCCAAGACCAGCCTGCAGGAAATCGACTACCTGAACGAGGCTGCAAACGCCGAACGCTTCGCCGAGGAATTTGGCGCCGACGATCGGGTGGCGGTCCCGCAGGTGGTGTGGGAGCGGACGACCCGGCGCGTGCTGACACTGGAGGACGTCACGGCCATCAAGGTGACGGACGCCGACGGGCTGCTTGCGGCGGGTATTGACCCGGTATCCGTGGCGCCCGTGTTTGCCTCGGTCATGTTCAAGCAGCTCTTCAGCAACGGCTTCTTCCACGCCGACCCGCATCCCGGGAACATCTTTGTCACGCCGGTCGCGGGTGCCTCCGGCGGGCTGCCCTGGCGGCTGACTTTCGTGGACTTCGGCATGATGGGCCACGTCTCCGACGAGACCAAGTCCGGGCTGCGAAAGCTGCTGATTGCCGCGGCCTCGCGTGACGGCAAGGGCTTGGTGGCGGCGATCCGCGAGGTGGGCGTGCTGATGCCCTCCGCAGACACACATGAACTGGAGCGCGCGATGACCGCGCTGTTCGCACGCTTCGGCGGCATGGGCTTTGCCCAGCTGCGCACGGTGGACCAGCGGGAGTTCCGGGATTTTGCTGACGAGTTTGGCGAGGTGGCGCGTTCGCTCCCGTTCCAGCTGCCGGAGAACTTCCTGCTCATCATCCGGGCGATGTCCCTGACGTCGGGGGTGTGCAGTGCGCTGGACCCCGAGTTCAACTTGTGGGATTCGATCGAGCCGTTCGCAGCGAAGATGCTCAAGGATGAGCGCGGCGGACTGGTTCGGGACGTGTCCCGCGAGGCGCTGGAGATTGCCGGTGTTGCAGTGCGGCTGCCAAAGCGCCTGGACGCGTTTCTGTCAGAGGCTGAGGCGGGCACCCTGGCGGTGTCGAACCCGCGGCTGGAGCGCCAGGCGGCCCGGCTCAACGGGCTTGTCCGCCGGGTGGGGTCCTATGTTGTGTTCGCCGCCCTGCTGGTGACCGGTGCCGTGCTGCGTCCTTCGGACATGGTGTTCGGGACCGTCCTGATGGCGGTTGCCCTGCTGCCGCTGCTGCACGGGCTGTGGGTGGGCAGGCGGAGGTAGGCGGCCGCGTTTGCATGGTTGGAGGCCGGATTTTGGCGGCGCTGCGGGCAGTAACGGCACCGGTCACGATGTGAACCCGCTTTTCACGCCTTCCTTGTATCAACATCCATCAAGGAGGTGGCTGCAATGCCAGAACCAACAGTCCAACCAACAGCCCAGGCCCTTCCTGCCGAATCCGGCATCGATCCGCTGGTGCACCGGTTTATCCGTTTTCTCGAGACGGGAACGGCGCCGGAGGGCTTGTTCGCTGACGACGTCTTCGTCGATTTCACCCTGCCCCTGTGGCGAAAGCAGGTCAGCGGACGGCATGCTGCCGAAGAGCTGCGCCGGGCCGGACATCCCGACCCCGGCACGGTGCCCCAATGGCGCGCCGACCCCATTCCCGGCGGGTTCGTCATCGAGTTCCAGGAATCCTGGACCGCGGACGGCCAACAGTGGACAGCCAGGGAGATGGCACGCGCCGACGTCACCAACGGTACGGTCACGAAGCTGTCCGTGTACTGCACGGGCGACTGGGACGAGGCCCTGGTGCGCGAGCACGCTGCCACGGAAACAATGATCCGGCCCTGAGCCCGCCACAGGGTTGGAACCGCGGTGCCGGGTGCTTATGATCTGTGCATGGCCAATGACAGGGCCTCGGATCCAACCGGAGAGGCCCGCCCTGCTGGACCGTCTGGACCGTCCGCCGTCGAGCTTTTGCAGCGTGCGGAAGCCATTGCGCCCGGCGCGGCGTCCGGCGCCGAGGAGCTGTACATTGCAGCGTGCCACGCGGCGCTGGCGTCTGGGCAGTCCGAGGTGCTGGTGGCTGCCGTGGTCCGGCTGGTGGGCCACCACCGCTTCGGAACGTCCGCCGGCACCCTGCCGGCCATCATCCACCAGGCGTACGCGGTTGCCGGCCCGCCGGACCGCGGCCGGCTGGCCGTGGCCCTCGCCCGGCTCTGGGTGTATGGCGGGGAGGGCAGCCGTGCCGTGCCGTTCGCCGCCGAAGCGCTCGACATTGCCCGCATGTCGGGTGGGCCCGACGACGTCGCCGCGGCCCTTGAGGCCGGGCTGCTCGCCCACTGGGGGCCGGATGACATGGAGCTGAGGACCCGGTTGTGTGCCGAGCTGGAAGAGTTGACGGCCCATTCCCCGGACGTTGACTTGCGTGTCAGGACACTGTGCTGGGCACTGACAAGCGCACTGGAAAGGCTCGACGGACTGGCGCTGCAGCGCCGTTTGCGGGACCTGGACCTGCTGGCCCAGCAGTCCGGCTCGGAGCATGCGCGGTACTACTCCCTGTGCCGCCGGGCGATGCGGGCGCTCATGGCGGGTCGGACCAGCGAAGCCCAGTCGCTGGCGAACGCCGCTGGAGTGTCCGGCCGGAAGGCGGGGGAGGCCGACGCCTATGCGATGGAGCACGCGCTCGGGGGCGAGATTGCCCGCCAGCTCGGCCACCGGCCAACGCTTGCAGCCGAGGCCAAAATCTACGAGGAATATGCAAGCGCGGAGGGGGTCCCGTCCATCCTTGCCCAAGCTGCGGTGTTGTGGCTGGAGTCGGGAGACCCAACGCACGCGGCTGTTCTGGTTCGGCGCATAGTTGGAGACGGCTTTTCCGGCATTCCCCACGACGTTGACTGGCTCCTGACTGCGACCCAGGTGGCTGACGTGGCGGTCCGGACAGGGGACCCGACGACGGCGGAGCTCATGGCCGGACTGCTGGCGCCCTACGCGGGGCGCGGGGTCGTGAATGCCGCGGCGGTCAGCTTCCACGGTGTCGTGGACGACTATCTCGCCGACATGTACGCACTCCTTGGCCAGGGTGAACGGTCGCGGCGCCATCGCAGCTTTGCCGGCCAGGCCTATGCGGGTGTCGGTGCCGGCTGGTGGGAGGCACGCCTGCGCCCGGACGGCACGGAGGCGCCGGCAGGTTCCACGCCGGCACAACCGCGGGCGGTTCGGTTGTCTCCCGGGACGCCGGGGATTTGGCAGATCGGCCCCGCCGACAGTCCACGGGCGCTCCCGGCACTGCTGGGCTTTTCCTATCTTCGGCTGCTGATCCGCAATCCGGGGAAGGACATTGCCAGCGCAGACCTTGTATCGGGGTTTGACCGCGCCCTGCAGGAGGGGCCGGACTTGGGCGGGCCGGTCCTCGACGCGACCGCGCTCGAGGCGTACCGGCGGCGCCTGGCGGAACTGGACGAGGAAATTCAGGAGGCGGAGGAATGGAACGACCTCGACCGTGCCGCGGCGGCCCGCAGCGAACGGCACGAATTTATCCGCCAGCTCGCCTCGGCCCGGGGCCTGCTGGGGCGGCCGCGGACACTGGGGCCGGCGTCTGAGCGGGCCCGGATTTCTGTGCGCAAGGCCATTGCCTCAGCCCTGGACCGCATTGCCGTGGAGGAACCGGACATCGCCCGCCTGCTGCGCGACGGCATCCACACGGGGCGGCTGTGCCGCTTCGAACCCGACCCGTCCCGGCCGGTGCGGTGGCTCACCGATGCGCCAACCAGGGCATGAGTTCAGGGGCTTTCCGCTCTCCTTTGGCGCACCTTCGCATTGGGCCTGGGAACGGCTAACCGACTTTGCCAGGGCGCCGCAGCAGGCCCGTTGCCCTCGGCGCCGCCATTGCCCGGATATTTGCTGTACCGTGGCGGCGACCGGCCCCGCAAGGCGGCATCCCGCCGTCGATCATTTATTTGGACATTCTTTGGATGACGGACAGGGGGCTTGCATGGCCCTGTGAAAGCAGTGCACGCGAGGCGTGGCTGGGGAAGGGGAACCAATGTGGGATACGTCGCGTCTAGCAACGACGCACATTGCAGGGTTGACCCGGAGGAGGGTTGTACTGCCTTCGTGAACCCTGGGGTGGCAGGCATTCACGCTGAGCACGTCCCCGGCCACGTTTCGCACACGCAATCGGGAAGTCGTTGGTGCTGCGCGCTTCGGAGGTGGTGTGCAGTCCCGTGCTGATGGCAGTTTCGGTGCTGCCACTGCTGCCACTGCTGCACGGACTGTGGGTGGGTCGTGTGGGTGGGTCGGCGGCGATAGGCGGCGGTATTTGCATCGTGACGCTTGTGAATTGCGGCCGCAGCAGGTGCGCAAGGAGGTCATTGCGACGTACGATAGGCAAATACACGACTTACACGACTTACATGACTTACACCTATATTCAGGAGTCCGACCTTGGAAAATCCCTTTGTTCCCACGGCTGGTTCGACTCCGCCTGAACTGATCGGCCGGAAGGGTGTGCTGGATGAATTCAGCTATGGCATGCGCATTGGTTCTGGAGCGCCGGGACTGCTGACCATCTTCACCGGTGCCCGGGGCATTGGAAAGACGGTCATGCTCAGTGAAGCGGAGGATCTGGCCAGGGAAGCTGGATGGGCCGTGGTTTCAGAGACGGCAACTCCCGGGTTCATGGGGCGCATGGGGGAGTCAATGCGCCGCTTGGGCAATGAACTGGGCAACACGACGCCTGGCCGGAAGATCACGTCCCTCTCGGCTGCAGGGTTCAGCATCACGACCGCCCTGCCGCCTGAAGAGCAAGTCGGTTGGCGGGAAACCGGCAAGCAACTACTGCAGTTGCTTGCTGAACAAGGAACAGGCCTGATCATCACCGTTGATGAAATCCATGCAACTGACCGCACTGAAATCTCACAACTGGCTGCCAGCGTGCAGCACTTTATCCGGGAGGGACTCCCGATCGGGCTTGTCTTTGCCGGACTTCCGTCGGCAGTCTCAGACCTTCTCAATGAAGGAGTGGCCACATTTCTCCGGCGGGCCGACAGGATCGACCTGCATGCCGCAGCAGTCCGGGATGTCGAGAAGTCCTATGCCAAGCTATTTGCCGAGGGCGGCTTTGACCTGGATCCGAGGATTGTCCGAATGGCAGCCCAAGCCACGGGCGGCTACCCCTTCCTGATCCAGCTGGTGGGCTACTTCCTGTGGAGGGAAGCAGAGTTGGACCCTGAAATCACCGAAGAGGCAGCGTCCGCTGCCATTGCCCACGCACAAAAGCGCAACACCCGGGTAGTGGTTCAAGCGGCGCTTTCCAATGCTTCAGGAAGGGACATGGATTTTCTGAAAGCCATGGCTCAAGATGAGGCTTCATCCAAAACCTTGGATCTCGCATCCCGTATGGAAGCCACATCTTCCACCGTGGGCAATCAGCGGGCGCGGCTCATTGATGCAGGAATAATCGAATCAGCCGGCCACGGCGTGGTGCGCTTCGCAATCCCGGGTCTTCGGGAATACCTGCTGTCGCTGCCTGAATAATCCTCAGGAGACAAACGCATGGCCGGCAAGACCTTCCCGGACGGTGTCCGGAGACTCCGGATCTGATGGAGCGTTGCCCAAAATGGTCACTTATCTGATGGAGCGTCGGTGGCCGCGCACGAACTGGCAATTTTGGCCCTTTTGGACATCCACGGCGAGCCCGCGGCAGTTGGACGGCGAATCCGCGGCGGGCCGGCCGCCGAAGCCGGGACCCGCCGTCGTGCTTGTTCTAGAGGCCGGTGCGGACTGGACTCTGGAGCCATTCGTCCACGAGTGAGTTGTGCTGGCCGAGGGTGGGGGCAGGCGACGGCGCCACGGAACCTGTCAGCCGCAGCGGCGAGGCCAGGGTCTTGAAGCCGTCCGACTCCGTGGCCACCGTGCCCCGGTATTCGGAATGTTCGCTGGCCAAAGCCTCGTTGACTGTGTGCACCTTCGACACCGGCACGTGGTGGGCCGACAGCAGCTCGATCGCCTCGTCGTCGGTGAACTTGCTGAGGGCCTCCTCCAGCGCGGCGCGGAACTCCACCGGGAACTCGTTGCGGCGGGTCTGCTCGCTGAAGCGCTCGTCCGCCAGCCATTCGGGCCGGTTCAGCGCCTCGGTCAAGCGGGGGAAGAGGCGGTCCCCGGCGATGGCGATGGCGACGGAGCCGCGGCCCGTTTGGTAGGTGCTGAACGGCGTGGACATGGCGTGGTCGTTGCCGCAGGCCACCGGCTCCTCGCCGTGGAGAGCGCGCATGCCCACCGATTCGAGCACCGAGATCAGGCTGTCCAGCATGGCGACGTCGATGTGCTGGCCGCGGCCCGTGTTGTGCCGTTCGTTGATGGCGGCCAGCGCGGCAATGGCCCCGTACAGTCCGGGGATGACGTCGCCGATGCTGATGCCGATGCGCGTCGGGTCGCCGCCGCGCAGGCCCGTGATCGACATCAGCCCGCTCATGGCCTGGGCGATGAGGTCATAGGCGGGCGCCTTCTGCAGCGGACCGTCCTGGCCGAACCCGGAGATGCTGACAATGATCAGGCGGGGGTTCTCCTCCATAAGCCTATCCGCCGAGAGGCCCAGCCGCTCCATGACGCCGGGACGGAAGTTTTCAATCACGACGTCGGACCGCCTCACGAGCTCGAGCAGCCGACCTCGTTCCTGCTCGTTCTTCAGGTCCATCGTGAGGCCGTACTTGCTGCGGTTGAACAGCCGGTAGTAGGCGGACTCGCCGTTGTACCAAGGGCCGAAGTGGCGGGAGTCGTCGCCGTCGGGGCTTTCAACCTTGATGACCTCGGCGCCCAGGTCGGCCAGGATCATGGCGCAGAACGGGCCGGCCAGCACGCGGGACAGGTCAAGGACGCGCAGGCCCTCCAGTGAGCCGGGCTGGTTCAGGGCTGCTGGTGCGGACGTGGCGTGCGGAGTCGTTGTCATGGGGAAACCAACCTTTGGCTGAAGTGGTGGGGCGAATGCGCGACTTGTTGTCTCCATCACATCATTGAAAGCGGTCCAATCATGCCGGGCCCCGTCCAATGCGTCTGTGATCACAGACGAGTTGGGCATAGCATGTGTGGATGGGTACTAAGAATTTGCCGCAGGTTCCGGCCGCCAGAAATGTCCTAGCCGTGCTCCGCTACATTGCCGCGCAGGCCGGTCCCGTGGGCGCGGCGGCCATTGCCCGGGACGTTGAGCTGCCCCGCTCCACCACGTACCACCTGCTGGCGGCGTTGGTTGACGACGGCTTCGTGGTGCACCTGCCGGAGGAGCGAAAGTATGCGCTGGGAGTCACCGCCCACGAACTGGGGACGGGGTATTCGCGGCAGGCGCCGCTGCAGCGGCTGGCCCGCTTTCCGCTGGCCCAACTGGTGGAACGGACCAAGCGGACCGCCCACCTCGCCGTGATGCACGGGCGTGAGGTCATCTACGTCATCGAGGAGCGGGCCAAGCGGCAGACCGCGCTGGTGACGAACCCCGGTGTCAGGCTGCCGGCCCACCTCACCGCCAGCGGCCGTGCCATGCTGGCGTCCATGACCGCCGACCAGCTTGGCGCCCTCTACCCGGGGCCCGAGGCCTTTCCCACACGCTATGAAACGGGCGTCCACTCGGTGCCTGCCCTGAACGAGTTGCTCGTGCGGATTCGGGAGCGCGGCTTTTCCTGGGAGCAGGACGAGGTGACGGACGGATTCTCCAGCATCGCCGTGCCGGTCCTGGACAACAGCGGGCTGGCCGTGGCCAGCGTGACACTGACCGTGGCCAACCGGCCCGCGCTGAGTCCGGCTGCCGCGGCACAGAACGCTGTCGAGGGGATTGTTCAAGAACGCACTGTCCACGTTGAGGACCTCGCCGAGCAGTGGCTGCCCGAGGTCCAGCGCTGTGCCACCGAGATTTCCCGGCGTCTGCGGCCCAGCGGGTAGGCGGTGCCGCCAGTGCGCGCCGTTGCGGCCCATGACATGGGACGTGTATTCTTGTGCAGTCGCCACTGTGGCGACTGTCATCGGGATTGTAACTTTCGGCAATAACCTGGGACGCCAAGCCTCGCGCATCACTTTGCAGGGGCTATCCGTCTGTCTTTGCCCGAAGGTTCATCCACGACTGCGCATCCCGCGCGGGCCGCCAACGTTGCCGCCCGCCGATTGCGCTCCTGCTGTATGGCCCGTCGGCTCAGATCCTGGCTTGACGATGCCGTCAAGCTGCGAGCGAAGGGAACAGTAGTGTTCAAGCAACTTTCAAAGATCGGCAAGGCATTCATGCTGCCGATCGCCATTCTTCCGGCAGCAGGCCTGCTGCTGGGTGTTGGTGGCGCCCTCTCCAACCCCACCACGGTGTCCTCATACCCGTTCCTGGACAACCATGTGTTGCAGGGCATTTTCGGTGTGATGTCAGCCGCCGGTTCCACCGTGTTCGAAAACCTGGCGATCCTGCTGGCCGTGGGATTGTGCATTGGCCTGGCCAAGCGCGACAAGGGAACCGCCGCACTGGCCGGTGTTGTCGGCTACCTGGTCATGGTGGCCACCATCAAGTCACTCCTTGGCATCTTCACCCCGGAGGCGGCCGCCATTGACACCGGCGTCGTCGGCGCCCTTGTGGTCGGTGGCGCGGCAGTGATGCTGCACAACCGCTTCCACAACATCCAGCTGCCCGCCGTCCTCGGCTTCTTCGGCGGCTCACGCTTCGTGCCCATCGTGACGGCTTTCGCCGCCATCCTGGTCGGTGCGCTGTTCTTCATTGTGTGGCCTCCCGTCCAGAACGGACTGGTCAGCGCCGGTGAAGGCATTGCCGGCATGGGCGCCTTCGGCACCTTCCTGTACGGTTCACTGCTGCGCCTGAGCGGCGCCGCAGGCCTGCACCACATGATCTACCCCATGTTCTGGTACACCCCGCTGGGCGGCACTGAAATGGTCAACGGCGTGCAGGTTGCCGGTGCGCAGAAGATCTTCTTCGCCCAGCTGGCCGACCCCAACCACGTGGGCCTGTTCACCGAAGGCACCCGCTTCTTCGCCGGCCGCTTCGCCACCATGATGTTCGGCCTCCCCGGCGCCTGCCTCGCCATGTGGCATGTCATCCCCAAGGGCCGCCGCGCCAAGTACATGGGCCTGTTTGCCTCCGTGGCCCTGACCTCTTTCGTCACCGGCATCACCGAGCCCATTGAGTTCATGTTCCTGTTCGTGGCACCGGTGCTGTACGTGATCCACGCGATCTTTGACGGCCTGTCCTTCCTGGTGGCTGACCTGCTCAACATCAGCATCGGCAACACCTTCTCCGGCGGTCTCATCGACTTCCTGCTCTTCGGCGTGTTCCAGGGCAACGACCGCACCAACTGGCTGCTGGTCATCCCGGTCGGCATTGTCTGGTTCTTCCTGTATTACTTCACGTTCAAGTTCATGATCAAGAAGTTCAAGTTCGGCACCCCCGGCCACCTTGAGGACACCCTGGGGAACGACGCCGAAACCCCCTCCGCGGATGCCGCCGAGCTGGTCCCGGCAACAGTGGGCGGCGCCGCAGCCGGCACGCCCATCCAGCGAGAGGCCGCCCAGGTTCTTGCCGCCTTGGGCGGTGCTGAGAACCTGGACGACGTGGATGCCTGCATCACCCGGCTGCGGGTCTCCGTCAAGGACTCCGCGCAAGTCGACAAGGACACGCTCCGCCAGCTCGGCGCAGCAGGCGTCTTTGAGGTCAGCGGCGGTGTTCAGGCCGTCTTCGGCGGCAAGGCCGTGCTGTACAAGAACGCCATCAATGAAAGCCTTGGCCTGGACGACTGATTCCGCGCCCGCGCTGGATCTCACTGGCCTTACCTCTACAGGAGTCAAACACATGTTGAAAATGTTCAAGAAAAAGGGCGAACAGGTCTTCGCACCGGCAGCCGGGTCGCTCATGGCCCTCGCCGATGTGCCGGACCCGGTATTCGCCAGCGGGGCGGTCGGTGAGGGATTCGCCGTCGTGCCGTCCGAAGGCAGCTTCACGAGCCCGGTTGACGGGGAGATTATCCTGGTGGCCAAGACCCTGCACGCCTTTGGCGTGCGCACGGCTGCCGGAGCCGAGATCCTGGTCCATATTGGCATGGACACGGTCAAGCTCAAGGGCGAGGGCTTCACGGCCCACCGTGCCAAGGGCGAGCAGGTGAAGCAGGGTGAGCTCGTTATCAGTTGCGAGCTGGCCGAGGTGGCCGCGAAGGTTCCGTCGATGGTCACGCCGGTCTTGGTGACCAACGGCAAGGACTTCGCGATCGCGCAGACCGAGCTCGGCGCGGACGCGGGCTCACCCGTCATCACGGTCCGGAAGAAGTAACATGGTGCCCGTCACGGGTGCTGCCTGCGCCCCATCAGCACTGAGGATCGCCACGTCATGGACCTGAGCCGCGGAACGTCCGCCCTCATCAAGAGGGTGTACAACAACAACGTTCTCCTGACCGAGCTCCCGGACGGCAGCGAGATGGTCCTTGTGGGCAAGGGCATCGGCTTCAGCCACAAGAACGGGCAAATGATCGACCCTGACATTGCCGACCAGAGGTTTGTTCCTGACGGTAGCTACACGGGCGGCCATGTTGCCGACCTGCTCAGCGACGCTCCCTTGGAGCAGATCGAGCTGGTGCAGGAAATCATGGTGATGGCCAAGAACGAGTTGCAGCTGGAACCCCGGCAGTCCTTGATGGTCCCCATCCTGGACCACCTGGTCTTCGCCGTGCAGCGGGCCCGCGAGGGCAGCAGGGTCGACTTCCCGCTCCGGTGGGAAGTGGCCCAGCTGTACCCGGCCGAAGGCAGCCTGGGCCGGCGGGTCGTGGAACTCATCGCCCAACGCCTGGACGTGCAACTGCAGGAAGAGGAATGGGTGGCGTTCGCGCTGCACTTCGTCAACCAGCAATGGTCCACGGCCGACTTTTCCAAGACGGTCTCCATGACCGAGACGATTGCCCGCGTGTTTACACTGCTGTCGGTGCGCTGGGGCAGGAACATTGACGAAAACGCGCTCAGTGCTGCACGTTTCGTGACGCACCTGCGCTACCTGTTTGCGCGGTCAGCCGAGGCGACCGGCACCGCGACGATCAAGGTCGATGTCCTGGCCTCGGTGCGCGCGGCCTACCCGGAGGCGGCGGACGCCGCACTCGAGGTGGCCAAGCTCATCGGCTCTGCGCTGAAGCGGGAACTGGGCGACGACGAGGTGTCCTACCTGGCGCTGCACACCAGCCGGCTCTACGTGGAAATGACCGGGGCCTAGTTTCCCCGCCATGCAAAAGCCCGGCCGCCGCACCTGTTTGGGTGCGGCGGCCGGGCTTTTGTAATCCGCGGCGGCGCCGGCCGCTCCGGCAGCCGGAACGCCCCGCCCGGGGTGGCCGCAACTAGACTCGCCTTTATGACAAATTCCTTAATCACCCTGGGCGCCATCAACATGGAAGCGGCCGATCCGCTCGGCCTCGCCACTTTCTGGGCAGCCGTGACCGGTGCCTCACAGTCCATTAACGGGAACAGCGTCTATTTGGCCCCGAACGGTCCAGGCGGTTTTGGCATGTTCTTCCAAGGCGGTTCCGGTCCCCGGGGAGGCCACCAGCTTGGCCACATGGACCTGACTGTTCCTTGGGGATCCCGGGAGTCGGAGGTCGAGCGCATCCTGGGTCTCGGTGCCACATTCAAGTGGGATGTCCTGGGGGAATTTACACACGTGCAGTGGACCACCCTGGCCGATCCTGAAGGGAACCTGTTCTGCATTGCCGAGCATCCGCCGGCCGGGCCAACGTCAGCCTGACAGCGGCGTTCTCGCCGGCTCCGGCGGTGCCTTAACCCAGCTGTTCCCAACCCTGCGCGCAGGCCAGCCACGTGTCCACCGCGCGCAACACGGCGGCCTCGGCGTCGCGGGAACCGACAGTGACGCGGACGCCCTCGCCGGCAAAGCAGCGCACGCTGACACCTTCGGCGAGACAGGCGGCCTCCAACGAAGCAGCCCCGTCGCCCACCGGCAGCCACAGGAAGTTTCCGCCGCTGTCCGGAACGGCCAGCCCCCGTGCGGCCAATTCCGCATGCAGTTCCGAACGGCCCCGGCGCACCGTGGAGACTGCCGCCTCCAGCGCCGCCGTGTCGTCGAGGGCCGCCACGGCGGCCGCCTCGGCCAGCGCGTTCAGGCCAAAGGGCGGGGAGACGGCACGGACGGCCTCGGCAATGTCCGTTGCCGTCACCATGTACCCCGCCCGCAGCCCGGCCAGTCCGTACGCCTTCGAAAAGGTGCGCAGAAGGACGAGATTGGGGTGGGCGGCGAGCAAGGCGAGGCTGTGCCGGGAGGAGGGTCCGGCGTCGTCCATGAATTCCAGGTACGCCTGGTCCAGGACCACGAGGACGTGCGGGGGAATGCTCTTCAGGATGCTCTCCAGCGCCGCCTGGCCGAGGACAGTTCCCGTGGGGTTGTTGGGGCTGCACAGGATCACGGCTGCGGTGTTATCGGTGACGGCGGCGGCCATGGCTTCGAGGTCGTGTTCATGGGTGGCGGTGAGTGGGACCTGGATGTCGCGGGCGCCGGTAAGGCGGACCAGGATGGGGTAGGCCTCGTAGCTGCGCCACGCAAACACCACGTTCCTGCCAGGGCCGGCATAGGCCGTCAGCAACTGCTGGAGCACGGCCAGCGATCCCGCGCCCGCAACGATCTGCCCTTCGGCGGTGCCCAGCTGCCGGGCAAGGGCCGCCGTGAGCGGATCGCCCTGCAGGGTGGGGTACTTCTGGACGTTCCGTGCCGCCGCATCGATGGCCGCAAGGACGGCGGCCGACGGCGGCAGGAACGATTCGTTGGAGGACGCCCGCCAGGTGGGAGGTGCCGAGCCGCCCGCCTTTGAATAGACGGGCAGCCCGGCGACTATCTCCCTGGGGAGGGGCCGGGCTGCCCTGGCGGCGATGGTGGTCACTTGGCTGCGGTTTCTGCTGCGGCCAGTGCGGGATCCGGTCCCACTTCCTCATCGGCGGGGTAGATCATGTCCTTGGGCGGGTGGTTGAAGCGCTTGGCCACGGGGTAGTAGACGGCGGCGGTGACAACCAGGCCCACAATCCAGGAGATGTCGGCTCCGCCGATCAGGGGAGTGATGGGGCCGGTGTACATGGACTGGGCCAGGAACGGGATTTGGATGACGATGCCCAGCGCGTAGGTCAGCAGTGCCGGGACGTTCCAGCCGCCGTAGCGGGCCTTGGGGTCGTAGAGGGCCGGGATGTCCAGCTTCTCCTTGGAGGAGAAGTAGAAGTCCACGAGGTTGATGGAGCTCCACGGGATGAAGACCATCAGCAGAACGAGGACAAAGTTCTTGAAGTTGTGGATGAAGTCTGCCGAGGCCGCCAGTGCGATGATGACGGAGACGCCGATGAAGCCGATAACGTAGGCGAAGCGGACCCAGGGGGCGAAGCGCAGCTGGCGGGTGAAGGCGCTGACGGAGGTCAGGATGGTCATGTACCCGCCGTAGGCGTTGAGGGTGTTGATGGTCAGTTTGCCCACAACGATCACGATGTACATCAGGATGGCGATCAGGCCGCCGCCCGCGAGCTCGCCCACGAAGGCCACCTGGTTGTCAATGAATGCCTTGCCGGCGGCCATGGGGATGGCGGCGAACAGTGCGCCGAGGGTCATGGACCACTGGGCGCCGAGGACGGAGCCGGACATGCAGGCGAGGAACGTCTTTTTGGCCGGTGTGTTGGCGGGCAGGTAGCGGGAGTAGTCGGCCACGTAGGGGCCGTAGGTCAGCTGCCAGCCGGCGCTGAGGGAGATGGCGAGCAGGAAGGTGGGGAACGCGAATCCGCCTACGCCCAGGACCGCGCCGACGTCGTACTTCAGGACGAGCTGGATGGCCAGGTAGGTGAAGCCGATGATGCCAACGACAGTGGAAATCCGGCCGAGGATGTGGATGTACTTGTAGCCGAGCGTAGCCACCAGCACGGTCAGGGCGCCGAAGATGAGGACACCCACGGTGGTGTTGCCCGTGTGGATGATTTGGTCCACGGCCTGTCCGGCCAACACGGCGCCGGTGGCGGCGAAGCCGAGGTACATGATGATCACCAGGACCAGCGGGATGACTGCGCCGAAAACGCCGAACTGGGCGCGGCTGGAGATCATCTGCGGCATGCCCAGCTTGGGGCCCTGTGCCGCGTGGAGGGCCATGACGGCACCGCCGAGCAGGTTGCCGATGAGCAGGCCGAGGATGCCCCAGAAGGCTGGGGCGCCGAAGATGACGGCCAGTGCGCCGGTGACGATGGCCGTGATCTGCATGTTCGCCCCAAACCACAGGGTGAATTGTCCGGAGGGCTTGCCGTGGCGTTCTCTGGCGGGCACGAAGTCGATGGACCGGCGTTCAATGGCCGGCCCGCTCTTTCGCACGGTTTGAATTCGTGACATGTGATTCCTCCATTGGAATTTTGTCGTGTCCGGGTGAAACTCTCTGGTCAATCTGAGCATGGAAGCCAGCGGCAAATGCGATGCGGATCACGGAAGGCGTCTGTGATCCAAGACGACGGGCCCATTCCAATGATCCGGCTCATATTTGCTGCGGGTCCGCGCTATGTTCGAAAGACGCCGCCAAATTCCCGGGCCGGTGGCCATGGCCCATCCCTTGAAGGAGTTTCCCTTGACTGACACGACTGTTGCCGCCTCTTCCGCCACAGCCGGTGCCGCCTCCACCGCCGCATCCACTGCCGGCGCCGCACCCGCCGCAGTGCCGTACCCCGACGGCGACTTCTTTGCCTTCGAATCCCTGCTCCCGGCCAGCGAACTGACCCGGCTGAAGGAGATCCGCGACTGGATGGAGGCCAATGTCCGCCCCGTCTCCCGCGAGTACTGGAACCGCAGCGAATTCCCCGTCCACCTGATCCCGCAGGTTGCGGAGCTGGACATGATCAGCCCCGTGCGCCGGCAGGGTTATTCTCACCTGCTGGCCGGCATGGTCACCGCGGCCATCCACCGCGTCGACGCCTCCTTCGGCACCTTCTTCAGCGGCCACGACGGCCTGTTCACCGGCTCCATCGAGCTCCTTGCCTCCGAGGAGCAGAAGGCCGCCTGGCTGCCGGACATCTACTCGCTGAAGAAGACCGGCGTCTTTGCCATCACTGAGCCGCTGGCCGGTTCAGACGTGGCCGGCGGCACCCAGACCACCGCCGTGCGCGACGGCGACAACTGGATCCTCAACGGCGAGAAGCGCTGGATCGGCAACTCCACCTTCTCCGACTACGTCATCATCTGGGCCAAGGACGTGGCCGACGACCAGGTCAAGGGATTCCTCGTGGAGACCTCACGGGAGGGCTTCAGCGCAACCCTCATTGAGAACCGCATTGCCCTGCGCGCGGTCCAGAACGCCGACATTGTCCTGAAGGACGTCGTCGTTCCCCACTTCAACAAGCTGGCCGGCGCCAACAGCTTCCGCGACACCAACAAGGTCCTCAAGACCACGCGCGCAACGGTGGGCTGGCAGGCGGTGGGCATCCAGATGGCCGCGTTCGACGTTGCCCGCAAGTACGCGGTGGAGCGCCACCAGTTCGGCAAGCCCATTGCCAGCTTCCAGCTCATCCAGGAGCAGCTGGTCACCATGCTCTCCAACGCGCAGGCGTCCATGGGCATGATGGTCCGCCTGGCCCAGATGGAGGACGAGGGCACCACCCGCAACGAGCACTCGGCCATGGCCAAGGCCTTCGTGACCAAGTGCATGCGCGAGACCGTGGCGCTGGGCCGGTCCATCCTCGGCGGCAACGGCGTCTCCGTGGACTACGAGATGGCCAAGATCTTCTGTGACGCCGAGGCCATCTACACCTACGAGGGCACCTACGAGATCAACACCCTCGTGGCAGGCCGCGCCATCACGGGCATCGCCGCGTTCGTGTAGGGGTTCCCGCCTCTTCTGATATTCGACGGCGGCCGTCTCACCTTGGTGGGACGGCCGCGTCCGGTTGTCCACAGATGTCCTGTCTGTGTACTTGTGGATTTGACAAGTCCACGTAGATTTAAGGTATGGCCCCCATCCTGGATGAGATCGAGATTCTGACGCGATCAATCGGAGAGCATGCGGTTGACGGGATCGGCAGGGAAAACTTGCGGTCCCTGTCAGTACTGTTTGATGCGCGAGATGCGTCGTGCTCCATTTCATTCGTTTTGGCAGAAAATACGGATGGTCAGCAATTGCGTGCCCTGGACAAGCTCCTCGCAGTGCAGGAGTTGTTCATCGACGAGGCATCATTCGAGTTCCACATTGGCGAAGAAGCTGATGCGATATCCGAAGCGCAATCGATCAGCCAGCATCAATTTAGCTATTCCTGAGCAACATGCTGGGAATACATGACATCGCGACATGCGTCAGCCGCTCGGAAGAACACGGCAAGCTCGCAACTCTGATGTTTGAGACTGGGCAGGAATGGGCGGCAGTCTGCGCTTTCTATTCGGCCTATCATTTGGTTCGTGCTTCATTGATGACTGACCCCGTCTTCGATGACCTAGAACGGCTCAGGAAGATTAGCCCAAAGATATTCCCCGAAGACAGAACTGTTTCCAAGCACTCGAAGGGCGGGCTTTCGTCAGCGTCCTTTGGCGTCAATGAACTTGTCAGTTTCCTCTACCCCGCGGTCAGGGCCCGCTATGCGCGGCTGCATGTGGCCAGCAATCAAGTCCGCTATGAGCGGGGTATCAGGGCGATCGCCACCACGAACCTGCAGGAAGACCACGCGGAGATCGTTCGGGCGTTCACTGATGGTGAGCTAAAGAGCACACTCCACCAGCCGTCCTAGCTCGCTTGGACGCAGGAGGCTGGCAGGGGGTCGGCTGGGTGACCCTTTGGCCCACGTAATGGAAATGGACTATGTGAGGGCCTGGGCGTGAGCCAGGGAATCTGCCGCGGCCATGGCGGTGACTTGCCAATGGCGCAAGGCTACCTCCCGCCGTCGCACTTGTCTTGAAGAGGTGCATTGTCTTGGATCACAGACAGGCCAAGTGGCGAACCCCTAGGAATGACTGCCGGGCGGGGCTTTGATGGATACATAGGCAAACGAGCCGGCGCTCCCGTCTCCACACACCCACAGCAAAGGACCTCTCATGGCAACGATGCATGACCCTTCCCGCACCATCCGCGCAGCCCGCGGCACCGACCTTTCGGCGAAGTCGTGGCAGACAGAGGCTCCGCTGCGCATGCTCATGAACAATCTTGACCCCGAGGTTGCCGAACGCCCTGAGGACCTGGTGGTCTACGGCGGCACCGGCCGCGCCGCCCGTTCCTGGGAGGCCTACGACGCGATCGTGGCGACGCTGAAGACGCTGGACGACGACGAGACGCTGCTGGTGCAGTCGGGCAAACCGGTGGGCGTGTTCCGCACCAACGTGTGGGCGCCGCGCGTGCTGCTGGCGAACTCGAACCTCGTGGGGGACTGGGCCACGTGGCCGGAGTTCCGCAAGCTCGAGGCAGAGGGCCTGATGATGTACGGGCAGATGACGGCCGGTTCCTGGATTTACATTGGCACGCAGGGCATCCTGCAGGGTACGTTCGAGACCTTTGCCGCCATTGGTGAGAAGCGCTTCGGCGGGACCCTGGCCGGAACCCTGACCCTGACCGGCGGTTGCGGCGGCATGGGCGGGGCTCAGCCCCTGGCCGTCACGCTCAACGGCGGTGCCTGCCTGATCGTCGATGTGTCGGAGGAGCGGCTCAAGCGCCGTGTCGGCAAGCGCTACCTGGACGAGTTGGCGCCCGACCTGGACACCGCCCTGGCCCGGGTCCTCGAAGCCAAGGCCAACAAGACCCCGCTGTCCGTGGGTGTTGTGGGCAATGCCGCCGAGGTCTTCCCGGCGATTCTTGAGCGCCACAAGGCCGGCGAGTTCACTGTCGACATCGTCACCGACCAGACCAGTGCGCACGACCCCCTTTCCTACCTGCCCACCGAATATTCCGTTGAGGAATGGCACGGCGAGGCCGAGGCGGACCCCGAGGGCTTCACGAAGAAGTCCCAGAATGCGATGGCCCGCCACGTACAGGCCATGGTGGAATTCCAGGACGCCGGCGCCGAGGTGTTCGACTACGGCAACTCGATCCGCGACGAGGCCCGCAAGGGCGGCTACTCACGGGCGTTTGAATTCCCCGGCTTCGTCCCGGCCTACATCCGCCCGCTCTTCTGCGAGGGCCTGGGCCCGTTCCGCTGGGTTGCCCTCTCCGGAGACCCTGAGGACATCCGCGTCACCGACGAAGCGCTGAAGGAGCTGTTCCCCGAGAACACGCACCTGCACCGCTGGCTCGATGCCGCCCAGGAACACGTTGAATTCGAGGGCCTGCCGGCACGCATCTGCTGGCTCGGCTACGGCGAACGCGCCAAGGCCGGTGTCCTGTTCAACCAGCTCGTGGCCGACGGCAAGGTCAAGGCCCCGATCGTCATTGGCCGCGACCACCTGGACTCGGGCTCCGTGGCCTCCCCGTACCGCGAGACCGAGGGAATGAAGGACGGCTCCGACGCGATCGCCGACTGGCCGCTGCTGAACGCGCTGCTGAACACGGCCTCCGGGGCCACGTGGGTGTCCATCCACCACGGTGGCGGCGTCGGCATCGGCCGCTCCATCCACGCCGGCCAGGTCTCCGTTGCCGACGGCACGCCGCTGGCCGCCGAGAAGCTCCAGCGCCTGCTGACCAACGACCCCGGCATGGGCGTCATCCGCCACGTCGACGCCGGCTACGAACGCGCCGTTGACGTTGCCGCCGAGCGCGGGGTGCGGATCCCGATGCAGGAGCAGTAGCACTTCTCACCAGCTGTGCCCGATGAAATGGGGCAGAGCCGGTCGAAACCAAGGAGCCCCGCTGCGGACATGATCTGCGGCGGGGCTCTCGCTTTTCTCTGGAAGTCCCGCTGTGCCGGCACGAATGCAGCACCGGCCCCCGGTGTTCCCTATCCTTGGTGATAGGTCCATAACAAGGGGGAACACAGGTGGGATACGCCTCGTTCAGCAACGCAGCACATTTCAAGGGTGAACCGGAAGAAATCTGGAACGCCTTTGCGGACCCGGCCCTGGCGGGCATCTATGCGGAGCACCAGACCGAGTTTGTGCCCGGTCCGGATTTTGCGCTCGCACCAGGAAAGTTCTGGGAGGAACGCCACGGGGTTGAGTGCGACTTCGACGTGGTCAAGTGGACCATCACGGACTATGCACCGCAATCCGTGATCGCCTTCCAAGGCAAGCAGAGAGGCATGCTGCAGAAGGTCCGGTTGTCCATGGAACCGGCCGACGGCGGATGGACGCTGAAGGAAGGCGTCAGCTTCTCGCCGACCTTTGCCGGCAAACTCGGCTCCACCGTGATCACCTGGACCATGTGGGCCACGGGCCTGCTGGCCAAGTTCGCCAACGACCGCGGCGAGACCTTTGAACTTCTCCAGGGCTACCTGGACGGAGACCGGACACCAACCGTGCCAGATGACGTGCACTTGGAGTCCACGATGGCGGGACACGCGGCTGCCTTTGTCACTGCCGTGCGCAACACCGTCTCCTCAGCAGCCGCAGATGAACTGGACGGAACCGCGGAGTCCTTGGCCGGCGTCGACCGAGTCCTGGAGCAGTATGGGCTGCGGACCACCCCGCTGAGCGAGGATGACTACCTTCGTGCCGCCGCCTATGTTTTTGAGGTGGCGCGCGCGGAGTTTGGCGGCCGGTACGTTGAGGACGTGGGCGGCGAGGCCGTTGCACTGGTGGTCGGCGAGCCGTCGTGCAGCGTGAAGGTGATGGCGCTGGGCAAGGTCATGAAGCGTGTGCAGTACGGGCCTGACGACAGCATCGAGTTCTTCTACGCCGGCGTCGCGCCGCTGCTGGCGCGCGGGCAGTCGGCGGTGCTGTTCTGATCCGGTGATGACGGCCCCTGCTGCTTCCCGCGGCTGCTGTGCACCATCAGCCAGACCGCCAGCCCGAAGGTTGCGAGTGCCACGAGGCCCACGACGGTCAGGGTGGTCTCCGGACCCAGCCTCTGAATCAGGGCAGAGCCGATGATGGGCGCCGCTGCCTGGGCCAGAAGCGACGGCAGGCCGATGCGGCCCATGATGCGGGCATAGCTGGCCTGGCCGAAGAGGGCGAGCGGGACGGTTCCGTTGGCAATTGAGGCCAGGCCGATGCCGACACCATAGGCAACCATCAAGATGGTTGGAGCGAGCACACCGACGCCCAGGAAGCTGATGGCCGCGGCCATGGCGAGGGTGGCGATGAGCAACGTCCAGATCGGATTGTGGCGGCGCCCTATGAGCAGCTCGATGGCCCGGGCGCCCACCTGCGACGGGCCGACCGTTGCGCCCAGGGCCACGGCGGCGGCGCCAACGATCCCTATTCCGGCCAGCAGGGAAAACATGTGCACCGACATCAACGCGGTGATCGAGGTGCACAAGGTCGCGATGGTGGCGAACAGGACAACCATGGGCCAACCCGATGCCGCGGGCGGAGGTGCTGCCGGCCCTGAAACCAACCCGGCGTCCACCGGCGCCGGCGCCATGGTCTGCCGCGGGACCGTGAGCGCGTAGAGCGGGGCGGTGACCAGCAGGTGCGCCCCGGCATAGGCGAGTGCCGTGCCGCGCCAGCCGACCTCGTTGACGAGCAGGGAACTCAACGGCCAGCAGATGGTGCTGGCAAGCCCGCCAAAGAGCGTGACGAGGGTGATCGCCGAGCGGGCCGATGCGCCGTAGGTGTGGCCCAGGACGGCGAATGCCGCACTGTAGAGCCCGCCGCTCATGCCCAGCCCCAGGACCGCCCACGCGCCAAGGTAAAACCACTGGTTCGGGGAAACCGCCATGATGGCCAGGCCGAGCGCAAGAAGCAGCGCGCTGGCGACGAGCACGGTGCGTCCATGGTTGGCGGCGACGAGCGAGCCGACCCGCGGGGATCCGAGTCCGGCGACGACCAGCCCCACCGAGACGCCCGCCACGACTATTGAGCCGGGCCAGCCGGTGTCTGCCGTGATCGGGCCGGCCAGGACGGCCAGCAGGTAGAAGCTTGAACCCCACGAGAGGATCTGGCCGACGCCCAGGCCGGCCGCCACTGTGCCGCGCCTGCGCGCATTCTTTTGCGTGATTGCCACGACCGGATCAGCCCGCAGCCAGCAGACGGTGCCTGAGTTCCTTGACGCGTGCATGGATGTCGTCGCGGACCAGCTCCATGCGTTCCCGGCCCTCAATGCCGCGGGTGCCGGGCTCGTCCGTCTCCCAGACTTCCACCCGCACGCCGTCGACCGCCGGGACCTGTGCCTCGGTGCCGAGCACGACGACGAGTCCCGCCTTCCGCATGTCTGTTTCCGTCAGCAGCCTGGGCACTTCGTCGCCGATGTTGACCCCGAGGTCGGCAAGGACTTCCGCGGAGAGTGGGTTGACGGCCTGGCCGGGACGGGTGCCGGCCGAGGTGACAGTTATGGCATCACCGGCCTCCAGCTTCATGAGGCCTGCTGCCATTTGGGACTTGCCGCCATTCTTGACACAGACGAACAGGACCGCGGGCCTGGCTGCGGCCGCGTTCATTCCGACGCCTTCGGGGCCAGGGTTGCGGCGAGGGAATCCAGTGCACCGGGCACCAGCGAGTAATACGCCCACACGCCGCGCTTCTCCCGGGTCAGCAGCCCCGCCGCCACCAGAACCTTAAGGTGGTGCGAGACCGTGGGCTGGCCCAGGTCCAACGGCTCGGTGATGTCGCAGACGCACGTTTCCGCCGCGGGATCATTGGAGATGATGGACAGGATGCGCAGGCGGTTGGGGTCGGCCAGCGCCTTGAACCGGGCGGCCAGGGGGATTGCCTCCTGGGCCGGCAGCACGCCGTCCGTTGGCGCGGCAACACAGCACGCCGCTGCGCTGCTGCCGGAATCCGTGGTGCCGTCCGTGACAAGCGGTGGTTGCATTGCCCGGGCCTCGCCTTCATTCGGTTCCCGCAGGGGAGATTGACAGCTGTCGATATAGTCAACCATACTCGGAACATCGAAAACCGTCGATGTCTGCAATTGGAGAAAACCAGCCGTGACAACCACCGCCACATCCGCCCCGCGGCCGGCCGGGCAACTGACGGCCAAGCTGTCCACCCTGGACCGCTACCTCGCCGTCTGGATCCTGGCCGCCATGGCGCTGGGCCTCGCGCTGGGACGGCTCGTCCCGCAGCTGGGCGAGGCGATGGGAGCCATCCAGGTGGCGGGAGTGTCCGCGCCCATCGCCGTCGGACTTCTGGTGATGATGTACCCGGTCCTGGCCAAGGTCCGGTACAGCGAGACCCGGCGGGTGCTGGGCGACCGCAAACTCATGGTGACGTCGCTGGTGATCAACTGGGCGCTGGCGCCGGCGTTCATGTTCGCGCTGGCGTGGATCTTCCTGTCGGACCTGCCCGAATACCGCACCGGGCTGATTATTGTGGGGCTGGCCCGCTGCATTGCGATGGTGTTCATCTGGAACGACCTCGCGTGCGGCGACCGTGAAGCCGCGGCGGTGCTGGTTGCGCTGAACTCCGCGTTTCAGGTGGTGGCCTTTGGGGCGCTGGGCTGGTTCTACCTGCAATGGCTGCCGGCGCTGCTGGGGCTCCCCACCACGAGTGCCGACTTCTCCTTTTGGGCCATCACGCTCTCCGTCCTGGTGTTCCTGGGCATCCCGCTCGTGGCAGGCTGGCTGAGCCGCACGCTGGGGGAGCGGGCACGCGGGCGGGACTGGTACGAAGGCGCGTTCCTGCCGAAGATAGGCCCGTTGGCCCTGTACGGGCTGCTGTTCACGATCGTGCTGCTGTTCGCTCTGCAGGGGGAGGCGATCACCGCCAACCCGCTGGACGTGGTCCGCATCGCCCTGCCGCTGTTGATCTATTTTGTGGTGGTGTTTGCCGCATCCATGGCCATAGGGTGGGTCCTGAAGCTGGGCTATCCGCGCACCACGACGCTCGCGTTCACGGCGGCCAGCAACAACTTTGAACTCGCCATCGCCGTGGCCATTGCGACCTTCGGCGTCACCAGCGGCCAGGCGCTCGCCGGTGTGGTGGGGCCGCTGATCGAGGTGCCGCTGCTTGTGGCCCTGGTCTACGTGGCCCTGTGGTCGCGCAGACTTTTCACCCCGTCCGTTTCACCTACCGCCAAGGATGCCGCATGAGCACCACCAAGCCCTCCGTCCTGTTCGTCTGCGTCCACAACGCCGGCCGCTCCCAGATGGCCGCCGCCTTCCTGAGCAACCTCTCTGCCGGGCAGGTGGAGGTGCGTTCCGCCGGCTCCGCGCCCGCCGATTCCGTGAACCCCGCCGCCGTCGAGGCCATGCGCGAGGTGGGCATCGACATGTCCGCGGAGGTGCCGAAGGTGCTGACCACGGCGGCGGTGGAGACGTCCGACGTCGTCATCACCATGGGCTGCGGCGACACCTGCCCGATCTTCCCCGGGAAACGCTACGAGGACTGGGAACTGGCAGATCCGGCCGGGCAGGGTGTGGAGGCCGTCCGCCCCATCCGCGACGAGATCCGCAGGCGGGTTGACGGGCTCATCGAGTCCCTGTTCCCCGGCACGGTCTGACATCTTCAACATGCTTGGGAGCCACAAGGTCATGAAGTCGAATCATCCGGTGGTTGTCATAGGGGCCGGTCCCGTGGGGCTGGCCGCTGCCGCGCACCTGCTTGAGCGCGGGCAGGACACAGTGGTGCTCGAGGCCGGCGCCTCTGCCGGTGCGGCAATGGGGGAGTGGGGCCACATCAGGCTCTTCTCCACCTGGCGCTACAACATTGACGCTGCCGCGCGGCGCCTGCTGGAGTCGCCGTCCGGCCAGTACGACGGCGGATGGCAGGCACCGCGCGAAACCCGCCTTCCCAGCGGGGCTGAGATGGTGAACGAGTACCTGGCACCGCTTGCGGCGCACCCGTCGCTGGCGCCAATCATCAAGTATGGGCATCGGGTCGCCGCTGTCACGCGCGTGCGGGACTCAGGTAACGGTGTGGACCTTTCACGGTCCGCCGGACGGGACGATTCCCTGTTCCTGGTCCGCACCGAGGCTGACGGTGCTTTGGAGGATGTTCTGGCCCGTGCCGTAATTGATGCCTCGGGGACCTGGGGAACACCCAACCCCGCCGGGCGTTCCGGCATTCCTGCCCCGGGCGAGACCGAGGCACGTGCCGCCGGGTTCATTTCTTCACCCCTCCCGGACGTGCTGGGACCAGACCGTGCGCACTTCGCAGGGAAGACAGTGCTGGTCCTCGGAGCCGGCCACTCGGCCGCCAACACGCTCCTTGCCTTGGCCCGGCTCCGCCAGCAGCAGCCTGACACGACGGTCATGTGGGGGCTGCGCGGAACCGCCAACCCGGTTCGGCTCTATGGCGGGGGAGCGGCGGACGAGCTGCCCGCCCGCGGCCAGCTTGGCACGAGCCTGCGGCGTTTCGTGGAGAACGGCGACATCAGAATCATTGAAAATGTCTCCGTTGCCGCAGTCACGGCCGCCGGTGCCGGTGTGTCGCTGGCGCTCGCAGACGGGCGCGCCGTGCAGGCGGACGTGGTGGTTCCGGCCACCGGATTCCGCCCGGACCTGTCCATCCTGTCTGAACTCCGCCTTGACCTGGACCCCGTTGTCCAGGCACCGCGCGAACTCGGACCGCTGATCGATCCCGAATTCCACAGCTGCGGCACGGTGTCGGCGCACGGGGAGCGGGTGCTCTCGCATCCGGAGAAGAATTTCTACATCGTGGGGATGAAGAGCTATGGCCGGGCGCCGACCTTCCTCATGGCCACGGGCTACGAGCAGGTGCGCTCCATCGCGGCTGCCCTGGCCGGAGACCAAGCCGCGGCAGACGCCGTCGAACTTGAACTGCCGGAGACGGGAGTCTGCTCGACGGACCTTGCAGGTTCCTGCGACGCGCCGCCCGCTGCCGACGCCGATGCTCCGGCTGGCGGATGCGGCGCCCCGGACCCGGTAGCCGGGCCCGCCGCCGGAGGATGCTGTTCCTCACCCGAACCTGTGACGATCGGTTTCGCCACGGGAACCCTGCACGGCTTCACCGAACTGGCAGACGGCACACGATAGTTCGGCATGCTCCACGTCAGCTTAGGTGGCGGCGAGAAGGTACCTAGAATGTGCCTGTACCATGGAGTCTCTTGTCAGTATCAGTAGTTACACAAGTCGAAAGTCTGTTGACTGTGCACCGGCGGACCTTTGGGTGGAAGCCCCGGACGGCCAGGCCAGACCGCGACATGCCAAAGGAAGTCAATGCCCAGCTCGCCGCCTTTACTCACGATCGTCATCGAGTCGAACGGCGCCCTCGACTTAGAGTCGGTACTGTACAGGCGGCTCGTCGCAGCGCGCTTGGAATCAGAGGATTTGTTTGAAATCCGGCACGTGGACCGGGAGCTCACGACACAGGGAATCGCTGCACTCTGTCAGACAGTGCACAGCGACTACGTAGTGTTCATGCGGGCCACCCATGAAGTCTCCGTGGATTACGTGCCGTCGCTGTTGGCGCAGTTAGGAGAAGGGGCCGTCTATCTCGCTGAACCCGTGGTTTACACCGGGTCCATACCCTCCGAAATTGACACGGAAAAGTTGGGCCACGACTACTACTATTCGCGGGATACCGATGTCTTTGGTGTGGCATTCAACACGAGGCGTCTGGTTGACTTTCTTGCCGCCGTGGGGCCGATTGACCGTTCCGCCCTCTACATCTCCTACCGTTTGTACTGGACCATTGATTCCGTAGCACCCCTGGCAACCGGGTTCTCCATGGCATCTGACCTAAAAGCTGCCACCGGCGTCATGGTCGACGATGAAGTGAGCCGCTTATTGCCTTTGTATGCAACAAGTTCCGTTGAACTGCGGCTGTATCTGCTGCGCTACATGGCGTTGTTCCTTCGGGGACTGCGGACCAAGAAATCTACCAAGGTCAGCCTGGCGCACCTGCGAGATGTCATTCTCTCGCACGACTTGCTCCAATTCGTGTCCCGGGTCGACGCGCAACAAGTCTTTGAAGGCACATGGCTCCGATGGCTGGCTGCTGCGGAAAAGGCTGAGTTCCTGTACAAGCAGCTGACCGGCGTCGACGCATACCTTGTGTATCAACTGGACCCGCAGTCAGTTGACGTGGATCTGGAGTTGTACCGGATCGACTTTGACGGGGAAGCCGTTGCCATCGGCAAAAAGTACCTCCCCGCAGAGAACCGTGAGGGCTTCAACGTTGCAGCCAACTACGATTTCTACCGTCGCCCGGTCGGCCGCGGATCCACGATCCTCTTCTTTGACCGGCCCATGCAGGCGGACGACAACGCCGAGTATTTGTACGACTATTTTGTCAATGCCCACCCGGATTTTACCGAGGCGTACTTTGCCCTGAACCCGCGATCGTCCGATTGGGACAGGCTTGCCAGGCGCGGGTTCAAACTTGTGCCGATCTTCAGCCCCGAGTTCTACGAAAAGTTCCTGATTTCCGATCTGGTTGTGTCGTCACAAATCTATAACGTCAACTACATGGGCAAATCGTTCGCCAACTCCCGGTTTGTGTACCTCCAGCACGGTGTACAGCTCAACGACATGAGGGACTGGATCCTTTCCAAGTCCTTCGATGTCTTTGTGGCAACAGGAAAGATCGAAGCGGACTACCTCAGCGAACTCGCACCCGTTGAGACGATCAACTCCGGCCTGCCGCGGTACGAGTCATTGTCGCGGGCTGGGGCCGACGGCGGCACCATCTTGTTTATGCCCACCTGGCGCTTCAACTTGCACCAGTTGTCCACCGAACAATTCACGCAATCCGCGTACTACCAAGCCATCGACGCTGTCCTGACGGACACCCGCTTGGGCGAATACTTGAAGCGCACTGGCAAGACGATGGAAGTAAAGCTTCATCCCAACGTTGAAAAACGATCAAACCTCTTCCATTTCTCCGACCGGGTTGTCCAATCAAACTCGAGCTACCGGCAAGCCATCGAATCTGCCGCATTTGTCTTCACGGACTACAGCTCGGCCGTGCTGGACGCGGCATTCGTGGAAACTCCGATCGCCTACTACCAGTGGGACGCCGTCGAATTCTTCCAAGACCAGCCCTACGAAAGCCGGCTGGACTATCGGGACGATGGACTGGGTCCCGTCTTTGACGGGCACACGGAGGCCATTGATTTCATTGTCCAGGAACGGTATTTGGAGCCTGACAAAGAATACTCGCGGCGGCGCACGTTGTTCTTCGAAGGCGTGGAACCCGGACACATCAATGCCAAGATTGTTGAAAGGATGCTGAGTCTCTAGTGGTGCTGCCAGCAAATGTAAAAAAGCTCATTAAGGACCGCGGAAAATCAGCGGCGTTCTCACCGGCCGGCAAAGCTGTTGCCCGCAGTGCCATGGCCATGCCCGAAGGGTTGGGGGTTCGCAAGCTGTTGCGGGTCGGCGGTGTCGAGGACCATGTCCGGCGCATCGCCTCGGAAACCCTCCCGGAAGGCATGTACTATGCCAAGCTGACGATCCGCCAGTGGAAGGCTTATGAAGGCAAGCCGTTCCGTCTTCTCATGGGAGAGGACCTCGTATACGGCAACGAGGTGGAGGCGCCTGCTGCAGGCTTTCCCCTGGAGTACCGCAACATCATAGTCAGTTCCAAGCGTGCCGCCGATTTCCGCCTGGATATTGACGTTCCCTACAAGCTGGCCATCAGCAGGGGGTCGTTCACGACTGCCCAGCAGGCTGAGTACGACCAGAAATACAATGTGGTTCAACACGGCGACGTTTTCTATTCTTTGCGCGGGAACACGCTAAACCCGACGAAATTGTTCATCACGTTTCCGGGCTTCGGGCCATCCACCGCACGCGTGTCGTATGCCGTTAGCAATTTGAAGGACATCACCGAAGCTGACTTGAGTGACACGCTCATGGTTTGTTTCCAAGACCGGTACCTGGCAGCAGGGTCCTACATGATGGTGGACAATTCCGGTCGTCCACTATTCGAGCGCGTTCACCAGGTGATTGAGGATTTGAGGTCCAAGCACTCCATCGAGCAATCCAAGATTCTGCTGTTCGGTGCCTCTAAAGGTGGCAGCACCGCGCTTCACTACGCACAGGGATTCCCCCAGGCCCAATTGTTGTTGGCAGTTCCGCAAATGGAACTTCCCTACTACTTCAACAAGCCGTTTTTCCGGAACAACCTGTTCACCAATCCCTTGCTGCAAAGTGTCGAACAGCCCAAGGACTTGCTCCGAAAGTACTTTGCACAGGGGCGCCGCATTGACTACTTCTATACGAACGACGACGAGCTGAGCAATCAGTCGATGATCGAGTTTGCGACGGACGTTCCCAACTTGACCAAATACCGCGTCGCCGGAGTTCACGGCGCCGTCGCCAGGACGGCATTGCCGGCCATGCTCGGGATCATGCGCGAATTCCTCACCGAAACGGAGAATTGCACTTTTGTTTGCGACGAAGTGCGTACCTTTGCCCACGGAAATGAACTGCAGGTGCAGTTGCGCCTGGACGAGGCAGCTTCCAAGGTCTCCAGTGCCAACTGGTTCCTGGAAGGCTCGTTGGGAAGCACCCGCTTCATGCAGATCCTGACCGAGCACTCCTATGCATTTGCGAAATACACGGCGGCAGACCAACAAATCTTTGCCGACCATGACCAGCTGGACGAGGTTGTGGCCGTCACGGCTATCGAATCAACCGGCGCGCGGTGGAGAAGCGAGCTCGAATCGCCCATCCGCAGGGAAATCGTCGTCGGTTCGCAGGCTCGTGTAGCTTCCGGGCCCATGGAACTCGAATCAGGGGCAGAACGAGATTACGCCATCCTGGCCGGCAGCAAATTTGGCCGGTTCCGATATTCAAGCCGGCGCGTCGCCGATTCTGGCGACGCTGTTGAAGTTCACTTTGTGCCGGACCTGGACACCAGCGAAGCGACCGGCCTTGGCACCGAGAGCAACATTGTTTCCCACGTAGTTCGGGTCCAGTCGCTGGACGGCGGCTCACTGGCCGATCTCATGGCCTTGCGAATCGTCATCGGCGCACGGGCAGTCAAACTCCTCATTGTTGTGCACGAAGGTGCCATGGACATTGAAGCCTGTGAGCCGCTGGTCACCGTCGACTGGGCCGATACAACAGTTGTCTTTGCCGGGCACGGTCAGGCGTTCCGTGACGGCGCACGGGCCTTTGGTGCCTGGAACTCGCCAGAGCGTGTTGCCGTCATGGATGCGCTGACGTAGGAGTTATTGCCGTGGGGTACCAAGGCCCCTACCTGTTCCTCTGCCGTTTGCCCGGGCATTGCTTTCCATTCACCTCCAGCTGGCAAGCTGAAGTCGAACGAGGGAAGGCATGGCCAATGAGCATAACGCTGGACGAGACCCCTACAGAGCGCACGGTCGAGGCACTCCGGTGCCCGTACTGCCTCGACTGGCATTCTGCCGGCAGCGACGGGCCCTATCCCGTAGAATTGTGCACCCTCGACGCGTGATTGTTGGCGGCTAGTTCTTATTGAGGAACCGACGCCTGAGGTGCCACGCTCGGCGGCGCATATCCCGAATTTGGCGCTCCGTGCGGCTCATTACCTTGACTGGTTCTTCTGTGCGGCTCCAGTATTTTTCACTTTTCACCACTGTACTTGCATCGGGCTTGTAAGGTGGGGCAACGAACGACAAGTGGGGGCGCTCCCACGCGATGTTTTTCCGTATGACTCTTGCCGGTGAGCCCACGGCAATGCAGTTGTTTGGAATTTTTCCGGTAACAATGCTGCCGAACCCGATAACCGATCCGTCGCCAATCTTAGTTCCTGCAAGGGCAATAGCCTGCGCGCCGAACCAGACGTGGTTGCCGATGATGATGTCTTTGCTCGGGTTGATCCTTTTACCCGTGGCTACGTCGAAAATGGGGTGACCGTCATGGCCCCTGAACTGATTTTGGCTGGCAATCATGACGTCGTCGCCGAAGACAACTGAACTGCCTTCCGCTGCATTGACGATGCAAGTGTTTGTCGTCGTTACGTCCGCGCCGACCTTGACCGTGGAATCTTCCCCCAATTGCATGCTCATGCTTAATCCGTGCCTGCGGCTTGGTCCAATGATCACGGTTCCGTTGTCACAGTCAAAAATAACGGTAAGGCGCTTTATACGTGCGCCCTGATCTACGATTATCCTGTTGTTTTTTCCACGGATAGTGATGGCTATGTTCTCGGAAAACGTCGTAGGTGAACTGATGGTGTTGCCTTGGTCGTCGTTGTAGTCCGCCAAGACGCTTAGTTTCTTCACCTAAACGAGTTTAGCGGCTCTCCGCCTGGGCAGTTGGGCATAGACCATGTTGGACGGCCTCAGCCTTCCAACGGCCGCTCAGTCCACGTGGCCATGGCGCCGGTGAGGTGCTGCAGCACCTTCTCGTAGAATCCATCGACGGCGTAGCCCAGGGAGTCCGCCACGTCCTCCCCGCCTGAAGCGAACACGATGTACGCCGTGCCGATGCTCCGCGAGAGCACCTCGACGCTGAAGCCGCCCTGGAAATAGTGGCCGCTTTCGGCGTCGTGCTCCAGCCCCTCCAGCCAGCCGTCCAGCAAGTCATCGAGCTTCGCCTGATCGGCTCCCCGCAGGTTCAGGGCGAGGCGGGCCACCTTGTCCAGCCGCGGGTTGTCGGGACCCCACACCCAGCCAAAGTTCATGGCATAGCGTTCCGGTGAACTCGTCATGGCGCCGCTCAGCGCTTCCAGTTGTAGGGCGTGGTGGTGGAGACCTTGACCAGGCCGGAGCGTTCCAGGATGGGGCGGGAGTATTCGGTGGAGTCGCTGTGGATCAGGGTCTTGCCCATGGCCAGGGCGGAGCGGGCCCGGGCGGCCGTCAGGGCGCGGTAGATGCCGCGGCCGCGGAACGCCTCAAGTGTTGCTCCGCCCCAGATCCCGACAAAGTCCGAGTTGGGCACCGGCTCGAGCCGGCCGGCGCTGACCATGCGGCCGTCAATCTCGGCCACCCACAGTTCCATGCCGTCATTGCGCGCCAGCCGGGCGACAAGGGCGTCGGCATGCCGCGTGCTCACGGATTCCCCAAATGCTTCATCCGCCATGGCGCTCATGGCACGCACGTCGTCGGGTCCAACCACCTTGCGCAGGCTCACGCCGTCGGGCAGCGGAACGTCCTGGTCCAGGCCCTCAAGCGGGCCGACCATGATGGACTCGCTGTCGTCCGGTGTGAAGCCGTTGGCGATGAGGGCCTCGTGCAGGCCGGGTGCGTGGTCGTGGCCGCGGGTTTTCCACTCCACATCGGTGATGTCCGGGTTGTTGCGGAAATGCTCCAGTGCCCGGGGGACGACGTCGGACAGCCGGCCCGCGCCGTCGAGGTTCTGGTAGGTGATGAATCCGCGGCCGCCCGCGAAGGTCACGAGCCGCAGTGGGCCCATCGGGGTGACGCTGATGGCGCTGGGAGTCTCGGCGTCGGTGCGCAGCTGCTGGTCATAGGCCTTGAGGTACTGCTCTTTGATTGTCATCGGGATTCATCCTCACAGCTTGCGGGCGTGCGGCGCAAGGCTGGCGCGGGAGTCATGTGCCTCTGGCGTGCCGAAAAACCGGTGCCCGGCCCGCGCCCTGCCGGCCCTGCGCCCCAGGCCTGGTGCGGCTGGGAGGCGGGTGTCCGGCGTCGGACCTCACAGCGGGACGGGAGAAGCGCGGCCACCGGCGTGTACCCATCAGGACGTTGGCTGTGCCTGGGCGTGTGCGGGCTGTGTGGGCGTGCGACTGGTGCCGGCGGGCGCGATGGCCAACACGGCAAGGCTGGCTGCGATGACTCCGAGGCCGGTCCAACCCATGGGGCTGAGCCGTTCCCCGACGACGGCGACCGCCAGGACAGCGGCCACGGCCGGCTCGCTGAGCGTGATGGTGGTGGCCGTGCTGGCGGGCAGGCGGGAGAGGCCATAACCAAAGAGGATGTAACCGAGGAACATCGGAACCAGCGCCATGTAGGCGGCGACGGCGAAGGCCTGCGGGCCAGCGAGGAGGGGTGCGCCCGTGGCGGCCAGGACCGGCATGAGCAGCAGCCCGCCGGCCCCGAAGACGGAGCCCATCGAGGCTGCCCGGCCGATGCCGCCGTCCATCAGCCGGCGGGCGGCCCAGGAGTAGAGTGCATAGCTGGCACCGGCCACCAGTCCCAGGCCAAGGCCGGCGAGGGTTGCGGGGGTGCCGGAGGGGTCGTGCTGCAACTGGGAGAGGCACAGCATGAGGCTGCCCGCGATGCCCAGCGCGGCGGCGGCCATCCACCAGCGGCCCAGCCGCGCCCGGCCCGTGAGCCGTTCAAGGACGCCGGATGACAGCGGCGCCGACGCAAGCGAGACCACGGTGCCCAGGGCCACTCCCGCAAGGTGCATGGAGCTGTAGAAGGCGAGCGGGTAGACGGCAACCGCGACGGCGCCAAGGGCGACTGTCCCGCGGTTGGCCCGCAGGCGCGGTGCTTCCCGGCGGAGCTGCGGGATCGCGATGAGCGCCTGCAGCAGGCCGCCGATGCCGAGGGCCGCGGCACCAATCGCGAGGGGACCGGCGTCGGGCGCAAACGTGGCGGCCGTGCCGGTGGTGCCCCACAGGATGGAGGCGGCGGTGACGGCGGCGATGCCGAACAGTCGCTGGTTCACCCGGCAGCCTGCGCTGCCTCGACGAGCGTTTTGGCGGCCGCACGGGCGTGGAGGAGCCGCTCGGAACTGCCCTCCAGGCCTGCCCGCGCTACGGCGCCCTCGAGCACGAAGGAGAGCTGTTCCGCCAGTGCCGCGGCCTTATCTGCGTCCAGGGTCTCGAGCAGGGCCGTGCGCAGCAGCGACTCAACCTCCTCCTTGTGGCCGCGCACCGCGTCGCGGCCGGGGGAGCCCGCGGGCAGTTCCGCGGCGGCGTTGAGGAGCCCGCAGCCGCGAAAGCCGTGGATGTAGGCGGCGTCGGCGTGGTCGATGTAGGCGTCGAAGACGGCAAGGACCCTGGCGGAGGCGAGGGCCTGCAGGGTTTTGGGTGCTGTCTCTTGGGTGGCCTGCAGGCGAAGGGCATACAGGTCCAGCCATTCCTGGTGGCGCTCGCGGATATATTCACGGACGAGCTCGTCCTTGGACGCGAAGTTGTTGTACAGGCTCTTCTTGGCCACGCCCGCGCGCCCGGTGATGGTGTCGATGCCTGTGGCTGAGATGCCGTGCGCATAGAACAGCTCCGCGGCGGCCTGCATGATCCGCGACCTGGCAGGGCGCTCGCGGACGGATTGCTTGTTCATGGGCTGGTCCTTGTTGACTTGGCGGTTCCCGGAATGTGAGTAGGTAGCCCAGTCTACCTACCTTTCGTGGCGGTGGCTAGGATTGCTGGCATGAATGAACCTCTGGATGTTTCCGAAACCAGGGCGGCGTACGACAGTGTTGCCACCAGCTACGGCGAGATGCTGCGGGGCCTCATGGAGGAGAAGCCCTATGACCGGGCCATGCTGTCCGCGTTCGCCGGGCAGGTCCTGGCCGCGGGCAATCCGGTAGTGCTGGACGCGGGCTGCGGCACGGGCCGGATCGCCGGGCACCTGGCCACGCTGGGACTGGAGGTGTCCGGCGTCGACCTCTCTCCCGGCATGGTGGAGGTGGCGCGGGCGGAGCATCCGGGCCTTGCTTTTTCTGTGGGATCGCTGGAGGACCTGAACCTGGAGGCTGGTTCCTGGGGCGGCATCGTGGCCTGGTATTCACTCATCCACACGCCGCCGGAACGGCTCGGGTCCGTTTTCGCCTCCTTGGCCGGAGGCCTGGCCCCGGGCGGCTTCCTGCTGCTGGCATTCCAGGCCGGCAGCGGGCGGCGGCACATCCAGCACGCCTACGGCCACGAAATCAGCATGCATGCGTACCTGTTGGATCCGGACACTGTGGAGGTCCAGCTGGAAGCGGCCGGATTGGAGGTGGAGGCCCGGCTGCTCAGGGCACCGGACGCCGACGAGCGGACACCGCAGGCCTACCTCATGGCGCGCAAGTCGAATTCTCCGGCCGCCACTAAGTGAGGAAAGCGGCAGCATAGTGCCGGGTTCGCCCCATATGGAACCAAAAGTTCCAAGAACGTAATAAATCGGCAAAATACTGCCGTTTTCAGCATGAAAGAAGGCGGGGGACTGTAGATGTGACTCGCAACGGTATGTGGCGTGTTTTTTGTAGCGCTTAGTGGCCGATGAGGAGGGCTCGCCGCGCGGTGTCGACAATCTCGGGGTGAGTCCGGCGAGGGCGTTGACCGTTTGGACGCGTTCTATCTGGGTGGTCAGCCTGTCAACGAGGCGGAAGTTGCCGCCGGTGATCCGGACGATGGTCGCGATGGCTGTTGCGTGTGCGAGACCGCCATCGGCTTCGTCGTTCCCTGGCGGGAAACGTCTGGTCAAAACGGCGGAGAGTTCCTCGGGGGTGAGTTGGCGGTATTCGTGCGCGAAGCCGATGCGGCTATAGAGCTGCGGGTAGCGGGCCAGGCGCTTTTCGATCCTCGGCATTCCGATGAGGATGACGCCCATGGTATGCCGATCGAAATAGTCGCGGACCTGTTCGAGGCCGGGGGTCTTGAGGCGGTCGGCCTCGTCGATGATGAGCAGTTCGGTGCGGCCGCTGGAGCGTGACTCGCGGTGGATGAAGGGATCCACGACGCCGTGTTCGGCGTAGTCGAGGGCATAGGAAATCTGCTGGCAGGCGCGCGGGAGCCCTTGGTCGATTTCCCGGACGCCTGCCGAGACCGTGGGGGTGAAGAATGCGGTGCGGGATTCGAGCACGCGTTCAGGTACGGGATCGAGGTGCTCGGGGAAGGGCGGCTGCCATTGTTCCCAATCGTCGGCGCCGGCGTAGTGCCGGGCCGAGAGGGTTTTGCCGACCCCAGGTGGTCCACAGCGCGAACCGATGTAGCTGTGGGCACGGACGGCGTCGGCGAATTCGGTGAAGCGGCGGAGCTCTCGCGTGAGCTGGAACGGCGGCCGCGGGTGCTGCGGCGGCGGGCCGAGGTTCATCTCGCCGGTGTCCGCGGAAGGAAAGCGCCGTCCGTCATCGCCCGGGCCGAGCACGCTGTGGGTCGGATCAATCGGTTTCATAGAGGCGCAATCGTTGTCGTGGCGGGACTCCTTCGGTGGTGTCCGGTTCCGTCTCGATGGGGTCGGGCGGGACGTAGCGGGTGGGGGCGAACTTGATGCCGTCGCGTTGTACCTTCCGGGGCGCGGCCGCAGTGAGCAAGAGCAGGTCAAGGTCCTCGGGGTGCACCCGGACGCGCGGGATGAAACCGGAATCCGCCCAGCGCTGCACCGGGACCTGGTGCGTCTGGGAATGGGGCCGGGCGTTGTATTCGGTGCGGTTCGGCGGTGATGCCACGCTGGGCCAATTGCGGGTTGCAGGCCCCGAGGATGATGTAGTCCCCCACGGAGGCCCCGGCCTCCTGGCCCAACTTCTGGCTGAAGGTTTCCTTCACATCGATCTCCGTCAGGACACCGAATCCCTGTTCTGCCAAGGCGCCGCGTGTCCGTTCGACGGCATCTTGCCAGGACAGCGGGACGGTGATGGCGTGTGTGTACGTCACGGTGTTTCTCCTGGGCTCGTGGTGTGGAGGCCTGCCTGGGCGGCTGCGTGCTCCGCCACGGCAGGGTACCTCGGTTCTGTGGCCATGCTACGGGTTGGTGTGGTCGCGCGGAAGTATCGCGGAGGTATCAACCGCCTGGTCCGGCTGGGGATGCGGCGGGTGCGTTTCATACATGCGGACCGCGACACCGAGCCCTGCGGCCGCACTGAGTACCGCGGCCATCCAGGGTGCCGCGTGCATCCCCATGAGGTCGGCGATGATCCCGCCAATGATGGCACCGACGGCGTATCCGAGATCGCGCCAGACCCGGTAGACGCCCACCGCGCGTCCCCGCCAGGAGGGGTGGGCGACGTCGCCGACGGCTGCCAGCAGCGTGGGATAGACCATGGCGGTTCCTGCCCCGAGCAACACCGTTCCAGCCGCCCAGGCACCAAATCCGTGCCCGAGCGCGATGACCGCCAGGGCCGCGGCCTGGGCCAGCATACCGGCGGTGATGAGGTGTTTGCGCCCGATCCGGTCCGAGAGGGCCCCGGTGAACATTTGGCCAATGCCCCACACCCCGGGATAAAGGGCGAAGAGCAGGCCGATCTGGCTGGTGCTCAGGTCCGCGGTGGCGAATAGGAGCGGGAACAGGCCCCAAGAGAGTCCGAAATTCAGGTTGTTCACCAGGCCTGCCAGGCTCGCCGATGACAGCGCCGGTTCGTGGAAGCTGGTCAAGGTAAAGACTTGGCGGTTGGTCAGATCGGCGTCCATGCCATGCCCCACCGCGGCGCCTCCGGATGCCAGGTTTCCGGCATCCAGGATTGCATGGGGGCGGGTCTCTCGGACGAACACCCCGGACAACAGCAGCGCCAGGGCGGTGTAGGCGAGACCCAGGAGGAAGGGTGCGGGGCGCAGCCCGTATTGTTCGGCGAGGTATCCGGCCAGTAGGGAGGTGGCTGCCAGTGCCCCGTAGCCGGCGGCTTCGTTCAGGCCCATGGCCAGGCCGCGCTGTGCCGGACCCACCAGGTCGATCTTCATGATGACGGTGGTCGACCAGGTCACGCCCTGGTTGATGCCCAGCAGCACGTTCGCGGCGACGACCCAGCCCCAGTCCGGGGCGAAGATGAGCATCAGCGGCACCGGGATGGCGAAGAGCCAGCCGGCCAGAAGCACGGGTTGCGGCCGTAGCGGTCCGAGAGGGTTCCTGCGAACCAGTTGGAGGCTGCCTTGGCGATCCCGAAGGCGGCCACGTAGGCGAAGAGGAGCGTGTAGCCGCTCAGGCCGAACTCCGCGTGGGCCAGCAGCGGAAGGACGGTTTGCTGTTGCCCGACCATGCCGCCGACCAGCGCGTTGACCGCGACAAGCAGGGCGAACTGGGCCGCGTTGGCGCGCAGGCCCAGGACGGGGAGGATCTTGGTGGTGGACGGTTTCATGCGCGGGTTCCAGGGGTGCCGGGGCGGGAGGGGCAACACGGCGGGGAGCCGAAGACTAGTGGGCTTCGGTTGCCATGTTGGCGGCAGGGGGTGTGTGCGATTTGCGCCGCAGGGGGCAGACGGGGATCACGAACCAGCACAGCGCCGCAACCGCCGCGGCTGCGCCGGCGGTGATGCCCAGGATGAGGTTGGCCGGGGAGGGCAGTTCCTGGACGAGGACGAAGACGCCCATGGCCAGGACGAAGAAGCCAAAGCCCTTGCGCAGGGCTGCTTCGGGGATCCGTCCGGCCAGGCGGGCGCCGAGGAAGGAACCAAGGATCGCGGCGGCTGTAACCCCGCCCACGAGGGCCCAATCGAGTGTGACGGTGGTGAGGTAGCCGCCAAGTCCGGCGAAGGACTTCAGTGCGATGACCACCAGCGAGGTGCCGACCGCGACGGGCATCGACAAGCCACCAAGCAGGGCGAGTGCCGGAACGACGAGGAAACCGCCGCCGGCGCCGACGAGCCCGGTGACCAGGCCCACGACCAGGCCCTCGAGGATGACCTTGAGCACGGGGAGTTCACCGTCGTGGGCCACGGTGGTGCGGTCCTTGCGGCCGCGGATCATGGCCAAGGAGGTGGCAACCATCATCAGTGCAAAGGCGATCATGAGGATCGTTCCGGGAATTTGGCCCCCCAGGAGGCCGCCGCCGAAGGCCCCGGCCATGCCGGCGGCCCCGAAGACGAGCCCGGTGCGCCATTTGACGCGCTTCTTGCGGGCGTGGGTCACCGCGCTGACGGCGGAGGTGGTGCCGACGACGAAGAGCGAGGCGGCGATGGCTTCCTTGGGGTTCATGCCTGCAACGTAGGTGAGGATTGGGACGGTGAGGATGGACCCGCCCCCGCCGAGCAGGCCGAGCGAGAGCCCGATCAGCACCGAAAGCAGGAGGGTAAGTACGAGGGTGAGGGTCATGGAAGGGGCCTTGTCTGGGGCGGAAGGGCAGGACGGGCGGGTTGGTGCGGGCGCGTGCCCTTAGGCGACGGGCAGGCCGGCGCCTTGCCAGGCGGTCATGCCGCCGGCCATGGTGTCGGCGGTGAATCCGGCCCCGGTGAGGGCATCGGCGACACGGGCGCTGCGGTTGCCGCTGCGGCAGAGGACGATGACGGGGCGGGAGCGGTCGATCTCGTCCAGGCGGGTGTTGAGTTCGCCCATGGGGATGTGGATGGCGCCGAGGATCATGCCCTCGGTGACTTCGAAGTCTTCGCGGACGTCAAGGAGCTGGTCCGTGGCGCGTCGCTGCTCGGGTTCGGTGATGGTGATTTCTGTCATGGTCTGCTCCTTCGGGGCGTGTTCAAGCGGTATGTGGGTGCCTTCCGGGCCCGGAAACCGGGAGGAATCCGGTTGGTGACGGGTCAACCGGTGGGTGCTAGGACTTCTTGGGCGGAAGCTGGGCGAGGACCGACGCGCGGGTAGGCTCGCTGCCGGTCTTGTTCCACGGCATCTTGGCCAGGGCCTTGCCCATGGCGCAGGTGTTGGTGGCCGCGGAGAAGGTCAGTCCCGCCCCGATGACCCCGGCAACGGTGCGGATCTGCGGGGAGAGGAACTTGCCCCCGGCCAGACCGGCGATCACCAGGGAACCGGCGGCCATGCGCACCTGGCGTTCCAGGTCCCAGCGCTTGGAACCTTCAACGGTCCGGCCGCCGGCCTGCTTGTATGCGGGGACGCCGCCGGCTAGGACGTGGGCGTTGCCGAATCCGACCGACGCGAGGTTTGTCTTGGCCTCGGTGGCGCGCACGCCGGATTGGCAGACCAGCACCACCTTGGTGTCGAGCTTCGAAGCAAGTTCCTCGGTGTGTTCGGCCAACAGCGGGAGGGGGACGTTGTAGGAGCCCTGGATGTGCAGGGATTCGAATTCAGCCGCGGAGCGCACGTCAAGCACCACGACGTCGGAGCCGGCGGAAATCCAGTCCTTGAGTTCTTCGGGGCTGGTGGTCTGGGGAACGGGGTTCATGGCTTGTGGGCCCTTTCTGTTGGGCATGGTGCATGGCCGGTCCCGCATCCGGAAAGGGGGATGCGGGACCGGGAATAGGTGGAATTTATGGGGGAGGGATGGGCGGTGGAGAACGCTAGGCGTCCTGCAGCTGATTCCAGTTGGCCCATCCGGCGTAGCTGCCCTCGACCTCGACGATGTCGAACCCGGCCCGGCGCAGGGCGGAGGCAGCCACGGAGTTGCGCACCCCGGACTGGCAGTAGCTCACGATCACTCCGTCGGATGGAAGGTTCTCGGTGTTCCAGAGCACGCGGCCGGCGCTGAGCTGTTCGGAACCCGGCACGTGCCCGGCGGCGTGCTCGGTCTTGTTGCGCACATCCAGCAGAAGGGTGGCATCGAACCCTGCCAGCTCGGCCGGGGAGATCGTGCGAGGGACGTAGGCCGGCAGGCCGTCCAGGGAGGTGATGTATCCGGCGACCTTGTCTATGCCCACACGGATGAGGTGGTCCCACATCTCGGTGGCGCTCTCGCTGTCCGGGGCCAGCAGCACCAGCGGGCGCTGGTCCGTTTCCGGGTCCACGGCCCAGGCGCCGTAGCTGGCGGCCTTAGTCCCGGCGGGGATGTTCAGTGCCCCTGCTGCGGTGCCTTCGTGGACAAGGGTGTGGTGGCGGGTGTCGACCACACCGATTTCGTCGGCGGCCAGGGCAGCGGCAACGTCCCCGGCGTCCAACTCGGCCAGCGGTGCGCGATCGCCCAGGATGGCCGGGCCCTCGCGGTTCTCACGCTTCATGCGGGCGAAGTAGGCGTGGGCGTCGGGCTGTCCGTCAAGGAGCGCCTCGACGAAACCGGCCTCGTCGTTGGCCGACAGGTACGGCCCCCACCAGGCGAAGCTGCGTTCGTACCCGACCGTGGAGGACGGGATCGCGCCCAGGGCCTTGCCGCAGGCGCTGCCGGCGCCGTGGCCCGGATAGACCTGCACGTAGTCGGGCAGGGTGAGGAATTTTTCCTTCAGGGAGGTGAACAGCCCGTGGGCCCCGGCGAAGCGGGTGTCCACGCCGCCGGCGGCCTCGTCGAGCAGGTCCGGGCGGCCCAGGTCGCCGGAGAAGACGAAGTCACCCGAGAGCAGGAATCCGGGCTCGTCGCTGAATGCGCCGTCGGTGACCAGAAAGGAAATGTGCTCGGGGGTGTGTCCGGGGGTGTGCAGGGCCTTGACGGTGATGTTGCCGAGCGTGATGGTGTCACCGTCCATGAGGCGTTCGGCCTCGAACTCATACTGCCAGTCCGGGCCGCCTTCGCCCGAGACATAAAGCTCAGCGCCGGTTGCCGCGGCCAGCTCCCGGGTTCCCGAAAGGTAGTCGGCGTGGATGTGGGTTTCCGTGACGGCGACAATCTTCATCCCGTTTTTTGCGGCAAGATCCTGGTACACCTGGATGTCACGGCGTGCGTCGACCACGACGGCCTCGCCCTTGGCCTGGCAGCCAATGAGGTAGCTGGCCTGTGCGAGGTCCTCGTCATAGATGCGTTCGAGAAGCATTGGTTCTCCTTGTTGTTGGTCCGCTTGCGCTGCATACCCCTGGGGGTATCAGCTCCACTTCAAACAATAATACCCCTAGGGGTATGCGTCAAGTCATCCTTTGTCCGACCCCCGGGATCGTTTATCCTGCAAAAGGGCGGTCGGCGCCATTTGAGCTGGTGCCGACCGCCGCACGCACTGAGCGGCCCGGCCTAGCGGCCAAAGAGGCGCGCGAAGAACCCGCCTTCGCCACTGGGCGCTTTCGGGGCATTTGGATCGCAGGTGCAGCGTTCACTGCGCGGCACGTTGGCCATGACCTGCTTGACGTGCTGGCCACATCCGGCCCAGGTGGTTTTCTGGCACTTGCGGCACGTGGTCGTTCGGCACATGTGGTTCTCCTTCGGTCTTAGGTGATCAAGGGGGCGTAGCCACCCCCTGGGCTCAAGTATTCCACATACCCCCTGGGGTATGTGGAATTGACTGTGTCGACACCCAAAGAAACCCCCAGGGGTATACACTTGGAGAAAGCCAGCACCCGAGAGGAACCCACCATGGAACTTGAAGCGGACACTATGAAGCCCGTAATCAACAGGCTCAAGCGCGCCCAGGGCCAGCTTAACGCGGTGATTCGCATGCTTGAGGAAGGCAGTGACTGTCGCGCGGTCGTCACCCAGCTGTCCGCAGCATCCAAGGCCATTGATCGCGCCGGGTTTGCCATCATCGCCACCGGGCTGGAACAGTGCCTTAAGAGCGAGGACCCCATAGCCGACCGTGCCGACATGGAAAAACTCTTCCTCTCCCTGGCCTAGCCCCAATGCCGTTTAGTTAGGCCTTTGCTGTGGGTGTCAATAGGGCGCCGGTGTTCAGGATTTCAACGCTCAGGGTGGCGTTGCGGGTCGGCCCATGTGGCTTGCTGGCCCGTGCCTGGTGTTTGGAAATGGCCCGTTTGACGGTCCGTGTGCCGGTACGCATCCTGCGTTTGGGCAACAACCTGTCCAGTACGTGCGTGCCGATGGTCCCTGCCAGTGCCTGCCATCCTGTGTGTTGCGGTTGGCGGGTGCTGGCTGCCGGTCCGAGGATGAACAGGTCCTTGGCTGTGCTCAGTGCGATGGTGAAGCTGGCCCGGTCAGGATCGAGTCCGGGGACCGTGTTGGTGGCCTCGCTCATCACGGTGCGCAGCAATTGCTCCACGATCAGCAACGCATAGATCTCCTGTTCCACCAGTTGCACGGTTCGTGAACGCAGCACCCTGCCTTGCAGGAGGGTGGACTTGATCTCCCGGAATGCCGTCTCGATCTCCCACCGCTCGTGGTACAGGCCCATCAGCTCTCTGGCCGTGCCCTCACGCGGGTCGGCCAGCTGCCGGTGCACTGGCAGGTTCCGTCCGTTCTTCACCCGCACCAAAAAATCTGCGCCCGCGGCACGGATCTGGTGCAGCAGCTTGGCCGAGGCGAAGTTCCTGTCCGCCAGGATGATCATGCCCGGCGCCATGGCCGGCAGCAGGGCCGGGGTGTAGGTTGTTTCCCCGATGCTGGTCGGCCCGAAGACCGCGTCGATGATGGTGCGGGTACCGCACGCGATGAGCGCGACCATGCGGGCCTGCGGGTAGCCGGTGCCGCCGTGGTTGCCGGCCTGCTTGCCGTATTTCGTCTGGATCTGTGTGGTGTCCGGCAGGGTGAGGATGGTCCCGTCGATCGCGCAGATCCGGTAGGACCGGAACCAGGAACCCTCGCGGGTGGTGCACGGGGCCGGGCCGCGGAGCAGGTCGAAGAGCCAGCGCAGGGGTTGGACTCCGATCCGGCGCCTGGCCTGGGTCAATGCCGAGCCGGTGACACTGGCCAGGGCTCCCGTGCCCAGGCACAGTTTCGTGAACACCGAGCGGTAGCCCAGCTCGGGGAACATGGCCAGCGCCAGCACGAAATACACGACCACGCGCGAGGGCAGCATCCGTACGCGGACTTCACGTTTCCCGGTGGCATCCAACGCCCGGTCCACCAGGTCCACGGGTAGGTGTTCGCTCAGTCCACCCAAATGCGCCGGGGCCCAGACGGATGCTGCCCGGGCAGCAGATGGTGCAGCCACAGCGCACCCCGGAGCGGATTCGTCGTCAATGGCAAGGGAATGAGAAGATGACATGCAGGAACTCCTGTGCAACATGTGGGCTTGAACATTCACATGTTTAACAGGAGTTCCGCTTCGTTAAAAGGGCATCTCACAGCTTAAGACGAGACGCCGCGATTACGACCTTGCCGCCCTACAGGCACCATGCCCCGAACACGCTCCAAGGCGCTCGATACCGGACAAAGTCATCGACTTGACCCCATTGCCGACCGCTTAACTTCACGGCATTAGGCCTAGCCCCGGCCATCCGGCGGCCACTTTCCCTGGACATTGACCAAGTAACTCCGGCCGCCCGGCATCACCCATACACGAACCGCGCGGTGCCGCGGTTCGTGCAACAGACAAGTGGTTGTTCCCTTGCTGTGAAGCGGGCAGTATGCTGCCGCTGTCCGGGGAGGAGCCATGGAGGATTTGTCAGAGATTGCAGCCACTATCCGCGCCGCAAGGAAAATGGCAGGGCTCACTCAGGAGGACCTTGCCCACCTTGCGCAAACTTCAGAGCGGACCATTCGTGCCATCGAGTCGGGCAAAGGAAACCCCTCGCTGCGCGCGGTGATGGCGGCAGCAAACGTCCCTGGCCTGCGCTTGGTGGCCACCCCGTGAGTCTCGACCTGCAGCGTCTGAAGCTCGTCTGCTCGGCAGACGTCTACAAGGGCGGACAACTGGCTGGTCGCTTGGACCGGACGGACCAGGGCGGCGTCAGCTTTTCGTATCTTGAGGAGTATGCGACGGCGGGGCGGGCGCCAGTGGCTTTCACATTGCCGCTTGGCCTCGAGGCTGTGGAATCTGTCAACGGGGCACTGCCTCCGTTCTTTGCGGGTCTTCAGCCAGAAGGTCATCGGCTCACTGTGCTGAAGAACGCGGCCAAAACCAGCTACGACGACGAGCTGACGCTGCTATTGGCAGTTGGGGCTGATGTGCCCGGGGACGTCCAAATTGTCCCCGAGGGGATAACGCCCGCCGAGCCGGCAGCGCTGGTAGACGCCGCCAAGCCGGAAGATTTGGATTTCGCCGCTTTGGCCGAATCTGTGGACCTTCACGGGCTGCCGGGTGTCCAGAACAAAGCCAGCGCTTGGATTCTCACGACACGATTGGCGCTGGCTGGCCAGCGCTACCTGCTCAAGCTCGATCCGGCCGAGAATCCCCACGTGGTGGTCAACGAAGCGGTCCACTTGGAAGGGGTGCGGAAGTTGAAGCTGCCTGTCGCCAAGGCCCAGGTAGTCCAGGTAGCCCAGGACAAGAATGGACGCGATGGCTTGCCAGTCAAACGCTTTGACCGCGTCAAGGAGCGAGGGAATGACTGGGTGCGTCTGCCCCTGGAAGACGGAGCGCAAATGTTGGGGTTGCCAACCGCCGCCAAATATGCGGTCACATCAGAAGAACTGGTTGATGCCTTGGCGGCACAGTGCCAGGCGCCCATGGTTGCCAAGCGGAACCTGTACCTGCAGTTCCTGTATGCGTGGTTGACGGGAAACGGAGACCTCCATGCCAAGAACGTATCCATTCTGGGCAATAGCGACGGCATCTGGGCGGTTGCACCATCCACGACGTGCCCTGCACGCTGCTCTACGGCGACGGCACCATGGTCCTGTCCCTTTCAGGCAAACTGAAGAACCTGAAGTCCCGGCTCAGGGCCGACTTCGCCCAATACTTGGGGCTTCCGTCAAAGACCGCAGCTACTGCCATCGCGTTGGCCCTGCGGGCCGCATCGTCGGTTCTCCTGGATGGATTGCCTTTCAGCGGATCACCCCTGCGCGGTGCACAACGGGAGCTCCGTTTCCGCTGGGCGGAACTTACGGGCTAACTGCGGAACCCGGCCCCGCCAGGCTCCGGCAATCCCGCCGAGTCCCACAATGTCGCACCCCTCGGCTACGGTTTAAACATGACCCTCACCGTGGCGCAACTTTCCGAATCCGAGCTCCTGGCCCGCATCTTCCCGCGCCTCCACAGCGGCACCACCACGCTGCTCGGCCCCGGCGACGACGCCGCGATCATCGCCGCCCCCGACGCCCGCACGGTCATCTCCATCGACACCCAGGTCCAGGACAAGGACTTCCGCCTCGTCTGGCCCAACGGCGCCGCCTCCACCGGATTCGACGTCGGCTGGAAGGCCGCCGCGCAAAACCTCAGCGACATCAACGCCATGGGCGCCAGCGCCACGGCCATGGTTGTCAGCCTCACCCTGCCCGGTACGACGCCGGTGGGCTGGGTTGAGGCGCTAGCCGACGGCCTGAGTGCCGCGATAGTTGGGCTCGGGGCGCCCCAGTGCTCGGTTGCCGGCGGCGACCTCTCCGGCGGGAGCGAAATTGTTGTCACCGTGGCCGTCACCGGTTCCCTCGACGGGCGAGACCCCGTGCTGCGCAGCGGAGCCAAGGTGGGCGACCAGGTGGCCGTCTGCGGCAACATGGGATTCTCCGCGGCCGGCTGGGCGCTGTACGAGAGTTCAATTCTCCCGTCCGGGCACACCGGCGCCATGGCCGCTGCCGCGCAGCTCTTCGCCCGCCCGGTCCCGCCGCTGGCCGCCGGACCCGCGGCCGCGAAGGCCGGGGCCACGGCCATGATGGACATTTCAGACGGCCTGCTGCGCGATTCCCAGCGCCTGGCCGCAGCCAGCGGGGTCTGCCTGGACCTCGACTCCGCCGTGCTGGCGGACCAGGCACGCAAACTGGAGGAAACCGCCGTCGTGCTTGGAAAAAATCCGCTGCACTGGGTGCTGACAGGGGGCGAAGACCACTCGCTGTTGTCCACATTTCCTGCAGGCCGCAGCCTCCCGGACGGCTTCGTTAGGATAGGCTCGGTAGTGTCAATGGGCGCGCCGGAAACGGCCGTGACCATTGACGGACAGAATTTTGAAGGCGCCGCTGAAGGCGCCCTGGGATGGGATCATTTTGCAGTCTAAGATCACCGCAACTGCACCCGTAGTCCGCCGTTGGCTGGCCATGGCTGAGCAGACGCTGGCGAACCACAGCGACAGGCTCAACGCCATCAACATCTACCCGGTGGCGGATGCAGACACGGGAACCAATTTGTACCTGACCATTCGGGCGGCGTCGCAGGCCGTGGCCGAATCGGAGCCGGCCGACGTCGGGGCAACCCTCGCCATCGCCGGGCGCGCGGCCATTGAGCAGGCGCGGGGCAACTCGGGAACCTTGATTGCCGTGGCGATGTCCGCCATGGCCGAGCCCCTCCTCGGGGCGCAGCGCCTGAGCGGGCCGCTGCTGGCAGCAGCCTTGCACCGCGCGCAGCTGCGCGCGTGGAGCGCCCTGAGCGAGCCCATGCCCGGCACCATCCTGTCGGTGCTGGAGGCGGCGGCAAAGGGTGCCACGTCCGCCGAATCCGCACTCAACGGGGACGAGTCCAACCAGGCCCTCGCAGAAACCATCAGCGGCGCCGTCTGCGCTGCCCGGACGGCCGTGGAAATGACGGAGTCCCAGCTGGACCCGCTGACCCGGGCCGGCGTTGTCGACGCCGGGGGAGTTGGGCTGCTGATCATCCTTGACTGCCTGCGCGCCGTGATCGTGGGCGAATTCCTGCAGGAGGACCTGCTGGACGGGCTCTCCGGCTACAAGGTCCAGGACCCCAACATTGCGCTGGAAATGCCGGAACAGGAGGGCGTTGAGGTCATGTGCACCATCTCCCTGACCCCGCTGGCCGCCGCCGGGCTCCGGCTGGAGCTGGACGAGCTGGGCGATTCCGTCATCATGAGCGCCGTGACCGAAGAAGCCGACGCCATGGGCGCCTACCCGTGGCGCCTGCACGTCCACGTCCCCTCCGCCGCGGTGGCACTGGATGCCATTCACGCTGTGGGTGATCCAAGCAATGTGAGCATCTCGGCGTTGACCGCCTCGGTTTCCGAAGATCTCCACGATGTCCTCTGAACCGGCCTTCGACCAGCCGCCCGGGCCGCGCCCCGTCCCATACTCGGAGCTGGGCCGTGAACTGTCGAGGCTGGTGGGGGCGCCCTCTGCAAAGTCTGTGGCGAAGGCCCTGGACATCCACACCGTGGGGCAGATGCTCCACCAGTTTCCGCGGCGCTACATCCCCCGAGGCGAGCTGACGCAGCTGAACCTGCTGGACCTTGACGACTACGCCACCATCCTGGCCCGCGTGGTTGCGCAGAATTTCCGCCACATGCAGACCCGCAAGGGCTCCATCACCGACGTCGTCATCGCCGACAACTCCGGTTCCGGAACCACCATGGTCGTCACCTTCTTCAACGGCTTCAAGCCCAAGAACGAACTTGTTCCCGGAGTCCTGGCCCTGTTCTCCGGGAAGGTCTCCTCCTACAAGGGGAACCTGGTGCTGACCAACCCCGAATACGAGCTGCTGCCCGACGACGAACTGTCCGAGCACGAGGCCGAACTGGTGGCCGTGCGGCCCATCCCCGTCTACCCGGCCACGGCAAAGTTCCCCAGCTGGAAGACGCGCCTGGTCATCGAGGCGCTGCTGCCCACGCTGGAACTCAACCGCATCCCGGACCCGGTTCCCGCCGCCATCGCCAGGCGGGAGCGGCTCATGCCCCTGTCCGAGGCCTACCAAGAGATCCACCAGCCGTCCACCATGGATTCCTGGCCGCGCGCCCGCAAGCGCTTCCGCTTTCAGGAGGCCCTGGCACTGCAAACCTCGCTGGCCCAAAAGCGCCACGAGGCGTCGCAGCAGGATGCCACAGGCAGGCCCAGTGTCCAGGGCGGGCTGCTGGACGCCTTTGACGCCCAGCTGCCCTACACGCTGACCGCCGGCCAGGCGGACATTGGCGGGCTCATCGCCGCCGAAGTTGCCGGGGCCCACCCCATGCACCGGCTGCTCCAGGGGGAGGTCGGGTCCGGCAAGACCGTCGTCGCCCTGCGCGCCATGCTTCAGGTGATCGACGCTGGGGGCCAGGCCGCGTTTCTGGCGCCCACCGAGGTGCTCGCCGCCCAGCACCTGCATTCCATCCAAGCGCTGCTCGGCCCCCTGGGCGAGGGCCGGCTGCTGGGCGGCCCTCTCGCCACCCAGCTGACGCTGTTGACCGGCTCCATGCCCACGGCGGCGCGGAAGAAGTCGCTGCTGGCCGCTGCATCCGGGGAGGCCGGGATCGTCATCGGCACCCATGCGCTGTTGTCCGACAATGTGCACTTCGCGGACCTCGGACTCATTGTGGTGGACGAGCAGCACCGCTTCGGCGTGGAACAGCGCGACGCCCTCCGCGCCAAGGCGCTCAAGCCCCCGCACCTGCTGGTCATGACGGCCACCCCCATCCCGCGCACAGTGGCGATGACCGTGTTTGGCGACCTTGAGGTCTCCGAACTCACCGAGCTGCCCGCAGGCCGGGCTCCCATCAAGACACACCTGGCCCCGTTGGCCGAGCACCCCCAGTGGTTCAACCGGGTGTGGGAGAGGTCCCGCGAGGAGATCGACCGCGGACACCAGGTGTATGTGGTGTGCCCCAAGATCGGCGACGGCGACGAGCAGATGTTCGAGCGGGGACCGTCTCTGGGAGGCCCGGGCGAAGGATCCACCCTGTTCGGCCCCGACGACGCATTGTTTGGAGAGCCTGCCGGCGCCGACGGCGACACGCGCCCCATGGCCGGGGTGCTCGACGTCGTGCAAATGCTGCGCGGCCTGCCGGTGCTGGAAGGCAAACGGATTGAGCCGCTGCATGGGCGGCTGGACTCGGCCCTGAAGCAGGGCACCATGGCGGAGTTTGCGGCGGGCGAGATCGACGTGCTGGTCTCCACCACGGTGATTGAGGTGGGCGTCGACGTCCACAACGCCACGCTCATGGTGATCATGGACGCCGACCGCTTTGGCATGTCGCAGCTGCACCAGCTGCGCGGGCGCGTGGGGCGCGGCGGGCACGACGGCACCTGCCTGCTCGTCACCAACCTGGAACCCGGGCACCCCAGCCGCAAGCGGCTCGACGCCGTGGCCGCCACCACCGACGGATTCGTGTTGGCCAGGGAGGATCTCGAGCTGCGCCGCGAAGGCGACATCCTCGGCGCCAAGCAGTCCGGCGGCAGCAGCGGCCTGCGCATGCTCAGTGTGCTGCGCGACGAGGACCTGATTGACCGGGCGAGGGATGATGCCACGGCGATCGTGGCGGAGGACCCACTGCTGGAGCGGCATCCGGCATTGAAACTTGAAATTGAGATGTACCTGACCGAAAAGAATGAGGCCTTCCTTGAACGTGGCTAACACCTTTCGTGCGGCCGTGCCGGCCTGCGCATCCGGAAGCCGGCGCGGCCCTGCCCTGCCGGCACGGTTCCACGCCGAAAGGACCCTCGCATGAGCCGGATCATCGCCGGCGCCGCCGGCGGCAGCCCGCTCGTTTCCGTGCCCGGCGACGGCACGCGGCCCACCACTGACCGCGTCAAGGAGGCACTGTTCTCCCGTCTGGAAGCCATGAACATGCTCTCCGACACCCGCGTCCTGGATCTCTACGCCGGGTCCGGTTCCCTCGGTGTTGAAAGTGCCAGCCGCGGGGCAAAATCAGTTGAACTGGTCGAGCTCAACGACAAGGCCGCTGCGGTGTGCCAGCGCAACGCCGAGCTCGTCAACAAGGTTGTCGGTTCCAGGGTCGTCACGGTGCAGCGCTCGCGTGTGGAGACGTTCCTGGCGCGCGTGGCCGAGGCCGGTGTCGACCAATGGGACCTTGTCTTCATGGACCCGCCCTACCCGTTGACCGAAATCGAACTTTCACTGGTGCTGGAACAATTGGCACCGCGCCTGAGCCCGTTCGCCGTGGTGGTGGTGGAACGCTCATCCCGCACGCCCCAGCCCACCTGGCCGGCCGGCATGGCGCTGTTCGCCGACAAGAAGTACGGCGAAACCCGCCTCTGGTTCGCCGAGCCCGCCGGAACCCCGGCCGACCCCACGGACCCCACGAACTGACCCCAAACCCCGCCCCGTTTCAGACGCTCTATCACCGTCCGGGGTCTTTCCTGCGACGCTCTATCACGCGCAATGGTTGCACCCGGCGGCAGCACGGATTCATACCCAGGAAGGTAGCCGCAAAAAGCCGCCAGACGCAGGGTGCATGCCAAGAAATGGCGAGTATTTTGGTGGTAGGAACTTTGCACCGCGCTGTTCCTGCCACAGTGTGGCCCACAACTGAATATTCAGGCCGTTGAGATCGTCCCGGGATGGGGAAGATGCATCGCTGCGACCACTCCTCACTTGAAAGGACTGGGGCCATGCAATTCCTTCTCCCATACGTACCGCTTGCTGTCCTGATCGTTGTCCTGGCATTCGTGGTTCTGATGATCCGCGGGGCCGTGAAATTGATGTGGCAGGTGGCTGAGCCAAACGAGGCCCTGATCATTTCCGGGTTCACTCGCGGCAGCGCCGGAACCTCGGACGGCATGGACTTCAAGATCGTCACCGGCAAGGGGGCTTTCGTCATCCCGGGACTGCAGACAGTGCGGGCCCTGTCGCTGACCCTGAACGAAACCGAGCTGCAGGTCAACTGCGTCACTTCCCAGGGCATCCAGGTGGTGGTGCAGGGCGTGGTGATCTTCAAGATCGGAGATTCGACGCCGTTCATCGCCAATGCTGCCCGGCGCTTCCTGGGGCAGCAGCCCAAAATGGAGAGCCAGGTCTACAACGTCTTCGAGGGCCACCTGCGCTCCATCATTGGCAGCATGACCATGGAGGAAATCATCCGGGAGCGCGACAAGCTTGCCTCCCAAGTGCGCAGCGCAAGCGGCGCTGAAATGGAAAAACTGGGCCTGGTGGTCGACTCCCTGCAGATCAAGGACCTGGAAGACCCCACGGGGTACATCCAAAACCTGGCCAAGCCCCACATCGCCCAGGTCCAGATGGAGGCCAGGATCGCCGAGGCCACCCGCAACAGGGAGGCGTCCGAAAAGGAAGCGGAGGCGGCCTCCATGATCGCCGACGCTCAGAGCATCTCCGCCATCAAGCAGTCCGCAGCCCAGGCCAACGCTGAAACAGCCAGGGCCAACGCGGCCCAGGCCGGCCCGCTGGCTGACGCCACGGCACGCCAGAAAGTGGTGGTACAGGAAACCGAGGTGGCCAAGCTGGAGGCCGACCGGGAGGAGCAAAAGCTGCAGACCTCCGTCCGCAAGCCCGCGGATGCCAAGGCGTATGCCCAACGCACCGAGGCGGAGGCCCAAAAGGCGGCCGACATCAGCGCTGCCGAGGCCCGGGCCCGGAAGACCGAGCTGGAGGCGCAGGCCAATGCGACGGCTGCGGCAGCCATGGCAGGCGCCACGCGCGTCACGGGCGAGGCCGAAGCGGCCGCGACGAAGGCGCGCGGGGAGGCAGCGGCGTCGTCCATCAAGGCCAAGGCGCTGGCCGAAGCCGACGGCATCAAGGCCCGCGCCGAGGCGCTCGGGACAAACCAGGAAGCCGTCATCTCGCAGCAGCTGGCCGAGAACATGCCGGCGATCGTGGCAGCGGCGGCCGAGCCGTTCGCGCACGTGGGACAGCTGACGGTGCTCAACGGGGGAGAGGGCATCAACAACATGGTGGGCGGCATCCTGTCCCAGGTGGGCAGCTACCTGCCGTCCCTGACTTCCGCGCTCCGGGACGGCAAGGCGAAGGGCGGCACTGCCGGGGCCGGGAAGGCCGCAATGCAGGAGCCGCCGCATGCATAGGGGCGCGGACAGGAGCCTGACCGGGAAGATCGGACGGGTCACCGGGGCGATAGGTCCGGGCACGCTGGGCGAGGTGATGCTGGAGGTGCGGGGCGGGACGGCCGCCTATCTGGCGCGCCCCTACGACGGCGGCAGTCTCTTCCCGGTGGGTGCCCGGGTCCTGGTCATGTACCTCGACCCGCCGCAGACGGTCTACGTTGAGGCGCTGCCGGAATTCCTGCAGGAGCCGGTGGCAGGGCCCTGACGTGAAGCGCCGGGCCGCTTTCGCCTCCCTCCTCTGACGCGGCATCAGATAATCCCCCATTTTCACGATCGCCGCATCACATCGGCCGGGCTGGCCTGCCCGCTCACAGCCCGTCGTGCAGATTCAGGTGTTCCTGCCAGCGCCGTGGTGCGGCCGGCCGGGAACCCGTGGTTGACCGGCTCCGCGGCATCACCTGCCTGCCGCCCCGTGGAACACGTGCGGCGGATGGTGGGCCGCGGCCGCGCCGCCTCCTTCAGCCGGACCTGCTCCCAAGGGCGGGCCAGGCGCCGTCGCACTGCAGGGCGGCGCACCGGCGGGCCGGAAAGCAGGGGTGGGTGCCGCCGTCGTGCACGGATTTGTGCTGCGGCCCACAGTAGGGTGGAGATGGCGAATTCCCACGGCGAAAGATGGTTTTGTGAAGCAGCTCAGGGTGGGCCTCATTGGTGCGGGCGGCATTGCAAGTGTGCACATTGCAGGCTGGCTGCAGCTGGGCGCGGTGGTGACGGTCTACTCGCGCTCCGGCGCCGCAGGGCTTGTGGCCGAGCACGGCATCGCCGAGGCGCACAGCCTGGCGGAGCTGCTGGCCGCGGCCGATGTTGTCAGCGTCCTGACGCCCACGCCGTCGCACCACCAGTACGCGATGGCCGCGATCGCCGCTGGCAAGGACGTGGTGTGCGAGAAGCCGCTGGCTGAGAACACCGCCCGCGCCGCGGAGATCGCCAACGCGGCGAAGGCTGCCGGCGTCCGCCTGTTCCCGGCGCACGTGGTGCGCTTCTTTCCCGACTATGTCAAGGCCCGGGCCGGACTTGCGGACGGGGCGGGGCAGGCACCGGCCGTGCTCCGGCTCAGCCGCTCCAGCGCCGGTCCGGCCGACGGCTCCTGGTTCTACAATGAGGGGCTGGGCGGCGGAATCATCCGCGACCAGATGATCCACGACATCGACCAGGCCTGCTGGCTCGCCGGCGACGTCACCAGGGTCCACGGAGTACAGACTCCGCCAAGCGTCGACGGCATGGTGCCGCGCCCCGTGACGGCCGCCGTCACGCTCACGCACGCCGGCGGCGCCGTCAGCCACCTCCGCGGCGAATGGGGGCCCGACAGCCTGCCCTTCAGCACCAGCATTTCCATCGAGTCGGCGGACGGGACGCTGCTGTTTTCCCGCCCGGGCGAGGCGGACGCCGTCGTCAACGCGCCGGGGGACTACCTGCCCGTGCAGTCCGCAGCGGACAGCCCCTACACCCTGCAAATCGCCGAATTCGCGGGGGCGCTGGCTTCCGGCGGGCCCGCCCGGGTCACCCCGGCCGACGGCGTCATGGCGGTTGCGCTGGCCGAGGCCGCCTATGCGTCAATCGCCGCGGATGCCCCGGTGGATTTCTCGGCGGAGCAGGTGCGGGCGCTGCTGGACTGAGCTGCCCCGCGGGCCTGGGCTCCCCGGATCCGGGCCTGCGCCGGCCCCATCCGCCGGCGGCAAATCCGTCGTTGACAGAGGGAGCGGCACAGCATATGTTCAATGCACTGCGGTCCCGCCGAGCCAAAGGCTTGAATCATGCGAAAACGGATTGTTCCAGCAATTTGTGCCCTCAGTGCCCTGCTCATGTCCGGGCTGGCCGCCTGCGGCGACGGACAACAGCCGGCCCCGCCTGGATCCGATGCCGGAGCGCCCCCTGCCGGTGCCGGCGGAGCAACAGGCGAGAACACGGGTGCCGGCACCGGCACTGAGGGGCCCGGGGGAGCTGCCGAATCCGCCAGCCCACCGGCAGTCCGGGAGGTGGACATCCGTTCCGTGGATTTTGCCAACACGGAATGGCTCTACTCATATTCCGGGTTTGACCTGCCGGTCACCGTGACACTGGTGGACGGCGCCGCATCCCAGGAGTCGAACGGCTACCCCATCCGCTACGAACTCGGGGATGTGGCGTACGGGGATGTGGACGGGGACGGCCGGGAGGACGCGGTCGCCTCGCTGAGCCGTGCCCAGGACAACGGCTACGAGGCCATGTGGTACTTGTGGCTGGCCTCGGGGCCTGAAGCCGTCCAGGTCAAATACCCGATAGCCCAGACCAGCCGGTGCGGCACCTTCGTGGAGTCTGTTGTGCCCGGCGGCGGTGGCGTGACGGTGACCGAATATTTGAGAATTGAAGGCCTCGACCGTGACATCCCGTGTTCGGATCCGGGCACCGGACTGAGGACGCGCACCATCACTGTCCACTCGGAAGCCGGGGAATTGTGGCCCGTGCAGACTGCGCCGGTGACTGCGTGGGGCGGGCTTTGCCCGGGAAGCCTCTACCCGGACACCGGTCCGGGGCTGGCGGACCTGTGGGCCGCCCCGTCACAGTCCGCGGCCGTTGCGACGGCGGCGTCGCCCGGAGGTGGCGCGTTGTTCCCGCAGAAGGACGCACCGCTGCTGCAACGGGAAGGATGGCAAATCATTGGCTTCAGGCTGTTTGAAGGCGGTTCGGACATCCCCGAGGTGGACATGTCATGTGCCTGGGCCGTGTCCTGACATTGGGCATTGCGGCGCTGTCATGGTTTGACCGGGCCTGGGAAACGCCGGCGAGGGGGCCGGAATCAGGCGGGCATGTGCCTGGACCGTGCTGATGCGGCGGGGCAATGGCCCACCTGTGGGGGGCGTCGGCGGGAAGCTGCCCTGGGGTGGGAGGGCGTCGGAATGTGGGAGGGCGTCGGAAGGTGGCCGGTCAGCTCGTGAGCTCGTCCAGCTCCACTCCCGTCATGACGGTGGCCGGGTGCGGGCCGGCCGCCACCAGTGCATCCGCCCATCCCCCGGGGAACGGGCTGGCAGTGCCGAGCAGGATGATGTTTCCGGGGTAGCGGCGGCTAAAAAGCATGCTTGTGCCATATGCGGCCACGTGGGGCATGGCTTCCTGCAGCGCCTTGGTCTGACTCGTGACCAGGGTGAATCCGGGCTCGTCTCCCACGTTGACGGCCAGGATCCCTCCCGGCGCCAGCACGGCCGCCGCCTCGCGGTAGAAGTCGGTGCACGCGAGGTGGGCCGGCGCGTCGGGGCCGCTGAAAATGTCCAGGATGACGACGTCGAAGGTGAGTCCGCCGGGCAGTGCCGCCAGCTCGTCGCGGGCGTCGCCCACGTGGGTGCTCAGATCGGTGCCGTCGGGAAGCGGCAGTTGGTCCAGCACAAAGTCAAGCAGTTCGCGTTCCAGTTCCACGGCGTGCTGGACTGAACCGGGCCGCGTGGCCTGAATGTAGCGGGCCAGGGTCAGCGCCCCGGCGCCGAGGTGCAGCGCCCTGATCGGCTCGCCGGCGGGCTTCACGAGGTCGATCGCGTTTGCGATGCGGCGCAGGTATTCATAGAACACCTCCTGCGGCTCGGCCAGGTTCACATGGGACTGCTCGGCGTTGTCGATGCTCAGGACAAAGGCATTCGCATGCCACGGGTCCGGTTCGATCACGGCGTGGACACCGCTGGTCCGCAGGTAGCGGCTGCGCACCGCCATCAGAGCTTGCCCTGCAGCGTGGCGAGGCGTTCGGCGGCCTGCTCCAGCAGTGGCACCTGCTTGCAGAACGCGAAGCGCAGCAGCGAGCGGGTGCGCCGGGCGCCGTCGGGGTGGCAGAACACGGGCACGGGGATGGCCGCCACGCCCACCAGCTCGGGCAGTCGGCGGGCGAGTGCAGTGGCGTCGGTGATGCCAAGGGCCGAGGTGTCGGCATTGATGAAGTAGGTGCCCTGCGGCAGGTAGACGTCCATGCCCGCGGCGCGCAGCCCCTCGGCCAGGATGTCCCGCTTGCGGGCCAAAACGGCGGCGGCATCGGTGAAGAAGGAGTCGTCCATGCGCAGCCCGGCCGCGATGGCGCTCTGGAACGGCGTGCCCGAGGAGTAGCTCAGGAACTGCTTGACGGTGCGTGCGGCGGCAACGAGCTCCGCCGGGCCGGAGAGCCAGCCGATCTTCCAGCCCGTGAAGGAGAAGGTCTTGCCGGCCGAGGAAATGGTGAGCGTGCGGTCCGCGGCGCCCGGAAGCGTGGCCACGGGTATGTGCCGGGGACCGAACGTGAGGTGCTCGTAGACCTCATCGGTGAGGATGACGGCGTCGTACTTGATGGCCAGGCGCACCACCTCGGCGAGCACTGCCTCCGGGAACATGGCGCCCGTGGGGTTGTGCGGGTTGTTGACGATGACCATCTTGGTGCGCGGGCTGAAGCTGTCCTCGAGGGTGGCCAGGTCCGGCATGAAGTCCGGGGCGAGGAGTGCGGCGGTGGTGTGCGTGGCGCCGGTGAGGCCGATCATTGCGCCGTAGGAATCGTAGAAGGGCTCGAAGGTGAGGACCTCGTCGCCGGGGCCGGTCAGCGCCAGGACTGCGGCGGCGATGGCTTCGGTGGCGCCGGTGGTGATGATGACCTCGTGCTCCGGGTCCAGTTCCAGTCCGTAGAAGCGCTGCTGGTGGTCGGCCACTGCCTGGCGCAGCTCAAGGATGCCCTTGCCCGGCGCGTACTGGTTGTTCCCGTTGGCGATGGCCTCCCTGGCGAGGCGGCTGAGCTCGGCGGGCCCGTCCTCGTCGGGGAAGCCCTGGCCCAGGTTGATGGCGCCGTGCTGGTTGGCGAGGGTGGTGATCTCCTCGAAGATGGTCACGCCAAGGGAGCCGTCGGGTCCCAACAGGTTGGCGCCTTGCGCGGTCCGGTGCCAGGGCGTGCTCATGGTTGCTCCTTAGAAAGTGCGGGTTCCTTGGCAACGTTACCGGCGAAGCTGCCTGCGCCCCAACGCCTACCGGCCGGTAGCGCAGCGACATGGTCCAAAACCGGCCCCGGTGGTGGCAACGGTGCTGTGAAGTCGGTACATTCATGGGTATGCGACGCGCCGTATGCCCCGGATCCTTTGACCCCATCCACAAGGGCCATATTGAGGTGATTGCCCGAGCATCAGCCCTTTTCGACGAGGTCATCGTCGCCGTCTCCACCAACTACGCCAAAAACTACCGCTTCACCCTCAACGAGCGCCTGGACATGGCCCGCACCACGTTTTCGGCGCTGTCCGGCATCGTGGTGGAGCCCATGGGGGAGGGGCTGCTCTCCGACTACTGCCATGCCCGCGGCGCGTCGGCCATCGTGAAGGGCCTGCGCTCCTCCTCGGACTTCGACTACGAACTCCCCATGGCCACTATGAACCGCCAGCTCTCCGGCGTGGAAACCGTGTTCCTGCCCGGCGACAGCCGCTACCTGCACCTCTCCTCCACACTCATCAAGGAAGTCCACACGCTCGGTGGCGACGTCGCCGACTATGTTCCCCGCGCCGTCCTTCGCCGCCTCCAAGGTGACGTTGGCCCCGACACCACGCCTGTCGCAATCGTTCCTCCGAGGCTGTAGCCGCCGGAGCCCCGCTGCGGGGCCCCTCCCGCGAACTGATGCGCAGGACCCACCCTGGGTTCTGCGCATAGTCCCTTATGCGCAGGACTCACGGCCAGTTGTGCGCATAATTCCACTTTGGCGAACTTATGCGCAGGACTCACGCTGGGTTCCGCGCATAAACGCTTATGCGCAGGACCCAGTACGGGTTGTGCGCATAAGTTACGGGCGCTGCGGCTGCTTGGACCGATCGCAGGCAGATGTGTGCAAAGCCAGGCGAAACTGGTCGGGGAGAACGGTGCCGGGAGGGCAAAGCCGCCACGGAGCTACTGCAGTCGTCATGCCACCTTGTACTCATCCACTTTTGTGCACGTGCCGCCTTGTGCACATGCCGAGCCGTGTCCACGTGCACGGCCGGTCCAGGCGCGGCAAGGCCCGCGTTGCCGCGCTATTTTTCGGTTTCAGGATTCGCATAGGGTTCGGGCAACGGACCGCCGCCCGGGTTGAACACTTCCCCTGACAGTGGTGCGTAGGCAAACCAGCCCACGCCTGGCTCATTCGACAACGCAGCAAGCCGCGCACGCTCCTCGTCCTCGGCCACAACAAGGCCATGAAACGCGTCCGCCGCTGCGGGGTTTCCCGCCGCCAGGCCGCCGCGGAAGATCTCCCTGCGGGATCCGGGTTCATAGGAGTGGAACTCCACTTCGAAGTCCAGGCCCAGCTCCTGGGCAAGCCGCTCCGCAAGCGCCCTTCCAGTGGCAGTGAATTGGGCGGCGCACGCGGCGGACCTCCACGACTCGTTGCCGTCCAGGGATGCGCAGTAGGACTCCTCCCATGCAGCCATGTCGGCGGCAAGTCCGGGGGAGAGGCAAGCATCGCCGTAGGAGACCGGTCCGAAGAGCCACAACACGGTGTTGGCATGGCAGGGAGAGGCGGTGTTCGCATAGTCGGGAAAGTTGCGGATGCGGACAGGGGACCCGTCGGCGGCAGGGCTTTGTGCGGAATTCAGGCCATCCCCGTCCGTGCAGCCACGTGCGGTGGTTGAACCAAGTTCCACATGCAGCACCACGCCCGTGACTTGGGTGTGGGGAGACAGGCCGGTCTCGGCGGCCACGGGAATGTAGGGCGGGTACACGCTGATGGGGCGGAATGTCTGATATCCCTCAGATGCAGGCTCCCAGTTCACTCCTTCGCCGTCGTTGTTAACGTAGCTCGTGGATGAGAGCTCCATGGCGTCCACCACCCCGGACACCACCGGGAATCCTTCAGGTGCGGTGCCGTAGTCCGAGGCGTCGATGACCCCCGTGAGCGTCAATGGCCCCTCGGTCCGTTGGGGTGCGGCCCAGTACAGGGTGAAACCGGAACAGTGGATGGCGGTGGGAAATGCAGTCTCGACACGGCTGCCGGAAGCAGCAAGTGGCTCGGCGATGCCTGTCACAGTGACTTCCTGCCCGAAGTTGTCGCAGTACATGCCCGGTTTGCCGACGTCCGTGTAAAAGAGGAGCACATGCTCAAACGCCATGCCCAGCACGGGCCACTCAATGTCCCTGTCGCCTATTTGCCAGTCCGGAACATATACGGGAAGCCTCATGTGGTGATTATGCCGCACGCGCCGTCCGAAAGGCAGGCCAACCCAAGCCGGCGCGACATGCAAAACGCGGCCGTCCGGCGTCGTCCATCAGGGCGCGAATCCGGGGAAACCGCACCAACGAAGGCCTGAGAGTTACATCACGCCCCGGGGTTCGCCGCAACGGGCAGGGCTGTCGTAGACTGGACAAGGCCAATTTGGTCTGGTTCGCCCCGTTTTGATGCCCGCGTAATTTCGGGCTAAGATGGTGCGTCGGTCATATGTTTTTACAGGAGTTCTCATTAGCGAAACCACGTTGGGCAACAAGTCCAACCATGGCACGCCCCTCACCGTTGGTGTCAGGGAGCTTGGGCGAAGCCCGGGCAGCATGTGGAAGTTCCAGGAACGTGTACCTGTGCCGGAGGAATTTGGCACCCCGCTCATCAGCGTGACGCCCGGAACCGATTTGGATCTGGAACTCCGCTTTGAGGCCGTCCATGAAGGAATTCTGGTGTCGGGCAATGTGCTTGTCGATGTGACAGGCGAATGCTCCCGGTGCCTGGAAACCTTCGAGGATGACCTTGAAGTTGATGTGCAGGAACTTTTCTTCTACGAGGAGCCGTCCGCGGATGTCCTTGCAGAAGGCGAAGATGAGCAACGTTGGGTCGAGCACGATTCTATCGATCTTGAACCGGTGTTGCGGGACGCAGTGGTAACCGCCCTGCCGTTCCAGCCGGTGTGCCGGGAAGACTGTGAGGGTCTGTGTTCCGAATGCGGAATACGCCTTGCAGATGAGCCGGGGCACCACCACGAGATCCTGGATCCTCGGTGGGCTGCCCTACAGGGCTTTGCCGGCGAAGAAAACTAGCAAAAAGTTTTACTTTCGGACATGAGTCCGTGAGTTATCGAGAGAAAAGAGTTTGCCGTGGCTGTTCCCAAGCGGAAGATGTCCCGTGCCAATACGCGTGCACGCCGTTCCCAGTGGAAGGCCACCGCGCCTGCTCTGGTCAAGACCATCGAAAACGGCCAGGTTGTTTACAGCCTCCCGCACCAGGCCAAGGTCGTCACCGACTCGGCCGGCACCGCGCTGTTCCTTGAATACAAGGGCCGCAAGGTAGCCGACGTCTAAAGACGTCCGTGCGGCCACCAGGTCCGTATCGATTCTGAATAATACTTAGCAGGAGTGTCCATGTCCGCAGATCTTCCATCCCCGGAACTCACGGACGGACACAAACTGCTGTTGAAGCGTCTCGGTGTCAGCATTGATGCCGGGACGCTTCGTCTTGCCCTCACACATCGCTCCTACGCGTATGAGAACGGCGGCATCCCCACCAACGAGCGCCTCGAGTTCCTCGGCGACTCCATTCTGGGCTTCTCCGTCACGGATGCGCTTTACCGTGACAACCCCACGCTGCCCGAGGGGGACCTGGCTAAGCGCCGCTCCTCCGTGGTCTCCACCCGGGCCCTCGCCTCGATCGCCCGTGACCTGGGCGTCGGCGAGTTCATCTACCTCGGCCACGGTGAACGCATCACCAAGGGCCGCAACAAGTCCTCCATCCTGGCCGACACCATGGAAGCGCTCATCGGCGCCACCTACCTCACGCACGGCATCGAGACCGCACGCCAGCTCGTGATGCGCCTGGTTGGTCCGCTGCTTGCGGATGCGGACGTCCTCGGCGCCGGCACCGACTGGAAAACCAACATCCAGGAAATCTCCGCCGCCCGCCACCTCGGCACCATCATCTACGACATCACCGGCTCCGGCCCCGACCACGCCCGCACCTTCACCGCGGATCTCCTCATCGGCGGCTCCCACTACGGCACCGGCACCGGACCCTCCAAGAAGGAGGCCGAGCGTGCCGCCGCAGCCGCCGGCTGGATCGAGCTGCAGAAGATCTACGGCGCCGAGGCCTCGGTTTCCGGGGACGACGGCGCACCCTCCTCCGCGGCAGGCTCACCAGCAGCTTCTGGTCCCCTTTCCGGCGCTACGCCAGCGAATTAAATGCCTGAGCTGCCCGAAGTCGAGGTGGTGCGCCGCGGCCTGGAACGCTGGGTTGCCGGCCGGCGCATCAAGGCCGTCTCGGTTCCCGATCCCCGCTCCATCCGCCGCCACGCCCTGGGCGTAGAGGACTTTCGCGGCAATCTCGAGGGCGCCACAGTCCTGTCCGTGGTCCGCCGCGGCAAATTCCTGTGGATGCCGCTGAGCGACTCGGCCACCACCGTGCCCTCACCCGAGGTGGCCCTTGTCGCACACCTTGGCATGAGTGGGCAGCTGCTCGTGGAATCGCCTGAGCAGCCCCACGAAAAGCATCTCAAGGTGCGGCTGTCGCTGGAAGCACGGGGCGATGACCCTGAAGAACTGCGTTTCGTGGACCAGCGCATATTCGGTGGATTGTTCATCACCTCACTTGTTCCCACCGCCGACGGATTGCCCGGCGGTGGCATTGCCTCCACCTTCACAGGCGGAAGCAGTCTCGGGACGACTCCGTGGGCGCTGGTGCCCGAGGAGGCTGCCCACATTGGCCGGGACCCTCTGGACCCCCACTTCGACCTTGAAGCACTGCACCTGAAACTGCGGTCGCGCAAAACTGGTTTGAAGCGTGCCTTGCTGGACCAGTCGCTCGTGTCCGGCATCGGCAACATCTATGCCGACGAAGCCTTGTGGGCGGCAAGGATGCACTACGCCCGGCCCACTGACACCATGCGCCGTCCGGACACCGAACGGATCATCCACGCCGCCCGTGACGTCATGGCGCGGGCCCTGGCCGCCGGTGGCACCAGCTTCGATTCACTGTACGTCAATGTCAACGGCGCCTCGGGCTACTTTGCCCGGTCCCTGAACGCGTACGGCCGTGAGGGCGATCCGTGCCCGCGCTGCGGAACGAAGATCCGGCGGGACACGTTCATGAACCGCTCATCCTACAGCTGCGCCGTCTGCCAGGGCCGGCCGCGCAACGCACGCATGTAGTTGCGCACCCGCTGCCTCCCCGAGGCCGCAAATAGCGTGGGGTTCGGCTACGTCGTTGGCGCGGGAATATTGTGGTGGCTGTGCCCGGGCGTTGCTGCCCCGGACTGGAGATCAGTGGACAGCTACCGCATCCCTAACAAGGGTCAGGCGGCGGCCTGCTCGGCTGCCTGTGTGGCGGCCAGGTAGGCATCCATGATCCGGGCCTTCAGCAATTCCGGATTGGCCAAGTGCTTCCACTTGATGCGAATGAACCCCCACCCGAGTTCGATGAGGGCGTTTTCCCGCTCCCGTTCATCGATGAGCGCCTGCTCTGTGGGTTGGGCGTACCCCGAGTACTTGCTGTTGCCGTCAAACTCGAGGATCAATTTTATGCCCCGCCAGGCAAAGTCCACGCGGTATCGACCGGTGTAGGTATTGAATTCCACCTGCAGTTCCGGCTGCTCGATGGGAAGCTCGGCAATGATCAACCGGGTTCGGGTCTCTCCGGCGGATTCTGCGAGTCGGTTCAGGGCCTTGACTACTGCCCGGGCGCGTTTGATGCCCTTGACGTGCGCGAACTTCACCAACAAGGCATCGAGGACTTCCATGTCGAGTCCCTTGTGGAAGGCGGAATCTCCGATGACCACCGCCTGTTCGAAGGTGGCCGTCAAGGCGCACTGGAGCACAGTCAATTCAATGGTGGTGAACCTGGCGAGCCCGGTACCTGGAATGTAGCGTTGCACCAACGCGTCCGGCTTGATGATCTCCCGGTGGACCAGCACGTCACCCACGCCGCGCGACGGTGAGGCTCCGTAGCTTGCCAAAACATGTATGGCCCGCGAGCTGCTCCATAGGTGCAGATTGTGGAGCCTGGCGGCACTGAAATGGGAGTAAACATGCTGTCCGCCAGTGGCCACGATGTGGCCGGACAATACGAGCTTGTCCTGGTCCCACGGCGGGAGGCCTGCCCATGACTTCATGGGCGTGTACACGCCACGCCGAAGCCGGTACAGGATGCCGGCCCTGACCGCGCTGCCAATGAACCGCTCATTCAAGCCGGCGGCAACAAGTTGGCGGGTGGTGGCCACGGATCGGCCAGCCGGCCAGCGGCTGTTGAATTCCATGCGTGCACTTTCAATGTTCATGACATTGATTCTTGGAAATTAGGGAAGGCCATACAAGGCCGATTCGGCCCCGACGTAAAATCTGTGGATATCACAGCCCTGCATCCGCATGAACAGGCTTTCTGTGCTGTTTGAAACTGCATTGTGGATTGCAGCAAGCATGCCAAATGCGGCTCCAGTCAGCTTTCAAAACGGCCCGCCGTTCCCGGGGTTTGCCGGGCATCTTCAGGCGCTGCGGTGGATGCATATTCTGCCCGTCGCGTCGGCGCCCAGGGCCCGCACCCCCAAACCCCAAGGGGGCCGCACCCCGTGGAAAGCGGGATCAGCGGTTCCGGTAGTACTCCGCCAGGCGGTCCAGGCCCTGGTCCAGGGAAACGGAAGGCGTCCAGTCAAGCACAGCCTGCGTGTGGCGCTGGTCGAACCAGTGGGCGGTGGAGAGCTGCTCGGCCAGGAAGCGGGTCATGGGCGGTTCGTCATGCACCCAGCCGCGCGAGCCGGCAGCCGTCCATGCCTTCTCAATCACGGACCCGGCGCCGCGGGCCAGCCAGCCGGGCACGGAATAGCCCGGGGCGGGAACGCCCGCAGCCGCACAGATGCCGGCAATCAGCTCACCCACGGGCCGCGGTTCGCCGTTGGTCACCACCAGCGCCTGGCCGTGCGCGTGGTCCATGCGTTCGAGCCCGCGGACAATGGCCTCTGCTGCGTTGTCCACGTATGTCGTGTCGATCAGCGCGCGCCCGCCGTCCAGCAGGGGAAGCCTGCCTGCACGGGCACGCTCCACAACCCGTTCCACGAGCTGGGTGTCGCCCGGCCCCCACACAATGTGCGGGCGGATGGCGGTGACACGGAAGGTGGGGGAGTCCTCGGCCAGTGCGATCTCTTCGGCCGCAGCCTTGGACCTGGCATAGTGGCCGCGGGCCCGGTCGGGATCGGCCGGGCCGGCCTGTGCACCCACAATCGACGCCCCGAAGTGCGCAACGGACGGGGAGGAGACAAAGACGAAGTCGCGCAGTCCTTCTCGCTGGGCTGCCGTAATCAGCTGGCGCGTCCCCACGATGTTCGTGGCCACAAAGTCGTCCCAGTCGCCGGTGAAGGACACCTTCGCCGCAAGATGCACGACGGCGTCCATGCCGGCCACGGCGCGCGCGGCCACGTCGGGGTCCACCACGGAGCCCCGGATGGACTCCCACGGTGCCTCGACGGCCCCGCGCTGCAGCGTCCGCACCGTGTAGCCGCGGTCAAACAGCAGCTGCGCCACGGCCCGGCCCAGCATCCCGCTCGCACCGGTCACCAGGACGGAACGACGCTCGCCGGATGGGACTGCCGCACCTGCATTCGCGGCGGAAGGAACCGCGGAGCCGGTGCCGGAACCCTCAGGTCGGGCGCCGGAGGGAACCTCGGTCACGGCCGGCCCGCCTTGTCGCCGGCAAGCATCCGCGACGCCCAACGGGAGAGTGCCGCCCGGTCGATCTTGGAGTTGTGCCGCACATCCGTGGGCATGGTGTCAATCGCCAGCACCGCGGACAACGGCACCTCCACGCCGGCAGCGGCGACGGCGGCACGCACCTCCGCGGCCAGCCAAAACGGTGCCAGCCCGGAACGCCTGGCGGCGGGAACCGTTTCCACGATCGCCACGGCGGCCTGCGTCCCGGCGGGACCGACACCCACCACGGCGGCACGGGCCACGGAGGGAAGCTGTTCGGCGCCCTGCTCCGCGGCAACGGGGGTCCGCACGCCGGCCGGGGTGGTCAGGATGTGCTCCATGCGCCCCTCAACCCACAGCCGGCCCCCGGCATCGAGGTGGCCGACATCGCCCGTGCGGTGCCAGCCAGGAATGGAAATGCTGTGCTGCTCGGTGATCCACAAACGGTCGTAGCGGGCCTTGACATGCGGCGCACGCACCAGCACCTCGCCTGTCACGCCCGCTTCAAGTGAGGGCTCCAGCGCCACGGATCCGTCGGCCGCCACTGGCGCAATCGCCACGGCGGCGCCGCTGACGGCCAGACCCACGCACACGCCGTTGCCAACGCCGGCGGCCCGGATTCCCGCCAGGTCGATGTCCGTCACCGGCAGCGCCTCGGTCATGCCGTAGGGGGTGTGCAGGGCGGCATTCGGGGCCAACGCCTGGACCTTTTCCAGCAGCTGGATGCCCAGCGGAGCCCCTGCCGAGAGGACAAGTTCGACGCCGGCCAGGGCCTTTGCCTGTGCATCGGTGAGTTGCGCTGCGGTCGCCACAACATTGACGAGCGCGGCCGGTGAGGCAAACACCACGGTGGCGTCAATCGCGGCTGCGGCCGCAGCCAGCGCGGAAGCCGTCAGCGTGCGGGGCGCGGTGACATCCATGTCCGGGGTGACGGTGGTGGCGCCCAGGGCGGGTCCCAGCAGTGCAAACGGGGCAAAGCCCGCAACCAGCGAGGTCCCGGCGGCCAGGTTGTACGTGGCCTTGAGCGTGTCCCGCATTGCGGCCAGCTTGCGGTTCGTGTATACGACGCCCTTGGCCGGGCCGGTGGACCCGGAGGTGAACAGCACGGCGGCATCGGCGTCGGCGTCCGGCGCAGTGAAGGGTGCGCCATGGCCGGCCAGGCGCATGACCCGCCCGTTGGCGATGAGCTGGGGGACCGTGGCGGCACAGCCCAGCAGCGACATCCTTGCCGCCGCCGTGGACGGGGTGAAGTCCTCGGCGGCAATCTTCACGCCGGGCCAGTTGTACAGCCTGGCCCCGGCAAGGGCGCGTTCGATCCCCACCAGGAAGTCGGGGCGGGCACCCTTGATGGCGCGGCTCATGCCCTTGGTGCCCAGGCCGGCATCGGCCACAACAATCACGGCGCCCAGGCGCAGGCAGGCATAAATCAAGGTGGTCAGGTTGATGCCCGGGGGCACCAGGAGGCTGACCCGGTGCCCGGCGCGCACGCCGAGGTCGGCCAGGCCGGCGGCGAGGTCGTCCACGTCAACGGCCAGCTGCGCCCATGAAAGCTCGCGGGTGCCGCCGTCCGGCAGCATGTCCACAATGGCCGTGCCGGTGTCGCCGCGGCGGGCATCCACCTCGGCCAGCATGGGGACGTAGGAACCAGCGTCCGGGGCCACGGGGGTCCCGCTGCCGGCATCCGGGCCGTCGGCACGGCGGGCGACGTTCCGCCCCAGCCAGGCAAACGTGGGCGCGGCAATGTCACGGTCCTCCTGGACCAGGTGGCTGGCGCCCTCGAAGCGGTGCACGTCGGCGTGCGGCAGCCGTGTGATGAGATCGTTGAGGTACCGGTCCGAGAACACGGGGTCCTTGGGCCCCCACATCATCAGGGCCGGCACGTCCAGGCTGCGGATGCCCTCCGACACGCCCTCAAGCGCCTCCCACGACGGATGCCCCGGCGCCGCCGGAATGTCGGCCACAAAGTTGCCAACGCCGGCGCGCCGGGCCACGGAGCGGTACGGCGCCATGAACGCCTTCGCCACGCCGTCCGCCAAGGCGGGCTGCGCCAAACCGTGCGTCACCTTCAAAAAGGCGGGGGTCGTCGTCGTGCCCCATTGGTGGACGGCCGGGTGCAGGGCCAGCTTCAGGGCGGGCGGGAGCGCATAGCCGGCAGGGTGGACGGCCGTGTTGGTCAGCACGACGGCGGCCAGCTGGCTTGGGTGCGCCAGGGCCCAGCCGAGGGAGATGGCCCCGCCCCAGTCGTGGCCCACGCTGACGACCGGGCCCGTCAGGCCCAGCTCGGCGGTGAAGTCGGAGAGGTCGGTGATGCGGTCGGCGAGGCGGCGGAAGGTGCCGGTGCGCTCGGAGAAGCCCATGTCCAGCTGGTCCACGGCGACAACGCGCCAGGGCCCGCCGGCCGTGAGGGTTCCGGGGGAGGTGGCGCCAGCCAGGAGCGTGCGCCACAGGTACGACCAGGTGGGGTTGCCGTGCACGCACAGCAGGGTGCCCGCGGGCTCCATGCCGGTGGCGGCGACGTCCGTCTCATTGTCGAGGTAGTGCCACTGTCGGAGGGTGCCGGGGGCGTCTACCGAGGCGTTGGACGGGACGGAGAGGGTGCGGCGCCACTGGGCGTCAACACCGGGCCAGGGCGCGGCGGTTTCCTGCGAAAGCACTGCTACCACGCAATTTCCATCATCGCGGTGTTCAGCCCGGAGCCCACGCCCATGCACAGCACGCGGTCGCCGGGGGTGAGCGTCTGGGCCTCCTGCGCCAGGGTCATGGGCAGGGACGCCGGGCCCACATTTCCCCACTTGGGGAAGGTGATGGGCACCTTGCCCTTGACAAGGTTGACCGCCTTGATGATGGCGTTGGTGTATGAATTGGAGACCTGGTGGGTGACGTAGCGGTCCATGGAGCGCCAGTTCCAGCCATCCGTGTGGGCCTCATGCCAGGCGTCCGTGACCAGTTCCAGGCCGTTGTCCAGCAGGCCCTTGGTGTCGGTGAACATGCCGTCCGGCCCTCCCACGCACAGTTCGTGGTGCTGTGTGCCGGCGCGGGAGACGCCGCCCAGGATGCGGTGCCCGCCGGGGTGCTTGTCGGCCGGGCCCATGACGGCCGCGGCGGCGCCGGAGCCCAGGGTCAAGGTGGCGAACTCGCGCAGGTAGTCGTCGCGTGTGGACGTCTCGGCGTTGAGCCGGTTGAACGTGGTTTCCTGCGTGGCCTGGGCGTCCTCGCCGGCCACGATCAAGGCATACTGGATCTGTCCGGAGTCGATCATGTTCGCGGCAAGCGTCATTCCGTTGACGAATCCGAGGCAGGCGTTGGCCACGTCAAAGTTCATGGCGGAGGACGGCAGGCCCAGCCCGTTGTGCACCTTCACGGCGACGGAAGGCTCCAGGTTGCGGCGCGTCACGGAGGTGTTGATGAGCAGGCCCACCTGCCCGGCCTCGATCCCGGCCTCGGCCAGCGCCTTGGCGCCGGCTTCGATGGCTGCGTCGTCAAAGGAGGTGCCCGGCGCCCACCAGCGGCGCTCCTCCACGCCGGCCACGCGCTCCAGAAGGCGCTTGGACAGGCGCAGCCGTTTCAAGCTGGGGGCGAGGCGGGCATCAAAGTCACTGGACTTGACCACCACGGGAGCTTCCACGCTTGAGACAGCGAGCAAGGCGGTGTTGTGGTGACGAAACGTAGCGTTGCCGATCAAGTTCCAGCCTTTTTCTTGAGGTATTGTGCAAGTCATTGGGCACCGAAAGAACGGCAACCCTGCCTTGAAATACGCGGAAACAGCCTAAAACGGTCCCCCGCGGTTCAAGACCCACCCTTAACTATGCACCTTGTACCGCCGATCGTGCACATACGCCACAGTGCATATGCCCACATCCGCACCGCTCGCCGGCAGGCAATTCACGGTAGATTGGCTACTTGAGAAACAGCCCGCCGCAGGAGAAGAAAATAGTTTGCATCTAAAGAGCCTGTCCGTGCGAGGATTCAAGTCCTTCGCCTCGGCCACCACCTTCGACTTTGAGCCGGGCGTCACCGCGGTGGTGGGCCCCAACGGCTCCGGCAAGTCCAACGTGGTGGACGCCCTGGCCTGGGTCATGGGCGAGCAGGGCGCCAAGACGCTGCGCGGCGGCAAAATGGAGGACGTCATCTTTGCGGGCACGGCCGGGCGCCCCGCCCTGGGCCGCGCGCATGTGGCCCTGACCATTGACAATGCCGACGGCGCACTGCCGATCGAATACTCCGAGGTCACCATCTCCCGGACGCTGTTCCGCGCGGGCGGCTCGGAATACGCCATCAACGGCACCGCCTGCCGGCTCCTTGACATCCAGGAGCTGCTCTCCGACTCCGGCCTGGGCCGGGAAATGCACGTCATAGTGGGCCAGGGCCAGCTGGACAAGGTCCTGCACGCCACCCCGGAGGACCGCCGCGGCTTCATTGAGGAAGCCGCCGGCATCCTCAAGCACCGCCGCCGCAAGGAAAAGACGCTGCGCAAGCTCGACGCCATGGGTGCCAACCTTGCCCGGCTCACCGACCTGACCGGGGAGATCCGCCGGCAGCTGACCCCGCTGGGCAAGCAGGCGGCCGTGGCACGCCGCGCCCAAGCCGTCCAGTTCGACGTCCGGGACGCCCGCGCCCGCTTGCTGGCCGATGAGATCGTGACCCTCTCCACCGCCGTCGAACGCGACGAGGCGGCGGAACTTGCCCTGAAACGCCGGCGCGAAGAGGTGGAGGCGGCGCTGCAGGCGGGACGGACCCGGCAGGCCGACCTCGAGCAGGCGGCGGCCGCGGCCACCCCCGTCCTCAACGCGGCCCGCGACAACTGGTACCAGCTCAACGCCGCGCGCGAAAAGTTCAAGGCCCTGGGCGTGCTCGCCGCCGAACGCCAGCGCCACCTGGGCAGCACCGACGACGTGCCCGACCCCAGCCGCGACCCGGACCGGCTGGCCCAACAGGCGGCCCGGCTCCGAGCCGAGGAAGCCGAGCTCGACCTGGCGCTGGAGGAAAAGCGGTACGGGCTCGAGACGGCCATGGAGATCAAGGACGACGCCGAGGCCGCCGTCCGCAGCGAGGAACAGCGCGTCCGCGAGCAGATGCGCGCCACGGCCGACCGCCGCGAGGGGCTGGCCCGGCTGGCGGGCAAGGTCGCCTCCGCCCGGTCGCGGGTGGAGTCTGCGGAGGCCGAGATCGGCCGCCTGCACCAGAGCCGGGCCGCCGGTGCCGACCGCCACAGCGCCGCCGCCGAGGAGTTTGCCGCGCTTGAGTCCCAAGTGGCCGGCGTGGAGGCCGGCGAGCAGCGCCTTGACGCCGACTATGAGGAGGCCGCCGCCGCCCTCGCGGAGGTGGACGCAGCGCTCGAGGCCGCCTCCGCCGCGCAGCTGGCGGCCGAGCGGGAGCGTGATTCGCTGACCGCCCGGCGCGACGCCCTGGCCACCGGGCTGCTCCGCAAGGATGCCGGCGCGCACCTGCTCGACGCCCGCCCGGACGGCGTCATGGCCTCCATGTCCCAGCTCGTCCAGGTGGCGTCCAGCCACGAAACCGCCATCGCCGCCGCCCTGCACGCCGCGGCCGAGGGCGTGGCCGTGACCGACTTCCCCTCCGCCCTCGCCGCGCTGGAGCTCATTAAGGGGCACGACGGCGGAAGGGTCACCCTGGTCCTGGCCGGCACCGGTGCCGGGGGTGCTGCGGCAGGCGCGGCAGTGGGGTCCGGCAGTGCCGGGCCCGCCGTGGCCGCCCCCCGCGACGCCGCCGGGCTGGCGTCACTGCAGCAGTCCGCGGAGGCTGCGGCGCACGCGGTGGCGGGTGCCGCCGTCGCACGTTTTCAGGTGGCAGGACCGGACGAGCTGGGAGAGACACTGGACGCGCTCCTGGCCGGCGTCGTGCTGGTGCCCGATGCCGGGGCCGCGCAGGAAGTGCTGGCCCGGGACGCGCAGCTGACCGCCGTCACGGTCTCCGGCGACGTCTTCACCCAGTGGTGGGTGCAGGGCGGATCGGCCGTGGCACCGTCGCTGCTGGAACTGCAGGCCGCCGTGGACGAGACCGAGGCCGCGCTGGCCCAGGCCGTGGCGCGCGGCGAGCAGCAGCGCTTTGCCGTCGCCGGGCTGCAGGCGCGGCGCGGACCCCTGGCGCAGGCGGAGGAGGATGCCCTCGCGGCACTGCACGAATCCGACGCCCGGCTTGCGGCCGTGGCGGAGCGCCTCGGCACGCTGGGTGCCACGCTGCGCTCTGCGGCGGGGGAGTCGGAGCGGCACGCGCAGGCGGTCCAGGCCGCTACCGCCAACCTGGAGCGCGAACAGGCGGCGCTCGAGGAGGTGGCTGGCAGGCTGGCGAAGGCCCAGGAGGCGCCGTCCGACGTCGAGCCTTCCATGGAAGAGCGTGACACACTGGCGGCTGCGGCCGCGGCGGCGCGGGCCGTGGAAATGGAGACGCGGCTGGCGCTGCGCAGCACCGAGGAGGCGCTGAACACGGCGCGGACGCGGGCTGCGGCGCTGGAACGGGCGGCCGCAACGGAGAAACTGGCGCGGGAGCAGGCGGCACAGCGGGCCCGCCGCCGGTTGTTCCAGGCGAAGAAGGCGGCCGCCGTGGCGCTGGCCGTGGAGCACATTTTGGTCCATGTTGAAGCGTCGATCGAGCTGGCCGAGCATGTCCGCGACGAGGCGGAGGAACAGCGGGCGGCGCGCGAGGTGGAACTCATGGCGGTCCGGGGCGAGAGTTCCGAGGCAGAGAAGGAGCTCGCGCGGCTGACCGATTCCGTGCACCGGGACGAGATGGCCCGCACGGCGCAGAAGCTGCGCATCGAGTCGCTGGAGAACAAGTCGATCGAGGAACTGGGGCTCAGCGTCGACCACCTTATTAAGGAGTACGGCCCGGACACGCTGGTGCCGGCGGGCCCAGGCGAGGTGACGGACAAGTGGGCGGCGCTGCGCGTGGCCGTGGACGAGTCCGGCGAGGCGGTCCGCGAGGGCACGCCGTTTGTGCGCGAGGAGCAGGAAAAGCGGCTCAAGCGCGCCGAACGCGACCTCGCCGCACTGGGCAAGGTCAACCCCCTGGCGCTGGAGGAGTTTGCCGCGCTCGAGGAACGGCACCAGTTCCTGGCGTCCCAGCTGGAGGACCTCAAGGCCAGCCGCAAGGACCTGCTGGACATCATCAAGGAGGTTGACCAGCGTGTGGAGGAGGTCTTCACGTCCGCCTACGCCGACACTGCCGCCCAGTTTGAGCGCGTCTTTGGCCGGCTGTTCCCGGGCGGCGAGGGCCGGCTGGTCCTGACCGACCCGGAGGACATGCTGACCACGGGCATCGAAGTCGAGGCCCGGCCGGCCGGCAAGAAGATCAAGCGGCTCTCGCTGCTCTCCGGCGGGGAGCGGTCGCTGACGGCCGTGGCCCTGCTCGTGGCAATCTTCAAGGCCCGGCCCTCGCCGTTCTACGTCATGGACGAGGTCGAGGCCGCCCTGGACGACACCAACCTGGGCCGGCTCATCACCATCTTTGAGGAACTGCGCGAGTCCAGCCAGTTGATCATCATCACGCACCAAAAGCGCACCATGGAGGTGGCCGACGCCCTGTACGGGGTGTCCATGAGGGGCGACGGCGTCTCAACCGTCATCAGCCAACGCCTGGACCGCGCCGCAGCCCCCGCCTGACGCGCCCCGTTGCCCCCTGACGCCCCCTGACGCGCCCGCCTGATTCACATCGCTATCGCAGCAATGGCTAGTTTTTCTCCGACGCTGTCGCAGCAATGGCTGGATCTTCCCCGACGCCATCGCATATTCCTGGGCGGGCCCATCAGGATGGGGGTGGCTCAGAAGATCACGACCACCTTGTCGGCGGCACCCGGTGTCGCGGCCAGGGTCAGCGCATCCTCAACCTGGTCGAAGGGCAGGGTGTCGCTGACGATCAGCGCATAGCGTTCCCACGCGGCGATGATGTCATTGGTGACCTCGAAGATTTCCGTGGGATAGCCGCGCGAAAGGGTGATGGTCAGTTCGGTCGAAAGCAGCGCCCCGAAGTCAACCTCAACAGGCTTTTTGTGAACGGCCGGGATGCTCAGCCGCGCCCCGTGCTTGGCGATCTGCTGCACCGTCTCGATGACGGCGGGCACGCCTGCGGCATCGATGTAGATGTCGGTTCCGGGGCGTGATTCGCCAGGGCGCAGGGGAACATCGCCGTGGAGCTGGATCAGCCGGGCCGCCACGTCCTCCTCGGCAGAGTTGATGACCGCGCTGGCACCCACGGCCAGCGCCTTCTCCAGGCGCCTGGGCTGCACATCCACCACGGCCACCTCCACGCCCCGGAGCGTGAGGTCAATAACGGCGCCAAGGCCGATCGGGCCGGCGCCAAAGACTACGGCCTTTTCGCCCGACGCCGGATTGGCCCGGTTAACGGCGTGCCTCGCCACCGCCATCGGTTCGTTGAGTGCGGCCACCTCCCAGGGAATGTGTTTGGGCACGACCGCCAGGCTCGTGCCGACCACCGCGTTTTCAATCAGCAGGAAGTTTGCGAGCCCGCCGGTGGAACCACCATTGCCGATGATGCCTGTGGGTGCGGCCATGGGGTTGATGACCACATGGTCCCCGATGGCCAGGCCGGTGACGTCGGTGCCGAGTTCGACGACCTCGCCGGCAATCTCGTGGCCCAGGGGAGTGTTGCCCTGCCGTGGCGGAATGCCGCCAATGTGGATGTAGAACGCGTCGGAACCGCAGAGGCCGCAGGCCTTGACCGCCACGAGTACGTCGGCAGGTCCAGCAGCGGGCTTCTCAATTTCCAGAACGCCGGTCTGGTTTGCTCCGGTCACAACAACCGATTTCATCGTGGACATGAAGGGCTCCTTTGCGCCAAGTCATGGGATAGGGTGATAAGTAGTCGCTCGGCTAGTTAAGGAATGCTACACCATGAATGACACAACTGAACTGCCCGTCAGGCGCCGCAGTCCGCGTGGGCAGGGCAAGGCAAAAGTCACTGAGGCTGCTGCGCTGCTGTTTGCCGAACACGGTGTCAGCGGCACCTCGCTGCAGGCGATAGCCGACAAGATGGGCGTGACCAAGGCAGCTGTCTACCACCAATTCGCGTCCAAGGAGGAGATTGTTCTGGCGGTGGCGGCACCCGTCATTGCCACGTTGAAAGCCATCGCGGACCGTGCCGAATCGATGCCGGAGGACCGGGCCCGGGCGGTGGTGGTTGAGGGGCTGGTTGACGTTGCACTGTCGGAGCGCGGCACGGCCGCCATTGTCCGCAGGGATCCGACCATGGCCCGGATGCTTGACGCGCACCGGGCGTATGCGGAGCAGATTGCCCGCATCGATGCACTGCTGCTGGGTCCCAGCCCGTCAGTCGAAAGGCGCATCGCCATGGTTTTTGCGGGCGGGGGAATCATGTCGCTCGGGGCGCTGCCGGGACTTGACGTGCCGGAGGACCGGCTTCGGGCGGGGCTCGTCGCCGCGATGTCGCGGGCCCTGGACGTGTAGGCGGTGTCCGGCTGCATCGAAGCCTGCCGCATCCCGTCTCGCCACCCAAACCCCCGCAGCGCAGGCCGGCGCAACGGCGCAAGCCGGGCCACGCCGTCGTGCGCCATGAAAAGCGCAAAAAGGCCCGCAGAAAACGGTGAAACCACACCATGATGGTGGAATCTGCCGTTCTCTGCGGGCCGGTTGGAGGGCGGGCGGCTACTTCTGCCGGGCGGCCTCACGGCTGCGCCAGTAGTCCTCGATCTCCTCGAGGGACTTTCCGGAGGTCTCGGGCACGCGGCGGATCACGTAGAAGAACGCGGCGGCGGAGAGCACCGCGAACACCAGGAACACCAGCGGGCCGAACTTCTCCATGGCGGACGGGAAGGCCTGGGCGAAGATGGCGTTGAACAGGTACTGGGTGAAGGTGATGACGCCCATGCCGATGGCGCGCATGCGCAGGGGCAGCGCCTCCGGCACGTACAGCCAGAACACGGGGCCCAGGCCGAAGCCGAAGGAGAAGGTGTAGGCGAACACGGCGGCGATGGTCAGGTAGCCGGACTCCGGGAACAGCCACAGGGCCACCATGGACACGGCCTGCCCGGCCATGCTGATGGCGAGCATCTTGACGCGGCCCAGCTTGTCGATCAGGGGCAGTGACGCCGCGGTGGAGACCACCAGTGCGATGCCCACGCCGTAGTTGGCCACCATGCCGGGGTTGGAGCCCAGCGAGGGGACGTCGGCGAAGATGATGGGTGCGTAGTAGACCACGGCGTTGATGCCGGTGAAGACCTGGAAGAAGGTCAGGATGAACAGCACCGACATGGCGGGACGGGCCGACTTGAACAGGGCCGAGATGCCCGCTTCCTGCTGCTTGAGGCTGTTCTCGATGTCGCGGACCTCGGCGTTGGCGATCTCATCGGTGGCACGCAGCTTGCGCAGCACCTTCAGGGCCTCGTCGTGGCGCCCGCGCATGATCAGCCAGCGCGGGCTGGGCGGGCTGAGCAGCATGCCCACGAAGAAGATGGCGGCGGGGATGACGCCGGCGCCGAGGATCCAGTTCCAGGCACCGGCGTCGTGCAGGGCGTCGCCCACAATGTAGGCGCACAGGATGCCGACGTTGACCGAGAGCTGGTACAGGGCGGTCAGCAGGCCGCGGATGCGCGTGGGTGCCAGTTCGGAGAGGTAAATCAGCCCAAACATGTTGGCGATGCCCACCGCCAGGCCCAGGAAGAAGCGGGCAAACATCAGCATCGGGATGCCGGTGGCGAAGAGGCAGACAAGCGATCCGAGAACGAAGATGACGGCCGCGACCAGCAGCAGGTGCCGGCGGTCGTAGCGCTTCGCGGCCAGGGTGGAGCCGATGATTGCCGGCAGGGCGCCCCACAGCAGGAGCGAGGTGATCAGGCCCTGGGCCCCGGCATCGATGCCGAAGTCGTTGATCAGCAGCGGCAGCGCTCCCGAGATGGCCCCGGAATCGTAGCCGTACAGGAGGCCCGAGAAGCCTGCCAGGATGGCGATCAGGATGACCACCCGTGGGATGGCTTCGGTGCTGTGGTCACGCGGCTTTGTGACCCCGTTGGTGGTGCTTTGCGTCATTGCTTCCAATTTCTGTGGCAGTTCTTGGTCAGCGGGCAGCACGGCGTGGTGCGGCTGGCTGGGGCTACGGTGCCCGGGCGGCACTCCGGTTCCGGGTCGGTGCGCGGTGCGTGACTGCGCAGGCGGAGGTGCCTTGATCCATGGCTGGTGCGCGGTGTCCGCGGCCGACGGCGTGCCGGCCTCCTCTGCGGAGCGGCGCCATTCGTGTCCAGGACGTGCGGAACAGGGCCGACGCTCGGTCACCTGGCGATTCCGGCCCTGGCAGCTGGATGTTGGTTGCTTCAGTCTAGACATCGGATGCCTTAAGTGCCAAACGACACATTTAGGGGTCACTGCTGAGTTGACGGCACGCAAACATCTGATGTTAGCTCTCTCACAGGGAGATTGCGCCGCACTTCCTGACGTACGACGGCGGGCCCTCCTTCGCCTTGACCGGCACCTGGGCGGGCGGCGGACGACGGGACGCGCCGTCGTGCAGCCGGGTCCGCCCGTGCGCCACAGCCCTATGGAAGGGGCTGCAGTTCCTTGGCGAACGCGAGGAAGGGCAGCGTCCCCGGTGGGGCATCGACGTCGAACAGGGCCTCGTAGCCTGTTGCGAGGTAGAGGGCCCTGGCCTCCGGCTGGCGTGGCCCGGTTGTCAGGTAGACGCGTGTGTAGCCCATGTTGGCCGCCCGGGTCTCCAGCTCCTGCAACACCCGGCGGGCCAGGCCCCGCCTCCTGTGGTTTGAATGCGTCCATATGCGCTTGAACTCGGCGGTGTGCGGACCGTGCCGGCGGAATGCGCCGCCGGCCACCGATTCCCCGTCCTCCTGCAGGATCAGCAGGGCCCCGCCGGGTGCGGCAAACTCCCCGGGAGGGTGCTTCGCCAGTTCCCTGGCCGCATTGCCGGCGCCGAAGAGGTCGGCATAGCGGCTTTCATATTCTGTTGCCAGCTCGTCCAGCAGCGGCCGCACCCGCGGGTCGTCGAGGGGCAGCGATAGCACTGAGATGGTTCCGGCGATCATGACGGGGTCCTTTCGGGGACGGAATTGGTGGCCGGGGACGGGGCGGCCGGGGCGTTGGCCAGCGAGGCCAGCAGGGTGCGGGCAAGGGCATCATTTTCGCGGAACGGTGCGGCGTTGCTGCGGGGCCTGGCAAAGGCGCCGGCATCCCAGGCCGACGTCGCCGGGCCCACGGCGAACAGGTTCCCGGCCGGTTTCCCGAGCGGGCCAACCACCTCGTGGGCGGCCGTCACGAGCAGGCGGCCCGTGGAGATGGCGCCGTCCGAGCCAAGCAGCAGTTGTTCGGAACCTGTGCCCGTGGCGTGGAGGTGGCGGAGCAGGGGATTGGCCGAGTGTGCGACGCTGGGGGCGGGGAGCCTGGCCTCAACAAAGGCAGTGGCGTGCAGCTCACGGGTGCCGTGGCCGTAGCGTGCAACGAAGGTGCCGGTGGATTCCCGGGATTCCACGGTGAGTCCCGGGCCCAGGAACTCCAACAGCCCCGCCCGGTGGATGGCCAGCAGCTGGCGAAGCCGGTGGGGCGGCGGGCCGGAGTCCATGAAGCTGAAGAAGCCGTGCCACCAGCCGTGGATGGCGGCGTGCGAGGCCGCCGTCAACCTGTCGGCGGGAACCAGGGAGCCGAGGTCCATGTACACGCGCAACAGGCCCAGGAACAACGCCAGAGTTTCGGGATGCCCGCCGCCGTCCCGCAGCTTCAGGTCCAGCTCGATGTGGCCGGCCACGGCGGCCCCGATCAAGTCCGGGGTGTCCAGCCGGGCCGCGGACAGCGGGTGGTCCAAGGTGTCGAAGTCCAGGCGCAGTGCCGGGTCCGGCGGCCGCGGCCACGAGCGCCGCCAGGTCCGGGCTGCCCCAGTCCAGCCGGGCGAAGGCGCGGGAAAAGGCGGCCCAGTCCAGTGCGGCCCGGTCCGGGCTGCCGGTCAACAACTCAAGGTAGTACGCATGGGCGGCTTCCTTGGCCATGAGCGGCCAGATGTGGGTGCGGAAGTCCAGCTCGCCGTGTCCGGCCAGCAGCGCCGACACCGCCTCGCGGGTGAAGAACTGTGCGGGTCCGGGGGCGTCGCCACGAAGTGCCGCGGTGATCTTTGAGTGGTACGGGACGCCCCGGCGCGAGCCGGCCCACAGCCTGGGCTCCCGACCCGAGGGGACGTAGTCGAGCCCGCCCTGGTGGTTCTCCACGAACCGGCCGCCCCTGCCTTCCATCAAAAGCACCAGCAGGTCAATGAAGGCCAGGCCCATGCCGGAGACAATGACGTTCTGGCCGGCGGCGAGGGACGAGTAGTCGGTGTCGGTTGTGTAGGCGGGGGCGGCATGGAAGGCGCCATGGCGGGCCGCGAAGCCGGAAAACGCGGCTGCGTCCCCGTGCACCGTGGCGTCGGTGTGCCCCAGCGCCAGGACCACGGCGTCGGCGGCCAGGGCCGTACCTCCGGAAAGCCGCAGCTGCCAGCCGCCCCCGGGCGCTGGTGCCAGTTCAGTGGCAGTGTCCCTGTGGACGGTAATGCGGGAGTGCTTCCCCAAGGACGATGCCGCGTGCCGGAAGAACCACTCCAGGTAGGCGCTGTTGAGTTGGCGCGTGGGGAACGAGGCGTGCTCCAGGCCTGCCGCCTCGGCCAGCAGGTGTGCCGGCAGGACGGGGGCGTCCGGGAGTGTCCCCGCGGCAACCGCGCCAGCCCACGGCAGCAGCCCTGGCCCGTCGGCTGCGGGGCCGTCGCAGGCCACCGAACTGTCGGTGAACATCGTCACGTCCCCGGCCATGGAGTTGAGCATCAACCCGGGGTCCTGGCCAAACCTCCAGATCCGGCCCGAACCGGGATTGAACGGTTCCACGACATGAATGTCAAGGGGACCGGACGCCAGCTCCGGCCAGTTGGCGGCGAGCCGCTCCAGCAGGCCTGCCGTGCGGGGGCCGCCGCCGACAAGGACGAGGCGCGGAAGGTGGCTTGTCATGGTGCTCCTGGTTCTGCCGGGCCCCGGGGACGGGGCGGCGGGTGCGGTGGAAGCCCATGCTATGGCCGCGGCAGCCGCCTCAAGAAGTGCCTTTGTCACGCCCGTTCATGCCGAGTAATGCAGCGTCGCGCCGCTTCACGAACGGACATGTGACGCCCCGCGTCCGAACATGAACCTGTGCAACGTCCGCCTTTGACCAGGCCCCAACGACGCCTAGATTTGCAGCCATCGAAGCCGCACAACGGCAACCATCCAACGGACAGAATCGAGGTGGCGCGTGACTATCGCACCAACAGACGTGGAGCAGGCAGCCACCCGGACAGCACCGCAGGCGGCCGGCACTGCAAGCCCCGGTGAGGGGGCACAAACCAACAACGCGGTGCCCCCGGCGCTGCCCCCGGCACCTGGACGCGCCGCGGCCGACTATTCGGGCTACCGGATCGTGGCGGCCAGGCACCCATGGCGCTGGGCCGGCACAGCCGTGGTGGCACTCGGGCTGGCAGCTGTCCTGTGGTCGCTTGCCACCAACCCTCGCTGGGAATGGGATGTGGTGGCGCAGTGGTTCACTGCTGAATCCGTCATCCGCGGCCTGGGCGAAACGTTGAAGCTGACGGTCATCGCCGGCGCCCTGGGATTTGTGCTCGGCTTCATCCTGGCGCTCATGCGGCTCTCGGCCTCGCCCCTGCTGGTGTCCGTGTCCTGGACGTTCTCCTGGATTTTCCGCTCCACGCCCCTGCTCGTGCAGATGCTGCTCTGGTACAACCTGGGCTACCTCTACGAAAAAATCAGCCTGGGCATCCCCTTCACCAGCGTGACCTTCTTTGAGGTCCAGACCACCACGCTGGTCAGCCAATTTGCCGCGGCCATCCTCGGCCTGACCCTGAACCAGGCGGCCTATTCGGCGGAGATCATCCGTGGCGGCATCCTCTCCGTGGACCAGGGGCAGCTGGAGGCCGCCGCGGCCCTGGGCATCCCGGCCTGGCGGCGGTCCACCAGGATCGTTTTGCCGCAGGCCATGCGCTCCATCCTGCCCACCGCATTCAACGAGATCATCGGGCTGGTCAAGGGCACCTCCATTGTGTACGTCCTGGCCTACTCGGAGCTGTTCTACACGGTCCAGGTCATCTACAACCGCACCCAGCAGGTCCTGCCGCTGCTGCTCGTGGCAACGCTCTGGTACATCGTGATCACCTCGGTGCTGAGCGTCTTCCAGTACTACATCGAGCGGCACTACGCCAAGGGTGCCGTGCGCACTCTGCCCCTGACGCCGTTGCAGAAGGCCCGAAAGTTCTTCACCATCCGCACCAACGCCAGGAACCTGACATGACACTCGCCGATTCCCAGACCACAGTCTTAACCCGGACCACAGCCGTGGCCCCCACGCGCGGCCTTGTCGAGATCACGGCTGTCCACAAAAGCTTCGGCTCCCTGCATGTCCTCAGGGGGGTGTCGCTGACAGTGGAACCGGGGTCAGTGACGGCCATCCTGGGGCCGTCGGGCTCGGGAAAGTCCACCTTGCTGCGCACCATCAACCACCTGGAGAAGGTTGACGCCGGCTACGTCGCGATCGACGGCTCCCTCGTGGGGTACCGCAAGCGCGGCAACAGCCTGCATGAACTGCGCGAGAAGGACATTCTCAAGCAACGCACCGGGATAGGGATGGTGTTCCAGAACTTCAACCTTTTCGGCCACCTGACGGCGCTGGAAAATGTGGTGGAAGCCCCGGTGGTGGCGCAGGGAAAAACCAAGGCGGAGGCCCGCCGTCGCGGTTTGGAACTGCTGGAGCGGGTGGGCCTGGGCGACAAGGCAGGCGCCTATCCCCGGCAGCTCTCCGGCGGCCAGCAGCAGCGCGTGGCAATCGCCCGTGCGCTGGCCCTGGACCCGAAAATCCTGTTGTTTGACGAGCCCACCAGCGCCCTGGACCCGGAACTGGTCAACGAGGTCCTGGACGTGATCCGGGAACTGGCCACCTCCGGCACCACACTGGTCATCGTCACCCACGAGATGGGATTCGCCCGGGACGTGGCGGACACCGTGGTCTTCATGGACCAAGGCCAGATTGTGGAAAGCGGCACCCCCGCAGAAATCTTCGCCAACCCCCGGGAAGAGCGCACCAGGGGCTTCCTCTCCAAAATCATCGAACCAGCCTTCAACATCTAAGGACCCAGCCATGCAACTTCAAAACCCACGCCTGCGCACCCTGTCTGCACTGCCCGCCGTCGTCCTGGCCGGCATGGTTGTGTTGACGGGATGCTCTGACCCCGGCACCGCAGCCTCCGCCGCGGATGCGGCCACGCCGGCCGCCAACGGGATCAGCTACAACAGTTCCCCGGAGCAAAACCGCATCCGGGCCGAGAAGGACCCCGCCTTGGCCGCGGAGGTGCCGGCGGCCATCTCCAAGGACGGCCTCCTGACGGTGGGAACCACGGCCGGGTCCGTGCCGCTCAGCTTCCACGCCACCGACAACACCACCCCCATCGGATCGGAGATTGACCTGGCCCAGCTTGTCGCCGACAAGCTCGGACTGACGCTGGACGTGCAGGTCACGGCCTGGGAGAACTGGCCGCTGAAGACCCAGTCCGGTGACCTGGAGGTGGTGTTCTCCAACGTGGGGATCAACGCGGACAGGGTCAAGCTGTTTGACTTCTCCACCTACCGGGCCGCGTTTATGGCCTTCGAGGCCAAGAGCACCTCCGGCCATGACATCAAGGGTGCGGATGACATCTCCGGGCTGAAGGTCTCCGTGGGATCGGGCACCAACCAGGAGAAGATCCTGCTGGCCTGGAACAAGGAACTCGAGGCCGCAGGCAAGGCACCCGCCGAGTTGCAGTACTACTCCTCCGATGCTGACACCATCCTGGCCCTGGGTTCGGGACGCACCGATGTGAACATCACCCCGTACCCGTCCGCCGTGTACCGGGCCAACACCCGCGAGGACTTGAAGATCGTGGGCAAGGTCAACGCCGGATGGCCCAATGAAACCCTCGTGGCCGCGACCACTCTCAAGGACAACGGACTGGCCCCGGCAGTCACCGACGCCCTGAACGCCGTCATCAAGGATGGCAGTTACGGCAAGGTCCTGGCCCGCTGGGGCCTGTCGGAGGAAGCCCTGGAAACGTCGGAAACCGTCACGGCGGCCAACTACAAGGCGGGCACGAAATGAAATTCCAGGTCCTTGACATCATCCCGCACCTGAGAAATCCGGTGACCGGCGACATTGTCTCCACGGCGGACCGGCTCAACCAGGTGGTGCAGACCGCGCAGCTCGCCGAGGAGCTTGGCTACGACAGTTTCTCGGTGGGGGAGAGGCACGCAGGGGAGTTCATCTCCTCCTCGCCCACCACGGTGCTGGCCGCCGTCGCCGCCACCACCAGCACCATCCGGTTGCAAAGCGGTGTCACCGTGCTCTCGGTGCTGGACCCTGTCCGGGTGGCAGAGGACTACGCCACCATTGACCAGCTCAGCCGGGGACGGCTGGAACTGGTGATTGGAAAGGGCAACGAGGCGCTCCAATATCCGCTCTTCGGCCTGTCCCTGGACAACCAGTGGGACCTGCTGGAGGAGAAGTATGCACTGCTGCACCGGCTGTGGCGGGAGGAGGGCATCACGTGGCACGGACAATTTCGGAAGCCGCTGACCGTGCCAACCACCACCACGCCGCGCCCCTATGCCGGGGCGCCCCGGGTGTGGCACGGCTCCGCCACCTCCCTGGCCTCCGCGGCGCTCGCCGCCGAATGGGGCGACCCGCTGTTCACCGCCAATGCCATCCAGCCGCGGGAGAATTACAAGGTGCTCATTGACCACTACCGGCAGGAGTACCAGCGGCACGGCCACGACCCGCGCCACCAGTACCTGGGCTCCGGCAGCGGGGCCGGCGGGGTGTTTATTGCGGACACCACGCAGGAGGCCAAGCGCCAGTATGGCCCCGTGTACGAGGCATTGACCGCCGGGCGCAACGTGCCGGGAAACAACTCCCCCTACCGCGACATCGACCACGCCATTGCCGAAGGCCCGGCGCTGGTGGGCAGCCCGGAGCAGGTCATCGACAAGATTCTGGGCTACCACGCCCTGTACGGCCACGACCTGCAGTCCATCTCACTGCCCACCACGCTGCCGTTCGAGCAGCAGCTTGAACTGCTGGCCCGCTTCGCCACTGACGTCATCCCCGCGGTCCGGGCCGCGGCACCCACCACGTTGTGGGGCGCCGGCGATCCCTATGCCGGACGCCCCGCCTTCGCCGGAGCCACGGTGCACGATGCCGCAGAAATCGTCAGCCACGACCACCTCACCCACAGGAGCAACCATGTCCACGCAAGCATCCACTGAAATCCGGTCCTCCGTGTTCGACGCCGATTGGCAGCAATGGCACGACGCCCACGAGCTGCTCCGCAGCGACCCCCACGGCTTCCTGGCCGTCACCGGGCTGCACTGGCTCACTTCCGAGGCAACGGCATTCCCCGGCGCTCCCGGGACGTGGCGCATCCAGGACGACGCCGTCCACCTCACCCCGGGTGCCCGGGACAGCCTGCTCCGGGACGGCGTGGAGCTGAACATCGCCGCGAACCTGAACGCCGCCGGTGAGCTCGTTTTCGGGCCTATTGCCGAACGTGACGGAATCAACCTTGGCTTCGGTGGGTCCGTGCTGGAACTGGCCAAGCGCGGCGGCGAATACATCCTCCGGCCCCGTGACCCCGACAACCCGCTGTTGCGCCACTACCAGGGGACACCCGCCTACGCCCCGGAACCGCGGTTTGCGCTCGCAGCCACGTATGTTCCCTTCCGCCAGCCCCGCGAAACCACCGTGGGTGCCGCCGTCGAAGGCATCCAGCACGTCTACCAGGCACCGGGCCAGGTCACGTTCCGCCTCGACGGCCAGGATCTGGCGCTCACGGCCTTCAACGGCTCCATCCCGGGAACGTTCCAGGTGCTGTTCACGGATGCAACGTCCGGGGACACCACCTATGCCGCCAACCGGTCACTGGCGTTTGCGTCCCCGGCGGAGGGAGGTGCCGCAACCCTTGATTTCAACCGCGCGGTAAACCTGCCCTGCGCCTACACGGACCTTGCCACCTGCCCCCTGCCGCCGTCGGAAAACCACCTGCCGGTTGCCATTACCGCAGGGGAGAAGACCCCGCTGGGGCGCGGGGGCGCCAAGTGAGCGCCGCCAAGGCGCAGGCACGCGGCTTCCTTGCCCTGGAGCTCGACGGCGACGGCGCCCACCCGGCTGCCTGGCGCGCCGCCCGGCACGCACCTGCCGAACTGCTCACGGGCCACCGGATCCGGGCCACCGTGCTGGCCGCGGAATCGGCGGGATTCCACGTTGCCACATTCTCCGACGGGCCGCTGGACGCCCGGGCCGGCGTTGGGGGCCGGCTCGATGCCGTCCAGCGGGCGGCGTTCGCCGGGCCCCTGACCCACAGCATCGTGCTGGTGCCGGAGGTGGACACCGTCTACACGGAGCCCTTCCATGTGGCCACCCAGCTGGCCAGCCTGGACTACGTTTCCGGCGGGCGGGCCGGCTGGCTCGTGGCCGCCGGGGGCACCGGGGCCGAAGGCGCCGCCGTGGGCCGACCCGCCGTGGAGGGAGAGGCCCTGGCCGCCGAGGCCGCCGCATCCATTGAGGTGGGACGGCGGCTCTGGGACAGCTGGGAGGACGGGGCCGTGATCCGCGACGTCGACTCCGGCCGTTACCTGGACGTCGGCAAGCTCCACTACGCCGACTTTGAAACGGGCCCCGACTTTCCCGGCCAGGGCTACTCGGTCAAGGGCCCGGCCATCATTCCGAGGCCGCTGCAGGGCCAGCTGCCCGTGCTGGCCCCCGCCGGACTGCTCGGCGGCGAACTATTGGGCGGCGGCCTGGCCGCGGGAGGCCGGGACTCCGGAATCGACGCCGTGCTGTTTACGGCCCCGGACGCGGACGGGCTGGCCGCCGAGGCTGGGCTGGTCCGTGCCCGGGCCCAGGGTGCCGTGGCCGTCATAGCCGAGCTGGACGTGGTGCTCGATGCCCGCGGCCAGCGCGCCGCCGAACGCGTGGCCGAACTCGACGCGCACGTGCCGTGGACCAGCAGCCGCGCCCGCTACACCGGCGGGGCTGCGGGCCTCGTTCAATTGCTGGCGGACATCCTGGCCGTGGCCGACGGCGTGCGGCTGCACCCGGCCGTGCTGGACGTGGACCTGGACGAACTGTCCCGGCAGGTGCTGCCACAGCTGCGCCGGCTCGGTGTGCTGGCCCCCGTGGGGGTCGATGCCACGTTCCGGGACCTGCTCGGACTGGCCCGGCCGGCCAACCGCAACACAGCCCTCGAACACCAAGGAGCAACCCATGAGTGAGAACAGCGACATTGGCAACGGATTCCTCCCCAGCGGGCAGCTGCAGTTCGGCGTCTTCTTCCAGGGCGTGAACTCCGGCACCGTGTGGAAGGCCGCCGAATCGGGCTCCCAAACGGACTTTGAGTCCTTCCGCCACCTGGCCCAGACCGCCGAACGCGGGATCTTTGCCGCTTTCTTCCTGGGCGAGGGGCTGCGGCTGCGGGAGCACCTGGGCCGGCCCCACGCGCTGGACGTGGCGGGCCGTCCCGATGCCCAGACCATGCTGGCGGCGCTTGCGGCCGTGACCAATAAGATCGGGTTGGTGGCCACACAAAACACCACCTACAACGATCCCGCCCATCTGGCGCACCGGCTGGCCAGCCTGGACCTGGTCTCCGGCGGGCGGGCGGCATGGAACATCGTCACCACGGACAACGCCTGGACGGGGGAGAACTTCCGCCGTGGCGGCTACCTTGACCATGCAGACCGGTACCGCCATGCCGAGGCGTTCGTGGAAACGGCAAAACTGGTGTGGGACAGCTGGGATCCCGGCGCCATTGCCGGCTCCGAAACAGCACCGGCTTGGCTGCGGCCCGGCTCGGTGCGCAGCGTGCGGCACGCCGGCCAGCACTACACCGTGGACTACGCGCCCCGGCTGCCCGCGAGCGGCCAGCACCGGCCCATCCTGTTCCAGGCCGGCGACTCCCCGGAGGGCCGTGACTTTGCGGCCCGGCAGGCGGATATCATCTTCTCGGCCCATCCGGCACTTGAGGCGGCGCTGGCGTTCCGCCGGGACATTGTGGCCAGGACCGTCAACGCGGGCCGCGGTCCCAATGACGTGCAGATCATGCCGGCCAGCGAGTTCATCCTCGGGGCCACGGCAAGGGAAGCCGCGGAGAAGAAGGAGTGGGTCCGCAGCCTGCAGATCGGCCCGCAGCAGGCCATCGCCTACCTGGAGCAGTTCTGGGGCAGGGAGCTGTCCGGCTACGATCCCGACGGGCCGCTGCCGGAGATCGACCCCGTGGTTGCGGAGACCTCCGAGACCCGGGGGAGCGGCTTCCACGGGGCCAAGGCCCGGCAGCTGGCGGACCAGTGGCGGGCCGAGGCCAACGACAAGGGACTGTCCATCCGGCAGTTTGTCAGCGGGCGGACCAGCAGGGTGGATGCCACCTTCACCGGGTCCTACTCGGACGTGGCAGACACGCTGGCCCGTTATGCTGCCACGGGCGCGGTGGACGGCTTCAACATCTCGCCCTGGCTGGTCCCCACGGGCCTGGACGAGATCGTCAACCACCTGGTTCCCGAGCTGCAGGCGCGCGGTGTGTACCCCACGGAGTATGCCGGCTCCACGCTGCGTGAACACCTTGGCCTGCCGGTTCCCCGGCGCGCCCAAGCCCAGCCCGACGGCGGCGCGGACGCACGCGCCGACACGGGAGCGGGCGCGGACACGGCAGCGGACATCAGGCTCGAGCTGGCGGCGCGCCAACTCCAGCTCTGACACCCGCCCCCATCATCGCTCTATCACCTTTCGGGCTTTATCCCATTTCGCTCTCTCACCTCTGGGGCCAATTCCCGCAACGCTCTCCCACCCGGCGAGCGAGCGTACGGAAAGTGGCCCGGAAGTGAGGGGGCGTTTTGGTTGGGGACGGCACGACGGCGGGAGCCCACCTTCCACATGGAAGGTGGGCTCCCGCCGTCGTGCTTGGGGAAGGCTAGCTCGCCGGCAGGCCCGGCGGGTTCAGCTCGGACTTCTTCACGGCCTCGGTGCCCAGCCCCCACTTGTCCAGGATCTGGGCGTAGCTGCCGTCGTCGATCAGGTGGTTCAGGCCCGCTTGAGCCGCGGCGGCCAGGCCGTTGCCCTTCTTGGTGGTTGCCGCGATGCTGGCCTTCAGGGGCCATCCGCCGTCGACCAGGCCCACGAGCTTGGTCTTGCCGTCCGTGGCCGCCTTGTAGGCCGATGTTGCGTTGGGGCCGAACGTGAGGTCGGCACGGCCGGACTGGAGCGCCAGGGTGGAGGCCGAATCGTCGTCGTAATACTGAAAATCAACGGGAGCCAGGCCCTTCGCCACGTTTTCCTTGTCCCAGGCGAGCAGGATTGCCTCCTGGTTGGTGCCCGAGCCGACAATCACCTTCTTGCCGGCCACATCCGGTGCCGATTGCACCTTGGCGACCGGGCTGTCCGCCTTGGCGTAGAAGCCGAGCTTGTCCTCCCGGTAACTGGCGAAGTCGAACTTTTGCTTGCGTTCCTCGGTGACCGTCACGTTCGTGATGGCGGCCTCGTATTTTCCGGAGGCCACGCCCAGTGGCCAGTCGGCCCACGTGGTGGGCACGATCTCGGCTTCCAGGCCCAGCGTTTGGGCCAGCGCCACGGCGATGTCCACCTCATTGCCCACGGGGGTCGCATTGTCCGTCGCATACACCGCCAGCGGGGCTGCGAAGGGGCTGACGGCCACAGTGAGCTTGCCGTCCTTGCTGACCTCGGCCGGGACCAGGGCCCCGGCGGCGGGGTCTGCCGTGGCGGGAACACGGTCCTGCTGCGGGGAGAGGTTGAACGTCTTGGGGGCGGCTGCTTGTCCGCCGCCGGCATTGGCGCCCGGGCCGGCAACGGCGCTGGCAGCCGGGTCGGAACAGGCGGCCAGGCCGAGGGCGGCGGAGGCCGCGAGGGCGATGGAGAGTGCGCTTCTGGTGATGATGGGGTTCATGGCTTCCTCTGCAGGGTGCTGGTGGTTTTTGCTGTGGTGGTTCCACAGTCGGGCAGCGGGCCCGCCGCCGCAAAAACCTTGGAAACACGGGGTTGCAAGGGGTAAAGGAGCGTCGTCCGGCGTCACACCGGGACACGTTGGGGAGTCCCGGGCGGCCACGGGGCGGAGTCCGGCAGGCGGGTGCCGCCGGCATTGTTACGGAATGCAACTTCGCGCCGTGGCCACTGTGAAACGCTTTATCCAACAAGCCGTCGCGCCGCCGCGGCAGGCAGCGCCCCGGCCAGGAAGAAATGACACCATGACGGACACCCATGAGCCATCCACGGAATTTACCCCCAGCGGCCGGCTCCACCTTGGCGTCGGCCTCATCGGTCCGCCGTCGGAGCTGGACTTCAACGAGCTCCGGACCCTTGCACATACGGCCGAGCGGGGGCTGTTTTCATTCCTTGCCCTGGATGAGAGGTACTGGCTGCGGGACGACCCCGGAAGCGCATCCGCCGTGGACCCGGCCGGAAGCAACGATGCCGTGACCATGCTGGCCGCCGTTGCGGCCGTGACCACCAGCATCGGCCTGGCGGTGGCAGCGGCACCCGACTACGACGACCCGGCAGACCTGGTCCACCGCATCGCCTCGCTGGACAGGCTTTCCGGCGGACGGGCCGCATGGCACACCTTGGCCGACGGCGCGGGAGGCGTTGCCAGATCCGGGGCAGCCGGCGGCCCGGATGAGGAAGGCATTGCCTCGGCGGACGGCCGCGGGGGACTCCTCGATTCGGCCCGGCGCACCTGGCAGGCGCCTGAACCGCGGGACACAGGCCGCACCCCGGTGGAAACGCTCGGGGTGTTTGAGCATGCCGGCCACATGTACAGCCTGGGGCTTGGGAAGCTGGACGGGCCTGCACGCAGGGCCGGACCCGTGGTGCTCCACGATGGCGGCAGCCCCCGTGAGCTGGACTTCGCTGCCCGGCACGCCGACGTGGTCATCTCCGCCCCAGCCACCCTCGAGGACGCACTGGCACTCAGGCGCGGCACCGTTGCCAGGTCCGTCGACGTCGGCCGCGGGGCCAACGACGTGAAAATCTTCCAGTCCGCCACATTCATCCTGGCAGCCACCGACGTCGAGGCGCGCCAGAAGGCTGAGGCGATGCGCGCCCAGCTTCCGGAAGACGCCTGGGACAACGCCGCCTTCATCGGCTCCCCTGCCAAAGTGGCGGCAAGGCTGCTGGACTTTGCCCGCACCGGCGCCGTGGACGGCTTCACCCTCATGCCGTGGATGTTTCCGGACGAGCTGGCCGACATCGTGAACCACCTGGTCCCGGAACTGCAGCGGCGCGGCATCTACCCGGCCCGGTATTCAGCCGACACCCTGCGCGGCAACCTGGGACTGCCGGAAACGGCATCGAGCGAGGACCGGGCGGCCACCCACACCCTTCCCGTGGTGGAGGCGGACGACCTGGGTGACGTGCGCTTGGACCTGAACCTGCGCATGGAGCTCGTGGTGGCGAAAATGCCGGCCTGAAATCCGGCCCGAAACGCCGGCCGTGTTACGCCCCGTCACGCCATGTGAAGCCACATTGAGCCGTGTTGCAGCTCATTGCGGGGGCCTTTGCTGCCGGCCGTGGCAGGTGGTTTTGTGGCACTACAGCCACGAAAGGAAGCACCATGACAACCCCCGAACCCGTCACCCCGCAACAGCTCCGCAGCGTCCTGGGCCACTTCGCCACAGGCCTGACCGTGATCACGGCGGCGACCCCGCAGGGCCCGATCGGATTCACCTGCCAGAGTTTCGCCTCGCTGTCGCTGGAGCCCGCCCTCGTGACGTTCAGCCCGGCCCGGACCTCCAGCACCTGGCCCCTGCTGCGCGCCGCCGGCCGGTTCACCGTCAACATCCTGCCGGCCGAGCACCAGCACCTGTCCGCGCAGTTCGCCCGCTCCGGCACGGACAAGTTCGCCGGGGTGGGCCACTCGCCGTCGCCGCTGGGGAACCCGGTGCTTGACCAGGCCCTGGCCTGGGTGGACTGCGAGCTGCATGAAGAGTACGACGGCGGCGACCACACCATAGTGGTGGGGGCCGTTCATGCCCTGGCCGCCCGGGCCGAGGCGGAACCGCTGCTGTTCTACAAGGGCGCCTATGCCCGCGTCCAGCCGGCGCTTGCCGGAGCCTTCGCATGAGGGTCGTGGGGATTGACGGCAGCCCGCACGGACCGGGCAAGACGGCTGCCGCCGTGGCCGCCGTCCTGGCCGGGGCGGCCTCACAGGGGGCCGACACCAGCCTGGTCCGCCATGACGACCAGGACGTCCTGGCCCGCATTGGCGCGGCGGACGCCGTCGTGCTGGGCAGCCCCACATACCGGGCCAGCCACACGGCGGCACTGCGGACCCTGCTGGAACGGATCGACCGCAAGCCGGGCGCGGAACCACTGGCCGGGACGCCGGTTGCCGTTGTCATGACGGGGGCCTCCGGGGAGCACTTTCTGGGCACCCGCGATCTGTCGGCCACCCTCGGCGGCTTTTTTGGCACCCAGGTCCTTTCGCCCGACCTGTACTTTCATGTCGGGGACTTCGAGGGCCAGGGCCGGCTGGGAAGAAAGGCCGCAGAGCTCGCCGCGTTGCACGGCCAGGCCCTGGTTGAGCTGGCCGCCGCCGTGCAGGGATCGGCCGCCCTGGGCAGGCTCAGGCCCGTCGTCTGAACCGGCCGGCCGCGGAAGGCGCCGCCGTGCAGGACCCGGGGGCGGTCAAGGCAGGCGGTGCCGGGTGTCCCGGGCCGGCAGCCAGAACAGGAAGCTGAGTGCGGCCACGGCCGTGGCCATCAGGAACGCGGGCCCGTAGGAGAAGGCATCCACCAGGAACCCCGCGGCGATCGGGCCGATGATGGCGCCAAAGTCGGAGGACATCTGGAACGTGGCCAGGACCTTGCCGCCGGAGCGGTTGTTGCCGATGACGTCGGCCACGGCGGCCTGCTGGCCCGGGCCCATGAGGCCGCTGCCAAATCCGGCAATGGCCGAGACCAGGAAGAACCAGAATTCGTTGCCGGTGAAGCCCAGCACCCCCATGGCGATGCCGTTGACGGCCAGGCCGGAGAGGATCATGGGCTTGCGCCCCCAGGTGTCGGCCAGCTTGCCGGAGAAAGTCAGGGCAAGGCCCGTTCCAACGGCGAACACGGCGAGCGAAATCCCCGCCACCTGGGGCCCCGCGCCGAGGGCGGCAGTGGCGAAGAGCGGGACGAGGGCCATGCGGATGCCAAACGCCGACCACCCATTGGCAAACCCGGAAGTCAGCACCGCCCGGTAGGCGGGGATGCCCAGTGCCTCGCGCAGCGGCAGGACCTCCTGCTTTGGGGCGGATGCGCCGGCGGTCGCGGCCGCTGGACCGCCGGAGGCCGCCCGGGATCCGGTGCGGGGCCTGACGGCGGGAAGCTGGGTGGCAACGAGCAGGGCGACCAGCACCAGCGCGCCGGCATAGACGAGGAACGGCAGCTGCATGCCGAAGCCGGCGAGCAGGCCGCCCACGGCGGGGCCGGCAATGTTGCCCAACAGGAACGATCCGGCATAGAGGCTTGAAACGCGGCCGCGGGCCTCGGGCGGGGCCAGCCGGATGAGCAGGCCCATCGCGGCGACGGTGAACATGGTGGAGCCGATGCCGCCCAGGCCGCGGAAAATCAGCAGCTGCCAGTAGTCCTGGGCGAAGGCGCAGGCGGCCGACGACGCGGCGACGATCAAGATGCCGAGGATGTAGGTGCGGCGCTCACCCAGGCGCTCCACGAGCACGCCGCTCAGCGGGGCAAACATCAGCCGGGTGAACGCGAAGGCGCTGACCACCACGGCCGCGGCGGTGACGCTGACGTCGAAGCTTTGGGCGAATTGCGGCAGCACGGGCGCCACGATGCCGAAGCCGATCGCGATCAGGAACGCTGCGGCAATGAGCACCTTGATCTCGCGCGGCAGCTTCACGGGCGCCGGGTCAACGGTGTTCTTGGGGGAGGGGCTGGTCTTTGGCATCGGCACCGAGTTTGCCACATGAAGGGGGAGGTTGTCGCGATGGCGGCAACCTCCCTCCTTGTTATTGCTGTCTCACGCCGCGGGCAGGGGGACCGGCCCGGGGGTGAAACTCTGCGGGCGGTGCCCGCTGGTGGTGCTAGGGCGTGACGCCCGTTTTGTTGCCGTTTCCACGGCACTCGACGGGCTGCTTGCCGTTGTTGTTGGCATTGCCCTTGGTGGCGCCGTTGGCGTTGCCGTTGTTGGACTTGTCCTTGTTCTGGCCGTTGCCCTGGCAGGTGGCGTCGCCCGGCTCGCCGGCGGTGACCGTGGTGACGGCCGTGGCGTCGGCAGGTGAGGCTGCGGAGCCGTTGTTGAGCAGCTGCGAGCCGAGCGTTGCCGTCAATTCACCCGTTGCGTCCGCCGCAATGGCTGCCTCCGCCGTGACGGTCACGGTGCCCTGGGGGACCGGTGCGCCGAAGGCGATGACGTACGGGCTGGCGGACGTGCCCGAGCCGGTCAGCGTGGAGGCGAGCTCCACGGTTGCGCCGGCGGCGTCACGGACCACCACAACGGGTGCGCCGCTGAACGGTGCGCCAGCAGCGGGGGTCAGCGTCAGCGTCATATCCTCCGCAGCTCCTGCAACGGCGTCGGGGTTGGCGAAGCCGGTTGCGCCCACCGTGACCGTGCCCTCGTACGCAATGGTTGATCCGGCGTCGGCCGTGGCCGGGGCATCCAGCTTGTTGCCCAGCGTGGCCTTGGTGTCCGCAGGTTCCACGGGTGTGTCGCCGAACGCGTTGACCGTCAGCTCGGCCACCGTCATGGTGCCGGTGTCCACGGAGGGAACCTCAGAGAGGCCCTCGAAGACCACGTAGCGGCCCTTGGCCGGTGAGGCCTGGGTTGCGCCGGTGAACAGGATGGTCTGCAGCTCGTTGATGCTTGCCAGGGTTCCGTTGGCGACGGGCGTTCCCGGAACCGCAGGATCATTCGTCACGTAGACGTTGTACGTGCCGACGCGGCCGTTGGAGTTGTTCTGGCGTGCAACGTAGTTGATGCCGCACAGGGAGGACTCCTTGCCCAGGTCCAGCGTGAGCTGGTGCGGGTAGGCTGCCCCGTTGCTGGACCAGCGGCTGCCCCAGAATGTTCCCTTGGAGCCGTCGATGGCGTTGGCTGCAGGGGTGTTCTCGGCAGCTGTCTCCTCGGAGCTGGCCGTGGCGCCTGCCGGGCGGATGGCATCGAAGGTGCAGCCTGACGGCAGCGGCTCCGACGGCTTGGTGGGCACGTCCAGTGCAATCTGCACGTCGCGGCCGCCAATATGGGTGGGGTCCCCGCCCAGGTTTACGGCATGCGCCGTCTGGCGGACGCTGACCGCGGCGCCGCTGGCCGGATCAGCCACAACGGTGCCGCTGCCCTTGACCGTGACCGTGCTGTTGGCCGGAACCACCTCATGGACCGTGACCGTGTACGCCGTGATGGAACGGGAGACCGTTGCCGTGATGGGGAAGTTGTCCCCGTTGGGCAGGGTCGCCGTGATCTCCGGGTTGTCATTCAGCGGTGCTGCCGGCGTGCCGTAGAGGTTGACCAGCAGCTTGTTTGCGGCACCATTGACTACCTTCGTCTGGGCCGTGAAGTTGTAGCTTTCACCCGGTTTGACGGTGGTCTTGTCCACCGTCAGGGTGTTGGCCACGGTGGGTGCGTTGTCCACAACGTCGACGTCGGACACGGTGGCAGGTGCCGCGGCGCGCCCGTTGTTCGCCAGGTTGCTGGTGAACGTGGCCGTGTAGGCGGTGCCGTAGGCGGCACCGGCAGGCACGGCTGCCGGGGTCTTGGTGGTGATGGTGCCCTGGGGGACCGGGGCGTTGAAGGTGACAACGTAGGGGGCGGCCTGGGTGCCGGTGCCCGTGACGGTGTTCGGCACCGCAATGGCGCGGCCATCGGCATCAACCACGGACACGGCGGGCTTGGCCGTGAACGGCAGGGCCGCGTCCGGGGTGAGCTTCAGGACCACGCCTTCGGCCGGGCCGTAGTTGGCGTCGGCATTGAGGAATCCGCTGCGTCCCACCATGGTGGTGGACGTGTACGTCAGTGCGGTTCCCGGCAGCGGCGACCGCGTGGTGTCCGTGAACAGGCTGTCCAGTGTCGCCTTGTAAGACACGGCGGTGTTGTCAGTTGCCGACACGGCGGTGCCGGAAAGTTGGGCCGAGGCCGACATCGTTGCCGTGGCGTTGCCGGAGCCGTCCGGCAGCCCGTCGGCGACGGTGCCCAGTGCGTTGACGGTGACAACGGCGCCTGCGGGCAGGACGCCGTTGACCTTCATGGTGTAGGCGCTGCCGGCAACAGCCAGGGACGTGGTGACGGGAATGGCGGTGCCGTCGGCGGCAGCCGCGGTGGCCACGGGGGCGCCGCGCAGCGCTGCCTTCTCGGACGCGGTGAACACCAGGGTCAGGCCGCTGGCCGGCTGGTCGCCCACGGTGACGGTGCCCGAGTAGGGCAGCAGCTGGCCGGGGCGGGCCTTGGCCAGCCCGTCGTTGAGCGCTGCGGTGAGCGTGGTCGCCACAGGGGCTGCTGCGGATCCGGTCACCGTGACGGTGGCCGGGTTGGAGGCCGTGGTGCCGCCCCGGTTGCTGAACACGGCGCGGTATTTCACGCCGGAGGCAGCCAGGGTTGCGGGGACCTTTAGCGTGGCGGCCGCCGTGGTGGCGCCGTCGGCCGGGGCAACCGGGGCAGCCGTGACGGCCTGCCAGGTGGTGCCGCCGTCACGCGATGCCTGCCAAACGTAGGAGGCGGCCTTGCCGTTGGCGGAGGCACCCAGGGTGGCCTCGGCGCCGTCGGCCGCTTCCTGGTCGGCAGGCTGGGTGGTGACGGTCGGGGCCGCCACGGTTTCTGCACCCTGGCAGCTGACCTTGGCATCCGCCCAGTCGGCGTGGGCGTAGTAGCCGTTGTCGCCAAAGTTGTTGTTGGCGATGGTCAGGCGCTGCACGCCGGTGACGTCGGCTGTGAAGGGCTGGACGGCGTCGGTGGGTGCCGTGAAGTTGACGTTCTTGATGACGGTGCCGGCCTGGTCGGTCAGCGTGAACGTGGACCACACCTTGGGCTGGCCGTGCGTGACCGCGTAGTCCAGGTTGTAGTCGTCAATGCCGATCGTTGCCGAGAAAGCCGTGCACTGCCCGTTCAGGTCAAAGGTGACGCTGCCGCCGGCCTGTCCGCCGAGACCCTTCTCGTAGCTCTTGCCGGCCAGGGTGATCGTGCGGCTGGGGTCAAACTGAGTGTCCATGCCGAACTTGGAGTTGTCGAACAGCTTCCACGCCGAGGGCTGCAGGTCGCTGAGGTAGCTGTCCCCGGCAATGGCCGAGGCAGTGACCGTCACGGAGACTGGAAGTGCGGTGGCCGTGCCGTCGGCCGCAACGGCGCTCGCAGGCAGCGTCACCGCGCCGGCGGCTGTGCCCGAGGCGGAGGCGACGGGGACGGGAATGGTGGCGGAAGCACCGGCGTCGAGCGCGGGGACAACCACGCCGTCACCGGAAGCGGTGACACCGGCTGCGGAGCCCAGGCTGACGCGGACGTTGCGGGCCGCGGCGGTTCCCGTGTTGGTGACGGTCACAAGCGCCGTGCCGGCGCCGCCGGATGACACCGTGCCGGTGCCCGAACCGCCCAGGCGGGCCTGGTGCTCGGGGGCGGCTGCGGGGGAGAGGCGGTACATTGCCACGCCGTGCGAGGGGACGACGGCGCTGATCGCCGAGTCGGTGGTGCCGGCGGACTGCTTCTTCCAGAGGTCGCGCAGCTCCACCGTGCCGCTCGCGTTGACAGTCTTCAGGTCGGTGGTGATGGTGCGCGTGCTGTTGGACTTGTTGAAGAGGACAACGCTGGTGTCGCCGTTGGCGAGGGGCTTGGCCAGCACCTCGTAGTCGTTGGTCTGCTGGACGATGTAGCCCTGCGCGCCGAGCGTGTCCTGGTTGATGGCGATGACCTCGGGGTTGCTGATCGTGGCCAGCTGGTCCGGGGACAGGGCGGTCAGGTCGGTGGAGAGGAACAGCGGGGCCGCCATCTGGGCGTAGAGGGAGAACTGCGCCTGCTCCTCGTCGCGGGTCAGGCCATTGGTGCCCACCATGACGAAGTCGGGGTCGTTCCAGTGGCCGGGGCCGGCGAACTGGGGCAGCTTCACGTTGTAGTTGTAGTTGTTCATGATGGAGTTCCACACGCGGTCGTGGCCGTAGCTGGCGTAGGCGATGTCGTCGCCCTCGCGCCACAGGTTGCCGATGTCGCCGGAGAATTTGATCATGTCGTGCCAGGTGGCTTGGTCGCCGTGCTGGAAGTAGGCGGGTGCGGAGACGGAGAAGACCATGGGGCGTCCCGCGTTGGCGAGCGCGTCAGACCAGGCCTGGTAGGCGGCCTTGTAGGCGTCGGGCCCACCGCCGGGCATGTTGCAGCCGTCCACCTTGACGAAGTCGACGCCGAATTCCGCGAACTGCTTTGCGTCCACGTCCTCGTAGCCGAAGGAGCCTGCATAGTTGCCGCAGGTGCGGGTCCCGGCGTCGGCGTAGATGCCGAATTTGATGCCCAGGGCGTGCAGCTTGTCGCCGAAGGCCTTCATGCCGTCGGGGAATTTGGCGGTGTCCACCACGAGCCTGCCGTCGGGGCCGCGGTCCTTGGTCATCCAGGCATCGTCGATGGTGAGGGTGTCGTAGCCGGCGGCGATCAGGCCCGAGTCCTTCATCTTCTGGGCCTGTGCCAGAAGGCTTGCCTCATCGAAGTTGTAGGTGAAGTAGGCCCAGTTGTTGTAGCCCATGGGAGGGGTAAGTGCCAGGTTCTGCCAGGCCGGGCGGGTGTCCGGGACGCTGAATGAGGGCGGCGGGAGCACCCCCTCCGGGGCAGCCGTGGCGCCGGACATGGGCAGCAGTGCAGAGCCGAGTGCCAGGCTCAACGCTGCGCCCAAGGCGGTGGCGGTCCGTCTTTTGAGTGTCATTTGTATCTCTTCCTGTGTGGGAGAACATGTCCGGGCTGCTGGTGGGCTGCCCGCCGGCCGCGACGGCCCTGCAGCGGCCGGAGCCGTGCACAGGTCCGATGATTTCGCTGACCGGGTCAAAATCCTGAGAGTTCATGATTGAGAAAAATGCGGAAGAATCAAGAAAGTGCAGATTTGATTATTATTTGTTATCCATCACACATTCGTCAATAGGTCTGATGTCTCAATCGGGGTGACCTGCCTCCGGCTCCGCTGCGCCTGCATGAGAGACTGGGGGAGTGAATGAACTTCTCCCCATCATCCTGTCCATCGTGGTTGGGCTCGCCGTCATTGGCGGTCTCATCCCCGTCTTCATCAAGGCCCGGCGCAACAGCCAGAACTACACCGGCCCCCGCGATGCCAACGATCCGGCCCCGCTGGATGCCACCGATGCCCGGGGCGGCGGCACCCTGGTGGAGGAGCGCCCCGAAAGCCAGGTTCCGGCGTCGGAACTTGAAACCGTGGAACCCGAAGCGCCGGCGGCACCCGCCCTGGAGACCCCGCTGCCCGTCGAGGGCCGCCTGGTGCGCCTGCGCGCGCGGCTGTCCAAGTCGAACAACGCGCTGGGCAAGGGCCTGCTGGCGCTGCTGTCCCGCGACACGATCGACGAGGATGTCTGGGAAGAGGTCGAGGAGACGCTGCTGCTGGCGGACATCGGCACCGACTCCACCATGGACCTCGTGGACAAGCTGCGCGAGCGCGTGAAAGTGCTGGGCGTCCGCAGCCCCGAGCACGTCCAGGCCATGCTGCGCGAGGAGCTCATTGCCCTGGTCGACCCCGGCATGGACCGCAGCCTGAACATCACCCGCCACGACGACCGCCCCGCCGTGCTCATGGTGGTCGGCGTCAACGGCGTCGGCAAGACCACCACCGTGGGCAAGCTGGCGCGCGTCCTGGTGGCCGAGGACAAGGACGTGCTGCTCGGTGCCGCCGACACCTTCCGCGCGGCCGCCGCCGAGCAACTGGCCACCTGGGGTGCGCGCGTGGGTGTTCCCACCGTGAAGTCCGACGTCGATGGTGCGGACCCTGCGTCCGTCGCCTTTGAGGCGGTGAAGGCAGGCATTGACCAGGAGGTTGATGTGGTCATGATCGACACCGCCGGCCGCCTGCAGAACAAGGTGGGGCTGATGGACGAGCTTGGCAAGGTCAAGCGTGTCATTGAAAAGCAGGCAACCGTTGATGAGGTGCTGCTGGTCCTGGATGCCACGACCGGCCAGAACGGGCTCACCCAGGCAAAGGTGTTCGCCGACGTTGTGAACATCACCGGGATTGTGCTGACCAAGCTCGACGGAACGGCCAAGGGTGGCATTGTCGTGGCCATCCAAAAGACTCTGGGCGTGCCGGTGAAACTGGTGGGCCTGGGTGAAGGCGCCGACGACCTGGCGCCGTTCGAGGCTGAAAGCTTCGTGGACGCACTGCTCAACTAGAATTTCCCGGTGCCCGGCCCGGCGCCGGTGGCCAAGCGCCGCCGGGACGTCCCGGTGCCGTTGACGAGGGATTGCCCGCTTCGGCGGGCAATTTCTTTTTAACACCCGCCGCCCCGGCTATCGTCCGGCAGGGAATCTGGATGAGGCATCCATTGGCCTTTTGGCTAAAATGAGCTGCCCGGAGAAAAAGTTGTATGAATTGCGCAAGTTTAATGCCGTGTGGAGCACTGCAGGTGGAAGCCCGTGGGGTGGCCGACCCTTCGAAAGACTAGCCGCATGGACAGTGTTTTTAGTCGATTGTTCAATGGCGGTGGGATAGGATTGTGTGGCCTTGAGGGTGAAAAACGGGGGTTAACATTTCACCGCCGTCCACCCGCGGGCAGCGCCGAGAGGCGCATGGAAATCCAACTTAGCCGGAAAGAACTTGGTGGCAACACGTTGAATGCAGCAATCGCAGAGAAGACCGGCAACCTGCGCATGGCAGTTGTGGGAAGCGACTACATAACAGGTCTGGGACTGACCCAGCTCCTGGACCAGGCGCCGTTCATAACCAAGGTTGGCAGTGTTGACACCGCCGGCCAGGTGCTCGCCCTGGCGGCCGAAGGACCGGTGGACCTTGTCCTGGTCGATGCCGCCATTCAGGGGGAGGACCTGACCGAAACCTGCCGCATGCTCCTCGAGTCGGAGCATCCCCCCACGGTTGTGGTCATGGGTGAGGTCCCTTTAAACGTGGCCGAGTCACTCGTGCTGTGCGGCGTGACCGCGTTCCTGCATCCCGGATTGGTTGCCGAGGACCTGCCCGTGGCACTTCGCCTCATCCAGCGCGGCGGCGCCATCCTCCTCAACGACGCCGCCCGCGATGCGCTCATCGCACGCAACCGGTCCTTCGACGACGGCCACCGCAGCAGCTACGCAACCCTCAACACCCGCGAAAAGGTCGTGGCCGAGGGTGTCGCGGAGGGCAAGACCAACCTGGAGCTGGCCGCCGACATGCATGTCAGTGAGGCCACCGTGAAGCTGCTCGTCTCCAACGTCATGAACAAGCTGGGCGTGGACAACCGCGTCCAGGTCGCCGTCATCGCCACGAAGGCCCGCATCATCTAGCGAACGCCGGGGCTGCCTGCCCTCGGCTGGCAGCCCTGCGGCATGGCCCGCCGTCGGCAGGAAACATGGCGGAAACATGTCCGACCCGGCAACTTAACGAAGCGGGCCCCATCCGTAACTCCACGGAAACCTCCGCCATGTGGTTGTGAAACATGGGTCGACCAGCATTGCAAGAGTACAAAGAGCACCGCCCCGGCGGTCGCCACTCCTCCTGCAATGAAAGGCCGGTCCAATGAACACTGGCGACACGGCATGGGTCCTGATCTCGGCAGCCCTGGTTCTGCTGATGACACCGGGCCTTGCGTTCTTCTACGGCGGCATGACCCGCGCCAAGGCCGTCCTGAATATGATGATGATGAGCTTCGGCGCCATCGGAATTGTTGCGGTCCTGTGGATCATGTTTGGTTACTCCGCAGCCTTCGGCACCGACCTCGGCGGCGGGCTGCTCGGCAACCCGCTGGAGAAGCTGGGTCTGCAGGGCGTCCTTGACACCGGCAGCGGCGCCCCGCTGGTGGGCACGATCCCGGAAATCGTGTTCGTGGGATTCCAGGCAGTCTTTGCCATCATCACCGTCGCCCTCATCACCGGGGCCATCGCCGACCGGGCCAAGTTCGGGGCCTGGATGACCTTCGCCGCCGTCTGGGTGTCGCTGGTCTACTTCCCCGTGGCCCACTGGGTGTTCTCCTTCACGGAGGACGCCGAGGGCAACCCCACGGGCGGCTGGATCGGCCAGGGCCTGGGGGCCATCGACTTTGCCGGCGGCACGGCGGTCCACATCAACGCCGGCGCAGCCGCCCTGGCCTTGGCATTGATCTTGGGCAAGCGCAAGGGGTTCGGCAAGGATCCCAGCCACCGCCCCCACAACCTGCCGTTCGTGATGCTCGGCGCGGGTCTGCTCTGGTTCGGCTGGTTCGGCTTCAACGCCGGTTCCGCCCTTGGCGCCAACGCCGTTGCAGGTTATGCCTGGATCAACACCCTTGCCGCCCCCGCCGCAGCCATCCTGGGCTGGCTTGTCGTGGAGAAGCTCCGCGACGGGCACGCCACCTCGCTGGGAGCTGCATCGGGCGCCGTCGCCGGCCTGGTTGCCATCACGCCCGCCTGTTCAGCACTGACGCCCATGTGGTCGATCGTGCTGGGCGTGCTGGCCGGGGCCCTGTGCGCCTGGGCAGTTGGCCTGAAGTACCGCCTGGGGATCGACGACTCGCTTGACGTCGTTGGCGTCCACCTTGTGGGCGGCCTCGTCGGCACCCTGTTCATTGGCCTGGCCGCCGATCCCAATTCACCCGCCGCAGGGCAGGGCCTGTTCTACGGCGGAGGGCTGGAGCTGCTGGGCAAGCAGGCGATCGCCGCCGGCGCCGTCATGGTTTATTCCTTCGTCATGGCCTATGCCATCGGCTGGATCATCAACAAGACCATGGGCTTCCGGATCTCCGGGGCGCATGAATCGGCCGGGATCGACGTCTCCGTCCACGCTGAATCGGCTTACGACATTGGCGGGCGCACCTCCGGCAGCTTCCATCCGATGGCGGAGCAGCCCGCCGCATTCAGCAGCACCGACCGTACCAGCGAAGAAAAGGTAGACGCATGAAACTCATCACGGCCATCATCCGGCCTGAACAGCTCGACGATGTCCGCAACGCGCTGGAGAGCTTCGGCGTCCAGGGGCTGACCGTCAGCAGCGCCCACGGCTACGGGCGCCAGCGCGGCCACACCGAAATCTACCGCGGCGCCGAATACACAGTGGATCTGCACGCCAAGGTGCGCATCGAGGTCCTTGCCACCGATGAACAGGCCTGGGACTTGATGGACATCATCGTGGCGAGTTCCAACACCGGCAGCGCCGGCGACGGCAAGGTCTGGATGATCGAGGTCTTCGAGGCGGTCCGGGTCCGGACCGGGGAACGCGGAGTCTCCGCCATCTGAACCGCCGGTGGGCGAGTCGGTGGACTGTGTGGCGTGTTTCCTGTCATCCGAAGCGGACAATATGCGTTCGGGGGGCTGTTGTTCTAATCGGATGGCGTTGCACAGGGGGCCGATTAGAACAGCAGCCCCCTAGCCGCCTGGGTGGCTGAATTAGCAAGGGCGAATTAGAACTTCAGCCCCCTGTGCCACACAGAGTCAGTCTCAGGGAAAAGCCGGGGCGCCAGATGGCGCGGCTGTCTTCCTGTCGAGAAACGAGATAAGCCCCAACTTTCGTTGGGGCTTATCTCGTTTCTCAACGCTGTGGATACGCCGTCTTCCCACTCCTCAACGCTTTGCCGGCGTTGTTTTCCCACACCTCATCGGAGGGCTATTCCTCGTTGGACGTGGTCCAGCCCGCGGGGCCAGGGGATCCTGCAGGGTATTCCTCCATGGGAACCTCGTCCGCTTTCCATGCGGCAAACGCCGGTTCAACAATGCGCCAGCATTCCTCGGCCGTGTCCCCGCGCACTGACAACAGCGGGTCCGCGGCCAGGACGCCGTCGAGCACTTCACCGTAAGGCAACACCGGGTTGTTGGCGAGCTCCGCCTCGAGCTGGACACGGTCCAGGGTGAACAGGTTGCCGGGACCGTTGACGTCAAAGTCCAGGGTCAGGGTGTCGGGGCCGAAGCCGATGTGCAGGCGGGTGGGGGAGTCCGCTCCCTTGAACCCAACGGGCAGGTGGGGGACGGGTCGGAACGTGACAACGGCTTCCTTGCGGGTCCGGCCCAGGGCCTTGCCGGAGCGGAGGATGAACGGCACACCGGCCCACCGCCAGTTGTTGACGTACACCTCAACTTCGGCGAGCGTCTCGGTGCCGTTGGCGGGGTCCACGCCCTCCTCGTCCAGGTAGTCGGGAACCTTGCGGTCCCCGATGGTGCCGGCCGTGTACCGTGCACGCCGGGTGTGGGCGGAGAAATCCAGGGACCCTGCCGGGCCGATCGTGCTGGCGCGCAGCACGGCGGCAATATTGGAGCGGACGTCGTTTTCGCCCAGTGTTGCCGGCGGGTCCATGGCCATGATCGCCATTATTTGGAGCAGGTGGCTTTGGATCATGTCGCGTCCGGCGCCCGCGTGGTCATAGTACCTGGCCCGGTTTTCCAGGGTCAGCGACTCGTCAAAGACGATCTCCACCTTTTCAATGTGCGCGCTGTCCCACGAGTGTTCCAGCAGCCGGTTGGCAAAACGCAGCCCCATGATGTTCAGCACCGTGGACTTGCCCAGGAAGTGGTCAACACGGTGGATGTGGTCCTCTGGCACCAGCCTGGCCAGGGTGGCGTTGAGCTGCTTGGCGGAATCCGCACTCGAGCCGAACGGCTTCTCCATGACCAGGCGTGTGCCCGGCGGAAGTTCCTTCTTCAGCACCACCTTGCAGGCCTGTTCGCTGATGGCGGGCGGCAGCGCAAAGTACAGGGCCACGGGGCCTTCCACGGTCTTGAGGAGCTCGCCCAGCGCACCCTTGGCGGTGACATCGACCTGGTGGTAGCTGCTGGCCTCCTTCATGCGGCGCAGCTCCGCCCGGCCCTCGTCGGTGGCGGCGGGGTCGTCGGTGAGGGCCTCGGCGAAGCTCTTGTCCAGGCGTTCCTGCCAGCGGGCTGCTGACCAGTCGTCGCTGCCGGCGCCCACCAGGGCGAGGCCGGATGCCCGGCCCGAGGCGATCAGGCGTGCCACGCCTGGCAGCAGCAATCGGCCTGTAAGGTCGCCCGAGGCGCCCAGAATCACCAGTGTCTTGATCCGCCCGCTGGAGCCGGGCGCGGCAGCCGGGGACCCGGCGTCGTGCATGGAAGAAACAGGGGCGGAGGGTGCGGTGGTCTTGGTCACGTTTCCAGCATGCCATGGCATTGGCGTGTTTTTGTGGACACGGGCCCGGAAGGTCGGTAGGTTTTGGGGCAGGACAAACTATGGGCCGCGCAACTGGCAGAGCTGGGTGCCATGTGCAGCGAAGGGGCCGCGCAGTTGATACCCTTGATAGTTGAGTCCCTCAGGAAAGGGAGTGGGACGGCCACAAGCCGCCCGCCGGTCTCATCCTGATTAACGTATATTGCCGCGTCACGTGCGCGGCCAGGCTGCTGGCCTGGCCGCGCCGGCGTTGGTGATTCCTGACGAAAGAAGTGCGCGGCGCGTGTTCAACTCCCTATCTGATCGCCTGACAGCAACTTTTAAGAATCTGCGCGGCAAGGGCAGGCTGAGCGAGGCCGACGTCGATGCAACAGTCCGCGAGATCCGCCGCGCCCTGCTGGACGCCGACGTTGCCGTGCCCGTGGTGCGAGAGTTCACCGCCAAGATCCGTGAACGTGCCCTCGGTGCCGAGGTCAACGAGGCCCTGAACCCGGCGCAGCAGATCGTCAAGATCGTCAACGAGGAACTCGTCGCGATTTTGGGTGGGGAAACCCGCCGCATCAACCTGGCCAAGAACCCGCCCACCGTCATCATGCTGGCCGGCCTCCAGGGTGCCGGAAAGACCACGCTCGCCGGAAAGCTGTCCAAGTGGCTCAAGGGCCAGGGCCACAGCCCGCTGCTGGTCGCCGCCGACCTCCAGCGCCCCAACGCCGTCAAGCAGCTGCAGGTCAACGGTGAGCGCGCAGGCGTCCCCGTCTTCGCCCCGCACCCCGGCGTGTCCAGCGAATTTGAATCAGCCACGGGCGATCCCGTCGCGGTCGCCATGGCCGGCCTGGCCGAGGCCAAGTCCAAGCTGCACGACGTCGTCATCGTCGACACCGCCGGCCGCCTGGGCATCGACGCCGAACTGATGAAGCAGGCCGCGGACATCCGCGCCGCCATCAACCCCGACGAAGTCCTCTTCGTCATTGATGCCATGATCGGCCAGGACGCCGTCAACACGGCCCAGGCCTTCAACGAGGGCGTCAACTTCACCGGCGTCGTCCTGACCAAGCTCGACGGCGACGCCCGGGGCGGTGCGGCCCTGTCCGTCGCCTCGATCACCGGCAAGCCCGTCATGTTCGCCTCCACCGGCGAGTCCCTGGACGACTTCGAGCTCTTCCACCCGGACCGCATGGCCAGCCGCATCCTGGACATGGGCGACGTCCTCACGCTCATCGAGCAGGCTGAGAAGAACTGGGACAAGGGCGAAGCCGAGCGCATGGCGCAGAAGTTCGCCGACCAGGAAGACTTCACCCTCGACGACTTCCTCGCCCAGATGCAGCAGATCCGCAAAATGGGCTCCATGAAGAAGATGCTCATGATGATGCCCGGCGCTGCCGGGATGCGCCAGCAGCTGGAAAACTTCGACGAGCGCGAGATCGACCGCGTCGAGGCCATCGTCCGCTCCATGACCCCGCACGAGCGCGTCGCCCCGAAGATCATCAACGGCTCCCGCCGCGCCCGCATCGCCCGCGGTTCCGGCGTGCACGTCTCAGAGGTCAACGGCCTGCTGGAGCGCTTCGGCCAGGCCCAGAAGATGATGAAGAAGCTGGCCCAGGGCGGCGGCATCCCCGGCATGCCCGGCGTCGCAGGCCCCGGCGGCTTCAAGAGCGCCCGCAAGGGCAAGCAGGCCCCCAAGAAGAAGGCCCGCTCCGGCAACCCCGCCAAGGCCGCCGCCGAGCTGAAGGCCGCGCAGGAGAAGGCCAGCGCCCCGGCCGTGCCCACGGGCGCCGCCTTCGGTGCCGGCGCCGAGGACTTCGACCCCACCAGCCTGAACCTGCCCAAGGGTTTTGAGAAGTTCCTGGGCAAGTAACCCTTCCCCGGAAGGCCCCGTCCGCGTTGACCTACGACGCCGGACGGGGCCTTTTGCGTATCCCGGCACCCGCCGCCGGGCTGCGTCGGCAACGCCGGCCCGCGCCCGGAGTCCACCGGGCGCCGGCCTGGGCGATGTCGGACCTTCGCCATATTTCCGGCGTGGCAGCTGCGAACCGGTAGCCTGTTTAGATGAGCAAAACCCGGATTGTGTTTGTCCATGGCGTGGACGGCTATGGCGCGGCCGCTTGGCCCGCCCAGCACCGCCTGGCCGGGAGCTACGACTGCCTCTTTCTCAAGCGCAAGGGGTTTGATGCCGTCGATCCTCCCGTGGCCACGGACTTTGCCGCCGACGCGGAATCCGTTGTCGAGGCGCTGGGCAGCGGCGGGCATGTTGTGGCACACGCACAGGGGGCCCCGGCCGCCATGATGGCAGCGGTGGAGCGCCCGGACCTGGTGGCCTCCCTGGTCCTGGTTGAGCCGCTGCTGGCCTCGCTCACCGCCGAGCTTCCCGCCACGGCAGCATATTCGCAGCGGGTCGACGAACTGTACGCCCGCGCACCGGAGCTGGACGACGCCCGCTTCCTGCGGGAGTTCAACGCGCTGCTGGCCAGCCCCGCCGTCGGAACCCAGGAACCGGAGGCCCGGCGGGCCGCCCGTGCCAGGCTGCAGCGACCCACCGCCGAGGCACCGCTGCACATCATCCCCGGGGTGCCCACCATGGTGCTGACCGGGGGATGGGAGCCGCTCTATGAAGAGGTTGCGGGCTTCCTCGCGAGCACCGGGGCGCACCACACGGCCCTGCGCAGCGGGCCCCGCCCACAGGACAGCCCGGAGGGCGCACGACTCATTGAGGCATTCATTGGGAAGTCGGCACAGGCCGGCTGAATGTCGGCGCCGGGGGATAGGCTCTTTGCATGTGGGAGATCCGGCCGGCGGCCCTGAGTGAGTTTGCGCTTCTGCCCGCCATCGAGGCGGAGGCGGATGAGGCTTTCGAATCGCTCAGCCCTGCCGTCAGCACCGCGAACTTCCCGCCGCCCGGCGATCCCTCGGAGTATGCCGCCGCGTTCCACATCATGGTGGCAGGGCGGCCGCCGGTGGGGTTTGTCCGCCTGGAAATTGTGGACGGCGTTGCGCACCTGGAACAGCTCGCCGTGGCTTCCGGGTATGTGCGGCAGGGGATCGGCCGTGCCCTGGTCCAGGCGGCCAAGGCCTGGGCCTTTGAATCGGGCTTCCACGCCATGACCCTGTGCACCTTCCGGAATGTTCCCTTCAACGCACCCTTCTACGCCAGCTGCGGATTTGTGGAAATGGCGGATCCGGACCAGGGCCCGGGGCTGCGTGCACTGCGCCGCCATGAAAAGGAACTTGGGCTGGATGCCGTCGGCCCGCGGGTGGCCATGCGTGCGCTGCTGGACGCCGGCGTGGCCCGCTGCGACCCCGGCCCCCACCCCAGGGAATAACTTGAAGCTTCAAGTAGTTTGCTACTATATAGGCAACGACAAACCTTGGAGACACCATGACTGCATCAAACGACCTGCTATCCGCCGACCTCACCATGGGCACCGTGATGCTCAAGGTGGGCGACATGACCATGATGAGCAACTACTACCAAAAGGCCCTCGGCCTGGACATCGTCGCCGAGGCTGACGGCGGCCAGTACCTGGGTCGCGGCAGCACTCCGCTCGTGCACCTGCAGCCCGCCGGCGGTCTCCACATTCCGGGTCGCGGTGAGGCGGGGCTGTTCCACACGGCCCTGCTGTTCAACGACCAGGCGTCGCTGGCTGCCACGGTTGCATCGGCGGCGCAGTACAGCCCGCAGGCGTTCGCCGGCAGTGCAGACCACCTGGTGTCTGAGGCGTTCTACTTCACCGACCCGGAGGGCAACGGGATCGAACTGTACTGGGACCGCCCCCGCGACGCCTGGAGCTGGAAGAACGGCGAGGTGGAAATGGATTCCCTGGCGCTTTCTCCCCAGCACTACCTCCAGCAGCACCTCACCGAGGAGTCCGTCGTGGGCCAGCGCCAGTCCGCGGCCGACATTGGCCACGTCCACCTCCAGGTGGGCGACGTCAAGACGGCCGAGCAGTTCTACGTCAACACCCTCGGTTTCGAAAAGACCTCAGGCTTCCACGGCCAGGCCCTCTTCGTTTCCGCCGGCGGCTACCACCACCACATGGCCATGAATGTGTGGAATAGCCGCGGCGCCGGCCCCCGCAAGGACACGCTAGGCCTGGGTGAGGTCCTGATCCGGGTGCCAGGGACGGACGACGTCGGCTCCCTCCGCGAGCGTTTGGCCCGCCATCGCATCGCCGTCGCCGACACCGGCGCGGAGATCAGCTTCAACGATCCGTGGAACAACCGAATTCGCGTTAGTGTTGATGCTGGACAGTCCGCCAAGTAATAGGCGGGCGCCCCGGCCACCCGCGCCGGACCATCAACTTGAAAGGCTTGTGCGTGGCCAATTACTCTGAGTTCTTCATCGCCGACCACCATCAGGCAGTAGCCCGGGCCAAGGCCCGCGAGGCCGGAAAATCGCCTTCAATCGACGTGCCGGTGCTGCCGACCCCCGGCCTGAGCGACTTCGAGATTGAAGTGCTTGGCGAATTTGCCGTCAAGAAGGTCCATGCAACCGGCGTAGCGGCTGAACTGAGCCTCGTTGACATTGAACTGGACACGCTGTTTGCTGTGCCGGACGCCCTACTTGAGGTCTTCGCGGAACTCAACGCACCGGAAGACCCCGAGGACGTTGTGGACCTGGCAGCCGAGTGGGCCGCCGCCGAGGAAATGGAATCCACGCCCGAGGTGACCGAGCCGCTGCTGCGCGCCCTGGCGGCCATGGCCGCCACCGCACTCGCCGCCGCCGAGGACAACGCCAAGATGGGCCTGTTCTTCTACTCCGCCGAATAGTCCCCGCTTCCGGACCGCGCGAACGCCTGGACGAAAGTCAACGTGGGGGACAACACTTGGCATGGAAGTTGTCACACGTCGCACGGCTTGGGGATCTTCTGGCATAATGGACAGGTACTCGATCCGCATGGCCCCTCTCTCCGTGTGATGATCCTGTCCTTAGAAGTCCGCAGCACGGCCCGCCCCACGGGAGCGTAAAACGGATTTCGCCCCTTTTTCGAACCAGGAGTAACCACAAAAGTGGCCGTAAAGATTCGCCTTAAGCGCTTTGGTAAGATGCGCGCCCCGTTCTACCGCGTCGTCGTCATGGATTCACGCGCCAAGCGTGATGGCCGTGCCATCGAGGAGATCGGCAAGTACCACCCCACCGAGCAGCCCTCGTTCATCGAGATCAACTCGGACCGTGCACAGTACTGGCTCGGCGTCGGCGCACAGCCGTCCGAGCAGGTCTTCAAGCTCTTGAAGATCACCGGTGACTGGCAGAAGTTCAAGGGCATCAAGGGCGCCGAAGGCACCTTGAAGACCAAGGCCGAGAAGGTTCCCTTCGTGGCACCGGAAGCCAAGAACGTCGTTGTCAAGGAAGCCATCACCCCGAAGGCCAAGAAGGCCGAAGAGGCAGAGGCCGCCGAGAGCACCGAGGCTGAGTAGCTTGTTGGCTGAAGCGCTGGAGCACCTGGTCCGCGGGATTGTTGACTCTCCCGAGGACGTCAAGGTGAGCGTCAAGAACAACCGCCGCGGGGAATCCCTCGAGGTGCGTGTTCACCAGGACGATCTGGGCCGGGTTATTGGCCGCCAGGGCCGCACTGCCCGTGCCTTGCGCACAGTGGTTGCCGCGCTGGCCCACGGCGAGCCGGTGCGTGTTGACGTTGTCGACACGGACCGCCGCCGCTAACCTGCCCGGAGCCCGCCGCGGCCGCAAGGCTGCAGCAGGCATTCAGCAGTAAAGCCAAACGTTTGGCCCCGGCACCATCATGGTGACGGGGCCAAACTCTTTTCCCACCCAACATTTTAGGAGTTCCCATGCAGGTCCAGGTTGCCCGGATTGGCAAGCCCCACGGCATCAAGGGCGAGGTCACCGTACTGGTCCTCACCGACGCCCCCGAGTCCCGCTTTGCCGTCGGCACCGAGTTCACCGTAGAACCGGGCAAGCTTGGCACGCTCACCGTCCGGAGCTCGCGCTGGAACAAGGACATCCTCCTGCTGGGTTTTGAAGGCACCAACACCCGCAACGATGCCGAGCTTCTCCGCGGCGCCACGCTCTTCTTCGAATCCGATGATGACGAGGAAGACGATGCCTGGTATGAACACGAGCTGCTCGACCTCGAGGTCCGGGTGGGGAAGACAGTGGTTGGCACCGTGGCGGGGCTGCGCACCCAGGCGGTGCAGGACCTGCTGATCGTCAAGGACACCGAGGGCGACGAGGTCCTGGTGCCCTTCGTCGACGAGATCGTCCCCGAGGTCAACATCGAGGAAGGCTATGTTCTGCTGACCCCGCCGGCCGGCCTGTTCACCGTCAACAAGGAGTCTTCCGAGAACGATGAGTCCGGCGAGCCCGCGGACGTCCCCGGCGCTGTCATCGTGGACAGCGACGACACGGAAGGCGCCGGCAAGTAATGCGCTTCGACGTCGTCAGCATCTTTCCCGAATACCTGGCGCCCCTGGACCTGAGCCTGATCGGCAAGGCCCGCAAGGACGGCTTGCTGGAACTGGCCGTCCACGACCTGCGCAGCTACACGCAGGACCGCCACCGCACGGTGGACGACACCCCGTACGGCGGCGGAGCCGGCATGGTCATGAAGCCGGAACCCTGGGCGCAGGCCCTTACCGACATTGCGCAAAAATCCCCCAAGTCCGACGGCGCCCGGCCCACCTTGATCGTGCCATCGCCCGCAGGTGAGGTGTTCGACCAGAAGCTCGCCTACGAGCTGGCCGAGGAGGAGCACCTCGTGTTCGCGTGCGGCCGCTACGAAGGCATCGACGAACGCGTCCTGGAATGGGCATCCGACAGCTACACCGTCCGGCCCGTCAGCCTCGGAGACTACGTCTTGAACGGCGGCGAGGTAGCCGTCCTGGCCATGGTTGAGGCCATCGGCCGCCTCATCCCCGGCGTCGTGGGCAACCCGGAATCCCTCATCGAGGAGTCCCACTCGGACGGCCTCCTGGAGTACCCCGTCTACACGAAGCCGTCCACGTGGCGCGAGCGGGACATCCCGGAGGTGCTGCTCAGCGGCAACCACGCCAAGATCGCCAAGTTCCGCCGTGAACTGCAGCTGCGCCGCACCGCCGACCGCCGACCGGACCTCATCGAGGCCCTGGACGGCGCCGGCCTCAGCAAAACCGAACGCAACGTCCTCTGGGAACTGGGATACGCCGTCGACCATGGGAAAGTCCACAGGCGTCCCGAAGCCGAGGCCAATTAGCGCCATTGCCGTGCATATGGCAAAATAAGTAGATGTGCCTGCTGGGCGCGTTCCTGCCACAGGGGGAGCGTTCGTCAACAGCGCGGCACACCGGTGAACCATTCAGGTCAGCCGGTCCAATTTCTTTCGCATTCCATGACTGGCCGCGCGCCGTCCATGGTGTGCGTGACACAAAGTAAATGACCTGTGGCGTTTACCTGGAGTGAGAACATGCATCTTCTCGATTCCGTTGACGCAGCCAGCCTGCGCAGCGACATCCCCGCCTTCCGTGCCGGCGACACCCTCAACGTTCACGTGAACATCATTGAAGGCTCCCGCTCACGTGTCCAGGTGTTCAAGGGCTTCGTCCTTGGCCGCCAGGGCGACGGCGTCCGCGAGACCTTCACGGTCCGCAAGATCTCCTTCGGCGTCGGCGTCGAGCGTACCTTCCCGGTGCACTCCCCGGTCCTGGAAAAGATCGAAGTTGTCACCAAGGGTGACGTCCGCCGCGCCAAGCTGTACTACATGCGCAACCTGCGCGGCAAGGCTGCAAAGATCAAGGAAAAGCGCGACGCCGTTCCTGCCAAGTAACGGAACACGCACTTTGACTTACGCGAAACGCCAGTCCAGGAAACTGGGCTGGCGTTTTGTTGTTGTGGCGGTTGTTGCGGTGTTCCTGGTACTCGCACTCGTCAGGAATCTGTTGGTGGACCTGTACTACATCCCCTCCGAGTCCATGGAGCCGCTGCTCCTTTCGGGCGACCGCGTGCTCGTCTCCCGCACGGCGTTTGCCAACACCCCCATCCAGCGCGGGGACGTCGTGGTGTTTGACGGCCGCGGCTCCTTCACGCCCTGGAGGTCCGGCGCCGGACCCGTGGCGGATGGCATCGTGACCGCCGGGCAGTGGCTGGGTCTCATGCCCAACGACAACATTTACGTCAAGCGCGTCCTGGGCGTTGCCGGGGACACCGTCAAATGCTGTTCCGCGGGCGGCTTGCTGGAAATCAACGGCGTCCCCGTGACGGAAAATTATCTTTTCCCCGGCGACGCGCCCAGCGATTTGGCGTTCGAGGTGACGGTGCCGCAGGGTAAGTTGTGGCTTATGGGTGACCACCGCAGCGTGTCCCTGGATTCACGGTCGCTGCTGGGTGCGCCCGGCGGAGGGCTGATCTCCACCGACAAGGTCATCGGCTCGCCTGTGGCCAACATTTGGCCGCCGGCCCGGATCCACGCGATCCACGGCGACCAGAACTGACTTTTACTCTTACATCGCTAAGGAACCGACCCTTGAACCATGACAGTGAGCCGCACGATCCGGACGCCGGCACACCCACCCCGTCCGGCGACGGGTCCTTGCGGCCACGGGACGGGTCGGCCCGCCACCATGCCGCCGGCTCCCCGGCAGGCCCGGACGACGGCGGCACCGCCGGCTCGCGTGCGGCCCACCAGGCGTTGGCATGGGGGAAGGAAATCCTGACCATCATCGTCATCGCGGTGGTGCTGTCCTTCCTGATCAAGACCTTCCTGTTCCGCGCCTTCTTCATCCCCTCGGGCTCCATGGAGAACACGCTGCAGATTGACGACCGGATCTTCGTCAACCTGCTGGTCCCCAAGCCGATCGCCATCGAGCGCGGCGACGTCGTGGTCTTCAAGGACACCCAGGGATGGCTGGCCCCGAGTGGGCAGGGACCCACCAACTGGCTGACCGAAGCCGGGACGTTCATCGGCCTGCTGCCCGACTCCTCCCAGCAGCACCTGGTGAAGCGGGTCATCGGCCTGCCCGGCGACCGCGTGATCTGCTGCAACGCCGAGGGCAAGCTGACCATCAACGGTGAGCCCATCACCGAACCGTACCTGTACCCGGGCGCCAGCCCGTCGGACACACCCTTTGACGTGACCGTCCCGGCCGGCCACCTGTGGGTCATGGGCGACCACCGGAACAACTCCCAGGACTCCCGCTACCACTACGCGGCAAACAACACCGGCTTCGTGCCGATCGACGACGTCGAGGGCCGCGCAGTGGTCATCGCCTGGCCGCTCTCGCACTGGGGCTTCCTGGGCAACTACCCGGACGTCTTCACCAACGTGCCCGATCCCAAGAGCACAAGCGTGTCCTCCCCGGTGCCCGCACCGGCCGCCCAGTAATGGCGGCATCACCCACCCTGGACTGGGAACGCGAACTGGCAGGCAGCGGCTACGCCTTCGTGGCCGGCTGCGACGAGGTGGGCCGCGGCTCCCTTGCCGGGCCCGTCAGCGTGGGCGTCGTCATCATTGACGCCGCCTCCGCCGCAGAACTGCCAGGCGTCAAGGACAGCAAGCTGCTGCGTGCCGCCGTGCGGGAGGACCTCGTCCCGGCCATCAAGGCCTGGGCCCGGGCAAGCGCCGTCGGTCATGCCTCGGCGGGGGAAATTGACCAGCTGGGCCTCGTGGCGGCACTCCGCCTGGCCGGTACCCGCGCACTGGCGCAGGCGGCCGCCGTCGTGCGCCCGGACTTTGTCATCCTCGACGGCAACCAGGACTGGCTGTCGGAACCGGAACCGGACCTCTTCACGGCCCTGGCAGACGGTCCCGGACCGGTGGGGGAGCCCGCGCACTGGCGCGTCCAAACCCGCATCAAGGCGGACATGACGTGCCTGTCCGTGGCGGCCGCGAGCGTCCTGGCCAAGGTCGAGCGCGACGGCATCATGGCAGATCTTGCGGGGCAGCACCCCGAGTTCGGCTGGGACGCCAACATGGGCTACGGCACGGCCGCGCACCGCGAAGCCATCGCCAGGCTGGGACCCACGGACCACCACCGCAGGAGCTGGCGGCTGACATAGGCGACGCCGCGACCCGCCCGTTGGGCAAGCAGGCCCCAAGTGATGGATGATGGAACCATGAGCGCTGAGGATCTGGAAAACTACGAAACCGACATGGAACTGCAGCTGTACCGCGAATACCGCGATGTGGTGAACCTGTTCAGCTATGTTGTTGAAACCGAACGGCGCTTCTACCTCGCCAACCATGTTGACCTGCAGGCCCGTTCGGCCGACGGCGAGGTCTACTTTGACCTGACACTGCAGGACGCTTGGGTGTGGGATGTCTACCGCACCGCCCGGTTCGTGAAAAACGTCCGTGTCATCACCTTCAAGGACGTCAATGTCGAGGAACTCATGAAGTCCGACGACCTCCAAATCCCCAAGGACGGCCAGCTCGGCACGCTGGGCTGACCACCCTCCGGGGCCCTGCCCCGGCACACCAACCACAGACTGAAGGACGACGGCGGAACGCAGCTTCCGCCGTCGTCCTTCCCTTTGTGCGGGGCCGGCCGGGCGCGCAGCCGCGGATGCATTCCTCCACAGGCACTGCGGCCGCCCCGGCTGTCCACAATTCGCAATTTCGTCCTTTTGCCCGCCCCCGCACTCCGCAAGGCTGGTGGTGGAGGCGAACATGAAAGCGAAAGATGTGTTGGGGCAGACCGGTGAATGGGTCGCGGCAGACTTCCTGGAGGACCGGGGGATCCGGGTCATCGACAGCAACTGGCGGTGCCCCCAGGGCGAAATCGACATTGTGGCGGTCGACGGCCGGGAACTGGTCATCGTCGAGGTCAAGACACGGCGGTCGCGGCGCTACGGCGACCCCCTCGAGGCGCTGACCTTGGCCAAGCTGCGCCGGCTGCGCACCCTGGCGGTGCTGTGGGCAAGGGCGCACGGACACGTGTACGGCACCATCCGGATCGACGCCGTCGGCATCATCATGGACGGGGCCGCACCTCCCCACATCGACCATCTCAAGGGGGTGGCCTGATGGGTGTGGGCCGGGCCCTCGCGGTGGCGCTGGTGGGCTTGAACGGCCACGTGATCGAGGTGGAGGCCGACATCGGCCAGACCCTGCCGAACTTTATTCTGCTGGGCCTGCCCGACGCGTCCCTGTCCGAGGCGCGGGAACGGATCCGCTCGGCCGCCCAAAACTCCGGCATCCCGCTGAGCAGGCGCAAGATCACAGTCAACCTGGTTCCGGCATCGCTGCCGAAGCGCGGTTCCGGATTCGACCTCGCCATTGTCATGGCAGCCCTCAACGCTGCCGGCGACCTCCGCGGGACGGGCGGCACCGTGTTCATTGCGGAGCTGGGCCTGGACGGCCGGCTGCGGCCGGTCAGGGGCGTGCTGCCCGCTGTCCTGGCGGCACTGGCTGCAGGCTGGCGGGACGTCGTGGTGGCGCCCGCCAACGAGGCCGAGGCAAGACTGGTCAAGGGGGCGCGGGTGCGATCCTTCGACTGCCTGGCGGAGGTGGCCTACGCCTTCAACGCCAACCCCAAGGAACTGGTGCGCGTGGCCGGCGAACGGGAACCGGATCCGCCGGCACCTGCTGCCGATCCGGGCACGCCGGAGTCCCCGGTGGACCTGTCCGATGTGGCGGGGCAGCCCGTGGCCAGGCTCGCCTTGGAAATTGCCGCAGCCGGGGGCCACCACCTGATGATGGTGGGCCCTCCGGGATCCGGCAAGACCATGCTGGCTGAGCGCATGCCCGGGCTGTTGCCGGACCTCGCCGACGAGGACGCCATGGAGGTCACAGCCATCCACTCCCTCGAGCACCGGGCATCGGGGCCGCTGGAACTGGTGCGCCGGCCGCCGTTCGAGCATCCGCACCACTCGGCCAGCACGGCCTCCATCATTGGCGGGGGCAGCGGCATCCCGCGCCCCGGCGCAGCCTCACGGGCCCACAGGGGCGTGCTGTTCCTTGACGAGGCCCCGGAGTTCGACAAGCGCGTGCTCGACGCCCTGCGCCAGCCGCTGGAGAGCGGTGAACTGGTGCTCCACCGATCGGCAGGAACCGCCGCCTACCCGGCACGGTTCCAGCTCGTGCTGGCCGCGAACCCCTGCCCCTGCGGCAAGGCCACCGGAAAGGGCATCGACTGCGAATGCACACCCATGGCCAGGAGGCGCTACTTTGGCCGCCTGTCCGGTCCCTTGCTCGACAGGGTTGACATCCAGCTGCAGGTCAACAAGGTCCAGTTGTCCCAGCTCTCCGACACCGGGCCGCGCGAGTCCACCGCAGACGTGGCCCAACGGGTGCAGCTGGCCCGGGATGTGGCCCGCGAACGGCTGGGACGTTGGGGGCTGGTGCACAACGCCGAACTCACCGGGCGGATCCTGCGTGGACCGCTGCGGCTGGACGGACACTGCACGGCACTGCTTGACCGGGCCATGGGAACAGGGGTGCTCAGCGCCCGCGGATACGACCGCGTCCTGCGTCTCGCCTGGACCGTTGCCGACCTGCAGGGCAGGGACATGCCGAACAGCGACGACGTCGGCCTGGCGCTGACATTGCGCCAGCGCGGCGAAGGACTCTGATGCGAGGAGAGGGATTGTGAACAGCAACAGCAACAGCGGCGACAACGCGACCGGCGGCGGTGGCCACGGCACCAACGGGTGGCGCGGCAGCCACGGACTGATGCTCGCCAGGGCGGCACTGACCCGGCTCATGGAACCGTCAGACCTGCCCGGGATGGCGCTCATCAGGGTGCTGGGTCCGGAGGAGGCACTGGACTTCATCCGGAGCAGCCACACCACACACCCCGGGCTCGAACAGGAAGTGACCGAGGTCCTGCAGGACGCCGGAACCCAGCGGTGGGACGGACTGGGCGCTGCCCTGGAACGGTGGCGCCCCCGCCTGGCGGACCTCGCACCCGAACGGGACCTGGCCACCGTGGAGCGGCTGGGCGGGCGGCTGCTCGTTCCTGAGGATCCCCGGTGGCCGTCCGGGCTGGCAGACCTGGAGCTGGCAGCGCCGATCGCCCTGTGGTGCAGGGGAACCGCCCCTGCCATTCCGGCGCAGGAACGCTGCATCGCCGTCGTGGGTTCGCGCGACAGCACCAGCTACGGCGCCAACGTCACAGCGGAGATCACCCACTCCCTGGTGCAGCGCGGCTTCACTGTTGTCAGCGGGGGAGCCTACGGCATCGACGCCAACGCCCACCGCGGAGCCTTGAGTGCAACCGCCGCCGGACCCCTGGACGGATCAGGCAGGCCGCAGCCGGGCACCATCGCCGTGATGGCCGGGGGAGTGGACCGGTTCTACCCGTCAGGCAACGACGAGCTGCTGCGCACGATTGCCGAGCGGGGCCTGGTGGTGGCAGAGGTGCCGCCGGGAACCAACCCAACGCGCTACCGGTTCCTGCAGCGGAACCGGCTGATCGCCGCCCTGTGCCAGGTGACCGTCGTGGTCGAGGCCCGCTGGCGCTCGGGCGCCTTGAACACCGCCCGCCACGCCGAGATGCTCAGCCGGATGGTCGGGGCCGTGCCGGGCTCCGTCTACTCCGCCAACTCCGCCGGCTGCCACCGGCTGCTCCGTGACGGCGCCGCCGTCTGTGTCACCGATGCCTCGGACGTGGCCGAGCTTGCCGGAGGTGCGGGCGAAAACCTGGGCACCGAGCAGCCTGTTGAAGCCGCCCTGTACGACGGCCTGGGCACGTCCGACCTTCTGCTCCTGGACGCCCTTCCCCTGCGGACCGCCACCACCGTGGAGAAGCTGTGCGTGGTGGCGGGCCTGAGTCCGGCCACGGTCCTGTCCGGACTGGGCCGCCTTGAATCACTCGGGCTGGCGCAACGCAGCGGCGGCGGGTGGAAACGAAAGGGGCAGTAGCCCCACTGCTGCGTGCCGCAGCCCCGTGACGGTAAAACCCGGCCTTCGCGTGCCGGGTTGCTGGGAGAGTGCCACAAAACGCAGACAAAAACGGTGGGCCGGTGGCAGGATGGGCACATGGGCATCGATGAACTTCCGGCTGTTCCGTTGCGCAGGCGGCGCAACCGCCGCCGCATGGTCCTGCTGTCCGCACTCGGGCTGGTGCTGGTTGCCGTCCTCGTCGCAGTGGCGTACCTGGCCAGTCTCGCGCGAAGCTTTGACACACAGACCGTAAAGATCCCCAGCCCCTTCCCGGCTGAAACCGTGCGGCCGGCGAAGCCCACGGCCGGCCCGGCCGCCAACGCCATGAACGTCCTGCTGCTGGGCAGTGACAGCCGCGGCGACTCCGTCAACATTGCCGAACAGGGCGGCGCATCCAACCAGCGCTCGGACACCATGCTGTGGGTCCACATCCCGGCGGACCGGAAGAGCATCTACATGATGTCGATCATGCGCGACACCTGGGTGGACATCCCCGGCGTCGGACAGGCCAAAATCAATGCGGCCATGGCCTATGGCGGAGTCCCGCTCGTGGTTCAAACACTTGAGGGGCTGTTCGACAGCCGGATCGACCACGTCGCCATCGTAGATTTTGAGGGGTTCAAGGCCATCACGGACGCACTGGGCGGGGTGGAGGTGAACGTGCCGCTGGCCTTTACCACCTTGGACGGCAAACTCAGCTTTGCCGCCGGACCGCAGAAAATGAACGGGGACCAGGCCCTCGCCTTCGTCCGTGAACGCTACGCCTTCTCGGACGGCGACTACCAGCGCGTGAAGGACCAGCAGATTTTCCTGAAGGCCGTTCTCGACACGGTCCTGACCCCTGCCACCTTGGCCAACCCGCTCAAGGTCAGCGAGCTGGTGGGCAAGGTCTCCCCGTACATCAGCGTCGACCAGGGACTGGACTCCGCAGCCGTGGGGGAGCTGGCACTGAGCCTGAACAGCGTGCGGGGCAGCGACGTCCACTCCTTCACGCTGCCCACCCTCGGCACCGGCACCAGTGCCGACGGGCAGTCAATTGTCCTCAGGGACGGCGCCGCCATAGCCGCCATCGGCCAGGCACTCAAGGACGATTCCCTGGGCAAGTACCTGGCCGCGGCGGGCCTCGGCTAGCAAATGGCCATCCGATCGGCGGGGCAGCTTGCCCTCGTCCCGCCAGCAACGCACAGTTGAAGGGTGGATGAAGAGGAACGCAGTGCACTGCCCCCGGCCCTGGCCCGTGCCGTCACCGGATATGAACGCTACCTGCGCGCCGAACGCGGCCGCTCCGAGCACACCGTCCGTGCCTACAGCGGCGACCTGGACACCCTGCTCATCCACATGATTGCCGACGGCGCCACCGACTGGTCACAGTTGGACCTGGCGTCGTTGCGCCGCTGGCTGGGCGAACAAAACGCCGCAGGGCTCTCCCGTGCCACGCTCGCCCGCCGGGCCAGCGTGGCACGAAACTTCACCGCCTGGGCGGTGCGGGAAGGCATCATTTCCCTTGACCCCGCACTCAGGCTCAAGGCACCCAAACTGGAAAAGACGCTGCCAGCCGTCCTGCAGCAGCAGCAGCTCAGCCGGCTGCTCGACACGATGACGGCGGCAGCCGGGGACCTGGACCCAACAGCGTTGCGGGACCTGGCCGTCGTCGAACTTCTCTATGCCACCGGGATCCGCGTGGGGGAGCTGGCGGGCCTTGACATCGACGACGTCAACCGCGAACGCCGCACCGTCACCGTCCTGGGCAAGGGGGACAAGGAACGGGCCGTGCCTTTCGGAGTGCCGGCAGACGCCGCTGTGGGGCGCTGGCTGTTGCACGGCCGGGGGAAACTGGTGCAGCCGCACAGCGGTGCCGCGCTGTTCCTGGGCCGGCGCGGCGGGCGAATCGACCAACGCACTGTGCGGACAGTCGTCGACAGGGGCCTGGCCTCGCTGGGGGACACCTCGGCCACGGGGCCCCACACGCTCAGGCATTCCGCCGCCACGCACCTGTTGGACGGTGGGGCGGACCTGCGTGCCGTGCAGGAAATCCTCGGGCACAGCTCGCTGGCCACGACCCAGCTCTACACCCATGTGTCGGTGGAACGGCTGCGCGAGGGTTACCGTTCGGCGCATCCGCGTGCATAAACATCCCAATACCGGTGGTTTTGGGATGTTGCGGTGGCGCAATTCGCCGCGCTACGGCACAATGAGAGTCAGCTAATGCTACAAAACTAGGGGCCGGGCAATTTGTCCGGACACTGGGGGCCAGTTTTACAGTTCCGCGCCTGCACAATTTCATCCAGGAGAAGGTCGTTGGGGAAGACGCACCTACTGCAATGGAGGATGGAATGAAGGTAGAAACCACGCGCGGGGTTCTGTATGTACACTCAGCCCCTGCTGTCATGTGCCCGCATATCGAGTCATCCATTGCCGGGGTGATGGATCAGCGCACGGACCTGCAGTGGACTGCACAGCCCGCGGCGCCCAATGTGCTGCGCACGGAGTACGTGTGGCGGGGTCCCGCCGGGACAGGTGCACGGCTGGCTTCCGCCCTCCGCGGCTGGGCCAATGTGCGCTATGAAGTCACCGAAGAGCCCAGCGCCGGCGTCGATGGTTCACGCTGGTCGCACACCCCCGAGCTGGGCATCTTCCACGCAGTGACGGACGTGCACGGGAACATCATGGTATCCGAGGATCGGATCCGCTACGCCTACGAAACGGGCAAGGGCGTTCCTGCAGCCGTCTACCACGAACTTTCGCTCGCACTGGGTGAGGCCTGGGACGAGGAGCTGGAACCGTTCCGCCATGCTGCGGCCGGTGCCAACGTGCGCTGGCTCCACCACGTGGGGTAGTCCTCCCTGAACTTAAACAAATGGCCCGCAGCCTGCGGCGAGAACTCTCCATCCGGAAGTCTCCGCCGCTGGCTGCGGGCCATTTGCTTGTGGTGGCTAGTTGGGCAGCTCGACCTTGGGGCCGGTGCTGCGGATCGCCACAACGGCGTTGTGTCCGCCGAAGCCGAAGGAGTTGTTCAACGCCATGACCTCGCCCTCGGGCAGTTCGCGCGGGGTTCCCGTGACCACATCGAGGGGGATTTCCGGGTCCTGGTTTTCCAGGTTGATGGTGACCGGTGCCAGGCGGTGGTACACGGCCAGGACGGTCATCACCGACTCAACGGCGCCGGAGGCGCCCAGGAGGTGGCCGGTCTGGGACTTCGTGGCCGAGACGCACACGTTGTTGACATGGTCGCCCAGGGCGGCCTTCAGCGCTGTGTACTCGGGGCGGTCGCCCACGGGCGTCGACGTGGCGTGCGCGTTGACGTGGACGACGTCCTCGGGCAGTGCGCGGGCGTCAAACAGCGCGGCCTTGAGGGCGCGGGTGGCGCCCAGGCCCTCGGGGTCCGGAGCCGTGATGTGGTAGGCGTCGGCGGTCACCGAGGTGCCTGCCAGCTCGCCGTAGATGCGGGCGCCGCGTGCCAGGGCGTGCTCTTCGGCCTCGAGGACCAGCGCGCCGGCACCTTCACCCATGACGAATCCGTCGCGGTTCACGTCGTAGGGCCGTGACGCCGTCTCGGGCGAGTCGTTGCGCTTTGACAGCGCCTGCATGGCGGAGAAAGACGCCATGGGCAGCGGGTGGATGGCAGCCTCGGCGCCGCCGGCCATGACGACGTCGGCCTTGCCCGAACGGATCAGTTCCAGGGCAATGTGCAGCGCCTCGGTTCCGGAAGCGCAGGCAGAGACGGGCGTGTGGGCGCCGGCGCGGGCACCCAGGTCCAGGCTGACGGCAGCGGCGGGGCCGTTGGGCATCAGCATCGGCACGGTCATGGGCAGCACGCGGCGGGGGCCCTTTTCACGCAGGGTGTCCCATGCGTCCAGGAGCGTCCAGACGCCGCCGATGCCGGTGGCGAAGGCCACGGCAAGGCGGTCGTGGTCGATCTCTTCAATGCCGGAGTCCTTCCAGGCCTCGCGGGCGGCGACGACGGCGAACTGGGTTGAGGGGTCCATGCGCTTGGCTTCAACGCGGCTCAGGACCTCTGAGGCAGGAGTGGTGACCTTGGCGGCGAAGTGGACGGGGAGGTCATACTTCTCCACCCAATCGTCGGTGAGGGTGTGGGCGCCGGAAACGCCCTTGAGGGCGTTCTTCCACATGGTCGGGACGTCGCCGCCAATGGGCGTGGTGGCGCCCAAGCCGGTGATGACTACTTTGCGGGCCATGGTTCAACTCTCTGCAAAAAAATAGTGGGCAGGTACTAAACGTGAAGGGAAAAATAGTGGTTGGCCGGCATCCTGCATTTCCGGCCAACCACCAGGGCCCGTCCACCGCGGCGGACGGGCACATCAGAAGCGAAGGCTTATGCCTGTGCGCCTGCGATGAAGCTGACAGCGTCGCCGACGGTCTTGAGGTTCTTGACTTCCTCGTCCGGGATCTTGACGTCGAACTTCTCTTCGGCGTTGACAACAATGGTCATCATGGAGATGGAGTCGATGTCCAGGTCATCCGTGAAGGACTTGTCCAGCTCAACAGCCTCGGGGGCCAGGCCGGTCTCTTCGTTGACGATTTCGGCCAATCCGGCCAGGATTTCTTCGTTGCTAGCCATTGACGGCTCCTTTTCTATATATGTTTGCGCAAGACCAGGTTTGGTCTGTTCAGGCATGTTGACCGGGCCACGGTTGTGGCCAGATACGTTTGTTAGGGAAGGCGCACCACTTGGGCGCCAAACACCAGTCCGGCTCCAAAGCCGATCTGAAGCGAAAGTTTACCGGAGAGCTCCGGGTTCTCGGCCAGCAGGCGGTGAGTGGCCAACGGAATTGATGCCGCCGACGTGTTGCCGGCATCGGCGATGTCGCGGCCGATGATCACGTGCTCGGGAAGCTTGAGCTGCTTGGCAAGTTCGTCGATGATGCGCATGTTGGCCTGGTGCGGCACAAAGGCGCCCAAATCGGCGGCCGTGATGCCGGCCTCCTCGAGGGCCTTCTTGGCCATCTTCGCCATTTCCCAGACAGCCCAGCGGAACACCGTCTGGCCGTCCTGGCGCAGGGTGGGCCACAGGGTGGCGTGGGCCTCGTCGGCCGCGGCGAGGGCGACGCCGTCACCCTTCATGGCCTGGAGGCTGAAGTCGCGGATGTCCAGCTGCGAGTGGGTCATGCCGATCGTGTCCCACTTGCTGCCGTCCGAGCCCCACACGGAGGGGCTGATGCCGGGTTCGTCGGAGGGGCCGACCACCACGGCGCCGGCACCGTCGCCGAGCAGGAAGGAGATGGTGCGCTCGTGGTTGTCGATGACGTCGGAGAGCTTCTCGGCGCCGATGACCAGCACGTAGTCGGCCGTTCCCGAGCGGACCAGGGCGTCGGCCTGGGCCACGCCGTAGCAGTATCCGGCGCAGGCGGCGGAGATGTCGAAAGCCGGTGCCGGGTTGGCGCCGATCTTGTCGGCGATCAAGGCAGCGGCCGACGGCGTGGCGTAGGGGTGCGTCACGGTCGAGACGAGCACGGCGCCAATCTGGGACGGCTCAATCCCGGCCTTCTCGATTGCCTCGGTGCCTGCCGCGACAGCCATGTCCACGACGGAGACGTCCTTCGGGGCGCGGTGGCGGGTGATGATGCCCGTGCGCTGCTGGATCCACTCGTCAGAGGAGTCAATCCACTGGCAAACGTCCTCGTTGGTGACAATCACTGACGGGCGGTAGGCGCCGATGCCCAGAATGCGGGCGCCTGCCTTGGTGGCGTTTTGCTTCAAGGTGGGGGTGCTCACAATGTTCCTGCTTCCGGCGAGGTGTTTGCTGCCAGCAATTCCCGGGCAGCCTGAAGGTCTTCGGGGGTCTTGACCGCAACGGTGGCCACGCCGGCCATGCCGCGCTTGGCCAGTCCGGTCAGTGTGCCGGCCGGGGCCAGCTCGACCAGGCCGCCCACGCCCATGGCTGACATGGTGTCCATGCACAGGTCCCAGCGGACGGGCCGCGACACCTGGGCGATGAGGGACTCAAGGGCCGCTTCCCCGGAAGGCACGACGGCGCCGTCGTAGTTGGAGAGCAGCGGCACCTTGGGGGTGTGCGGGGCAAGGGACGGCGCCAGGGCCTCCAGTGCGGAGACGGCCGGGGCCATGTGGTGGGTGTGGAAGGCGCCGGCAACCTGGAGCGGGATGACCCGGGCCTTGGCCGGCGGGGCGGCGACGAGCGCGGCGATCTGCTCCAGTGTGCCGGCGGCGACCGTCTGGCCCTTGGAGTTCATGTTGGCGGGGGTGAGCCCTGCGGCGGCGATGGCGGCCAGGACCTCTTCCGGATCCCCACCCACCACGGCAGCCATGCCCGTGGGAGTCGTGGCGGCGGCGTCGGCCATGCGGTTGGCGCGCTCACGCACAAACGCCATGGCGTCGGCGTTGGAGAGCGTCCCGGTGAGTGCGGCGGCGGTGATCTCGCCGACGGAGTGGCCGGCAACCACCGTTGAAGCGGGGGGCAGGTCCGTGCCGTCCAGCAGGGCGGCGGCGGTGATGAGGCCGGCGGCCACGATCAGGGGCTGCGCAACGGCGGTGTCCTTGATGGTTTCGGCATCGGACGTGGTGCCGTGGGCGGCCAGGTCGATCCCGGCGGCTTCGCTCAGGGAGGCAAGTTGTTCCGCGACGCCGGGCAGTTCCAGCCACGGAGAAAGGAATCCTGGGGATTGGGAGCCCTGACCCGGGCAGACTATTGCAAGCACATTAACCAGCTTTCCAAACTTATCGGCATTTTCACGGTGTTTTCATGCACCAAGCTCGTGAGCACAATTTGTAGGAAGTCTACAATAGTCGCGCCGGGCGTGCTGTGCCGGTGGTGTCCCTCGGACGAAAAGTGAAGCGTGGATCAAGGCGCAGCTGGCGGGACGGTGGAAGACGGCTTGCCGTGCGAGGCCTTGGCGGTGCCCTGCCGTGGTGCGGAAAGGCGGCCCACGATCAACGCGGTCTGCAGCACGAACGCCTCACGGGGGATCAGCGGGTCCCACCCCGTCACGTCGGTGACGCGGCGGAGTCGGTAGCGGACAGTGTTGGAGTGGACAAACAATTCCCGGGCCGCCGCTTCAAGCGAGTGGCCGCCCTGGAGGTAGCTGCCCAGCGTCTCGATCAAGCCGTTGGAGGCGGCCACGAGGGGACGGTAGATGCTGGCCAACAGGGTCTTGCGCGCGGAGTCGTCACCGCCGATCACCCGCTCCGGCAGCAGGTCCTCCGCCGAGACCGGTCGGGGTGCACCAGACCAGCCCCGTGCCACGGACACCCCTGCGAAGGCGGCCTTGGCCGAGGCCGTGGCATCCGCCAGCGTGACGGCCAGTGGCCCGTACACCACCGGGCCCGGGGCGAACAGCTCACTGAGCCGCGGATGGGCGGACTCCGGGTTGCGCACGTTGCCCAGGACGAGGATGAGACGGTCGCCCTGGATGCCGACCATGACGTCCTCGGCAAAGCGGGCGGCCGAGCGGCGCAGGTTGCCCAGGAACGAGGCGTTGGTCTCCGACGGTGCCGGACCCACCATGATCGTAAAATGTCCGTGTGAGGTCCAGCCAAGGGCGGAAATCCGCGACTGCAGGGCGTCGGTGTTCTCGCCGCGCAGGATTCCGTCCACCGCCAGCGCCTCCAGCCTGGTGTCCCACGCGCCTCGGTTTTCGGCGGCCCGTGCGTACACATCCGCCGCAGCAAATGCCACCTCGCGCGAGTAACGCAGCACGGCTTCCCGCAGGGCCACCTGCTCACCGGGCGTGGCAAGTTCGGGGACCCGGTCCTCGACCACCTGGACCACGGTGCGGATGAGCTGCAGCGCCCGCTGCAGGCTGATGGAGCGGGTCAGTTCGGTCGGTGCGGTGCCGAAGACGTCGGAAAGCACCCAGCTGGGTGAGGAGGGGTGTTCATACCAGGAGACAAAGGCGTTGATGCCGTTTTGCGCCACGAGCCCCAGGGCCGAACGTTCATCCGCACTGAGCCGCCGGTACCAGGGCAGCGTTTCCTCCAGTTCCTTGCGCATCATGGTGGAGAGGGTGCCGATGCTGGCCCGCAGCCGCGCCAGGGTTTCGGGAGACCTGGTGGGCCCGGTGCTCTTTGCCGGAGGTGTCTGCAGTGATGCCATTCCTCGAGGATAGGCGCAAACGCGGCCCCGGTGGTATTTGTGTATACCCGACAAGTCCGGCCGTGCCCGCAGCGGCTGCTTGTGCGGCGTCCCGGCGGGCCGTGCACCGGGGTGGCCGGTTCAACTGTGGGACTTCCACAGCGGACGCGGGCGTTCAAGGGTGCCGGGCGCACGGCGGCGGAGGCTGCCCTTCCTTCCGACGGGGCGCCTGCCGCCGTGGTGTTGTGTGTGGCTGTTGCGCGGGCGAACAGGGAAGGCCCCCAAACGGTGTGTTTGGGGGCCTTTCCTGTGGTTGTTGCTGGGCCCCTGGGTGGGGCCTGGTGTTGTGTGGTGCGGGCTTAGCCTTCGCCTCCGGCGTTGCCGGTGGTGCCGGCGTTGACGTTCAGGAGGTCGTATTTGGCGATCGCCTGCGCCGGGGCGCTGGCATCAACTTCGCCACGCTTTGCCAACATCTGCAAGGTGCGAACAACCACGGAGTGGGAGTCGATCTTGAAGAAGCGACGAGCAGCTGCACGGGTGTCCGAGAAGCCGAAGCCATCGGCACCCAAGGATGCGAAGTCGTTGGGCAGGAACTGGCGAACCTGGTCCGGAACGGCCTTCATGTAGTCGGTCACGGCGACCACGGGTCCGTGGGCGCCGGCCATCTTTTCGGTGATGTACGGGACGCGGGCTTCCTTCTCGGGGTGCAAGAAGGACTCTTCTTCAGCAGCGAGTGCGTCGCGACGCAGTTCGGTCCATGAAGTAACAGACCAAACATCGGCTGCAACGCCCCACTCGTCGGCGAGGATTTGTTGGGCTTCCAGGGCCCAGGGCACGGACACGCCGGAGGCCAGCAGCTGAGTGCGCGGGCCTTCGGTTTCACTCTTCTTGAGCAGGTAGATGCCCTTGGTGATGCCTTCGACGTCGATGTTCTCCGGGGCCTTGGGCTGGATGATCGGTTCGTTGTAGACCGTGATGTAGTACATGACGTTGGGGTCGGTGGAGTCCGGTCCGTACATGCGCTCGAGGCCTGATTTGATGATCGCCCCGATCTCGTACCCGTAGGCCGGGTCGTAGGTGATCACGGCCGGGTTCGTGGCGGCCAGGATCGGGGAGTGCCCGTCGGCGTGCTGGAGGCCTTCACCGGTGAGGGTGGTGCGTCCGGCCGTGGCGCCGATGATGAAGCCGCGGGTCATCTGGTCTCCGGCGGCCCAGAACGAATCACCCGTGCGCTGGAAGCCGAACATGGAGTAGAACACGTAGATCGGGATCAACGGTTCACCGTGGGTGGCGTAGGCGGTTCCGGCGGCGGTGAATGCGGCCACGGAGCCGGCTTCGTTGATGCCGGCGTGCACGATCTGCCCGGAGATGGATTCCTTGTACGCCAGGACGAGGTCGCGGTCCACGGAGAGGTAGTTCTGTCCGTTGGGGTTGTAGATCTTCGCGGTCGGGAAGAACGCGTCGATGCCGAAGGTGCGTGCCTCGTCCGGGATGATCGGCACGATCCGCTTGCCGATGTTCGGATCCCGCATGAGGTCCTTGAGCAGGCGCACGAAGGCCATGGTCGTGGCAGCCTGCTGCTTGCCGGATCCGCGGTTGGCGACTTCGTAGGTCTTCTCCCCGGGCAGTTCCAGGGCGGTGTGCTTGGAGCGGCGTTCGGGGACGGAGCCGCCCAATGCTGCGCGGCGTTCCATCATGTACTGGATCTCCGGGGTGTCCATGCCGGGGTGGTAGTACGGGGGACGGTACGGATCCGCTTCGAGAACCTCGTCGCTGATGGGCAGGCGCAGGTGGGTGCGGAAGTCCTTCAGGTCCTGCAGGGTGAGCTTCTTCATCTGGTGCGTGGAGTTGCGCGCCTCGAAGTGTGTTCCCAGGCCGTAACCCTTGACCGTGTGGGCCAGGATGACTGTCGGCTTGCCCTTGAACTCCGTCGCAGCCTTGTACGCGGCGTAAACCTTGTGGTAGTCGTGGCCGCCGCGCTTGAGGTTCCAGACCTCGTCGTCGCTCAGGTGCGCGGCGAGTTCCTTGGTCTGCGGGGTCTGCCCGAAGAAGTGCTCGCGGACGAATCCGCCGGACTCTGCCTTGTAGGTCTGGTAGTCGCCGTCGCGGGTGGTGTTCATGACGTCCACGAGGGCGCCGTCCTCGTCGCGGGAGAGCAGGTCATCCCATTCCCGGCCCCAGAGGACCTTGATGACGTTCCAGCCGGCGCCGCGGAAGAATGCTTCGAGTTCCTGGACGATCTTGCCGTTGCCGCGCACCGGACCGTCGAGGCGCTGGAGGTTGCAGTTGACCACGAACGTGAGGTTGTCGAGCTTGTCGTTGGCAGCGAGCTGCAACAAACCGCGTGATTCGGGCTCGTCCATTTCGCCGTCACCCAAGAAGGCCCAGACATGCTGGTCGGAGGTGTCCTTGATGCCGCGGTTGTGCAGGTAACGGTTGGACTGGGCCTGGTAGATCGCGTTCATCGGGCCGATGCCCATCGACACGGTCGGGAATTCCCAGAACTCCGGCATCAGGCGCGGATGCGGGTACGAGGACAGGGCATGGCCTTCCTTGGACTTCTCCTGGCGGAACCCGTCCAGGTCCTCCTCGCTCAGGCGCCCTTCCAGGAATGCGCGGGCGTACATGCCCGGGGAGGCATGGCCCTGGAAAAAGACCTGGTCCCCGCCGCCTGCGTGGTCCTTGCCCCGGAAGAAGTGGTTGAAACCCACCTCGTACAGGGTTGCGGCACCGGCATAGGTGGAAATATGCCCACCGACACCAATGTCGGGGCGCTGCGCCCGGTGCACCAAAACGGCGGCGTTCCAGCGAAGCCAGGCACGGTACTTGCGCTCGATCTCTTCATTGCCCGGGAACTCGGGTTCCTGGTCAACAGGGATCGTGTTCACATAGTCAGTGGTCGTGACCATCGGCACGCCAACGCTTTGCGCACCGGCCCGCTGAAGCAGGCTACGCATGATGTACTGGGCACGCTCGGTGCCGCGTTCCTGAATCAACGTGTCCAGGGACTCAAGCCATTCGGCAGTCTCTTCCGGATCGCGATCAGGCAGCTGGTTTGTCAACCCGCTGAGGATATGGGAGTTCTCGTCTCCTGCAGCCACGTCCAACCTCTCTTAAAAGCAGTGTGGGGTGCCCAATGCTGTGGCCTTGGGCGTATAAACACTCTAGTCCGACGGGCGCGCCAGTGCGTAGCTGTGCACGGCTCATGAACACGCCGGACCGTCAGCAATAAGGCTCGCACACCCCGGTTGGTAAGGTAAATCACAGGATCGTGGGTGTTTTGCAGTGATGTTTGTTGCCAATGCCCAATAAGTGGAGGCAATATGGCCTCACCCCCTAGACTGGGGTTATTGACCAACAAACCAGCGCGCAAGCGTTGATCGCAGGAGGAAAAACGTGAGCGAGGCCGACGCCGGCACTGTTGCCAAGGTGGCAGGCAATTTGGGGTTCAAGGACGGGGATCTCGTCCAGGAACTCGGATATGACGACGACGTTGATTATGACCTGCGCGACAGCATTGAGGAACTGATTGGTTCTGAAATGTTTGACGAGGATGATCACGACGTTGTCGACGCCGTCATCTTCTGGTGGCGCGTAGACGATGGCGACCTGGTGGATGCGCTGATGGATTCCCTCACCAGCCTCGACGAGGGCGGAGTGGTGTGGATTCTCACGCCCAAGCAGGGTCGCGACGGGTACGTCCCGCCATCGGAAATCCAGGAAGCGGCACCCACGGCCGGCCTGCACGTGACCACCACGGCGGGCGTTTCCACGGACTGGGCTGCAACCCGCCTGGTCCCGCGCAAGCGCCAATAATGCACGACGGCGGCACCCGCCAAGGACTGGCCCCCGGGGACATTGCTCCCGACTTTTCCCTGCCCAACCAGTTTGGCGAGCCCGTCTCGCTGTCCGCGTTGTTGGCCGGCCCGGACGCGCCCAAGGCGGTGGCACTGGTCTTCTACCCCTTCGCCTTCTCCGGCATCTGCACAGGTGAACTATGCGAGTTGCGGGACAACATCGCTGATTTTGCGGCGGCCGGGGTGACCCTGCTGGCGATTTCGGTTGACACGAAGTTCACCCTGCGTGCCTACGCGCAGGCCGAAGGCTATGACTTTGACCTGCTGGCCGATTTCTGGCCACACGGCGGGGTGGCCCAGGCCTACGGGGTCTTTGACGCTGTGCACGGCATGGCTGGGCGCAGCACGTTCCTGGTTGCCGGCGACGGGCGCATTGCAGATGCGTTCAGCACCCCCCGCGGTCAGGCGCGTCCGCTGGAGCGGTACCGGCAGGCGCTGGCGCGGCTGTGAACGGCAATGCCGCCGTGGGTGGCGACAAGGTGCGCCCCGGCATCGGCCAAACCGGATTTCGGCAGGCCGCGCCGGTCGGGCCCTCGGCCGGGCTGACGCCGGCCGACTCAGCAGTGCTGGAGACTGTGGCGGACATCCTCCGCGGACTGCCCGTGGCGCTGCTGACCGGGGCGGGCCTCAGTACGGATTCGGGCATCCCCGACTACCGCGGCCCCAATGCGGCGCCCCGGCAACCCCTGACGTACCAGGAATTCATGGGTGATCCGGAACTGCGCCGGCGCTACTGGGCCCGCAACCACATTGGCTGGGCCCACATGAAGCGGGCTGAACCCAACGCCGGGCACCGGGCGGCCGCAGCCCTGGAGAAGGCAGGTGTGCTCACCGGCATCATCACCCAAAACGTCGACCGGCTGCATGAGGCAGCCGGGGCCGGCACCGTGGTGGACCTGCACGGCCGTTTCGACCGGATCGTGTGCACCGATTGCGGCAACAGCTATTCGAGGGACTTCCTGGCCGTGGTCCTGGCGGAACTGAACCCCGGGTTCCTGTCGGCCGTTGAGGAAGCCGGTGGCGCCGCTTCCGCGCCGGACGCGGACGCCGAGCTTGAAAGCGAACTGCTCATCGCCTCCTTCAATGTGGCCAGGTGCCCGCTCTGTGGTGGGCTGCTCAAGCCGGACTTTGTGTTCTTCGGAGAGAATGTGCCCCGGGACAGGGTTGAGCGCTCCTACCAAATGCTCGACAGCGCCGGCGCACTGGTGGTTGCCGGTTCCTCGCTGACCGTCATGAGCGGGCTGCGGTTCGTGAAAAAGGCCGCCAAGGACGGCAAGCCCGTCATCATCATCAACCGTGGAGCAACCCGGGGAGATCCGCTCGCCGCGGTGAAGTTGGAGGCCGGAGTGGGGGAGTCGCTGGGGCGACTGGTGGAATTGCTGGCCCCCGATTGGCGCAACAGCTAAATCATCATGTACAGTAGTTTCTCGTTGGTCAGCCCGGCAGGTGGAAAGCCTGAAGGGCAGGACAATGAATGGGTCTTTAGCTCAGCTGGTAGAGCGCCACGTTTACACCGTGGATGTCATCGGTTCGATCCCGGTAGGACCCACCCAAGAAAAACCCCGCCCTTCGCGCCACATGGCACGGAACGGCGGGGTTTTTTGTGCGGGCGCCGGCTTCCGCGCAGCAACACGAGGGGGAGTGCATGCAGGACATCTCATTCACTGCGATCGATTTTGAAACCGCCAACAACTTCCGGGCCTCGGCCTGCGCCGTGGGCATGACCAAGGTGCGGGCCGGAGTGGTGGTTGAGCAGGTGTCCTGGCTCATGAAGCCGCTGCCCGGCTATGACGAGTTCCATCCCGTCAACGTGGGCATCCACGGCATTACGGCCGCGCAGGTGCGGACCATGCCGGATTGGCGCGGCATCCACGGCCCCATGACGGACTTCATCGGCACTGATGCGCTGGTGGGCCACAACGTCAGCTTTGAGAAGTCGGTGATTTCCAAGGCGAATGAGGCCTGCGGGCTGCCGGCACCAGATTTTGATTTCCACTGCACGCTGGACCTGGCCAGGCGGCACCTGGTGCTGGACCATTACACACTCTCGGATGTTGTGGGTGCGCTGGCGCTGCCCGCCTTCAACCACCACGACGCCGGTGATGACGCACGCGCCAGTGCTTTGATTGCCATTGAGCTCGCCCGGCGCAACGGTGCCCCAAACCTCAGCGCGCTATGGCCTGCCACATCGAAGCCGAGGGTGCCCGCCTACTACGCCGCTGGGTACTCGCGCAAGGTGTCGGAACTGCCAACGGCCAATCGGGACGCAAACCCCTACGGTCCGCTCTTTGGCCAGACCATCGTCTTCAGCGGGGACCTGGCGGCCATGTCCCGTGTGGAAGCCCAGGATGCAGCTGCGGCCAAGGGTGCGACGATCGCCAACGGCGCAACCAAGAAGGTCACGCTGGTGGTCAGCGCGGATGCCGGGGGAGCGGCCCGGCCGAGCGCCAAGGTCAGGCGCGCCCACGAGCTGGCAGCGGCGGGCCAGGACATCAAGGTCATCAGCGAGCTGCAGTTTCTGCGCCTGTTGGCGTTCAAGTAGCCTGCGCCGGCCCGCCATTATGCAGCTGGCGGCGTCGAACGGCTGGCCCGCACGCCCGTCCCGCAAGGTGACACCCACGGTGTAAGCGTGGCGCTCTTCCCGGAAGTGCCGCCGTCGGCCATCCCCGGGGCGACGGCCGGGGGAGCAGAATGTCAGAGCCCTCCCGTAGCGTTCCCTGCATGAGATTGCCGGGGGATGAAGTGCAAGTGGAAACTACAAGTGAGGGTGTTCCTGTCCGGGTGCATCGCAATGGCAGGCTGTGGACTGTGGGGGCGGAGCCGATGCGCTGGTATGAACGCACGCCCTGGTGGGAAACTGCCCAGCGGATGCCCAAGGGGCAGGGCCGGGTGGATGTCCAGGTGTGGCGCGTGCAGGCGCGCCTGGGACGGAATCTGCGCAGTGAGCTCGTCACGATGGACCTGGAGCGCGAGCACGAGGGTGGCCCGTGGCGCATGAGGCGGCGTTAAACTGAAAGGTTCCCCGCCACAGCTATTGGGGGACGCTGCGGTGGGGAACCAGTAATGAAAATATATCTGCTCGCGGCCCACATTGCAAACTGACACTCAACATTTCCAGATTATTAACAGGTGGCTGTCAGGGGGCTGCCATCTTGGCGGCGGTGGCCGTGTGAAGCGGCTGCCGGGGCCGTGCCGCTCGCGTGGTGTGGTGTTCGGATTGCCTGCGATTTGCCGTTCCGGCCTTAAATTGGAGGACCTCCCACTGTGGCTATTGGGGGACGCCACAGTGGAAGGTCTGAGAAGAAATATACCGTCTTGGCGGGCAAATCACAACACGGGACGTTCTACATTCACATGAACAGTATGATGAATGATGTCCACTGCAATGTACACTTTGTTGGCTTTAAAACGCCGCCCGGGGCCGTCTCCGGAACCTTCACCGTTGAGGAAGACACGTGAGCAAAATTCAAGCCGAGCCCGGCAAGGCCAATGAAGTTCGGGGCCCCGGCTCGCCCGCCCCGGCAGTCACCCGTGCTGCCGCCGTACTGGACGCACTGGCCGTTTCTGAAACCGGCCGGCTGACGCTCAGCGACCTGGCCAGGGAATTGGGGATTCCCAAGTCTTCGACCTCCAACCTGTTGCAGGCCCTGGAGGACGCCGAACTGATAACCCGGGTCGGATCCGACTATGCCCTGGGCGTGCGGCTTGTGGAGCTCGGCGCCGCCTACCTGAGCCGCCGCGACGAAGTGCGGGAGTTCTACCGCTTCTGCGAGTCCGCCCCGGTGCTCAAGGGCGAGACTGTGCGCATTGCCATGCTCGACGGCGGCAACGTCATCTACCTTGCCCGCTATGAGGGCCACCCGGCCGTCCGGCTGACGTCCAACATCGGCGACAAGATGCCGGTCTCGCTGTGCGCCGTGGGCAAGGTTCTGGTGGCCAAGCTCCATGACCATGACCTGGACCAGCAATTTCCGGACGATGCCCCGCTTCCCGTCCTGACGCCCCACTCCTTGCGAACGGGAAGCGAGCTGAAAGAGCAGATCGGCACCATCCGTACACAGGGCTACGCGTTCGAGGATGAGGAATCCACCTTGGGCGTGGTCAGCCTCGCGGTTGCCGTGCCCACGCGCGGCTCGCACGGCCCCAGCCTGGGTGTTTCCGTCACGGCTCTGAAGGCAACGTTCTCAGATGCGCAGCGTGAAGCCATGGTGGGGGAGCTGACTGAACTGACCAAAATGTTGGGCAACCCCATGGGCTAGTGACGGGGACAACATTTTTCCTTGGCTTGGCGTTCATTATGTTGTACGCTGTTCACTATAGTGATCGACCTTATGGTCGTTGTCGCCTGTCCGGGCCAATGGTGGCCCGGCACGTTTCAAGGGAGAACCAGTGACTACACGGCCATTAAGCCCCAAAAACCCCAGCGTGAATTCTGACGCCGAGAAGGTGGACCCGGACCAGCTCCGCCGGGCCACCTTGGCCAGCTCCGTAGGCTCGGCACTCGAATATTACGATTTCTACATTTACGGCCTTGCATCGGCCCTGATCTTCGGCCCGCTCTTCTTCGCGCCGCTGGGTGACACGGGCGCGTTGATCGCCTCCTTCGCCACGTACGGCGTCGGCTTTGCGGCCCGCCCCTTCGGCGGCCTGGTGTTTGGCTACATCGGCGACCGTTTCGGCCGCAAGCAGGTCCTCCTGACCACCATCGCGCTCATGGGCGGCGCGTCCTTCGCCATCGGCCTGCTGCCCACCTATTCACAAGCCGGCATGGTGGGGGCCATCCTGCTGGTGACCATGCGCATCCTGCAGGGCCTGGGCGCAGGCGCCGAGCAGGCGGGCGCCACCACCCTGATCTCCGAAGTCGCCCCGCGCAGGCGCCGCGGCTTCTTCGCCGCCCTGCCATTCGTCGGCATCCAGGTCGGCACCCTCCTGGGCGCAGGAACGTTTGCACTCCTGGGCCTGGCCCACCCCGAGGTTTTGGAAGGCTGGCTGTGGCGCGTGCCGTTCCTGGCCAGCATTGTGCTGATTGCCGTGGCCGTGTACATCCGCCTCAAGCTCAAGGAAACCCCGGTCTTCCAGGAGCTGGAGAAGCACAAGAACGTCACCAAGAACCCGCTCGGCACGCTGTGGCGCACCTCCAAGAAGAACGTCCTGATCGGCATTGGCCTGCGCATGGGCGAAAACGGCAACTCCAGCATCTACTCCACACTGCTGGTTGGTTTCATGGCAGCCAAGGGCGGCGTGTTTGAAGGGGACAAGTTCATCGGACCCGTCGGCCTGCTGATCGCAGCGGGATTCGCCGCCATCATGGTCATTTCCTTCGGTGCCATCTCCGACCGCGTCGGCCGCGTCACCGTCTACCGCTACGGTGCACTTTTCCAGCTGCTCTTTGCCTTCCCCGCGTTCTACCTGATCACCCTGGGCCATGTCTGGCTTGTCTGGGCGGTCATGGTGGTGGGCATCTCCATCGGCGTGCAGTCCATGCTTGGGCCCCAGTGCGCCATGCTGCCTGAGCTGTTCGGTTCAACCCACCGCTTCACCGGCGTGGCCATGAGCCGCGAAATTTCGGCCGTGTTCGCCGGCGGCATCGCCCCGATTGTGGGCGTTGCGCTGCTGGCAGCCACCAACCACTCGTGGCTGGTCCTCGCCGTGTACTCGGCGGTCCTGGCCGGCATCTCCTTTGTCACCACGTTCTTCACCCCGGAAACCGTGGCCCGCGACCTCAACCTCGTCGAAGACGCCTCCTAGCCGGCCGGCACCAAGGCGGCACCTGTTCCGGCAGGTGCCGCTCGGCGTTTAACCTGCATTTGATTCCGACGCCGGACCCGCACCTTGCGCTGGAACGAGGCCATCCGCCGTCGTGCTTCATGCGGGCATGCAAAAGGGGAGCCTCCGCAGTTGGAAGCTCCCCTTGTGCGGGACATGTCAGTAGAAGTGGACCCTGTCCACCTCGTGCAGCAGGGCGGTGCCGGCCTGGAAGCGCTGCAGGTTGTCCATGAAACGCTCGGCGATGAGGCGGTTCTCGGCCATGCTCAGGGCTGAGGTGTGCGGGGAGACCATGACGCGCGGGTGCTCCCACAGCGGGCTCGACTCCGGCAGCGGCTCCACGGCGAACACGTCGAGGCAGGCGTAGCCGACCTGGCCGTTGTTGAGGGCCTCGAGGAGCGCGTCTTCGTCGATGACCGTGCCGCGGCCCACGTTTACCAGTACGGTGCCCGGCTTCATGGCGGCGAAGATCTCCGCGTTGATCATCTTCTCGGTGTAGGGGGTGCCGGGAAGGGTGTTGATGACGATGTCGGCCGTGGCGACGAGGCCGGGCAGGCCGGCGGTGTCGGTGACGGTGTCGATGCCTTCGATGGGTTCCACGGTGCGCTTGGTTCCGCTGACGTTCATGCCGAGGGCGCGGGACAGGCGGGCCGTTTCAAGGCCGATCTCGCCCAGGCCGGTGATGACCACGTTGGATCCACTGGCGAGGCGGGTGGGGGTGCGCAGCTCGGGCCAGTGCTTGGCGGCCTGGTCGGCGGCGAGTTCGGAGGTTCGCTTGAGGCCGTTGAGGGCGCCCATCATGGCAAACTCGGCCAGCGGCAGGCCATGCACGCCGGCGGAACTGGTGACCTTGATGCGGGAGAGGGCCTCGTCCGGCAGCTGCGCGGCCTTGACCGCGCCGCCTGCGCCGGCGGCCATTGCCTGGATCCACTGCAGCTTTTCGCTGGAGGCAATCTGGGCCAGCCCGGCCGGGCTCTCGTTCGGGAAGCCGTACAGCACGTCTGCACTGCGGAGCATCTCCCAGTAGCGCGCCTCCTGCTCCTCCGTGCGCTTGAACTCGGGGTCGCCGGCGTGGTCGGCCGGGAAGCGCTCCGGAGGCAGCAGCTCGGGTTCGTGGAGAACGGTGACGGCCGGGTTGGCTGCCCTGATGGCCTCCACATGCTCGGCTTCGAGGGGGACAGCAATCGCGACGGTGAGATTATTTGTGGTCATAGTGTTCATCATACTGAATTGTGGATAGAATATTGAACAAATATGGCAATGTTTCACGTCAGCATCCAAACCACAATGTTGTGAGGACTGGTAATTAATGGTGCAAACCACAGCTTCGATGCGGAATGACCCGCTGAGTGTCGGATTCATCGGACTCGGCCACATGGGTCTGCCCATGGCCGCCAACCTGCTCCGGGCCGGCTGGCCGGTGTCCGTCTGGAACCGCTCGGCGCCGGCTGTCCAGAACCTGGCCGGCCAGGGTGCGCGTGCCGCCGCCGGTGTCGCCGACATGGCGGACCTCGATGTCATCATCTTCATGCTGCCGGACCTCGGCCACATCGAAGCCGCCGCAGCCCCGCTGCTCGATGCCTGGCGGCATTCGCCCCCGGAGCCGGGAACCGGCGTCGTGGTCATGAGCAGCGTTTCACCGCAGGCGGTCCAGGCGTTCGGAGCGGAGGTGCACGGTGCCACCGGCGGGCGGGCCTTCGTCATTGACGCCCCCGTCAGCGGCGGCACGGTGGGCGCCGAGAACGGCACCCTTGCCATCATGGCCGGCGGCGTGCCGACAGAGTTCGACCGGGTCCGCCCCGTCCTGGACAGCATGGGCACCACCGTCCGGCTGCTGGGCCCGCTGGGCAGCGGTTCCCTTGCCAAGGCCTGCAACCAGCTTTTGGTCGGAACCACGACGGCGGCACTCGCCGAAGCTGCCGAGCTCGCCGAAACCTCGGGGATGGACGTTGCGGCCCTCTTTGAAGTCCTGGCCGGAGGCCTCGCCGACAGCGCCGTGCTCAGGCTCGCCGGCCCGCGGATCGCGGCCAAGGACTACACGCCCACGGGACCGGCCAAGTTCATGCACAAGGACCTGGGGTTCGTGCTTGAAAGCGCTGCGGCCGTGGGATCCGCGGTGCCCATGGCAACTGCAGGCCATGCACTGTACGGCACCTTGAAGGACCAGGGGCTGGGGGAGCAGGACCTGACGGTCGTGCGTGAATCGATCGCCCGGCTGGGCCGCTGACAGCAGCCGGCCGCCGTCGAACGTGGCGCGCCATGATGCGGGCGACCCGCGGCGCCACTGAAAATTTTGGAACACCCTATTAACAAGGATGAATTGATGAGTGGATTGTTTGACTTGACCGGCCGGGTGGCCCTGGTGACAGGGTCCAGCCGCGGAATTGGAAATTCCCTCGCCCGCGGACTCGCCGAAGCCGGCGCCACCGTGGTGCTGAACGGGCTCAACGAAGGGCGTCTGGCCGCCGCGGAGGCTGCCATGGCCGCGGACTTTGCCCCCGGGCAGATCCGCTCGCTGGCCTTCGACGTCACCAGCGACGTTGCCGCGGCCGAAGGCATTGCCTGGATCGAGGCCAATGTGGGCCCGCTGGAAATCCTCGTCAACAACGCCGGCATCCAGCACCGTGTGCCGCTGCTCGAGCTGGACGTCAAGGACTGGGACAGGGTTCTGAGCACCGACCTGACCAGCGCCTTCCTCGTTGGCAGGGAGGCCGCGCGTGGCATGCTGGCCCGCGGGCGCGGAAAGATCATCAACATCTGCTCGGTGCAGACCGACCTTGCCCGGCCAACCATCGCCGCCTATACGGCAGCCAAGGGCGGCCTGCGCAACCTGACCCGCGCCATGACGGCCGAATGGGCCGCGGGCGGACTGCAGATCAACGGCATTGCGCCCGGCTACATCCACACCGAGATGACCCAGAACCTGGTGGACGACGAAAAGTTCAACTCCTGGATCCTTGGCCGGACGCCCGCAAACCGCTGGGGCACGGTGGCTGACCTTGTGGGACCGGCCGTGTGGCTGGCCTCGGACGGCTCCAACTTTGTCAACGGCCAGACCATCTTCATCGATGGCGGCATGACGGTGGTGGTCTAGCATCATGGCTGAAAACTTTGACCTTCCCGCCAGTGCCCCCGCAGTCGTGGCCCACGGCAAGGGAGACTTGCGCATCGAAGACGTGGCGCTGGCGGTTCCTGCAGACGACCAGGCCGTCGTGGAGATTGCCTACGGCGGCATCTGCGGCTCCGACCTGCATTATTGGCTGCATGGCGCCGCGGGCGAATCCATCCTGAAGGACCCCATGGTGCTGGGCCACGAAGTGGTGGGAACTGTTGTCCGTGCAGCCGCGGACGGCACCGGCCCTTGCGTGGGAACACCCGTGGCCGTGCATCCCGCAACGCCGGCACCTGGTGCAGCCCGCTACCCGCTGGACCGGCCCAACCTGTCCCCGGGCTGCACGTATCTGGGCAGTGCGGCGCGCCACCCGCACACCGACGGCGCCTTCCTGCGCTACGCCAACCTGCCAGCCCGGATGCTCCGAGAGCTGCCGGAAGGGCTTTCGCTGAGGGGCGCAGCCCTTGTCGAGCCCGCCAGCGTTGCGTGGCATGCGGTTGCACGGGCGGGGGATGTGCGCGGCAAGACCGCCCTCGTGGTGGGCTGCGGGCCCATCGGAGCCCTGGCTGTCGCAGTGCTCAAGCGCGCCGGAGCCGCCCACATCACGGCCGTGGACATGCACGCCAAGCCGCTGGAAATTGCGCAGGCCGTCGGCGCCGACGTTCTGCTCCAGGCGGGCGACACGGAGGCCATCGCCGCCGTGGAGGCGGACGTGGTGATTGAGTCCTCCGGGAACCACTTTGGACTGGCGTCTGCCATCAACGGCGCCGTTCGGGGTGGCCGCGTTGTCATGGTGGGACTGCTTCCTTCCGGCGCGCAACCGGTTGCCATATCCTTGGCGATCGTTCGCGAACTGGAGTTGGTCGGATCTTTCCGCTTCAACAATGAGATTGATGACGTCATTGCCGCCCTGGCTGACGGTTCGCTCTTCATTGATCCGGTAATCACGCATGAATATGCGCTCAGCGATGCGCTGGAGGCGTTTGCGACGGCCGGCGACTCGGCGGTTTCAGGGAAAGTGCTCCTTAACTTCGGCCTCTGACCCTTTGGGTTGGCAGCCGGTTGCCAAGTATCATTTCAATTGTGACGGCCCGGACCATCCGAATCATGGAATCGACTGGGGAACCGGCGCCATCACCGATAAGCTGTAGGAAACCGTTTATTCCACTCTGGAGGTAGTATGTCTGCACGAATTGGCTCCGCACAGATCGGTGTCACAGGCCTTGCCGTCATGGGCGCCAACCTGGCCCGCAACCTGGCCCGCAACGGATACACCGTGGCCCTGCACAACCGCTCGGTTGAAAAGACCGACGCACTCCTTGAAGCCCACGGCACCGAAGGCGACTTCGTCCGCACGGAAACCCTTGCCGAGCTCGTTGAGTCCCTGGAGAAGCCGCGCCGCGTGCTCATCATGGTCAAGGCCGGCGGTCCGGTCGACTCCGTGATCGACTCGCTCGTGCCTCTCATGGAAGAGGGCGACATCATCATTGACGGCGGCAACTCGCACTACCTGGACACCCGCCGCCGCGAATCCGCCCTGGCCGAGAAGGGGCTGCACTTTGTCGGCGTCGGCGTCTCCGGCGGTGAAGAAGGTGCCCTGCTCGGACCCTCCATCATGCCCGGCGGTTCCAAGGAGTCCTACGACGCCCTTGGCCCGCTGTTGGAAAAGATTTCCGCCAAGGTCGACGGCCAGCCCTGCTGCGCATGGATCGGCACCGACGGCGCCGGCCACTTCGTCAAGATGGTCCACAACGGCATTGAATACGCCGACATGCAGGTCATCGGCGAAGCCTACGACCTCCTCCGCAGCGGCGCAGGCATCGAGCCGGCCGAACAGGCTGAAATCTTCGGCAAGTGGAACGAAGGCCAGCTGGCATCGTTCCTGATCGAAATCACGGCAGAGGTCCTGGGTCACGTTGACGCCAAGACCGGCAAGCCGCTGGTTGACGTAATCGTGGACTCCGCAGGCCAGAAGGGCACGGGCCGCTGGACGGTCCAGTCCGCACTGGACCTGGGCTCGCCCACCTCCGCCATCGCCGAGTCCGTGTTCGCCCGCGGCCTCTCAAGCCAGCGCGACCAGCGTGCGATCGGCCAGGAAGTCCTGGCCGGCCACGAGGTTGCCGTGGACCTGGGCGCCGACTTCGTCGAAGACGTCCGCCAGGCACTCTACGCCTCCAAGCTCATCAGCTACGCCCAGGGCATCGACATGCTTACCAGTGCAGCCACCGAGTACAACTGGGACCTGAAGCTGGACGAAATCGCGTCGCTGTGGCGCGGCGGCTGCATCATCCGTGCCGAGCTCCTCAAGGACATCACCAAGGCCTACGCCGCTGACGAGAAGCCGGCCAACCTGCTGTTCGCTCCGGCGTTCCAGGCCGAAATCGCCGAGGTCCTCCCGGCCTGGCGCCGCGTGGTTGCCACCGCCGTCCAGCTGGGCATCCCGGTCCCCGTTTTCTCCTCCTCGCTGGCCTACTACGACGGCCTGCGCCGCAAGCGCCTGCCCGCCGCACTGACCCAGGGCCTGCGCGACCTCTTCGGCGCCCACACGTACAACCGTGTTGACGAAGAGGGCACCTTCCACACCCAGTGGAGTGGCGACAAGAGCGAAGTCAACGCGGTCGACACCCACTAGCACAGTTCCCCTTCCGTCTGTGACGCGGTTGTTGCACATTGAAAGCGCTTTCCGAGCGATTTTGATGCAATAACCGCGTCACAGACGGGGCACCGCGTCACAGACGGGGCGTGGGACGGGTATGAAGTACGACGGCGGCCGGCCTCCTTTCATGTGAAAGGTGGCCGGCCGCCGTCGAACGTTAACGCTGGAGGCTAGATCCACATGGCGGGGTCGATGTACTCCGCCGGGTCCACGGCAGGGGCCATCTCCTTGCTGGAGTCCCGGTGCCGGACCTTGGCGGGGATGCCCGTGAGGATGGAACTCGGCGGGGCATCCTTGACCACCACGGCGTTGGCGCCGATTGCGGAGTCGTCGCCAATGTGGATGGGGCCCAGGACCTTGGCGCCGGCTCCGATGGTGACCCGGTTGCCGATGGTGGGGTGGCGCTTGGTCTTGGCGAGCGAGCGCCCGCCCAGGGTGACCCCGTGGTAGATCATGACATCATCGCCGATTTCACTGGTCTCGCCAATGACCACGCCCATGCCGTGGTCGATGAAGAAGCGCCGGCCGATGGTGGCCCCGGGATGGATCTCAATGCCGGTGGTGAACCGGGCCAGCTGGGACAGGGCGCGGGCCGGGAAGCGCAGGCCGGGGTTGGCCCACATCCTGTGAGTGAGCCGGTGGACCCAGATGGCGTGCAGCCCGGAGTAGACAAAAAAGTTCTCCACGTTGCCGCGCGCTGCAGGGTCATGCGAGCGGGCGGACTCCAGGTCCTCGCGTATGATGCCGAAAAATCCCACGGACTTCTTTCAGTTGGGTGCCGCACCCAATGTGCGGCCGGGTTCTCAAAACGGAAGCTGTGCCGGCGGGCCCAGATACCAGAAGACCCGCACCACCGGCACAGCGCCGGTGATGCGGGAAATATTCCGGTGTCTCAAACTCCGGAACGCTGGGGCACGCGTGGGCGGATCAGCCCCGGATGTCGTCGAACAGGATGGTGGAGATGTAGCGTTCGCCGAAGTCGGGAACCACGGCGACAATCAGCTTGCCGGCGTTCTCCGGGCGCTTGGCCAGTTCCAGTGCCCCCCACACGGCGGCACCGGCTGAGATGCCGCCGAGGATGCCTTCCTGGTTGCCCAGTGCGCGTGAGGTGGCAACGGAGTCTTCGATGGTGGCGTCGAGGACTTCGTCGTAGATGCCCTGGTCCAGGACCTCAGGGATGAAGTTGGCGCCCAGGCCCTGAATCTTGTGCGGGCCGGGGGTGCCGCCGTTCAAGATGGCGGAGTCGATGGGCTCGACGGCCACAACCTGCACCTCGGGCTTGCGCTTCTTCAGCAGCTGGCCGGCGCCGGTGATGGTGCCTCCGGTGCCGATGCCTGCCACCAGAATGTCAACGGCGCCGTCGGTGTCTTCCCAGATTTCCTCGCCGGTGGTGGTGCGGTGAATGTCGGAGTTGGCGGGGTTGGAGAACTGCTTGGCCCAGATGGCGTTCTCCGTGTTCGCCACAATTTCCTTGGCCTTCTCCACGGCGCCACGCATGCCCTCGGAGCCCGGGGTCAGCACGATCTCGGCGCCGTAGGCGCGCAGCATGACCCGGCGTTCGGTGGACATGGTCTCGGGCATGGTCAGGATGACCTTGTAGCCGCGGGCCGCACCCACCATGGCCAGCGCGATGCCGGTGTTGCCGGAGGTGCCTTCAACAATGGTTCCGCCCGGCTTCAGTTCGCCCGAGGCCTCGGCTGCGTCGACGATGGCAACACCGATCCGGTCCTTGACGCTGTTGGCCGGGTTGTAGAACTCCAGCTTCACGGCGACGGTGGCGCCAAGACCTTCGGTCAGGCGGTTCAGGCGCACCAGGGGGGTGCCGCCTACCAGTTTGGTGACATTGTCATAGATACGAGCCATGGATGGTCCTTATTTCTTTCGTGCAGGCATGAGGCATGCAACGGGTGGGGTGCGCGCGCCAACGGAACCGTGCGCATATAGATACCGAAAGCGTAGCGAGTCCCGCGTCCGGGTACTAGGCGGCAAGCCACGCGGCGTAATGTTTTCGCACTTTCGCAATTTTGGGGTTGATAATGACCTGGCAATAGCCCACCTCGGGCCGCTGCGCGTAGAAGTCTTGGTGGTAGTCCTCGGCCTCGTAGATGACACCCAGCGGCGACACCTCCGTCACGATTGGATCCGCCCACAGATGCTGGTTTCGTTCAATGGCCGCCCGGAACAAGGCTTCCTCCTCCGCCGTGCGGTAGTACATGACGGAGCGGTACTGCGTGCCGACGTCGTACCCCTGGCGGTTCAAGGTGGTGGGGTCGTGCTGGACAAAGAACATGTCCAAGATGACGTCCGCGGGGATGACCGTCTCGTCAAACGTCACCGACACCACCTCGGCATGGCCCGTCATTCCCGAGCAAATTTGTTCGTAGCTGGGGTTGGCAAGTGCGCCTCCGGAATACCCGGACACCACCGATTCCACACCCTTGGTCATTTGATACACGGCGTCGAGGCACCAGAAGCAGCCACCGCCCAAAACAAAAGTCGTCATGTCACATACAAGTCATATGGGCCCCACATGATTCCCGCACATTGTTACGGTCCCTCATGGGCCCCCGCCGCCAGTAAGGTAGGAGCATGAGCAAGGATCCTACTTTTCCCATGCCCGACGCCGGAGCCGGCCAAGGCGCCACCGTCACCGACACTTCGGCCGGGCAGGCAGATGCCACTGACGCCACGGCATCCTCAGATTCCGGGGCACCTTCCGGGGAAACCTCCCCGGCCGCAGCAACGGGCACGCCCGACGGGGCCGCAGCCCCGTCCATTGACGAACGTTCACCAGGCAGTGCCGCCGGCGAACCAGCAGCCCCACTCGATGGCGGCCCCGTCGACTCCGGTGAGTACGCCGACGCTGCAGCACAGCCTCTCCACCTCGCAGGCGCGCCCGCAGCCCGCCTGGCGGCAGTGCCGGCCGCCCACGCAGCAGGCACACACGCCGCCCACCTGGCCGAGGCGGCCGGTGCGGAGACTGCGGAAGGCGGGTCCGGCGTCGGGCTTGCCGACGACAACCTTGAAACGCCCGTGCTGGCGGATGTCCTTGTGGCCATCGAGGAGCTGTGGCCGGAATCCCTCGCGGAAGCGTGGGACCGCGTGGGCCTGGTGGTGGGGCGCACCGACGCCGTGGTGGACAGGATCATGTTCGCCGTGGACCCAACCCTTGAAGTCATTGACGAGGCCCTCGACTGGGGCGCCCAACTGCTGATCACCCACCACCCGCTCCTGCTAAAGGGCGTGAATTCCGTTGCCGCAACCACCGGCAAGGGCAAGGCCGTGCACCGGCTGATCGAAGGCGGCTGCGCCCTGCTGACGATCCATACCAACGGCGACAGCGCCGTGGGCGGCGTCTCCGACGTCCTGGCCGATGTCATTGGCCTGGGCGACGTGGAGCCGCTGGTCCGCGCACCGCTGGGCCTGGTCGAGGAAGGCATCGGCAGGGTTGGCGTGCTGGCAGGCCCGGAGAAGTTGGGCGACCTCGCTGCCCGGGTGTTCCTGGCGCTGCCCGCAGTTGCCGGCGGGGTCCGCGTGGCCGGTGACAAGGACGCGCTGGTGCACAAGGTTGCCGTGTGCGGCGGTGCCGGCGACAGCCTGTTCGACGCCGTTCGTGCCAGCGATGCGGACGTGTTCGTGACGGCCGACTTGAGGCACCATCCGGCGTCCGAAGCCCGTGAAGCCAGGGCGGACGGGCGGCCCTACCTGATCGACCTGTCCCACTTTGCCAGCGAATGGCTGTGGCTGCCGGCCGCGGCCGAGGCGCTGGGCAATGTGCTGGCCGACCAGGGCTTTGCGGCCGAGCTTGCCGTCAGCCAGACCAACACGGATCCCTGGGACTTCATCTTGACGCCCGGGACCTAACAGCAGGCAGCCTCCCGCCGCTAAGCTTGGGGGCAACAACCCACTGATCCGCATCAGGCATGCAGGAGGACACACATGGCCAAGGCAGCACCCGGCGAGCAACTGCGCTTGCTTGACATTCAGGCACTCGACGGAAAGTTGCGGGGGCTCGACGTCCAGGCAAAAGCCCTGAAGGAGGACCCCCGCCTTCCAGACTTGCATGGGGGAGTGACAGCGGCCAAGAGCGACCAGGTCGTCATGGACACCGCCGTTGGGGATGCCCAGCGGGTCCTGACCAAGGCGGAGGACGACGTGGCCGCCGTCGTGGCCCGCATTGACCGGGACGAGGCCAAGCTCAACAGCGGCACGGGCCTGTCCAAGGACCTGATGGCGCTGCAAAGCGAGATCGAATCACTGGGCCGGCGCCGGTCGGAGCTTGAAGACAATGAGCTTGAAGCCATGGAGGCCTTCGAGGAAGCCGTGGCGCGGCAGGAGGCGCAGCGCGGGCTCGTGCAGCAGATGCAGTCCGTGCTGGACGAGGTGCTGGACGAGGTCCGCAGCAAGCTGGCCGGGCTGAAGATGGAGCGCGATGCAACCCTCGCCGAGCGCGCGGAGCTTGCCGCCACCTTCGACCCCGCGCTGCTGGCCATCTACGACCGCACGCTGGCCAAGTACGGTGTTGGCGCCGCGCGGCTGTTCCACGGAAAATCCGAAGGATCCGGCATGGAGCTCAGCGCCGGCGACCTCGTGGAGATCAAGAAGGCCAGCGCCGACACCATCGTGTTCTGTCCCGATTCCGGCGCCATCCTTGTGCGCTCGGAGGAGTGGGGCTGAGCCTCCAACTCCCCGCCGCGGGGCGGCTGCACCACGTGGAAATCTGGGTCGAGGACTATCCCCGGGCCAAGGCATCCCTGGGCTGGGTGCTGGAACGGCTGGGGTACCGGCTTGAGTCGGAATGGGTGCATGGCGGCAGCTGGCAGGGCGCAGGCGAGTACATCGTCCTTGAAGCGGGTCCCGACGTTTCAGGTCCGCATGTGAGACGCCGAGCGGGTCTAAACCATCTCGCCTTCGCCGCCGGCCCGGCGTCGGCCGTGGATGCTCTGGTGGCGGCTGCGGGCGGACGGGGCTGGACGCTGATGTACCCGGAGCGCCACCCCCATGCCGGCGGTGCCGGACACTACGCCGCCTACCTGGAAAATGCCGACGGTTTCGAGGTAGAGCTCGTCGCCGACATCGGTGTCGATGAATAGATGCCGCCGTTGAGGGCAAAAGCGGTAGCTCAAACCATGCCACTTGTCGCTACCGGCGGCATTTTTCAGGGCATGCGGTGCACTGCCGGCACTGTTGTGCGCCGGCTGTCGGCGACCGCGGTCAGCCGGCGAGGATGATGTTCAGCGCATGCGCCTTGCGGGGAGTTCCCGCAACCAGCTCCACCTGCCACTTTTCCGCGGCAGCCTTTGCCAGTTGCTCAGGTGTCTCGGGAGCCTTGCCGCGGCGGACAATCAAGTGCCGGGCCAATTCCCCCCGCGTGTGCTTGGCGAAGTGCGACACGACCTTGCGGACGCCGTCGCGCTCGGTGAACACATTGACGGCCACGGTGCGGGCCGGATCCGGAACCCAGGCTGCGGCGTAGCTGCTCGAGCGGCAGTCCACCAGCAGGTGCCCCTCCGCATGTCCGGCCACGGCGGCCGCCAGCTTGGGCTTCCAATAGCTGGCCAGTTTGCCCAGCCCGGGCAGCCCCACCGACATCGACAACCGGTACGCGGGAATGCTGTCGGCAAATCCCACGGCCCCCCAGAGCCCCGAGACAACCACGACGGCGGAATCCGCCTTGCGCTTTTGCGCCGGGGTGAGGTTTTGGTAGCCGAGGGCGTCGAACAGGACTCCGGTGTAGATGCTGTGTGCCGGGGCCGCGGGTTCATGGGCGAGACGGGTGTTGCGGCTGACTTCGTGGCCCAGCGACGCGCCGACGCCCAATTTTGCCAGTGCGTCCTCCCTGCCGGACACGAGGGCCAGGGCCTCCGCAACTTCCTGGCGGGCGTCGGTCAGTTCGGGAAAGCTCAGGGCCGCCAGGTCAACAGGGACGCCGGCATCGGCGGGGGTCTTGCCTTCGGAAGGGGGAAGCAGAATAAGCACCCATCGAGCTTACAGCTCCGCGGCCGGCCCGTTCCCCGGCACCCGTTGCCTAGGCGGCGGAAATGACGCCGATCACGCTTTCCGACGTCATTCCCGCCTTGCGACGCCGGTTTTCACCGCAGCATCAGGCCGGAGACGGAAAAGGACGCCGAAACATGACGCCGATCCCGCTTCACGATGCCGGTCCCGCATTATGACGCCGGTTCCGCCGGTCCGCCGGATGACAATTGAGGCCAATCCCGCTTTACGACGCCGGTTTTCACCGCAGCATCAGGCCGGCTCCGGAAAATGACGCCGAAAGTGCTTTATGAGGCCGGGATCCCAGTCTCATAAGGCGGGATCGGCGTCATTTCCGGCGGGTGCCCGCGTACGGCGGCTCCCGGCAGCCGCCCGGCGGGGCCCGGCTAGACCGGTCTAGTGAAAGGGCTCACTGAACTCGCCGGTGGCCCGCGTTGGCTGACAGACTGGTTGCGGCTTGAACCAAGGGTGTTTTGAGCTGGAAGAGGATAAATTAAGTGGTGCAACAACTCGTTGACAACAACTCCGAACCCGTCCTGGACTCCTGGATGGAACGCGAAGCCATGGCCGAGGCCATGATCCCGCTGATTGGCCGGCTCTACCGGGACAACAATGTCCTGACCAGCATCCACGGCCGCTCGCTCATCAAGCAGTCGGTCATCAGCATCCTGAAGGCGCACCGTTTTGCGCGCCAGGTCGATGACGTCGAACTGCCCGTCGAGCAAACCCTGCCCATCCTGCAGGTCCTTGCAACACTTCAGTTGGGTGCAGCCTCACTGGACGTGGCCCGCCTCAATGCAGGGTTCAAGTCATCCGGCACGGCCAGCCTGGAAGCATACCTGCGCACTGAACTGGCCGACATCGTCGACAAGTACGGCGCCGACGAACGCAACAGCACCGACGTGGTGCTGTACGGCTTCGGCCGCATTGGCCGCCTGCTGGCACGCATCCTGATCGAGCACGAGGGCGGCGGCCACGGCCTGCGCCTGCGTGCCATCGTTGTCCGCAAGGGCGGCCCCAAGGACCTCACCAAGCGCGCCAGCCTGCTGCGGCGCGACTCCGTCCACGGCCCGTTCCACGGCACCATCACGGTGGACGAAGACAACAACACCATCCAGGCCAACGGCACGGCCATCCAGGTCATCTACTCGGACAGCCCGGCAACCATCGACTACACAAGCCACGGCATCCAGGACGCCCTTGTCGTGGACAACACCGGCCGCTGGCGCGACGAGGAGGGCCTGTCGCAGCACCTGCAAAGCAAGGGGGTTGCCAAGGTCCTGCTGACGGCCCCGGGCAAGGGCTCCCTGAAGAACGTGGTGCACGGCATCAACCACGCCACCATCGCGCCGGAGGACAAGATCATCACCGCCGCCTCCTGCACCACCAACGCCATCACCCCGGTGCTGAAGGTCCTCAACGACAAGTTCGGCATCATCCACGGCCATGTGGAAACCGTCCACTCTTTCACCAATGACCAGAACCTGACGGACAACTTCCACAACGGGGAACGCCGCGGCCGCTCCGCAGCGCTGAACATGGTCCTGACGGAAACCGGCGCCGCCAAGGCCGTGGCCAAGGCACTGCCCGAGCTCGAAGGCAAGCTCAGCGGCAACTCCATCCGCGTCCCCACGCCCAACGTGTCCATGGCCATCCTGAACCTGACGCTGGAAAACGGCACCACCAAGGAAGAGGTCAACAGCTACCTGCGCGACATTTCGCTGAACTCCGGCCTGCGCAAGCAGATCGACTTCATCGACTCCCCGGAAGTTGTGTCCAGCGACTTCGTGGGCTCCCGCCGTGCCGGCATCGTGGACGGCCTGGCCACCATCAGCAATGACAAGCACCTCGTCCTGTACGTCTGGTACGACAACGAATTCGGCTACAGCTGCCAGGTGGTCCGCGTCATGGAGGAAATGGCCGGCGTCCACCCGCGCCAGTTCCCGGCGGTGGAGAACACGGCCACCCTCCGCGGCTAGCGCAGGCACCCAAGGCGGGTGTCCGGCGTCGGACCTTGATGTTCGACGCCGGGCACCCGGCTTTGGAGCGCCGGCCGCCTTGGGTGCCTCCCGGCAGGGCGCGTCGGCGGCAATACTTGCGAGGGGCTAGTATAGGTAGCTGGATAGGGCAGCTAGGCAACCGCGCGTCACGCAAGTGGCTCGAGGAACGTCCGGGCTCCACAGAACAGGGTGGTGGGTAACGCCCACTCGGGGCAACCCGCAGGACAGTGCCACAGAGAATAGACCGCCCGCACGGTTTCGTACTGGAGCGGGTAAGGGTGAAACGGTGGTGTAAGAGACCACCAGTTCCCCAGGTGACTGGGGAAGCTCGGTAAACCCCACCCGGAGCAAGGCCAGACAGGGCATGATTGAGGGCTGTTCGCCCGAGTGCCTGGGTAGGCTGCTAGAGGGCGTCGGCAACGGCGTTCGTAGATGGATGGTTGCCTCTCCGCCGCGGGCAACTTCGGCGGATGACAAAACCCGGCGTATCGGCTGCCCTATCCACCATTTTCCCCGTCGCGGCGCCGGCCGGACGCCCAGAATTCCTAACGCCTCCAACCCCGCCTGTGGATAACCGGCAGCAGTTTTTCGCCGCGGCCCATAAACTTGTTGCATCGCGATCCGCAGGGCCTGGCCGCGCCCGCCCGGCCCTGCACTTCGGGGACGGGGCGGCAATGGCACAACATGCACGGCAGCGGCACCCGGCGCGCCCGCGGCAGGCGCAGCGGCCAGCCAGCTCCTGGGAGACGTCCACCGCCCCCCGGCGCCCGCCGGTTGTGTCCGCCGCCGTCCTGCTGGTGGTGGTTGCCGTGGTCCTGGCGGGCTGGCTGCACACCTCAGGGCGGTGGCCCTTTGAACCCGACGCCGGACCCCCGCCGTCCCTGCACACCGCGCCTGCCGTGCTCGGTGCGCCGGTGGTTGAGGTGGGCGCAGCCTCCGCACTGGCCGTGCTGGAAACGCTGCCGGTCAAGGGGAAGTCCCCGGGCAACAGTTACCAGCGCAGCGCTTTTGGCGAGGCCTGGCTGGACGCCGACGCGAACGGCTGCGACACCCGCAACGACATCCTGCGCCGGGACCTGACCGGCAAGGCCTTGGCGGACGGCCAGCTGTGCACCGTGGCGGCGGGGACGCTGCAGGAGCCGTACACGGGGAAGGAAGTGGCGTTCAAGCGCGGGCGGGACAGCAGCGGGGCCGTGCAGATTGACCACGTGGTGGCCCTGGGCAACGCCTGGCAGACCGGCGCGGCCGCGCTGACCGCGCAGCAGCGCCAAAGCCTGGCCAACGACCCGTTGAACCTGCTGGCCGTGGACGGCCAGGCAAACCAGGACAAGTCCGCCGGCGATGCCGCTACCTGGCTGCCGCCCAACAAGGGTTTCCGTTGCCAGTACGTGGCGCGGCAGATTTCCGTCAAGGCCGCCTACCGGCTGTGGGTGACCCCGGCGGAAAAGGCGGCCATGCAGAGGGTCCTGGGACTGTGCCCCCAACAGCAAAGCCTGTCCTCCGGGTACCTGTCCTGAGGACAGCCGTCTGCCGTGAAGGCAGCGGAGGACAGGCCGTGTCGAGGGCGGGCCCGGACTACTTCTGCATGGAGGTGCCGATTTCGGAGAGCGGCAGGTCAGGGTTGTTCTTTTCCACGCGGCGCATGGCCCAGATGTCATTGAACAGGGCCAGGAATTCCCCGTCGGAACGCTCCAGCACCTCGGCGCCGTGGAGGTTGGCCAGCGTGGCCATCGCGTCCGCCGTCGTCAACCGGGCGAGGGAGTAGGGGAGGCGTTCCAGGCGCATGGGGGCGTTGAAGTCGTGGTGCATGCGGTCCTCGACCACCTCAAACTGCATGGGTCCGACGGCGGCCAGCACGGGTGCCTGGTCCCCGCGCAGGTCGGAGCGCAGGACCTGGATGACGCCCTCGTGCTCGAGCTGCTCGATGCCGCGGCGGAACTGCTTGTACTTGCTGGGGTCCTTGGAACGGGCCACCTGGAAGTGCTCGGGCGCGAAGAGCGGGATGGCCGGGTACTCCACGGACTCCTCGACGAACAGGCTGTCGCCCACGCGCAGTGCGGAGGCATTGACGAGGCCGACGACGTCGCCCGGGAAGGCGGTGTCGATGACTTCGCGGTCGCGTCCGAACACCTGCTGGGCGTACTTGGTGGCGAAGGACTTGCCCGTGCGCGTCTGGGTGACCACCATGCCGCGCTCAAACATGCCGGAGCAGACGCGGACAAAGGCGACGTGGTCGCGGTGGGCCTGGTTCATGCCGGCCTGGACCTTGAACACGAAACCGGAGAACGGCGCGTCGACGGCGCGGTCGTTGCCCTCGATGTCGGCGCGGGGCGAGGCTGGCGGGGCGAAGTCCACGAGGGTGTCAAGGATCTGCTTGACGCCGAAGTTCAGGGCTGCGGAGGAGAACAGCAGGGGAGTGGCCTTGCCGGCGTAGAACGCGTCCAGGTCCAGCGGGTTGGCCTCGTCCACCACGAGCGATGCTTCCTCGGTGGAGTCGGTCCAGGCGTCGCCTTCGGATTCAGCGGCCTGCTCCGGCGTCATGTATTCGGTCAGCGCGATCTGGGCGCCTGAGCTGTTGCGGGCAAACTTCGCAAACTCGTCGCGGCGGATGTCCCACACACCGCGGAAGTCGCCGGCAATGCCGATGGCCCAGGTCAGCGGCATGGGCGTCAGGCCGGTGCGCTCGGTGATCTCGTCCATGAGTTCGAGGGGGTCAAGGCCGGGACGGTCCCACTTGTTGATGACGGTGATGATGGGCAGGTTGCGCTGGCGGCAGACCTCGAACAGCTTCATGGTCTGCGTTTCCAGGCCCTTGCCCGCGTCGACGAGCATGACGGCGCAGTCGACGGCGGCCAGGACACGGTAGGTGTCTTCCGAGAAGTCGGCGTGGCCGGGGGTGTCCAGGAGGTTGATCACGGTGTCGCGGTAGGAGAACTGCAGCGCAGCGGAGCTGATGGAGATGCCGCGGTCCTTTTCCATCTGCTGCCAGTCGGAGACGGTGTCCTTGCGGTTGGACTTGCCGTTCGTGGCGCCGGCCGTGCCAATCACCTTTGCATGCAGTGCCAGGGCCTCGGTCAGCGTGGACTTGCCGGCATCGGGGTGGGAGATGACGGCAAAGGTGCGACGGCGTTCCGCCTGGCCGGAAATTTCTGTGGCGCGGGCGGGGGACTGGGCCGGAGAGGACACAAGACTACTTTCTAGCGGTGAAGTTCTTGAACAACTGCAAAAATGTGGAGCGCCGGGCGGTGATGGGACCAGCCGCGGCAAGGGCGCAACTATCAAGTTTACCGCAGCACGGAAGGAGCCTTTTCGCCGTGTCGCGCCGGCCTGCCCGATGCCTGCCCGGGCAGCACCAGGGAACCGAAGCCAAGCTGCCAGGCGCCGCCGGCATCGATGCGCTCCAGGACAATCCGCTGCAGCGCCGTCGCCCTCGGCAGCTCGGAGAGATTTTCCATGCTGCGGGTGCGGAAGGTGAAGTAGACGGCGTCGGTGGGTTCGTCGCGGGGCGCGCCGTAGGGCGTGAAGAGGGCGGCGAACTTGGCGATGTTGGAGCCGGCGTCGATGTGTGCGGCCAGGTACGGGTCCAGAAGCCAGGACTCGCAGTTGGCCGTCCGCACCGGCCTGTCCGCAAAATATTCGGCGAAGAAGCCCGACGCCAGGGCCAGGCTTTCGGCCACCGCGGCCTCCCCGAACCCGCCGCCTTCAGGAATGTGGATGCCGAGGATCCACTCGCCGTCGGCCACGCCCGGAATCTGCGCGGCGGGCTGGTGGATCAGGTACTGAAGGCGGCCCAGCTGGTAGATGCGGCCGGAGAACGCGTGGTTGAGCCACTTGTAGGTGTCCATGCCGAAACGGTTGTGCACGCGGCGGTTGATGGACATGTTGCGGCCAAAATCGGCCATGGTGGCGTGTGACACCGCCTCGGGGATGCCCCGCCCCGCATGCCAGGCCAGGATGTCCGGGGTGAACCGCATCATGGCGGCCAGCCAGTCCATCTCGGTGACGGGCACTTCCGCCGTGCCCAGTTCAGGGTTCGAGTCATCGGAGCTGCCGAGGCGTGCTGCCAGGTGCGCCAGGACCCGCTCCACGCCGGGGCCCACCGGCACCTCCAGCAGTGCCAGGGCTTCGGGGCGGTCTGCGTCGGCGACGCCCAGGATGTCGAGGGTNTTCGGGGCGGTCTGCGTCGGCGACGCCCAGGATGTCGAGGGTCTGCACGGGGCTCAGGGTGGTGCGAGAGGTCATTGGGCCAGTTTAGCGAACCCGGTTGCCGCGCCGTGACGCCGTCGAGGTCCACGGCTCCTGCGCACCATTTTTTCCGAATGGCGCGCCACCACCGGGGTTGCGCACGGTTTGGAAAAAACCGTGCGCAACCCCAGTTAAGCACGACGGCGCCCGGCCCACCTGGGTGGGCCGGGCGCCGTCGTGCACCAGGAAGGGGGCTGCCGAACCCTGCACGGGCGCGGTGGTGCGTCAGGCCTGCTTGGCGGCCTTGGGCTTCTTCACGAACAGGGTTTCCGCCTGCTCCAGTGACATGCCGTTGGTCTCCGGGATCTTGAACATGACAAACACGAACGATGCCGCTGCGAACAGGGCATACATGCCGTACGTCAGCGGCAGGGATGAAGCGGCCATGACGGGGAAGGTGAGCGTGATGAGGAAGTTCGCGATCCACTGGGCTGCGGCGGCCAGGCCCAGGGCACGGGCGCGGATGCGTGAGGGAAAGATTTCGCCGAGCAGGACCCAGACGAGCGGGCCCCAGGAGACACCGAAGCTGATGACAAACACGTTGGCTGCGACCAGAGCGATCGGACCCCAGGCACCGGGCAGTGAGATGTCTGTGCCCGAACCGTTGGCCGCGGAGAATGCCAGGGCCATGGTGCCCAGGGACACGGCCATGCCGATGGAGCCGGTGAGGAGGATGGGGCGGCGGCCGATCCGGTCCACCAGGGCAATGGCCACGAGGGTCACCAGGATGTTCACCACGGAGGTGACGACGGAAATCGTGAGGGAGTCCTTTTCCTGGAATCCCACCGCCTTCCACAGGGTGGTGGAGTAGTAGAAGATGACGTTGATGCCCACGAACTGCTGGAGCATGGACAGGATAATGCCGATCCACACCACCGGCATCAGGCCGAAGCGGTTGCCGCGCAGCGAACCCTTCCGGGCGGCGAGGGAGTCTTCCTTGACGGCGTTCTTGATGTCGCGGATGCTGCGCTCGGTGTCCTCATCGGGTGCGATGGTGTTGAACACGCGTGCAGCCTCCTCCTCCCGGCCCTTGATGACCAGGAAGCGCGGGGACTCCGGCAGCACCAGGGCGATGGCGAAGTAGACCACGGCGGGGACGGCGCCGGCCAGGAACATCCAGCGCCACGCCGGCAGGCCCAGCCATAGCTCCTGGGCGGCACCGCCGGCGGAGGTGGCGAATACGGCGTTGGAGAGCAGGGCGGCAAAGATGCCGATCGTGATGGCCAGCTGCTGCAGCGAGGCCAGCCGTCCGCGGTGCTTGCGCGGGGAGATCTCGGAAATGTACGCCGGCGCAATCACGGAGGCCAGGCCAATGCCCAGCCCGCCCACAATGCGCCAGAAGATCAGGTCCCACACGCTGAACGCCAGACCGGTGCCGAGCGCGCTCACCAGGAACAACAGGCCGCCGAGCTTCATGGTGGGGATGCGCCCCTTGGCATCGGCGATCCTGCCGGCCAGGTAGGCGCCCAGGGCACAGCCCAGAAGTGCGACGGCGACCGCGAACCCCGTGAGCGCATCGCCGAGCTTGAATTGGCCCTGGAGGGCATCGACGGCTCCGTTGACAACGGATGAGTCGAAGCCGAACAGGAAGCCGCCCACGGCTCCGGCCACCGCAAGCCCGATGACCTTGCGCGGGATGGAGCTGGGTGCGGGCGTTGGTGTTGTGGTGCTGGACATGGTTCCCCTTTGTGCCGGCCCTCCGGGGGGAGAGGCAGGCAGACAAGAATGGCTCAAGTTTTCTCTATGCCAAGCTACTGCACGCCGGGAGGTGGCCGTGGTGCAAGTTACTCAGAATGACGGGTGAGAAGAAACTCATGGGAGGAAACTCACAGCACGGGGACTTCCCGCGCGGGCCTGGGAGCGGGAATTAGTGGCCGAAGGGGTCCGGGTCCACGCCGGGCATCCACGTCAGGCCGGGCACGCCCCAGCCGTTGCTCTTGGCGGCACGGCGGGCCTTTTTGTTGAAGCGCGCGTTGAGCCGGTCGACGTAGAGCTTGCCGTCGAGGTGGTCGTATTCGTGCTGCATGCAGCGGGCAAACCACCCCGTGGCCTCAAAGTCCAGGGGGTTGCCGTCCACGTCGAAGCCCCGCACACGCACCCATTCGGCGCGCTTGAGCGGGAAGTCGATGCCGGGGACGGACAGGCAGCCCTCAACCTCGTCATCGGGGTCGGGGGCGTTGCCGGAGATCTTGCCAACCGTCAGGGAGGGGTTCACCACGACGCCGCGGGCGGGAACGCCGTCGTCATTCTCCATCTTGTAGGTGAAGATGCGCAGGCCCACGCCGATCTGGGGTGCGGCCAGGCCCACGCCGTTGGCGGCGTCCATGGTCTCGTACATGTCGGCCACAAGCGCCTTGAGCTCGTCGTCGAAGGCCTTGACCTCGTCGGCGCGGCGGTGGAGCACGGGCTCACCCAAGATGGTCACGGGGCGGATGGTCATGACGGCTTCCTCATCAAGCTGGGCAACAATGGCGGTGTACACAAGGTCATGCAGGCAAAGAAAAACACCCCGATCAAGTGACCGGGGTGTTTCATGATTCCATGGAATCACTTGGGGTGAGATACGGGGGTTGAACCCGCGACCTCCTGGACCACAACCAGGCGCTCTGCCAACTGAGCTAATCCCACCATGTCCGCCGCGGCCGGTCTGGGCATCTTGCGATGTCCTCCGTGCTTGTGGCAACGACCAATACTCTACATGAAAATTTTGGCGGCTGTGACCACTTCACAGGCTTTCGCCCCATTTGTGAGCTAAATCGCTTGGCGGCGGCGGAAGTTTGGCGAAAAGCCGCGGAATCAGGGCTTGTACTTGGCCGAGATTTTCTTCGCAGTGGGGGTGTCCGGGCCCGGTGCCGGCACAAAGACGGCTTCGCGGTAGTACTTGAGTTCGTTGATGCTGTCCTTGATGTCGCCGAGGGCGCGGTGGTTGCCGGTCTTGGCGGGGGAGTGGAAGTAGGCGCGGGCGTACCAGCGGCGGGAGAGCTCCTTGATGGTGGAGACGTCGATGACGCGGTAGTGCAGGTGCTCCACCAGCTCGGGCATGTCGCGGGAGAGGAACACCTTGTCCGTGCCAATCGAGTTGCCGGCCAGGGGCGCCTTGTTCGGGACGGGGACGTGCTTCTTGATGTAGGCCAGCACTTGCGCCTGGGCATCTTCCATGGTGGTGCCGGCTGCGAGCTCGTCGATCAACTTGGATTCCGTGTGCATGTTGCGCACAAAGTCGTTCATCTGGGCCAGGGCCTCGTCGCTGGGCTTGATGACGACGTCGACGCCGTCGCCCAAAATGTTCAGCTCCGAGTCCGTGACAAGCGCCGCCACCTCGATCAGGGCGTCGTTGACCTCGTCCAGGCCGGTCATTTCACAGTCAATCCACACAATGCGTTCATTAGTAATAGCCACGGATCCAATGTACCCCGCCGCGCCCGTCAGGCCGCAGAGGAGGCCTCCTCGTCGTCGTGCGTGGAAATCTCATGGCGGGGAATCGCTGAAGGGTTGCGGCCCATGAGGAACAGCTGCCGCACGCTCCAAACGAACAGGACCACCAGCAGCCCGTTGCGTACCGTCAGCACCAGTGCCATGGCCGGGTTGTTCTCCGACAGAGGACCGTAAAAGAGCGGGTAGATGAAGAACGTCAGCACGCCAACGCCAATCAGCATGGCTGCCGGAACCCGCCACGCCTTCCACTGCAGGGACAGCCCCACGGCCACGGCCGGGCCAAGCCACACCATGAACTGGGGTGAGCCGACCTTGTTGAACACCACAAACGCCGTGGTCAGGGCCAGGGTGCCAAACAGCAGCAGGGCCGTGCGGTCGGCGCCGCCGTTGCCCTTGCCGGTGTGCAGCGCCCAGAAAATCAGCCCCGCCACGAGCAGTGCGGCGGCAATCAGCAGCGGCTGCATCAACACGCTCATGAGGGCCGACCCCGGACCGTCCACCTGCATCGAGTTGATGTCGCGGTTCATGTACATCTCCGCGCCGCCAATGCCCAGCACGCTCATCCACAGCCACGGTGTGGTGAAGGTTGCCTCCAGCTGCATGCCGCGGTCGCCCTGCTCCAGCAGAAAGTTCAACAGCTTCGGCAGTTCACCGACGGCCAGCGCCAGCCCCACCACCGCGGCGGTCACCAGCACTCCGGCCAGGACCACGCGCACCCGCTGCTTCACCACGGTGAACAAGGCCAGCACGACGGCGGCCGGCCAGACTTTCGTCCACGTCGCCACGCTGAGGATGGCCGAGGTGAGGAACGGGCTGGCCGTGCCGATGGTCAGTGCCACCAGGACGATTGGGGCGGTGATGCCGTCAACCCGGGTGAAACCGAGCCAGGCAAGGAGGGTGGTGAAGCCGATCCACCAAAGGGCGGCGGGAATGGCCTTGGTGTTGCGACCCCAGTTGGTGAGCCTGCCCACGGCCACGGTGTTGAGAATGGCGATCATCAGCACCCAGATGAAGAGGAACGGCGCCTGCCCGAAGGCGTAGGCGATGGCCATGGGGATCAGGGCCAGGATGGGGTACACCCACGGGCTGGGGCCGATGACGCGGTCCCCGTCAAACCCGACGGAGGCCCACACCCGGTAGATCTCAGTGTCGCTGAACGCCTGCCCAAACAGGGACAGGATCGCGGCGGCGAGCAGGAACACGCACTGCATGGCTCCCAGTACGGTCCACATGCCGCGCGGCGTCTTCAGCCACGCTTGCAGGCGTGCAGGCAGCACGGCGTTGCGGGCCCGGGCGAGTGCGGCAAAAAATGAGTCCGAGGAGATGGTCCAGTCCTTATCCGGTCGGTGGCGCCCCGGCTGCGGCCGGGCCGCCCCAGCATGAACGGGCTCATGGCCAATCGGTGAACCGCCCGGCTGGAGTGGGTAGAATGCCAAGATACGGAGTCCTTGGCTGGTTACATGTTAGCGCAGCGCCTTGTTGCTCCTCTGGTCTCCCTGCAGGAACGCACGCCACCCGGCGCCGTGCTGCGGGATGACGTACATTCAGGAGAACCGCTTTTTGACCAGCACGCGTGTTGCCCCGCCGGAGGTGAAGTCCAAGGTGTTTGCCAAGCTGCCATCCACGGACGGCACCGCAATGTCGGCCGTCTGGCAGGGATTCGCCGGATCCGTCCTCTTGTTCCTGGGCTCGCTGGGCGTGGGCTGGCTGGCCGGCAGCTCGGTCCTCATCAGGACGCCGTTGATCATCCTGGCCCGGACCACCCCCGCCGCCGTGATTGTCACCACACTCATGCTGTGTGTGGGTGCGGCACTCATGCTGCGCGCCTGGCTGCGCCTGCGCCAGCACCTCGCCGCCTGGGACGGCTCGGCGGGCCCGATCCTGGCGAAGGCGCTGGCACTGTGGGTCACACCCATGATGTTTGCCCTGCCGCTGTTCAGCCGCGACTCCTACGCCTACATCGGCCAGGGCCGGCTGATGCAGGAGGGCCTGAACCCGTACACGAACGGCATTTCAGCGCTCAACAACTACTATGTCCTGGGCCCGGACACGCTCTGGACGGAAGCCCCCACACCGTACGGCCCGCTGTGGCTGTGGCTCGAGCACCTGGCCGTGATGCTGCCGGCCGCCAGCCCGGAAATCGCCCTGATCCCGTTTCGCCTGGCCAGCCTGGCAGGCGTCATCCTGCTGGCCGTGTACGTGCCAAAACTGGCGGCCCGGCACGGCCTCAACCCGCACCGCACCACCTGGCTCGTGGTCCTGAACCCCATTCTCCTCATCAACTTCATTGCCAGCGTCCACAACGACTCCCTCATGCTGGGGCTCGTGGTGGCCGGCATCTACTACGCCTCAACCCGCAAGCCCGTCCTCGGGATCCTGCTGGTCACGGCCTCCATTGCCATCAAGCCCATCACCCTGATCGCCCTGCCGTTTGTGGGCCTGCTGTGGGCCGGGGCGCATGCCGGCTGGGTGCGGAAATTTGCCATGTGGGCCGCCACCTTGGCCATTTCGACGGCGGTCATGGCCGCCATGGGTGCCGTGAACGGGCTCGGCTTCGGCTGGCTCGCAGCCCTGCAGACGCCCGGCACCGTGTGGATCTGGTATGCCCCCGTTGGCCTGCTGTCCAATGCCGTTGGCTTTGTCGTGGGCCTGTTCAACGCCGCCGCGGGGGCTGCCGTGACGGATGTCATCCAGACGGTCGGGCAGGTGGTGTCCATACTCCTGGTCATGGCACTGGCCTTCGTGAAGGTCCCGCTGCCCTCCGCCTCCCGAATCGCAGGGAGCGGCCTGGGCGTTGAACGCTGCTACAGCGAACTGGTGCTGCGCCGCATGGCCTGGGCGTTTGCCGCCGTCGTGCTCCTGGCTCCCATGATCCAGACCTGGTACATGCTGTGGCTGCTGGCATTCTTTGCCGTCACCGGCATCAAGGAAGGCTGGCAGCTGCGCGTCGTGCTGTACCTGACGGCGTTCTTCACCGCGATTGCGCTGACCGACCAACTGAGCATCTTCCCGTGGATCCCTGTGGTGCTGATCCGCATCGTGGCCATTTCAGCCACCGTCATCTGCATCAGCTACATCATGTTTTGGGACAAGAAGACGCGAGGCTCCTTCCTGCCCCGCTTCGACACCCTGGTCCAGTCCCGCTGAGCCGGTGCCGGCCGGGCCGCGTCCGCACGGCCCGGCACGTCACAGGTGCTTGAGAGCCTCCCTGCGCGAGAGCGGGCTCAGCCCATGTGCCGCCACGAAGCGCAGCACCCATTCCGGATCGGTCCTGGCATGCTGGCGCAGCGCCCAGCCGATCGCCTTGCGGATGAAGAATTCCTTGTCGGCCAGGTTCGGTTCAATGACGTCGGCCAGCAGCTGCACGTCCGTGGCGGCCTTGGCCGGGAGCTGGGAAATGATGGCGGCCCGCCGGAACCAGAAATCCGGATGCCGGCTCCACTGCCGCAGGAGCGGCTCCATGGCTGCGCGGTCCCCGATGAGCAGCTCGCACAGCCGCGGCGCCACGGAATCGACATAATCCCACCACTGCCCCGTCCCAATGACGACGGCGTAAAACGGCAGGAGCGCCGGCTCGCCCCGGCCCAGGCGTGAGTCGCATAGCATGATGGCGGCATAGCGCTGCTCGCGGTGGGTCGCACCCGTCCACAACTCCAGGGCCGTTGCATGGAGTTCCCCGGGGCCCGAAAACGGATGGTCGCGTGCCAGGGCCTTGACGGTCCTGCGCACAGTGGGGGAGGGGACGCCCAGAAACGGCATGCTGGACTTCATGTACGCGGCCATGCCGGCCGCCTTACCGGGCAGGGCCGCGGACGCCAGCGCCGGTCCCAGCGCCTGCAGGAACTCGGTGTTGGCGATCCCCGGGCCGGACGGGCTTGCGGTGCCGGGCTGGTCTTTGGCGGGTCCCTGCTTGTTCATTCCCCCAGACTAGTCGCGGCGGTACCATGTGGGAGATATGGAGCCCGACGACGAGCCAACCCCGGCAGGACTGGCTGCCGCACTGCGCCAGGCGGGCTGCGTCTATGCGGAGGAAGAGGCCGCCATCATGATGGAGGCGGCTGCCGCAGGGTCCGGCCCGGCCACGGCGCAAGTGCGTCGATCCCTGTTGGGCCACATGCTGGAGCAGCGCCGGTCCGGTATTCCGCTGGAACACATTGTGGGGTGGGCGGAGTTTTGCGGGCAGCGCATCCGCGTGGCCCGCGGGGTGTTTGTGCCGAGGAAGCGCAGCGAGTTTCTGGTGCAGCAGGCACTGGCCGTGCTGCGCCTGGCGGGGTCCGGGCGGGGCAGCCGTCCGGTGGTGCTGGACCTTTGCTGCGGCAGCGGGGCCATCGGTGCCGCCCTGGCCCACACATGGTCGGGGCCACTGCTGGAACTGCACGCGGTGGACATTGACCCCGCCGCAGCCGCCTGCGCCTCGGTGAACCTGGCTGCCCATGGTGGGAGCGTCCATTGCGGCGACCTGTTTCGGCCGTTGCCCAGGCAGCTGGCGGGGCGGTTTGGGCTCATCGTGGCCAACGCCCCCTACGTTCCCACCGCGTCCATCCCCTTCATGCCGCCGGAAGCCCGGCTGCACGAACCCGACGCTGCCCTCAACGGGGGCGGCGACGGCCTGGAGCTGCACCGCCGCATCGCCGGCGAGGCGGCACAATGGCTGGTGCCCGGCGGCTGGCTGCTGCTTGAAAGCAGTCGGCAGCAGGCGCCTCTCAGTGCAGCCATCATGGCCGGCAGCGGGTTCCGTGCCACAGTCCACAGCAACAGCGGCGTGGGAGGAACAGTGGTTGCCGGCATTCTGGGAGGCGGCTGAACGGTTCGCCGGGGTCGGACCTTCTCATCCTCACCGCAACTGGCTAGCCTCAAGGTGTCAGCACCAGCCCTGCTTCACCTGTCGCCCAGACATCCCAAGGAGAACTGCATGAGCCTGCACAGCCACCACCCCAATCGCCACGAAACCATTGTGGAGAGCGCCTTCAACACCGCCTTCGGAGCGATTCCCCGGCACACCCTGTCACGGGGCAGCCAGAATGCCGATGCCGCCCAAAGGTTTGTCCAGGACGAACTCATGCTGGACGGCAACGCCCGGCAGAACCTGGCCACCTTTGTGACCACGTGGATGGAACCCCAGGCCTCGGCGCTGATCCAGGCGTCGCTGGAAAAGAACATCATTGACAAGGACGAATATCCGCAGTCGGCCGAGATTGAACGGCGCTGCGTGAACATCCTCGCCAACCTGTGGCACGCACCCGAACCCACAGGCGAGGCGGACGCCGTCGGATGCTCCACCACGGGATCCTCGGAGGGGGCAATGCTGGCCGGGATGGCACTGAAGTGGCGCTGGCGTGCGCGGCGTGAGGCTGCGGGGCTCGACACTTCCAAGCCCAACCTGGTGATGGGCGCCAATGTGCAAGTCTGCTGGGAAAAATTTGCCAGGTACTGGGACGTGGAGGCCCGCCTGATCCCGCTCGACGGCGCCACCCACCTGACAGCGGAACAGGCCGCGGCCGCATGCGACGAGAACACGATTGGCGTGGTCGCCGTGCTCGGCTCGACCTTTGACGGCTCCTACGAACCGGTCCGAGACATCGCCGCGGCCCTCGACAAGCTGGCGGCGGCCACCGGACTGGACGTGCCGATGCATGTGGATGCGGCCTCCGGCGGCTTTGTCGCTCCGTTCCTGGACCAGGACCTGCTCTGGGACTTTCGCCTGGAGCGCGTGAAGTCCATCAACGCCTCCGGCCACAAATACGGCCTGGTGTACCCCGGCGTCGGATGGGTCCTGTGGCGCAGTGCCGAGGACCTGCCCAAGGACCTGATCTTCAACGTGGACTACCTGGGCGGTTCCATGCCCACCTTCGCCCTGAACTTTTCCCGACCCGCGGCGCAGGTGATCGCCCAGTATTACACCCTGGTGCGGTATGGCTTTGAGGGCTACCAAAGCATCCAACAGCGCTCGCGGGACATTGCCGGAACCATTGCCGCCGGGGTCGGGGCGATGGGCCCCTTCACCCTGCTCAGCCGCGGGGACGAGCTGCCGGTACTGGCCTTCAGGCTCTCGGAGCCGGGAACGTGGAGCGTCTACGACCTGTCGCATGAGCTGCGCAGCTTCGGCTGGATCGTGCCCGCCTACCCCATGCCCGAGGGGATGGCGGACGTGGACGTGCTGCGCGTCGTGGTGCGCAACGGCTTTACCGTGGACCTGGCCGGAATGTTTCTGGAGGATCTGGGGAAGTCGGTCCGCAGGCTGTCGGGGCAGGAACCGGAACGGGTGGCTTTCCACCACTGACGGCATGGGCCGGCAGGCGGAAGCGGGCCGAAGGGGAAACTCGGGCTTTCCCAACCCGCCCCCGTGCGGGAAAATGAAGGCAGCAGCCCTGCCAGCAGTGGCGGGCCCGGACGAAGGGGGCAGGCCATGAAACCTCGTTTTGGACAAGGCGCCGTCGTGGTTGGCCTGCTGCCCGGGCAGGATCCGGCCGTGCTGGACCAGGCCGGCGCACTGGCGGCCGTCCTGGGTGCCAAGCTGGTCGGCGCCTATGTGGACCCCGGCAGCTACCTCATCGAGTGGGACCCGGCGGGGGACGTCCTGGGCAAGTCCCTCGACAGGGCCCTGGACCCCGAAGACGAGGCCGCCTCCGCCGTGCGGGAACTGGGCCCGCTGTTGGCAGATGTCGCGGAAAGCCATGGGCTGGGCCACAGTTTTCGGGTCCTGGGCGGGGACCCGGGACTGGCGCTGGGGCGGTTGGCCGATGCCATCCAGGCAGCAGTCATCGTGGTGGGGGCACGCCGCCCCGGCCTGCTGGCCAGCGTCAACGAAGTGCTGACGGGCTCGGTGGTCAGGAAGCTGCTGGCTACGCAGACGGTGCCGGTTCTCGCCATCCCGCGCGTGGATGCGCACCCGCCGGCGCACGGGTAGCAGGGCCGAAGAAAAACCTTGACAGGCTGCGGAGGACGTTCTAGCGTTAAATGATCAACAAGTTGGTTGATAAACAAAATGATTGATTACGGGATGGTGGATGTGTCCGAAAGTGACGACGAACGGTTGGACAGGGCCTTCATGGCGTTGGCGGACCCCGTCCGCCGGGCCCTGGTGGCCCGGCTCTCCACGGGGCCGGCGACTGTCAACGAACTTGCCGCCCCCTTCACCATCACCAAACAAGCTGTCTCCAGGCACCTGCAGGTTTTGGAACGGGCGGGCCTGATCACCCGCAGCCGCGACGGCCAGCGCAGGCCGTGCCACCTGGCACCGGCTGCGCTGGAGGAACTGACCGCCTGGATCGACGGATACCGGCTGGCAGCCGAGTCCAGCTTCCGCAAGCTGGACGCCCTGATGGCCACCATTAAAGGCAGCACCACCAAAAACTAGTGGAGGTACAGAAATGACCACCAGCAATGCCCTTGTTGTCACGGCGGAACCGGGAGTGCCCTTCGTGGGCATGGTTCGGGAGGTGGATGCCCCCGTGGCCGACGTCTTCCGCGCATACATTGAACCTGCGCTGGTCCGCCAGTGGCTCGGGCCGCGGAACCTGGAAATGGACATCGATTCCTGGGACGCCCGGACCGGCGGCAGCTGGGCCTACACCCACATTGACCCGTCCGGTGCCCGCTACGGATTCCGTGGTGTCTTCCATGACGTGGCGGAGAACAAAAGCATCACCCAGACCTTTGAATTCGACGGCTATCCCGGCCATGTCAGCCTGGAGCGCGTGGAGTTTGAGGACCTGGGCGGGCGCACCCGGATCATCAACCACTCGGTGTTCCAATCCGTGGAGGACCGGGACGGCATGGTCGCCTCCGGCATGGAGCGAGGTGTCCGCGAAGGCTACGAACGCCTGGACGAGTTGCTTGGCGCGCCGTCCCGCCCGGCCGGGCCCTGAGCCCGCACGCTTCCGGAAACGCACGGCGGCACGCTGCCACGGCGGCAGCCCGCGGCTAGGACAGAATCCGAAGCAGGGCAGAGTGGATCCAGTCGCGGTAGTGCGGCAGTGACCAGCCGAACTGGGCCACCAGCGTGGCGTAGCTGTCGGGGTGCCCCAGGGTGAAGATGGCGGCAGCGGCGCCGTCGTCATCCATGCCGTTGGCCAGCCCGCCGCGGGCGCGCACGGCTGCGGCGGCCAGCCGGTAGTTTGCCAGCCGCTGCGCCGCCCTCCTGTCGCGCAGGGCGGCCACGGCGGGGTCAACGGCCGCGGCCTGGCTGATGATCGTGAACACGGCCTGGCTGCGGGGCATGCCCTCGGCGAACCAGTCGGCCAGGATGCCAACCACCCCGGCCACGTCGGCGGCCTGCGCGACACGTTCCTGCATGAACTCCGGCACTGTTGCCGGTGCGTTGGGTCCTGCCACGGCAGCGTCCAGGACGGCCGAGAGCAGGGCCGGCTTGTTGCCCACGGAGTTGTAGATGGTTTGTATGGCAACGCCCGCCCGGGCGGCCACCGCCTCGATGGACGTGGCCATGTAGCCGTTGGCCAGGAACAGCTCCCCGGCGGACGACACGATCAGTTCGCGCGTCTGCCGGGACTGGACCTCGCGGCGCCCCGGCCGGACCGCCCCGCCCGCAGAATCAACCATGAAAAAAGAATAGCATTCCAGTCAGTGGAAGCGTATTCTAGTGAAATAGCTTTAAGGCCGGTTCCGAAGGGCACATCATGGCTGGACATCAGGTGGACGGCACCATCATTGTTGGTGCGGGGCAGGCGGGCCTGGCCGCCGCATTTGCACTCCGTGCACGCGGGCTCGAGTGCCAGGTGTTGGAAGCGGCCGGAGCGCCGGGGGAGAGCTGGCGCAAGCGGTGGGATTCCCTGCGGCTGTTCACCCCGGCGCAATACTGCTCGCTTCCCGGCATGGCGTTCCCTGCCCCCAGGGGCAGCTTTCCCGGGAAGGGGCAGGTGGCGGACTACCTTGCGGAGTACGCGGCGCAGCTGCCCGTCACCACGGGGGTTTCCGTGACGGGCATCGCCCCTTGCCCGGGCCACCGGAACGGTGCAGCCTTCACCCTTGACACCACCGCGGGCGAATTCACGGCACGCGACGTCGTCATCGCCACGGGCGCCACCTCAGCACCGTTCGTCCCTGCTGTGGCGGGCGGGCTGTCCGCCGCCATCCACCAGCTGCACAGCAGCAGCTACCGGAACCCGGCACAGCTGCCAGACGGCGGCGTTCTGGTGGCGGGTGCAGGCACGTCCGGGGTGGAAATCGCGATCGAGCTCGCCCGGGACCGCGAGGTGTGGCTGGCCGGGCGCATCCCATTCCACATTCCCGACGCCGTCCTCGAGCATGCGCCCGGGGCCTATTGGCAATTCATTAGCAAGGTGCTCACGCGCCGGACGCCGCTGGGGCGGAAGGCCGCCCGGGACTTCACGGCACAGGGCGGCCCGCTCATTTCGGTGTCCCTGGCCGACGCTGAGCGGGCGGGCGTGACGCACCTGCCGCGGCTGGAGGCCGTTGACGACGGCGGCCGGCCGGTTTTTGCGTCCTGCCCGCCACTGGACGTGTCAACGGTCATCTGGGCCACCGGGTACCAACCCGACTACGGCTGGCTGCGCGCATTGCCTGGTGGTGGCCCTCCCGTCGACGCCAGGGGCTGGCCCGTCACCGTCCGCGGCGAGGTCCCTGCCATTCCGGGGCTGTATTTTGTGGGCCTGCCGTTCCAATACGGGCTGACCTCGACCCTGCTGGGCGGGGTGGGGCGCGACGGCGACCATATAGCCGGAAGGATCGCCGCGGCCGCGCGTCAACGGTTCGCAGCCACCACGTCGGCCAGTTGAGCCAGGCCCTTTTCAAAGTCGCCACCCACCAGCTTGTCCATGTTCATGAACAGGGCAAACACGCGCCCCAGGCCCTTGTTTTCGCCCTGCATGGTCCAGGTGACGCGGGTTCCGGAGCCCTCGGGGACGAAGGTGAAGGAGGTGGGGTTCACCGCCTTCATGGGCTTGGTGAACTCGAGACGGAGCTGGATCTTCGAGGCTTCCACGGCCTCGACAATTTCCATGGTTCCGGCACCGGCCTTCCCGTTGCCCTTCCACGTGTAGCTGGCGCCCACGCCCTGCACCGGGCCGGAATATGAGCGTTGCATGGACGGGTCAAGGCCCTCCCATGGGGACCAGTTGAGCCACTCCCTGAAGCCGATGACATGGGCGTAGATTTCCGCAGCCGGGGCGGGGATGAAGGCGCTGCGGGAAACGCTGAAGGTAGGCATGAGGACAGCCTATGCGGGAGTTGCCGCCAAGTCTTCAACCAGGCGCACGATTTCTTCGGATGCAGACGGCTGATGGAGCCTGGCGGCGATTGCGGCGGCGCGGCCAGCGCCTCGCCCCAGCCGCGATTGGTGCCCCTGGGCGAAACATGAGGCGGCACCAGTTCATAGGGGGCCAGATCGACAACGCGGGCATTGGCGACGGGCGAAGCCTCCCGCACCCGGGCAGGGAAGGCCGCCGACAGGTCGTACGCATCAAAATCGCATGCGTTTGCCCGGCAAAGGGCATCACTGCTGCCAGGACCGGCACGGACCGGTTCCCGGAGCCCGTACAGGCTAGTCGTCGGGTCCCTCGGCGGCTGCCTGCGAGTGCATGCGGATCTCCGGCATGTCTCCGCCGTCGTTGCCTTCGGCCGCGGTTTCGCTGTGAACTCGCGGATTGCCTGTCTCGTTGTCTGCGGCGTCCCCCTGCGTCCTGCCTGTTGCTGCCATGGTGTCCATGATGCGCCTTCTTCCGTGCCGGACGGCACCTGGCGCCGTGCGGCCTCACTTTCATTGTGGCCCCTTCCGGGGCCTTTGTCATGAGGCTGTCACAGCGCTCGGCGGGCCAGCGGCGCAAGGTCCCATTCGTCGTCGGACATCCGCAGGACGGCGGCGCCGGCCATCGGCATGCACACGGTGGTCAGCCCCCAGCCGAGGGCCACGTCCAGGAGCCGGCCGGGCACCACGACCGCGGCAATGAAGTGCACTGGCTGCGAGTCGATGAGCGCAATCGAGACCCAGCGCTTCACCACTTTGGCCCTGCCCTGGGCCACGGCGAGGATGATCATGCCGGCGAGGTGGCCGAACAGCCAGAAGAAGCCGGTGGCCGCGTTGATCTGGGCGGCCAGGATTCGGGCGTTGATGAGGTTGATCGGTGCCGGGTCGACGCCGTGGCTGCCCAGGTGGCTGGCACCCGGATTTGCCTCCGTGCCAGCACGTCGGCGGGCGCCTTCTTGTGCAGCCATCAGGCGGGACTGGCTCCGGCCGGCCTGCCGCACATCGATACTGCAGTACATGCGATCAGTCCGATTGAAACCGCAGCACATGCGATGAAATCGCCAAATTCATCGCATGTGCTGCAGTTTCAACCTTGGGTGGTGTGTGGAAATCGCAGGTGCTGCAGATTCAACCTTGGGTGGCGGGATCGCACGGCCGGACAGGGTGCACCATTGCCTTATCGGAGGCTTGTCCGCGCACCGAACAACGGCGGCAGGGGCCTCCGCTCTGGAAGGCGGCTGCCGCCGTCGGGCTTCACGAAGGAAGCGAAACCGGCGGCAGGGGCAGGCCTGCCTAGGCATCGCCACCCGTCTGTAGTTGACCCCGCGGACGGTTGAAACGCACGTTGGCAACATCTTGAACAAGCTGGAGCTGCCGCCGGGCACCGAGGACCACCGCCGCGTCCTGGCCGTCGTCGCCTACTTGGAAGCCCAAGGTGCGGACCCGGCCTGAACGCGACAGACTGGGGTCATGGAAAACTTCGTGGCCCGCTGGCGCAGGGAGCTGCGTGGCACCTTCAGCAACAATTCACCCACCGTCCCGCAATGGGAAATTGACCTGGAAAAGGGTTGCGACGGAGGGTACTTTGGGCCGGAATCGGCGGCCTGGGCGGTGCACGGCTCCATGACGACACTTGTGGCGGGGATCCAGGCACTGCTCATCCAAGCCCTGCACCCGGGAGCGCTGGCAGGGGTGCACGACCACTCAAGCTACCGCACAGACCCCTTGGGCCGGCTGGCCGGCACGATCCGCTGGATCTTCACAATCACCTACGGCGACACCGCAGCGGCGCGGGCCGCGTCGGAGAAGGTCCTGCAGATCCACGAACACATTCGCGGGCGCTACACCACCAATGCCGGGGAAGACCGCGCCTACACCGCCAACGATCCAGACCTGCTGCGCTGGATCCACCTCGCCTTCACCCAGGCCTTCCTCGGCACCCACCTGGCCTACGGCGGCCCCATCCCCGGCGGGGCGGACGCCTACGTGGCCGACTGGGCAGTGGCCGGGGCGCTCATGCGCGTGGACAACCCGCCGACCACCGCGGCCCAGCTGGAAGCGCAGCTGGCAGCCTTCGGCCCCGAGCTGCGCTGCGATGAACGCGTCGTCGAAACCGTGGCCTTCATCAAGGATCCTCCGCTGCCGCGTTCCCAGCAGGCCGGGTACCGGGTGCTGTTTGCTGCGGCCGTGGCGTCGCTGCCGGAGGAATACCGCAGGCTGCTCCGGCTTGAGGCGCCGTCCCTTGGCCCGGTCCCGCTGCCGGTGGCGCTGCCCACCAGGGCCGTGCTCGGCGTCGTGCACTGGAGCCTGGGGGCCCGGGGGCCCAGCGAGCTCGCGGCTCGTGCCCGGCGGACGCGGCTGGGTTTGTAGGGAGACTCCCAGACAGCCCGGCTAAACTGTCCCCGGCCCATGGCCTGTCACCTATCGACCAAGCAAGGACTGCACCGAGCCAATGACACCCCGCATCTTTTACCGCACCCTGTCCATCGCAGAAGCGGTCACCTGGACCCTTCTGATTGCCGGAATGATCCTGAAATACGTGTTCCATGTGGGTGACTGGCCGGTCAGGGTGGGCGGCTTTGCGCACGGGCTCGTGTTCATCGCGTACGTCACCACTGCGGTCATCGTGGGACTGAACCAGCGCTGGCACCCGATGCAGATCGTTGGCGCCGCCGCCACAGCCTTTGTGCCCTACCTGACCATTCCCTTTGACCACCGCCTGGAGAAGCGCAACATGCTCGACGGCGGATGGCGCACCACCGCTTCCGACCACCCCGGCGACAAGAACTGGATCGACGCGGCACTGCGCTGGATGCTGAAGCGCCCGGTGCTGCTCGGTGTGGTGTTTGTGGTGTTTGTTGGCGGGATCATGGCCACCATGCTGTTCATCGGCCCGCCCGGCGGCCGCAGCGCCTGACACTCCGCCACAGCGGCGCAGGCCTGCCCGGAGCTTCGAGAAGGAAGCTCCGGGCAGGCCTGTTGTGTTTGAGGGCCCGCGCGGTGCCCGGGCTATTCCGCGTCTGCCGCGTAGGGGGTGACGGTGCAGCCTGGGAAGGGGGTGAACCATTCCGACACGTCGGCGGCCGGCACGCGGGCGGCCTGTTCCAGGGGGCCGCGCCAGCCGTCGGGCAGCGTCACCTGGGGGAGCAGCTGGGGCACCAGGTCCAGGCCGTCGAGGATGAGCGCGAGTGCGTGTGCCTGGGCGGGGCAGGTGGGTGCCGAGAAGTCCGTGGCGAGTGCCGTGCCGAGGTCCAGGGCGACGGCGAGGAACCGTTGGGCGAACAGGGCATCGTAGCTGTCCCTGTATTCAACGGGAAGCCTGAGCAGTTGCAGTGTTTCGCCGACGGCGTCCGGGTCCTGGCGCAGCAGTGCGGCGTCGTCAAAGAGTTCGTCGATGAGGTTTTCGTAGGCCCAGTGGATCGCGCCCCTGAGCAGCAGGGGCGCGTTCGTCGAGCCCGGGGCCGCGTGCGGATCCGTGGCGCCGGGGTCAAGGCCCAGCCATTCCAGGGGCAGTCCGGGCAGCTTGGGCGCATCCAGCCAGAACTTATCCAGCCAGTCGTCCTCGGTCCACTCCTCGCCGCCGTCATTGAGGCCACCGAGAAGATGCCCGTCCGCGGAGCCGTCGTCCCCGTCGTCCGGGCCGCCGTCGTCCGGGCCGCCGTCGTCCGGGCCGCCGTCGTGCCCCTGGATGGGATCCATCCACATGGTGGCGCCCACGGCCACAACGCCGGGGATGTCCTCGACCACGTCGGAGGCCTCCACCATCATCATCAGGGCCGCCTCGGTTCCTTCCCGGGCCTGCTCCAGCATGTCCGCCAGCGCCTCCTGGTCCCCGGCCGCAGTGCGGGCGGCCCAGTCCCTGGCATGGGCCTGCACCTCCTCCGGATCGGTGATCTCCAGGTCCAATTCAACGTGCAGCCGTGCTGTGAGGGTGGGTTCCATGCCAGAAAGCCTACCGGCCATGCCTGCCCGGGTGCACCGCCGGCAACGCCGCTCGCCACCAGTTCCGGGCCCTAAATACACCTGCCGGCGCCGCCTTGGCGCCGGGATGGCCAGGTCCTAGTCGATGCCGGAGACGGCCTCTCCCAGGTCCTTCCAGGCGGCGGCCAGGGCGGAGCCCAAGGCCAGGGATGCAAACATTTTGGTGGCGCAGCACATAGTTTCTCCTGCAGTTGCCCTGCGTGGCGGATCCTCCCGGCGGTGCTGCGAGCACGGCTGCGGCGAACGGAAAATCCTGTGCCGAGGCGGCGTGGTTAAGTACGTGCAAGGTGCCCTCGCTGTTGCCGAAACCGGCGATTCTGTCGGTGTCCACGAAGTCCAGGCCGGCCAACGCTGCCGTGGCGGCGGCCAGTTCGTCCAGGTGCGATTGCATGCTCATTGTGCCGATGAGCTTCGGCAGGTTTTCCATGACATGCGGCCCGGACGCGCGCTTGTCGTAGCGGATGGTGGCGAAGCCGGCGTCGGCCAGAGCCTCCGCGAAGAGCCGCCCGCTGCCGTTGGCGCCGGGCAGCAGCGGCGAGCACCAGTCCCTGTCCGTCGGCCCGCTGCCCGCAACGAGCACCACGGCGGGGAAGGGGCCTGTACCGTCGGGCCGCACAACCGTGCCCTCCATGGTGATGCCGTCCAGCTGCCATGAGACATCCATTGAAGTTGCCATGGCGCCAGTCTCACAGCGAACATTCGTCAGGACAAGACCCTGCCGCCGGTTAAGATGGTGGATCGGAACTCAACTGGACGGGTGGAGCATGGACTCTTCGGCATCACAAGCGGGCGGGACGGCCCTGGGTTTTCGGGCCTTTGACGAGGCCGACATTCCGGCCGTCCACGAATACACCTCGGACCCCGAAGTCTGCCGGTGGTCCACATGGGGCCCCAACACCTTGGACCAGACGGCATCCTTTGTTGGGGAAGCCGTGAGGGGGAGCCTGGCGGAAAGCCCGACGGCGTTCACCCTCGCCGCCGTCGTGGGCGGAAGGGCCATCGGGTCGGTATCGGTATGGACCACCGACATGCACGACCGCAACGGAGAGCTGGGCTACACCTTCCACCGTGCACACTGGGGAAAAGGGTATGCGACTGAGGCCGTGCGCCACCTGCTACACCTGGGGTTCAACGTACTGGGGCTTGAGCGGATTGGTGCCACGTGCCATCCGGGAAACGCCGGGTCGGTCCGCGTTCTGGAAAAGAGCGGCTTCAGCCGTGAAGGATTGCTGCGTTCCCACCGCCTCGTCAACGGCGCACGCCGCGACTCGCTGCTGTTTTCCAAGCTGCGCGGGGAACACCTCCGGTAGCGACACGGACTTGCCGGGGTTCGGGCTGCCTTCCGCGGACGGGCGGCACCCTGAACCCGCGGGACCGTGTTGAGGGACCGGATTCTCGAGATCGACGGCGGCCGGGTCGACCCCACGGTCCTTGGGCCGTGGGCATGTTGGACACGCCGACCGCCTCCTTGCTGGCCGCGCCGACGGCAGGAATGCGCGGGATCCGGGCAAATCCTCGGTGAATTCGCTCGAGCGGTGCTTTATCGAGGAGGTGCCGCCATCCCTGTGGCAACCCTGCGTCATCGCTCATAAGGCGGGATGACAAAGTTTGGCAACCGCTTGCCATTAAAGTTGGAATGCAGGTAGGGTGTCCAAATGTAGCGACTATTTATTGCTGGACATAAGTGTGCAGCCGATTGCTTTGGGAGGCATGCTGTGCGTCCAAGTTCGCACCCTCGACCCGATGCCCACCTTGGCGGTGACGGAACATGAGGGCTCCCATCGGGACTGCCATAATAGGCACCGGCGCGATAGCGGAGACACATGCCGCAGCGATTGAGCGCACCGTTGGCCTTGAGCTGGTTGCCGTCAGCTCACGATCAGTGGCTGGTGCCCAGGACTTCATAGACAGGCATCGTCACGGGTGGAGCGCCACCGACGTCAGGGCCCGCACCCTCGATGAAGTGCTGCGGGACGAACGGGTCGGGCTTGTTTCCGTCGTTACGCCCACAGGCACGCATATTGACATCGGCCAACGGGTACTTGACTCCGGCCGCCACCTGCTTCTCGAAAAGCCGCTCGATGTGGACCTTGCGCGCACGCTGGAGTTCGCCCAGTTTGCTGCAAGGGCGGAAGAGCGGGGACTGGTCTCGGCCTCCGTGAGCCAATATCGGTTCAGTCCTGCGGCAACGACCGTCCGGAATGCACTTGACGCCGGTCGCCTTGGACAGCTCACTTCCGCCGTTGCATCTGTCGGCTGGTGGCGGAGCCAGGCCTACTACGACCGCGCCGATTGGCGCGGAACGTGGGCCCAGGACGGTGGCGGAGCACTGATGAACCAGGGAATCCACACCCTGGACATGCTCCTGTGGTTTCTCGGCGAGCCCGTTCGCGTACACGCCAGCAGCCGCCGCCTCGCCCACGAGCGGATCGAGGTCGAAGACGCCATCGCAGCCGTCATCGAATTTGCCTCCGGCGCCCTGGCCACCGTCCATGCCACCACCGCGGCATACCCGGGTCTGGCAACCCGGCTCCAAATCATGGGAACTCGCGGCAGCGCCGTCATCGAGCATGAAGGCCTCAGCTACCTGCACCTTGCCGATGGCACACACGTTGGCGACATGGGACTGCAGGGTGCCGGCAATCAAGTGATCGCTCCCAACCACGCCTGCCACCGGGACGCTACGTCGAGCGCCTCCGGCCATGCACGCCAGTTTGCCGACCTCGTGAGCGCCATCCGCACCGGAAATCGCGCGCTGACCACCATCGCGGACGCCGTGGGCACCCTGACCACCATCCATGCGATCTACCGCGCCGCCACGACGGGGGTTGCGGTTGAGCTGGCAGAGGTCATCGCTTCCCCAACATCAAACCCCTATCGCGTCGGGGCTGCTGCCTCCGGCGTTCAACGCTGAGCCATCGAAAAGAGCACGTCATGATCCGCGAACTGAACCACTTGGGCATCGTCGTTTCAGACCTGAACAGGTCGGTGGATTTCTACACGAAGCTGCTCGGAGCCAAAAAGGTTTGGGAAACCAAGGTCGAGGCGTCCGGCATGGAGATTGCCTACCTCCAGCTTGCCCAGGGCCTGGTGGAGCTGTTGTTCTTTGCCGATGGGGCGTTGCCGATCGGTGCGAATCATTTCGGCTTTTACAGTGACAACCTTGACGAAGACTTTGCGCGGATCGTGGAGCATGGTGCCGAGCCGGTCGTTGAACCTCGGGCGGCAGGGTCCGGCGCCGGACGCCAGGCAATCCTGCGTGGCCCGGACGGCGTCTCGATCGAGTTGCTCCAACGGGATCTCCCGCTGCGCAGCGGCACGGTGCCGCACCCCCACATTCAAGCCATTGATCACTTCGGGCTTCAAGCATCAGACCATGATCGAGCGTTCGACTTCTACACCGGCGAACTGGGGATGGCGGTGGTGAAGCAAATCCCCATTTCCGCTTTGGCTACGACGCTCAGCTATCTTCACCATGGAGAGGACGTGGTGGAGATCTGTCCTGATATTCACGGTGGTCCGCGCCTTCACCACATAGCCCTGGCCGTTGACGACGTCGAGGCCGTCCTTGCCTATCTGGTCTCGATCGGAGCCGTACCAGACGGTCCGGCACGGCCCGCCGCTGGTGGCGTCGGCAGGATCGCTTCGGTGACCGATCCCGACGGCGTTGTCATCGAATTCATCGATCGGCCCCGGGTACTCGAGGTGTGACAGGGACTATGGGCAAGAGAGTGCCCGGCCGATTGCCGCTGTTGGCGTCGTTCACGGGTTCAACTCTCACCTGAGGACAACTCGGTACGCCGTACAAGCCCGAGCCGGCTGCCCTTGGCTAACAGCTCATCGACGTCCTGCACTGGAACGCGCGAATCCCCTGCATCTGGATTTTCTGCCCAGAATATCGCCCGCTTCTCCATTTCCGCAGCTCTAGTGGTGCTGCTCCTTGTGGATGGTCTCGGATTGACCGGCCGAACCACTTCCAGACGGCTGCCCAGGAAATCCAAACATGACCTGCTCGGCGGGATCTACAGGCTGAGGTTGAGTCCGTCCATGACCTCGGCGACGCGTTCCCGCTGTGCCGGGTTGAGGCCTTGGAGCGGGAGCGGCAAGCTTTGGAACGGAACAAGGCCGAGGTGCTCGGCAATCGCAGCGACCACGCGCAAACTGCCGCCGAAGTCTGCGAACAGGCTCCACAAGGGGGTGAGGCGTTCAGACTCTGTCACTGCGTCCGCCGCCCTGCCGGCTTGCGCCGCGCGGATGAGCCCCAGGGCGAGTGCGGGCATGGTCCCGCCGACGACTGAGTACCAGGCGTCGCAACCCGCGTTCAGCCCGTTTGCGGCGGAGGCGTCACCGGAAATGCCGATGGTGACGCACTCCGGTACTGCGGCCCGGATGGTGGCGATGTGGTCCTTGGCCGTGGCAGGGTCTGCCGGTACGCCGGGCATCTTGATTGACGCGATCCCTGGCAGCCGGGCGATGCGGGCGTAAAGGTCTGTGGTGAACGTGAAATGGGTCGTCCCGGGGTTGCCATAGACGATGACCGGCAACCTCGTGTGCTCGGACACAGTTCGAAAGAGCTCGAACACGTCATTTTCGGTCAGCGGCTGGTAGGTTATCGGCGCCAGCAGGACGCCGGCTGCTTCGGCTTGGTCGATGTTCGCAAGAATTTGCGAGGTGCGCAGCGCCCCTACGCCGGTGAAAACGGGAGTTTCGCCAGCATGTTCGACGGCGAGTTGCGTGACACGGGCCCACTCGTCCGGGGTGAGACAGGCGTAGGAGCCGGTTGATCCCAAAGCGGTGATCGAGTCCACCGCAGCAGTGGCGAGCCGAGTGATCAATCCGGTGAAAGCCTGCTCGTCGTCGACGGCGTCATGCGGCAGCGGGGTGAGGGGGAAAGCGCTCAGTCCGGCAAAAATCTTCATTGCTGCTCCTGTTTATGCGTGTGTTCGAGAACGGTGGCCGGGTTCCCGTACGCAGACTCCACCCGGGAAAAACCGATCTGGCACCCGGCCGCCATCGTCGCTGCCCTCAATGAATGGCCATCCTTCAAACAGGACAAGTGCCCGAGTGTCCGCCCCGGAGTGGACGCCGGCACATGACCCTGCGAGGGCACACTCCCGGTGACGCAGGTGGTCGGATGGAACACGCCTGGCAGCTTAAGAGTACGGATGCTGAACGCCGACCTGCATTTCGGGAAGGCAGTCATCTCATCTCCTTGGCGGCTTGGGCCTGGTCGCCCGGCGCTTGGATCGTTGTGCGGGTGCCTCCTCGCTGTGCGGCCGTCCCAGCGAGCACGACTAACGCAATGCCGGCGATCTGCGTGAGCGAGGGCGACTGGCTTAGCACCAGGAGGCCTATGAGTACTCCGAACGCGGGTTCAATGGCGAGCAGTGTCCCGAACGCGGCATGCGCCATGCGCCGCAGGGCAAGCATTTCAAGACCGAAGGAGATCACCGGGGTGATTAGCGCAATCCCGGCAGCCAGGAGCAATACCCGCCAGCTGAAGTTGCCGCCGGCAACCTGCGGCAACCCCACGACGGTGGTGAATACTGCTGCGATGGGGATCGTCAACGAGAGTCCGCTGATCCCCGAAAAGCGATCTCCGACGAGTTGGGTAAAGACGTTGTACAGCCCCCAACAGGTGCCTGCGGCCAAGGCAAAACAGACGCCGATCAGGTCAATGTCTCCGTGCCAGGGTTCGGTAAGCATCACCACCCCAACGAGGGCGAGCAGTGGCCAGAGGAGCGAGCCGCGCCTCTTGCTTGTGATTGCGGCCACTGCCAGTGGTCCCAGGAACTCGATGGCAACAGCGGTGCCGAGCGGGATGCGATCAATGGCAGCAAGGAAGAAGGTCGTCATGGATCCAGTGACGAGGCCGAGGGCCAGCAGTGTCGGGACGTCCCTGCGCCGAATGGACCGTACTAGCGGCCTGGAGAAGAGCCAGAGAAACACCGTTCCGAAGCACATTCTGAGCCAGGCAGTACCCGCCGGTCCGACCTGCTCAATCACGGATACCGAGAGCGCGTTCGAAAGCTGGATGAGCAGCATCGCTGCGATCGCCAGCGACCATGGCGGTATCCCCGCCGTCGTGCGTTGGGCGCTCATGCTGCGATCATTCTTCTCATCACGTGCACCCGCGGATCCATCATGCTGAGCGCATTCGCAAGCGCATCGGCCGCGGCTGTCAGCCTTACCTCGTTAAATAGGGGTAAGGGCGTCCAAGATAAAGAACGCCGTCCTGGAGTTATCGGTGAGGGCAGTGCGCCGACCCTGTCGCCAGTTCCAGCGCCGGCAGGTTACCCCGATGTCATCGCGCCACACCACCTCGCCGTGTTCGGGGTGCTCGATCTTGATCTCACCGTTTGTGGCCGTATCAAACACCTCATCACCGGCCGCACGCACGAGACAGGCGGGCCCCTGATAGGCGTTGAAGTCTTCGCCGCCACAAGGAATTTGCTCCAGGACAGCGACGGCGTTGTACGTGTCAGTGAGCGCGTTGACGCGTGGCAAGCCCGTCACGGCTCGTCTTGTGAGTGCCTCCAAGCTGTTGCGGGTGCGTTGCGGCTTTGCACCGAAAGCCCGATATGCCTCCCGCCAGGCGGCGATATGGGGCAGCTCGTCGGCCGGTGACTGAGCGATGAGCGCTCGGGCGTGGGCCTCTGCCGCCTCGACCAGATCATCGACTGCCCCGCCGACACTCCGGGTCCACGACGTGGGGTAAATGCCGTCGACTATGAGGAGCATGGCAAGGTAGTCCGGGCGCAACTCGAACACTTCCGGAGCCACGTTGCACGAAGCGAGGAAGGCGCGGGGTATTTGGGTGTCAAGCATCGGGACTCTTCGCTCCGTGGACCTTGCCGACTCCTGGTTCGAAAACCGCCAGTGAGAACCTGGCAGGCCCATTGTTCGGGTTCGCATATGCGTGGGCGGTGTCACCGTGGAACGTCAGTGCGTCGCCGGGGCCGAGCTCGTGGGCTACTCCGTCGACCTCAACGACAATCCGGCCTGCCTGGACGTGCAGCAGTTCACGGGTGCCGGCGGCGTGGGCCTCGCTTTCGTGCCTCTCGCCCTGAGCCAGGCTCCAATCCCACAGTTCGACCACATCAGGGGATTCCGTACCAGCCACCAACACCCCTTGGCCACCTTTGTCGCCGCTCCAGAGCACAGCGCCTTGGCCCTGGCGGACCACTTTCACCTGTCGAGGTGCCGGTGGCTCCACCAGAGCGGGAAGACCCACCCCTAACGCGTCGGACAGCCGCAGCAGCGTACCAACGCTCGGGTTGACCGAGCCTTGTTCAACATTGACCACCATGCGGCGACTGACACCGGCCGCCGCTGCGAGCTGGTCTAACGTCCAACCCCGACCCTTGCGTTCCAACTTCACACGCGCACCGATTGCACGCGCCAACGACTCCGCACCAATATCTATAAAGTTACGAGACACGCCGGAGCAGCTCGTGACGAAGCAGATCGGATAAGCACTTGTTTCGACGCGGCAACGGAATTTCGACCGCTTCGTGTCGCCATGCCACCGGACGTGAATTCAAGCTGCCGGAATCCGACCCTGAACGTTCTCAGGATCCTGTTGAATGAGACAGCACGGGATACGACACAAACTGGAACTTGGCCGTGAACACCTTGCCTGCAGCGACGTCAGGCATCGTTCGCAATTGAGTCCCGCCGAAGTTCGATGGCCAGTAATTAAGGAGCCGGCACGCTTGCCTGCTTTGACCGCTTGAGCGACCCGGAAACCATGTTGGATTACGCAAAAGTGATTGCCGTGGCGCTAAAAGGGGGGAGTTCGCGCTATTGGAAAAGGGGAGCGAAATCGACAGAAAATTTTGCCGAATTGGGGAAGTGAATAGGGGAGTTGGCCCCAAATGGCTCTGGCCTGCAGGGTAAAACCGCAGGTCAGAGCTATATTGTGCCCCGGGCGGGAATTGAACCCACGACCAAGAGATTCTCCCTGCTTTGAAACTGACAATCCCCGATGCCTGCCAAAAACTGCGTGATTCCGGGGTAATTTGGTGTTTTCGAGGATCTTAACTTGTGGTTAACGGCCGTAGTTTCTGGTTGAAAAGGGGGAGTAAAAGGGGAGTGGCTGCTTTTCGCTCCTGATGCTCTGGTGGCCTTCAACGGCCGATGCCGTGAAAACAGGCTCGTCGCAGATTGCCATGGAGAAGCGTTTGCCCTCAACTGTACTTATCATTTTATCCCTCAGTCGTGGGTCGAGGGGAAGGCCGCGCGTTGACTCATAGAAAACCTCCGCGTAGCCAGATACGTTGCCTCATTTGATTTCCTCCGCTTCGGCGTGGCTT
>NZ_JADHDY010000069.1 GCF_016820535.1 Sporosarcina beigongshangi | reverse complement strand
GTTCAGCTTCTTCGCCTGCCAGTGGCCCTGCTCGCCCACCAGCTCCTGCTCGCTCCAGCAGCCCATCGCCATCACCTGCTTCAGGTTGATGTCGTTCTCCGGCAGGATGATTTTGCCTTTGCCCGGCACGATACGCACCAGATGGTGGAACTGTTTCTGAATCGCCTTCAGGTCGTCAAAGATGTCCGCGTGGTCGAACTCAAGGTTGTTGAGGATCAGCGTCCGCGGGCAGTAGTGAACAAACTTGGAGCGCTTGTCGAAGAAGGCGCAGTCATATTCGTCGGCTTCAATCACAAAGAACGGGCTGTCGCCCAGGCG
>NZ_JADHDY010000068.1 GCF_016820535.1 Sporosarcina beigongshangi | reverse complement strand
CCGTTGGCGGTGGTGACCACTTCGCCGGGCACGGTGTACTCACAGTTACCGCCATTTTGCGAGGCGAGGTCGACCACCACGCTGCCCGACTTCATGGAGTCGACCATCTCGCGGGTGATCAGTTTCGGTGCCGGTTTACCCGGAATTAACGCCGTGGTGACGATGATATCGACATCTTTCGCCTGGGCGGCGAACAGCGCCATTTCGGCCTTAATAAAGGCCTCAGACATCACCTTGGCGTAGCCGTCGCCGCTGCCGGCTTCCTCTTTAAAGTCCAGCTCGAGGAACTCGGCGCCCATACTCTGCACCTGCTCCTTCACTT
>NZ_JADHDY010000067.1 GCF_016820535.1 Sporosarcina beigongshangi | reverse complement strand
GTCGACTGCACCACGTTACTGGATAAGCAGAAACAGTCCATCAGCGATCTGCCTGACGGGCCTGAAAAGTCGCTGGGCTTCATTGATGATCCGGGCAATACCGATTTTGCCGCGCTGCTGAATGCAGCAGAGGCCCGCAAGACCATCCAGTTATACGTCGAATTACCCAACAAGCGAACAGCGACGATGCTCCTGGCGCTGTCCGGCTGGCAGATGAATGAAATCGCCGCTCCGGCGAATGAGGTCATCCAGATCACTGTTCAGGGTAAGCAGAACAAGATCACCTGGGGAACCGTCGCTGTCTCCGGCGGCGCCTGATTAACTTA
>NZ_JADHDY010000066.1 GCF_016820535.1 Sporosarcina beigongshangi | reverse complement strand
CAATGGCAGATAGCCGTCGTATCATTCAGGTGCATGTAAAGCTGCCCGATGACGCTCCCCAGCCGAAGCTGGAAGAGTAAGCCGCGGCGCTGAAGGTCACGGCCAGCCGGGAGACAGACCGTGGGCGATCCCCGGCTGTCCCCTCCCCCTGCTGGCAAACAGCATAGCCTGTGGCAACAGGCGTTAATTTACGGGACGATTAGCCTAAATGGTATTTGCCTCTCTTCTTGAACGCCAGCGCGTACGTCTGCTGCTGGCGCTGCTATTCGGAGCCAGCGGAACGCTGGCTTTTTCACCTTATGACTTCTGGCCGGCAGCTATCGTTTCGCTGATCGGT
>NZ_JADHDY010000065.1 GCF_016820535.1 Sporosarcina beigongshangi | reverse complement strand
CGCCTTCTACGTGAGCCAGATCGGAGAGACGGATCTCTGCGGTGATCATCGCTTTACGAGAAGTGAAGCCGAATTTCGGCAGACGACGGTACAGAGGCATCTGACCACCCTCGAAACCGCGACGTACGCCACCGCCAGAACGAGACTTCTGACCTTTGTGACCACGACCACCGGTTTTACCGAGGCCAGAACCGATACCACGACCCAGGCGTTTACCCGCCTTTTTGGAGCCTTCGGCCGGAGACAGAGTATTTAAACGCATCTCTTACTCCTCAACTTTAACCATGAAGGAAACCGCGTTGACCATACCACGAACAGCAGGAGTATCCTCGCGCTCT
>NZ_JADHDY010000064.1 GCF_016820535.1 Sporosarcina beigongshangi | reverse complement strand
GTTCGCCTGGTTCGATCCGCTTGCCGCGCTGGCGGTGGGACTGCTAATCACCCGCATGGGCTATCGTTTCGCCGCCACGGCGCTGCACGATTTAATGGACCGCGCGGTCGATGAAGAGACGCAGCGGGCGATCGCCGGCACGCTGCAGGCCACGCCGGGCGTGGCGGGTCTGCACGATTTGAAAACCCGTAAGGCGGGGGATCTGGTGCTGGTGGATGTCCATCTCGAGGTGGCGGGAGAGATGTCTGTAGCCGAGGGACATCAGATTGCCCGTCAGGCGCGGGAGCGGGTCCTGGCGCAGCATCCGGTGCTTAACGTAATGGTGCATCTTGATCCCAG
>NZ_JADHDY010000063.1 GCF_016820535.1 Sporosarcina beigongshangi | reverse complement strand
ATGCTCTCTGGCGTTAAGGATATCATTTAGCTGTTGCTGTTCTTCTTCCTTTGATTTCCTAGTAACTTCATTTTTAAATTCATCCCTTTGCTTTCTTAATTCATATGCTTCTCCAAATATTGGTGTCTGCGCATTAGTGAGGAACAAAAAGATCAAACATGCAGAGATTGAACTCAACCCCAGGAAACATTCTCCACCATGATTTTGGTTTGTAAAAACAAATGCAGCCATTATGGCGGGGATTAGAAAGACAAACGATATCGGTGCTCTGTAAGCATAAAAGCAGGTTATAATAAAAAATATTATGGCTATAACTAATGCTACTCTCCCAACAAGAAATTTT
>NZ_JADHDY010000062.1 GCF_016820535.1 Sporosarcina beigongshangi | reverse complement strand
GAAGTTGGCGACCGCCCGCTCCATATGAACGCACTCCGGGGCCAGCGCCAGCATCAGCGCCGTTTCGCTATGTCCGGCGTGCATCGCCATCCGCTGTTCATGCGGGCTGAGAAACTGTTTTTCGCAGTTGGGTACGTTGAACACATCGTGCGGGATGGCGATGAAATCCCCGTGGCGCAGGCGCATTTCCCGGCAGGCGATTTGCAGGATCTGCGGCTGGCCGCCGTGGCCGTTGATCATCAGCAGCTTGCGAAAACCGGCCCGATAGAGGGATTCGGCGATCTCCAGCAGGGTATGCAGCAGCGTATCGCCGCTGAGGGTCAGGGTGCCGGGAAAATGCAGA
>NZ_JADHDY010000061.1 GCF_016820535.1 Sporosarcina beigongshangi | reverse complement strand
GTCATGGAAAACCGGAATATTCATCCGCTCGCGCAGCTGCTGCTCGATGTAGAAACACTCCGGCGCTTTAATATCTTCCAGGTTGATACCGCCGAAGGTCGGCTCGAGGGCGGCGACGACGTTAATGAATTTGTCCGGATCCAGCTCATCGACTTCGATATCAAACACATCGATGCCGGCGAATTTCTTAAACAGGACGCCTTTGCCCTCCATCACCGGCTTGCCGGCCAGCGCGCCGATATTCCCCAGCCCCAGCACCGCGGTGCCGTTGGAGACGACCGCCACCAGGTTGCCGCGGGCAGTGTATTTGTAGGCGGCCAGCGGATCTTTTTCGATTTCCAGACA
>NZ_JADHDY010000060.1 GCF_016820535.1 Sporosarcina beigongshangi | reverse complement strand
GAGTCTGAAGATTGTGTGGGGAAGTTTGTGGCCGCTACTGGTCATAGCGGCCACCACCGGCTCAGCGGCGTATGCGATGTTCCGAAGAAAGATTGCGTAGTTTTTTATCTTTCGCCAGCAGCGAGACCACCGCCGGGCCTGCCAGTATCACCAGCCCGGCGAGGGCCAGCAGCAGGTTGTTGTGCAGCACGCGCGACAGCAGCCACAGCGCTATCATGGCCGCGCCAAAGTACCAGGTGGTGGTGAGCTCCTCAAGGAAGTCTCCCACATCGCGCCAGCGCGCCTCGTGGTGACGCTGCAAAAACAGCATCGCCAGCAGCGTGACGCTATAGAGGACGCACAGCCCCAATC
>NZ_JADHDY010000006.1 GCF_016820535.1 Sporosarcina beigongshangi | reverse complement strand
ACGAACGCCGCGGCAGCCCGCATGGGCCCCACAGTGTGGGAACTCGACGGGCCAATGCCCACTGTGAACAAATCAAAGACACCGACGCTCATGGCTGGGCTTTCTTGACGGAGGATACGCGCTCGGGGTGGGAGCGGCTGCGCTTCAATGCTACAGCCAGCCGGATGGCCAATGTGATCCAGGCCGCGGCGCGGGGATTCTTTGCAATATTTTCGCTCCTACGGACATCCAAGGGTTAACTGCGGGGGTGAAATTTTGGCCACTCGGCCAATTGTGGTGAGCCGGCTGGCAGCATGATCCGTGGATATCTGGCTCACGCCTCACCTTGGGGTGTCCAGTTTCTGTGCGGCCGGGTCCGCCGCAGCTTTTCGATTTCGCTGATGACTAAACGAGGGATGACGATGCACGTACGACAACCAGAGGCGGTGTCATTGCCCATGAGGGGACATGACGCCAGATCGCTTGCTAGGGGGTGGCAGGCTGCACTGGCAGGTGCATTGGCTATCGCGCTGTCGTTCGCAGCCCTTATTGGTGTTGGAACGGGCATGGCTAGCGCTGACACTGCCGGCATCAGCACCAGCATTACGCTCAACGGCAGCGAGTACAACGGCACCCAGGTGCTGCCAGAGGGCGCCATCATCAAGATGAAGTTCCAGTACAGCTCCAAGGTGACGTGGGGATCGACTGTCAAAATCAAGGTTGGTCCGAACCTTGAGATAGGTGCGTTGCCATCTGGCAACAGCGCCATCAAGTCCATTGTCGTTGACCCGGAGAATCCCGATACGGTATTGATCACCTTCGTGGGTGAGGCACCGCCTGCCGTCAACCAGGGCGCTCTGGACTTGAACTTCAAGGTCAAGAGCGTGGACAAAAGCTCCTCGGAGCGAGTCACCTGGCAAGTGGATGGCGCAGAGCAGGGCATCGACGTCATCATAAAGAACGACGGCGATGACTTCGCCCATGTCTCCAACGGTGTCAGCAAATCAGTTTCCCAAAGCAACCCCGGGCTGGACTCCTTTGTCTCGGTTGCGGATGGCATTCTCACGCTTGACAAAGGCATTCTCGGTGCCGAGATTCCATACACACTCAATATCAACAGTGCGGCTCCCGATGCCGGTTTCGAGATCACTGACCAATTGCAGGCCGGGTTGAAGTATGTTGTGGGCTCATTCGCCGGCACACAGACTATCTGGGATGCTGACGGCCTGAACAAGGCTTCAGGCACCATCCCGTTCGCCCCCATCGTCACGGGCAATGCCTTCACCACAACGCTGGACCTGCCTGGTCCGTCACAGACAACGCTCAAGTACTCTGCCGTTGTTGCTCACGAAGCGGCCCGCCTTGCTCTCCAAGCACAGCTGCAAGCAGCCTACGATGCCCTACCTGAAATGGGTGGCAACTACAACGCTGCCCTGACGAATACGGCCGTCCTTGGCGGCGCAACGACAGATGCCACCGTTTACGTTGGCGGCACGGTAGCCGCCCCGGGCATGCCAGGGATTGCAACAGCGTTCACGAAGGCGACCACGTGGAGTAACGGCACCACAATTGTCCCTGCAGAAGATGGAACTCTCGACTCACCGCAAGACGTGGCATTCAAAATCCACACCGATCTGCGTCAATGGACGGGGACGGACAAGTATCACAGCCTGACATCCAATGTGGTCGTATCTGACGCGCTGCCGCAGCAGCTTAGCTGGAAGAGCGATGACGCGGGCTTCCTAACGTCGGAGCAGGTGACGTTGACCAAGGCTGATCCGCTTCCCGCCAACGCGGCGGCTTTCGCAGCGGACACATATGTCAACAGCTACTACATCAGTGGCCAGACGCTGCGCATCAACTTGGGCAAAAACACCACTGACGCCGTTGATGTCACGGCCCTGGCCCAGCTCAATACGGTGGCAGGTCTTCAGTCCAGCGACAGCAGCAGCGTTCCGGGGCAGAAGGATTACAACGTCAGGAACCGTGCAACTTGGAACTATCAGGACTGGAAGGCGCAGAGCGTCGGCTACAACAGCGACAGTCAAGTACACAGTACGATTCAAAATGAAGACGGCTTCAACTACCCGGACTTCTTTAAGAAGACGACAGCCGGAGAAACGGTTGTCGTTGAACCCGGTGCCTCTGCCGACGTAAAGTACGACTTCACCGTAGGCCAGGGCAAAGGCATTGACCTGACGAAGAGCTCCATCGTGGACTACATCGACACTGAGGTCTTTGACGTTTCAGATCTGGGCAAGATCCAGGCCAGCGCCAAGTATGACTGGTGGCGGTCAATGGATGCGTCCTCGTTTGTCGTGGCTGTCAACAAAGATGGAAATCTCGTTATCACGCTCAGCGATGCGGGTGTGGCCCAGATTGCCGAGTGGGGAGTCGACAAGCAGTTTGTTCTGTCGTTGACACTGCCTACCCGCGCGTTTGACGGCAAGGAAACTCTGCAGATCAAAAACAAGGCCACCCTCTTCGGTGAAGATGGAAACGCGCTCTTCTGGTCGGAAGCATCGTCGGAAGCCACTAGCTATGGTGATGAGGCGGAGGTCCGCAAGACTATCCGCGACACAGCCAAGGCGGAATGGACTAAAAACGTTCGTGCCGAGATTGACGATAACGGCAGCCTTGCCCAGGGCAAGTTTGTCTTCAACGTCGCACTGTTGCCACACGGCAGCTACGGCGACGTAGTGATTTTCAATGTCGTGGACAACCTTCCTGACACCTTGAAGTTTGAGGGGTTCCTCGACGACGCTAATGTCGATACGCACGCCAACCCCACCACGGGGATCAAGGACCTGAAGGGAAATATCCAAGTCAAGTTTGAGCCGGGCGAAAATGCTCCGCTCGGCGGCACAGTCACAATGTTCCAGAAGCCGGGCACGGTGTTGAACACCAGTGATGGAGTTCCGTCAGTGAACATTCTCGTCAGCATTTCAGACTTCACGGCCGACACGGCAATTGTGAACTCGATTGGCACCGAGACCAGCGCGTCCATTACGCCGAAGGATGGCTACCCGCTGTCCATCCGCAAGGTTGACTCCGAAGACGGTAGCAAGGTCATTGACGATGCCAACGCTCAATTCCAGATTCTGGATGCAGCGGACAGCGTTGTTGTTGACCACGTATTCGTCAAGGACGGCGTCCTAAGCGTCTCAGACAATGATGGAAATGTGGGACCGGTAAAGGTTCGAACGCCCGGTACCTACAAGGTCAAGGAAGTTGTCCCGCCTGCGGGATACCTTCCCAGTGACCTGCTACTTGAAGCACTCGTCAATGAGGATGGATCCACTGCAGAAGTCGAGTTCCCCAACGCACCCGTCCACACTTATGCGGTGGGTGACTACGTATGGGTTGATGCTGACCGTGATGGTGTTCAGAACGATTCTGAGGTGCTGCCTGGTGTGACTGTCAGGTTGTTGGATGCTGCCGGTGAGACGGTTGCGACGACAACGACTGATGACAAGGGCTGGTACATGTTTGATGAGCTGCCTGCCGGTGATTACAGGGTCAAGTTCGAGTTGACTGAGGAGCAGGGCAAGAAGTATCTGTTCACTGCCCGGGATGCTGATGGCAATGTGACTGATGCCCTTGACTCTGATGCTGATCCGGCCACTGGTTTGACGGATGTGTTCACTCTTGATGACGAGAATGCTGCCCTGACCAAGGACTACGATCATGGGTTCAAGGCGAGCCAGGGCATCGACCCAACCTGGGATGCCGGCGTGGTCCTAGCGAAGGTTTCCGTTGGCGACTATGTGTGGGTTGATACCGACCGCGATGGTGAGCAGGGTGATCCCACCAAGGAGCCTGGTATTCCGGGTGTGGTGCTGACGATTATTGGTCCCAATGGTCCTGTTACCGACGTGTTCGGAAACCCGGTTGGCCCTGCGACGACGGATGCTGACGGCAAGTACACGTTTGAGAACCTGCCGGTTCTGGAGGCTGGCCAGTCGTACAAGGTCTCGATTGACCGGGAGGCATCCAAGGACGCCTTGGCGCCTTATGTCCCGACCATTGATACCGGCAAGGACCCCGCCACCAACTCTTCGACGTGGGAAGCCACGTCCGGGGACCTGACTCAGGACGGCGACAGGGATCCGACCCTGGACTTTGGTTTCGTACTGGTGCCCGAACCCGTTGACCCGACCGAACCCGTTGACCCGACCGAACCGGTCGACCCAACTGTGCCGGTTGATCCAACGGACCCTGTCGTGCCCACGGATCCGACGGACCCTGTCGTGCCGACGGATCCGACGGCGCCTGTCGTGCCGACCGACCCTGCCGACCCCGTCGAAGCGACGGATCCTGTCGAAACAGTGGTCCCGAGCGCACCGGCAAGCCCGGCAAGCCCGGCAAACCCGGCGGCTCCGGCCACCGCGGCACCTGCTGAAGGCTTGTCCAGCACAGGTTTCAACAGCCTCGCCCTCCTGGGCGTCGGCCTGCTGTTGACGCTGGGAGGCGGCGCCGTGGCACTCACCGCACGACGCCGTCGTACATCAGCGAACCGCTAAGCCGCAAGGCGCCAAACAACCGTGGCCCTGCCCTTCCAAGAGGAAGGTGCAGGGCCACGGCCGTTTGAGCGGCGGATGGTTGCTAGAACAGGTGCTCCCGGTGCGCCACCAACAGCGCCTCCTCCCGGGACGTGACGCCCAGCTTTTTATAGAGCGTGCGCAATTGCGACTTGACCGTGTTGAGGCTGACGGAGTGGGTGCGCGCAATCTCCGCCCGGTCGCCGGTGTCTGCCAAGGTGGCAAGGATCGACTGCTCGCGGGGCGTGAGTGCGATGAGCGAGAGCGAAGGAGGCAGCAGCCCGCGCAGCGGTGCGGGGGGCTGGGGCCAGGGCACCCCAAGCTTCCGTGCGCTGGACAGCAGCAGCTCCAGTTCCGTGTCGGACAGCATGGCCAGTGGCCAATGGTTCCCCAGGGTGGCAATGCTGCTGGAGATGCGTTCAATGTCCGGGCGCACCACCTCGGCAGGTTGCAGGGCAAGCCTCGCCACTGTGAGCAGGACCTGCGCCTCCAGCGCCTGCCGTACCGTGGTGAATTTCAGCGTGCCGCCCAGCAGTTCCAACACCTCGCCGTACTGGCACATGCCAAGGCTCATCCTGGCGCGGGCCACGGTCCGGGCAGGGCTCTTGGCAGGGAGCCTGGCAAGAGCAGCGAGCGCGCCCGTGGCGTTGCCCGCGGCCATGAGCAGCTCTGCCTGCATCGAATCCAGCTCAACAGCGTCTACGGGGTTCAGCGCCGGTAGTTCGTTGCGGCCCAGCAACGCCAGGTCAAGGCGCCCCAACGCGATGCCCGCATGCCCGCGCAGCAGCTCGATCCGTGACTCAATGACGCGCAGCTGGCCCCAGAATTCGCTCGTGGCCGTCTCCGAAATGACCGGAGCCAGGTGCTCCGCTGCACCGTCCGGATTCAGCCTTCCCAGCTCGATGAGCGCCAGGGCCATGGCGAGGGGCGTGAGTTGGTAAAGTTCGACGGCGGGCATGTCCGGTTGCGCTGCCTTGGCCGACGCGGCGTAGTCAGCCGCCGTGGTGAGATCGCCGTCGAGGGCGTAGCGGTAGGCCAGCAGGGACAGGGCAAAGAAGGCGGCCTGGGGAACCTTGAACTGGCCGCCCAGTGCTGCGCCTTGATGCAGTGCCTTGGTGGCCGCCGTGAAATCTGCCGTGAACAGGAGCGACAGGCCCCAGTGGCCCAGCGCATGGGATTTGAACAACCCCAGGTCGTCGTGGGTGGTGAGGGGCAGCTCGGCAAGGTCCTTCAAGCTCCTGCGCGAGCGTGCGGCGGCCAGTTTGAACTGGCCGGTCATGCGCAAGGCAACGGACTGTGCCAGGTTCAGGGCAAGATTCTCTTCCGCCGGCAGCGACTTGCCCTGCAACTTGCCGGAAGCCAGTGCCAAGGCAAAATACTCCATGGCCTTGAACCGGGTCCGCCTGTGAGCCACGTTGGTGACGCCGGCCGCCAGGCACAACAGCGGATACCGGATGATCTGTGTCTGCGGGATTTTCGACATGACAGAGGCAAATTTCTGTCCTCCTTGATACATGGGATCAAGGCCGGAGCACACCAGCATGCTGGACGCCAGCCGGTAGTCTGCATTGGCCACGGCGTAGGCGAAAGCGGGAAAGTAGCGGCGCCGCTTGAATTCAGCGACAGCCGCCGTGGACAGCGTCCGACTTCTCGTGGCGGCGAGCTGCTCCTCCACGATGGTGGAGAAGGCCTTGGCAATAAACGTCCGGTAGCTGTGCAAGGTGGAGGTGGGCGTGGTCTCCGTCCACAGCAGGCCGGACTCGGACAGCTCGCGGATGGCTTCCAGGACGTCAATGCCGGGTGCCACGGCCTGTGCCAGTGGCAGGTCAAATTCCTGAAGCGGCAGTGTTGCGGCCATGAAGGCTTCGGTGGATGGTGAGATCCATTCCCCGTGGATGGCGGCAATTTCGCTGTGCAAGACCTCGCTGACCCGTTCAACAACGTCCTCCAGCAGGGGCACGGTTGGCGTCTGGGATTCAGTGGCGACGCGGTGCGCAGCTTTGTGCAGCACAGGCGAGCCCAGCAGCTGCTCGTTGACATCGGCGCTGGCAATTTCCAGCACCGTTCCGGCATGGTATGCCTTGGCCTCATGGGCATCAAAGGCCAGGTCGGCACGGTCAACCAGTGACATCTCGACCCTGCTGGTCAAGCGCAGCGGCTCGATGGACAGGGGCGATCGGGCCACGACGACCACGCTTATTTCGGGGGCGTAGTCCAGAAGCTCCAGCAGCTCGGTTTCCACGCCGGGGCGGTATTCCGGAATGACCCAGTGGTAATCCTCGATGATGAGGGTGAAGGGCGCGGCGCCGTGGACCAGTGCGGCCAGCAGCCGTGCAGGGCTGCCATGCACGGCGTCGTGGTCCAGGGGTATCTGCAGCCCCAGGCGGATGAGGATGGCCATCTGGACCTTGGCCCAAAACTGTTCCGGCTGCTGCTCGTCGACGCTCAGATGCAGCCACAGAAGTGACTTTGTCGTGGAATTGGACCAATGCTGCAGCCCCACGGATTTCCCGCACAGAACGGGGCCCCGGACGATCAACAGGGGGGCGTTTGCTGCCTGTTCCAGGAGATCGGTCACCCGCTGGCGGTGCATGACCAAGGGGTCCGTGGGTTCACGCGGAACCCGCGTGTCGACCAGATGGTGCAGGCGGTTGTTGGTCATGTTCATGTGGTGTCCCACTTCTCCCCAAAGTAGTGGATCCGTCGTCCTGGCCGTGGCTGCTGTGCCTGCCGGAAGGGCCTCGGTCATGGTCTTTCCCGCCGCGCAGTGGCTGCGTGGCAGGCATCGAAAAAATACCTGACAAATACTGAAATTGTACCTTGGCCGCGGCCGCCTTAGGCGTCGCGGGGAAGACTGTGGGAACGTTTTCTCGGCACGGGTGCAACATGTCGGCAGTGACTGGGCCGGTGGTGACGCAACCCGCCCGCGGGGAGGGCCATGTGTCTTCCTTTTCCATGGCCCGGCGCCGGGCTTGCGTTGGGGGTGAACCTCGGGGTTAAATGATTGAGTGGTGGGCCGGTTGTTACGCCGATCCACCACTCACCCCCAAAGCGATGTGTGATCCACTTGGGTGGACCGTTCACACATTCATTATTATTGCATTAGTAATGGAAAAGTGCACTTTTGTGGGGCGAGACAGCAATCACTGACGGAAGTTGCGCGATGCGCCACCCCTGTTCAGATGGCGGCCCTCCTGCGCTTGGTGCCCCTGAGATAGGAAAGCCATACGAGGGCAAGGCCCGCCGCGACAAACAGGACGGCGCTGAATGAACAGCCCTGAAGCAGGGTGTTGTTGGGTTCCGGCAGCAGCTGAATCGGCACGGTGGCCAGGACCAGGATGAAGCCGATGCACATCGACAGCGCGGATGCCCTGTCCAGGAAAAGGCGCCGAGCAAACGTGGCGCGTGCCGTGGGGACCACAACGCAGGCGGCCGCGTAGGCCATGTAGGCCATGCCGAATCCGGCGTAGGCGGTCAGCGCAGGCTCATCGGCAAGCGCGGACAAGCCAGTGGAGGACGGGCCCTTGGTGGAGAGGAAGAAGCTGATCCAGATTCCCGCGGAACAAACCACCAGGACCGCGATGCCGACGGGGCCGCGGACCATGGCCCGTGCCAGCGGCGAGTTGTACGCCGCAGCGACCTTTGAGGCGAGCAGGAAAAAGACGGCAAAGAGGCTCACCCGCAGCGCCACATTGGCCAGGTTGATGCCCCCCAGCACAGCATCAACCGGCATGTAGATGGCGTGGATGCTCAAGCCCACGCTCAGGGACGCCATGGCAAAAATCCAGAAAAGGCTCCGGTTTCTTCCCCTGCGCATGGCGGGAAACCGAATGGCCGTGCAGGCCAGGCAGGCAATCAGGGCTGCAAACTGCAGAACTGTTGTCATCCCAGGTTCTCCCATATGTTTTGGACGGCCGCGGTGTCATCTTCGGAGCGGCGCAACGCGCGGCCCAATATTTCAAGTCGATGGGACGCCAGCAGCACGAGCCCGCTGTCGGCTACTTTGCGCAGTGCCTGTTGCCTGGCGTCGTCGGGCCACCCGGCCTCGGACGGTGTGAGGAATCCGGTTGCCACGAGTCCGTTGGTCAGGCCCACGCCCGCAATGCGGGCGCTTTCGATGGCGAGCTCGGCGGTGAGCCGGTTGGCCGTAATCTGGGCAGACAAATTTTGCGGTGCGATCGATGCCTGCCGGGCAAGCTTTTGCCGCAGGTCGGAGGTGTCCACGGCGTCGAGCCAGGCACGCACCGAGGAGCGGTGGTGCGGGTCGGAAAGTGCAAAGGCCTGCGGGGCGGAGTCGGATTCGGCTGCAGCCTGCCGGTGGAGGATCTCCTGCAACAGGTCGGTGTCCGAAATTTGGCTCAGTGCCTCGGCCTGGGTGGGGGCCTTTATTCCAGAGGCAAGGTCCTGGAAGGCGGGAAAGGCCGCCAGAGAGATGACCACCGGCAGTTCCAGGGAGCGGCTGACGGCCGCGACCGTTGCGAGAGACACGCGACCGCGCACCATTTGCTGTGCCAGGGTGGAGCGCTTGATGCCCGCGGCGCGGCACACGGCGGCATGGCTCATCGTGCCGGCAACCGAGGAAAGCCAGTGCTGAAAGTTTTTTGCCGAGACGCTCACGGGGTGAATGCTACTCGAAAAGCCTGTGACCGTTGCCCGGTCATCAGTCGCGGGAGTCGACGATTCCCCGGAAACGGCTGCCGACGCCGTCGTACTGGCTGCGACGGAAACCGGGCGCAGGATCAGGCAGTTCGCTGTTGTCGTGGAAGTCGCAGATCACATAGCTGAACTCAGGCCACCACTTCTTGGGGCGGGCGACCTCCAGGAAGTCGCACAGGTAGCAGCGCAGCTCCACCCAGACGGGGCGCTTGCCGGTGGCATTGGCCCGGGACTGGGCCAGCCAGGCGGGGGGATTGGCGTCGATGGCGGCCACCTCGGCGGCGCTGAGCCGGAAGGGGATGCCGTTGCGGGCGGCCATCTCCGGGGGAATGTTCAGCGCCTGGGCCACTTGCCGCCGATTCAGCGACTGGCGGTTCTGGGGTTCACGGGGGGAAAGGTTGTTTACCATGTTCTACCAAGGATAGGTGCACCTTGGAAAGGTGGCGATTCCCGGGCTCCCAAAAACGCTGCAGTGACGTCAATGACGCAGTGTTTCAGGGGTGAGAATGGCCACAGGTGGCGGCAATTGGGCGGGAATTTTCGGCGAGTTTGCCGTGTTTGCACCAAATACCACGGCCATACCCTATGCTGTGGGAAAACAACAGGGAATTCAGGGCGCAATATCAGCTTTCAGGGGCTAGTATGGGGCGCTGAAAGACACAGCCCATATCACGAGCAGTTCAGGAGTTTGAAAACCGCATGGCAACGGATTACGACGCACCACGCAACAAGGATGAAGACCACGAGACAGAGTCGCTGCAGGCGCTCCAGGTTCAGCGTGGCGGTGCCCAGACGGCGCACATTGACGTCGAAGACTCGGACACGGCCGAAGGAACGGACCTGCCGGGTGCAGACCTCTCCAACGAGGAATTGATCATCCAGGTCATTCCCGCCCAGGACGACGAGTTCACTTGTGCCTCCTGTTTCCTGGTCCGCCATCGCAGCCAGGTGGCCCGCGAGAAGAACGGCTTGTTCTACTGCAAGGACTGCGAGGGCTAATCACCAATGGAGCTCATGGGTGCACGCGTGCAGGAACTGTTGGACATGTTCGCGGCGCCCGGCGCCAATGCTGCTGAACTCCTGTGTGACCGGCACCCGTCCGGCAACACAGCCTTCACGGTCATTGGCGCGGACCTGGACTTCGTTGATATCAGCTACGGCGAGCTGCGGGAGAAATCCACGCAGTTCGCCGCTGCTTTAACCGCCCTCGGCGTGCAGCGCGGCGACCATGTCGCCACGCTCATGGGCAAGTCCGCCGAGCTGGTCATCGCCCTGCTGGGCATCTGGCGCATCGGCGCCGTGGACGTGCCCCTCTTTACTGCCTTCGCCCATGACGCCGTCGCCTTCCGGCTGCAGGCCAGCGGCGCCAAACTGGTGGTGTGCGACGCCGACCAGCGCCGCAAGCTTGTCCCGGCGGGCGAGATCCCCACCGACGCCTCGCTGCCCGTCATCGTGGCGCGAGGCGAGGCCTTTGGCTACGACCACTCCCTTGCCGAGCTGCTGGCGGGGACATCCGCCGTCGTTTCCCCTGCTTCTGCCGGCCCTTCAGGGACACCCGACGGCGGACCGGTCGCCGTGGGCGGGGACGGCACCCTGGTGCAGCTGTTCACCTCCGGGACCACCGGCACCCCCAAGGGTGTCCCCATCCCGCTGCGGGCCGTGGCTTCCTTTGTGGGGTACCACCGCTTTGGCCTCGACGTGCGTGACGACGACGTCTTTTGGAACATGGCCGATCCCGGCTGGGCCTACGGACTGTATTTTGCCTTGCTGGCGCCCATGGCTGCGGGGAACCGCTCGCTCCTGTTGTCGGCGGGGTTCAGTGCCGGGATGACCTGGGCCGTCATGGAAAAGTTTGCCGTCACCAACTTTGCCGCCGCACCCACGGTCTACCGGTCCCTCATGGCGGGCTCCGACGCCGGTGCAGGCCATGTACTGCGCCGCGCCTCCAGCGCCGGCGAGCCACTGACTCCCGACGTCATTGCCTGGGGCCGCGGCGCCCTGGGCCTGGAAGTGCGCGACCACTACGGCCAAACGGAGTTGGGCATGGTGGCCGGTAATGCTTGGGCGGACGAGCTGCAGGAGCCGTTGCGGCCCGGATCCATGGGCGGTCCGCTGCCAGGGTGGAGCGTGGATGTTCTTGCAGAAGACTCCGACGTTGCCGCCCCGGACGGCGAATCGGGGCGCATTGCCGTCAACGTGCCGCAGAGTCCCTTCATGTGGTTCAGCGCCTACGTGGACGCCCCTGAAAAGACTGTCGAACGCTACAGCGCTGATGGTGCCTGGTACATCACCGGGGACTCAGGGCGCCGCGACAGTGACGGCTACATCTACTTCTCCTCCCGCGACGACGACGTGATCATCATGGCCGGCTACCGGATCGGGCCGTTTGACGTTGAGTCCGTCCTGGTGACGCATCCGATGGTGGCCGAGGCCGCGGTCATCGGAACCCCCGACGAGATCCGGGGCGAAGTCCTCGAGGCCTTCGTGGTGCTCCGGAACGAGTCTGCCGGTTCCCCTGACATGGCCGCCGAACTGCAGCGCCTGGTGAAGGACAAGTTCGCCGCCCATGCCTATCCGCGGCGGATCCACTTTGTTCCGGAGCTGCCGAAGACGCCCAGCGGCAAGGTCCAGCGGTACATCCTGCGGGCCCGGCGCGCAGCAGACTCCTAGGATAGGCTTCTCCGATTCTGTGACGCAGTAGGTGTCCCAAAAACAGCTGGAAAACGCCTTCCGAGTGCAACAAGTGCGTCACAGATGTTAAGGAGCGGGCTGGGCTTCCGGGAACGTGACGACCAGCGTCAACAGAAGGGCCGCTACAAGCACGGCCAGGACGATCAGGATCCAGCCGATAATAATGAAGATCAAGCCGGAGCGGGCAGGGCCCTCGAGCCGGAATCGGCTGAAATCATCGGGGTCGAACGCCACTGTCACGGGCTTGCCTGGAAACAGCGGAAACGAATGGACCAGGGACCTGCCCCTGCGGAAGACGCCGTCAGGGCTGCGCCACTCATATAACGGACCGCCGAAACCGGAAGGGATCGCCACACCCTGCGCGAGCGGCCACTTGCTGCTCCCGGGTTTGTGAACGACGATTCCGATGGTCAGAAAAACTAGTCCCAGGAAGAGGGGAATGGCTGCAAAAAACGGGATTGTCGCGGGCATTTGTTCAGGCTACCAATATTTTGGGAGCCGCTGGCGTGATCGATGCCTGCGTTGTGGCTAGTTCTCCGCGTAGTGTTCACTCATCAGCGAACCGCCGGTGACGTCCTGCACCGTGCAATCGGGGTGCTTTCCGACTGAGGACAGCCACAGCGACGCCGCAACCTCATCACCCAAGGTGAGGGGACCGGCGTCGTGCATGGAGTCTTGGACATCCAGCAGGCGGATCTGGCAGCCGGCGCCAAAGGGGGGCCGCCCGAGGACGATGAGCTGCGTGTCGAGGCCGATGCCCAGCGTTTCAAGGTGGCGCAAAAGCTCGGGGTCGTGGTCGCTGATGCGCGAAATGCGGCCTGTGTGGCCGGCGTCGAGCTCGTCGAGGCGGTGCGAGGGTGGCATGGTGATGTGCCCGGCGGCATCGGGGATGGGATCGCCGTGGGGGTCGCGGACGGGGTGGCCGAGTTTGGCGCTCATCCGCTCAATGAAGTGCTCTGAAACGGCGTGCTCCAGCTGCTCGGCCTCGTCGTGGACCTCGTCCCAGGTGTAGCCCAGCTCGCGGACAAGGTAAGTTTCGAGGAGCCTGTGCCGGCGGACCATGGCCAGCGCCAGGGCCAGGCCCTGCGGGGTCAGGTGGATGGGGCTGTACGGCTGGTGGTCAACGAGGCCCTGGTCCTTGAGCTTGCGGACCATCTCGGAAACCGAAGAATTCGCGACGCCGAGCCGGGTGGCCAGAACGCTGGAGGTGATGGGCTTGTCCTGCCACTCCGTGTAGGCGTAGATGACCTTCACGTAGTCTTCGATGCTGGAGGAAGTGGCAGTTTGTTTCACATCCCCAACCCTACCCGCTAGGCCTGCCCCGAGAAGGTCAGCCACAGCAGCAGCGCGTTCAGGGCCACGATCAGGACCACACTGATGAGGGCTGCAATGCGGAGGGGGAAACCGTCGCGGTGCTCGCCCATGACGCTCTTGCTGGCTGTCAGGCGCAACAGGGGGATCAGCGCGAATGGGATGCCGAAGCTGAGCACGATCTGGCTTACGATCAACGCCCATGTGGGGTCAACGCCCACCCACAACAGGATGATGGCGGGGATGAGGCTGACCATGCGCCGAACCTGGAGCGGGATGCGGATGTGCAGCAGGCCGCCCATGATGGTGGACCCGGCGTAGGCGCCCACCGAGGTTGAGGCGAGCCCGGACGCCAGCAGTCCCACGGCGAAGGCGACGCCGACCACCGGGCCGAGGCTGCTGGTGATGGCGTCGTGGGCACCCTCGATGGTGTCCGTTCCGGAGACTCCGCCAAGCGTTGAGGCAGCCAGCAGCAGCATGCCGATGTTCACGGCGCCGGCCAGGATCAGGGCCAGGACGACGTCGATCCTGGTCGCCTTGATGATCTGCCGCAGCCGCGCCGGGGTGCTCCGTGCGTCCGGATGGCGGTCCTTGGCCAGCTGGGAGTGCAGGTAGATGGCGTGCGGCATGACGGTTGCGCCAAGCATTCCCGCCGCGAGCATGATGCTTCCGCTGCCTTCGAAACGGGGCAGCAGCCCGCCAACCACGCCGGCTGGATCCGGCGGGCTGATGACCAGCCCGGCCAGGAACCCGATGGTGATGATGACGAGCAGGGCGATGATGGCTGACTCAAAATGGCGCTGCCCGTGCCGGTTCTGCACCGTCAGCAAGCCCATGGAGGCGACGCCCACGATCAGCCCGCCCAACGGGAGCGGAACCTGGAACAGCAGGTGCAGGGCAATGGCGCCGCCCACAACCTCGGCCAGGTCCGTGGCCATGGCCACAACCTCCGCCTGCAGCCAGTAGAGGCGCCGGCTGCGGGTGCCGAAGCGCAGTCCAAGGTGCTCCGGCAGGGATTTGCCAGTCACCACGCCGAGCTTGGCCGACTGGTACTGCACGAGCATTGCCATCACATTGGCGCTCACCAGGACCCAGACCAGCAGGTAGCCATACCTTGCACCCGAGGTGAGATTCGCGGCGACATTGCCGGGGTCCACATAGGCTATGGCGGCCACAAAGGCAGGGCCCAGCAGCATGAACCAGCCTGCCCGCGGGCCGCGCAGCTTCCGTGTCTTGAGTGTGTCGAGCACCGAACCATCCTTCGTCGTGCCTAAGTTGATTATTTAGGTATACCGAAATAATAGGTTACGCGGGACTGCTTGTCGAGGATGCGGGGTCAGGGCGCGGGCCGCGCGGGGTCAGGTGGCAGTGTCAGTGCCTGTGGCAGCGCCAGGTCTGGGCCACATAGGGGAGTTCCAGTTCTTCGCCCGGTACGTGGCCCAGATGCTCAAATAGATACCAGCGAAGGTTGCCCATGACTTTTTCGCGGGTGGCGTCGGACGCCTTGAGATAGTAGCTGCGAGACTTGGCCAGCTCCATGATCCCCTCCGGTGTCAACAACTGCGCCCACCGGGTGTTGTGGGGTTCCGGCGGCGAGAATTCCGGGCCGACCTCAGGGCGGAAGTCGGGCTTGTGGACGTCCCCGGCATGCATGATCCGGGCCAGCCGGTGGACCCACGGGAGGCCGACGTCGAGCTGGTTCCACACCAGCCCCAGTGTGCCGCCGGGCCGCAGCACCCGCGCAATCTCGGTGCTTGCAGCCAGGGGATCGACCCAATGCCAGGCCTGGGCCACCACCGCCAGGTCCGCAGACGCGGCTGGAAGGCCCAGGTTCTCTGCCGTCCCGGCGACGGCCGTGGTTTCGGGGAGGCTGGCGGTGAGCTGGGAGAGCATGTCTTCGGAAGGGTCGACGGCGGTGACAGCCCAACCGCGTTCGACCAGCAACTGTGTGTACTTGCCCGTCCCGGCCCCGATGTCCAGGACGTCGCGGACGGGGCCGCCCGAATCCAACAGCCAATCCAGGGAGTCGGCAGGGTAGCCTGGACGCACCTTGTGGTAGTGGTCCCCGCCCTCAAGAAAGGCTGCGGCCAGGTGCTTGCGCCGTTCCGCATCGAAAACCGGTCCGCCAATGCCCGCCATGTACGCTCCTGCCACCGTTGTGCCTCGTGCTGCCGCTCAACTTTACCCCGCCCTCCATGTGCCCCACCCAACCTCAAACGCTCTCGCAGCAATGGCTGGATTTTGGCCAACGCTCTCACATTGACGTGCGAGAGGGTTGCCGAAAAGTTGACCATTGCTGCGAGAGGGTTGCCGAAAAGTTGACCATTGCTGCGAGAGGGTTGCCGAAAAGTTGACCATTGCTGCGAGAGGGTCAGGGGCCGGGGCCGGGGCCGGGGCCGAGTGTGGGTGGGTCAGTCGGTGGTGCAGGGGGCTGCGCCGGCCGTGCCCGGGGTGTTGGGTGCCCACTCGGGGTAGCTGCGGGCGTCGTTGGCGGGGACCCAGCGGCCCGCATCCACAACGTAGTCCCAGCCGAGGCCGTCGCGCAGCAGTGCTGCCACGCCGTCGATCAGGCGCTGGGCGTCCTCAAGCCGCGAGCCCACGCCGAAACTGGCCCGCAGCGAACCGGACGGCAGGCCCAGCCTGTTGAGCAGCGGGTGGGCGCAGAACTTGCCGTCGCGCACGCCCACGCCGTGTTCGGCGGAGAGATAGGCGGCGACCAGTCCGGCGTCGTACCCGGTGACCGAAAAGTTGACCACGCCAATGCTGCCGCAATCGGCGTAGTCGGCGCCGTCGCTGAACAACTGGTGGACGCTGGCGCCGTCGAGCGCGGCGAGCCCGTCCACCAGGTGCGCGCGGAGCTGCTGCTCGTGCTCGTGCCACTGTGCGGCATCCAGTCCGGCGAGGACCTCGGCGGCCTTGGCCAGGGTGGCGGCGCCCAGCACGTTGGGGGAGCCGGCCTCGTGGCGGGCCGGGCCCTCGGTCCAGCTGGTCGACTCGAGGCGTACCTCCTTCACGGCGCCGCCGCCGGCCAGGTGCGGCGCACCGGCGTCAAGCCAGTCGGGTCGGCCCACCAGGACGCCGGCACCAAAGGGCGCGTAGAGCTTGTGGCCCGAGAATGCCAGGTAGTCGATGCCGCTTTCGGCCAGGTCGATGCGGCGGTGCGGGGCCAGCTGGGCGGCGTCCACCACAATCCGGGCGCCGTAGCGGTGGGCCAGGGCGGCAAGTTCGGCCACCGGCAGAACCTCGCCCGTGACGTTGGAGGCGCCGGTGACGGCCAGCAGCACGACATTGCCGGCCCGCAGCTGCGTTTCCACCCGGGCCAGGGTTGAGGCGATGGAGCCGGCCGCAACCACGGACCGGTGCGGCAGCGCCTGCCATGGCAGCAGGTTCGCGTGGTGCTCAATGTCCAGGTACAGCACCTCGCCGTGGGCGTTGGAGCGGCCCTCCGTAAACCCGCGCTGCTTCAGGATGGACCCGACGCAGCCAGCCAGGAGGTTCAGCGAGTCGGTGGTGTTGCGCGTGAAAATGACGGTGTCGTCGGGGCGGGCGCCCACAAAGCCGGCCACTATGGTGCGGGCGTTTTCATACACTGAGGTGCTCACCTGGGAGGCGTAGCCGGCACCGCGGTGCACGCTGGCGTAGTACGGCAGCACCTCGTTCAGGTGTGCGGCCACCTCTTCCACGGCCGGTGCCGAGGCTGCGTAGTCAAGGTTGGCGTACCGCACGTGCCCGCCGGTGATGAGGGGGGCCGGCAGTTCCGCACCGACCACGGGCAACAGGGGGTTGGCGGCAATTCCGGACAATTTCAGGGTGCCTGATTCCAGCAGGGCAGAGCTCATGAGTGATTCCTTCGACGGAAGGACCCCTGGAGACCAGGGAGTCCGCGCTTGCCAAGACCGCTCCGGCCTGGCCAGGTCGTCACCCGGGGCACCCCGCCGCGAAAGGAGGGTTGCCGGCCAGCAAACCGGGGTTTAGCACTGGCACTCGTGACCTATGCACAAGAGATTAGCCCAACTTTTTTAGTTGTGCATTTGTTACGCCGTGTGTCGTAGGGCTTCCGGACCCCGGCGCAAGGTGCCGCAAAAGTGCGACGGCGGGAGGTCGCCGTCGCACTTAACCCACCTGTGTTAATGCCTGCCCGGGCGGGCGCGGAGGCTCCCATTCGCCCGAGGGGAGGGCGTGGGGATCAGCCGAGGAGGTCGTCCCAGCTGGGGTTCAGGCGCTGCAGCACCTCCGTGTGCAGGATGGAGTTGGTGGCCAGGGCGTTGCCGCCGTAGGGGCCGTCGACGCCGTCGAGCGAGGTGAAGCGGCCGCCGGCCTCCTGCACGATCGGGACCAGGGCGGCCATGTCGTAGAGGTTGAGTTCGGGCTCGCAGGCGATGTCCACGCTGCCCTCGGCGACCATGCAGTAGGACCAGAAATCGCCATAGGCGCGGGTGCGCCAGACGTCATCGGTCAGTGCGAGGAAGTCGTCGCGGTTGCCGCGCTCCTTCCAGCCGGTCATGGATGAGTAGGACATGGAGGCGTCCTTGAGTTCCGAGACGTTGGAGACGCGGATGCGGGTGGCTGAGGCGAGGGACTTGCCCATGTAGGCGCCAGTGCCGGTGGCCGCCCACCAGCGCTTTCCGAGGGCCGGGGCGCTGACGAGTCCCACGACGGGGACACCCTCGTCGACGAGCGCGATCAGAGTGGCCCAGACGGGGACCCCGCGGACAAAGTTCTTGGTGCCGTCGATGGGGTCGATGATCCAGCGGCGCGTGCCGTGTCCGCTGCTGCCGAACTCCTCGCCGAGGACGGCGTCGCGCGGACGGACGCGGGCGAGCTGGCTGCGGATGGATTCCTCGGCGGCCTTGTCGGCGTCCGTGACGGGCGTCAGGTCCGGCTTGGTTTCGATGGCCAGGTCGAGGGCCTTGAAGCGGGACATGGTCAGGGAATCCACGCTGTCTGCGAGCACGTGGGCGAGGCGGAGGTCGTCGTTGTACGTCTGGGGTTCGATGGTCATGCTGTTTACGCTATCGCGGATTGGCGCCGGCGGCCGTCATGACCCGGTTTTCACTGCTCCGTCAGCCGGCGGACTCACGGTCAAGCCACCCGCACTCATGCTCCTGCGCACCGTTAATTTTGAATGGCGCGCAACTCCAAGGGTTGCGCGCCATTCAGAATTAACGGTGCGCAGGCGTGGTGGGCGCATGGATCCTGCCGCGGAGCAGAACCTCCGCCAATGCGCCCAGGCGGGCCGGCCGCCGTCGGGCATCAGTCGGTGACGCCGAGCTCCTTCTCCGCCGCACGGCCTTCCGTGCGGTCGCTGGTGCCGAAGAGGCGTCGCAGCGACGCGAGGCGGGCGGGCCCGGCGTCGCCCGCGTTTCCGCCAGCAACCCACGGGTCCAGGCCGCAGTTTACGGCGGCATTGTCGTGCTTGCAGCCGCGTTCGCAGTTCTCGGCGCCGGGTGCCAGGTCCGGGAAGGCCTGCAGGATCCGGTCCGGGTCCACGTGCGCCAGGCCGAAGGAGCGGATGCCGGGGGTGTCGATGATCCACGACCCGGTGGCGGCGTCCTGCAGCTTCAGGGCCAGCGCCGAGGAGGACGTATGCCTGCCCCGGCCGGTGACGGCGTTGACGCCGCCGGTGGCGCGTTGCGAGCCGGTCAGGGCGTTCACCATGGTGGACTTGCCTACGCCGGAGTGCCCCACCAGGACGGAGACCTTCCCGTCGAGGTAGCCGTGAAGATGCTCGACGGCGCCCCCGGCCAGGAGCGCAGAGTCGCCGTCGTCGCTGCGCGCGTCGATGCCCGAGGCGCCGTCCGCGGCCGTGCGGCTGATGATGACCGTCATGTCCAGGTGCTCGTAGTTGGCGAGCAGTTCGGTGGGGTCCTTGATGTCGGTCTTGGTGATCAGCAGCAGCGGTTCGATGCCGGAATCATAGGCGGCCACGAGGGCGCGGTCGATAAAGCCGGTGCGCGGCTCCGGGTTGGCTGCGGCCACCACAATGACCAGCTGGTCGGCGTTGGCCACCACCACCCGCTCCACGGGGTCGGTGTCGTCGGCGCTGCGGCGCAGCAGGGTGCGCCGTTCCTCCACCCGGACAAGCCGTGCCAGGGTGTCGGGCTTGCCGGTGGTGTCGCCGACGAGCGCCACGAAGTCGCCCGCCACCACGGGGTTTCGCCGCAGCTCCCTGGCGCGCGCCGCGATCAGGACGCGCTCTGTGGGCAGGTCCTCGTCCACGATGGCGGTGTAGCGCCCGCGGTCCACCGTGACGATCCGACCGATGACCGCATCCTCATGGGCGGGCCGGTCCTTGGTGCGCGGGCGGCTGCCCTTCTTGTTTGCCCGCACGCGGACATCGGATTCGTCCCAGTTGCTGTAATCCCGTGCCATGCGCCTACGCCCCGGCTTCCACCGCCGCACCGGCAGCTTGTGAGGGCTCGGCCGTTTGGGCCACCATGGCCGCCCACATGGCCGGGAATTCGGGCATGGTCTTGGCTGTGGTGGCGATGTTCTCAACCTCGACGCCGGGCACAGCCAGTCCGATGATGGCGCCGGCTGTGGCCATCCGGTGGTCGTGGTAGCTGTGGAACACGCCGCCATGGAGGGGTGCGGGGTTGATGATCAGCCCATCCTCGGTCTCCTCGGCCTTGCCGCCGAGGGCGTTGATCTCCGCCACGAGCGCGGCGAGGCGGTCGGTTTCGTGCCCGCGCAGGTGGGAGATGCCGCGCAGTCGGGACGGCGTGGAGGCCAGGGCACAGATGGCGGCGGTGGACGGCGCCAGCTCGGAGGTGTCGGAGATGTCGACGCCGCGGATCTCGGCACCGCCGGTGACGGTGAGGACGCCGTCTTCCAGGGTGACCGTGGCGCCAAACTGGGGGAGGATCTCACGCCATTTGTCGCCCACCTGCGTGGTGTTGGACGGCCAGTTCGGGATCCGGACGGTGCCGCGCGTGGCGAGGGCGGCGGCCAGGAACGGGCCGGCATTGGAGAGGTCCTGCTCAAGTGAGACATCGAAGCCGGCAATGCGGCCCGGCTGCACGATCCAGTTCAGCGGGGTGGAATCGTCCACCTCCACGCCGAGGGAGCGCAGCACCTCCACTGTCATGGAGATGTGGTCCACGCTGGGCACTGACTCGCCCACGTGCTCAAGGTGCAGGGGTGTGTTAAAACGGGCGGCAACCAGGAGGATGGCGGAGATGAACTGGGAGGAGGCGCCGGCATCGAGCTGCACATGGCCGCCGTCCACGGAACCCGTGCCGTGGACGGTGAACGGCAGGAAGCCGTCCTGCCCGTCCTCGACCCGCACGCGAAGCCCTTCCAACGCAGCCACAATCGGAGCCATGGGGCGCACAAGGGCCGCGGGGTCGCCGTCGAACGTCACCGCCCCGGAGACAAGGGCGGCCAGCGGGGGGACAAAGCGCATGACCGTGCCGGCCAGGCCGCAGTCCACGGTCAGGCCTTCAGGGGCGGTGAAGCCGGCGGGGATGGGGGTGACCACCAGGTCGGGGACGTCGCCCGAGCCCGGCACCTCGGTGATGGCGGCACCCAGGGCGCGCAGCGCACCGATCATGAGGTCCGAATCGCGGGACTGCAGCGGGGCGCGGAGGCGGGATTCGCCGTCGGCGATGGCTGCGAGGACAAGGTACCGGTTGGTCAGCGACTTGGACGCCGGAATGGTGACCGTGGCGTCCAAGGGGGTGGCGGAGAAAGGTGCGGGCCAAAGGGCGGCGGTCATGTGTTGTTACTGTCCTGTCACGTCGTGGGCGAGGGCGCGGACCTGCTTGTCCGCGTTCTGCAGCTGCTTCTTGGTGGTCTTCTTGCCGGCTTCAACGAGCTTCTCGGCGCGCCAGGCCAGGCCGGGGCGGCCGGCGGTGTCCACGCTGGCCAGCAGGGCGCCGCCGATCAGGCCAATGTTCTTGCCCAGCTGGTTGCGGCGGTGGGCGCGGTTTTCCTTGGTGGACTGGTCCGCGTTGCGGTACTCGGCCACAGTGTTCAGCGCAGCAGTCAGTGCCAGCACCACGGCGGCGGGGCGCGCAAACTTCCCGGTGGCCAGCAGCACGCCGGCACCCACCTGCGTGCCGGCAATGACGCGGGCCAGGTTCTTCTGGCTCGTCTCCACCGGCAGTGCGGCACCCAGCGGGCGCAACACGGGCCCCAGCGACGCAGCGGTCTGTTCCGCATTGCGCAGCCGGTCTATGCCGGAAAGGATGAACGAGGACGCAAGCATGGGGCGGGCAAGGGCGCGGACAATGGTCAAGGAAACCTCCTGTATGGTGCTCGTTGCCTTCCGGCTGTGGCGGCGGCCGGGCTGCGGAAGGCTCTTGCTGTGTACAAGTCTCCCACCTTGGGGCGGCGTTTGCGGAATATCCGACGGCGCCGGCCGGTTTGCATCATTAGCGGTGCCTTGCGAAGCGGGCGCCACAGGAACGCAGCAGGCCATGGAAAGGAACGGAATGCAGACACTCAGCCCACAGGCCGCCCCCGCGGCGGACTTCCAGCTGCGGGTGAGCATAGACTCATCAGTGATGAACATTTCCGAGCCTGAGCAAACTGTCAGCACCGAACCGGCCGTGGTGGTCACGGACGTGGCCGGCGTTGACGTTGCCAACGAGACCACTGAAGCCAGGCGTGCACGCTTTGAGCGTGACGCCATGGTGTACGTCGACCAGCTGTATTCGGCAGCCATGCGCATGGCGCGCAATCCCAGCGATGCCGAGGACTTGGTCCAGGAGGCCTACACCAAGGCGTTCTCTGCGTTCCACCAGTACAAGCCGGGCACCAACTTGAAGGCCTGGCTGTACCGGATCCTGACCAACACGTACATCAACCTGTACCGCAAGCGCCAGCGCGAGCCCCTGCAGTCCAACGCGGACTCCATTGAGGACTGGCAGCTGGCACGTGCGGAATCCCACACCTCGAAGGGGCTGCGTTCGGCCGAGGCTGACGCCTTGGACCACCTGCCCGACTCCGACGTGAAAAATGCATTGCAGGCCATCCCGGAGGAGTTCCGGCTGGCCGTGTATTTTGCCGATGTCGAGGGATTTGCCTACAAGGAGATCTCCGAGATCATGAATACGCCCATCGGCACCGTGATGTCACGGCTGCACCGCGGGCGCAAGCTCCTGCGTGACATGTTGGCTGACTATGCCGTGGAGCGCGGCTACCTCAAGGACGCCGACCAACTAACTGAGACGGAGAAATGACCATGGGCGACTGCCAAAGCCTGGGCGATTGCGACGACAAACGCATCGTGCGGATTTATGAATACCTGGACGGTGCGCTGTCCCGCGAAGACCTCGGCGAGATCAAGGCCCACCTTGACGGTTGCACTGACTGCGCCCAGGAATACGACCTCGAGTGCGTCATCCGCTCCGTGGTGAAGCGCTCCTGCAAGGAAGCCGCACCCGATACCCTCAAGGCCGCCATCCTCGCACGCCTGCACGAAGGCCGCCCCGCCTCGGTCTAACCCGTTGCCGCGGGCGCGCCCGCGGCTGCATGGCGCGTCCGGGCGCCTAGGTGTCCTGCCGCACGGAAATGGTGCTGTACTGGCTTGCCGGACGGCCCGTCACGCGGCGGTGCAGCGATCCGGCAATCAGGTGGGCCTGCACCTTGGCCATCTCGGCCTTCTCCCCGGAAAAAAGTTCATCCACCGTGATGGTCCACAGCTGCAGCCACCGGTTGAAGTGTTCCAGCGTCAACGGCTCCTTGGCGTTGATGTTGAAATGAATCTGCAGCGCATTCCTGCTATACAACCCCGCCTTGAACAGAACCGTCTGCCAGAAGTCGGCCATGACGGGCATGTGGCGCGCCAAGTCCATGTGCGCGACCTCCGTGAAGATGTGCCCGATGAGTTCATCCCGAAACGCCTTGGTGTAGAAGGTCTCCACGAGAAGCAGCACGTCCTCGCGCGTGGCAATGTCCACGCGCGGGGAGCCGCCCTCCCAAGGGGAGTCGCCGCCGTCGGACTGGCCGACCGTGCCCCGGTAGCTGTTGAGGTTCGACGCCGTCCTGCCGGAGTTGAGCGGCTGGCGCGCCTCCCGTGCCGTGTTGTCCATGGCGGGCTAGGCCGCCAGCTCGAGGACGATGAGAACGCCGGCCACCGGCAGGGCGGCCGCTTTCAGCATCTCGGACACGATGTAGCTGACATGGGTCAGCGTGGCCACTCTGGCCTTCACAGCGGTGCCTCCCGTGTGGGTCAGGGCGGTGTCCGAGAGTGCCTTGGTGCGCTGTCCCATGGCCGGGCGCAGCGCCAGGACCTGCAGGGCCAGCGCCGCGACCGCGACAGCCAGAAGCACGCCGGCCGGCAGCGTCACCATCCGCGGCTGCAGCGTCCAGGCGCCAAGGATGAGCACAGCCAGGACCGCCTCGACCCCGTTCAGCACCTTGAAGACCAGCCTGCCGATTCCAACGCCCAGGGCATGGGTCATGCCGGGGGCCTTGAACTTCAGAGGGGTCTCGATGAATGAGATTGCGGTGACCATGCCGAACCAGACGAACGGCAGCATGGCAAGCAGGACGGTGGCAAACATTTTCGGCTTTCACTGGACGCGGCAGGGTTTTGACTCCAGCCTATCTTTTAGAACACAATTTTCCTTGTTTAATACCCTGCCTGCTTGCTCACACCCGGAGCGGCGCCCGCAGTCGGTTGACCGGTGCGGCGGCGTGGGCCGACGGGGGCCGAAGCCCTGAAGGTGCTTTCCGGCGTTGCCGTCACGTGGGACTGGGGCCGTCCGGCCTCGCCGTGCGTTGGAAAAGCAGTACTGGTGTTGAAGGCGATTGAAACTGCAGCACGGGCGATGAACTTCGTGGTTTGGGGGCCATATTCATGGTCGCGGCCGCTCGAGGGGCCTGATCTGTTGTGTGGCGGCTGCATGGACACCCGGCACGCTTCATTCGGACGTCTCCTGCAGGTTTTCGTGCCCCTCGCGTTTTATTCGGACACTAAACGTGGGCAAATGTGCCTCGAAGCGACGTTTGCCGTCCGAATGATTCGCTGGGTGGTGGGGATCCAGCGTTTGGTGTCCGATTGGTTCACTGAGTGGTGGCGATCCAGCGTTTGGTGTCCGATTGGTTCACGCCGACTGCGGTTCGTTCCGCCGCCGATGTGTACGGCGCGTGAGCTCGCAGTTTCGGCCCCTAAAATTCAGGATGACGCTGGCAAAAGGTCCGAGAATGCGAGGTCACGGTGGGACGTCCCGCCAGCCCGGGTCAGCGGGAACGCCCGGCCGGACGTTGGCAATTTTCCGGGCCCGGACTCTTTTGCGCGCAAACTACGGCCGCGACGGGCAGGCCGGGCAGTCCAATGGCAGCCTGGGCACGCAAAAGCCCGCCGCACCGGGTGGTGCTGCGGGCCTTTGTTTTATAAGTCAAGACTTAAGTGTTGGGACGCTTACCGTGGTTAGCGCCGCCCTTCTTACGATCCCGACGCTTGCGTGAACGCTTGGACATAGCTGCCTCCAATCATCTAAAAGATCTTCAAAACCGATCCGTACCTAGTTTCGCATAAATCGCACATGCGAACCTAACCGGGAGCGGCGGCTAGGCCCTGAATGCGCCCTTGACCGCGGCCGTGGCGTGCTCCAGGGCTGCCTGGAACGCGGCGAGGGCATTCTCGTCCAGCTTGTTTTTGGAGGACTGCACTCGCAGCTCCACGCGGAGTTCGTCGCGGAACTGTTTCAGCAGGAACTCCGCCTGCTGCAGCGGCGCCCCGGTGCCGGCAGGATGGCTGCGTGGAGCCGCGGGTGCCTGGTGGGCCGCAGTGCGTGCCGTCTCGGCGCTTGCCGCCAGTTCGGCGCGCAGGGTGCGCATGTTGTCCTGCACCTCGTTGCGGATCTCGTCCGCGAGCCGGCGGACGGAAGAGGTGATGTTCGCCTGCACCTCCTTGAGCTCGTTCTGGCGCAGCTCAAGCTCTGTCCGGCCGGCGTCGGTCAGGGAGTAGATGGTTCGGCGGCCGTCCATGGTGGTTTCCAGCAGGCCGTCCTCTTGCAGCTTTGCCAGCCGGGGGTAGACGGTCCCGGCGCTGGGGGAGTAGGTGCCGCCAAAGCGGTTGGTCAGCGCGCGGATGATCTCATAGCCGTGCTGCGGGCCCTGTTCCAGGACGGCGAGCAGGTACAGGCGCAATGCGCCGTGGGCAAAGACGGGAGGCATTAGGACTCCTCCTTTTCCAGCGAGGGGTTGCCGGACCCGGCCGCGGGGGAGCGGACGATCGAGACGGCGCCTGAGACGGTGGCTGTGTTTGCCTTCAGGCGGGGTTCCGGCGGCCCGGCCGAGGCCACGGTGCTCTGCCCCACGGTGGAGAAGCGCTGCTGGTCCAGCAACAGGCTGCCGGAGGCGCTTGTGGCCGTGATGTCGACGCCCACCTCACCGGGCAGGCGGACCATGACCTCCCCGGACACCGACTTGGCGTTCAGCGACCGCGGGGTGCCCTGCAGGTCCAGGCTGATGTTGCCGGAAACGGTGTTGGCGCGCACGTCGGTGAGTTCGCCGGAGGCCATGACATCGCCGGAGACGCTCTTGATCGACAGGGGGCCGCGGTGGTCGCGGGCTATGACCTCCCCGCTGACGGTGTCGATGGTGAGCATGCCTTCCGTGGCGTCGGCCATGAGCGTGCCCGTGACGGTGCGCAGGGTCGTCTTGACGCTGCCGCTGACCATGCCGTCGCCACCGACAGTGCTGGCGCTCACGAGTGCCCCGGCCGGGACGGCGATGCTGATGACGGCGGTGGCGGACTGCTGGAAGTTGATGAGCCGCTGCAGCCAGTTCGAGGCGTTGAAGTGCTCCACTTTCAGGGTGCCGTTGCTGAAGCGGACTTCCAGTGGTTGTCCGTCGATCTCGGAAATTTCCAGGGTTGTGGTGGATCCCTCGGTGACGACGATGTCAAAGCGGCCCTTGATGAGCGCCACCTTGATTTCCGCCACGCCGCTGAGTTCCAGTGTTTGTGGTTCCGTGATGGACCACGATTCCTCGTTCATTGCATCTCCTCCGGTTCGCGTTATATCGCGTTGTAGTCAACACGATATAACGCGATGAGAAAGACTTCAAGATATATCGCGAAAGTGGATGAACGACGGCGCGTCCCGGCTCCCGCTGTCGGCCCGCCGGGCTGCCGCAGGGCAGGGTGGCGGGCTCCGCCGTCGTTCTCATGGCGGGTGCAGACAGCAAAGAAGCCACCGGCGGGAGCACATGCCACTTTTCAAACCTTGACATGTGCGCCCAACGGCGGCATTTTCCTCGGACGGCGCTTGTCCGGCCCGGAACGGACGGTGCTAGGCGGCCTCGGGGATTTCCAGCCACTGGTACCAGCCGCGGTGCAGCACCAGCCAGGCCATCAGGCCGTAGCCTGCCTGGCCGGGGGCGCCCGCGTTGGCGGCGACGTCGTTGCGCCACTGCTCGTGGTTCTGCAGCGGCGAAAACGTGTCCACATAGTGGTGCTTGCGGCGCGTGGTGACGTCCGCGAAGGCCGTGTTGAGTTCGGCCAGTTTCCTGTTCAACGCCGGATCGAGCGACGGCGGGGGACCCACCACGAACACCGGGATGTTCAGCTGGGTAGCCCCGTCGAGGATGTTGGCAAGGTTCAGCCGGCTGCGGGCCGTGGACAGGCCGTAATCGATGTCCCGGCCGGAGAGGCCGATGATGAGGCGGTTTTCGTGGAAGTCGTCAAAGCGCCGGCCGGCCTCCTGCAGCCACCGTCCGGCCAGCGCCTCGGTGCCTTCCTTGGGGGTCGCCAGGACGAACGGCTCAATCGTGACGGCGTCCTGCGGTGTGCGTGCCAGCACCCGGCCAAGCCAGCCCAGGGCCCGGGGGTCGCCCACGCCTGCCACCAACTCGTCCCCCACAGCGACTATTCGCAGTTCCCGCTTCTCCACGGTTCCCCTCTTCTTTGTGTGCACAATAGACAGTGAAATAAAAGATGCCCGGCCTGAAGTTGCAGACCGGGCATCAGTGGTGCGTTAGCTACGCTCGAACGCCTGCTTGACCAGCAGGGTCTGCTCGACGGCGTGGTTCTTGGCCGAGCCCGTCGCCGTTGACGCGGAGGCGGGGCGTGATACGCGTCCCAGCTTCCGGTCCAGCTCGGGTGCCAGGTTCAGCCCCATGAACGGCCACGGTCCCTGGTTGGCCGGCTCGTCCTGCGCCCATACGACTTCCGCGTTCGGGTACTTGGCGAGTTCAGCCTTGATCTCATCCAGCGGCAGCGGGTACAGCTGCTCAACGCGGATGATGGCGGCCTTGGTGTCCCCGGCCTTGTCCCGGGCTGCGAGCAGGTCGTAGTACAGGCGGCCTGAGACCAAAATGACGCGGTCGACGGCGTTGGCGTCCAGCGCTGCATGCTCACCGATCACGGGGCGGAAGCCGCCCTGCGTGAAGTCCTCAACAGCAGAGGCTGCGGCCTTCAGGCGCAGCAGCTGCTTCGGGGTGAAGATGATCAGCGGCTTCCGCGGGCGGCGGTAGGCCTGGCGGCGCAGCAGGTGGAAGTGCGATGCCGGCGTGGTCGGGTTGGCCACGATCATGTTCTCTTCGGCACACATCTGCAGGAATCGCTCGATGCGGGCGGATGAGTGGTCCGGGCCCTGGCCTTCGTAGCCGTGCGGAAGCATGAGAACCAGCGAGGAGTGCTGGCCCCACTTCTGCTCGGCCGACGAGACAAACTCATCAATGACGGTCTGTGCGCCGTTGACGAAGTCGCCGAACTGGGCTTCCCAGACGACCAGGGCGTCGGGGCGCTCCACGGAGTAGCCGTACTCAAACGCCATGGCGGCGTATTCGCTCAGCAGGGAATCGTAGATCCACAGCTTGGCCTGGTCTTCGCTGAGCTCGGTGAGCGGGGTCCAGACATCGCCGTTGGTGCGGTCGTGGAACACTGCGTGGCGCTGCACGAAGGTGCCGCGGCGCGAGTCCTGGCCGGCCATGCGGACGGGCACGCCCTCCATCAGCAGCGAGCCAAAGGCGCTGAGCTCGCCAAAGCCCCAGTCGATGCCGCCTTCGCGGGACATGGCGGCCCGCTTTTCCAGCAGTGGCTTGAGCTTGTGGTGGACATCGAAGCCATCGGGGATGGCCAGATGGGCATCGCCGATGTGGGCCAGGGTGTCCGCGCTGATGGCCGTTACCTGGGGATCGTTCACACCGGTGTCGCCCTGCTGGGCGATGGGGCGCTCCAGACCGGAGACAGCCTGGGAATCCTTGGTGACGATCGGGATCGGCGAGGTCTGTGCTGCGTGCGTCTCCGCGAAGACGCGCTCCAGGCGTTCCTGGTAGTCGCGCAGCAGCTGCGTGGCTTCCTCTTCGGTGATGTCGCCGCGGCCGATCAGGGCCTCGGTGTAGAGGCGGCGCACGGAGCGCTTGGCCTCGATCAGGTTGTACATGAGCGGCTGGGTCATCGAGGGGTCGTCGCCCTCGTTGTGGCCGCGGCGGCGGTAGCAGACCAGGTCAATGACAACGTCCTTGCGGAAGCGCTGCTGGAACTGGTACGCGAGCTGGGCCGTGCGCACCACTGCCTCGGGATCGTCGCCGTTCACGTGGAACACCGGCGCTTGGATCATCTTGGCAACGTCGGTGGAGTACACCGAGGAGCGTGAGGATGACGGGGCGGTGGTGAAGCCCACTTGGTTGTTGACAACAACGTGGATGGTTCCGCCGGTGCGGTAGCCGCGGAGCTGGGAGAGGTTCAGTGTCTCTGCAACAACGCCTTGGCCTGCGAAGGCTGCGTCGCCGTGGACCATGATGGGCAGGACTGGGAAGTTCTCGCCCTGGTCCAGACGGTCCTGCTTGGCGCGGACGATGCCCTCGAGGACGCCGTCGACGGCTTCCAAGTGGGACGGGTTGGCGGCGAGGTAGACCTTGGTCTCGTTGCCGGCGTCGGAGGTGAATGTGCCTTCCGTGCCCAGGTGGTACTTGACGTCACCGGAGCCCTGGACGCTGCGTGAATCCTGCGTGCCCTCAAATTCGCGGAAGACCTGTGCGTAGGTCTTGCCGGCGATGTTGGTGAGCACGTTCAGGCGGCCGCGGTGGGCCATGCCGATCGCAACCTCGTCGAGGCCATCGTCGGCTGCATCGGAAATGATGGAGTCAAGCAACGGAATCAGGGACTCGCCGCCTTCGAGGGAGAAGCGCTTCTGGCCAACAAACTTGGTCTGCAGGAACGTCTCAAACGCCTCAGCGGAGTTCAGCTTGGAGACGATGCGCAGTTGCTCTTCGCGGCTCGGCTTGGAGTAGGGGTGCTCCAGTTCATTCTGGAACCATTCGCGCTGCTCCGGCTCCTGGATGTGCATGTACTCCACGCCGGTGGTGCGGCAGTAGGCGTCACGGAGCACGCCGAGGATGTCGCGCAACAGGAGCTTCGGTTTGCCGCCGAAACCGCCGGTGGGCCATTCGCGGTCCAGGTCCCAGAGGGTCAGGCCGTAGGTGAGCACGTCCAGGTCGGGGTGCTTGCGCTGTACGTATTCCAGCGGGTCGGTGTCGGCCATGAGGTGGCCGCGCACGCGGTAGGAGTGGATGAGCTGCTGGATCCGGGCAACCTTGTTGATCTCGTCAGCCGGGTCGACCTGCAGGTCAAGGCTCCAGCGGACGGGCTCGTAGGGGATGCGCAGGGACTCGAAGATTTCGTCGTAGAAGCCCTCCGCGCCCAGCAGGAGCTGGTTGACCTTCTTCAGGAACTCGCCGGAGCCGGCACCCTGAATGACCCGGTGGTCATAGGTGGAGGTCAGGGTCAGGATCTTGGAGACGGCGTTCTGGGCGATGATCTTGGGGCTGGCACCCTGGTACTCGGCCGGGTAGTCAAGGGAGCCGACGCCGATGATGGCGGCTTGGCCCTTGGACAGGCGGGGCACGGAATGGACGGTGCCGATGCCGCCGGGGTTGGTCAGCGAGACGGTGGTGCCTGAATGGTCGTCGGCCGTGAGCTTGCCGGCACGGGCACGCTTGATCAGGTCCTCGTAGGTGCGCCAGAACTCGGCGAAGTTCAGGGTTTCGGCGCGCTTGATGTTCGGCACCATGAGCAGGCGGGTGCCGTCGGGCTTGGGCATGTCGATGGCAATGCCGAAGTTGACGTGCGGAGGCTGCACGGCGACGGGCTTGCCGTCGATCTCGTCGTAGTAGACGTTCATCGACGGGAACGCTGCCAACGCCTTGATGACGGCGTAGCCGATCAGGTGCGTGAAGGAAACCTTGCCGCCGCGGGCACGGGCCAGGTTTGAGTTGATGACAACGCGGTTGTCGATGAGCAGCTTTGCCGGGATGGCGCGCACGCTGGTGGCCGTGGGCACCTCGAGGCTGCTGATCATGTTGGCAGCGATGGCCTTGGCCGGGCCGCGCAGGACAGTCTTGACCGCTTCTTCCGGGACGGACTTGTCCTTTGCGGTCTTGGGAAGCTGGGCCGGGATGGGCGTGGTGCCGGTCCTGGCAGCGTCCTTCGCCGGCGCGGGCGGGCGCGGGGCGGCCGGTGCCTTCGGTGCCGCAGCGGGAGCCGCCGGTGCAGCGGAGGCGGGGGCCGGCGTCGTGCTTGGGACAGGCGCAGCAGGTGCCGCGACGGGGACAGGCGCTGAGACTACCGGGATCTGGGCTGTAATGGGGGCTGCGGTGTGGCGTCCGTTGCCTGCCGCGTCATCGGCAGCGAAACCTTCAAACAGTGGCCACCACTTTGTGTCCACTGAGTTCTTATCGCTCTTGTAGCGCTCATACAGTTCATCGACGAGCCACTCGTTGCCGCCAAATTCTTCGGGTAGACGGTGGATGGATTGCTCTGGCACGTGTATTACGCCTCTTCCATGAGTTCTGATTGCCCGCTGTACAAGGTTGCGCAAGGCGGCGGCACCCGGATCTCGTGGATGCAGTCGGCACAAACCTGCGTAGCCTATTCGAAAGTTGTTCGGAGTCCAACAAACCCCGATCCCCAGCAAGTCTAGTAAGCATGGTGGCCTGTAGGCCAATCTTGGCCGCGGCGCGCCACGGCTTTATGGGAAATGTGGCGTTTTTTGCGGTGAACGGGCTGGCGGGGTGGCTAGACTCAAACGCGGACGGCCCCGCTGAGTCTGCCAGCCTGTGAAGTCCGTCATTGACAAGGGAGTGTTATGCGATTTCTGAACCAGCCCGCCACAGACCTGACCTACTCCGACGTGTTTCTGATTCCCTCACGCTCCACCGTGACCTCCCGCCTGGACGTGGACCTGTCCAGTGGTGATGGCACCGGGACCACCATCCCGCTCGTGGTCTCGAACATGACGGCGGTGTCGGGCAAGCGGATGGCCGAGACCGTGGCCAGGCGTGGCGGCATGGCGGTCCTGCCGCAGGACATCCCCCTCGATGTGCTGCGTTCCGTGACGGCCTGGGTCAAGGCGCGCGACACGCTCTACGAGACCCCGCTGCTGATGACCGCAGGCGACATTGTCATTGACGCCGTGCACCTCATGGGCAAGCGATCGCACAACGCCGTGGTGGTGGTGGACGGCAGCGATTTTGTGGGCGTGGTCCGAGGGGCGGACTGTGAGGGCGTTGACAGGTTCTCGTCCCTGGCCTCCGTGATGCGCACCAACGTGCTGACCCTGGATGCCGCACCTTTCGATGACATCCGCGCACAGGCCGACGCCGGGGACCTGGACTTCGCCGCTGCGAAGGCACAAACCGACGAGGCCCTGCGTTCGGCGTTTGCCGTGCTGGATGCGGCCGGGACCGACTACGCCCCCGTGCTGCGGGGCGGCGAGGTGGTGGGCGTGCTGACGCGCACCGGCGCACTTCGCTCCACGATTTACCAGCCTGCGGTTGACGATGCCGGACGGCTGCGGGTGGGCGTGGCCGTGGGCATCAACGGTGATGTCGCCGCGAAGGCTTCTGCGTTGTTGGACTACGGCGTGGACACGCTGGTGGTGGACACCGCACACGGCCACCAGGAGAAGATGCTTGACGCCCTGCGTGCCGTGCGTTCCCTCTCGCCATCCGTTCCGGTGGCGGCCGGCAATGTTGTCAGCGCGGCTGGAGTGCGTGACTTGGTGGAGGCCGGTGCGGACATCCTCAAGGTCGGTGTTGGCCCCGGCGCCATGTGCACCACGCGCATGATGACGGCCGTTGGCAGGCCCCAGTTTTCCGCCGTCCTGGAATGTGCGACGGCGGCTGCCGGGTTGGGTGCCCACGTGTGGGCCGACGGGGGCGTGCGTTATCCGCGGGATGTGGCCCTGGCGCTGGCCGCCGGCGCCTCGCAGGTCATGATCGGCTCCTGGTTCGCCGGCACCTACGAAAGCCCGGGCGACCTGCAGGTGGATGCCGCCGGGCGCCAATACAAGGAGAGCTTTGGCATGGCCTCGGCCCGGGCCGTGCAAAACCGCACCGCCGCCGAGGGCGCCTTCGAGCGGGCCCGCAAGGGATTGTTCGAGGAGGGCATCTCCACGTCCAAGATGTACCTGGACCCCTTGCGTCCCGGCGTGGAGGACCTGCTGGACATGATCACCGCCGGGCTGCGCAGTTCCTTCAGCTACGCCGGCGCCTCGTCGCTGGCGGAGTTCCGGGAACGGGCCATTGTGGGCGTGCAGTCGGCCGCCGGCTATGAGGAAGGCCGGCCGCTGCCGCAAAGCTGGTGAGCTTGTGCGGCGGAATCACTCGGCGTACGGGTTGCCCCGGAACGCGGCGCGGGATGACACCCCGGCGTCCCGGCGCGGGCGGCTACTTGTGCGGCGCGGGCCCGGTGGAGCTGCGGATGGTCAGGTGCGTGGGCAGGATGCTCTGGCTGCGCGGCGGCGCACCCACGGCCGAATTGATCTTGCTCAACAGCATGGTGACCGCCACGCGTCCTGCCTGTTCCACCGGCGCGGTGACAGTGGTCAAGGGCGGGCTGCAGAAGTCGGCGCCAAAAATGTCGTCACAGCCCACAATGCTCATGTCCTCCGGCACCCTGACGCCGCGTTCACGCAGGCGCTGGAGCATGCCGATGGCGATGAGGTCGTTGAAGGCAATGCCGGCGGTGGCACCGGAATGCACCAGGGCATCGGCCGCGGCCGCCCCCGAGTAGGTGCGGGGGGCGAAGGGGCCCAGCCGCACCACCTCAACGCCGCGTTCCTCGGCAGCGGCGCTCAGGGCATCCCAGCGGCGCGTGCTGGAAAAGGACGTCGCGGGTCCGCCGAGGAAGGCGATGTGCGAGTGGCCCAGGGATATCAGGTGGTCAAGGGCCTGGTTGGTGGCGGTGGGGGTGTCCAGGATGACCGAGGCAACGCCCGGAACACTGCGGTTGATCGCCACCGTGGGAAGCCTGGCCGCAATTTGTTCCAACGATTCATCGCTGAGCCGGGACGCGGTGAGAATGATCCCGTCGGCCGTGTTGCGCAGCTGCTCGATGGTGCTGGTCTCGACCTCGTCCGATTCTTCGGTGTCGACCAGGAGCTGGGTGTAGCCGGCCGCCTTGAGCTGCAGTTGGGTTCCCCTGATGATGTCAAAGAAGAACGGATTCGTAATGTCGGAAACCAGCACGGCTACGGCCTTGCTCTGGCCGGAGCTCAGGGCCTTGGCCTGGGCGTTGGGCACGTAGTTCAACTGGGCGGCAGCCGCCTCGATGCGTGCCCGGGTCCGGAAATTGACACGGTCCGGGTTGGAGAGGGCCCTGGACACCGTGGAAGCGGCCACGCCGGAAAGAGCTGCAACATCATGGATCGTGGCAGGTTTCCCGGGGGTGAAGCCAGGGGGAGCGGTCATTTTCGGAACACATCCTTGTGTATTTTCAGCCGCAGGGTGCGTTGCTCCAGGGGCTGTGACGGGCAGCCGGATGCAACATCCGGCCGTCTTGTGACATGTGACACTCTAATAGTCACAGCGTACTTCTTGAGGCAAGAAATGGCAATCGGTTGTCAATCGTTGTCTTCGACGATAGGCTTTGGCATATGACTGCTTGTGTGAAGTGAGTCACCGCCAGCGTCCGCCCGTGAGGGCTGCTGCCCGGCGGCAGGCCGAGACCCCTCAAAAATGGAGACCTTTATGAACCCCGCCACGAACCCCACCTGGACCCTGTCCGGCTTCGGCGACGAAGTTGATCCCGACCCCAAGATCCAGGCCGCGGTCCTCCTGGCCCTGGGCGCATCGCACATCGAGGTCCGCAGTGCATGGGGCACCAACGTCGTGGAGCTCACCGATGCGCAGGTGGCCGAACTCAAGGCAATCCTGGACGAATCCGGGCTGAAGGTCTCCGCCGTTGCGAGCCCCATCGGCAAGGTGGACATCTCCCTGCCCGTCGAACACGAGGCTGTGCGCCTGCGCCGCATCATCGAGGTGGCCAAGGCCCTCGACACCAAATACATCCGCATGTTCTCCTTCTTCCGTGCCGAGGACCAGGGCCCGGAAGACATCCGCGACGCGGTCATGGAGCGCATGGCCGTGCTGGCCCGCGTGGCTGAGGAGTCCGGCGTCGTCCTTATCCATGAAAACGAGAAGGACATCTACGGCGACACCCCCGAGCGCGTCCTGGACCTCATGGAAACCGTGAATTCCCCGGCACTGCGCGCCGCCTGGGACAACGCCAACTTTGTCCAGGTCGGCGTGAAGCCGTACACCGACGCCTACGCCATGCTCCGCCCCCACCTGGAATACCTGCAGGTCAAGGACGCCATTGCCGGCAGCGGCGAGGTTGTGCCCACCGGCATGGGGGACGGCCAGCTCGTGGAGACGCTGACGGCACTGAGCCGGGACGGCTACACGGGCTTCGCCTCCCTCGAACCGCACCTGGCGGCCCAGCACGAACTGGGCGGCTTCTCCGGCCCCGCGGCATTTGGTGAAGCGGCCCGCGCATTCCGCGCCGCCACCGACGCCATCGGCGTCACGCTCGCCTGACACGCGCCGCCGGCACCAGTGCCCGGTTGTACCGACCAGCCAGAATCATCGACAAGGGAGTCAGCATGACAAGAGTTGCCATCATTGGTTGCGGAGACGTCGCCACCGTCCATTTTGAGGCCGTCAAGGCGATCGACGGCGCTGAGCTGGTGGCCGTGTGCGACACCGATCCCGGCCGCCTGGCCGCGGCGTCAGAAGCCCACGGCGTGCCAGGCTACAGCGATGTGGCGGCCCTGCTCGACGAGGTGCGTCCTGACGTCGTGCATGTCTGCACCCCGCACGACCAGCATGCCGACCCCGCCATCGCGGCACTGGAACGCGGCATTGATGTCATCAGCGAGAAACCGCTTGCCAGCACATTGGCCGACGGCGAACGGCTGGCTGCCGCCGCGGCCGCAAGTTCCGCACGCATCGGCATTTGCTTCCAGAACCGCTACAACCTGGCGGTGAAGGCCATGGCGGAGCGCCTCGCATCCGGTGAGTTCGGGGCCGTCCTGGGCGGCTCCGGCACTGTCATGTGGAACCGCACCGCCGAGTACTACCTCAACCGGCCGTGGCGCGGCAGCTGGCAAGGCGGTGGTGGCGGGCTCCTCATGAACCAGGCCATCCACACCCTGGACCTCCTGCAGTGGATGCTGGGGGAGGTCACCTCGGTCTCCGGCCACGCTGCAACCCGGGCGCTCGGCGACACGATTGAGGTGGAGGACACGGCCGAGCTGGTCCTGACGCATGCCAACGGCGCCCGCAGCGTCTTCTATGCCACCCTTGCCAACCCGGTCAACGCGCCGATTACGGTGGACATCGTTGCCGAAAAGGCAACCCTGCACCTGTGCGGGGACCTGACCATCACGCACGACGACGGCCGGGTGGAAGTTGTCGAGGAACGCCGTGCAGCCTCGGGCGGGCGCGACTACTGGGGCGTCTCGCACCAATTGCTGATCGCGGACTTCTACTCGCAGGCCGGTGGGGAAGGCGCGTTCTGGATCGACCCCCAGGAAGCACTCAAGACGCTGCGCATCATCAAGGACACCTACGCGCAGAGCTATCCGGACCGGCTGGCAGATGTTTCCTGATGGTTGCGATAACAACGCCCGGCCGGAATCCGGCCGGGCGTTGCCTCTGGGCGGCATAGGACGTTTTGACACCCGATTGTCATGGCATCTGTCCTCCTGGATCGTTGATTTTCTGCGGATTGTCAGTGAGTAGATAACGATTTGTGGCATCTTTTGACAATCGGTTGCCAAAGAGATGCAGGCGCAGTAATGTGTCTTATGTAACAGCGAATGTGGTGCAAGCCACACTCACACCCCCAGCGTTTTCAACCCCTAATTACGACCCTTACTGCGAGGAGCCAACAATGAAGTTTGGTCCAAAATCCACAGTCGTGGCAGTGCTTACTGCCGCGGCGCTTGCCCTGACCGCCTGTGGCGGCGGCGGTGGCGGAGGCAACAACGGAGCCGCTGCCACGACGCTCACACTGGGCAGCGTCAATGACATGAAGACCTTTGATCCCACCGACGCGCACATTGGCCACACGATGCCGTTCTACCAGGCCGTCTACGACTCCCTGATCCGCCGGGCCCCGGGCGGTGAACTGGAACCGATGCTTGCCACCGAGTGGACCTACAACGAGGACCACACCGTCCTGACCCTGAAGCTGCGCACCGATGTCACCTTCAGTGACGGCACCAAGTTCGACGCCACGGCAGCCAAGGCCAACCTGGACCGCTTCAAGGAAGCCAAGGGCCAGGATGCCTACCAGGCAGCGTCGCTGAAGAGCGTCGACGTCATTGACCCTGCCACGATCACCATCACTCTCAATGCTCCGGACCCAGCGTTCACCTATTACCTGACGCAGGCACTCGGCTTCGTGGCGAGCCCGAAGGCCATAGGCACCGAGGGCATCAAGACCGATCCGGATGGTTCCGGCCCGTACGTTTATGACAAGGCCAGCTCCGTCAAGGGATCCCAGTACGTCTTCACCAAGCGTGAGGGTTACTGGGACAAGGACTTGCAGAAGTTTGACAAGATCACCATCAAGTACCTCGTGGACCTGACGGCCCGCACCAATGCACTGGTCTCCGGCCAGGTTGATGCGGCGCTGCTGGACCCCAAGTCGGGCAAGCAGGCCGAGGGCTCCGGCATGGTGGCGCACAAGAGCCAGGTGGACTGGCACGGCATCCTCCTGTTTGACCGCGACGGCGCGATCACCCCCGCCCTGGGCGATGTCAAGGTCCGTCAGGCCATCAACTACGCCTTTGACCGCAAAACGATCCTCGAGCAGCAGTACCTCAATGAAGGCACTGTCACCGAGCAGGTGTTTGGCCCAGAAAGTGGCGCCTACGTGCCGGAGCTGGACAACACATACCCCTACGACCCCGCCAAGGCCAAGGCCCTGCTGGCTGAAGCCGGCTACCCCGACGGATTCACGCTGAAAATTCCGACCGTTGCCGCATTCGACGGTGTCAACGCCGTGTACAAGCAGCAGCTGGCCGACGTGGGCATCAAGCTCGAAACTGAGACCATTCCGCCGGCGAACCTGGTCTCGGACATGGCCGCGGGCAAGTACTCGGCAGCAACCTTCCAGCTCTACCAGGGAGAGCCATGGGTTGCCATCAACCAGATGGTCTCCACCTCCGCGCTGTACAACCCGTTCAAGAGCGAGACCCCGGACCTGACCGCCTTGATCCAGGCAGTCCAGAACGGTGGGGACAAGAGCGCTGACGAAGCGAAAAAGGTCAATGAGTACCTGACAAAGAATGCCTGGTTCCTGCCGCTGTTCCGCCTGAACCAGATGTACTTCAGCAACAAGAAGATCGACGTACAGCCGCAGTTGCAGCAGGCCGTGCCGTCCATCTACAACTACGCGCCCGCAAAGTAACGGCATCGTGCCGGGGGCGGATTCCGTCCCCGGCACTTCTTCCCCATCCTTGATCCCTCCACCCTGGAGCACCCATGGTTTCCTTCATTCTCAAACGAATCGTTTCCGGCATCTCGGTGCTCGTTGCGATCTCCTTCTTCACTTACTGCCTGCTGTACTTTTCCAGCACAAACATTGCCCGCAACATCCTTGGTGAGTTCGCCAGCCAGGAACAGGTCGCGGCCAAGGAAGTTGAACTCGGCCTCGACCGGCCGCTGCTGGTCCGGTTCTTTGAGTGGGCAGGCCAGGCCGTCCAGGGCAATTTCGGGGCCTCGTGGTTCAATTCCGAACCGGTGATTGGCGCCATCACCACCCGACTGCCCATCACGCTGACCCTGGTGGTCGTCGCCATGCTCTGCATTACCATTGTGGCCACGCTCCTGGGCATGGCCGCGGCCATCAAGCGTGGCTGGATTGACCGGCTCGTGCAGGGTGCCGCAGTTCTCGGTGACGCCATTCCCGACTTCGTGCTCGGCATCGTCCTGGTTGCCGTCTTCGCCATCAACCTCCACTTTTTCCCGGCCACCAGCAGCATCTCCCCGGATGCCGGCATGAACGCCTGGGTGGCCTCCATGACACTTCCGGTCATCGCACTGCTGATCAACGGTGTCGCGAGCGTCGCCCAACAGGTTCGCAGCGCCGTCATCAAGCAGATGGAAAGGGACTACGTGCGAACGCTGCGCAGCCGCGGCATCCCCGAGTGGGAAATTCTGTTCAAGCACGTCCTGCGCAGCGCCGCGCCGGCCGCATTGACAGTGTTGAGCCTGAAATTTGTGGGCATGCTTGGCGGCGTGGTCATCATTGAACAAATCTTCGCGTTGCCCGGCATGGGCGCGCTGGCGGTGCAGTCCACGAGCATGGGCGACATTCCGCTCGTTATGGGCGTGGTCCTGTACACGGTTGTCATCGTTATCATCGTCAACTTGCTGGTGGATCTCATCAACGGTTGGCTGAACCCCAAGGTGCGTGTCTCATGAGCATGATTCAGCCCGACGACCTCGTCGGCCAGACAGGGACGGTGGTCCGTTCCCACCCCGTCAAGAAGATTCTGAAGAACCCCATGGGCCTGGCCTCCGTGGTTGTGTTGCTTTTCATGGTGGTACTCGCGGTGCTGGCCAACGTGCTGGCCCCCTTTGACCCGAACTTCGCAGACATCGGCAAGACTCTCTCGCCCGGGGACGCCGTCAACATCCTCGGGACCGACAGTGTCGGGCGGGACGTCTGGAGCCGGCTGGTCTTCGGCGCCCGCACCACCTTGCTGTCAGCGCTGCTGTGCGCTGGCGTTGCCATCGCGATCGGACTCCCTTCCGGGCTGATCGCCGGCTACTACGGCGGCAAGTTCGACGGCGTTTCCAACTGGCTGGTCAACGTCCTGATGAGCCTTCCCGGCATCATCGTGTTGTTGACGGTTCGGGCCGCCGTTGGCCCGTCCGTCTGGATCTCCATGGTCGCCTTCGGCATCCTCATGGCACCGGGATATTTCCGGCTGACACGCACTGCCGTCCAGTCGGTGCGCAACGAGTTGTACGTCGACGCGGCGCGCGTGGCCGGGCTCAGCGACGCCACCATCCTCTCCCGCCACATCTTCTCGGTCGTGCGGGCCCCCATCATCATCCAAACAGCCGTCATCTGCGGCGTGGCCATCGCCATCCAGTCGGGGCTCGAGTTCCTGGGCCTGGGTGACCCGTCCGTGGCCACTTGGGGTGTCATGCTCAATGAGGGCTTCAAGAACATCTACCTCAGCCCCGTGCTGCTGGTCTGGCCGGTGCTGGCCATCGGCCTGACCATCGGTGCCCTGGTGCTCTTGGGCAATGCCATCCGGGATGCCTTGGAGGACGCAGAGAAGATCAAGGCGCCCAAGCGCGGCAGCAACACCGCCCAGGCGGAACTGGCAACAACCCGCCACCGTCCCGAACGCACCATCTCTGCCACCGTGGAGTCCGGCACCGAACACCACCTGGTCAAGGTCTCCCACCTGGGCGTCGGCTACCCCCAGGCCGATGGTTCCATCAAAAAAGTCGTCGATGACGTTTCCTTCCACGTCGACCGCGGCGAGGTGCTCGGCATCGTCGGCGAATCCGGTTCCGGAAAGTCCCAAACCGCCTTCTCCATCCTTGGACTGCTGCCTGACAATGCCCGCATTGTGGCCGGCAGCATTCAATTCGACGGCAAGTTCACGGTGGCGCCCACCGAGGACCGCGTCAGCCAGGCCCGGCTCAGTGAATTCCGGGGCAAGCGGATCTCCTACATTCCCCAGGAACCCATGAGCAACCTGGACCCGGCCTTCACCATCGGCTACCAACTGGTCACCCCCATGGTGCGGGTGCTGAAAATTTCCAAGGCCGAGGCGCGCCAACGAGCTCTCAAGCTGTTGGACGACGTCGGCATCCGCTTCCCCCAAAAGACCTTCGATGCCTACCCACACGAAGTGTCCGGCGGAATGGCCCAGCGTGTCCTGATCGCCGGCGCCATCAGCTGCGAGCCGGACCTCATCATCGCCGACGAGCCGACCACGGCACTGGACGTCACTGTCCAGGCCGACGTCCTGGACCTGATCAGGGACCTGCAAAAGCGGTTGGGTGTCGGGGTGATCCTGGTGACGCACAACTTCGGCGTCGTCGCCGACCTCTGTGACCGCGTTGCCGTCATGCAGAACGGCCGGTTGGTCGAGGACGGCGACGTCCGGGAGGTCCTGCGCAACCCGAAGGACCCCTACACGCAAAAGCTCCTTGGCTCCATGCTAGAAGGCAAGGAACCCATGACCATGCTGGTATCCGCCGGCATGACGGCGGCGGAAGCCGCCGTCCGTGATGACGAGTCCGACGAGAAGGAGCTGGCCCAATGAGCGCCGCAGACGTAAACACCCCAGCCGCCGGCCCCGACCTCCTGACAGTGGCGGGCCTGGACGTGGAGTACCCCCTGAAAGGCTTCCGCCGCAAGCCCTTCCGGGCATTGACCGACATCAACATCAACATCAAGCCGGGGGAAACCCTGGGCCTGGTGGGTGAATCCGGCTCCGGCAAGACCACCCTCGGCCGGGCCGTGCTGGGCCTTGCGCCCGTCACGAGCGGCACGATCACGTTCGAAGGCAACGACATCAGCCACGCCTCACGAGGCGAACGCCGCAGCCTGGGCAAGGACCTGCAGGTGGTGTTCCAGGACCCCTACACCTCCCTGAACCCCTCGCTGCAAATCGGCGACATCCTCTCTGAACCGCTCAGGGTGCAGGGGCAGGAACCTGCCGTTGCCCGCAAACGGGTCAAGGAACTGCTGGACCAGGTGGGGCTGCCGTCGGATGCCCTCAACCGCCTTCCCCGTGAATTCAGCGGCGGGCAGCGCCAGCGCGTCGCCATTGCCCGGGCCCTGGCACTCTCGCCCAAACTCATTGTGTGCGATGAGCCCGTCAGCGCCCTGGACCTCTCCACCCAGGCCGTGGTGTTGGACCTGTTCCTGCAGATCCAACGGGACACCGGTGTCTCCTACCTGTTCGTCTCCCACGACCTGGACGTGGTCCGCCACATCAGCCACCGCGTCGCCGTCATGTACCACGGCGAAATTGTGGAGCAGGGCACCTCGGAACAGGTCACCCGGGAACCGCGTCACCCCTACACGCAGCGGTTGCTGCTGGCCTCGCCGGTCCCCGACCCGGACCGGCAGGCCAAGCGGCGCAATGACAGGCATGAACTGCTGGAAGCACAGCGGAAGGCAGAAATGAGCGGGGCCACTGCCTAGCCTGTAGTTACAGGCTTCAGTGCAACAATCTGCCGGACCACACCCAGGGCCCGGCCAACGAAAGGAACAACGTGGCAAAAATCGGTGTACAGGCAATGATGCTCAAGGACAGCTTTGCGGAAGTGGGCGCCTTTGAGACCCTCCGCAAGGTCAGCGAACTGGGCTACAACGCCGTCGAGGTTTCCCAGGTCCCCATGGATGAAAAGAACGTCTCCGAGCTGGAGCGTGCCCAGACCGACCTGGGCATGGACGTGGCATCACTGTCAGTCATGATGGAAAAGCCCGTTGGCCGTCCCGGTGAATCCCTCAAGGACGACTTTGACAAGATCGTCAACGACGCCAAGCGGCTTGACACCAAGCTGCTGCGCATCGGCATGCTGCCTTTCGGCGCCATGACATCCATTGACGCCGTCATCGACTTCGCCAAGGAGACCAACGGCTACGCCGAACGCCTCCAGGAAGAAGGGCTCAGCCTTTATTACCACAACCACCACATCGAGTTTGCCAAGTTTGACGGCAAGTACATGCTGGACATCATCAACGAGAACTCGCCGGCGATGGGCCTGGAAATCGACGTCCACTGGGTCCAGCGCGGCGGGCTGGATCCTGTTCGCACCCTGGAAAAGTACGCCGGCAACACGGCCATGGTGCACTTGAAGGACTACCGGATCGGCATGCTGCCCGAGTCCGCGCTGGGCTACCTGGAAACCGGCGACTTCGCCAACTTCATGACCGAGTTCAAGAACGTGGTCCAGTTTGCCGAGGTGGGGGAAGGCAACCTGGACTTCCCTTCCATCATTCCTGCGGCCCAGGCCGCCGGTGCACAGTACCTGCTGGTTGAACAGGACGAGCTCTACGGCCGCACCGTGTGGGACGTCCTTGAAACCTCACACCGCAACCTCACCGCCATGGGCTTCGCTGACCTGTTCTAGTCCCCACCCGCCCCCCGGCCTCGTACCTCGGCCGGGGGCCCCTCGCGGGCGTGGGCCCAACCCGCACCCGGCCTCGTACCTCGGCCGGGGGCCCCTCGCGGGCGTGGGCCCAACCCGCACCCGGCCTCGTACCTCGGCCGGGGCCCCTCGCGGGCGTGGGCCCAACCCGCCCCCGGCCTCGTACCTCGGCCGGGGGCCCCTCGCCCGGAAATTCACATGATTTACAGCAACGAAACGGAGCAACACCAGTGAGCAAGAAAGTACGCATCGGGATCATCGGTCTCGGCCAGCAGGGCGGCGCCTACGCCAAGTTCATCACCGACGGCATGGTTCCCAACATGGAAATCGGTGCCATCACTGACACTGACCCGGCAAAGCGTGAGCTGGCGGCCTCAACCTACCCCGGCGTCAACGTCTTTGACGACTACATTGCCATGATGGAAAGTGGCGACGTGGATGCGGTCGTCACCTGCGTTCCCCACTTCCTTCACCCGGAAATGGGCATCGAGGCGCTCAAGCGCGACATCCACGCCTTGGTGGAGAAGCCGGCCGGGGTCTACACCAAGCAGGTCAAGGAGCTGAACGAGTTTGCCGCGAGCAAGCCGGAGCTGTCCTTCGCCATCATGTTCAACCAGCGCAACAACCCGCTGTACCAGCGCCTGAAGGAAATCGTCGACAACGGCGAGATCGGCAATATCCTGCGCACCAACTGGATCATCACCAACTGGTGGCGTCCCCAGGGCTACTACGACTCCAGCGCCTGGCGTGCAACGTGGGGCGGAGAGGGCGGCGGCGTCCTCGTCAACCAGGCTCCGCACCAGCTGGATCTGTGGCAGTGGATCTGCGGAGTGCCGAAGTCCGTTTTTGCCAAGGTCTCCTATGGCTTCCGGCGCGACATTGCCGTGGAGGACGAGGTCACCGCACTTGTTGACTACGGCAATGGCGCCACCGGAACGTTCGTCACGGCGACCCACGACATGGTGGGCACCGACCGCTTCGAGATCCTGGGGGACCAGGGCAAGATCGTGGTGGAAGGCTCCAAGACCGCCACCGTGACCCGGTTGAAGAAGAAGGAACGCGAAATCAGCGACAGCATGGGCATGGACGACGTCCGCAAGCTGTTCATGGGGCAGCTGGACATGGACGAGCTGCGCACCACGGAAATCGTCGAGTTTGAATCCGTTTGGGGTGCCCAGCACGCGGGCGTGCTGGAGAACTTTGCTGCGAACATCCTCGATGGCACGCCGCTGCTGGCGCCGGGCTCCGACGGCATCAACGGTGTCCGCCTCGCCAACGCCATCCACCTCTCCAGCTGGAAGGGCGAAGAAGTCGGCCTGGACTTCGACGAGGACGAGTTCCTGACGCTGCTCAACGACCGCATCCGCGAAGAAGGCAAGTACGCCGAACGCGCCTAGGGAGCGCTGCACCCAGGCAGGCGCCAGCCACGTCCAAGGACGGGGCTGGCGCCTGCCTCATTAATGGTCCCTGCAAAAACCGAACTAGGTTTTGGGTTAGCATGACAACTGGCAACCAATTGCGAAGGATCCCCTGTGACTGAGATGAGCACGCCAGGCGGCGTCGGGAAACGCGCCTCCCGTCCCAAGACGGCAAAAGCTGCAGCCACCATTTATGACATAGCCGAACTTGCCGGAGTCAATCCTTCGACGGTCTCTCGGGCTCTCAGCAAGCCGGGCAGGGTCAGCGCAAAGACCCAGCAAAAGATCATGGACGCGGCGGAGGAATTGAACTACCAGGTCAACATCTTTGCCCGGGCACTGCCCACGGGCAGGACACAAACCGTGGGCTTGATAGTCTCCGACATCACCAACCCAGCGTTCTTTGACATCATCCGCGGTGCTGAAACAGCCGCCTCGGCCAGGAACTACACGTTGATGCTCGCGGAATCAACAGAATCCGCCGACCATGAACTCACTGCCGCGCGCCGCATGCTGACCACGGTTGATGCGTTGATCCTGGCCAGCCCCCGATTGGCGGATGAGGACATCCAGCAACTTGCCGCGAAGAAGCCGGTGGTGGTCACCAACCGGAGAGTCGACGGCGTTGGCTCCGTGGTGGCCGACACTGAGGCCGGAGTGGCGGACGCCGTGCGGCACTTGGCCGACATGGGGCACAAGTCCATTGCCTACGTTGCCGGGCCGGAACGCTCATGGATGTCCACCCGGCGATGGGAAACCATCAAGGCAAGGTGTGAATGGCATGGCATTGCCGTCTCCACGGTTGCCTCCGGGGCACCGACCGTCGAGGGGGGACGGCATGCCGCAGCGGCTGTCCGCGGCGGCGCCGCGACGGCCGTGTTCTGCTATAACGACCTGATGGCCATTGGCCTCATGCGGGAACTGCAATCGGCTGGCATCCGCATACCTGCCGAGCTGAGCATTTTGGGTTTTGACAACATCTTTGGATCCGACTTCACCACGCCGCCGCTGTCCACCATCAAGTCGCCCCTCCATGAGCTTGGCGTCGCGGCCTTGACCATGGTGCTCGATGAGTCGTCAGGGGAGGCCGTCCAGGGCAGTGGCTCAACACTGTCCACCGAACTCATTTTGCGCGGCTCGACAGGGGCCGTACCCGAGGCCTGACAGCGAAATGGCAATATTTGGCAACCGGTTGACAAATGTATTTCAGCCGGGGACGATTGACGTATGTCACATTCCTCCGCACCAACTATTTCCAGTGCGCAGACCGAAGGTCTTGCGCAAAAGTCCCTTGCCGCAGACCCGGACCGCCTGCTTCCCGCCGATCCCGGCACCCGCTCCATCGCCCGCGATCTGCTGGCTCGGGTGGAAGACCTCCCCATCATTTCCCCCCACGGCCACGTTGAAGCATCGATGCTTGAACTGGACACCCCGTTCCCTGACCCGGCAACGCTGCTGGTCAGCCCGGACCACTATGTAACCCGCCTGATCCACGCCAGCGGCGTTCCGCTGGAACGCTTGCGCATGGGTGGCACCACCGCCGTTGAACCTCGCGAAACATGGCGCGAATTCGCCAAGGCCTGGCCGCTGTTTGACGGCACCGCCTCGGGCTACTGGATGCGCGACTCCTTCGAGCACGTGTTCGGACTGACCAAGGAGGTCAACGAAGAGAACGCGGATGCGCTCTTCGACGAGTTGGATGCCAAACTCAAGAGCCCGGCATTCCTCCCGCGCCAGTTGTTCAAGGACTTTAACATTGAGGTCCTGGCAACCACCGACGACCCGCTGGATGACCTGGCCTCCCACGCCGCCATCGCCAAGGACCCCACCTTCGCCGGCCGCGTGCTGCCGACCTTCCGCCCGGACGCCTACATCAAGTTTGCCGCCGCGGGCTGGGCCGATCGCGTACAGAAGCTGATCGACACCGCAGGTGACGGACTGGACGGCTACGCCGGTTACATCCGCGCCATGGAAAACCGCCGCCAGTACTTCGTGGAGCACGGCGCTGTTTCCTCCGATCACGGTGCCCGCACCGCCGCCACCCTGCGTCTGGATGAATCTGCAGCAACCGCGTTGTTCGAGAAGGCCCGGCGCGGCGAGGCAACGGCCACAGATGCTGATGTCTTTGAAGCGCACATGATGTACCAGATGGCCCGGATGGCCGTGTCTGACGGCCTGGTCATGACCATCCACCCGGGTGTGTTCCGCAACCACCACACGGACTCGTTCAACAAGTTCGGCGCGGACACGGGCCATGACATCCCGTTCGCCGTCAGCTACACCGAGGCGCTTCGCCCCATGCTGGAAGACTTCGGCACTGCGCCCGGCTTCCACTTCATCCCGTTCACGATCGACGAGACCGTGTTCTCCCGCGAAATCGCCCCGCTGGCGGGCTTCTACCCGTCGGTGTTCATCGGTGCCCCGTGGTGGTTCCTCGACGCCCCGGACGCTATGCTGCGCTTTCGCTCCGCCGTCACCGAAACAGCCGGTTTCTCGCGCTCCTCCGGGTTCATCGACGACACCCGCGCCTTCTGCTCCATTCCGGCCCGCCACAACACCTCGCGCCGCATTGAGGCGAGCTTCCTGGCCCGCCTCGTGGCCGAGCGCCGCGTCAGCGAGGCCCGCGCCCATGAAATCATCGTCGACATCGTTGACGCCGCACCCCGAAGGGCCTTCAAGCTGTGACCGAAACGCAAACGATCCCCGCGCTGAGCCGCTCCACGGCCAACACCGCGCCGGCCGCCCCCGTCCGCATCGTCCACCTTGGCCTGGGTGCCTTTCACCGCGCCCACCAGGCCTGGTACACCCAGCGCGCCAGCGACGGCGGCCAGTGGGGGATCGCAGCCTTCACCGGACGCCGCCCCGACGCGGCCCTGGCACTCGCCGCGCAGGACGGACTGTACACGCTCATCGAGCGCGGCGCCGAGGGTGACTCCTTCGAACTCATGACGAGCATCGTCGAGGCACATGACGGTGCGGATGTCGCCACCCTGGAACGGCTGGTTGCCGCGTCCACGACCGCCATGGTCACCCTGACCATCACCGAGGCAGCGTACAACCTGGCCGCCGACGGCGCGCTGGACATCAGCAACCCCGCCGTCCGGGCGGACATCGATGTCCTGCGTTCCCTGACTTCCAAGGACGCAGGGCACGACGGCGGGAACCCGCCTGCCGCCGTCACGGCAGCCGGGCGGCTGGTCCAGGCGCTTGCGGCCCGCCGCACCGCCGGAGCGGGGCCCATTGCCGTGGTCTCGTGCGACAACCTGGCCAACAACGCCATCGCCGCCAAGGCTGCCATTGGCGGACTGGCCGATGTTGTGGACCCGTCCCTGGGGGCCTGGATCGAAGCCAACGTCAGCTATGTGGGCACCTCGATCGACAGGATCACGCCCAGGACCACGGACGCCGAGATTGAACTCGTCGCCGCGGAATGCGGATACTCGGATTCCTCCCCGGTTGTCACCGAGCCCTTCAGTGACTGGGTCCTGAGCGGGGAATTCCCCGCCGGACGCCCGGACTGGGCCAGCGCCGGTGCCGTCTTTGTGGATGAGATCGAGCACTTTGAGAACCGCAAGCTCTGGTTGCTCAACGGAGCCCATTCCCTGATGGCCTACGCCGGACAGCTGCGCGGACACCAGACGGTGGCGCAGGCCCTTGCCGACCCCGTCTGCGCTGCCTGGGTTGAGGGGTTCTGGAATGAAGCCGAAAGCAACTTGCCGGCGGATGGATTGAACATCCCGGCCTACCGGGCAGCCCTGCTGGAACGCTTCGGAAACGCCAGGATTGCCCACCACCTGGCGCAGATTGCACAGGATGGAAGCAACAAGCTGCGGATGCGCGCAGTTCCTGTTTACAAGGCGGAAAAGGCCGCCGGCCGTTCCGGGGACGGGGCCCTGCGCATGATTGCTGCATGGGTTGCCTTCGTCCGGTCGACCCATGCCGGCGGCAATACGGTTGTTGACGCCGCAGGATCCGATGGCATTGCCGAAGCACTGTCCCTGGACGCGTCCGGCGGACGCAGCGATGCAGCGCTGGCCGCCCTCGTGGCGATCCTCGACGAGGGACTGTCCTCGGATGCGGCATTCCTTGCGGATCTGCAGGCAGCAGCCGGCATCGACTGGGCCGCCGCCTAGGCATCCCAGCCACCGGGAAAGTGGGAAACGCGAGTGTCGGCAAGCGGTTGCCGACACTCGTGTTTCCCGTTGTACCTACGGGTAATGTTCTTCGGCTGATTCCTGGAGCCCTGCACAGCTTCCCCGCGGCCCCGGCAATGCCTGTAACGGCGGGTGCGGGAAAGTGCGAGGGAACAAAGTCCTGATCGGCTCAGGCCGCAACGTCGCCACCGGGGCCAACGACGGTTTGCAGTCTGCCTGGACCGGCGTGAACTCCTGCCGACCATCGCGCTTACGGGCCTCCGTGGAACCCAGGGAGCGTGCAGGTCGGCCCGGCGCCGTGGCGCCGTCAATGAGGGGCCCGCCGTTTGCCTGCACCCGGAGTTTGCTGCGTGGCTTCCGTCGTCCAGGCGTCAAGCGGAACCCTGCGCCGGGACCGCAGTGCGAGGGCGATTTCACGAGGCGGCGCTGCTCCCGTGAACGCAGCATGTGAACGTTGCCGGCACGGGAAGGGCCGGTGTTCCGCCGGGTTTGCATGTGGAGCAAAAAAACTCTTGTGAAATTTGCGGCAAGCGGTTGCCAAATTTTGTCAAAACTGCTTTACTGTTAGTAATGCAGCTCACCAAGCGGCACGGCTCACATGGAGTTTGAATCTGGGAACTCCACTTTGGAAACTGCATTCCGGGCGGCCCATTGAGGCGCCGCCCGCGAACCAGTTTCAAGAGCAGTCCGGCACTCCCTCCAACAGTGCCGGAATCATGGGTAAAGGAGCCCATACGGATGAACATGCCAACAGAACCCAACACCATTGCCCCGTCAGCACCGGCACCCCTGCCCAAGCGCAGCTTCATCGGCTACGGCGCGGGAGACGCGGCCAACAACCTGGCCTTCACCACGGCAACCATGTTCCTGCTGCTTTACTACACGGATGTAGTGGGCATCAGTGCCGCGGCCGCCGGAACCCTGTTGCTGGTGGTTCGCATCTTCGACGCGTTCTTCGACGTTTTTGCCGGACGCATGGTGGACAAGACCTACCACAAGAAGCTCGGCAAGTTCCGCCCATTCATCATGTTCGGGTCTGTCCCGCTGCTTCTCTTGAGTGTCGCCACTTTCTCCATCCCGGCCCTGGGCGAATCGGGCACATTGATCTGGGCCTACGCCAGCTACACCCTGCTGGGCCTGGCCTACAGCTTCGTGAACATTCCGTACGGCTCACTCGCCGGCGCCATGACCCAGGTATCCACCGAACGCGCAAAGCTCGCCAGCGCCCGCACCATCGGCGCCGTCGCCGTTGGCTCATTCCTGGGCATCTTCATCGCCCCGCTCATGACCGGCAGCACCGACCTGCAGCCACTGTTCACCACGTTGACCGTCATCTTCGCCGTGGTTGGCACCGGCCTCTATATGTTGACCGTGTTCACCACCAAGGAGCGCGTTGTCCGCGAAGTACCCAAGGTGTCCATGAAGCAGAGCATGTCCACGCTGAAGGGCAACAAGCCCCTCCTGCTCCTGTGCATCAGCTCCTTCCTGTTCCTGACCGGCCAGCTGGCCATCAGCTCCATCCAGATCTACTACTTCCGCGACGTGCTCAATGCCCTGCCGCTGTACGCGCTGATGTCCACGATCAATATCTTCCTCACCTTCGGCCTGGCCGCAGTCATGCCCCGGCTGGTCAAGGCCGTCGGCAAGAAGAACCTGTACCTGGCGGCGGCGGCCCTCATGGCAACGGGCGGACTCATTGTCTTCTTCGCCCCGGCCAACCTCGTCTGGTTCGCCTTCACCGGAGTCATGGTCACCCAGGTGGGTGTCCTGCTCGTGAGCATGCTCGTTTGGGCGCTTGAGGCTGACACCGTCGAATATGGCGAATGGCGCACGGGGGTGCGGTCCGAGGGCATCACCTATGCCTTGTTCTCCTTCACCCGAAAGACCGGCCAGGCGGTGGGCGGCGCCCTTGCGGCCTACGCACTCGCCTGGGGCGGGTATGTTTCCGGCGGCGGCGGCGCGCAGACAGAACACGCACTGCTGGGCATCCGCGCCGGATCCGGCCTGCTCCCCATGGTCTTCGCCGTCCTGGCCCTGGTGGTCATGATCGCCTACCCGCTGACCGATGCCAAGCACAAGGAAATTGTTGCCGACATCGAACGCAAGCGTTCGGAACGGCTCACGGCAGCACTGCTTGAGCGCGAGAACCTTGAACGCTAGTTCCCCGGCCGCGCAAGCCGCGGCGCCCAAGGCCCTGAAAAACCATGATCTTTGACACCGCACGTCCTGAAGAAATCCACTGTCAGTCAAATTCCGGAAGGAAAAGTTAAGTGAAAATCGTTTCCGCAGAAGTATTTGTCACCAGCCCGAGCCGCAACTTTGTGACCCTGAAGGTCACCACGGATGAGGGTGTTGTGGGCATCGGCGACGCCACCCTCAACGGCCGCGAACTGGCCGTTGCCGCATACCTGAAGGAGCACGTCGCCCAACTGCTCATCGGGCGCGACCCGCACCGCATCGAGGACACCTGGCAGTTCATCTACCGCAGCTCCTACTGGCGCCGCGGACCGGTCACCATGGCCGCCATCGCCGCCGTCGACATGGCCCTGTGGGACATCAAGGGCAAGATCGCCGGCCTGCCGGTCTACCAGCTCCTCGGCGGCGCCTCACGCAACGGCCTGCGCGCCTACGGCCACGCCTCGGGCACCGACATCCCGCAGCTCTTCGACTCCATCCGCGAGCACCTGGAACTCGGTTACAAGTCCGTCCGCGTGCAGACCGCCATCCCCGGCGTCAAGGCCGTCTACGGCGTTGCCGCCCAGGCGCAGGCATCGGGCGAGCGCTACGACTACGAGCCCGCCGGCCGCGGCAACTACCCGCAGGAAGAGGACTGGGACACCCGCGCCTACCTGCGCCACCTGCCCACCGTGTTCGAGGCCGTCCGCAACGAGTTTGGCCCGGAACTGCCCCTGCTCCACGACGGCCACCACCGCATGACACCCATCCAGGCTGCGAAGCTGGGCAAGTCCCTGGAGCCGTACGACCTGTACTGGCTCGAAGACTGCACCCCGGCCGAAAACCAGGAGGCCCTGCGCCTGGTCCGCCACCACACCACCACGCCGCTGGCCATCGGTGAAATCTTCAACACGGTGTTTGACTACCAGACCATCATCAAGGAACAGCTCATTGACTACGTCCGTGCAGCCTCCACCCACTTCGGCGGCATCTCCCCGCTGAAGAAGGTCATGGACTTCGCCGCCCAGTACCAGATCAAGTCCGGCTTCCACGGTCCCACCGACATTTCCCCGATCGGTTTCGCCGCACAGCTCCACGTGGGCCTGGCCATCCACAACTACGGCATCCAGGAGTACATGCAGCATTCGGATGCCACCAACGAGGTCTTCGAGCAGTCCATGACCTTCAAGGACGGCTACCTGCACCCCGGCGACAAGCCCGGCATTGGCGTCGAGTTCAACGAAGAGGCCGCCAAGGCCTTCCCGTACCAGCAGGCCTACCTGCCGTACAACCGCCTCGTTGACGGAACGGTCCACGACTGGTGATCGACGCTTCACACGCTGCAAATCCGCAGCACATCGTGGTGATGGGAGTCTCCGGCTGCGGCAAGACGACGATCGGCGCCCTCGTGGCGCACGAGCTCGGCCTGCCGTTCGTTGACGGGGACTCCCTCCACCCGGTGGAGAACATCGCCAAGATGGCGGCCGGCACGCCCCTGGACGACGACGACCGCGCACCTTGGCTGGAGATCGTCGGCCGGGAGCTGGCAGGCTCAGCCAACGGACTCGTGGTGGCCTGCTCGGCACTGAAGCGCAGCTACCGCGACGCCATCAGGGCGCAGGCGCCCGATGCGGTGTTCCTGCACCTTGATGGCAGCAGGGAAGTGTTGGGTGCGCGGCTCGAGGGCCGCTCGGGCCACTTCATGCCGACAGCCCTGCTCGACTCGCAACTGGCCACGCTGGAAGCCACCGCCAGCGACGAACGCGCCGTGGTGATCGACATTTCGGCGCCGGTCCCCGCCCTGGTGGCTGACGCCGTCGCGCGTCTCCAGCAGACTGTCTAAAGACCAAGAAGAAATTTCAGGAGAAGCAATGAGCTACGCAGTGGATATGCGCGCCGCACCGTTTAATTTGGACGAAGAAGGCGTGGCATGGGTTGAGTCGACAATTGGGTCGATGACGCTGGAGGAGAAGATCGGCCAGCTGTTCATCAACCACAACAACAGCTACGCCCCCGAATACCTTGATGAGGTGCTGGAGAAGTTCCACGTGGGCGGCATGCGCTACCGGCCCGGCCCCTCGGGCGCCGTGCAGGAACACATCCGCCACGCCCAGTCGAAGACCAAGATCCCGCTGCTCATCGCCTCCAACCCGGAAATGGGTGGTGCCGGCAGCTGCGACGACGGCACCTTTGTCTCAACGCACCTGCAGGCCGGCTCACATCCAGACAAGTCGATTGCCCGCCAGATGGGCCAGGTTGCCGGCGTGGAAACCGCCGCGCTTGGCTGCAACTGGGCCTTCGCGCCGATCGTGGACATTCACTACAACTGGCGCAACACCGTCATCTCCACGCGCTCCTTCGGCAACACGCCCGAAGTGGTGGTGGAACGGGCCAAGGAATACTTCGACGGCATCAGCGAATCTCCCACCGCCTGCGCCATGAAACACTTCCCGGGCGACGGCATCGACGAGCGCGACCAGCACGTCGTCACCTCCTACAACACCCTCGATTATGAGGAGTGGAACAAGACGTACGGCCATGTGTACCGTGAAATGATCGGGCATGGAGTGCAGTCGATCATGGCAGGGCACATCGGCGCGCCGGAGCTCTCCCGCCGCTTCCGGCCGGGCCTGGGCGACGCCGAGGTGCTGCCGGCCACGCTGGCGCCGGAATTGCTCGGTGAGCTGCTGCGCGGCGAGCTGGGCTTCAACGGCCTCATCCTGACCGACGCCTCGCAGATGGTCGGCATGACGCAGGCCATGAAGCGCCGCGATCTGGTGCCCGCCGCCATCGCCGCCGGCTGCGACATGTTCCTGTTCTTCCGCAACCCGGAAGAGGACTTTGGCTACATGCTGGATGGTTACCGCAACGGCATCATCTCGGAGGAGCGTTTGCAGGATGCCCTGCGCCGCATCCTGGCATTGAAGGCGTCCCTGGGGCTGCACACCAAGGCACGGGAGACCCTGGTTCCTCCGGCCGAACAGCTGGCCGTCATCGGTTCGGCCGAACACCGGGCCGTTGCCGCCGGGGTCGCGGACAAGACCGTCACGCTGATCAAGGACACGCAGAACAACCTGCCCATTGTCCCGGCCACGCACAAGAAGATCCGTTTGTACGGCATCTCCGGCGGCTCGGACTTCACCCGGGCTGATCCGCTGGGTTACCTGGATGTCGTGGCGGAGGAGCTGGAACGGGTCGGCTTTGAAGTGCACGTCTTCAAGACCGCCGAGCAGCGCGAGGCAGCGGGGGAGGAAGGCGTGAACTTCATGTCCGTCATCTCCGACGAAGCCACGGACGACTACCCGGAGAAGTACGACGCAGCCTTCATCTTCGCCAATGTGAAGGGCTTTGCCCAGGAAGCAGCGATCCGCGTCCAGTGGTCCTCCCCGATGGCGGCCGAGATCCCCTGGTACGTCACGGAGGTTCCCACCGTGTTCGTATCGCTGAACCAGCCCAACCACCTCATCGACGTGCCGATGGTCAAGACGGCCATCCACGCCCACGCCGACTCCCGCGAAGCGATCCGGGCCACGGTGGAAAAGATCCAGGGACTCTCCGAATTCCAAGGGACGTTCAATGAGAACGTCTTCTGCAATTCCTTCGACACCCGTCTCTAGCATTTCCTGACTCATGCACGACGGCGGTGACCCCGCCTGGGTGCGGGCACGCAAAATGCCGCCGGCCATCCCCACAATGGATGGCCGGCGGCATTTTGCTGTGGAACTACCAGTCGTGGACGGTGCCGTCGAGGAGGCGGTTCACCGGCAGGTACGCGGTGGTGTACGAGTAGCTGTTGGCGAGTTCGTCGTTGTAGTCGACGCCGAGGCCCGGATTGTTGCCGGGGTGGAGCAGGCCGTTTTCAAAGGTGTAGCTGGTCTGGAACACGTCCAGTGTTTCGGGGGAGTGCTTCATGTATTCCTGGATGCCGAAGTTGTGGATCGCCATGCCCAGGTGCAGTTGTGCTGCCTGGCCCACGGGGGAGATGTCGGTGGGGCCGTGGAAGCCGGACTTGATCTGGTAGATCGCCGCGAAGTCCATGAGCTTCTTCAGTGCTGTGATGCCGCCGGTGTGGGTGACAGCGGAGCGGACGTAGTCGATCAGTTGTTCGGTGATGAGGGTTTGGTAGTCAAAGACGGAGTTGAAGACTTCGCCGATGGCCAGTGGCGTGGTGGTTTGGGACCGTACCCGGCGCAGCCCCTCCTGGTTCTCGCCGGGAGTGCTGTCTTCGAGCCAGAAGAGGTCGTAGGGTTCCAGGGACTTTCCCAGGGAGGCTGCCTGGTTGGGTGTCATGCGGTGGTGGCCGTCGTGGAGCAGGATCAGTTCCGGGCCGAATTCTTCGCGGACGGCGGCAAAGACTGTGGGGATGTGGCGCAGGTAGGCGCGGGTGTCCCATGTTTCCTCGGCGGGCAGCGGCAGCCGCTTGGCCGGTTCGTAGTCATAGCGCTCGCCGGGGCGCTGGTCCGTGGCCACGCCGTAGATCTGGCCCAGGCCGGGCACTCCGGTCTGGACACGGATGGCCTTGAACCCCTGGTCCAGGTGGTTGCGGATGGAGCTGAACAGTGCCTCGTTGTCGGATCCCGAGGCGTGCCCGTAGGCGAGGGCGCCAACGCGGGATGCGCCGCCGAGCAGTTGGTACAGCGGGAGATTGGCGATCTTGGCCTTGATGTCCCACAACGCGATGTCGACGGCGGCGATGGCGGCCATGGTGATGGGCCCGCGGCGCCAGTAGGCCCCACGGTAGAGGAACTGCCACATGTCCTCAATGTTGTGTTCGTCCTTGCCGATCAGCAGCGGGACGACGTGTTCCTGGAGGTAGGCCACTGTGGCGAGTTCGCGCCCGTTGACGGTGGCGTCACCCAGGCCGACGACGCCGTCGGCAGTGGTGATGCGCAGGGTGACAAAGTTGCGCCCGGGACTGGTGACCAGCACCTCGGCGTTGCGGATGGTCAAGGGAGACTCCTAAGGGTTGGGTGGTTCTCTGGGATGGTGTGGCGTGGATGCAGAAAGGGGCCGGCTGTTGCGGCCGGCCCCTTCAGGGTTGTGCTGGGCGTGGCCGGGATGGGCCTGCCGGGCTCAGCCCTTGAATGCACCTTCCGAAGCGCCCTGGACAACCCAGCGCTGGGAAATGTAGTAGACGACCAGCACGGGGATGGCTGACAGGACGGCGCCTGCCATGATGGGCCCGTACTGCTGGACGTCGCCGGTGCTCATGTGCTGCAGCGCCACGGGGGCCGTCATGACTGCCTGCCCCTTGACGAAGGTCAAGGCGAGGAAAAGCTCGCCCCAGGCCATCATGAAGGCCAGGGACGCCGCCGTCGCCAGTGCCGGTGCGGAGACGGGCAGCAGGATGCTGACCAGTGTCCGCATCTTGGTGGCACCGTCAATCGATGCAGCCTCCTCCAAGTCCACCGGAAACTCCCGGAAGTGGCCAAGGATCAGCCACGTGCACAGCGGCACGGCGAACGTCAGGTAGACCAGGATCAGCCCCGGCAGGGTGTCGGCCAGGCCCAGGTTTCCGACGACGACGCTCAACGGGATGAAGAGCAGCACCATGGGTGTCAGGTAGCTCATGAGGATGAGCTGGCTGGCCACATTGCGGCCGGGGAACTTGAAGCGGGCGATGGCGTAGGCCGCCAGCACGCCCAGGATCATGGCCAGCAGCGTGGTCATGAGGGCAACGATGAGGCTGTTGCCGATGTTGACCAGAAAGTGGTCGTTGAACAGGACCTTGGCGTAGTTGTCCAGGCTGGAGCGTTCCGGCAGCCACGACGGAGTCCGGTAGATCGCCGAGCGCGGCTTCAGCGAGGCGATGACCATGTAATACACGGGCGGCACCACCAGAAGGGCAAGGAAGGCCATGCCCAGGAGGGTGGTGAGGCGTCCACGCTTCTGCATCAGATCTCCTTCTTTCTGCGGCTGAGCAACATGATGAACAGCGCCATGACGGGCAGGATGACAACCGCGTAGGCGGCGGCCTGTCCCAGCTGCCGGCTTTGCAGGCTGAGGAAGGACAGGACGGGGAACGTCATGGTGGTTGTTGACGGTCCGCCCTGGGTCATGAGCCAGATGTTCTCAAAGCCGTTGGCCGTCCAGATGGCGGAGATGACCGCAATCACGGCCACGGTGGAGCGGATCTGCGGCACCGTGATGTTCACGAACTGCTGCCACGTTGACGCGCCGTCCATTCGGGCTGCCTCGTAGAGTTCCTTGGGGATGGTCTGCAAGGCGGCCAGGATGGAGATGGCCCAGAAGGGGAAACCGCGCCACACGGTGGCCAGGACCACCGAGATGCGGGCCCACGTGGGATCGCTGAGGAATGGAACCGGGCTGGTGAACGATTCCAGTGCCACGTTGATGGCGCCGTACGGGGATTCGAACATGAGGCGCAGCCCCATGAAGGCGACAAACCCCGGCATGGCCCACGGCAGCATGACCAGCAGCCGCCACAGGTTCCGCCCGGGCATGGGGCGGTTGAGTATGACGGCAACCAGTGTGCCCAAGACCAGCTTGAGCAGCAGCGAAATGCCGACGATCAGGACCAGGTTGGCCGCGGCGGACAGGAATCCGGAGTCGGTGGCGAGCCGGGTGTAGTTGGCGAGGCCGATGAAGTGTCCGGGGGAGCCGACCATCCTGTCCGTGAAGCTGTACCAAATGGAGGAGATGGTGGGGTATCCGATGAGGATGACGATGACGGCCACTGCCGGCAGAACCAGCAGCAGGCCAAGCCGTGCTTCCCTGGAGACCGCGGGATTTCTCCTGCCGGAACCTGGGCCGCGGCTGCGGCCCGCGGCGTCGCCGGAACCACGGGCCGCGTCGCGTCGTGAGGTGCCCGCGCTCCCTGCCGGAGCGGGTGCTCCGGCAGGGGCCGCTGCCTTGTTGGTGTTAGCCTGCATGCTGATCGTAAATCGTCTGGCATGAGGCCTGGGCTTCCGCCATGGCCTTGTCGATGGAGATCTTGTCAACCACAACGCGCTGCACCATGCGGGGAGTTGAGAAGGCGTTCTGGTAGTCGGAGTACGCTGCGTTGGCGGTGTCGGGGAAGGCCGGGGCCGTGCCCTTCTCAGCCTGTTCCAGCAAACCTGCGTGGACCGGGCTGTCGGTGAACACGGGGTATTCCAGCTGCGACTTCAGGACGGGGCCGTACGTTGCGTTCTCCATGAAGCTGGCCATGTAGGTGTCGTCGGCGAGCGATTCGAACAGGTCCTGGGCCAGGATCTTTCCGGCGTCGGAGGTGCTGGCCGGCACAACGCGGTAGCGGGGATCGACCGGGGCGACCTGGGCGGCCGGGCCTGCGGGCAGTGCCGAGTAGGCGCTGGCTGCCGCCAGGTCCGGATCGTCCGTCTTCATGGACTGGTAGACGCTGCCGGTGTTGACGATGAAGATTGACTGGCCTGAGGTGTACGAGTTGTTGTCACCCGCGCCGTCCCAGGTCACGGCGGAAGGCGGGAACTGCCCGCCGTCGAACGCGCCCTTGATCCAGGTCAGGAACGTGGAGGTTTCGGGGCTGTTGATCGTGCACTTCTTGCCCGCGTCGTCGGCGACCCGGGCGCCAAAGGACTGCATCATGGACGTGGTCAGGTTGCCGTCCAGGACGTTGGAGAGCGCAAAACCCATGCCGTATGTTGTGGGCGGGTCCTGGGCGGCCTTGGATTGGGCCAGCAGTTCATCCCAGGTCTTGGGCGGGGAATCGAAGCCCTTCTCCTTCAGCAGGTCGGCACGGCTGAACAAAACGTTGCCGAAGAAACCGAAGGGGACGCCGTAGATCTTGTCGGCGAAGCTCTTGGCCTTCGTGGCGGCGTCGATGGAATCGAGCCAGCCGCCGTGGGCCTCGCCCACGGCCGTGTAGGCATCCGGCACCGGTGAGAGCTGGCCGCCGGTGGCCATGGTCGACATCAGGTCGTAGGGCACAGTCATGGCGGTGGGCAGCGACTTTGCTTCAATGGCGCCGGAGGCCTGCTGGACCACTTCGTTCTGGTTGACCTTGATGACCTCGGTCTTGATGCCCAGGTTGTCACCCCAGGCCTTGATGCGGGCAGCTTCGAGGTCGTTGCTGGATTCGGGGAACGTCAGGCCGATCCAGTAGGTGAAGGTTCCCTGGAAGTCCTTGGCGGCCTGGGCCACTTCGGTGGTCGCGGTGCCCAGCCCTTCAGCGGCAACTTCATCGTTTTTGTCTGGGGAGCTGGAGCAGCCGGTGGCGAGCAGGGCAAGAGCCGCCAGGACGCCAAGTCCCTTGAATATCTTAGAGTGACGCATCATTGTGTCCTTTGGTTGATAGTGGTCTGGTTGGTGCTGGGGTTTAGGAAAACTGGATGTGGACCTTCAGGGGTGAATCGCCCGCTGCCGGCGCTTCAAAGGCCTCCACGATGTTGCGGAACGGGATTGTCTGTTCCACCAGCCACGAGATGTCCAGCTTGTTTTCGTGGAGGAAGGCCAGTGCCGGTGTGAGGCCACCGGCGAAACGCAGGGTGGAGGTCACCCAGGATTCCGCCGTGGCGATGTATTTCACGGGCAGTCCGGCTCCCGCGGGAAGGTTGCCGACGAGGACCACGCGTCCGGTGCCCGGACGAGCGGCGATGAGCGCGGCCTCGACTCCCGCCGGATGTCCGGAGGCGTCGAAGACGACGTCGAACCGGGTGCCTGCGCTGAGCTTGTCCTTGAGCCCTGCGGTGGTGAGCGCCGTGTCTGCGCCATGTTCGACGGCGGTGCCGGCGCGGCGGGCGCTGACATCGCTCACGGTGACGGAGGAGGCGCCCAAGGTTTTGGCCGCGATTGCCGTGAGCTGGCCGATGGCGCCGCCGCCAACCACCAGCACCGACTTGCCCTCGACGGGGGTCTTCCGGGCTGCGTGCAGGGCAACGGCCATGGGTTCCAGAAGCGCCCCCTCGGCAAGGGAGAACCCTTCTGGAAGCGGCAGGACGTGGGTTGCCGGAACAATAAGGTATTCCTGCAGGGCGCCGTCGCGGTGGGGATTGACGGCGGCGGAACCGAGGTAGCGGGAGTGGGGGCAGAGGTTGTCGAAACCGCTGGTGCACTGTTCGCATTCGCCGCAGGACAGGCTGGGCTCCAGCGCAACGGCAGTTCCCGGCGCAAGGCCGGTGACGCCGTCGCCCGTTTCTGCGACGGTGCCGCTGGCTTCGTGGCCCATGACAAACGGGGCGCCGACGGTGTAGGCGGCCGTGCCCTGGAAGTAAGCGGCATCTGATCCGCAGATGCCCACGGTGCTTATTCTGACCAAAACCTCACCGGCTGCCGGCACGGGACGGCTGCGGCTGGTGAGCTGCAGGTCCCCGGGCCCGGCGAGCACCGCGGCGGTCTGGGTTTCGGAGGGGGTGTTGAGTGGCATGAGTCACAACCTATCCGACACCTATAAGCCTGTCAACCTATCTGACAGCTAGGATTTGTGTGGCTATGATTGGCTAATGAAAGTTGTTCCGCAATAACCAGCGCCGCCGCCCTCGGGTGGATCCATAAGGGGGACGCGTGCAGACGCCATTGACTCGCACCAAGCTGAGCCTGCAAATTTTTGATGCCATGATGACGCACATTGTGGACAATGACCTGCAGCCGGGCAGTCCGCTGCCGTCCACGGCTGCCCTGTGCGAGCAATTTGCGACGAGCCGGCCAGTGGTCCGCGAGGCCCTCAGTGCGCTCGAGGCAGTCGGCATCGTCGAGGTGCACAACGGGCGCAACGCCGTCGTGAAGGAACTTGACGGCCACTTGATCAAGCTCTTCCTCTCGCGGGTGCTGCACAACAACCAGCGGCCCCTCACCGACATGATGGATGTGCGCATTCCGCTGGAAATCCAGGCCGCACGCCTGGCCGCCGAGCGAGCGGACAGCGAAGACTTTCGCATCCTTGACGAGCTCATCGCCAAGATGGATGCCGCACTGCAGGACACCGTGGGCTACCCGGTCCTGGACATTGCCTTCCACATGGCCATAGCCAGGGCCACCGGAAATGGCGCCCTTGAATGGTTCAGTGAAGCCCTGCGCATCGAGCTGACGACCGTCATGGTCGAGGTCCGCCGCTTCCGCGAAGTCAACGACCTCGTGGGCGACGAGCAGCACCAGCACCGCCAGATTGCCGCGGCCATCCGCGCCGGCGACGGAGAGGCGGCCGAGAAGGCCATGCGCGAGCACATGCAGTCCTCGGCGCGCTACGTCAGGATGATCGAAGATTCCTCCGAAGCCGGGGCGGTGGGGTCCACGCACCGTGCCCGGTAGCGTGATCCGCGTCATCCTTTGGTATACAAGAGAGTATGGACTTGCCCTTGAACACCCTGCACAGCACCCCTGCGACACGGGTGGTGGTCATGGGCGTTTCCGGCGCCGGCAAGAGCACCATCGGTGCGCTGGTGGCGGACGCCCTGAATTACCCCTTCCTCGACGCCGATTCGCTGCACCCGCTGGAGAACATCCGGAAGATGGCCGACGGGATCCCGCTCGACGACGAGGACCGCTGGCCGTGGCTGGACCTCGTGGGCCACGAGCTGGCCACCACCAAGGCTGCCGGCATCGTGGTTGCCTGCTCGGCGCTCAAGCGCCGGTACCGCGACGCCATCCGGGCCCAGGCGCCCGACACCATTTTCCTCCACCTGGACGGAACGCTGGAAGTCCTCAGCGCGCGCCTGGAGGGGCGGTCCGGGCACTTCATGCCAACCAAGCTGCTCGCATCCCAACTGGAGGCGCTGGAGCCCATGGAAGGCGACGAAGCCGCCGTCGTGGTTGACATTGCCGGAAGCATGAACGAAATCCTTGAGCAGGCCATTGCTGGGATTCGCGGGCTGGGCCGGTAATTCCATGCCCGACGCCGGAGCCGCCCGCCGCGCGCAGGAACTGTTGAGCGTCGGGCAGGTTGCGCAGCGCGGCGGGGTAAGTGTTTCGGCACTGCATTTTTACGAACGCCAGGGGCTGATTTTCAGCCGCCGCACCTCGGGCAACCAGCGCCGCTTTGAACGCTCGGTGCTGCGGCGGGTGGCTGTCATCCGGGCGGCCCAGCGTGCCGGCATCCCGCTCTCACTCGTGGCGGACGTCTTTGGCGAACTGCCCGAGGAAGGGGTTCCCAGCAAGTCCGACTGGCAGCGCCTGTCCGAGCACTGGCAGAAGGAGCTGGATGCCCGGATCGCCGCGCTGGAGAAATTGCGCGGGAGCATGGGCGGGTGCATCGGCTGCGGGTGCCTGTCACTGGAAGAATGCGGCTTTGTGAATCCCGACGACCAAGTTGCGGGCAAGGGGCCCGGCGCGCGCGCCTTCGACGGCATCGATCCGGCCTGATCCTGCGCCAGGGGTGTCATGGCGGCACGGCGGCTACGGCACCGTCGCCAGGATCGCGACCGCCAGCGTGCCGAACCACACCACCGGACTGAACCACGCGTGGAAGATGGTGCGCCGGCCCAGCGCGCCGGACATGGCCACCCTGACCGCAGGCCAGTAGTCCCGAAGCCCCGCGCCGGATACTCCGCGCACCGTGCGCGAACGTCTCACCATGGCCGTGTCCCCGAACCCGATGAAGACGGTCAGCACGCCAAACCCGATCCATGCCCACACCGGGGCGCCCGTCGTGAGGAATGCCGTCCAGGGAGCGAGGAATCCGACCATCGCGAGTGCGTGCGGGAGAACGACCCCGGCGTCCTGCCCGTGTGCATGGCGCGCCCAACTGGCCAGCAACGTCACCCCGACGGCCGCCTGGATCAGCCAGGCGGCGAGCACAGCGTATCCCATGCCGCCAATTTTACTACTCTCATAGTAGAAAAACACTATGATCACAGTAAAAGCTGCTAGGGTTTTTCCATGGCCTCGACCCGCGACCGCGCACTTGCTGCCGCCATCCGGCTCGTCGGAGAGCAGGGTGTGCGCGCCCTCACCCATGCCCGCGTCGATGCAGAAGCCGGGCTTGCGAAGGGGTCGACCTCCAACTGGTTTCGCACCCGGGAAGCCCTTGTTGCCGGTGTGGTGCTCGAGATCGCCGAGCAGGAACGGGCGGAACTGGCGGCGGCGATGAGGTACGCCCGCACGGCCGGCGAGGTCCTCGACATCCTTTCCGGACTGGTCGAGGATGCGACCGGACCGCATGCCGCACGCACCCGTGCGCGGTATGCGCTCTTCCTCGAGACCTCGGCCACGCCCGGCGCCAGGTCCCCGATGCGCGTGCCGCGCACAATGTTTGAGGAATGGACGACGGGCCTGCTGTTTACGCTCGGCGCACCGGATCCGGATGCTGCAGCCCGCGCCTTGCTGGCCGTATGTGCGGGAATCATCGTCAACCGGCTGACGGTCGACCCGGACGCGCCCATTCGCCCCACCATGGAGCTCGCCATGCGGGGCTGCCTGGCTGAATGGGACCCAATCCGGCGAACGGGTGCGGGGCTGTGACCGGCATCATCGCCTGCCGGTTTGACCTCAACTATGGTTGAGGTTCTAGAGTCGCTTGTGGATCCGGCGAGTGTGCCGGGCCTGGTGAGAGGATTTTCATGACAGTCCAGACAAGGCACTTCCCGGCTGGTGCCATCGGCAATTCGGGGGAGCCGTCGGAGCCGTCCGCAGCGCCGGGAGCACCGCAACTGACGTCGGATTTCAAGGCAGCCTTTGGCGGCCACCCCGCCGGCGTTGCCGTCATCACCGCGGACTCGCCCACGGGCCCAGTGGGCATCACGGCCTCCTCCGTGGCCTCGGTGTCCGCCGAGCCGCCGCTGCTGGCCTTCTCCCTCGCCGCACAGAGCGGATCTGCCGCCGCACTGGCCGCCGCCCAAACCGTTGTGGTCCACCTGTTGACCACGGCTGACCTGGAGCTGGCGCAGATCTTTGCCGATTCCCGTTCCGAGCGCTTCACCGGGTCCATGGACTGGACGCGGCTGCCTGGCGGCGAGCCACTCCTGTCACACAACGGATTCGCCCTGCGCTGCAAGATCCTCAGCCGCACGCCGGCCGGCGGTTCGCTCCTGCTCGCAGCCGAGGTGGTGGAAATCATCACCCCGGAAGCCGCCGGCGGGCCCCTCGTTTACCACAGCCGCAGCTTCCACGTCCTGGGCGGGCACAGCCTTCTGTCCCGCTGAACCTGCGGGCCCGGCGCCGGCCCCCGCAGGCAATGTCTCCCAGCGGATTCTCAGCATTCGTTCATGTGGCGGCCACCGCACTTCCGGCCTCGGCCGCAGCAGCTCATGTACACTGAAAATCCTATGGAAAGTAAATCTAGGGGCCGGCGCAACGGCTTGCGGAGCACCAAGGTGTCCCTCTGCAGCAGCGTTGCACATGCCGGCAAATCCCGCACACACGACCACAGTTCCTCGACCCCCGAAGTGGCCGGCCCCGGCGCCGACCACCCTCCGCCGGCGGCCAACCCCCGCTGCAGCCAGGCCACGGACCGGCCCTGCAGTCCCACGGGGGTGTTGTAAATGGAATGGTTGCTCCTCGTTGCAGGCCTCCTGCTCATCCTTGGCACGGGATTCTTTGTTGCCGTTGAATTTGCCCTCGTGGCCCTGGACCAGTCAAAGGTCCAGCGGGCCGTCACTGACGGCGACAAGGCCGCGGTTCCCCTCCTTCGCTGTCTCAAGTCCCTCTCCACCCAGCTCTCCAGCTGCCAGCTCGGCATCACCCTGACCACGCTGCTGACCGGATTCCTGATGGAACCGTCGCTCGGCGCCCTGCTCACGGGGCCGCTCGGCACCCTGGGCATCCCGGAGCCCGCCGTGGCCGGCGTTGCCCTGGTCCTGGCCATGGCCGCAGCCACCCTGCTGTCCATGCTGATCGGCGAACTCGTGCCCAAGAACATGGCGATCGCCAAGTCCTTTGAAATCGGCAAGGCGCTGGCCCGGCCGCAACTGATCTTCACTGCGGTGTTCAAGCCCGCCATCGTGGTGCTCAACGGATTCTCAAACAAGGTGCTGCACCTGTTCGGCATGGAAGCCAAGGAAGAAATCTCAGGCGCCCGGTCGCCGTCGGAATTGGCCTCCCTGGTGCGCCGCTCCGCCGCCATGGGCACACTCGACAAAGGTACGGCCACTTTTGTGGCCCGCACCCTGAGCTTTTCCGAGCGCACCGCGGCGGACGTCATGACCCCGCGAACCCGCGTGGAAACCATTGAAAGCACCAAGTCCGTCACGGAAATCATCGACGCCGCCCGCCGCACCGGGTACTCGCGCTTCCCTGTCATCGGCGAATCCGCTGACCAAATCCTGGGCGTCGTGCACCTGAAGAAGGCCGTCTCCATCCCCTTCCACAAGCGTCAGGACATTGAAGTGGGCGCCATCATGACGGATGTGCTGCGCGTGCCCGAAACCGTCCACCTGGACGCCCTGATCCTGGAGCTGCGCGAGGGAAACCTGCAGATGGCTGTGGTCCAGGACGAATACGGCGGCACCGCCGGCGTGGCCACCCTGGAGGACCTCGTGGAGGAAATCGTGGGAGAAGTGGCCGACGAGCACGACCGCGCCAAGCCCGGCATCCTCCTGGCCGCCGACGGCACGTGGTTCTTCCCCGGCCTCATGCGCCCGGACGAGGTCTCCGAACGCATCGGCCCGCTCAACGTCCCCGACGAAGCCGGCTATGAAACCGTGGGCGGTTTCATGATGGCCGAGCTGGGCCGCATTGCGGTGGTCGGCGACACGGTCGACGTCGAAGGCGGCACCTTGGTTGTTGACCGCGTGGACCGGCGGCGGATCGACCGGATCCGTTTCATCGCGGCGGCTGATGCCGAAAACAAAGGCACTCCCGCGGAAGGCGGTGATTCCCGATGAGCCCGTGGGCCGGAATTGCCTGGCTGGTGGTGCTGCTGTTGGGCAATGCGTTCTTTGTTGCCGCGGAATTTGCCGTCATGACGGCCCGGCGAAGCCAGATTGAACCCCTCGCCGACGCCGGATCCAAGCGAGCCAGGATCACCCTTGGCGCCATGGAAAACGTCTCACTCATGCTGGCCTGTTCGCAGCTTGGCATCACCGTGTGTTCCCTTCTGATCCTCAACGTGGCCGAGCCCGCCATCCACCACCTGCTGGCAGCTCCGCTGCATGCGGTGGGTGTCCAGGACAACGTGGCGGCCCCCGTCGCCTTCGTGCTGACCCTGGCGCTTGTGACGTTCCTGCACGTGACCTTTGGTGAAATGGTTCCCAAGAACATGAGCGTCTCCGCGGCAGACAAGGCAGCCCTGCTGCTGGCCCCGCCGCTGGTGGTGGTCTCGAAGGTGGTGCGCCCCCTGATCGTGGCACTGAACTGGTCGGCCAACCACATCGTGCGCCTGTTTGGCATCCAGCCGGCGGACGAGGTCTCCTCCTCGTTCACGCTGGAGGAGGTGCAGTCCATCGTGGAGGAATCCACCCGCAGCGGACTGGTGGACGACCAGACCGGCCTCATCACCGGTGCCCTGGAATTCTCATCGCAAACCGCCAAGGGCATCATGGTTCCGCTGGCCTCACTGGTTACGCTGCCGCCTGAGGCAACACCCGTCGACTTTGAGCACATGGTGGGCAAGACCGGGTTCTCCCGGGTTGTCTTTGCCGACGCCGAAGGGACGCTGCTCGGGTACCTGCACCTGAAAGACGTGCTGCGGATCCCGCTGGACCGGTACCAGATGCCGATCGGCGAGGGACGCGTGCGCTCCATGGTGAACCTGCATGCCGACGAGGAAATCGAAGACGTGCTCGCCACAATGCAGCACACCGGCACCCACATGGCCCGGGTCATCGACAGCGACGAGGGCACCATGGGTGTCATCTTCCTGGAGGACGTGATCGAACAGCTCGTGGGTGAGATCCGCGACGCCACCCAGACCAATGTGCAGGAGCGCCGCAAGGCCTGATGCCGGAAAATGCAGGCTAGATGCGAACGATTCCCAATATGCGTTATGCTGGGTCTTATTGTAAACAGTTCTCAATAACGCACCAAAGGAATCACATGTCGCACTCCCGCCGTTCACTGCTCGTCTTGGGCGCAAGCCTCGCCGCCACCCTGACCCTGGCGGCGTGCGGTGGCGGCGGGACGGCCGCAGGCACCGGCCAGGACGGTGCCGTGCAGGACGGCACCGTCTCGGTGGTGGCTTCCACCGACGTCTACGGCGACATCGCCCAGGAAATTGGCGGGGACCATGTCAGTGTCCACTCCATCATCAGCAAGGCCGGCGCCGACCCCCACGGCTATGAGGCCAACGCCCAGGACAAGCTGGCCGTGTCCAAGGCTGCGATCGGGATTGAAAACGGCGGCGGCTACGACGACTTCTTCGGCCAGCTGTCCAAGGGGCTGCTGACCGACTCGGAGATCGTGAACGTCAGCACCCTGTCCGGCCTGGACACGGGCGCGGACTTCAACGAGCACGTCTGGTACTCGCTGCCCACCATGGCCAAGCTGGCAGAGGACCTTGCCGCCCGCTTCAGTGCCGCACTCCCCGCCGAGAAGGCTTCCTTTACCGCGAATGCGGACGCATTCAAGGCCAAGCTGGACGCCCTTGACGCGCGCCTCACCACGCTCCACAAGACCCCGCGCACCGCTGCCATGACCGAGCCCGTGCCCGGCTACCTGCTGGAGCAAGCCGGCTTCAGCAACACCACGCCGGCCGAGTTCACCCACGCGGTGGAGAACGGCAGCGACGCACCCGCCTCGGTCGTGACGGCGCTCAAGGAGCAGCTGGCCTCGGGAACGGTGGACGTGCTCGCCTACAACCAGCAGACGGAAAGCGCCCAGACCGAGGAGGTCAAGGCAGCCGCCGAGGCAGCCGGGGTCCCCGTGGCCGACTTCTCCGAAACCCTGCCCCCGGGCACCAACTACCTCGACTGGATGGGCGCGAACGTCACGTCGCTGGAAGAGGCCGCGGCGCTGGCGAAGGCCGGCGCCCGGTGAACGTCCCGCCCGTCATCAGCCTCAAGCGCGCCACGCTCAAATATGGCAGCCGCACCCTCTGGCAGGACCTGAACCTTGACGTCCAAGCCGGCGAATTCCTTGCCGTCCTTGGCGCCAACGGCAGCGGCAAGACCAGCTTCCTCAAGATCCTGCTGGGCCAGGCACCCCTGAGCGCCGGGCAGGTGATGCTCGACGGCGCACCCGCCAAACGCGGCAGCCGCACCATCGGCTACGTCCCCCAGCAGAAAGGATTTCCCGCCGACACCGCCCTGCGTGCCCGCGACCTCGTGGGCCTGGGCGTGGACGGGCACAAGTGGGGCATCAGGTTGCGCGGAAAGGCCTACAGGCAGCGCGTGGACGAGCTTTTGGACCAGGTCGGGGCAGGCAGCTACGGCAAGATTCCCGTGGGCATGCTCTCCGGCGGCGAGCAGCAGCGGCTCCGGATTGCCCAGGCCATCGCCTCCCGCCCCAAGGTGCTCCTGTGCGACGAACCGCTGCTCTCCCTTGACCTGAACCACCAAAAGGAAGTCAGCGCCTTGGTGGGCCGGCAGGCCAAGGGCAACGGGACCGCCGTCGTCTTCGTCACCCATGAAATCAACCCCATCCTGGACCATGTGGACCGGGTGCTGTACTTGGCGGGCGGGCGTTTCATGCTGGGCACGCCGTCGGAGGTCATGCGGACCGAGGTGCTGTCCGAGCTGTACGGGACGCGCGTTGAGGTGCTGGAAATGGACGGCCGGCTGGTGGTCGTGGGCACGCCGGACGCGGCCTTCGACGGGCATGCGGAAACGGTGCGGGCATGAACTGGACCGATTTCTCCAATGCCGTCCTGAACTTTTCAAACTACGCTGAACTGCTGCCGCTGTTCCGTGACACTTTGCTGGCCGGGGCCATCCTGGGTGTTGTGGGCGGGCTGATCGGCACCTTCGTCATGATGCGCGACCTCGCCTTTGCCGTCCACGGGATCGCCGAGCTGTCCTTCGCCGGGGCGGCCTTTGCCCTGCTCATCGGTGCCGACGTCATCTTCGGTTCGCTCGTGGGGTCCATCCTGGCGGCGCTGCTGCTGGGGGCCATGGGGGTGAGGGCCCGGGAGAAAAACTCGGTGATCGGCGTCATTATGCCGTTTGGCCTGGGCCTGGGCATCTTGTTCCTGTCCCTCTATGAGGGCCGCTCCGCCAACAAGTTCGGGCTGCTGACAGGACAGATCGTCTCCGTGGATTCCACCCAGCTTTCCGTGCTGGGCGGCACGGCGCTGGTGGTGGTTGCAGGGCTGGCCCTGATCTGGCGGCCGCTGACGTTTGCCAGCGTCGACCCCGACATCGCCACTGCCCGCGGGGTGCCGGTGCGCACATTGTCCCTGGCGTTCATGTTCCTGTTGGGCATTGCCGTGGCACTCTCCATCCAAGTGGTCGGGGCGCTGCTGGTCCTGGCCCTGCTCATCACCCCGGCGGCCGCCGCCCTGCAGGTCACGGCCGCGCCGCGCATGGTGGTTCTGCTAAGCGTTGCATTTGCCATGACGGCAACCGTTGGCGGCATCATGCTGGCACTGGGCGGCAGCATCCCGATCAGCCCGTATGTGACAACGCTGTCGTTTGCCATCTATGTCGTGTGCCGCGTTGCTGGCGCGTGGCGGCGCCGTCGCGGCTGGGCGCAGAGGCCTGCCGTGGCGGCGTAGTCCTTCCGCAGCACTGGGTCCGCCCACTGCCGGAGGCTGTGGCCGTGCAGCGTGCAGGGGTCTAGCGTTGAACCATGGACTGGCTCGACACCGGGCTGCTGGACGTGGCGGGACTGGGCAGCGCCAACTACGACGCCGCACGCTTCATCCTGCAGCGCGGCATTGCGGCAGTGTTTGTCATTGCCTTTGTCTCCAGCGCGCGGCAATTCCCTGTGCTGCTGGGGGACCGCGGCCTGCTGCCGATGCCGCGCCGCCCCGCTGGCCGGCCCGGCCCATCGCCCGTCCGCTGGCCGGGGCCGACCCTTTTCCGCTGGCATTACTCCGACCGCATGCTGCGCTCAGTGGCCTGGTCCGGCGCCGCCCTCGCCGCTGCCGTCGTGCTTGGACTGCCGCAGCTGGGCCCGCCATGGCTGCCCATGGTCGTGTTCCTGGCCCTGTGGCTGGGCTATATGTCCATAGTCAACGTGGGCCGGGTCTTCTACGGCTTCGGCTGGGAAATCCTGCTTCTGGAGGCCGGCTTTCTGGCTGCCTTCCTTGGCTCCAGTCAAAGCACGACGCCGGTCATCACCATTTGGCTGTTCCGCTGGCTCGTGTTCCGGCTGGAGTTCGGGGCCGGGATGATCAAGATGCGTGGGGACCGGGTGTGGCGGGACCTGACGGCACTGTACTACCACCATGAGACCCAGCCCATGCCGAACCCGCTCAGCTGGTTCTTCCACCACCTGCCGAAGCCGCTGCACAAGGTGGAAGTGCTGGGCAACCACGCGGCGCAACTGGCGGTGCCGTTCCTGCTGTTCGCCCCGCAGCCGGTGGCAGCCTGGGCCGCGGCCGTGGTGGTGGCGACGCAGTTGTGGCTGGTATTGTCCGGAAACTTTGCCTGGCTGAACGCGCTGACACTGGTGCTGGCGTGCAGCGCCATTGGCGACGAGGCACTGGCAGGTGCGCTGCGCGCCCTCGGACTGGACCGGGCAATGCCCGCGGCAGCCGTCCCCCTCCTTGGCGGCACCGGGGCGGCGGGACTGCCTGACTGGTTTTCCGCCGTCGTGCTTCTGGTGGGGGTGCTCATGCTGGTGCTGGCGTGGCGGCCGTTGCGGAACCTGTTTTCGCGCCGTCAGCTGATGAACGCCAGCTTCAACCGGTGGCGCCTGGGGAATGCCTACGGTGCGTTCGGGTCCATCACGCGGGTGCGGCGCGAGGTGGTGGTGGAGGGCTGGGACGGGGCGACATGGCTTGAATACGGATTCCACGGCAAGCCCGGCGAGGCGCGCCGGATGCCGCGGCAGTTTGCGCCGTACCACCTGCGGCTGGACTGGATGATGTGGTTTCTGGCGCTCGGGCAGCCCGGGATGGAGTGGTTTCTGCCGTTCCTGGACCGGCTGCTGGCCGCCGATCCGGCTGCGCTGAAGCTGCTGCGGTCGGATCCTTTTGGGGGCCGGCCGCCGGCCCTTGTGCGGGCGCGGGTGGACATCTACCGCTTCACCACGTGGCGCGAATGGCGAGCGAGCGGCAACTGGTGGGTGCGCCGGCCGCTGGGAGTTCTGGTGGCGCCGCGGGGGCTCCGCCGCTGACGTGCCGGCCGCTGGGAGCCGGGGTGCGCCGTCGGACTTGGCAGCGGTGCGGCTAGGCCGCTGAGCACTCCGGGCACAGTCCGTAGATTTCCACCGTGTGCTGGACCTGCGTGAAACCGTTGGCCCTGGCGATGGTGGCTGCCCAGCTCTCAACTTCCGGCGCCTCGATCTCCACCGTCTTCCCGCAGTTGCGGCACAGCAGGTGGTGGTGGTGGCTGGTGGCCGAGCAGCGCCGGTAGACGGCCTCGCCCTCGCCATTGCGCAGCGTGTCCACGAGGCCCTCATCCGACATGGATGCAAGGATCCGGTATGTGGTGGCCAGCGAGACGCGGGTGCCCTGCTCATGCAGCATCCGGTGCAGTTCCTGCGTGCTGACGAAGTCGTCCAGCGTGTCCAATGCGGCGCTGATGGCAAGGCGTTGCTTGGTGATGCGCTGCTCCTTCACCGGTGCGTCCGACATGCCTGCAACCCTCTTTCATTCCACGTGCCCTGCGGCCGAGCTTTTCAATCAACCAGCCTATCGCACCGGCCGGAAAGCTGGCCGGGAACATGGCGGAGGCCACCGTCCGGGCATAGTCTGGAGCCATGTTGCTGACAAAGTTCACCCACGCCTGCGTCCGGCTCGAACAGGACGGCCGGGTGCTGGCCATTGATCCCGGAGTCTTTTCCGAAACTGCGGCCGCGCTGGACGGGGCGCATGCCGTCCTCATCACGCATGAGCACCCCGACCATATCGACGCCCCGCCTGTCCTTGCCGCCCTGGCCGCCAATCCAACGCTCGTGCTGCATGCGCCGGCCGGAGTTGCGGCGTCGCTGCGTGCCGCCGCCCCGGACCAGGCCGGGCAGGTCCATGATGCCGCGCCGGGGGACCTGTTCACGGCCGCGGGCTTTGCCGTGCAGTGCTTTGGCGGGCAGCACGCACTCATCCACCCCACCGTCCCCATGGTAGCCAACATCGGCTACCTTGTGGATGACGACGTCTACCACCCTGGCGACTCGCTAATAGTTCCCGACGGCGTCAGCGTGGGCACCCTCCTGGTCCCCGTCCACGCACCCTGGTCAAAGGTGTCCGAGGTGGTGGACTTTGTGGTCTCCGTCCGTGCACCGCGGGCCTTCCAGATCCACGATGCCTTGCTGAACGAGAACGGACTGGGTTTCACCGAGGGGCACATCGCCCGGATCAGCGGGGCCCACGGGGTGGTGTTCCGGCACCTCGATCCGGGCCAGTCCGTGGAGTTCTAAGGGCCGCCGGCGAATCTGCAGCCGGCGGCGTGCCAATATCCGTGCCGCGCGGCTCGCGGCGTGCCAAACCGTCCACGGCGTGCGAAATTTAGCACGCCGCCAGCGGTTTGGCACGCCCCGGTCACGTGCCGCTCCTTATTGCCTAGCCCATGCGGCGGCGGGCCATCTCCATGGAAGCAATAATCCGCTTCCTCAGCAGGTCCGGATTGTTCAGGTCCTTCCACTCCAACCGGAGAAACGTCCAGCCGGCTTCCATGAGTTCCCGCTCGCGCTGCCGCTCCTCGTAGATGACCTCTTCCGTGCGTCTGTAGGCAAAGTATTTTGTCTTGCCATCAAATTCGAGCGCCAACTTGATGTCAGGCCAGGCGCCGTCCACCCGGTACCGGTTGCCTGCAGCCTCCAGCCAGACCTGGTACTCAGGTTGGACAATGTCCATTTCAGTGATCTCCAGTCGCATGCGGGTTTCCCCCGCGGATTCAGAAGCTGGGTTGAGGGCTGCGAGCACACGCCTCGCGGCGCGGACACCGCGTCTTCCCGGGAGCGCATCAAGCAGGTGGTGCATCACTCCCAGATCCGCCCCGTGGTGAAGCCCCGAATCCCCAATAATCACAGCTGTCACGAAGAGTTCGTTCCGGGCGCAGTCCACAATTGTCTGCTCCAGGCTCGTCATCCGGGCAGCCCCAAGTCGACGGTGATTGAAGAGATTGTGTAGTACTTGGGCCAGTGCCCGCCGATGCACCGTCACGCCGTCGACAGCGCTCGTCGACGACAGCGATGACGGCGCAGTGACGTGGATGGTCGGGCCGGCGCCCCAGACGTACAGCCCCCACAGCCGTGCAGCACTGGCGTGGCTGTACAGGGAAGTGCCGCCCGTGGCGTTGAAGTGGGCTGTCAGGCGCAGCATGTCCCGTTCAGATGGAAACTGGTCCCGCCATACCGCCATTTTGATGTAGACGCCATGTCGGACCCTGTGCAGCAGCCCGTGCTTGACTCCGGCCGACAGGACCTGGGGGCCCAAGCCGGCCATGGTCAGCTCTGCCGTTGTGCCCAGGACATGCCCGGGCGGCCAGTTGCGGTCGATTCTCGCTGCAAGGTCTGGAGTCTCCATGGTCCAAGCCTTGACCTGAAGCAACATGAACTCAATGCCATGTTTGCGAACTGTGGATAACTCAGGTGCACAGCGCAACTGACGGCGTGCCAATATCTGGGCCGCAAAACTGACAGCGTGCCAAACCGTCCGGGGCGTGCAAAATTTAGCACGCCCCGGACGGTATGGCACGCCGTCGGCGCAGGGCGGGGGTTGTTGATTTATCTGGCCAGGGCAGGCGTGCCAATAAGGGGTTCCAGTCGGGCGTTCCGGACAGGCAGTCCCGGCCGTGGATTCCAGCCGGGGCAGCCCTGGCACGGGATTCGGTCAGGCGTTCCAGGTGCCGGTGGCGAAGAAGTCCCCAATGGTCTTCAGGTGCGGTGCGGGATCAAGGCCCTGCGCCGCAAGCCACTCCGCGTTGTTGTAACTGCCTGCGTAACGTTCACCGCCGTCGCACATCAACGTCACAATGCTGCCCTTTTCACCGGCGGCAACCATCTGCGCCACGATCTGCCACACGCCCCACAAGTTGGTGCCGGTGGATGGCCCGGCGTGCAGGCCCGTCAGCTGGGCAAAGTGGACCATGGCCGCGACGGAGGCGGCGTCGGGAACCACCAGCATGTCGTCGATGACCCCCGGCACGAAACTGGGCTCCACCCTCGGCCGGCCGATGCCCTCGATCCGGGATGAATTGCCCGTGACGACGGTGAGGTCGTGGTCCCGCCAGGCGGGGTAGAACGCCGAGCCCTCGGGGTCCACCACGGCCAGCTGCGTGGCGTGGCCGTGGTAGCGGATGTAGCGTCCGATCGTGGCGGAGGTGCCGCCCGTTCCCGCGCCCACCACCACCCACGCCGGCTCGGGGTGGGCCTCGTGGGAGATCTGGCTGAAGATCGACTCGGCAATGTTGTTGTTGCCGCGCCAGTCGGTGGCCCGTTCGGCATAGGTGAACTGGTCCATGTAGTGCCCGTTGCTCTCGCGCGCGATGTCGGCGGCTGCGGAATAAACCTCCCCTGCCCGGTCCACGAAGTGGCAGCGCCCGCCGAACTGCTCGATCAGGGCGATCTTTTCCGGGCTCGTGGAACGGGTCATGACGGCCACGAAGTCCAGGCCCAGGAGCTGGGCGAAGTAGGCCTCTGACACGGCGGTGCTGCCGGAACTGGCCTCCACCACTGTGGTGCCCTCATTGATCCAGCCGTTGACCAGCGCGAACAGGAACAGTGAGCGGGCCAGCCGGTGCTTCAGGCTCCCGGTGCGGTGGCAGGACTCGTCCTTGACATACAGGTCCACGCCCCAGTGCCCGGGCAGCTCGACCTTGTGGAGGTGCGTGTCAGCGGAGCGGTTGTTCTCGGCCTGGACGGTGGCCAGCGCCTTGCGGGTCCAGGACCAGTTGGCGGGCTGGGCGCCGGAGGCAGGATTGCGCGAGGTGGCTGGTGGGGACTGCGGGGCGGGGTTCATAAACCCAGTGTAGGCATTGGCGTAGATTTGACGGTGACGGCCCCCGGCCCGGCAAGGGGCCGCCGCGAACCCACAGAGGAGCCCACAATGAGTGTCTTGACAAGTGTTGCCCAGTTGCAGGAGCGCCTCGCTGCGGGAGCGCGCACCGTGCTCCTCGACGTGCGCTGGGTGCTGGGAGACCCGCATGGCCGCGAGCATTACCTGGCCGGCCACATTCCCGGTGCCGTCTTTGTGGACATGAACAATGAACTGGCCTCCCATGGGCAGCCCGCCGACGGCCGCCACCCGCTCCCCGCCGAGGCCGACTTTGCTGCGACCGTGCGCCGCTGGGGCATCAATGCCGGCGACACCGTTGTGGTCTATGACGACGCCGGGGCTGCCGCCGCCGCCCGCGCCTGGTGGCTGCTGGGCCATGCCGGTATCCCCAATGTTTCCCTGCTCGACGGCGGATTGGCAGCTTGGCGGGCCGCCCGCCTTCCCCTCGCGGAAGGTGAGGAGACAGCGGAGCCGGGCAACGCCGTCGTACATTTTGGGGCCAGGGAAACCATCGACGCAGACGGAGCCGCAGCCTGGGACGGCGTTCTGCTCGATGCCCGGGCGGGGGAGCGGTACCGGGGCGAGGCGGAGCCGATCGATCCTCGGGCCGGGCACATTCCTGGGGCCGTGAGCGCGCCGACCAGTGAGAATTTGGCGGGCGGGGCGTTCCTGCCGGCGGCCGCGCTGCGCGAGCGTTTTGCCTCGCTGGGTGTGGCGCCGGGGACGCCGGTGGCCGTGTACTGCGGTTCCGGGGTGACGGCGGCGCACCAGATCGCGGCGCTGGAAATTGCCGGGTTCACGGCGGCGCTGTATCCGGGGTCGTGGTCAGCATGGTCCAACCAGCCGGAGCGGCCAGTGGCGACCGGGGCGGCGGCCGGGGGAGCCGGCGGGGGCGGTGCTTCTGGCGACGGCGGCGGCAACGGCGATAGGGTTGGGGCATGACCACCGTAAAGGCTTATGCCGCTGAATCTGCCACGTCCGGGCTGCGCGCCGGCACCATTGAACGCCGCGAACCCGGCGCCCACGACGTTGAAATCGCTATCGAATTTTGCGGGCTGTGCCACTCCGACGTGCACACCATCCGCTCCGAATGGGGCCCCGCCAAGTACCCGCTGGTTCCGGGCCACGAAATCGTGGGCCTGGTGTCCCGGGTGGGCGGCTCCGTTGAGGGTTTCGCGGTGGGCGAGCGCGTCGGCGTCGGCTGCATGGTGGACTCCTGCCGGGAATGCGATTCCTGCCTGGAAGGCTTTGAACAGTACTGCGAAGCCGGCAACATCGGCACCTACAACGTGCTGGACCGCCGCAATGGCGGGGTGGTGACCCAGGGCGGCTACTCGCAGTCGATCGTTGTTGATGAAAACTATGTGCTGCACATTCCCGAGGGCATGGACCCGGCTGCCACGGCGCCGCTGCTGTGCGCCGGTGTCACGACCTACTCGCCCCTGCGCTATCTCGCTGTACAGGACGGGGACAAGGTTGGCGTGATCGGCCTCGGCGGGCTGGGCCACATGGCCGTCAAGATTGCCAAGGCACTCGGCGCCACCGTCACGGTGTTCACCACATCGCCGTCAAAGAAGGACGATGCGCTGGGATTGGGCGCCGACCACGTTGTGGTCTCCACCGATCCAGGCGCCATGGCTGCCGCGAACGGCACGCTGAACGCCATCCTCGACACCGTGGCCGCCGTCCACGACCTGAACCCGTACCTGCGCACGCTGGCCCGCGACGGAGCACTCATCCAGCTGGGACTGCCGTCGGACGAGATGCCGCCGGTGGATCCGGGACTGCTGATCCGCAAGCGCCTCGCCTACGGTGGCTCCGTTATCGGCGGGATCGCCGAGACCCAGGAAATGCTGGACTTCTGCGCCGAGCACGGCATTGTTTCCGACATTGAAATGGTTTCGGCGCCGGATCTCGATGCGGCCTACGACCGGATGGTTGCCGGGGACGTCAAGTACCGCTTTGTGCTGGACACTTCCACCCTTTAGTTTGTGCCGGTTACCCTGCATGCGACGCCATGCACTTCATTCAGTGGAATAAGGAGCAGTTCTTGAGCACGTTGTTTACAAAAATCATCAATGGCGAGATCCCGGGCCGGTTTATCTGGAAGGACGAGGACTGCGTCTCCTTCCTGACCATCGGGCCCCTGACGGACGGCCACGTGCTGGTGGTGCCGCGCGAGGAAGTGGACAAGTGGACTGACGCTTCCCCCGAACTCATGACGAAGCTGATGGCGGTTTCGCAGACCGTCGGCCAGGCCCAGGTGTCTGCCTTCGGGGCGCCACGTGCCGGGGTGATCATTGCCGGCTTCGAGGTGGAGCACCTGCACGTCCACGTGTTCCCTGCCTACGGCCTGGACAACTTCAGCTTCGCCGCCGTTGACAACAACCCTGACCCCGCCGTCCTGGATGCCAATGCCGAGAAGTTGCGGGCAGCCCTGCGGGACGCGGGCCACGGGGAATTCGTCCCCGCAGCCTAGGACCCTCCAGTAGCGTCCGGGGTGCCACGGCCGGCGCTTCCCTCCAACAGTTCTTGAGGAAGCGCCGGCAGCCGGTCTGGGCCCCGCCGGGGGTGGCGGGGTGGTTCACTTCGCGTTGGTTTAGTGAGCGCGAGCCATGCCCTGCGATGGCGTTGCCGAAAAACCTGCCAGTGCTGCGACAGGGTCGAGGGGAAACCTGCCAGTGCTGCGACAGCTTCGATAGAAGGAGGAAGCGGGCTAGGAGAGGGCCTTGGCCAGGGCCACCTTGATCCGCTTCTCCGACACCGAATACGCCGTCCCCAGCTCCACCGCGAACAGGCTCACGCGCAGTTCCTCGATCATCCAGCGAACGTGCTCCAGCCCCGCGGTTGACCGCTGCCCGGGCAGCAGGGCCGCCATGGCGTCGTCGTAGTCATCCTCGAGGCGCTGCACGGCCGCCATCGACAGCCCGTCCCGGTTCACGTTGTTCGGCAGCTTCTCCAGCCGCCGCTCGATGGCCGTGAGGTAGCGCGGCAGCTGGCTGAGCTGGGCATAGCCCGTCTTGGCCACAAACCCCGGGTAGACCAGCAGTTCCAGCTGCTGCTTGATGTCGTTCAGCGCGCTGATGAGCGGCAGGCTCGTGGTGCCCCGCAGCGCCTTGTCGATGCGCAGCTTCGATGCCAGCACCTTCTCCACGATGGCCGTCACGGTGAACACGGTGTCGATCAATTCAGCCCGCACCGTTTCATACAGCGCGTCAAAATCCTTTTGGTTCCACGGCAGCGCGGCCGGCGTGAGCTTGTCGATAGTGGCCAGCGTGCAATCGGCAATCAGCTCGGTGACGGAGCCGTGCGGGTTCTGGCTGAACGTGAGCTTCTCGGTGTTGCTCAGGTGGTCCAGCACGTACCGGTCCGGCGACGGAACCCGCAGGGCCAGTAGCCGAATGACGCCGGCGCGCATGGCTGAATCCGCCGCATCCTGGCGCTGGAACACGCGGATTCCGGCCGTTGCGCCCTCGTCCACCAGTGCGGGGTAGCCCGTCACGGTGTGCCCGCCCACCAGGCGCTTGACGTCCCGCGGCAGCGTGCCAATGTCCCAGGAGGTGATCCCGGAACGTTCGGCGATGCCGGAGGTGTCGGCGGAGTTTCCGGTGTTTCCGGGGACGGACGACGCCGGAGACTTGCCTCCCGCCGCCGTCGCACCGGCCGCTGAGGTTCCGTTGGCGGGTGCCTGCCTTCCCTTGGCGTTGCCTGAATTCTTCCCGGGCGCGTCGAGCGGGGCGCGGCCTGCCTGCGTGGTCTTCGGGGTGGCACCGAGTGATTCGGCGATGGCGCGGCGGGTGGCGCCGGCCAGCTTCGACTGCAGTTCGGAAAGGTTCTGGCCCTCCTCCAGAATCTTCCCGTTTTTGTCCACGACGGAGAACGTCATCCGCAAATGCGACGGCACGGCCTCCCAATTCCAGGTCCCCGGCGGGATCACATGCCCCTTGATCCTGCGCAGGGCGAGCTCCAGTGACGGCTCCAGCTCGTCATTGGCCGGGTCGAAATCTTCGGCCAGCGCCGCGGCGGCCTGGCGCCCCACATCCGGTGCAGGAATGAAGTTCTTGCGGATCGCCTTGGGCAGCGACTTGATCAGCGCCGTGACGAGCTCGGCGCGGAGCCCGGGGATCTGCCAGCGGAACTGGGGTTCGCTGAGCTGGTTGAGGAACAACAGCGGCACCTGGACGGTCACGCCGTCGGACGGGTTCGGGGCGGCGCCGGGCGCTGTGGGATGGAATTCGTAGGACAGCGGCAGCTCAAACTCGCCCTGCACCCAGGTCTTGGGGAAGGCGGCCTCGTCGAGCTCGGGCTCCTCGGCCATGACCACCTGCGAGTCAAAGTCCAGCAGCGCAGGGTTCTCGTGCCGGGCGTTCTTCCACCACTTGTCGAAGTGCCGCTCGGAGACAACGTCGCCGCCCACGCGCTCGTCGTAGAACTCAAAGAGTGTCTCGTCGTCCACGCGCAGGTCGCGGCGCCGCATGCGGGTTTCCATTTCCTCCACCTCGGCCAGCAGGGCCTGGTTGCGGTGGAAGAACTTGTGGTGCGTGTTCCAGTCGCCTTCCACGAGGGCATGGCGGATGAACATCTCCCGGCACAGTTCCGGGTCGATCCGGCTGTACTGGATGCGGCGGTCCGGCACAATGGGCACGCCGTACAAGGTGACCTTCTCGTGCGCCATGACCGAGCCGTTGCGCTTGGACCAGTGCGGCTCGCTGTACGTGCGCTTGACCAGGTCCGGGGCCACCTGCTCGGCCCAGAGCGGGTCAAACTTGGCGGCCACGCGGGCCCACAGGCGCGAGGTTTCCACGAGCTCGGCGGCCATGACCCAGTCCGGCGACTTCTTGAACAGCGCGGAGCCCGGGAACACCATGAACTTCGTGCCTCGCGCGCCGGCGTATTCGCGCTTGCGCTGGTCGTACAGGCCGATGTGGCTCAACAGCCCCGTCAGCAGGCTCATGTGCACGGCGTCGTGGTTGGCCACCGGATCGATGTCGTTCCCGGAAACCTTGATGTCCAGCACCTTGCCCATCTGCTTGAGCTGGGTGAACAGGTCCTGCCACTCGCGCACGCGCAGATAGTTGATGAACTCGGCCTTGCACAGGCGCCGGAACGCGCTGGAGGAAAGCTCGTTCTGCTTCTCCCTTATATACCGCCACAAATTCAGGAAGCCGGTGAAGTCCGAGTGCTCGTCCACAAAGCGCTTGTGCTTTTCCTGGGCGAGCTGCTGCTTGTCCGTGGGGCGTTCGCGCGGGTCCTGGATGGTCAGCGCCGCGGCGAGCACCATGACCTCGGCGGCCACTCCGCGCCTTGCGGCCTCCACGATCATGCGTCCCAGCCTCGGGTCCACAGGGAGCTGGGAGAGCTGGCGCCCGACGGCGGTGATCCCGCCCTGGGTGTTCACCGCGCCGAGCTCGCGCAGCAGCGTCACGCCGTCGGTGATGGCGCGGGAGTCCGGGGCCTGCACGAACGGGAACTGCTCCACGTCCTTGGGCCCCTTGGCCACGCCCATGGCGGTCATCTGGAGGATGACGGCGGCCAGGTTGGTGCGCAGGATTTCCGGGTCGGTGAACTCGCTGCGGGCGTTGAAGTCCTCCTCGGAATAGAGGCGGATGCAGATGCCGTCGGAGACGCGGCCGCAACGGCCGGACCGCTGGTTGGCGGAGGCCTGCGACACCCGCTCGATGGGCAGGCGCTGGACCTTGGTGCGGTGCGAATAGCGGGAGATGCGGGCCGTGCCCGGGTCAATGACGTACTTGATGCCGGGCACCGTCAGCGACGTTTCCGCCACGTTGGTGGCCAGCACGATCCGCTTCCGGTTCCCGGGCGTGAACACCGCATGCTGTTCGGCCAGGGAAAGCCGGGCGTAGAGCGGCAGGATCTGGACGTCGCGCAGCCGGGGATTTGTTTTAACACGGCCGTGCAGTGCATCGGCAGCATCGCGGATCTCGCGCTCGCCGGAGAAGAAGATCAGGATGTCCCCGGGTGCTTCCTTGGACAGTTCATCCACGGCGTCGCACACGGCGTCCAGGGGATCGCGGTCCTCCTCGCTGTTGCCGCCGTCCTCCCGGTTCCCGCCGTGTCGGTTCCGGTCCGCGCCCGGGCCGGGTCCGCCGTCGTCCATCCCGTCATCAGAACCGTTGGCAGGCCCGCTCAGGGGGCGGTAGCGGATCTCCACGGGGAAGGTGCGGCCGGAGACTTCAACGATGGGGGCCGGGCCGTCGGGGGAGGCGAAGTGCTCGGCGAAACGCTCGGGGTCGATCGTGGCCGAGGTGATGATGACCTTCAAGTCCGGGCGTTTGGGCAGGATTTGCCGCAGGTAGCCGAGGATGAAGTCGATGTTGAGTGAGCGTTCGTGGGCCTCGTCGATGATGATGACGGAGTACTTGCGCAGCAGCTTGTCACGCTGGATTTCGGCAAGCAGGATGCCGTCGGTCATGAGCTTGATCTTGGTTTGCGGACCCACGTGGCCGGTGAAGCGGACCTGGAAGCCCACCTCCTCGCCGATCTTGACGTCGAGTTCGCTGGCGATACGCTCGGCCACGGTGCGGGTGGCGAGGCGGCGCGGTTGGGTGTGGCCAATGAGGCCCTTCTCGGCCAGGCCCAGCTCCACGCACATCTTGGGGATCTGGGTGGTCTTTCCGGAGCCTGTTTCGCCGGCAATGATGGTGACCTGGTTGGCGGCAATGGCGGCCATGAGGTCCTCGCGGCGTTCCGAGACGGGAAGCGCGGCGGGGTAGGAGATAGTCAAAGTCATGGTGCCACCCAGTTTATGCGGTTATTGGTTCCGGGGCGGCTTCCGGCCTGAATGGCGCGGGCAGGCGCTTCCTGTTGCGGTGCGCCACCGGCGGCGCCATGGCTGCCTGGTCAGGTTTGGCGCCACTGGGCACGGACGACGCCGAGCGCCTCCTCCAGGGTCAGGGACTGGTCCCTGGCCCCGGCGGCAAAATCCGCGGCTGCGCGTCGAATGTTCTCCGGTACGTCGTGGCCGGGGCGCACCCGCGCCCCCGTCGCCCGGCTCAGCTCGAGGAGGCCGGCAGCCTCGAGCTCCGAGTAGGCCCGGGCGACAGTGCCCGCGGCCACGCGCAGGTCGCCGGCCAGCTGCCTGATGGACGGCAGCCGTTGGCCGGCCTCCATGGCTCCGGTGCGGATGAGGTCCCCCAGCTGTTCACGGATCTGCTCGAATGGGGGGACGGGGCTGGACTCGTCGACGGTGATCACGGTGCCGCCACCGGTTCCGGCTTTTCCTGGCGGACAGAAGTGCGGATGGACACGGCGTCCCAGAAGGCGCGCGCCAACAGGACAACGCCGGTGACGGCCAGGGCTGCTCCCAGTGCTGTGCAGGCTGCGCCGAGGGCGAACAATGGCTGGGTTGGGCCTTCGGTTGCGATGTTTCTGGAAACACCCATCATGGCCATGCCCCCAAATACCGCCGTGCCGCCAAAATATCCAAGAAAGGCACCCGTCGCCAGCCGGAGCACAACGCGGGTGGAGATCTCCCGCCACCGCCGGTCCAGCCGGGCCATGCGAGGATCCGGCAGGGCCGGGGCGCCGGCAATCCGGCGCAGGGCAAGATAGGCAGAGGCGGCAAGCACCAGCGTCGCCACGATCAGCGGAATGCCGTAGAACCAACCGGGGTACGGGCCCGCCGAACTTGCCGTATCGGCAGTGGCAATGCTGATTTGGCGGTATCGCCCCTGCTCATCGGGGGATGAGGTGATGCCGGTAGCCACAAGGAAGAGGACGAAGGCAGCCATGGAGGCGAGGGGGATCGCAAAGGCCCTTCGCGGGGCAAAGGACCATGGCTCCCGCCGGACCAAGACTGCAGAGCTCTTGGCGGCCGCCGGCAGCTTGGCCGGTGGCAAGGCTGAGTACAGCAGAAGGCCCGCGCTCGCCGAGAAGCCCGCGGCCAGTGCAACCGGGAGGCCCACAAGTCCGGTCATGCCGATCGAGAGGCGGAACATGGCGACAAACAGGACAATCGCCAAGGCGACGGCCGCCACCGCCCTCAACTGCGCGAACCGCATGGCGCGGTCCTCGGCCGGCCGGGTGGCTGCGGCGGGAGTGCTGCCCGGGGCGAGCGCCCGGGGCGTCCTCTTGCGGGTGATTTGCCCGGCTATTCCGGTGACGGCCAGTGCGGCAATGGCGACAACTGCCAGGAGCAGGATCAACTTTGTCATGGAGACCTTTCGTGTATGACCTAATTGATACACGGCCGCGATCGACTGTGTCAACCTGTTGATACACGGTGTGGCCGGCCGGCTCTTGTGCGGAGCTGCGGTCGGTGCAGATTCAGCCTGCCGCGTCCGAGATTTTTTGCAGCAGTGCCGCCAGCTGGGCCTGCTCCTTTTTGCTCAGTGCACCCGTGATGGCGTGCTCGGTGGCGAGGTGGTCCGGCAGGGCTGCCTCTATCAGGTGCCGCCCGGCGGGCGTCAGTGAGACCAAGGTGCCCCGGCCGTCGTCGGGATTTGCCTTTCTGGCCACCAGGCCGCGGGACTCCAGCTTGTTCAGCCGCTGGGCCACGGCGCTGGAGGAGACCATGGCGTCGCGGGCCAGTGCCGCGGGCGTCAGGCTGTGGGGCGGGCCGCTGCGCAGGAGGGTGGCCAGGACGTCAAAGGTGGACGAGTCCAGTCCATGCTCCGCGAAGGTGGCGGCGAGGCGGGCGTCCACGGCTGAGGTGGCGCGGCTTAGCCGGCCGACGACGGCCATGGGTGAGACATCCAGCCCGGGTTTTTCGGCGTGCCACTGGGCGAGGATGCGGTCAAGTTGGTCTGCCATGCCACCACTCTAGCAATTTGCTAAGCACTTAGTTATATTAGCTAAGTGCTTAGTAAAAAATTGACTCTTGTCCTGGTGGCGGCACTGGCCCCTGCCGTGTGGGGATCCACTTACCTGACCACCACCCTTTTCCTGCCGGAGGGCCGCCCCTTGCTGGCGGCAGTGCTGCGCGCGCTGCCGGCCGGCCTGCTGCTCCTGGCGCTCTCCCGGAAACTGCCGCGGGGAGCGTGGTGGTGGAAGTCGTGGGTTTTGGGGATGCTCAACATCGGGGTGTTTTTTGCGTTGTTGTTTGTCGCGGCATACCGGCTTCCCGGGGGAGTCGCGGCCATCGTCGGAGGGGCGCAGCCGCTGCTGGTTGCGCTGTTGGCGAGCCGGGTGCTCCACGAGAAGTTGACTGCCGTACGGCTGGCGGCAGGACTGGCCGGTGTGTTCGGTGTGGCGCTGATTGTGTTGCAGTCACAGGCGCGGCTGGACGTGGTGGGGATCGCTGCTGCGGCCGGAGGCACGCTGTCCATGGCCGTCGGAACCGTGCTGGCGAAGAAGTGGGGCCAGCCCCGCGGGGCATCGGGCAGGGCGGTGTCGCCATTGGCCACCACCGCTTGGCAGCTGATCGCCGGCGGGGCATCGTTGGCCGTTCTGCTGGTGCTGGTGGAGGGGCTGCCCCCGGAGCCCTTGACCGCCCCGAACATGTGGGCGTATGCCTATCTGTCGGTGGCCGGCACTGCCCTTGCCTACTGGTGCTGGTTCAGGGGACTCGCCCGGCTGCCTGCGGGAGCCGCGGCGTTCCTGGGCCTGCTCAGCCCCGTGGTGGCCATCGTCCTCGGCTGGGCCGTCATGGGGCAGGGCCTCGGGGCGTGGCAGCTGGCGGGCGTGGCCGTGGTCCTGTCTTCCGTGTTTGCCGGTGTTGGCGTGAAAGGCTGGGTTCATGACACATGTACAGAACACACAGGGCCCCGCGGTACTGGCGATGCTTGCGCTCGCCGACAGGAACTTTGCGCTGCGGCGGGCGGAGGAGTCCGACGTCGGGCCCATCATTGAGCTGATGGCGCGCGACCAGTTGCGCGCCTCCGTGGAGTCCGCCGCACCGGGGAGGCGGGCGCCCTACCTCGCTGCCTTTCGCGCGATCGACGTCGATCCGGCCCACCTGCTCTGCGTGGTGGATTCGCCCGAAGGGTCCGTGGTGGGGACCATGCAGCTGACCTTGTTGCCGGGGCTGGCGCGCGGCGGGGCCACCCGGATGCAGGTTGAGGCTGTCCGGGTGGACGAGTCCCTTCGCGGCAAGGGCCTTGGCTCGGCCATGATGCGGTGGGCAATTGGTGAGGCCCGACGGCGGGGGGCCACGCTGGTGCAGCTGACCAGCGACAACTCGCGGCTTGACGCCCATCGATTCTATGTCCGGCTCGGGTTTGTGCAATCCCACGCCGGGTTCAAGCTGCTGTTGGACGGACTGACTGACTGACTGACTGGCAGGAACGGGCGGGGCTGCAGGACGGGGCCGCAGGACCGCTTCCATGGGCCTGGCCATGGGGCTGGAGCGACGTGGCGGGTGCGTTCATTCCTCCACAGGGGGAGCAGGTCCTGTGGCTGTCCACAGATTTCCTCACGGGGCTTGGCGGGGCTGCAAATTGTCAGTGCCTGTCCGTAGGATTGATGTATTGGAAGGGCATGGGAAGTCCGAACAAAAGTTCCAAATCGGATGGATCCAGACCCGCAGGCAATGCTCCGGTACGTCAAGCCGGTGCTGGACTGGCGAGGCGGTGAACGGCATGGTGGCACCCGAGTGGCAGGATCCCGCGGGCCACAATGCTGCCGGCCTTGACGCTTACGCGGTCCTGCCGGATGAGGCGCCTCCTGTTGCGGCTGGGGCGTCTGGAGCCGCCCCGCCCGTTCCTGTGGAGGCTGTCCCGGGACGGGGCGCTGCCGCCACGCAGCGCTGCCGGGAAATGCTTGACCTGGGCCGTGTGGCACAGGACATGTGCAAGGACTTCTTCGACCCGGTGGTGCTGGCGCAATTGGATGCGGCCTTGGCCCACGAATTGGCCGCCCGCGACCTGCGCCGGGCCGATGAAGCCTCGGAGGCGTTGGATGCGGCCGTGCGCAGCAGCCACGACGGCGCGGCTCTGGCTCAACTGAGGAGGCAGCTTGCCTCGACCTCAACCGCTGCCGAAAAATCTCAGGGACAGGCCCAGCTTGCATGCGACGTTGTGACGGCCCTGGTCGGCTCCGCCGATGGCAGCGTTTTTGATCCGGAGGCAGCCGGCCAACTCTCCGGTGCCGCGCTCGTGGATGTTATTGATGGGCTGGAGACACTGAAGAACTCCCTGTCGGCGGTCCAGGCCCATGCGCAGGCTTTGTTTGTTGCGGACCAGCGCCTGGGCCAGGCGCGCGCAGGGGTGCCGAAAGAAAAACTGGGCCGCGGTGTTGCCCACCAGGTTGCGCTGGCCAGGCACGAGGCCCCTCACCGGGGACGGTACCTGTGTGAGCTCTCTGAAGTGGTGGTGCGTGAAATGCCGTGCACCATGGAGGCTTTTGGGCAGGGCAAAATCAGTGAATACAAGGCCGGCCTGCTGGCCAAGGAAACCGCATTTCTGTCGTACGAGCACCGCGCCGAGGTGGACCGGGAAGTCTGCGGCGACCTCGATGCCGTTGCGCTGATGGGCAACAGGGAACTGGCCGCTGCGGCCCGGAAGGCTTCTTGCGCACTGGACCCGCAGTCGTTCATCAAGCGCCACGAAAAGGCCGTTGGGGACAGGTACGTCTCCCTCCGCCCGGCGGCAGACGGCATGACATACCTGACTGCCCTGATTCCACTGAAACAGGGGGTTCGCATTCTTGCCACGTTGACGAAGGCGGCCGACGCCCTCAAGGCTGCCGGGGACGAACGGGGCAAAGGGCAGGCAATGGCCGATGCGCTGATGCACCGGCTGGTCAACCACGCCCCGTGCGATGCGGGGGCCGGGACCGTCAGCGACCATAGGGGCGTGCCGGCGGGTGGGCCCGCCTCGTCCTCGGACAACAGGCAATTCACTGCTGCTGAATCGCAATTGTGCACTGCGGTGGACGAGGCCAACATATCGTTGGAACTGATCATGACCGACCGGGCACTTTTTGGCGGCGACGACCCTGCAGTATTGGTAGGCCACGATCCCATTCCGGCACCCACGGCGCGCAGCATGGTCTTGGGAGACGGTGCGAACCAAGTTTGGCTCAAACGCTTGTTCACCCACCCTGCCACCAACCAACTTTTGGCCATGGACTCTCAGGCCAGGCTGTTCCCCGAAGGTATGAAGCAGTTTCTTCGGGCACAGGACCAACGGTGCCGGGAACCGTACTGTGATGCACCCATACGGGAGTTCGACCACATCAAGGCCTTTGCGGCGGGCGGCACCACATCCATCGACAACGGCCAAGGGCTGTGCACTGACTGCAACCAGGCGAAAGAGGCACCGGGCTGGTCGGTCACCCGCGGCACCGCTGAGTTGGAAGATGGCGGGAGTCCGCCTGCCACCGAAATCACCACGCCCACCGGCCACCGGTACATCTCAGTTGCGCCTCCGCTGCCAGGACCTGCAGCACCGCCCGGACGGCGTCGGAAACGGCGATAGGCTACGCCAGGCGGACAGCCCGCAGCACTTCGTCATGGATTGTGATCGCGCGGCCGGCGGCATCGGACCCGCTGCGCGGACGGGCCTCCGCAACGGCAATATCCCAATGCTCCGGGGTGAGGGATCCTGCAATGTCGATGGCCTTGAAAAACAGCCCGTCACCATGTGGTCTCCGGGCGCCGGCGTCGATATCAGTTTTCGAATGTCCCACGATCAACAGGGTGCCACCTGTGGCGACCGAGGCAGCGAGGCGTTTGTACAAGGAGTCCCGGTCCTCACTCGGGAGGTGCATGAATTGGGCTGAGACCAGGTCGTATGACCCAGGTGGCGGCGTCCACCGAAGGAGATTGCGGTGTTCCCAAGCGATAGCGCCCGGAAAAGCCTGCGCCGATGCGTGTCGACGCGCCCGGTCCAGAGCAACGCTGGAGAAGTCAACGGCCGTGACTTGCCACCCCTTGTGGGCCAGCCACAATGAGTCGGCACCCTCGCCGCAGCCTGCATCCATCGCCCGGCCAGGCGGCATCCCTGACACCTCGGACACCAACTGCGGGTTGGGCCGCCCGCTCCAGACCGCCGTGCTTCCGCTGTACCGCCCATCCCAAAATGCCTCGCCAAACATGCGCACCATGGGAAAAGCGTATACCTGGCCCAGTGGTGCGGAGCGGGAACGGCCCGATACTCACAACATCCGCTTCGACGTCAGCCGTCATTGCGAGTGCCACGGAGACTGCCGGCCAGGCGGCCGGGTACGGGCAGCATATGTCCGGATGGCCAAGGCGTGCCTGCGGCGTAACAGAAGTGGCTTGGCTTGTAATATTCGGGCGATCGACGGGCGCAGTCCGCCAGGGACCTGCGTATTCGTTTCGGTAAGGTCGTTTCGGTGTGGTCGTAGCGGATCGTGCCCTGCAGGACGGGAGGTAGAGGGCAGCTGGGCATGGGGCGCCGGAGGGTGAAAATGAATCAAGGTCACCGTTGCCGCCACGGTGCACAGTTGGGAAGAATCAGCCGAGGTGGCAGGCGGAGCGCGCCGCTCGCATCATCCTTTCCGCATCGCAGGGGTGAAAATCGGCCATGGCTGTTTCATACCTGTGGCGCAAACGGCCGTATCCGGTTGCAGACGGGGCATACTCGCCAGCATGTCTCGACTTGGTGCCCTGTGTGCGGCGGCCACTTGTTGCGCGGACGCCCCCAGCGGGCCGAATGTGCTCGATTCTGATGCTTTAGCCCATTTAAGCAAACAAAAAGTGCATTGACTTAATCAACGGCATCACTTGTACTAGGGGTGTGTTTGCAGTGTTATCTATCACATTCGGCATTGCGGTGTGGCGCCGTAGGGGTTGGGGCGGGTGCCGCCCGAGGTGATGTCTCACGGGATATTGCGCGTGCGGGGAGCCTTCAAATGCAGGCTGCCGGGCTGGAACTATTGAAGGGGTGTCACTTTATGACGAATACTTTGCGCAGGTTGGCGATGGTGGTGGCGGTGGGTGTGCCGCTGGCCGGCATCTCCGTCGCATCACCGGCCGCGGCGGCGCCGCTGGAGGTCGTTGCCAATCCGGCACCCGTGGTGGTGCCGTCATTGCATGAGTGGGCAGGCGGCAGCGGCGAGTTGGAGATTTCCCCGACGAGCCGCATCGTGGCCCCGGATGTACTCAACCAGCTAGGCGAGGAGTTTTCTGATGATTTGGCCGAAATGACCGGTCTTGACCTTCCTGTTGTCACAGGCCCCAGCCAGCCCGGAGACATTTCCCTGGTTTTGGACGCTGCAGACAAGTACGCCGCCGGCGGCGTCCGCTATGACGCCGAAGGCTACAGGCTGCAGGTGGCCGCCGACGGCGTCAAGGTCACCGCGCCCAGCGACACCGGCGTCTACTACGGCACCCGCTCCATCCTGCAGATCATGGTCCAGTCCGACGGCCGCAACAAGCTGCCCGCCGGCTCTGCCATTGACTGGCCGGACTACGAATCTCGGGGCTTCATCCTTGACGTGGGACGTCGATTCTTCACGGCCGACTTCATCAACGACTACATCAAGATGATGAGCTACTACAAGCTCAACCGTTTCCAGATCCACCTCAACGACAACGAGATCTTCCGACCCAACGACCACGACTGGCGCAATGGCTACATGGGATTCCGCCTCAAATCAGACAATCCGGAATTTGCCGGTCTGGCGTCGGCTGATGGCTCCTATGACCGCGCCGATTGGGATGGTTTCGAGAACACGGCAGCCACCCGCGGCGTGCAGATCGTCCCGGAAATCGACGCCCCCGCGCATGCGGCGGCCATCATCAAGTGGAAGCCGGAGATCGGACGCGACGGAGGCAAGTCGGATCACCTGGATCTGAGCAAGCCGGAAACCACGCAGGCCATGAAGGACATCTTCAGCGAATTCACCCCCTGGTTCCAGGGCGCCGAGGTGAACTTCGGAGCCGACGAATACCCGTCCAGCCTCACCACCGACTTCCGCAACTACTACAACGCCATGGCTGCCCACTTGCGCACCCTTGGCAAGCAGCCCGCGGCCTGGGGCAGCTTCAGCTACATGGGTGGCAGCACCGCCGGCTACGACAAGGACGTGGTCATCAACTCCTGGAACAACGATTGGTATGGGCTGACCTCGGCCGCAAATGATGGCATGAAGTTCATCAACACCAACGACGGCACGTTGTACGTTGTCCCCTTCGCGGACTACTACCACGGCAGCGGCCTGAACAACCAGTGGCTCTACACGAACTGGCTGCCCAATACGGCAGGCAACCAGACCGTTGATCCGAGCAAGATCCAAGGCGCAATGTTTGCCGTCTGGAATGACCTCGTGGACAAGGACTATACGCAGCAAGACGTTCACGGCTTGATCGAGCGTTCCTTCCCCGTGGTTGCACAGAAGACCTGGAACGCCGCAACGCCGGAGTTGCCCTACGCGGCGTTCAACACGGCCCTGGACACGATTGGCATGGGCCCTTCGCTCGGCAACGTCAAGGACACCACCCCGGCGGCCGGAGCAACGGATCTGGCAACCGGAAAGCCCGTTGCGGCGTCCTCCACAAAAGCCGGGTACCCGGCGTCGAACCTCACCGACGGAGAGCAGAACACTCGCTGGGAGTCCTCCGACGCCAGCCCCGCATCGTTGACGATCGATCTGGGGAGCGTGCAGAAGATCGGCGGCATCAAGGCCGAATGGGCAGCCAATGCCCCGGCCGGCTACGCCGTTGAAACGTCGAAGGACGGCCTGTTCTGGGACCGCGTCACCACCCATGAAGTGGCTGGTGCCGGCGCCGACCGTGTCTTGTTTTCGACCGCTGAAGCCCGCTTCGTCCGCATTGCGGGCCTGACTCCGGCAGCGGCCGGGGCACAGGGCTCCACCGTCGCCGCTTGGAGCCTGGGTGTTGAGGGCGTCACCAACCTGGCCGTGGGCGCCGTCGCAACCGCGTCGGGCGACGAGGCACCGACCCTCCCAGCCGGCCAGGCGTTTGACGGCAATGGTGCCACACGATGGTCTGCCAACTACAACGGGGCTCGCTGGATTGCCGGCGACCTCGGCAAGGTGCAGCCCGTCAATGAGGTGACGATTGCGTGGGAGGCGGCCTCCGCCAAGGACTACACGGTTTCCACCTCGCTGGACGGTGTCAATTGGACGGTGGCGGCCACGAAATCCGGCATGGCGGAGGGTGCCCGCACCGACGTCGTGAGCTTTGACGCAGTCAATGCACGCCACGTCAAGGTTGAGATCCAGACCGCCAACATGGGCATCTACCTCTCCGCCTATGAGATTGAGGTCCGCAACTCATCTGTCTCGGCGCTGGGTGTGGCAGGCACCATCGCCGGGACACCCAACGCGGAAGGCAAGTACGACGCCGAACCAACACTGACGCTGGCAGCCACCGGATCCGCTGCGGCCGGCGCCGCGATTGAGTACCGGGTTGGCAATGGGGAATGGACGCCCTACACCGGTCCCTTCACGGTGGCCGGGCAGCAGCTGACAGTTGTGGACTACCGGGCCGGGGCCGGCGGGGAATCCTTCTCGGGCTTCGTTGTGCTGGACCTGGCCACGCCCGTGACCAATCCCAACCCTGAGCCGTCAACCACCCCGGAAGCGCCAGATGCCAAGGCACTGAAGAAGGACACCCAGCTTGATCTTGGGCTGGATGCAAAGAAGTACCCGCGCGGCACATCCGAGGTCGTGTTGGCAAACCTGGCCGCCGGCGAGTGGTTCTACGTCTACCTCAACGACGCCGGCCTCGGCTGGCACCAGGCCCGGGCCGACGGGACCCTGACGGTGAACACGCCTGAAGACACCCGCCCCGGCAACAACAAAATCGCAGTGTTCGATGCCTCTGTGAACCTCCGCGGCTGGACCGCCCTGAAAGTCACGGGGCCGCCAACCAAGTAGACGCAACACCATCCGCGGGCCGCGCTCCTCAACGAGAGAGCGCGGCCCGCTCATCTTCCCGGGGCGCATAAACCACGGGGTTGGCGGCGCCGTCGAACGTCTTGACCGGGCGCCGGGCATTCCATGCTTCCCAGCCTGGCCTCCCTGACGTGGCAAAGTCCACCCAGGCCCGGTGCATCACATCGGCCAGCGGCTGCGGTGCGGTGCTCCCGGCCAAGCCCAGGGAGTCGGGGGATGCCAGGTCGTCAAAGACAAAACCAAGTTCGACGGCGTGCGCCGCGCGCAGGTGCTCCACCGGGCTCGGCCACGCGAATTCGTAGACATAGGTGGCTGCCGGGCCGCTCAGCCGGGCATCCGCGAGCTGGTTCACGGGAACCCGCAGCAGCTTGTCCGTGGCGAGGGCGCCAAGAATTTCCCCGGTGACAGAGTAGGGCCTGTTGCGCTTGAAGAGTTTTACGGCGGCAGCGGAGATGCCCGCCCTGCGGCGTGCCACGGCCAGGTGCAGCGCCTTCAGCTTCATGACAAGCCCGGAAGGCACCAGCCAGAGCCGTGCTTCGTCGGTCGTGGTGCCAATCAGCAACGGGATCCCTGAGCCCGCGCCAGCGGCAAGCGCCTCGGCGGGGATGGCCGGCACAAGCGCTGCGTCCAGGGCCAGGGCATAAGAGGGGCCGCCAGTGAGCGGCGTGGATGCGGCCGCTACCCGTGCCTGTGCCGCGAGCAGTTCGTCGGGGGTGTGGGCGGCGAAGGCCTCCCTGGTAGCTGGGATCTTCAGGTCCTTGGCAATTTTCCTGGTGATTCGCCCGGCCCTGCCAGCAGGATCGGCCGTCAAGGGGCCGCTTTGGATGATGGCACGGCTGAACAAGGCTGCAGCGTCGGGGTGGGCCAGGAGGGCTGCCACGGTGTTGCCTCCCGCGGACTGGCCAAACAACGTCACCTGGCCCGGGTCGCCGCCAAACGCCGTGATTTCCCGCTGTATCCATCGCAACGCGGCAAGCTGGTCGGCCAGGCCGAGGTTCAGCGGTGCGCCCTCGAGGACGGAGAAGCCTTCGGCGCCCAGCCGGTAGTTCACGGCGACATACACAATGCCGTCCCTGGCAAAGGAGCCTCCGCGATAGCCGGCCAGGGCGTTCGACCCGTGCTGCAGGGAACCGCCGTGGAACCAGACCATGACCGGGCGCAGCCCCTGTCCCCGCAAGGCCGGCGCCGCGATGTTGAGGTTGAGGAAGTCATCTCCGGCGATGGTGGCCGTGGGCAGCACCCGTGCGATCGCACCCGCATAGGGATTCTGGGGTGCGGTGGGACCGGGCGCCGTGGCATCGCGCATGCCGTCCCACGCCGGGGCGGGTTCCGGCATGGCGAAACGCCGGCGGCCAACGGGTGCGGCAGCGTAGGGAATGCCCAAGTAATGCTCGACGCCGTCACTCACCAATCCTTTGACCGCACCGAGAGAGGTGGTGGCGATTGCGTCCTGGGAGGGTCCGGCGTCGTGCTGGGGCATGGAGAGCTCCTTGGGGCTGGCGTCAGTCAATGGCTTCACCCTACAGTCCCACGGCCATGTTGGTGAGAGCTGCGGCTACACTTCGGCCGGCATGTTGGGCAGCGCCTGGTGCGTGGACACGGCCAGCCGGTTCCAGACGTTGATGGCGGAGATCGCCATCAACAGCATGGGCAATTCCTTGCCGGGGAACTGGGCTGCGGCGTCGTTCCAGATCTCATCGGGGACACCGCCGTCGTGGATCAGGGTGACAGCCTCGGTCAGGGCGATGGCCGCCTGTTCGCGGGGGCTGAACAGTTCTGCCGCTTCCCGCCAGCCGGCCAGGACGTCAATGCGGCGGTTGTCCACGCCGGCCTCGCGGCCCTCCCGGGCGTGCATGTCCAGGCAGTAGGCGCAGCCGTTGATCTGGGAGGCGCGGATCTTCACCAAGGCCAGCAGGTCCTCGCCCAGTTCGCCACCGTGGATGTACTTCTCCAGGGCGTACATGGGTTGGAAGGCTTGCGGGTCTATTTCGTTGATGGTCAGGCGCTGGGTTGGCATGACGGAGGCTTCTTCCTTGTGAAAGTTTTCGTTTGGGGACATCTCCAGCTTGCCGCTGTGCCGTCCGCCAATCAAGGGTTGTCGCCCGTTTGCTGTGCCGCCGGGGAGACGGCCGCCCTGCCTCCGGTCTCCGAAAGGGGAAGCCTAACCGCCGAGTTCCTTCGTGTTGCGGATCAGCTCCTGGTACCAATAGTAGGAGTCCTTGGGCGTGCGCTTTTGCGTCTCGTAATCAATGTGGATGAGCCCAAAGCGCTGTGAATACCCCGCGGCCCATTCAAAGTTGTCCATGAGCGACCAATGGAAATATCCGCGCACATCCACCCCGGCATCCATGGCGGTTTTCAAGGCGCGAAGGTGCGCGTCCGTGTACTCGATCCTGCGCGCATCCCGCACCCGTCCGTCGTCGCCGGGGCCGTCGTTGATGGCGGCACCGTTCTCGGTGATGTAAATGGGCGGCAGCGCCTCGCCGTAGCGTTCCTTGAATCCCAGCAGCAGTTCCGTGAAGGCCTCCGGAACCACGGGCCAGTTGAAGTCCGTGCGCGGATAACCTTCAAGCTCACGAAGTGAGAACGGCAGCGAATCATCGAGCTCGTGGCCATCGACCAGCGCGGCCTCGCCCGAGGTGGGCGCACCAACCAGGGTGGGGTTGTAGGTGTTGATGCCGTACCAGTCGATCGGGGTGGAGATGGTGTCCAGGTCGCTGTCGGGGACCGGCGGCAGGAATGGGGCAAGCTCCTCCGGGTAGGCGCCCTTGAGGATGGGGTCGGCGAAGATCCAGTTGGCAATGTTGTCGTAGAGCCCGGCCGCCTGCAGGTCTTCCTCGTGCTCGCTGGCGGGCCAGGTGGCGGCGTGGTTGTTGGCGATGCCAATGTTGGAAGCGCCGGCCGAGCGCAGCGCCTGCACGCCCAGCCCGTGGGCAAGCAGCAGGTGGTGGGCGGCGGGCAGGGCATCAAAACCCAGGGACAGTCCGGGCGCCTGGATGCCGGCGCCGTAGCCGAGCATGGTCAGCACCACCGGCTCGTTGATGGTGATCCAACGAGGAATCCTGTCCGCAAAATGTTCTCCGACGATCTGCGCATACTCGGCAAAGCGTTCGGCGGTGTCCCGGTTGAGCCAGCCGCCGGCCTGCTCCAATTCCAGAGGCGTGTCCCAGTGAAACAGCGTGGGGCTGGGAGTGATGCCGGCGTCCAGCAGCCCGTCCACCAGCTTGTCGTAGAAGCCAAGTCCGACGGCGTTGACCGCACCCCTGCCGCCCGGCTGGATGCGCGGCCACGAGAAGCTGAACCGGTAGGCGTCCACGCCCAGTTCCTTCATGTGCCCGATGTCTTCCGGATAGCGGTGGTAGTGGTCGCAGGCCACCTCACCCGTGTCGCCGTTGAGGACCCTGCCGGGTTCGGCCACGAAGGCGTCCCAACTGGACGGGCCCCGGCCGCCGTCGGCGACTGAGCCCTCTATTTGGTAGGCGGCAGTGGAGACACCCCACACAAAATCGGCTGGAAACTGAGGGAAGGCGGACTTGTCCATGGAGACCTTTCATCGCGGCACTGCGTTGAGTCTTGTGGTCTGAGCTTTTCGGATGGCCCGGTGCAAGTCAAGGGCGGGCCGGCAGCCGGACTGGCGCCCGGCGGGGCCGCATCCCGGCTGCAGCCAAAGGTGCAGCTAGAAGTTCAGCGTGGTTCGGATCGCCAGGTGGTCGCTGGCTCCAGCCTGAAACATCCCGTTGGATGTTGCGGTCATGCCCCGCTGCAGCAGGTGGTCCAAGCGGGCCACGGGAAACGGCGAGACAGGCCAGGTAAAGCCGGCCAGTCCGCCGTCGTTGTTGGGCTCGCTCAGCTGATGGGTGAGCGGGGTGAAGTTGCGGTCCGTGGTGGCTGCGTTGAAATCTCCCACGGCGATGATGCGTTCACTGGGGTCGTCCGCCACCGCCTGGGCAAGATTTGCCAGCATGGTGTCCCTCTCGGCGTGCTCGGCAGGCCGCGCGGATGCTGCGTGCACCACGTAGATTCGGACCGGGCCGGCGGGGGTTTCGAGGTCGGCGGAGAGGGCGCGGTTCCAGCCCAGTCCCAGGCCCTGGGGCTGGGCGTTGCTGATGGGCAAGCTGCTCCACAAGCCAACCGTGCCAATCCGGTAGGAAAACTCGTAGTGCGCGTCGAGTTCGGCATAGACCGCCAGCTGAGATGCGCCGTCGATCTCCTGCAGGGCAACCACTTGGGCGCCGGCGTCCACCAGCTCCCGCGCAGACTCGGCGGCCGTTCCGGACTGGGCTTCCAGGTTCTGGCTGACCAGCGTGATCGAATTGGCTGCCGCCGGCGGGGCGGTCCAGGCAAGGGGGACCATCCCTGGGAGGAACAGCAGTCCCCACACAACGGCGGGGACCATGACGGCCGTGGCCAGGTATTTCCGCCGGGCGGCAATGGCTGCAAGCCCCAGGAGGGGGACCAATGCGCCGAGCCAGATGAGCCCGGAATCCACGATCAAGCCCAGCCCTGCCACGTCCGGCAGCCACGCATGGCCCAGCAGCAATAACGTGATGCCCAGAGAACAGACGACGACGAAAGTGGCCGTCCGGGTGCCCCGCCGGGCCCGTCGGGGTGCTGTGTGCTGTTCCTGAAGCAAGGTCATCACTTCTACGGTGCCACGGGAAATTGGGTGAAAGCTGGTAGGGGCCGAGGAGGGAGCTGGTCGGCTGCAGCCTCGAGGGGACGGGATGGCGAACTTTCGCCACGACGCGTTCTGCCTTGTCTTTGTATCAGTGGCCCGTAGAGGTTACTGTGTAACCATTACCGGGTAACTATTGAGTGTCGCGCCGCAGAATCCAGCCAGACAGAGGAGAACCACCATGTCCGTCAAGCACGCACTGCTTGCACTGCTTTCGTGGAAGCCGTCCACCATGTACCAGCTGCGGAAGGCTTTTGACGCCTCAACCGGCGAGACCTGGCCGCTGAACATAGGCCAGGTCTCCACCACACTGCAGCGCCTCGAGCGTGACGGGTTGGTGGAGCAGGAGCTGGCCGAGGCAGGGGAGCCCGAGCCGTGGAAGCTGACTGCCGGCGGCCGGGCGGAGGTTGACGCCTGGTGGCAGAGCCCGGTGCCCAGGGAAACCCCGGGCCGCGACGAGCTGGTCATCAAGCTGGCACTCGCAGTGACCGTGCCCGGTGTGGATGTTGCCGCACTGGTCCAGCGACAGCGATCGGCCACCCTGCAGGTGCTCCATGACATCACGAAGGCCCGGCGCGGCGTTGAGCAGGCCGACATCGCAGTCCGGCTGGTGCTGGACAACCACATCTTTACCACCGAGGCGGAACTGCGCTGGCTCGATGACGTTGAGGAAACGCTCGTGCGAGCGCAGGCGACAGCGACAGCTGGTACAACTGCACCAGTGCAGGCTGACAGACAGGGCCCGACCCCCGCCAAGACTGCAAAGGCAAGGAGCCGGCGATGAACGCCGCCAACAGCCCCGTGCTGGAAATCCGCAACGCCTCCCGTGTCCACGGCCAGGGGGAGCGTGCCGTCCAGGCGCTCGCAGACGCCAACCTGCGAATCAACGCCGGCGAGTTCGTGGCCATCATGGGCCCGTCCGGCTCGGGCAAGTCAACGCTGCTGCATCTTGCCGGCGGACTGGACATTCCCACGTGCGGCCAGGTCCTGGTGGAGGGGACCGACCTGGCAAGCCTCAGCATTGCCCGGCGAGCCGTGATCCGCCGCCAAAGCGTGGGGTATGTCTTTCAGGACTTCAACCTGCTGCCCGCACTGACGGCCGCAGAGAACGTGGCCTTCCCGCTAGAGCTGGACGGCTGGCAGCGGAAGAAGGCCCGGCAGGCGGCCCTTGCCAGTTTGGAGGAGACCGGCGTGGCCATGCTGGCAGACCGCCGCCCCGAGGACATGTCCGGCGGACAGGCCCAGCGGGTGGCGATCGCCCGTGCCCTAGTGGGGCCGCGCCGCCTGCTGCTGGCCGACGAGCCCACGGGCGCCCTGGACTCCGCCACCGGCACGGCCATCCTGCGCCTGCTGCGCGAGAAGGCGGACAACGGCGCCGCCGTCCTGATGGTCACGCACGAGGCCCGCTACGCGGCCTGGACGGACAGGACGCTGTTCCTGCGCGACGGACGGATCATCGACCAATCCGGCCCGTCGGATGCCTCCGAACTGCTGGCCCAGGGGACCGCATGAGCGCCGTGGACACGGTGGAGCGCCTGGCGGCAGCACCTGCCTCCGGCCGGCCCAACCAACCATTCCTGAAGTGGCTGCGGCCCTGGCTGGCCGTCCTCCGCCTTGCCAGGCACGACGCCGGCCGGCACCGTGCGCGGACAATCCTCGCCACGCTGCTGGTCGCCCTGCCCATCGCGGCACTGGTGGGCGGCACGGTGTTGACGCAATCTGCCGTGCCGTCCCGGGACTTGGCCATCGCCGGAATTCCAGACGGCGTGCAGGCCGTCGTCACAGCCACCGCGGTGACACAGACCGGCACGCCCTTCCCGCAAATTCCCGAAGGAACCCCGGGGCCGTGGATGGACGACATCAGCCAAGTCCCAGCCGGCGCGATGGAACTGTCCGGTATTCTCCCGGCTGGAAACTCCCTGCTGCAGTTCTGGAACTCACCAAGACTGTTGGCCACCACGGGGCTCGACCTGCGCCCCGGCGAGCAAAACACCGCAGGATCCGGCGCCATCGAATCCGTGGACCTGGCAATGATCACCACGGCCACGCTGCAGGAAGCAGGCGCCGAGGCGCTGTCGCTGCTCGTGCCCGCCATTTCCTCCGGTGGACTCCCCTCCGGCACCGACGAAATGATGGTGACCTCCGCCCTGGCCGACACTCTCGGCATCGCGGCAGGCGACGTCATTTCTTGGGTGGCGCCGCCGTTCAACGGGTTGATGGGCACGGACGGCCGGATCGGCGAGGCCGTGCAGGACTCCCAGCGCGGCTACGCGATTTCAGGCATTGTTGAAAGCGAAGAATCACAGGCCTGGGCCCTTGCCGGCTGGATCTCCACCATGGCCACGGCAAGCCCCGCCGGGGTGGACGGCCACTGGCTGGTGGTGGGTGATCAGCCCGTGACCTGGGCGCAGGCCAAGGAGCTCAACAAGCTGCAGGCCTTCGCCGTCTCCCGCCACGTGCTGGAAAACTACCCGGCCTCCGGCGAGCTCTACCCGGTCCCGGTGAATGCCGTAGCCGTGTTGGGCCGGATCGCCGCCGTGGCCGTGACCGGAATGGTGGGCGGCCTGCTCGTGCTGTTCCTAGTCACCCCGGCCTTTGCCGTGTCCACGGAGCAGTCCCGGCGCATGCTGGGCCTGGCAGCGGCGGCCGGGGCAACGCCGTCGGACATGAAGAGGATTGTCACCGCCCAGGGATTGGTGGTGGGCCTGGCGGGAGGCGTTCTCGGCGCGGCCCTCGGCTCGGCCGCCGGCATCATCGCCCGCAACGCGGGCACGGACGCTCCCACCCGGTTCCCGTGGTGGATACTGCCGCTGGGCGTTGCCGTGGCCGCAGCCCTGGGAATCGTCGCCACGTGGCTGCCGGCCCGGACGGCCGCGCGCATGGCGCCGGTGGATGCGCTCAAGGACCGTCCCACCGTGCCCGGGAAGGCTCCTGCCAGCCATGGCCGACGCCGAATGGCTGGCTTTGCCGGACCGCTGCTGTTGCTTGCCGGGCTGGTGTGCGGGGTGCTGTCGCTTGCCCTGCCCATGCCAAGCGTTGTTGTCACGGCAGAGCATTCCGGACGCGGTGCGGGCGGCGGCCCTCTGGTCATGTTTATGGTGTTCGGGCTGGTGCTGGCGGTTGCCGGGCTGCTATTGGGCATGAAGGGGCTGGTCCGCCTGGGCGGCAAGCTCGCCAGCAAAGTGCCCATGCTGCCCCGCCTGGCACTGCGCGACGCCGCGGACCACAGCTCCCGGTTCCTGCCTGCCGCTGCCGGGATCCTGGTGTCGGTCATGGCAGCTTGCTTTTTGGCCGTGGGAATCGGTTCCATGGTCGCCAATGAGAAGGATGCAAACGGCTCCATGGCGGCCAACAATGTATTCGTCGTGGGGGCAAATGTCCCGGTTTCCGCAGACTTTGACCGCTTTGTCCTCGGGGATGCCATCAGGAAGCTGGGAGAGGAGTTTCCCGTGGCAGGGCACCACCCCATCTACACGGTGCCCAGCGACGGACAACTCTTCCTCGGCGCGCTGACGCCGGAGAACCGCACGTGTCCGGAAGGACTGGAGCCGGATGCGGCATCGTCGGTGGTGCATGGCGCACCGCTCAACTGTGTGGACTACAGCCTGGCCCATCACCCAGGGCTGGCCGTGGCATGGTGGGGCGGCACCGACAGCTACATCATGGGGCCCGATGCGCTGCGTTCCTCCGGGCTGCCGGGGGCGGAAGCCGCCGCCAAGGTGCTGGAGGCGGGCGGCGCCGTCGTCAACAATGCGGCCAAGCTGTCGACGGAAGGCACCGTGCGGATTGCCCGCTCCACGGACCACCTTCCCGACGCAAAAAATGCCCAGGACATCGTTGTCGTGCCCGGCGCATTCATCCGCGGCTTTGCGCCACAGCTGACGGTCTCCCCGGCAACGGCCGCCGCCCTGGGCATCCACGAACCGGAGTACGTCGGTGAATACGTGGTTGCCGCCGACGGAACCACCCCTGCGGAAATGGCACAGGTGCGCGAATTGCTCACGAAGGACAGCAACTTGGTGATGGTGGGGCTGCCACAGTTCCCATACCCGTGGGGTGACATGGGGATGCTGCTGCCGCTGGGACTGCTTGCGGCGTTGGCTGTTGCCGCCGCCACCATATCCATCTTGTTGGCACGGACCCAGTCGGTGCGTGACGCCGCCACCATGCACGCAGTGGGCGCAACGCCGGCGTTCCTGCGCCGCTTCACTCTGGTCCAGGCCGCCGTCGTGCTTGGGGCCAGCGTGCCGCTGGGCACGCTCGCAGGACTGGGGCTCGGCAGCTATCTTGTGGCTTGGAACCGGCGGGTGGGCGCAGCCACCGGAGGCGGGGCCTGGCTGGAGACGGTGCCGTTGTGGGGTGTTCAGGGCGCGCTGGTTCTTTCGGTACTGGCAGCCGGGTTGTTGACGGCGTATGTTGTTGGCCGCCCGCCGCGGAAGTTCCTGCGCCGCTCCATCGATTAGGCCCGGTGCCCGCCCCGCTTGCGGGGTGGGCACCGCCACGGAGGACCGCATCCATTGGGTGAATCGCCGGGGCCGTCCGCAACCCCCGGAAAGCATGCCGGTGCAACAATCCCCGCATTGAATTCATCATTCATGGCGTGGGCAGCGAGACGTTTCGATCTGCGGCCGCGATGGTCGCGGGGCGGTGCGCGATGAGAAGGGTGGCACGGTCGCTGGAGCTGTTCAGGATGTCTATGATCGCAGCATCGGCGTCGGGGTCAAGGGAGGCGGTGGCCTCGTCGAGGACGAGGACTCGCGGGTTGCGCAGGAGGGCTCGGGCGATGGCGACGCGTGCGCGCTGCCCACCGGACAGGCCGGCACCGTGCTCGCCGACCGGGGTGTCCAGGCCGAGCGGCAGGCCGTTGGCACGATGGAGCAGCCCTGCAGCCTGTGCCGCGCTCCGGATCATGTCCTCGGGCGCTTCCGGGTCGCCGAGGACGATGTTTGAACGTACCGTTCCGCGCAGCAACGGCGATGATTGGGGGACTACGGCGATCAAGGCACGGAGGGTGTCATCAGGCATCTGACGCAGGTCCATGCCGTCGATGCGGACGCTGCCGGCGTCGGGGTCCCACAGACGCAGTGCGAGCCTCGCGGCAGTGGTCTTGCCTGCGCCTGAAGGGCCGGTGAGGGCGACGATCTCGCCGGGGCGGATGTGCAGGCTCAGCCCATCGAGCACGGCGCTTTTCTCGTGGTAGGCGAAGGAGACCTGGTCGAAGACGAGGCCCGCCTCCGGTTTCCGTGAAGCCTGCCCACCGGAAGTGCGCCCGGTTGCCGGAGGCCAGCCGAGGAGGTCCGTTATCCGTTCCGCTGCCGCGCGGAGGGTGCCGGCATTGCGCAGCAGGTCGGCGATTTGGGCAGCCGGTCCGAGCCCGGCAACAGAGACGGTGACGGCGAGTGGAATATCGGCGGGCGCGATCCCGCTTTGGTCGAGCCGCACGATGAGGATTGCGCCAAGGGCTGCGAGGGCGAGGGTGAGGTCGGCGATGCCCCGTTCGATTCCGAGGCGTGATGCTTCCCGCCCCTGGATGTGAGCCAGGCTGCGGGTGTCATCGGAAAGCCGGTCCAGCTGGGCTTCGAGTGCGTTCGCGCCGGTGAGTTCGCGCAGTCCCCGCATGGTGTCCAGCAATTCTGCGCGAAGTGTGGCTGCGCCCGCGGCGAGTCGGGCGCCGTCGAGGCGGGCGCGTCGCGCGGTGATGAGGGGCACGATGATGCCAATGAGGAGGAGCGGAACCCACACGAGCAGCAGGAGCGGGCTCAGCGAAATGGACACGGCAATGCTCGCCGAGAGGATGAGCCCGGCGCTCAGGGACTGTGCAAGGGTGTGCGCGTACAGCCACTCGAGGGTCTCGATGTCGGCCACGACGGTGGAGGCGAGGTCTCCGCTGCGTCGATGACGGGTACGTGCCGGCAAGGCCCGTCGCAGGGCATCGAAGACGCTGCTGCGGAGGTCACCGATGATCCGATACGCGAGGTCGTGGGAGACCCAGGATTCCCGCCATGCCGCCATGGATGCGAGCACGCCGAGGCCGGACAACACCAGGACCGGCAAGGCGGGCAGGACGGGCTCGCCCGCGAGCACGCGCCCCACGGAGTAGGCCAGGCCGAGGGCGATCGCCAGCACGGCGGCCTGGGTGAAGACACTCCACAGCACGGTCTCGATGAACAGGCCGCGTCGCGTCGCGATCACCGGCAGCAGTCGCAGGATCGATTTCACAGGGTCTCTCCGGTGGTGAGGGCCAAGGCGGACGGTGGCCCGTCGCCGGTGGCGGCGACACGTCCGCCGTCGAGCGCGATCCACCGGGTCGCGTGGACGCAGGCGCTCTCCCGGTGTGCGATGAGGATCAGGGTGCGTCCAGCGGCGGTGGCGGCGATGGCGTCCATGACGTGGCGCTCGGTGTTCGCGTCCAAGGCAGAGGTGACTTCGTCGAACACAAGCACCGGGGCGGACGAGAGGAGGGCACGGGCGATGGCGAGGCGCTGGCGCTGCCCGCCGGAAAGCTGTTCACCGTTCTCCGCGAGCACGGTTGCGTACCCCTCGGGGAGCGCACAGATCACGTGGTGGATGCCGGCGGTCCTGGCGACGTGTTCGATGTCGGCGTCACTTGCATCGGGCCGATACAGGCGGAGGTTGTCGCGGACGGGCCAGGCAAACAACACGGGGTCCTGCGGCACGACCACGATACTGCGGCTACGTGCCTCACGGGTGTACCCGCCCAGCTCGATGCCGTCGATGTGGATGACGCCGGCCGCGGGGTCGGCTTCGCGCTCGAGCAGACGGGCGAGAGTGCTCTTGCCAGAACCGGATGGCCCGATGATGGCAACGGTCTCGCCGGCAGCGATGCGCAGGCTGAGTCCGTGGAGCCCGTTGCCTGTCCCCGGGTAGCAGTAGGCTACGCCTGCCAGGTCGACCGTCCCGTGCGGGGCCGGTGTCACATGCGTGCCGGTGTCGGCGACCGCCGGACGGAGGGAGAGGAGACGGTCTAGACCGTCCACGGCGGTCAGGCCGAGGTATCCGGCGTGCCAGTTCGCACCCAAGTCCTGTATGGGGCGGAAGCACTCCCGTGCCAGCAGCAGCACCGTAATCGCGGCGGCAGCCTCCGCGTTGCCGCCGATCACCGCCGCCAGTGCAGCGGCGACGGCGAGGATGATGCCCAGGTGCATGGCGAGGGCGCTCACCACGGTTTCGACCAGCGACAACCGCAGTTGGGCCATCGTCGATTGGCGCAACCCTTCGGCGTCGGCGGAGAGCCGCGCAGCGGTGCGCCCGCCCGCCCCGAAACTACGCACCAGCGGGATGTTCTGCAGCGCTTCGATGTAGTCCGAGGACAAGCGGGCGAACCGTTGCCAGCGGGCCCTGCCATTCCGAAGCAGAAGGGCGTCCCACGCCCGAGGTGCGATCACCGCAACCATTGCTGCGACAGCGAGTGCCAAACCGGCGGTTGCGGAGTAGCTCCAGGTCAGGGACACCACGGCGGCCGGGACAACCAACACGACGAGCAATTGCGGCAAATAGCGGGTGTAATAGGCGTCCAGTCCCTCGACCGCGTCGATCACCGTCGCCGCGGTCTCCCCGGAATCCCGTTCGGCGGCGGGCACCGCGGAGAGCCGGTCGAGCAGGCGCCGGCGCAGCCGGACCCGCACGGAGGCGCCGATCCGGGCCGCGAGAGGTTCGTGCAGCCAGATCGCCGCTCCGCGCACCAGCGTCACCGCCATCAGCAATGCCAGCGCCGGCAACGGCTCACCGCTTACGTGCGCCAGGGAGGCGATCGCCGATGCAGCCGTGATCGCGAAGATCAGGTGCAACACGGAGATCGCGATCCTGACCAAGGCCAGGGCAAGGATGGCGGACGGGACCGCGCCGGCCAGTTGCAGGAGACGTCGATGGATCACCGGCTAGAAAGCGTCCGGGTAGAGCTGTTCGGCAATGTGCCGCACGGCCCGGACGTTGCCGAGAGTGCCGGGGAACATGTCGGCGCTGGAGACGGCGATCAGCCTGCCCTCGCGCACCGCGGGCATGTCCGGGAAGGTGGCTGTGAGGTATGCACGGGTTGCGGCCTCGTGTGCCTCGTCGTACACCGAGAACACCAGGGCGTCCGGTTCCTCCGCTGCGAGCGATTCCGGTGTGATCGTCGCGGCGAAGAATTCCGCGAATGCCCGCTGCTCGGGTGTGTAAATGTTCTCAGCCCCGGCAGAGCGGAGGATGTCGTACTCGATTCCTGCGCCGAGGCCCTGCAGCGTGGTCCCGTCGACGTAAACCTGGGCAACGCGCAGAGTGTCCACCCCTGCAACGGCGGCGGCAACCGCGTCCAGATCGGACTGCCCCTCGTCGATCAGGGAAGCCGCGGCATCCTCAACGTCAAAGATCTCGCCCAGGTTTGCCAGGTCGGTGAAAAGATCCGTGACAGTACCGCTCATGCGTCGGTCCTGGCACCCGCCGACCGCGACGTACACGGCGGAACCGGCCTGCTCGATCTGCTCAATGCTCGCGAAACCCTGCTCCGCGGTGAACTCATAGGTGGTGGGCGAATAGACGAAGTCCGGGCCGACCGACAACAGGTCTTCACGATTGGGTGGCATCACATCCCCAATCACAGGGACGTTCGCTGCCAGCGGCAGGATGTCATCCGGGAGCGCCTGTGCGGCCGCCTGCGCCTGCCCGGCCAAACGATCCGCCAGACCGAGCCGCAGCAGGAGCTCGGTCTGCGCAGGGTGCATCCCGACTGCTGCTTCAGGGATGCCGTCGACGACGACCTCCCGGCCGCAGTTCTGGATCGTGACCGCCTTGGATGTGGCGCCTTGCTTCGAAACCGGGGCCACGGAAGACCCGCATCCGGTGAGCAGGAACGCACTAGCGGCAAGGGCGGCGAGGGTGGCGCGGGCGGGAATTCGAGGGACGGTTCTCATGCGTTGACGCTGCTTTCTTTGGGGGAAGCTGAAGGGGTGAAATCAACGCCGCGGGCGGAAGCGGCGAGACGATGGAAGGCGAAAACGGGATACTGGCTGTCGCCGAGGATTCGGACATCAACGCCGAAGGTGGTGCGGATCAACTCCGGAGTGAACACCTGTGCGGGTGCCCCGGCCGCGACAATCCCGCCCTCGGCCAGCACAACGACGTGGTCGCAGTACTGGGTGGCAAGGTTCAGGTCGTGCAGGGCGGCGATCACGGTGCGGCCAAGGCTGCGCACCGTGCTCATCAACTCGTGCTGGTGGCTGATGTCGAGGTGGTTGCTCGGCTCATCGAGCACCAGCACCGGGCTCTCTTGGGCGAGGGCACGGGCAAGCATGACCCGCTGGCGCTGGCCACCGGAGAGGGTGGCGACCATGCGGTCGCGGAGATCGGTGACTTCCGTTCGCCGCATCGCCTCGTCCACGATGCGCAGGTCATCCGGTGTGTCCCGTCCGAAAGAAGCATGGTGGGGAGCACGGCCCAGCAGCACCGTCTCCTCGACACTCAGGTCGAAGTCGGTCGGCGAGTCCTGGAGCATCACCGCAACCGCGCGTGCCGCCTGCCTGCCGGTGAGACGCTGCACATCCTGCCCGTCCAGGCGCACCGTGCCCTCGCGAGGCTTCACCGCACGGTAGAGCGTGCGCAGCAGCGAAGACTTGCCGCTGCCGTTGGGCCCGAGCAGGCCGACAACCTCTCCCGGCTCCACAGCAAGGGACGCCTGCTGCACCACGTTCCGGCCCCCGAGGGCGACGGTCACGCCGTCGAACTCGACCCTCATCGCCCGAGCCCCGCGCGCTCCGCACCGCCACGCCGCATCAACCACAAGAAAAACGGAGCACCCACGAACGCGGTGAGAATGCCCAAGGGAATCTCTGTCGGTGCCGCGACCGTGCGCGCCAGCAAATCTGCCAGCATCAGGAAGACGGCTCCGCCAAGCACCGCCACCGGCAGCAGTCTGCGGTGGTCCGCCCCGACCGCGATCCGCGCGATATGCGGGACGACCAGGCCAACAAACCCGATCCCGCCGGCGACTGACACCACAGTTCCCGTTAGCAGGGAGGCCACCACCAGCAGCAGGCCACGCAGCCGCGAAGCGTTGATTCCCAGCGAGACGGCCGATTCATCCCCGGTCATGAGGGCGTTCAGCGAGCGTGCAAGAACTGCCGCGATCATGCAGGCGGCCAGCAAGGCGATGGCCGGGCCGATCAGGCTTGACATCGTCGCCGCGGACACGCTGCCCAGAAGAAAGAAAAGTACGCTGACGACGTTTTGGGCGTTTGTGGAGATGGTCAAATAGCTTGTCACCGCGCTCAGGAGCGTGCCCAGCGCCACCCCGGCAAGGATCATCCGAGTTGGTGACAGTGAACCGTTCTTGCGGGCCAGCGACCATACGCACGCGCACGCCGCCAACGCTCCCGCAAAGGCGGCCACGTTCATGGGCAGTCCGCCGAGCGCGGCCGAACCGAAAACGATCACAAGAACCGCGCCGACGCTCGCCCCCGAGGACACGCCGAGGATGTAGGGCTCGGCCAGTGGATTGCGCACCGTGACCTGCATCAATGCGCCCGCGAGCGCCAGCCCGGCGCCTGCGAGCGCCGCCAGCAGGGTCCGTGGCAACCGAAACTGCCAGACCGCCTGGTCCTGCAACGGCGTCAGCGTACCGTCCGACATCCACGGCATTCCTGGCACTAGGTGCCCTGCCACGATCTGCGCGGCCTGCAGGGGACTCACCTGCACCGATCCGACGGCGCCCGAGAGGACGATCAGCACGACGATCGACCCGATGAGGATCATGGAAATCAAAGTGGTGTGCCGGCCCAGGCGGCGACGGGTGCCGCCGGAATTGTCATTGCCCTGGCGTCGCGTCTTGGACGGAGGCTGCTTTGTATTGATGGTCACATGACGAAACCTTATTGATAATGATTCTCATGCGCAAATTGAGAAACGGAGTTCCAGGAAGGCGCACCGCCAGGGACGCGGCTACTCCGGCATGGTCAATGGACCCGGCCAGGGGCCCTTCGGTGGAAACGGGGATCGATAAATCCACGACAACTCCACGGGAGAAATCTGGCACCATTGGCCAGAGTTGAACCGTCCACTCATTGGCCATCCTCCTCCACCGGGCAGGAGTTCGCTTGCTGGCACCCCGGACGCAATTGAACGGAGTGTATTGGCCGCCCCGTCAGTCACTCCAAACTCGGCTGGTGTGCGTCAGACGTCGGTGGTTTTCGATGCTGGCAATACCTCTTAGTGAGCCCAGCGCGAACGACATCAGCAAAAAACAAAAAATGGCCGGTTGCGCGAACTGAATTCGCACAACCGGCCACCTTCAAAAGTGCCCTCGATAGGATTCGAACCTACGACCTTCCGCTCCGGAGGCGGACGCTCTATCCCCTGAGCTACGAAGGCGCGGCAACCGCGGCTGCCTAAGGGAACGAGAAAGAGCTTAGCAGGTGCAGGGCCTGCAATGAAACCGGGACGTGGCGCCCGCCCGCGCGCCACGCCGCCGCTATGCCCCGGCCGCGCAAACCACCGGTATTGTTGGGGCAATGGTGATCTCATGGGCGTGAAAATGCATCAAAAGGCGTGGCTTTTTGCACTTGCCATCATTCTTACGGCACTGACGCTGCGCGCCGCCGTGACCGTGGTACCGCCGCTGATCTCCACCATCAACAACGACCTCCCGCTCACCGCCGCCACCATCGGCATCCTGGGCATGCTCCCCACGGCGGCCTTTGGCCTGTTTGGTTTCCTGACGCCGTACGTCATCCGCTGGGCCTCGCTGGACAAGCTCATTGCCGTCGCCGTCCTGGTCGGGATTGTTGGGCAGGTTGCCCGCGTCCTGGCGCCCAACACGCTGCTGTTCCTCGTGTTCTCCGTGATTGCCTTTGGCGGGCTCGGAGCCGGCAACGTCCTCTTGCCGCCGCTGGTGAAAAAGTACTTCCCCGGCAAGATCGGCCTCATGACGGCCCTCTACGTCACCGCCATCTCCGTCGGCACGGCCCTGCCCGCGCAACTTGCCGTCCCCGTCGCCGACGCCACCAGTTGGCAGTTCTCCCTCGCCTCATGGGCGGGCCTGAGCACCCTGGCGCTGATTCCCTGGCTTGTGGCGCTCTTCTCCCAGCGCACGACGGCGGACCCCGCCGCCGCGCCCGGCAATCCTGCCGCTGTGGCCGGGCAGGCTGCTGCCGCAGGGGATCCGCCACTGCAGGTGGCAGTCACTCCGGCCGCCCCGGCTCCGAAGATGAACCTGTGGAAGTCGCCAACGGCCTGGGGCCTGACCTTCATGTTTGGCTGCACCTCGCTGAACACCTATGCACTCTTTGCCTGGCTGCCGGAAATCCTGACAGAGGCCGGGCTCGACCGCGCCCATGCCGGATCCATGCTGGCACTTTTTGCCGCACTCGGCCTGCCGCTGAGCCTGGGCATCCCGCTCTTGGCGGCCAAGATGCGCAACCCGTTCCCGGCCGTCTTGGTCATGCTGGGCTGCTTTGTTGCCGGCTACCTGGGCCTGCTCCTGTCCCCGGCCGAGGGTACGTGGCTGTGGGTGTCCCTGGCGGGGCTGGGCCCGGGCACTTTCCCGCTGTCGCTGCTGCTGATCAACCACCGCACGCGCACCCAGCTGGGGGCGGGCGCCCTGTCGGGATTCAGCCAGGGGATGGGATACACGCTGGCCTGCACGGGCCCGCTGTTCTTTGGCCTGCTCCGCCAGTGGACCGGCTCGTGGACCGTGCCGTTCCTGTTCCTGTTTGCCGCGCTGGCACTTCTCGGCGCAGGCGCGTGGATCATCTGCCGACCCAAGATGCTTGAGGACGATTTCGCCCCGCGCCCGGCAGCCTGACCTGCCCTCCCAACGCCCCTGCAGGCGATGGGCCGTTTTCCAACACGCCTGCAAATTTCGATAACGCAGTTGTTGGACCGGACAGCGCTTTCCTCGCCCAACAACTGCGGTATCGATCTCGAGGAGTGCGCCGGGCGGGAACCGCGAGGCGGGAAAGGGGTGTCCCGGCTGGCGGCCGCATGGTGGGCGGTCAGTGTACGGATTGGGGGAGGGTGCGGCCTGAACCGTACACTTAGAGGCGTGACTCCTGAAGAACTTTCTGCCGCCATTGCCACCTGCCTCAAAGATGCCGTCGACGCCGGTGATCTCACCGTCCCCGCCGAGGCACTGCCCACGGAAGTGCGGGTGGAGCGCCCCAAGAGCCGCGAGCACGGAGACTGGGCCACCAACATCGCCCTGCAGCTGGCCAAGCCGGCCGGTGTGCCGCCGCGCAAGATCGCCGAGGTGCTGCAGACTCGCCTGGGTGAGATCCCCGGCGTTTCCAAGGTGGACATCGCCGGCCCCGGCTTCCTGAACATCACCGTTGACGCCGCTGCCGCCGGTGAACTGGCCAAGGTCATCGTAGAGTCCGGCGCAAGCTACGGCAGCAACACCCAAATGGCCGGCACCAAGATCAACCTGGAATTCGTCTCCGCCAACCCCACGGGCCCCATCCACCTCGGTGGCACCCGCTGGGCCGCCGTGGGCGACTCCCTGGCCCGCATCTTCCAGTCCCAGGGCGCCGATGTCACCCGCGAGTACTACTTCAACGACCACGGCAACCAGATCGACAAGTTCGCCCGCTCACTCCTCGCCAGCGCCAAGGGCGAGCCCGCTCCGGAAGACGGATACGGCGGAGCCTACATCGAGGACATCGCCAACGAGGTTATGGCGAACAACCCCGGCATCCTCGAATCAGCGGACCCGCAGGAAGAGTTCCGCGCCCAGGGCGTGGAGCTCATGTTTGCCGCCATCCGCGCCTCGCTGCACGAGTTCGGCGTGGACTTCGACGTCTACTTCCACGAGAACTCCCTCTTTGAGGACGGCGCAGTGGAGAAACTCCTTGAGCAGCTCAAGGGCTCCGGCAACATGTACTTGAAGGACGGCGCCTGGTGGCTGAACTCCACCGACTACGGCGACGACAAGGACCGCGTCGTCATCAAGAGCGACGGGCATGCCGCCTACATTGCCGGTGACATCGCCTACTTCAAGAACAAGCGCGACCGCGGCTTTGACCTGTGCATCTACATGCTCGGCGCCGACCACCACGGCTACGTGGCCCGGCTGAAGGCCGCCGCGGCCGCCATGGGCGACGACGCCGACCGCGTCGAGGTCCTCATCGGCCAGATGGTCAACCTGGTCCAGGACGGCAAGCCCGTGCGCATGTCCAAGCGCGCCGGCACCGTGGTCACCATGGAGGACCTTGTGGAGGTTGTCGGCACGGACGCCGCCCGCTACTCCCTGGCCCGTTTCTCTTCCGACTCCAACATTGACATCGACCTGGACGTGCTGACCAAGAAGTCCAACGAGAACCCCGTGTTCTACGTCCAGTACGCCCACGCCCGCACCTGCGCCGTGGCCCGCAACGCGGCCGCCGCCGGCGTCGAGCGTTCCGCCTTCGACGCCGCAACCCTGAACCACGCCACCGAATCCGAGCTCCTCGCGGTGCTGGGCCAGTACCCCGGCGTGCTGACCCAGGCTGCCGGATTCCGCGAGCCGCACCGCGTGGCCCGCCACCTGGAAGTCATCGCCGGCGCCTACCATCGCTGGTACGACGCCTGCCGTGTGACCCCCATGGGCGAGGAAGCCGTCACGGACACCAACCGCACGCGTCTCTGGCTCAACGACGCCGTGGGCCAGGTCCTGGCGAACGGCCTGTCCCTGCTGGGTGTCTCCGCTCCGGAACGGATGTAATCGATGAACCACGTACACGTTGCCGGCGCCGAGCTGGCTCCCGAATGGCTGCCTGCCGCCGGAGACGTCAATGAGATTGTGCCTGCCATGTGGGCGCACGACGTCGAACGCTCACTCAGCGGCGAGCTCACCATCAGCGGTGTTCCAGTCAGCGAGCTAAAGGCTCAGTTTGGCACGCCGCTGTTCGTCATGAGCGAGGACGATTTCCGGCTCCGGGCCCGCACCTTCAAGGACGCCTTTGACGCAGCCTTCAAGGACATTTGCGGCGGTGTGGACGTGTACTACGCAGGCAAGGCGTTTTTGTCGACCGAGGTGGCCCGCTGGGTTGACTCGGAAGGATTGCGCCTCGACACCTGCTCGGGCGGCGAATTGGCAGTGGCCAGGCGTGCCGGGCTGAAGGGTGAAAACCTGGGCCTGCACGGCAACAACAAGTCGGCGGCCGAGATTAATCGGGCGCTTGACATGGGGCTGGGCCGGATTGTGGTGGACAGCCTCGATGAGCTCAAGCGCGTGGGTGACATCGCTGCAGCACGCGGTGAGCAGGCCAATGTCATGTTGCGGCTGACCCCCGGCGTGCACGCCCACACCCATGAGTCGATCGCCACGGCGCACGAGGACCAGAAGTTCGGCCTTTCCTTCATCGCAGAGGATCCCGAGGCGCCCGGCATGAGCGCCGCGGAAGCGGCTGCCAAGCTGGCCACGGAAACCGCGAGCATTAACTTCCTGGGCTTCCACGCGCATATCGGCTCGCAGATCTTTGAAGCCGAGGGCTTTGAGATCGCAGCCCGCAAATTGCTGGCCTTCACCCACAAGATCCAGGAAAGCTACGGCATCACCTTGCCGGAGCTGGACCTGGGTGGTGGCTACGGCATCGCTTACACGTCTGTCGACACCCCGCGCCCGGCTGCCGAGGTCGCTGCGGCGATGGCCGCCGTCGTCCGCGAAACGTGTGAAGAGTTGGGCATGAGCGCCCCGCGCATCTCGATCGAGCCTGGACGCGCGATCGTTGGCAGCACCACGTTCACGCTGTATGAGACCGGAACCCGGAAAACCGTTCAGGTTGAGGTTGACGGCCAGGAAGGTGTGACGGCACCGCGTCGGTATGTGTCGGTCGACGGCGGCATGAGCGACAACGCCCGCCCGGTGCTGTACGAGGCCGATTACTCGGCAGTAGTGGCCAATCGCAGCTCCCAAGAGGCTCCCGCTTTGTCCCGAGTGGTGGGCAAACATTGCGAGAGTGGGGACATTGTTGTTAGAGATGTATATCTGCCCAATGACGTGGCGGCCGGGGATTTGCTTGCAGTCCCCGGAACGGGCGCGTACTGCTGGGCACTGGCCAGCAACTACAACTACGTGCCCCGTCCGCCCGTTGTCGCCGTCTCAAACGGCGCCGCACGCTTGATTGTGCGGGGCGAAACAGAAGACGATTTGCTGGCACGCGATTTAGGGGCCTAGAGACCTTTGACAGAGCGCAACACCGTGGACACCGACGTGTCCGCCACCAAGACCTTGAAAGTGGCGCTGCTTGGCGCCGGCAACGTGGGCTCGCAGGTTGCCCGCGTCCTGCTCGACGACGCCGAAACCCTGGCCGCCCGCACGGGAGCCCGGTTGGAGCTGGTTGGCATTGCCGTGCGCAACGTGGATGCGCCCCGCGAGGTGGAGCTGCCGCGGGAGCTTTACACCACGGATGCCTCGGCGCTGGTGCGCGATGCCGACATTGTGATTGAGCTGATGGGCGGCCTCGAACCGGCCAAGACGCTGATCCTGGAAGCCATCGAGCACGGCGCAACCGTGGTCACGGGCAACAAGGCCCTGCTGGCTGTTGACGGCCCGGCACTCTACGAGAAGGCCGACGCCGCCGGCGTCCAGCTCTCCTACGAGGCCGCCGTGGCCGGGGCCATCCCCATCCTGCGCCCCATCACTGACTCGCTGGCCGGGGACAAGATCACCCGCGTCATGGGCATCGTCAACGGCACCACCAACTTCATCCTCGACGCCATGGACTCCACCGGCGCCGAATTCTCCGACGCCCTGGCCGAGGCCACCCGGCTGGGCTACGCCGAGGCGGACCCCACTGCGGACATCGAGGGCCACGACGCCGCTGCGAAGGGCGCCATCCTCGCCTCCCTCGCCTTCCACACGCGCTTTGCGCTGGAGGATGTGCACTGCGAGGGCATCACCGGCGTCACCGCCGGCGACATTGCCTCCGCCAAGGAGGCCGGCTATGTCATCAAGCTCCTTGCCATCGCCGAGAAGATTTCCACTCCTTCCAAGGGCGGGACGGACGACGCCGGCCGCCCCGCCTCGGGCGTGAGCGTGCGCGTGCACCCCACCCTGATTCCCCGCGAGCACCCGCTGGGCGCCGTGCGAGGTGCGTTCAACGCCGTGTTCGTTGAAGCCGAGAATGCCGGCGAGCTCATGTTCTACGGTCGCGGCGCCGGCGGGGCCCCCACGGCCTCGGCCATCATGGGCGACGTTGTCTCGGCAGCCCGCCGCCTGGTCTTGGGAGGCCCGGGCCGCACCGATTCCACCATTGAGGTGCTGCCGGTGCTGCCCATCGACGCAGTGGCCACGCGCTACTACATCGGCATGGACGCGGCTGACCAGCCCGGCGTGCTGTCAAAGATTGCTGCTTTGTTTGCCGAAAACGGCGTCTCGATTGAGACGATGCGCCAGACGGTGCACCGCGAACCCGGGGAAGCTGCGGGCCCCGGCTCCGCGGAACTGCGTTTCGTCACGCACCGTGCCGGCGAGGCTGCGCTTGCGGCAACGGTTGAGGCCATCAACGGTCTTGACATCATAAATTCAATTACAAGTGTCTTGAGGGTGGAGGGAGTCTGATGGCTCACCAGTGGCGCGGGGTTGTCCGCGAATATGCAGAGCGTTTGCCCGTAACGGCAGATACGAAAATCATCACCCTGGGCGAAGGCGGCACTCCGCTGGTGCACGCCCGGGCGCTGTCCGAGCTGACCGGCTCCACGGTGTACCTGAAGGTGGAGGGCATGAACCCCACCGGATCGTTCAAGGACCGCGGCATGACCATGGCCATGACGGCTGCCGTTGCAGCCGGGGCCAAGGCCGTGGTGTGCGCCTCCACAGGCAACACCTCCGCCTCGGCGGCTGCCTACGCCAAGGCCGCCGGCCTGACGTGCGCTGTCCTGGTGCCGGAAGGCAAGATCTCCATGGGCAAGCTCAGCCAGGCAGTGGCCCACGGCGCCACGATCCTGCAGGTCGACGGCAATTTCGACAACTGCCTGGACGTGGCCCGCAAGCTGGCCGACTCCTACCCGGTGTTCCTGGTCAACTCGGTCAACCCTGCCCGCATCGAGGGCCAGAAGACCGGAGCCTTTGAGGTTGTCGACGCCCTGGGCGACGCCCCCGACTACCACGTGCTGCCCGTAGGCAACGCCGGCAACATCAGCGCCTACTGGCGCGGGTACAAGGAATACTGCGTACCGTACGAGTCCGCCGAAAACGGCACGCTGCCTGCCGTCTCCACGCACACGCCCATCATGTGGGGCTTCCAGGCTGCAGGCGCCGCCCCGTTCGTCGCAGGCCACCCCATCACCGAGCCCGACACCATCGCCACGGCCATCCGCATCGGCAACCCGGCATCCTGGGACATGGCAATTGCCGCCCGCGACGAATCCGGCGGCGTCATCGAGGCCGTCACCGACGAGGAAATTCTCGCCGCCCACCGCTGGCTCTCGGCCAAGGAAGGCGTCTTCGTGGAGCCCGGTTCCGCAGCAGGCGTCGCCGGCATCATCAAGAAGCATGCGGCCGGAGAAGTTCCTACCGGCAAGACGATCGTCATCACCGTCACCGGCCACGGCCTGAAGGACCCCGACTGGGCGTTGAAGAACGCCGACGGCAGCTCGGCCCAGCCCCAGTCCGTGCCGTTCGACGTCGTCACGGTCGCCAACGCGCTCGGCTTGACGGACTAGCACCACACGCTCATGACAGGGTCCACCATGACTGCACCGCTTCTGAAATCACTGACCGCCGGGGCCACCGCCACTGTGCGGGTCCCCGGCACCAGTGCCAACCTCGGCCCCGGGTTTGACTCGCTGGGCCTGGCGGTGTCGTTGTACGACACCTTGGCGGTCACGGTGCTGGACGAACCCCAACTCGAGTTCGACCTCAGCGGCGAAGGGGTGGCAGAGCTGCCCCGCGATGCCAGCCACCTGGTGGTCAAGACCATGGACCTCGCCTGGGCGCGCCTGGGCTACGGCCGCGTGGGGCTGCGGATCACCGCGGACAATGTCCTCCCGCACGGCCGGGGCCTGGGCTCGTCGGCCTCCGCCATCGTGGCAGCCATCATGGCTGCCAACGCCCTCGTGGCGCCGGAGGACCGGCAGGACAGCGGCTGGGTGCTCCAGCTCGCCTCCGAGCTGGAGGGGCACCCGGACAATGTTGCCCCGGCCATTTTTGGTGCCGTGGCCATTTCCTGGGAGGAAGCGGGGCAGTTTGCCAGTGCCCGGCTCGTGCCGTCGGAACTCGTCATTCCCGTGGTGGCCATTCCGGACGTTGAGCTCAAAACCGAGCGCGCCCGCGGCATGCTGCCCGCCTCCGTGCCGCACGCCGACGCCGCAGCGAACTCGGGACGGGCCGCGCTGCTGATGCATGCCCTGGCCGCCGCTCCGGAACTGCTGCTCGCCGGCACGCGCGACTACCTGCACCAGGACTACAGGGCGGACGCCATGCCCGACAGTGCCGCGCTCGTGGCGCAGCTGCGCGCCGACGGCTTCGCAGCCTTCATTTCCGGTGCCGGTCCCACCGTCATGGTGCTGGCCAACGGGCCGGCTGCCGCCGAGGCGGCAGTGGCCCGCATCACCGAATGGGGGAGCGGGGCGGAAAGCGCCGAGGATTCAGGCGTGTCTTGGCGGGTTTCGCGGCTCCAGGTGGACCGTGAAGGTGCTAAAGTGGAAGTGCATCCGTAGCTTGTAGACACTTTCTTGGCAAACCTGCACCAATTTGGCTTTGCGAGGAAATGGACAATGTTTATGGAACTCATGATGCCGCTCTTACGGCCTGTTCTTTTCTTGCACAGTGACCGGCGGATCAACACATGGCAGCCGCCGGTGTGATTCCAGAATCGCTCCCATTTGAGACTTGATTCAAAGAGTGAACTCCACCATTGTCCGGGCCCGCCGTTTGCGGCACGTGGCAGTGGAACCTCAGATTCATCCCATTGCAGGCCCCGCCCGGGTATCACGGGGCGGGCGCAAAAGGGAGCTTCTGACACTAATCATCGCGGCCCCAAGAATTGGGCCCGCCATCGAGGGGGAAGGATCCTTCGTGACCGAAACCGTAACTTCAGCCGCTGCTCCCAAGTCAGCAGGGTTGGCTGGATTGAAATTGGCGCAGCTGCAGGTTCTTGCAGGCCAGCTGGGCATCACCGGTGGTTCCAGGATGCGCAAGGGCGACCTTGTGGACGCCATCTCCGCGCACCAGCGCGGCTCATCCGTGGCAGACCGCCCGGCCGCCAAGGCTGACGACTCAGCCAAGGGCGGCAAGGCTTCGGCCAAGTCCGCCGACAGCAAGGAAGCACCGGCCAAGGCCACTGCGGCCAGGGCCTCTGCCAAGAGCGCACAGCCCGCCAAGGTTGCCGAAACCGGCACCGAAAATGCCGCAGAGGCGCCCAAGGCTGCCGAGCGTCCCACCCGCGGCCGCTCCCGCCGTGCCGCCAGCAGCGACGGCATCATCACCACCGGCACGCCGTCCGTCACCGAGGAAACCCCTGCCAAGGCACCGGCACCCGACGTGGCGAACCCCGGCGTCGAGCCTGCTGAAGGCTCTGCCCGCGAGAACGACGGCGAGAACCGCCGCCAGCCGCGCACCCGCAACCGCCGCGCCCAGGGTGGCGGCCGCACCCAGGCAGCAGAGTCGGACGAGGCAGCAGTTGAGGCTCCGGCTGCGGCCGAGTCCGCCAGCGAAACGCCCGCCGCAGAACAGTCCGCACAGGATGGCGGCAACGGCGAGCAGGGCGAGGGTTCGGAGCGCAACAACCGCAACCAGCGCAACAACCGCAACCAGCGCAACAACGACCGCGGCAACCAGGGCAGCAACGACCGCGGCAACCAGGGCGGCAACTCCGGCGCCAACGCCGGCCACGACGACGAGGAGGGTTCGCGCAACAGCCGCAACCGCCGCAACCGCCGTGACCGCAACTCGAACGACTCCAACGACCGCAACGACCGCGGCGGCAACAACAACCGCAACGATCGCAATGACCGTTTCCGGGACCGCAACGAACGCCGCCGCGGCCGCAATGCCGGTCCGGACTTCGACGACACCGAGCTGACCGAGGACGATGTCCTGCTGCCCGTGGCCGGCATCCTGGACATCCTGGACAACTACGCGTTTGTGCGCACCTCCGGCTACCTCCCCGGTGCCAATGATGTGTACGTGTCCCTGTCGCAGGTGAAGAAGTACAACCTGCGCAAGGGCGACGCCGTCGTGGGCGCAATCCGCGCACCGCGTGAAGGCGAAGACCGCAGCAACGCCCAGAGCGCGCGCCAGAAGTTCAACGCACTGGTCCGGGTGACCAGCGTGAACGGCAAGACGCCGGAAGAGCTCAAGGACCGCGTGGACTTTGCCAAGCTCGTTCCGCTGTACCCGTCCGAGCGCCTGCGCCTGGAGACCGACCCCAAGAAGGTCGGACCCCGTGTCATCGACCTGGTCGCCCCCATCGGCAAGGGCCAGCGCGGCCTGATCGTCTCCCCGCCGAAGGCCGGAAAGACGCTCATCCTGCAGTCGATCGCCAACGCCATCACGATCAACAACCCTGAGGTTCACCTCATGATGGTCCTGGTTGACGAACGCCCCGAAGAAGTCACCGACATGCAGCGCACAGTCAAGGGCGAGGTTATTGCCTCCACCTTCGACCGCCCCGCCGATGACCACACGCAGGTTGCCGAGCTCTCGATCGAACGCGCCAAGCGCCTCGTGGAAATGGGCATGGACGTGGTGGTTCTATTGGACTCCATGACCCGCCTGGGCCGTGCCTACAACAACTCCGCACCGTCCTCCGGACGCATCCTCTCCGGTGGTGTCGACTCGGCAGCGCTCTACCCGCCGAAGCGCTTCTTCGGTGCCGCCCGCAACATTGAAAACGGCGGCTCACTGACCATCCTGGCCACGGCACTGGTGGAAACCGGTTCCAAGGCTGACGAGGTCATCTTCGAGGAGTTCAAGGGCACCGGCAACATGGAGCTGCGCCTCTCGCGCCAGCTGGCCGACAAGCGCATCTTCCCGGCCGTTGACGTCAACGCCTCCGGCACGCGCCGCGAAGAAAACCTGCTCTCCCCGGAAGAGGTCAAGATCATGTGGCGCCTGCGCCGCGTGCTCTCCGGCCTGGAAATGCAGCAGTCACTTGAACTGTTGACCTCCAAGATCCGTGAGACACAGTCCAACGTCGAGTTCCTCATGCAGATCCAGAAGACCACCCTGGGTTCCAAGGCCGAACACGACAAGTAGCTACACACACTGATCCGCCGTAGTAGTGAAGGGGGCCGGGAGCGGCTTCGGGCGCCCGCGAAGCGGGCGGGCCCCCTTCACTACGCAGGCGGATCAGTGCGTTAACAAGTGGTTCGTTCGGCCCTTGCAGGAGTAATTAGACTTGACTCACGTCGAGAGAGGTTTTTGAAATGTTTGAATCCATCCATGGCTTGCTTGATGAGCACGCCGAGCTGCAGATGCGCTTGAGCGAGCCCGAGGTGCACGCCGACCAGGCGCTGGCCCGCAAGCTCGGCCGCCGGTATGCGGAACTGAGCAACGTGGTTGAGGGCTACCACCAGGTCGAGTCGCTGGGCGACGACCTCGAGGCGGCCCGCGAAATGGCCTCCGAGGATGCAGAGTTCGCCGCCGAGGTGCCGGTTCTTGAAGGCCAGCTGGCCGAGGCCCAGGAAAAGCTGCGCCGCCTGCTGATTCCCCGCGACCCGGACGATGCCCGCGATGTCATCCTGGAAGTCAAGGCCGGCGAAGGCGGCGACGAGGCTGCACTCTTCGCCGCAGACCTGGTCCGCATGTACACACGCTATGCAGACCAGCGCGGCTGGAAGACGGAAATCATCTCTGCCACCGAGTCCGACCTCGGCGGGTACAAGGACATCTCCATTGCCGTCAAGGGCCGTTCCAACGATCCCGCCGAAGGCGTCTTTGCCCGACTGAAGTTCGAGGGCGGCGTACACCGCGTGCAGCGCGTGCCGGCCACGGAAAGCCAGGGCCGCATCCACACGTCGGCCGCCGGCGTGCTGGTCCTGCCGGAAGTGGACGAGCCCGAAGAGGTCGACATCAGCCCGAACGACCTCAAGATCGACGTCTACCGCTCCTCGGGCCCGGGCGGCCAGTCGGTCAACACCACCGACTCCGCCGTGCGCATCACGCACCTTCCCACCGGAATTGTCGTGGCCATGCAAAATGAGAAGTCTCAGCTGCAAAACCGCGAGGCCGGCATGCGCGTGCTCCGTGCCCGCATCCTGGCACACCAGCAGGCCATTGTGGATGCGGAAAACTCGGCGGTGCGCAAGTCGCAGATCCGCACCATGGACCGCTCGGAGCGCATCCGTACCTACAACTACCCGGAAAACCGGATCGCGGACCACCGCACCGGCTACAAAGCCTACAACCTTGACGCCGTCATGAACGGCGACCTGGAACCAGTGGTGCAGTCGGCCATTGAAATGGACGAGCAGGCCCGATTGGACGCCATTGGCGACTAGTCCCCACGCACTCCCAGATCCTGCTGCTGGGGAGGTGCAATTGCCGGCGTCCCTGGCTGAAGCCGTCAAAAGCGCGACGGCGGTCCTTGCGGACGCCGGGGTGCCCTCGCCGGTGGTGGATGCGCAGCTTTTGGCCGCGCACCTGTTGGGCGTCAGTCGCGGTGAGCTGGCGGCCATGCTATTTGGCACGGCTGTGGCACCGGCGGGCTACGACTTACTCGTTGCCCGCCGGGCCGCCCGGGAACCGCTGCAGCACATCACCGGTGTGGCGTACTTCCGGCACCTGGAACTGGCCGTCGGCAAGGGCGTCTTTGTGCCGAGGCCGGAGACCGAATCAGTGGTCCAGCTGGCCCTTGACGTGTTAACACAGATGCGCCAGGAACGCGAAGGCGGGTTGTCCGCCGTCGACCTTGGGACCGGATCCGGCGCGATCGCCGCCTCCCTGGCCACGGAGGCCGCCGGGGTGCAGGTGCATGCCGTCGAGCTCAGCGACGACGCCTTCCCATGGGCGCAGCGCAACCTGGCCGGAACCGGCGCCACCTTGGTGCACGGGGACATGCGGGACGCCCTGCATGAACTGGACGGAACTGTCGACGTGGTGGTTTCCAACCCTCCGTACATTCCCGCGGACGCCATTCCGAGGGACCTCGAAGTTCGGCTGCACGATCCGCACATGGCACTGTATGGCGGGGGAGCGGACGGCATGGAGATGCCGACTGCCGCGGCCGCCACGGCTGCCCGTCTGCTGCGTCCCGGCGGGTACTTCGTGATGGAGCATGCCGAGGTGCAGGCGGCGCAGATGGCCGCCCTGCTGGAAGCCGGCGGGGCATGGGAGAATGTTCGCAGCCACGTGGACTTGACAGGCCGGGACCGGGCCACGAGCGGCTGGCGGCGCTAGGCAGGCGTCTGCAATCAAAGGTGTTTGGCCAGGTGCATTCAACTGTGGAGGCGCCATCATGAAAGAATGTAAAACGTGAGTACCACTTCCTATAACTGCACCAATGAAGAGCAGCGCGCTGCGGCATTGGACCACGCCCAAAAAGCCATTGCGGCCAAGCAACTCGTCGTCATGCCCACGGACACGGTTTACGGTGTTGCCGCGGATGCGTTCTCGCCGCAGGCCGTTGCCACGCTGCTGGCTGCCAAGGGTCGCGGCCGCAGCATGCCCCCGCCCGTGCTGATTCCCCGCATCGGCACCATGGAGGGGCTCGCCGTCGACATTCCCGATGATGCACGCAAGCTGGCCGAGAAGTACTGGCCCGGCCCGCTGACCTTGATCTTCCACGCCCAGCCGTCGCTGACCTGGGACCTGGGAGACACGGTGGGCACTGTTGCCCTGCGCGTGCCGGACGACCAGCTGGCCCTGGACCTGCTCACAGTCACCGGCCCGCTGGCCGTGTCCAGCGCCAACCGCACCGGGCAGGACGCGGCGCAGACCGCCTCAGAGGCCCGGGTTCAGCTCGCGGAATCGGTGGAGGTATACCTGGAGGGCGGTTTCCGTCCGCTGCAGGGCACCGACCCCACCCCGTCGACAATCGTGGACGCGACGGGCCTGCGGCTGCGGGTGGTGCGCGAGGGCGCCATCTCCCTCGAAGACATCAAGCGCATGGTTCCCAGCGCCCTGGGCCCCGATGTGGAGCCGGAAATGTGGGAACCGGTCAACTTGGCCAAGGCGGAGCCGGCAGCTGAAGGGAAGGAGGCTGATGCGGCCGACGACGGTGCTTCCGCGACTGCTGCCGAGGGCGACGCCTCTGCGGAAGCATCCGCAGACACTGGGGACACCGCCGCAGACGATGAAACGGCTCCAGAAGTCCCCGCCGATGCAGAGGATGCGGACGGTGCCGAAGCCGATTCTGGTGCTGCAGCGACGGAAGAAGGGCCCCAGCCTGTAACTCTGTCCAAGGAGAACCCGGCGAACGCTGCTTCATAGGCACAACTTCTGCCAAGGGGCACAGCAATCGCGGTCCCGGGACGGAGCCATCCGCTGTGGGCCTGAAGGCGTGGAGCCCTGGATCGCAGCCGCCACCCACTGCACCTGCGTGCGGTTAATGGCGAATGGTGCGCAACTCCAAGAGTTGCGCACCATTCGCCATTAACCGCACGCAGACGTGGTGGAAATCGCGGTAGCGCGATGGGCGGCAGGCCCAAATGGTGTGGGAGCTAGCGCAGCCCGTTGGCCCGCCGGGCATCCTCCAAGACGCCGCGCACGGCGGGGGTGGGCAGGATTCCGGCGGATTCGGCCCAGCCGGGAAGCTGCTCCTGCCCGAACCACATGAGCTCAACCCGGCGGATGGGACCGTGCAGGCGTTCGCCGATGAATCCGGAGACCAGGTAACCGCCCTTCAGCACGCCGCGGCACAGCCAGCCGGGCAGTCGCAGCGGCCGGCGTCCGCCGCCGGCTTCCAGCACGCCGCTGACGGTCAGCCCTTCCCAGGGCTGCAGCACCAGCGAGGGCACGGCACCGGGATGGCCGGCGATTTCAACAACAAACCACGCGAGGGCGTTGATGGAACTGACAGGTGTCGGTGCGGTGCCGGGAGAAGCCACGGATGCCAGCGGCGAGGCGGCAACCTTGACAAACGACGCCGTGGTGGGGCGGCCCGGACCCTGCACCGAGGTGGCTCGGACAGTCACCAGTGACGTCGCGGAGGTCTCGGCGGCCAACAACTCCAGGGCTTCCTCGCCCAGTGCCTTGGACCGCGAGTACGGGGAGAACGGCGCCCGGTTGGGGCTCTCATCGATGACGCGCCGGTGGCCCTGCACGGACGCGCTGCTCAGGTGCACGAAGCGGGAAACCCCTGCGGAGCGCGCGGCGAGTGCAGCCACGGCCGGCAGCAGCGCGTTGGCGCCCGCCAGGGCGGGGGATTCGCCGTCGCCCGGGGTTGCCAGGCCAGCCGCGTTCACCACAATGTCGACGCCGGTGAAGGCGCCTTCCAGCCCGGTGTCCGCCACGGCGGTGCGGGCCTGTGCCAGTACATCCTCCGCCGTGGCAGCGGATGATTCCAGCCGCGGCGCAGCCATTGAGGCCACGGATTCGCCCCGGGACTCCAGTTCGGCAACGATGGCGCTGCCCACAAAGCCGGTGGCGCCAAGAACCAGCCAGCGCAGGGGAGGTGTCGTCATGTTCAGGAGTTGCTTTCCAGTGGTTGCATGGGAACAAAGTCACGTGCGGCCATGATCTGGCGGGAGTCCCGCCAGCCGGCAAACAGCCTGCTGCCGCCGCGCAGCGTCTTCTCAACGCCCACCAGCCGGACCAGTTCCTTGGACATCGTCAGTGCAGTGCCGAGGGCAAATCCCACGCGGTTGTAGCTGTTGTGGGCTCGCAGGTACTGGGCCACCAGCCCTCGGTTGCGCATGACGTAGTAGCGGCTGAGGTCCGAGGAATCGTTGAGGTGGCGGATGCCCAGGTTCAGGCTCCGCTGGGGCCGGACCTTGTGCAGCACGAACTCGTTGACGTAAACCACGGGCCGCTGCAGGGAGATGAGCCAGCCGTAAATGGTGTCGTCCCAGGTCAGGAAGAAACGGGAATCGGGCAGGCCCACGCCCTTGACGGCGTCAACATGGAGAAGCATGCCCTCGAAGCAGCCAACGTTGGTCGCAAACTCGTCCGTTTCCTCGAAGATGTCGCCCTTGACCGGCAGCGGCAGGCCCAGAAAGGTGTTGAAGCTGTTTTGCCAGAAGAACGGATCGCCGGCAGCATCGTAGCGCCGCCCCACCACGGCGTCGTATTTGTCCATCCACGGCCCAAAGGCGCCGACAGCACCGGGAACCACCGTGACGTCGTCGTCCATCAGCCACATCCACTGCGCACCCTCGGCCAGGGCGCGCTCCACACCGGCGGAGAAACCGCCCGCACCACCCGAGTTGACCTCGAGGCGGTGGTGGATCACGGGGATGGGGACTGCCAGCGCGGCAAATTCACGCCGGACCTCGTCGATGACGTCCACTGTGGTGTCAGTGCTGGCGTTGTTTACGACTATGACGCCGTCCGGGGCGGGGTCCAGGGCCGCAACGGAGCGCAGAAGATCGGACAGGTAGTCAGCACGGTTGAAGGTGGTGATGACGATGAAAAACTGGCTGCGACGCTGTGAACTCAAAACTTTTGGTCCTTCATGGGGCCGAACTTTGCCCCTCTCAGGCCTGCCGAGTATGTGCCGGCCCATTTGGCAAGTCCCTTGACGTCGCCCCTTTTCAGGAAGAACAGGGGATAGCCGACGGCGTCAGCCACCAGGGAGCGCACGCGGCGGTGCTTGCGGGTGAGGAAGCCGCGGTTGCGGTAGTAGTAGAACCGCTTGAACGGGGTTTCCGGGACAAGCACGTGGAGGCGGTCGCCCAGCACCTCCTGCACCTCGCCCCAGCCTACGGGGTGGGTCAGGGCAACGGAGGTGACGGTGCCGAACTTTACCTTGGCCTGGCGCAGGCGCAGCATGAAGTCGGTTTCATCGCCTCGGATGAAAAGGCGAAGGTCGGGCAGGCCCACCTTGAAGAAGACGTCGGTGCGGATGAGTGCGCCGTTGAAGAACTGGCCCACATTCTCGATGAAGCCCAGCGGTTCCACGACTGAGCGTTCATGCGTCAGGTGCCCGTCAATCCGGAACGGGAAGGACAGCTTGGTGGGCTCGCCCGGGGCAACAATGAGCGGCACCACAACGTCGAGCCCGCGTGCCTTGGCGGCTTCCAGCAGCGTGGCCAGGCAGGCGGGGTCTTCCGGATGGGCGTCGTCGTCCATGATCCAAACCCACTCGGCGCCGGAGGCGATGGCGGTCAGGATGGCCAGCGAGAAGCCTCCGGCACCGCCAAGATTGGCCAGGGAACGCACATAGTTGACCTCGGCGGGGGCCTGCGCGGCAATGTCGGACACGGACTCCGTGCCGGAATCGACCAGCGCAATCGCATGCGGGGTGTGGGTTTGTTGCGAAAGGGCCCCCAACAAGGTGCGCACGTCGTCGGGCCTGTCAAAGGTCACGGCGGCAACGGCAACGGAATCGGTCAAGGGGGGTTCCTCTCGGGTGGTGCCCTCGGCGTTCAGGGCATCCGGTACGACTTATCAGTGAGTAACCGCCTGGAGGGATTACTATTCATGTGTAGCCTCCAGTTTAGTACAGCCATGCATGGGTGCGTTGTTGCGCCATGGCCCGGACGGCTCAGACTCCCGATTACCCCGGACGAATACGGAAAATACGAATTACGTTGAATACCACCAGTGCACAGCCAGGCGGGAATACCGCATTTTCTTCCGGGGACGGCGAAAGCAAACCCAAGCTGTGGCTTTGGTCACAGGCTGCCCTCGATTCACTGGCCTGGGCGGTGGCCCTCAGTCTTGCCGTCCTCCTGCGCTATGAGTTGGACGTGCGGCTCATCAACTTCCCCGGCCTGGCGATCGTCATCACGGTGGCCGTCGCCACACAGCTGATCGTGGGCTGGTACATGGCCCTGTACCGCGGCCGGTACACCTTTGGCAGCATCGCCGAGGCCCGCGTGCTCATCGCCGTGACCCTGATCGTTGGCGTGGTGGTCAGCATTGTGCTTTCCATTTTCATCAACGAACTGCACATTGCCCGCTCCGTGGCCATCATCGCCTTCCCATTCGCGGCGCTGTCCATGGCTGCGGTGCGGTACGCGAAGCGGCTCTACGTCGAAGGCAAGCCCACGTTTGGCGAAGAAGCCCAGCGCACCCTGATCTACGGTGCCGGCTTCCTGGGCAACTCCCTCGTGACCCGGATGGTCCAGGACCCGGACTCCCCGTACGTCCCCGTCGGCCTGATCGACGACAACACCTCCAAGAAGCACCTTCGCCTCAGCTCCGTGGGCGTGCTGGGCGGCGGCCATGAGCTGCCGGAAATCATCAAGCGCACCAAATCCACCGTGGTGGTCCTGGCCATGGCGCACCTGGATTCCAAGCGCATCCGGCAAATCTCCGACAGCGTCTCCGGCCTGGGCGTCAAGGTCCTGGTCCTGCCGCCGCTGCAGGACATGCTCAGCCCCGAGACGGGCAACGGCAACAAGGGCGGGCTCACCGACTTCCGCGAAATCGATGTCGCGGACCTCATCGGCCGCACGCCGGTGGAAACCCAAGTGGAGCAGATCGCCGGCTACGTCAAGGGCAAACGAGTCCTGGTGACGGGCGCGGGCGGCTCCATCGGCTCCGAACTGTGCCGCCAACTCAGCGGCTTTGAGCCGGCCGAGCTCATGATGCTGGACAGGGACGAGTCCGGGCTGCAGCACACCCAGCTCTCCATTGAGGGCCACGGGCTCCTGGACAACAAGAACATTGTTCTGGCGGACATTCGCGACGCCGACGCACTCACCGAGATCTTCGCCAAGCGCCGCCCCGAGGTGGTGTTCCACGCCGCGGCGCTCAAGCATGCCCCGCTGCTGCAGATGTACCCCGAGGAGGGCTGGAAGACCAACGTCATCGGCTCCCTCAACGTCCTGGAGGCCGCCCGCAGCGTTGATGTCGAAACCTACGTCAACGTCTCCACCGACAAGGCTGCCAGCCCCACCACGGCGCTGGGCCACTCCAAGCGCGCCGCGGAAAAGCTCACCTCATGGATGGCGGGGGTGACCGGCAAGCGCTACGTCTCCGTCCGCTTCGGCAACGTGATCGGCAGCCGCGGCTCCATGCTGCCGCTGTTCACCGACCAGATCAACAAAGGCGGCCCCGTCACCGTCACCCATCCCGACGTGACCCGCTTCTTCATGACCATCCCGGAGGCCTGCCAGCTCGTCATCCAGGCAGGCGCCATCGGCCACGGCGGCGACGTGCTCATCCTGGACATGGGCGAGCCCGTGCGGATCATGGACGTTGCCGAGCGCATGATCGCCATGTCCGGCAAGGACATCAAAATCAAGATCACCGGCCTGCGCCCCTCGGAGAAGCTCCATGAGCAGCTCACCGGCGACGATGAGGTCCAGGACCCTGACGGCCACGCCAAGATCTCGCACACGCACGCCCGCCCGCTGGACCCCGCCGACCTGGACCTGGAGCTGTGGCTGCAGCGCTGCCGGGAAGAGGCCGGGCCGGACGCGCCCAGCATTGATGAATCCGACGGCGACGTCGCGGCAGGTGCCTGATGGAAACCTGGGCACAAATCACCGTTGGCGCCATCGCGCTGGGACTTGCCTTGGTCCTTCCGCTGTTTGTGCGGCCGCTGCTGGCCCGCGCCGGCGTCCTTGACGTCCCCAACGCGCGCTCCTCGCACACCACACCCACCATCCGCGGCATGGGAATTACGACGGCGGCCGCCCTCGCCGCCGCGGTGCTCGCCGCCGTGTTCCTTCCGCAAACCGGGGACGCGCACAAGAGTGTCCTGACACTGCTGGTGATTCTCGGCGTCGTGCTGGCTGCCGCAGCCATCGGCTGGATTGAGGACATCCGCGGCCTCTCGGTCAAGGTGCGGGCCGGCTTGCAGCTGGGCGTAGGTGCCGTGGCGACTGCGATAGTGGCGCTGATCGATCCAGGCCAGCAGCAGCTGTGGCTCATCCCTGTCGGTGCGCTGGCCGTGGCCGCCTACATCAACGTTGCCAACTTCATGGACGGCATCAACGGCATCTCCGGCAGCCACGGGCTCCTGGTGGGCGGTTTTTACGCCTACGCCGGCATGGTGAGCGGCCACGCCTGGCTGGTGTACGCCGGCATCGCCATCGCCATGGCGTTCACGGGCTTCCTGCCGTGGAACCTCAGCCGCAACCGCGTCTTCCTGGGGGACGTGGGCAGCTACCTGCTGGGCGCCTCGATCGCCGTGACCGCCATGTGCGCCTTCCTTGCCGGCGTGCCGGTCGAATACATCTTCTCCCCGGTCCTGATCTACCTGATCGACACCTTTGTGACGTTCCTGCGCCGCCTGATCGCGGGGGAGCGGTGGTATGCGGCGCACCGCCAGCACGTGTACCAGCGGCTGACCATCGTGGGGCTCAGCCACATTCAGGCCACTGCCGTGGTGTGCGCAGCCACGGTCCTGGTCAGCATCCTGGGCATCATCGCCGCACAGGGGAGCGAGACGGTCCAGGTGGTGGCCACAACGGCCGGATTCGCCGTCGTGCTTGCCTACCTGCGCACGCCCACCTGGTTCCAGGGCTGGATGCTGCGGCGTTCCGCCGGTTCGGGGACGAATGGTGAAAATGGCGCGTCTGGGTCAGAGGTGTGATCGTTGGGTCGGCAACAAGTTCTATGTCGTGTAGAATTTATTTCCGGTGACAGTCACCGAAGCTTTGCCCGCGCCGTGATCCACGGAATGCCGATGGCTGGCATTCCTCCCCAATCACTGGAGTTCCCATGAAGGACAATAGCGCCCGCACCAGTGCCGCCAGCGGCCACTTGCCGGTGTCCGGTCCCACTCAGAGCCCCAGCTGGAACATCCTGAAACGGTGTGTTGCAGTGGTTGGCCTGGCCGTCGTGGCCATGGCCGGCGCAGCCATCATCTTCACTGACGGTGCGGGTGTGGTGAGCGTGCTCTTCGGTTCCGTGCTGGTGATGGCCTTCTTTGGCCTGAGCCTGCTGGCCGGCCACCTGTTTGCCCGAACCAGGCCTGAAGCCGTCATGGGCATTTTCATCATGACGTATTTTGTCAAGGTCCTCGGATTTGGCGCTGTGCTCTTCTACCTGGGAACCCCGGGGTGGCTGAACAGGCCATGGTTTGCCGGCGCGGCCGTGGCCTGCGTGCTGATTTGGCAGGCCACCGAAGTGGTTATTTTCTCCAAGCAGCGGTTCCTGTTCTTCAACGATGTTCAAACGCCTGCGAAGGGTGCGGTCGATCCCGCAACCGAGCCGGAAGGTGAAGGATCCTAGATTATGACGAAGAAAAGTTCCCGGCCCGACAAGCCGGACCACGTGGTGATTCCGTCGAAGTCCAAGGGCGGGAAGCTCGACTATACGTATATTATTGGCGGAATCCTGCTCTGGGGTTTGATAGGGTGGGGACTGGACTTTTTGTTGCATGCGTCATGGATTGTGTTCGCTGCCCTCCCTGTGGGTGCGGTGTGCGGGTACTTTCTGGCACGGCATCATCAACGCATGGCCGCTGACGATGATGGCACCCCGCAATGAAGCCCACCATCAGACTTTTTCACGGTGCTGACCATCCAGTGATGGACCACCATTTTTGCCCTATGACCGAAACTGCAGAGAGGACAGCGCGTTGAACGCGTTTGCGCTTCCGATGGCCTCGAATGACGGTGGCTTCGTCCCACCAACTATTAGTGACACCCATCTTCCAGACATCATCCCGTGGCTGGCACCGTACGGCACGGGATTTGGCAAGCAGATGCTGGTGGTCATCGTTTCGGTGATCATCATTGCCTGGTTCTTCAAGGCTGCGATCCGCAGCCCGAAACTTGTGCCGGGCAAGGCCCAGTTCTTTGCTGAAGGTTTCTACAACTTCGCACGCAACACCATTGGCCGCGACATCATGGGCGAGAAAAACTTCCGCCCCTGGGTCCCGCTGCTCTTCACGGTGTTCACGTTTGTGCTGCTGAACAACATCTTCGGTGCCATTCCCTTTATCCAGTTGCCCTCCTTCTCCCACGCAGGCAGCGCCTATGCGATCGCCGCGATCATCTACTTCACGTGGATCACGGTTGGCGTGCGCAAGCACGGCCTGCGCTACTTCAAGCTGGCAGTAGTTCCCCAGGGTGTTCCCGTATGGATCCTGCCGCTGCTGGTGCCGCTGGAAATCATCTCAAACTTCATTGTCCGCCCCATGACGCACTCGCTGCGTTTGATGGCGACGATGCTGGCCGGACACATGATTGTGATCCTGGCAGGCAGTGGCGCGGAGTACCTCATCACGGAACAGGACAACATCCTGCTCCAGGCCACCGGCTTTGCAGTCATTGCAGGTTCGGTAGCCATGTACTTCCTTGAACTGCTGATCATGGTCCTGCAGGCGTTTGTCTTCACCCTGCTGACCGCGCTCTACGTCCAGGGTGCCCTGGACGCCGACGCACACTAGCACCACCACAATTTTTCTCGAATAAAAAGAATCACCTCACAACCTGCCGGCACAACGCCGGTATCTTGAAAGGAACACAATAATGCACGGCTCCCTGAATATGATCGGCTACGGCCTGGCTGCTATCGGTTCGGCAATTGGCGTGGGCATGATCTTCGCCGCCTACATCAACGGTGTAGCACGCCAGCCGGAAGCACAGCGCATCCTGCAGCCCATCGCAATGCTTGGCTTCGCACTTGCCGAAGCACTGGCAATTCTTGGCCTGGTCTTCGCCTTCGTCGTTGGCGTCTAGTCCAAAGACTTCTCGTCCCGAATTTTCGGGCAACGAATTGTTCATGGACAAAAATCAGATTAAGGATAAGTGAGAAATGGTTACCGCAGCAGTAATTCTCGCTAGCGAGGGTGCAAACCCACTGGGTCCCAACTGGTGGGAAGTTCTAGTCACCGCTGTATCTTTCGCTGTCCTGCTCTTTGTGGTGACGAAGTTCATCGCACCATCCTTTGAGAAGTCATACACGGACCGTGTAGAAGCCATCGAGGGTGGGATCGAGAAGGCAGAAGAGGCTCAGGCCGAAGCTAACGCCCTCTTGGAGCAGTACAAGGCCCAGCTCATGGACGCCCGTACGGAAGCCAACGGCATCCGTGAGGCCGCCCGTGCAGAAGGTGCCCAGATCCTGGCAGACCTGAAGGAGAAGGCGGCAGAGGAATCTGCACGCATCACCGCACAGGCCCAGGTGCAGATCGAATCCGAGCGTGTTGCCGCAGTGAACTCCCTCCGCAACGAGGTTGGCACCCTGGCCACATCGCTGGCAAGCAAGATCGTTGGCGAAGCACTCGACGATGACGCGCGTTCCAACCGCGTGGTTGAGCGCTTCCTCGCCGATCTGGAAAACCAGTCGAACGCGGGTGCATCGAAGTAATGGCAGGTGTATCGAGCAAGTCATTGGCAGCGGCCCTGGAGTCGTTGGAACCCAAGCTCGCCACTGCGTCGATCGCATTGGCTGAGGATCTCTTCGCCATCTTGGGGCTGCTTGACAGCAACGCCGGCCTGCGCCGCGCCTTGACCGATCCCACTCGCCAGAGTGCGGACAAGGCAGCATTGGCCGCTGCGCTGATTTCCGGAAAGGTTGGTGCCCAGGCGCAGGAAGTCTTCCTGGAACTGGTTGCCGCTCGATGGAGCACGGCACGTGACCTGGGCGATGCACTGGAAGTCTTGGCAGCAACATCGGCAATCGCGATTGCTGAAGGTCAAGGTGACGGCTCTGCCAACCTGGAGAAGCTGGAAGACGACCTCTTCTCGTTCATCCGTGTTGTTGGGTCCAGTCATGATCTGCAGCGTGCCTTCGACGATCCCCAGGCTTCGGGCGCAGCCAAGGCCGAATTGGCCGGCAAGGTTGCCCCGCAGGCAAGCGAGGTCGCCACGCTGTTGATCCGCCAGGCCGTTACAGCCCCCCGAGGGCTCAAGCCCACGGCCCTGGTGCAACGTTTCGTGGAATTGGTTGCCAAGCGCCAGCAGCTCTGGATTGCCACGGTCAGTGTCACTCGTGCACTGAGCGATGAGCAGCTCACACGCCTGCAGGCCGGCTTGAACAATCTCTACGGTCGCGAATTGAAGATCAACGTCAACATCGACCCGACATTAGTCGGCGGAATCAAGGTAGTTGTCGGAGCTGAGGTTGTTGACGCAACCGCAGCCACGCGACTGGCCGAACTTCGCCGCCGGTTGGCAGTGTAGGAAACTTCCATAGTTTCCTTGACAGCCAGTCCACAACAGACTGAATCAAACATTTAGGCTGCCGCCACACTCATTACGGGTGGCAGCCACAACTTAGGAGAGCAGGGACTGCAGATGGCCGACTTGACCATCAATGCCGACGACGTCCGGAATGCCTTGAATGAGTTCGCAGCGTCCTATGAACCGGGCAACGCAGAGCGCGTCGAGGTTGGCCGCGTCACCACGGCAAGTGACGGCATTGCCAAGGTGGAGGGTCTTCCCTCCGTCATGGCCAACGAGCTTCTTCGATTTGAAGATGGCACTCTGGGCCTGGCCCAGAACCTGGACACTCGCGAGATCGGTGTGGTCGTCTTGGGCGACTTCGCCGGCATCGCTGAGGGCCAGCAGGTTCACCGCACCGGGGAGATCCTCTCCGTGCCGGTGGGCGACAAATTCCTTGGCCGCGTCGTTGACCCCTTGGGCCAGCCCATGGATGACCTGGGCGAGATCGAGTCCGAAGGCCGCCGCGCCCTCGAACTTCAGGCTCCGGGCGTTACCGAGCGCAAGTCGGTTCACGAACCGCTGCAGACCGGTATGAAGGCCATTGACGCCATGATCCCGATCGGCCGTGGCCAGCGTCAGCTGATCATTGGTGACCGCCAGACCGGCAAGACCGCCCTTGCTGTCGACGCCATCATCAACCAGAAGGCCAACTGGGCTTCCGGGGATGTCAAGAAGCAGGTGCGCTGCGTTTACGTGGCAATCGGCCAGAAGGCTTCCACCATTGCTGCTGTCCGCCAGACCCTGGCTGACAACGATGCCTTGGAATACACCACGATCATTGCCTCCCCGGCATCTGACCCGGCTGGTTTCAAGTACCTGGCTCCCTACACCGGTTCGGCCATCGGCCAGCACTGGATGTACGCCGGCAAGCACGTTCTGATCGTGTTTGATGACCTCTCCAAGCAGGCTGAAGCCTACCGCGCCGTTTCACTGCTGCTGCGCCGCCCGCCGGGCCGCGAGGCATACCCGGGTGACGTGTTCTACCTGCACTCGCGCCTTCTGGAACGTTGTGCCAAGCTCTCCGACGAGCTCGGCGCAGGTTCAATGACCGGCCTGCCGATCATTGAAACCAAGGCAAACGACGTCTCGGCCTACATCCCGACCAACGTCATCTCCATCACCGATGGCCAGATCTTCCTCCAGTCGGACCTCTTCAACGCCAACCAGCGCCCCGCTGTTGACGTTGGTGTCTCGGTGTCCCGCGTTGGTGGCGCCGCACAGGTGAAGGCCATGAAGAAGGTTTCCGGTACGTTGAAGCTGGAATTGGCCCAGTACCGCGACATGCAGGCCTTCGCCATGTTCGCCTCCGATCTGGATGCCGCTTCCAAGCAGCAGCTGACCCGTGGTGCACGCCTGATGGAACTGCTCAAGCAGGGTCAGTACGCTCCGTTCCCGGTCGAAAACCAGGTTGTTTCAATCTGGATGGGCACCAACGGCTACCTGGACGACGTCCCGGTGGAAGATGTACGCCGCTTCGAGACCGAGTTCCTCGAGCACCTTCGCCTGCGGACCTCGGTGCTGACCACCCTGGCCGAGACCAACTTGCTGGAAGATTCCACGGTTGAGGCACTCAAGTCCAACATTGTTGACTTCAAGAAGGGCTTCTTCGGGGAGGGCGACAACAAGCTTGTTGGCGCCGGCCATGAAGAGTTCGATGCGCTTGCCGCCGAGGACGTCGACCAGGAAAAGATCGTTAAGCAGAAACGCTGACACCATCCCTGATGCAGGTTGTTGGCCCCTCGCGGGGCCAACAACCTGAACAAGGATAAGGAAAGGACAAACATGGGAGCCCAGATCCGGGTCTACCGCCAGAAGATCGCCTCGACCACGTCGATGCAAAAGATCTTCAAGGCGATGGAACTGATCGCTACGTCCCGCATTGGAAAGGCACGTGCGCGTGTCGCGGCATCATTGCCGTACTCCAATGCGATCACCCGTGCCGTTTCTGCCGTTGCGTCCCAGTCCGAGGTCGACCACCCGCTGACAACCGAGCCGGATTCCATCCGTCGGGCCGCAGTATTGGTGATGACTTCCGACCGTGGTCTTGCCGGTTCCTACTCTGCCAGCGTTTTGAAGCAGGCAGAACACCTTATCGAGTTGCTGCACGGAGAAGGAAAAGACGTCACGACCTACCTGGTCGGCCGCAAGGCGCAGGCGTACTTCGACTTCCGTGGCCGCGACTACGCCAAGGTGTGGACCGGTGGAACTGACGCGCCGGAATTTGAAACTGCACGTGAACTCCGTGAGGCTTTGCTGGCAGATTTCGCCACTGAATTTGAACAGGGTGGTGTGGATGAAATCCACGTCGTTTACACCCAGTTCAAGTCAATGGTGGTCCAGGAGCCCACAGTAATTCGTTTGCTGCCGCTGGAAGTTGTTGAAGAAGAAGTCGAGTCTTCATCCGACCTGTTGCCGCTGTACGAGTTCGAGCCCCGGCCGGAGGACGTCCTTGACGCCCTGTTGCCGCGGTACATCGAGTCACGCATCTTCTCCGCGCTATTGCAGGCAGCAGCTTCCGAGCTCGCGGCACGCCAGCGGGCCATGAAGTCCGCAGGCGACAACGCCAACGACTTGATCAAGAAGTACACGCGTCTTCGTAACAACGCCCGGCAGGCCGAAGTTACGCAGGAGCTCTCCGAGATTGTTGCGGGCGCTGACGCGCTCAACGCCTCCTAGCAGCCCAATTCATACTTATTCAATGCCATCTACACAAGTGAAGTGAGAGAGATGACTGCCCAACTCAACGAGCAGGGAACCGCAGCGAAGGCCGGTGCCACAGGACGCATTGCGCGCGTTATCGGCCCGGTTGTCGACGTCGAATTCCCGGTTGACGGCCTTCCCGCCATTTACAATGCACTCACCACCGAGATCACTCTCAACGGTGAGACCAAGACCATCACCTTCGAAACCTCCCAGCACCTCGGAGACGGCCTGATCCGCGCCATCTCCCTGCAGGCCACCGACGGACTTGTCCGCGGTACCAGCGTGCAGGACCTGGGCCGGCCCATTTCCGTGCCGGTTGGCGACGGCGTCAAGGGCCACATCTTCAACGTCCTGGGCGAGCCCCTCGATGTGAAGGAATCGGAACTGAACATTTCCGAGCGCTGGCCCATCCACCGCAAGCCCCCTGCATTTGCCACCCTCGAGGGCTCCACGGAGATGCTCGAGACCGGCATCAAGTCCATTGACCTTCTGACCCCCTACATCAAGGGTGGAAAGATTGGCCTCTTTGGCGGCGCCGGTGTTGGCAAGACGGTTCTGATCCAGGAAATGATCACCCGTGTTGCACGCAACTTCGGTGGTACTTCGGTATTCGCCGGTGTTGGCGAACGTACCCGTGAAGGTAACGACCTCTGGGTCGAAATGGAAGAAGCAGGTGTTCTCAAGGACACCGCGCTGGTTTTCGGCCAGATGGATGAGCCGCCGGGAACGCGTCTGCGCGTTGCCTTGTCGGCACTGACCATGGCTGAGTACTTCCGCGACGTGCAGAACCAGGACGTGTTGCTCTTCATCGACAACATCTTCCGCTTCACACAGGCCGGTTCGGAAGTTTCCACGCTGCTGGGCCGCATGCCTTCAGCTGTGGGTTACCAGCCCAACCTTGCTGACGAGATGGGTCTCCTCCAGGAGCGCATCACCTCGACCAAGGGCCACTCGATCACGTCGATGCAGGCCGTTTACGTGCCTGCTGATGACTACACCGACCCGGCCCCGGCCGCGACCTTCGCCCACTTGGATGCGACCACGGAACTTTCCCGTGAAATCGCTTCTCGTGGCCTGTACCCGGCCATCGATCCGCTGACCTCCACGTCGCGCATCCTTGACCCGCAGTACGTCGGCCAGGCGCACTACAACACTGCAGTGCGTGTCAAGCAGATCCTCCAGAAGAACAAGGAACTGCAGGACATCATCGCGATCCTCGGTATCGATGAGCTCGGTGAAGAGGACAAGATCGTCGTGGCCCGCGCCCGTCGCATCCAGCAGTTCCTCTCGCAGAACACCTACACGGCCAAGCAGTTCACCGGCGTCGAAGGCTCCACGGTTTCCATTGCGGACACCATTGAAGGCTTCACCGCGATCTGCGACGGCGACGTGGACCACATTGCCGAGCAGGCGTTCTTCAACATCGGCGGCATGGATGATGTTGAGCGCCAGTGGGCCAAGATCCAGGAATCGACGAAGTAAGCATGGCTAACCTCGAAGTTGAAATCGTAGCGGCGGACCACTTTGTGTGGTCCGGTGCGGCGACCCTTGTCAAGGGGTTCACCAGCGAGGGTGAGATCGGCATTCTGCCCGGCCACACCCCGTTGCTCGCGGTTTTGGCGCCGGGCTTGCTGGAGATCGCTCCTGTAGACGGATCCCGCTTCTTTGTCGAAGTGGACGGCGGCTTCTTCTCGGTTGACAGCAACCGGGTGGTCATCGTTGCCGACAATGCGCAGTTGAAAGACAGCGCAGCGTCGGGCGCAGGGATTCGCTAGCAATCAATTGATGAACGATCTTGGTTTTCCGTTCATCGCACTGGCCGCAGTTTTTGGGCTGGTTGTTCTAACACTGTGCCTGTTCGGGGTGCGCCGCATGATGTTGCGGCGCGCCCTGGGCACTGTGGACGCCTCCATTTCCACAGCGGGAAACCGCTGGGCCATGGGGGTTTGCCGTTACCAGGAGTCGGACCTCGAGTGGGTTCGGCTTCTTTCGTTAAACCCGCTTCCGGCAAGATCCATGAAGCGGACCAAGATTGAACTCATCGGCCGGCGCGAACCCACCGAGGGGGAGCTCACCCGCGTGCCGCAGGGTTCCGTGATCGTGATGCTCTCCTACGAGGGCAGGGACGTGCTGCTGGCCATGAAGTTTGGTGCCTATGCGGGCCTGTCCTCCTGGCTGGAAGCCGGTCCCCACGGCAGTGTGGGCAGCTGGCGCTGATGCCGCCGTCAGGCAACCATCCAGCCCGCTCACTGCCAACTCGCAGGCAGCGGCGCTAACATCGCTTAGCTCCCGCTCCACAGGGCGGGTGGACCTTGCGGGAAGTTGGCGGATGCGTGAACGCAATAACAGGACTTAGCCTCATCGACGGCCCCCTTCCCATCGTGTTTTGGGCGCTGGGCGCCGCGGCCGTCGCCTTCCTCGTGGTGCGCCGCTCCTGGCGCTGGTGGCTCTTCGCCGCCGCCACTGCCGCAGCAGCCGCACTGCTCAGCATCGCCGCCTGCTGGGCCGCCATCCACGTGGTCTACCTGTTCGCCGAAGACCTGCCCACCGCCGTCGTCATCAACCTGGCGCTGGTGCTGTGGGTTCTCACGCTGGGATGTGCGACGGCGCTGGCCGGCCTGCGCGGCCGCCGCACCCCGGGCCCGTCCCCGGCACGGCGGACACTGGCGGTGGTGTCCATGGTGGCGGTGCTGGCAACGGCCGGCGTGCAGGTCAACGCCTACTTTGGCGAGTACCCCACGCTGGCGAGCCTGCTGGGCCGGCAGCCAGTCGCCAGCTCCCAGCCGCCGCCCGCCCTGCAGCAGGCTGTGGGGGACCGCTTCATGGCTTCTTCCGTGGCGGCGGGCTGGCGTGCACCGGCCGGCCTGCCGCCCACCGGCTCGCTGCTGGCGGCGGACATCCCCGGCACGCTGTCCGGATTCCACGGCCGCGACGCCGTGGTCTATCTGCCCCCGGCCTACTACGCGGCCAGCCGCCCCGTCCTTCCGGTCCTGGTCCTGGTCAGCGGGCAGCCGGGTTCCCCGGAGTCGTGGCTGCGCTCCACCAATCTGAGTTACGACCTGGATGCCTTCGCCGCGGCCCATGGCGGGCTTGCCCCGATCGTGGTCATCCCGGACCCCAACGGCAGCAACCAAAACAACACCATGTGCATGAACTCCACCCTGGCGAACGCGGGCACCTACATGGCACAGGATGTTCCAAACTGGATCAAGTCCCACCTGGACGCCGACACCAATCCGGCGCACTGGGCCGTGGGCGGCTTCTCCTATGGGGGCACCTGCAGCGTCCAGATGGTCACGCGGCACCCGGACGTCTACCAGTCGTTCATGGCGATTTCCCCGGAGCGGGAACCCGCACTGGCGGCAAAGCGCTCCGTGACGGTCGACCGGGCGTTCCATGGGGATGCGGCCGCGTTTGTCTCGCAGCTGCCCCTGACGCTCATGGCAACGCACGAATATCCAACGATTCACGGCTGGTTTGCAGCGGGGAGCCAGGATGCCACGTATTCTGCCAATGTAAAGGTCTTGATAAAGGCAGGGAAGAAGGCAGGCATGGACGTGGAAAGCCAATCGTTCCCGGGAGGCCATTCCTGGGCGGTCGCCAACGAGGCACTGACGCCGGGCCTGAACTTTGTCTATGGCAGGCTCGGGCTGAATTGATGCATGCGGTGCTGGGCTGGCTGCGAAGGACGCCGTTTGCACTGGCCATGATGGCAGCCACGGTGGCTGTGCACCTGGTGGCAGTCGGGGTGTTTGGGCGGCTGCCACGCCATGTGGCCGGGGCATTTGGCTTCCAGGTCTCCGACCTGCTGGGCGGGCACTGGTGGAACGCCTTCACCACGGTGTTCCTGAGCACCAGCACGGCGTCCATGGTGCTGGGACTGGCCGTGCTGTGCCTGGTGCTGGGACTGGCGGAGTTCACGGTCGGAACCCTGCGCGCAGCCGGACTTTTCCTGGCAACCCAGCTCGCCGCCGTCGTGCTCTATTCAGTGCTGCTGGGTGTGGGCGGCGCGGTCGGGGTCGACTTTCCATCGGGCATGGACAAGGCCACGCTGCTGGGGCCGTTTGCGGCGTCCGCCGGTGCCCTGCTGGCAGCCAGCCCGGCCATCAGCGTGCTGTGGCGCCGGCGCGTGCGGGTCCTGGTCATGGCCACGGCGCTGATGCTCAGCGTTTACGTGGGGCATGCGCAGCACACGTTCATCCTGCTGGCCTCCGTGGCGGGCCTGCTGCTGGGCATGGCACTGGTGAAGCCCGTGGGTCATGGCATGGTGGGGCGGTCCACCAGCCGTGAAGTGCGCACCAACCTGGCCATGGTGGTGGCGGTGTTTGCCGTGGGTCCGCTGGCGGCGACGCTGGCGCATGTGCCGGAGGGTCCGCTGGCTGTGCTGCGGCTGTGGATCACAAACCAGGACACGAAGCTGCCGCCCATTCCCAGCCACTGCGCGGCGGACCAGGTGTCCGAAGTGTGCGACCGGGTGGTCCACAACGTGGGATTCATGGAAAGCGGCAGCCACCTGCTGGCGCTGGTGCCCATGGTTCTGCTGCTGGTGTGTGCCGAGGGCCTGCGCCGCGGCAACCGCCTGGCACTGTGGGCGGCCGTCTACCTGCACCTGGTCATTGCCGTCGTCTCCGCGTTCTACTTTCAGGTCTTTGCCGGGGTGGGGCTGGCGCTGCGGCGCGGCCACCGCAGCCTGAGCATCAACGAGTCGGTGTGGGAGCTGCTGCCGGTGGTGCTGGTTCCGGCACTGATTGCACTGGCACTCGTGGTGTTCCGGCGCCACTTCCGGGTGGACCCGGATCCGGCGCTGAGGCGCCGCTCGATCGTGTACCTGCCCGTCATCCTGCTGGTCTTTGTGGCCCTGTATGCGGCGGCCTGGCTGGCCGAGGGGAACCTGGAGGACAGTCCGCTGGGGCTCGTGGCGCTCATTGCCGGCATCCCCCGGATCGTGCTGCCCTACCCCTTCCCGTTTGGCTATTCAGCCAGCGTCTACCCCCACGGCATGTTTTCAGAACTGCTGTTCAGCTTCGGCGGCCCCGCACTGTGGCTGGTCAGCGCGCTCGGTATCCTTGCTGTCTTCCTCAGCCGACACCTGGGCTCCAGCGGCACCGACCGGGACCGGGCCCAGGCCCTGGTGGCCCGGGGCGGGGACTCGCTGTCCTGGATGACGCTGTGGCAGAACAACCGCTACTGGTTTTCCGGCGGTGCGCCCGTGGGCGTGGCCTACCAGGTGCACAGCGGCGTTGCCGTCACGGTGGGCGGCCCCATCGGCAGCCAGGCCCACGCCGCCGAGGCCGTGGACGGTTTCCTTGACTACTGCGCGGAAGAGTCCCTGACCCCGTGCTTCTACTCCGTCAACAGCACGCCCGCGGGATTGTTGGAAAGCCGCGGCTTCAAGGGCGTAGAGGTGGCATCGGAGACGCTCCTGGACATCCGCACCATGGAGTTCAAGGGCAAGGACTGGCAGAACGTGCGCACCGCCCTGAACAAGGCGGACAAGCTGGGCGTGAACTGCGTCTGGAGCAGCTACGCGGAGCTGACCACCGGACAACGCACCCAGCTGAATGAGATTTCCGAGGACTGGGTCTCGGGGCAGGCCCTGCCGGAACTGGGCTTCACCCTGGGCGGGGTGGAGGAGCTCAAGGACCCACAGGTCCAGCTGTGCCTGGCCGTTGACGCCGACGGGAAGGTCCATGCCGCCACCAGCTGGCTGCCCGTCCACGACAACGGCGAGGTTGTCAGCTGGACGCTTGACTTCATGCGCCGCAACGCAGGCGCCTTCAACGGGGTCATGGAGTACCTCGTGGCCCAGGCGGTGCGGCACTTCGCCCCGACGGTGGAGTACATTTCCCTCTCCGGCTCGCCCCTCGCCGGCAGTGCGGAACTTGAGGGCACGCTGGGCCGGCTGCTGGCACTGCTGGCGCGCACCCTGGAACCTGTGTACGGCTTTGCCTCGCTGGCCAACTTCAAGCAGCGCTTCAAGCCGCGGCACCGCCCGCTGTTTCTGATGTACCAGGACACGCTGTCGCTGCCGGCCATAGGCCGGGCCGTGGGCGAGGCCTACATGCCCAACATGTCCGTGCGGTCCCTGGCCCGGGTGCTCCGGAAACCATAGCGGGCGCGGGCCGGGCGCGGACGCACCACGGCCCCGGCATGAATGCCGGGGCCGTGTTGCAAAAGCCTGTCAGCCGGACCCTGCAGGGGCCGGACTTGGACTGCGCTGCTCCTAGAGGGCGGTGACGCCCGTGGCCTGGGGGCCCTTGGCGCCCTGGCCGACCTCAAACTCAACCCGGGCGTTTTCTTCCAGCGTGCGGAAGCCGCCGGTCTGGATCTCCGAGTAGTGGACAAAAACGTCGCCGTCGGCGTTGTCCGGGGTGATGAAGCCGAAGCCCTTTTCAGCGTTGAACCACTTGACGGTTCCCTGTGCCATGTGTCTATCTCCTTGTGGTGAACATCTGTACTGCCGTGTGTATTGCACCCAGCCGCCGCGGCGGGATAGGGCGCACCCAGCATGACATGGCCCACATGCCAGGTCAACGGATTTTGCCGCGCGTCGGGAAATGTTAAGCAGTCGTTGACAAGACTGTTCGGCACCGGGTGGCGGGCCCGGCCGGGCGTCAGTTCAGCCAGGCGCCGGCGCGCATGACACGCTGAGGTTCCAGCCCGGCGTCGACAATGACAAAGTCCGCGCGCAGACCGCGGCGCAGTGCTCCCACCTCGTCGGTCAGCCCCAGTACGGCGGCCGGAACCTCGGTGGCGGACTTCAGCGCGTCGGTGAACTTGACCCCGGCTGCAGTGGTCCGGCGCACCACATCCAGCAGGGTGGCGGTGCCGCCGGCGATCGAGCCTGTGGCATCCAGCGTGGCCACGCCGTCGGTCACTGTGACGGGGGAGGGGCCAAGCATGTACTGGCCGTCGGCCAGCCCGGCCGCGGCCATGGAGTCGGTCACGAGCAGCACGTTGGAAGCCCCCACCAGCTCAAAGACTGTCAGCACGGTCTGCGGGTCAAGGTGGGTGTTGTCCGCAACGAGTTCGACGGCGGCCGCCCCCGCCCTGGCTGCGCGCAGGCACGCGGCGACGGGGCCCGGGGCCCGGTGGTGCATGGGAGGCATGCCGTTGAAAAGGTGGGTGACGGTGGGACGTCCGGAGACGCCGTCGAACCCGGTGGAATCCAGCCCATCGCGGGCCTGGGCCAGGGACTCGGCGGCCGTGGCGGTGTCGCAGTCGGTGTGGCCCACTGACGGGGTGATGCCGTGGCTCGTCATCAGGTCAACGAGGTCGTCTGCGCCGGGGAGCTCGGGCGCGTAGGTCATGGTGGCGATCGTGCCGCGGCCGGTCTCAATGAGCGATGACATCAGCTCGAGGTCCGGATTCAGCAGGAAGGCCGGATTCTGGGCGCCGCAGCGGGCGTGGGACAGGAACGGGCCTTCGAGGTGGATGCCCGCCAGCAGTCCTTCCTCGGTCATGCTTGCGTAGACGGAGATGCCCTTGCGCAGATCGTCGGGCGAGGCGGTGACCATGCTGGCCAACAGCGTGGTGGTGCCGGCCTTGTGCAGGAAGTCCACGGCGGTGCGTGCCGAGGCCTCGTCCCCGCTGGGGAAGTCGCCGCCGTTGCCGCCGTGGTTGTGGATGTCCACGAGCCCCGGGATGATCATTTGGCCGGCCGGCAGCGAGATGATGTTTGCCGCGTCCACTTCCGCGGCGGCAAAGCCGGGCTCGTCAAAGTGGTCTGCACGCCCTGCATACACGATCCGGTCGCCGTCGATGGCGAGCAGTCCGCCCTCGACGATGCCGCGGTCGGTGACCACGGAACCCTGCAGAAGGTACTTGGCGGGCAAAGGCGTGGAATTGGCATCAGTCATGCCACCAAGTCTAGTCAGGCCCGGGGTCCGGCTGCGCATGTGCGCCGCTGCGTTGCTAGAAAAGGCGGGAGGCGCTGTCGTCCACGCCGCGCATGGCGTCGTAGTCGAGCGTTTTGCATTCAATGCCGCGGTCCGTGGCGAGCGTCTTGGCCTGCGGCTTGATCTGCTGTGCGGCGAAAATGCCGCGCACGGGTGCCAGCAGGGGGTCCCTGTTGAGCAGTTCAAGGTAGCGGGTGAGCTGTTCAACGCCGTCAATGTCCCCGCGGCGTTTGAGCTCGATCGCCACGGTTGCGCCGGCGGCGTCGCGGGCCAGGATGTCCACGGGGCCGATGGCCGTGAAGTACTCGCGCCGGATCAGGGTGAAGCCGTCGCCGAGCAGGTCAATCTGCTCGGCCAGCAGCCGCTGCAGGTCCGCCTCCACACCGTCCTTGATCAGGCCTGGATCCACGCCGAGGTCGTGGCTGGTGTCGGAGATGTGCTCATAAATGTTGATGATGAGCCGGTCGTCGGTCTTGCTGGACTGCACGATCCACTGGTCAACAACCCCGTCTTCCAGCTCGGTGTCGTCAGGGCCCACCGTGCGCAGCGTGGCGGGCGGGCTCATCCAGTTCAGCGGCTTGTACGAACCGCCGTCGGAGTGGACCAGGACGGAGCCGTCGGCCTTGACCAGCAGCAGCCGCACGGCCAGGGGAAGATGGGCTTTGAGGCGTCCGACGTAGTCGACGGAGCACTTGGCAATCACTAAACGCACGCGTTCCACTCTAGCGGGTGGAGCGCCGGGCCGTGCCCCGCGATGCAAAACCGCCGCCACTGCCGGCTTCGCGCGCTCCTGCCGGGTGCGGCACAATGGATGCATGCCCCGCTCCAACCGCCCCCGCCGCCGCACAATGCCCGCCAAAGGCGGACGCCAGGAGCCCGGCGGGGAGGAACTGGACATCTCCCGGCTGCGCATGGGAATGCCCTCCACCGAATCCGCGCCGGACGGGACCTGGACGGTCCGCACCATCAGCGTGGGGAACGCGCAAAAGGTCTACACCTGCCCCGGCTGCCACCATTCCGTGCTGCCGGGCGTGGCCCACCTGGTGGTGTGGCGCGAGGATGCCATGTTTGGCGACGAGGCCGCCCTGCGCGAGCGCCGGCACTGGCACAGCAACTGCTGGCGGAGCCGGAGCTACCGGTACCGGTAGGCTGAAGGGCATGGTTTTCGATCCCGCCTCCCTTGCCTATGCCACCGCCGACGCGCCCACGGCCATCCGCGCCTCCACCATCCTGCCGGCCGTCCGGGAGAACATCGAGCTGCGCACCAGCGACGGGCTCACCCTGGTGGGTGAGCTGGCGCTGCCGGCCGACGGCGTTGTTCGCGCCACGCTGATCACCCTCCACCCGCTGCCCACCCATGGCGGCTTCATGGATTCGCATGTCTACAAGAAGGCCTCCTACCGGCTTCCGGCACTGGCCGGCATCGCGGTCCTGCGCTTTAACACCCGCGGCACATCATCCCCGCGGGGCACCAGTGACGGTGCCTTTGAAGAGGGCATCGGCGAGCGGGCCGACGTCGAGGCCGCGGTGCAGTTTGCGGTGGACCGCGGGCTGCCCAACCGCTGGCTGCTGGGCTGGTCCTTCGGCACCGAGTTGGTGCTCAAGTATGGCGCCCTGCCCCCCGTGTCCGACGCCGTTGAAGGTGCCGTCCTGCTCTCGCCCCCGCTGCACCGGGCCGTTGACGCCGACCTCGATGCCTGGGCGGCGTCCGGGAAGCCGCTGACGGTGCTGGTTCCCGAGTTTGACGACTACCTTCAACCGGCCGCCGCCGCGGAGCGCTTTGCGCGCGTGCCGCAGGCCAGGCTGGTGGCCGTGGACGGGGCAAAGCACCTGTGGGTGGGGGAGCGGTACGCCTCCCGCGCGCTGAATGAAATCGCCTCCACGGTGCTGGGCAGTGCGCTCGAGCTGCCGGCCGAGTGGCACGGCCCCGTGGCCACGATGCCGGCCTGAGAGGTCCACGCACAAGTACGACGGCGGGAGCCCACCTTTGTTGCTGAAGGCGGGCTCCCGCCGTCGTGCTTGGGCAGGGCCGGAACGTGTGGGCCGCCGTGCCTAGTTGTGGTCCTGCCGGGCGATGAAGACTTCCTTGACCAGGAGCATGATGGCGGCGGCGGTGGGGATGGCGATGAGGGCCCCGAGCACCCCCAGAAGGCTGCCGCCGGCGATCACCGAAATCACGGCCACGGCCCCCGGGACGGCAACGGCCTTTTGCATGATGCGCGGGGAGATGAAGTACGCCTCGAACTGCAGGTAGGCGAAGTAACAGATGGCGTAGATGACGGCCGTCTGCCAGCCGCCGGTCAGGCTGACAGCGATGACCACAATGGCCGCAATCATCCCGCCCACCAGCGGGATGAACGCCAGGAGGGCCACCACGAATGCCAGCAGAACACTGAACGGGACGTTCAGGATGCTCATGATGATGAAGGCGAAGGTCGCGTTGAGGAAGGCCACGCAGACCTGCCCGATCACGTAGTTGCCCACGCCACGGGTGATTTCCTCGCTCAGTTCCTCCACCCGACCGCGCCGGGACCGGGGTGCCAGCCGGTATGCCCACTGCTTGATGGCGGGCAGCGAGGCCAGGAAATACAGGCTCAGCACCAGCACAATCAGGGTGCCAAACAATCCGTTGGCGATGGTGGTGCCCACGCCGACCACGCCGCCGAAGATGCCGCCCAGGGCCTGCGCATCCTGGAAGAACTTGGCCACTTGGTCGTTGATGGTGTCCAGTACGTGGTACTGCACATCCAGCTGGCGGAAGAAATCAGAATTCAGGAAGTCCTTGATCCAGATCGGTGCCCGGACCACCAGCTGGGTGGTCTGCTCGATGATGGTGGGGATAAGGGTGGCAAAGAAAATCGCCACCAGGCCCAGCAGTGCCAGGAGCACCGAGATGATGCCCAGGGGGCGTGGAACCTTGCGCTTTTCCAGCCACCGCACCACCGGGTCCAGGCCCAGTGCGATGAACATGGCGGTGACAATCCACAACAGGAGGGACTGGGTGTTGGCCAGCATGTAGCTGAGGGCCAGGGCAATGCCCACGCCCACGGTCCCCATGAAGCCGAAATAGATGGGGTGGCGCAGGATGGAACCCGTGCCTGGCTCGTGTGCGGCGGTTGCCGCCGCCTGGCCGGCCCCTTCCTCCGGCTCCACGGGCAGGTCGAAGCGCACCCGCGGCTGGGCCCCGGGGATGGGTTGGCTGACCTTTTTCAACAGCCAGGTGGGGAACGCCTTGGACTTGCGCACCACCCCGCGGCGCTGGGTTGCAGCGGCGGCCACGGGGGCGGCCACTGGCGCGGCCGGGGGAAGCGCACCGCCTGCCGTCCCGTCACCGTCGCCTGGTGAACCGCCGGAGGTCCCGGCCACAGCGGGAGGCGGGGTGTTTCCGCCGTCGTGCACGGCATCCTGCGCGGGGTCCCGGTCAGGCCGGTCGTTGGACTCCGGGGCGGGCCCGCTGCTGTCGGGGGAGGAACTCACTGTCTAGGCCTTTGGATCGGGGCCGGATGGAAAGGAGTCCGGCCGGTGCTCAATTGTTTCTCGAGAGTACCAGCGCGGGGTGAGCATGATCACGAACCGCGGCCTCCGGGAACGTGACAAATGTCAAATACGTGTGACCTATTGATAACGGTTCGGTTACTCTTGAGACTAACGATCACTGCAGTGTTCATCTGATGTTAGGTATTTTCTTGCGTTCAAAAATTGCAATCGTCCTGGCGGTGCTGGGTCTCGTCGTGCTGGGACTTGGCATCGGGCAGCGGACAATCTGGCAGCCCCCTGCCACTCTGACGGCCAGTGCGCCGGCGGCGCTTTCGCCCACCCCGCTGACCGTCATCAGCCCCGAGCTGCTCAAGACCAGCGACGGCAAGTTCACCCTGACCATCAAGGGTGAAGGCGTCATCCAGCTGGCCGTTGCGCGCGAGCGTGACATTGCCGGTTGGATCGGCGACGCCGCGCACACCACCATCGGCGGCGCAAACGCAGACTTCACCGCACTGGCCGCCCAAAGCGCCAAGGGCGCCGCTGAGGTGCCCAATCCGGCCGGCTCCGACATGTGGGTCTCCGAGGAAAAGGCCACCGGCGAGCTCAACTACACCTGGCAGGCACCCGGCCACGGGGACTGGGCGCTGCTGCTCTCCTCCGACGGCAAGGCGGCGGCCCCCACCAACGTCTCCATCACCGTGGAAAATGAGGTTGGCACGCCCTGGGCCGTGCCGCTGATGGTGGCAGGTTCGGCCCTGCTCGCGCTGGCCGCACTGCTGTTCTTCATGGTGCCGCGCAAGCCCAAGCCGGCAGTGGTTTCCGCCGCCGTGCCGGGCCGCCGCGCAGCCGGGCGCGTGCCCAACGATCCCGAAACCGGCGCCCTCGAGGTGGCACGGATCCTGGCCGCCCGGGACAAGGCCAACGCCGCGGCTTCCCCGGCAACGATCGCCGACGAGCGCCGCCGCACGGGTGCCGCTTCCGCGCCCGTGTCCGACGCCGGTGCCGGCGCGGCTCCCGCTGCGACCGCCGGCGATGCCGCCTCGGCACTGCCCCGGGTCCTGCAGGATTCCGCAGACGACGCCATCGAGGAATCACCTGCTGAAGAACCGCCCGCCAAGGATTCCGACGACGACGACAAGCACTCCGGTCCCGGCACGGGCTCGGGCGGCACCCGCTACCGCCGCCCCGGCGGATCCGATGGTTCCAGCCGCGGCGAAAGCCGCAAGCGCTGGGACGGCGGCCGGTCCATGAGCATGAAGGCACGCTGGGGCTCCGCCCTGGCTGCCGTGCTGCTGGCCGGCAGCATCAGCCCGGCCATGGCCGAGACCACCCCCGCACCCGAGCCTGCACCCAGCAGCGCCGCCGCGTCCGAGGCTGCGGACCCCAGCGCCACCGCGGCCGCCACCCCGACGCCGGAGGCTGCTGCCGCCGGCTTCCCCAACCTGTTGTCCAGCCAGGTCGAACGCATCGCCGCCGCCGTGGCCACAACTGCCGGCTCCGGCGACAACTCCCGGAACGCCAAGGACCTGGAGCCCCGCGTGGGAGGCATGGCGCTGGCGATGCGCACGGCCAACTACAAGGTGCGTGCGTCGGTGGAGAGCGAGGCCGCACCGGAGCCCGTCAACGCCACGAAACTGCTGTCCACTGTGGTGTCCACCAAGGCCGACTGGCCCCGCTCGGCAATGCTTGTCACCAAGGGCGACAACAACGAGCTGCCGCAACTGCTCACGCTGGTCCAAGCCAACCCCCGCGAGAACTACAAGCTGGTCCAGGCAACACCGCTGCTGCCCGGTGAGACGTTCCCCAAGGTTGACAAGGAAGGCACCGCCGAGGTGAAGATCGACTCGGCCGACGGGCTCCTCATGGCCCCGGATGCCGCAATCGCCGCGCTGAGCGACCGGCTGACCAAGGCCGACAGCCAGTATGTGGACACGTTCAAGGACAACATCTACATCACCAGCGTCCAGGACCTGCAGAAGCAGATCGTCGACAACGCCAAGGATGCGGACTACGTCTTTAGCCACACGGGCGATCTTGACTCCGCGGTGTCGCTGCGCACGGCCGACGGCGGCGCCATGGTCGTGGTGGGCTACACCTTTGGCATCGACGCCACCAGCAAGGCCGACGCCACGCTGACCGTGGGAGACGACGCCGCCGTCTTCACGGGCGGCAAGGAAACCACCACCGGCTTCAACCTCAGCTACGCCGAACCGGTCGTCATCTACATCCCGCCGGCCGGCGGCGACACCCAGCTGAACGTGATCTCCGCCAACCGCGCGCTGGTCGGAGGGTCCTTCAAGTAGCAGCCGCAGGGGCGGGCGCCACAGGGCGCCCGCCCCTTCGCAAGCCCAAGTTTCACCCGCGGCGAGAACTGCAGACCGCCCGGACCAAGCGAGTTAGAGTGAGTCAATGAGCCAAAATAGCCCCTTGCCTGCCAGCGGAACGCCCGGGATCAACCTGCGTGGCGCCGTCGACCTTTCAGCCCTGAAGACCCGGGCCGCGGCCGCCGCATCAGGCGCCCCCGCCGGCGGTTCGCAATTCGCCGTCGACGTCAATGAGCAAAGCTTCCAGGAATTTGTCCAGCTCTCCCAAAAGGTGCCTGTCGTGGTCTCGCTGGGGTCGGGCCGCTCCCAGCAGGCCGCGCAGCTGAACCTGGTGCTGGAAAAGCTCATGAATGACAACGGCGGCAAGATTGCCCTGGGCCGCGTGGACGTTGATTCCAGTCCGCAGATCGCACAGGCGTTCGGCATCACCGCCGTCCCCACCGTGGTTGCACTGATCAATGGCCAGCCGGTCCCCATGTTTGAGGGCGAACTGCCCGAGGCCCAGATCCAGGAGTTCCTCACCGAGCTGCTCAAGGTGGCCGCCAGCAACGGGGTCACCGGATCACTGGGCGGCGAAGCGGGCGCGGAGCCGGAGGAGGCGCCGCTGCCGCCCCTGCACCAGGCCGCCCGGGACGCCATCGACGCCGGGGACCTGACCCTCGCGCAGTCAAGCTATGAGAAGGCCCTGGCCGAAATGCCGGCCGACGCCGCCGCCAAGATCGGACTGGCGCAGGTGCACCTGATGCGACGCACCGCCGAGATCAACGTGGTCCAGGCCGAGGCATTCCGTGCCCGCGCGGCCGCCGACCAGGACGACCTCGAGGCAGCACTGGCCGTGGCGGACCTTGATGTCACGGGCGGCCACGTGGAGGACGCGCTGGCCCGGCTCGTGGCCTACATCGGCACCCACTTCGGACCCGAACGCGACGAAGTTCGCGTCCGGCTGCTGGAGCTGTACGACGTTGTGGGCGTCAGCGATCCCCGCGTCTCCGCATCCCGCCAGGCCCTGGCCCGGGCACTGTTCTAGGACGAGGCCCGCTCCGTCCCGTGAGTTCTCAGATATGGCCCCCAAATGCTGATTTGGGGGCCATATCTGAGAACTCACGGTGTTCGGACGGGCGCAGTGGCGAATAATGACGCCGATCCCGCCTTGCGCCGTCGATGCTGCACCGCAGGGACAGGCCGCTGCGAAAAATGATCCCGATCGTGCTTCATGAGGCCGGGATCCCGGCATCGAAAGGCGGGATCGGGATCATTCTTCGGTCGGGCTCCCCGGACGCGGTCCGGAGGCAGCGACGGGCCCGGCCACGCAAGCAACCCCGGACGCCGTCCGAAGAACAGTTGCAGGCAGCGCCGGGCGGGCAAAGTCATCCTTTGGGATCAGCCGCGGCGGGCGCCGCAATTGTTAGTCTGGCAACATGACTAACCCTATTGCGCCCTCGTCCGGCGGGACACGGCCGCCAGCCCTGTCCATCCGTGGAATCGCCAAGCGTTTTGGCGAGAAGATCGCCGTCGACAACATCTCCCTGGACGTTCCAGCAGGCTCCTTTTACGGTCTCGTGGGCCCCAACGGCGCCGGCAAGACCACCTCCCTGTCCATGGCCACGGGACTGCTCCGCCCCGATGCCGGGCAGGTGCTTGTCCAGGGTGTGGATGTTTGGGCCAAGCCGCTGGAAGCCAAGAAGCTCATGGGCCTGCTGCCCGACGGCGTCCGCCTGTTCGACCGTCTCAGCGGCGAGCAGCTGGTGACCTATTCCGGACTGCTGCGCGGCATGGACAAGGACACTGTGGCGGAGCGGGTCAAGGACCTGTTGGCAGCGCTGGACCTCACCAAGGATGCCGGCACCCTGGTGGTGGACTACTCGGCGGGCATGACCAAGAAGATCGCCCTGGCGGCGGCCTTGATCCATGCTCCCAGCCTGCTGGTGCTGGATGAACCGTTCGAGTCCGTTGACCCGGTTTCCGCGGCCAACATCCGCGACATACTGCACGACTACGTCAATTCCGGCGGCACGGTCATTGTCTCCAGCCATGTGATGGACCTGGTCCAGCGCATGTGCGACCACGTGGCAGTGATCGCCGGCGGCCGCGTCCTGGCCGCCGGAACGGTGGACGAGGTGCGTGGCGGCATGAGCCTGGAAGACAAGTTCGTGGAACTTGTCGGCGGCCGGAACCAGACGGCGGGGTTGCAGTGGTTGCGCACCTCCTAAAACTCAAACTCGACCTGCTGCGCAACTCCTTCAAGCGCACCCCGTGGCAGCTGGTGGGCCTGATCATCGGCGGCCTGTACGGCCTGGGCATGCTGGTCATGGTCCTTGTGGGCCTCGCAGTCCTCGGCGCGGCCGACACTGCGCTGATCGGCACGGTCCTGGTGCTGGCAGGGTCGGCGCTGTTCGTGGGATGGCTCATTGTTCCTGTGGTGCTTTCCGGCCTGGACATGACCCTCGACCCGGCCCGGTTCACCACCTACGCCATCCCAATGAGGAGCCTGCTGGCCGGCCTGGCGCTGTCCAGCTTCATTGGCATCCCCGGGATCATCACCTTGATTGCAGCCATGGGAACCGCGGCAGCGTACTGGCAGCATCCCATTGCGGCCGCCGCAGCCCTGGTCTGCGGTGCGCTGGCGGCACTGACCTGCGTGGTTGCCGCCCGTGCCATGACTGCTGCGAGCACCAGCCTGGCCTCGTCGCGCCGGTTCAAGGACGTCAGCGGGATCGTCATGCTGGTGCCGCTGATGCTGCTGGGGCCGATCATGGCCGGCATTTCCACCGGGCTCAGCGACTTCTCCGCCTATCTGCCGAAGCTGGCCGACACCCTGTCGTGGACGCCGCTCGGCGCCATCTGGGCCGTTCCGGCAGACATGTCCGGCGGAGCCTTTGGCCCCGCGGCCCTGAAGTTCCTGATCGCCCTGGCCACGCTCGCCGTGCTGCTGTGGATCTGGCAGACGTGCCTCGCCAAGGCGCTGGTCACCCCTGCCTACGCCGGCAGCACCAGCCGCAGCGCCGGCAAGATGGGATTCTTTGGCATGTTTCCGCAGACCCCGGCCGGGGCTGTCGCAGCCCGCTGCCTGACGTACTGGTTCCGGGACCCCCGCTACAGCGCAGGCCTGGTCATCGCACCGCTTTTGCCACTGGTCATGATGTTTGCGGCGTCGCAGTCCGGCGGGCTCGCCTCGATGGGGCTCATCCTCGGATATGGGGGTGCGTTCGCCGCATTCCTGGTGGCGTGGAGCATCTCATCCGACGTCTCCTATGACAACACGGCCTTTGCCCTGCACCTGGCCACAGGCCTCTCGGGCCGCGACGACAGGACCGGACGTGTCATGGCCGCCGGCGTGCTGGCACTGCCACTGGGCCTGCTGTTCACATTTGCCGGGGCCATTGCCTCAGGGAACTGGGCCGCCTATCCGGGCATGCTGGGGCTCATGCTGGCGGCAACAGGTGCAGGACTGGGCCTGGCCAGCATCTTCTCGGCCCGGTTCACCATGAACGTGCCGCTGCCGGGGGAGAGCCCCATGAAGGCCAAGCCGGGCAACAGCTTCTTGGCCACCCTGGTGCAGATGTCCGGTTTCTTCGGTGCGTTGGTCCTTTGCGCCCCGGTGGGTGTGTTCCTGGTCATTGACCTTGTCCAGGGCCAAACAACGCTTGCCTGGCCGGCACTTGCCGCCGGTGCCGTCCTGGCCGTGGTGTACGTGGCTGTGGGCATCAACGTAGGTGCCGCTCTTTATAACAAGCGTGCCCCTGAATTGTTGCTGGCCGTTTCTGTGGACCGCTGACATCTCGATAGGCTTAGGGCTGGACCAAAACTTGGCAAGGCAGAAAGCCACGAAAGGAAGCGTGTTTCATGGAGGTCATCATCCTCCCGAGCAGCAAGGACATTGGGGCGCTTGCCGCCGATTCGATCGAGGCCCTGGTGCGCAACAAGCCCAACGCCGTGATCGGACTGGCCACAGGTTCCTCGCCGCTGCCCATTTATGACGAGCTTGCCCGCCGCCACACGGAGGAGGGCCTGAGCTTCGCCCAGGTCAGCGGCTTCGCACTGGACGAGTACGTCGGCCTGCCTGAGGGACACTACGAGTCCTACCGGGAGGTCATCCGCCGCGAGTTCACCAACCGTGTGGACGTGGCCGCGGAAAACGTCCACGGCCCCAACGGCTCCAGTCAGGACGTCGAGGCGGCTTGCCAGGCCTACGAGGACGCCATCGTTGCTGCCGGCGGCATTGACCTGCAGATTTTGGGTGTTGGCACCAACGGCCACATCGGCTTCAACGAGCCCGGCTCCTCGCTGGCCTCGCGCACGCGCATCAAGACGCTGGCAGAGCAGACGCGCCAGGACAATGCGCGCTTCTTCGACAGCATCGCACAGGTTCCGCACCACGTGGTGACGCAGGGCCTGGGCACCATCATGGATGCCCGCCACCTGGTCCTCGTTGCCTCCGGTGCCGGCAAGGCAGACGCTGTCCGTGCCTTCGTTGAAGGCCCGGTTTCGGCTTCCTGCCCGGCATCGATCCTGCAGTTCCACCGGCGCGCCACGGTCATTATTGACGAGGCGGCGGCATCCAAGCTGGCCGGCGCGGCCACATACCGCCACGCCTACGACAACAAGCCTGTCTGGCAGGGCATCTAGCCGCAACGGGCGGCGCGGGCCTCCAGGCTGGACGGACACGCTGCCGGCCTGCGGGCACGTGCAGCAGATGCCGTTGACGACGGCGGTTGGCGGGTTGCCAGTCCAACCCGCCAACCGCCGTCGAGCTTTAACCACCCGCACCCCGGCGGCACATGGTTATCTCAGATCTCACTGCGGAAGGGCGTTGCCTCGGTGAGTCGCGGACGCGAAGACGGTAGACTGGGCGCATGAGTTTGCCTCCAGATCCCTTTGAGAATGATCCCCTGCACGGCCCCGGCCAGACGGGCGGCTCCACCGCCGTGATCGAACGCCAGGAACTGAAGCAGGAAGTAGAACCTGGCGACAGCGAACGGTTCTCGCACTATGTGCGCAAGGAAAAGATCATGGAATCGGCCATGACCGGCGAACCCGTCGTGGCGCTGTGCGGGAAGGTCTGGACGCCCGGACGAGACCCGCAGAAGTTCCCTGTCTGCCCGGAATGCAAGGAAATCTACGACGGACTGCGGCCTGAAGGCGGCAAGGGCAAGGGTCCGAAGAAGCCCAAGAAGTAGCCCGGGCCTGTAAACAATGATTTAAACGGCGGACTGCCGTTGCTTGGCCGTGCCCGGAATTGGGTGCGGATGCTGGAAAGACGTGACAAGGATGGCGGTAATTTCGTGACGGAGACTTTGTTTGGTGGCCCGTCGCTGCCGCCGGCCTACCCTGAACGTGCGGCCTGGGGCACAGCGCAAAAACTCAGGGCATGGCAGCAAGAGGCCATGGAACGGTACTTCGCGGACAACCCCCGGGACTTCCTGGCCGTGGCGACGCCCGGTGCCGGAAAGACCACATTCGCCCTGCACATTGCCACGCAGCTGATCAGCCGCGGCATGATCAATCGGGTCACGATCGTCACCCCCACTGACCACCTCAAGCGCCAGTGGGCGGATGCGGCGGCGAAGGTGGGCATCGCCATTGACCCCAACTTCAAAAACGCGGACGGCCGGCACGGCAGGGGCTTCATCGGCGTTGCCGTGACGTATGCCCAGGTGGCCAGCAAGCCCATGCTGCACCGGGCCAAGACCGAGGCCGCCAAGACCCTTGTCATCATGGACGAGATCCACCACGGCGGCGACGCGTTGTCCTGGGGCGACGGCATCCGCGAGGCCTTTGACCCGGCCTCCCGGCGCCTGGCTCTGACAGGAACGCCGTTCCGTTCCGACACGGCGCCCATCCCGTTCGTGGAGTACGTGGAGGACCGGGACGGCATCCGCCGCTCGAAGGCGGACTACACCTATGGCTACGGCGAGGCGCTCAAGGACCACGTGGTCCGCCCCGTCATGTTCATGGCGTACTCCGGCCAGATGCGCTGGCGCACGAGTGCCGGCGAGGAAATGGCCGCGAGCCTCGGCGAGGCCACCACAAAGGACATCACCTCCCAGGCCTGGCGCACCGCGCTGAACCCCGAGGGCGAGTGGATCCCCGCGGTGCTCGCCGGTGCCGACAAGCGCCTCACCGAGGTGCGCCGCGCCGTGCCCGACGCCGGCGCCCTGGTGATTGCCACGGACCACGAGGACGCGCGCGCCTACGCGGCACAGCTGAAGAAGATCACGGGGGAGTCGCCCACAGTCATCCTGTCCGACGACGCCAAGGCCTCAGACAAGATCGATGAATTTTCGGCCGGCGACAAGCGCTGGATGGTGGCCGTGCGCATGGTGTCCGAAGGCGTCGACGTGCCCCGGCTCGCCGTGGGCGTCTACGCCACGTCCACGGCGACCCCGCTGTTCTTCGCCCAGGCCGTGGGACGTTTTGTGCGTGCCCGCAAAAGGGGGGAAACGGCGTCGATCTTCCTGCCGTCGGTTCCCAACCTGATGGAGCTGGCCAACCAGCTGGAACTGGAGCGCGACCATGCGCTGGACCGCCCGGACAAGGACCCGGACGGCTTCATGGAAGAGGACTCCGAGATGGAGGAGGCCAACCGCGAGGAGAAGGCCTCCGACACCCTGGAGAAGTTCAAGTTTGAGGCGCTGGAGTCGCAGGCCTCGTTTGACCGTGTCCTGTTCGACGGCGGCGAGTTCGGCACGGGCGGCGCGATCGGCAGCGACGATGAAATGGACTTCCTGGGCATCCCCGGACTTCTCGACGCCGACCAGATGGGTGTGTTGTTGCGCCAGCGGCAGGCCGACCAGCAGACCCGCAAGCGCAAGAAGGCGCCCGCCGAGCCCGATGCCCCGCCGCTGGTGGACCACCGCATGCTGATGGACCTGCGCGGGGAACTGGCCAAGAACGTCTCAGCGTGGAGCGCCCGCTCCGGCATGCCCCATGGCATGGTGCACAGCGAGCTGCGCCGGATCTGCGGCGGCCCCGCCGTGGCCCAGGCCAACGAGGAACAGCTGCAGACCCGGCTGAAGAAGCTCCAGGACTGGTTCATCGGGCGCAAGTAGCTTCCGATTTTCCAGCGTCGGTTTTCCCGCGCCATGTGCGGGACGTGACGCCGGGATGACCGTCGCAACGACATTGCCCCGCGCGCCGTTCTCGGCTGCGGGGCTGTCTTGTTGCTGCATGGCGGATGTGGCCGGGCTGGGGCCGTGAAAACACGGGGCGATCCCGGGATAATGTGACGAATGACGTCGGTCCCGCCCAATGACGCCGATCCCGCCCCATGGCGTTGAAAATGCGACACAGAATGACGTCGGTCCCGCCTAATGACGCCGATCCCGCCCCATGGCGTTGAAAATGCGACACAGAATGACGTCGGTCCCGCCTAATGACGCCGATCCCGCCTTTTGAGGGTGAAACTGCGGAGAGTTATGACGGCGGTCCCCCTCTATGACGGTGGAAACGCGGTGCCAGCCGGGGATAATGTGAAAATGACGCCGATCCCGCCAAATGAGGCCGGGATCCCGGCATCATAAAGCGGGATCGGGATCATTTGTGAAGGAGTCCCGGCGCGGTGCCAATGTGGCTCCTGCCGGCTGCACAGCTGCCCACCCGTGTCGTGTTGGGAGGATTCGGATCGCGTTGGGGGAGTTTGGAGCTACTTGACCTCGACGCCTGCGTCCTGAAGTTCCTCGAGGGCCTCTTCGCTGGCGTCCTCGTCCACGCCCACCACGTAGTCCCGCAGCACGGTTGTGTCATAACCGGCGTTGACGGCATCCAGGGCGGTGGCGCGTACGCAGTGGTCGGTCGCGATGCCCACAATGACCACCTCATCGACGTCGTTCTCCCGGAGCCAGTCGTCCAGCGACACGGGATCCGCGGCATCCTCCTGGGCTGCTTCGTGGGCTTCGCGTTCGCCGACGGCGACCTCGTCCTCCGGTGCCAGCAAGCCGTCGAAGCCGGAGTAGGCTGCGTCGAAGCGGCCCTTGCGGAAGTAGGCGTCGATGTCTTCGGTGTCCAGGTTGCTGTGCAATGCGGCGCCCTTGGTGCCGGCCACGCAGTGCACGGGCCAGCTGGTGCGAAAGTTCGGGCTGTCCGAGAAGTGGGATCCCGGATCCACATGCCAGTCCTGCGTGGCAACCACGAAATCCAGGTCGGGGCTGCGTTCGAGCAGCTCGCTGATTTCGCTGGCAAGGTCGGCGCCGCCTTCCACGGCCAGCGACCCGCCTTCGCAGAAATCATTCTGGACATCGACAATGATCAGTGCCTTGGCCATGGGTGCTCCTTAGTGCCTTGCCGCTACGGTGTCTTGTTCATATTCGGTGGGGATGACGGCGTCGCCGCGCTGCAGCCGCCGTGCCGCCCCGGGCATTTCCGCCATGGAAGCCGTGTGGCGCGCGGCTGCGCGGGTGACACCCTCGGCGCCGGTCCAGCCGGGCAGCAGCTCGCCGCCGGAGACAAACTGTGCCAGCAGCTCGCGGTCGTTGCTGTCGCCGGCCGGGCGGTGGCCGATGCCCACAACCTCGGCCGTGGCGATGCCGGAATCGTTGAGGCGGCGCGTGGCGTACTTGCGCCCGCCCACGCTGGCCTTGTTCTTGGCGGCCTTGGCCACGGAGACAAACTCGCCGTCGTCGCCTTCGCGCGACACCAGCTTGTACACCATGGAGGCCGTGGGGGCGCCGGAACCGGTCACCAGGGAGGTGCCAACGCCGTAGGAGTCCACGGGGGCCGCCGCCAGGGCGGCAATCGCGTACTCGTCAAGGTCGGACGTGACAGTGATGCGCGTGTTCGTGTTGCCCAGGGAATCCAGCAGCGCCCGCACTTCCCGCGCCTGGGCGAGCAGGTCGCCGGAGTCCAGCCGGACGCCGCCCAAGGCGGGCCCCGCAATGGCGACGGCCTTGCGGACCGCAGCTTCGACGTCGTACGTGTCAACCAACAGGGTGGTCCCGGCGCCCAGCGAACCGAGCTGGGCGCGGAAGGCCTCCTCCTCGCTGTCGTGCAGAAGGGTGAAGGAATGGGCGGCGGTGCCCTGCGTCAGGACGCCGTAGCGGATGCCGCATTCCAGGTTCGAGGTGCTGTGGAAGCCGGCGATTACGGCGGCGCGGGAGGCGGCCACGGCGGATTCTTCGTGGGTGCGGCGCGAGCCCATCTCGATGACGGGGCGAGAGCCGGCGGCGCCGATCATGCGCGAGGCGGCGGAGGCGATCGCGGAATCGTGGTTGAGCACCGACAACACGTACGTCTCGAGGATGCAGGCCTCCGCAAACGTGGATTCGATGGTCAGAATGGGTGAATTGGGGAAGTAAAGTTCGCCCTCTGCATAACCGTAGATGTCACCGGAGAACTTGAAGTCCGCCAGCCAGGCGAGGGTTTCGTCGTTGACCACGTTGTTCTGGGCCAGGAAATTCAGCTCGTCCGGGCCAAAACGGAACTGTTCCAGCCCCTCCAGGAGGCGCCCCGTTCCGCCCACAACCCCGTAGCGGCGCCCGTCCGGAAGGCGCCGGGCGAAGGCCTCGAACACGCTCCTGCGGTGCGCGGCGCCGGAGTGCAGGGCGGCCTGGAGCATGGTCAGCTCGTAGTGGTCCGTGAACAGTGAGGTGCGGGGGTGGCCCCAGCTTGTTGGCGTAGTCACGGAATTCACTTTAGCGGCGCGACACTAGAATGGGTACATGAGTGTCAGCACAGCCCCGGAAGTTGACCGGGAAGTTTCCGCCAGCGAACTCATCTCCCCAGACACCCCTTGGGAATTAATCGTGTGGAACGACCCGGTTAATTTGATGAGCTACGTCAGTTTCGTGTTCCAAAGCTACTTCGGCTATTCAGAGGCAAAGGCGGCAAAACTAATGATGCAGGTCCATACCGAGGGCAAATCCGCCGTGGCACATGGCTCCAAGGAGAAGATGGAAGCCCACGCCGTGGCGATGCACGGTTTTGGGCTGTGGGCCACCGTGCAGAAGGGCGGCAACCGTGGCTAGGGCCTTTTCCGCCGGGCGCAAGGGCATTACCGGCCACCTGGAACCCGCCGAGCGCGACCTCCTCCGCAAACTTTTTGCCGACATCATCACCATGCTTGAGCCCGCCACCGCAGCCTCCGAGGATCCCCTCGCCGCGCTGATCGGCCTCGACATGGATGTGAGAGTCCCCACAGACCCCGCCCTGTTGCGGCTTTTGCCCAATGTGGTGAAGGACGACGCCGACTCCGCCCTTGAGTTCCGCCAGCTCACCGAACGCTCGTTGCGGGAAGGCAAGATTGGGGCGCTGCGTGCGGCCTCGCTGGGGCTGGAATCGGACAAGATTGTCCTGGACACCGAGGGCGCCACCCTGTGGGCAAAGGCCCTCAACGACGTCCGGCTGGTGCTGGCTGAGCGCCTGGACATCCGTGACGAGGAAGACGCGGAACGCGTGCACGAGGTGCAGGACTGGGGCGAGGCGGACGACGTCGAAAGCTACCTTTCACTCGTGTACAACTTTGTCTCCTGGCTGCAGGAGAGCCTGGTCCAGGCCATGCTGGTGTCGCTTCAGCGCGCAAAATAGCAAGGCCGAGTGAATCACAATCTCACCTCTTTTCGCCGCAAAAGCACTAGTGTTGAAACGATCATGACCAGAGAACCTGCACCCATGCCAAAAATGCCTGCCCGGCCGGACGCCGTCGCGACGGAGCCGTTGAGCCCCGTGGCGGACCGGCCCATTGGAATCTTTGACTCCGGTGTGGGCGGCCTGACCGTGGCGCGTGCGGTTATTGACCAGCTGCCCAACGAGTCCATCCTGTATGTGGGCGACACGGCCAACGGACCGTATGGGCCGCTGCCCATCGCGGAGGTGCGCGCCAACGCGCTGGGCGTCATGGATGAACTGGTCAACTCCGGCGTCAAGCTCCTGGTGATCGCCTGCAACTCCGCATCTGCCGCAGTGCTGCGCGACGCGCGTGAACGGTACACGGCGCGTTTTGGGATTCCCGTCATCGAGGTCATCCAGCCGGCCGTGCGCCGGGCAGTTGCCGCCACCCGGACCGGCAAAGTTGGCGTCATCGGCACCGTGGCCACCGTGGGCTCCCGGGCCTACGAGGACACGTTCGCGGCGGCCCCCGACCTCACCATCACCTCCGCCGCCTGCCCGGACTTTGTCCGTTTCGTGGAATCCGGGATCACTGCCGGGCCGGAACTGCTGTCCACGGCGCAGGCCTACCTGGCTCCGCTCAAGGCCGCCAAGGTGGACACACTGGTCCTGGGCTGCACGCACTACCCGCTGTTGACCGGCGTCATCTCCTACGTCATGGGGGACTCGGTCACGCTGGTGTCCAGCGCCGAGGAGACCGCCAAGGACGTGTACAAGGCCCTTGTCAGCCACGACCTCGAGCGTGTCTCCACCGCCGCCCCCACGCATGAGTTCCTGTCCACCGGCGATGCCTCCAGCTTCGGCCACCTGGCCCGGCGGTTCCTCGGTCCCGAGGTCCGGGGCGTGTCCCAGGTGACGAACGTTGCGGCGCACTATCCCACCGGATCGCTGTCGCGCATCACCGAGGACATGCTGGCCGCGGCACGCGTTGCTGCACCCGGTGCCGCCGCCTCGCGGGTGTCCAATTTTGTTTTGTCTGGTTCCGCGGGCAGACTGGCTGCTCCGGGATGGCGAGTGGGGGAGACGGCATGAAGTTGACCATAGTGGGTTGCAGCGGGTCCTTTCCCGGCCCGTCTTCGCCTGCGTCCTGCTACCTTCTTACCGCGCACGACGGCGTCCGGCCCTGGCGGGTGCTGCTGGACCTGGGCAGCGGTGCGCTCGGTGCCGTGCAAAAGTACATGGACCTTGAGGATATTGACGCAATCTTCCTCAGCCACCTGCACCCGGACCATTGCATGGACCTGTGCGGGCTGCACGTGGCCGTCCGGTGGAGCCCGTACGGCTGGAACCGTGACCGGATTCCCGTGTGGGGCCCGGCCGAGACCGCCGACCGGCTGGCCACCGCCTATGGCCTGGACCTTGACCCGGGCATGCGCGAGGAATTCGACTTCATCAACTGGCAGGAACGCGAACCGGTGACAGTGGGGCCGTTCAAGGTCACCCCGTACTCTGTCAACCACCCCACGCCAGAGGCCTATGCGCTGCGCGTGGAGGTCACCGAATATGACGGCACCGGGATGGACCGCACGGCCGTGCTGGCGTACTCGGGAGACACCGACGCCTGCCAGGGCCTGGAGGATGCCGCCCGGGATGCACATTTGTTCCTGTGCGAGGCTGCCTTCGAAGAGGGCCGAGACGACCACATCAAGGACGTCCACCTCACCGGCAAGCGGGCCGGAGAGGCGGCGGCACGTGCCAACGTCAAGCGGCTGCTGCTGACGCACATCCCCGTCTGGACCGATACCAACAGGGTGGTTGAAGAGGCCCGCGGGGTGTTTGACCGGGACGTGGCCGCCGCGGTCGCGGGCGTCCACTACACGATCTAGCGTCCGCACTGCCGCGACGCCCCCGACACAAAGGATTTTCGCCTTGGACAACTTTCCGCCCAGCTACAGCCCAGTCCCCGGGCCCGACTCCGTGGAGCCGTCCGGCAGCAAGGCGCCCGTGGCACCGCAGCAGATCGGCTGGGTGGCCAAGCTGCTGCTGGCCGCAGCCGTGCTGCAATTTGCGGCCACCATCTTCAGCGTCCTGAACATCGCCTCGGCCGGGTACCGCGCCCAAGTGCGTGCGGAAATTGCCACCCTCGGCCTGGGCGGAGACATCGAGTCGCTGGTGGACGGATCCATCGTCTTTGCCACCATCACCGCCATTGCCGTGGGAATCATTTCGATCCTGCTGTACTTCCTCATCGCCAGGTACATCACTCTCGGGGCGACGTGGGCCCGGATGGTTGCCGGAATCCTGGCCATCATTTCCCTGTACCAGCTCACGGTCCTGGTGATGCCGGGCGGAATCGCCACGGTCCTCCAGGTGCTGCTCGGCGTTGTGGCCGTGGTGCTTTGCTACGTCAAGCCAGGATCCACCTACTTCCGCGAGACACAGATCCACAAGCTACGACTCAAGAGCAAGTAGCGCCTCCCGGCCTCCCCGAACTCGCTCCGCTCGCCCGTGGCCCCTCGCCCGGTAGCGCCTCCCGGCCTCCCCGAACCCGCTCCGCTCGCCCGTGGCCCCTCGCCCGGTAGCGCCCCCCGGCCTCCCCGAACTCGCTCCGCTCGCCCGTGGCCTCTCGCCCGGTAGCGCCTCCCGGCCTCCCCGAACTCGCTCCGCTCGCCCGTGGCCCCTCGCCCGGTAGGCTTGACCCCATGACTTCTTCTGAAACACTCCGCGCCGACGGCCGCACCAACGACCAGCTCCGCGACATCACCATCACCCGCGGCTGGTCCAAGCAGGCCGAAGGTTCGGCCCTGATCGAATTCGGCAACACCCGAGTGCTCTGCACCGCTTCCCTGACCCCCGGCGTGCCGCGCTGGCTCAAGGGCGAAGGCACCGGCTGGGTCACGGCCGAATACGCCATGCTTCCCCGCGCCACGAACACCCGCAACTCCCGCGAATCCGTCAAGGGCAAGATCGGTGGCCGCACGCACGAGATCTCCCGCCTGATCGGCCGCTCCTTGCGCTCCATCATCGATACCAAGGCGCTCGGCGAGAACACGATCGTCCTGGACTGTGACGTCCTCCAGGCCGACGGCGGCACCCGCACCGCCGCCATCACCGGCGCCTACGTGGCCTTGGCCGACGCCATCGCCTACGCCAAGGAAAACAAGCTGATCGCCAAGAACGCCCAGCCGCTCATCGACACAGTTTCGGCCATCTCGGTGGGCATCATCGACGGCGTCCCCATGCTGGACCTGCCCTACGTCGAGGACGTCCGCGCCGAGACCGACATGAACGTCGTCGTCACCGGCTCCGGCAAGTTCGTGGAGGTCCAGGGCACCGCGGAAGGCGCCCCGTTCGACCGCGACGAGCTCAACCGGCTGCTGGACCTGGCCCTGATCGGCACCACCCAGCTCGCCGAGATCCAGCGCGAAACCCTCGCCGGCTGATGGCCCCCAAACTCATCCTCGCCACCCACAACCAGGGCAAGCTGCGGGAGCTGCGCGAGTTGCTTCGTGGTCAGATCCCAGGTCTGGATGTGGACACTGACGTGCTCGACGCCGGAGCTATCGATGCCCCGGACGTCGCCGAAACTGGGGTCACCTTTGCGGAGAATGCGCGGCTGAAGGCCCACGCCGTGGCACGGTTCAGTGGCGCCCTGGCCATCGCCGACGACTCCGGCCTGGCCGTGGATGTTTTGGGCGGTGCACCGGGGATCTTCTCGGCACGCTGGGCCGGAAGCCACGGCGATGACAAGGCGAACCTGGCCCTGCTGCTGGCCCAGCTCTCCGACATTGCCGAAGAGCACCGCGGCGCACGCTTCGTGTGTGCGGCTGCGCTGGCCGGCCCGGACGGAACGTTGGACGTGGTGGAGGAGGGAACCCTCGAGGGGGTCCTGCTGCACGAACCCCGTGGAGACGGCGGCTTCGGCTACGACCCCATCCTGCAGCCTGTAGGAATGGACCGCTCCTGCGCGGAACTCAGCAGCGAGGAAAAGAACGCCATTAGCCACCGCGGCAATGCATTCCGCGCGTTGCTGCCGCACATCATCAAGGCCCTGTCCTAGCAGCCCTCCCGTCTGTGACGCGGTAGATGTAGCGGTAAGCGATTTCCCGCTTGAATTTCGTGCATCTAATGCGTCATAGACGAAGGGCGGGGAGAAGAAAGGAGGGCCGCAGCACATGCTGCGGCCCTCCTTTCTTGGTCTCTGCCCGAACTATGAGGTGGGATCGGCCTGCTGGGCCTTCTTCTTCCGGTTGGCGCCGATGGCCTTCAGCAGTTCAATGCCGATCGGGATGACCGAGACCGCGACAATGCCGATGAAGATGACGTCCAGGTTGTCGCGCACCCACGGCACCTTGTTGCCCAGGACGAAGCCGAGGAACGTCACGCCGCCGGCCCAGGCCACGGCGCCGATGGCGTTGAAGAGCATGAACTTGCGCATGTCCATCTTGGCTACGCCGACGATGACGGGGACAAAGGTGCGCACAATGGGGACGAAGCGGGCCAGGATCAGGGCCTTGCCGCCGTGCTTTTCAAAGAAGGCGTGGGCGGAATCGACGTGTTGCTTCTTGAAGAGCTTGGAGTCGGGTTTGTTGAAGATGGCGGGGCCGGCCTTGTAGCCGATGTAGTAGCCCAGCTGGTTGCCGATGAAGGCGCACACGATGAGCAGCAGCATAAGCACCCAGATGTTCACGGGCATGGTGCCGGTGCTGACCAGGAGTCCGGCCGTGAAGAGCAGGGAGTCGCCGGGGAGGAAGAAGCCGACGAGCAGGCCGGTTTCGGCGAAGATGATGGCGCAGGCGATGACAACCACCCAGGCGCCGATGGCCTCGTTGCCCAGAATCACCATCGGGTCGAGCCAGTCGGGAAGGAATCCGAGGGACGGGACGGCGCCGCGGCCCATGAGCGCGGGCAGGGCAGATTGACTCAAAGCGGTAAGTATCACGCTACAAGATTACGGTACTTCCCTGAACGCAGCCTCCACCCTCAGGACGATCTTGCCGGTCCGCAAAAAGGTCTGCCGAGGGGGTTGACACACCCGTTAGTGGTTGTATGGTTAGTTACATGAGTAATGAACCGATGAAGCGTCGGGTGTTGGGCGGGGGTGCTGCCGGTGATTGATGACAGCAGACCGATCTTTGTGCAGATCGCGGAAATGATCGAGAACGACATTGTCGACGGCGTCCTTCCCGAGGAGTCGCAGGTGCCGTCCACGAACGAGTTTGCTGCGTTCCACAGGATCAACCCGGCCACCGCCGCCAAGGGCGTCAACCGGCTCGTCGATGACGGAATCCTTTACAAGAAACGGGGAATTGGCATGTTTGTTGCCACCGGAGCCCGGGCGGTCCTTGTGGGACGGCGCCGGGAGGAATTTTACGAACAATACGTGGCGCCGCTGGCCCGCGAGGCCCGGAAGCTGGGGATCGACGGCGAACAGCTGGCGGACATGCTGGCACGGGAGTCCGCCGCCTCAGGTGGCGGCGCCGCAACGAGAGCGAAGGAGGGTGCATTGTGAGCGCCGTCGTAGTTGAAGTGGAAAAGTTGAGCCGCAACTACCGCAACGTCAAGGCACTGGAGGACGTCAGCCTGACCCTGCAGCAGGACAAGATATACGGCCTCCTTGGCCGCAACGGCGCCGGCAAGACCACGCTGATGTCCATCCTCACAGCCCAGGGTTTTGCCAGCTCCGGGGATGTGCACGTGTTCGGCGAACACCCCTATGAAAACGAGCGGATCTTGAGCCGGATCTGCTTCATCAGGGAGTCGCAGAAGTACCCGGACGACTTCAAGCCCGTCCACGCCTTCAAGGCCGCCGCCCTGTTTTACAGGAATTGGGACCAGGGGCTGGCCGAGCAGCTGGCGGAAGAGTTCCAGCTGCCCATGAAGCGCCGGATCAAGAAGCTCTCCCGAGGGCAGCTTTCCGCAGTGGGCGTCATTATCGGCCTGGCTTCCCGCGCCGAGCTGACGTTCTTCGACGAGCCTTACCTCGGCCTGGATGCCGTGGCGCGGCAGCTCTTTTACGACCGCCTGCTGGCCGACTACGCCGAGTTCCCGCGCACCATCGTCCTGTCCTCGCACCTGATCGACGAGGTGGCAAACCTGCTCGAACATGTCATCATCATCGACAAGGGCCGGATCCTCATCGACGACGACGTTGAGAACATTCGCGGCTCCGCCGTCAACATCGCCGGGACCGCGGCCCGGGTCGAGTCATTCACGGCCGGCCGCACCGTCCTGCACCGCGAGGGCATCGGCGCACTGGTTTCCCACACGGTGGAGGGCGCCCTCAGCGCGGCCGAGCGCCGCGAAGCGCAGGAGCTGGGGCTGGAATTGGGCCCGGTTTCCCTGCAGCAATTTGTCATCAGGAAGACGCTCGACGCCGGAGCCCCCCTGGGGGCCGAACCGCCGGCGGACGATGCGGCCGGGCTGGGCAACGGCACATCGGCGAGGAAGCATGCCCGGACAGGAGCAACACGATGAGCACCACAATTGACCCGGCCATGAATGCCGCACGCCCGGCGGGGAGGCCCCGCAGCGCCGGCAACCGTGCATTGGGAGTTGCCAAGATGCAGCTCATCAACAAATGGACCTTCCTGGGGCTGCCCGGAGTCATTCTCGCGGCCAGTTTTATCCTTACGCTGGCCATCTGGGCCATGATTCCCGAGACTGCCACACCCAAGTATTCAGGTGCGGGGCAGGCCATCATGTGGTACTTCTTCGCCTTGGGTCTGCAGTCGATGTCGCTGACCTTTCCGTTCTCCCAGGGCCTGAGCATCAGCCGGCGCAACTTCTTCTTGGGCACGGTTGGCCTTTTTGCGGTCGTGGCGGCCTGCATCGCCGTCCTGTACGTGGTCCTGGGCTACGTCGAAACAGCAAGCAACGGCTGGGGACTGAACGGACAGATGTTTGCCCTCGGGTGGATTGCTGAACGGCCGTGGCCCACACAGGTGTTCTTCTACTTTGTGGTGATGATGTTCCTGTTCCTGCTCGGATTCTGGGGCGCCACCGTGTACAAGCGTTGGCAGGCAACGGGCCTGATGACCATGGGCATCTCCTTTGCGGTGCTGGCCGTTGCAGCCGTCGGGCTGGTCACCTGGCAGGGCTGGTGGGCCAACGTCTGGGGCTGGATCGTCACGCTCACCCCGCTGAGCACCGGCGCGGTGGTCTTGGGCCTGGCCGTCGTGCTCGGAATCGGCGCCTACCTGACCCTGCGCCGCGCCACACCGTAGCGATTCCCAGAGCACACATTCCCAAGGCGGCCCGTCCCCAAGGCAAGGCCCGACGCCGGAACCAACCTTCTGGCGTCGGGCCTTGCCAAAGCTGCGGGAACCCATGTGAGATGCCGCTCGGAAGGCGCGGGCTGTCGGTGCCCGGGGGTAGCCTTGGAGCGTGGCTTTGGACTTTACTGCAATCGATTTTGAAACCGCCAACGGATTCCGGGGCTCGCCCTGCTCCGTCGGCCTGACTAAGGTCCGCGACGGCGTGGTCGTGGAGGAAGGCTACTGGCTCATGCGCCCGCCGGAGGGCCACGACCACTTCGACTCGCGCAACATCACCATCCACGGGATCAGCCCTGACGATGTCGCCGGCTCACCGCGCTTCCGCGACGTCTTCCCGGAGGTGGATGCGTTCATCGGAGGGGACCCGCTTGTGGCGCACAATGCGGCCTTCGACCTTGGCGTGATCCGCTCGGCCGCGGAGGTGTCAGGCATCGCGGCCCCCGCCTACGACTACGCCTGCACCGTGGTGCTCTCGCGCAAGAACTACTCCCTTCCGTCCTACTCCCTGCCCTTTGTGGCCGAGGCCGCCGGCGTTCCCCTGCGAAACCACCACGACGCCACCGAGGATGCCCGTGCCTGCGCCGGAATCATGGTGGACATTGCCGGCATGCACGGGGCGGCGTCGGTGCGCGGCGTCTTCGATTCCATGAACCTGGCCATGCCGCATGTCGACGCCTGGAACCCCGCCACGGACGGCCTGTCCAAGGCCACCCGCTCCGCCCTTGAAAAGCTGGCGGAGATGAAGGCCGGAACGCTCAGCGGCACGGCCCGCCGCGGCGGCGGCAGCTGGTCCACCGAAGGCCCCAACCCGGAACCGAACTTGCGCGCCGACACCGCACACCCGCTCTTCGGCCAGACCGTGGTCTTCACGGGAGACCTCGGACTGGGCCGCCCCGAAGCCAAGATGCGCGCAGCCGCGCACGGTGCACGGTGCGCCAGCAGCGTCACGCTCAAGACCACTGTCCTGGTGGTGGGCAGCGGCTTCACGGCCTCGGACCTGCGCAGCGGGCGGCTGACGTCCAAGGCCAAGCGCGTGCTGGACCTCCAGCGCCGCGGCCAGGGCATCGAGGTGCTGTCCGAGGGCGAATTCATGCAGATGGTGGGCTAGACCGGACGCATCCTTGGCCCGTGACGCCGGGGAAGGTCCGCGCTACGCTTTCTGGCATGGCCCATCCCAAGATGTACGACGATGACGATCCCCTCCTGGTGCGCCTGCGCGCGCTGTGCCTGGCGTTCCCCGAAGCCGTGGAAAAGGAAACATTCGGGCGGCCCACGTTTCGCTGCGGGAAAATCTTTGCTTACTTCGGCCAGGGACAGAAGGACCGTCCCCGCGAGGCATCGGTGCAGGTCCTGCCCGCGGCCGACGAGCGGGAGGCACTGCTGGCGGACCCGCGCTTCTATGTTCCGTCCTACATCGGCGCATACGGGTGGGTGGGGCTGGACCTTGGCGACGGCAACCCGGACTGGCAGGAAATCGCCGAGCTGCTGGACAGCTCCTACCGGCGCATCGCCCCGGCCCGGTGCCTGGCCCGGCTGGACCGGGAAGGCTCTCCGGCGGACCTGAAACCATGACGGCGCGCGGCCAGTTTCGTCATGCTGCGCAACAATCCTAGGGAACAGGCGGCCGGCGGTCCTACTCTTGGCCTATGAGCCAGCTGTCAGACGTCCCCGCCGCCACCGAGTTCATTCAGGTGCCCGTTGCCTCCGGCGCGACCGGGGCGCCCGCAGCTTCCGGAGCACTCAAGCGCTTCTTTGCGTTTCCCAACCCTGTCAATGAATACGCCGCCCGCTGCACTGCCGCCATTGTGGTGCTCCTGGCCCTCGTGTCCGTGGTGGCCCAGTGGGAGTGGCTGGTGGGTGTGGTCGCTGCCGGCTTCATTCTGCGGCTGGCATTCGGCCCCCGCATTTCACCGGCGGCGCTGCTCTCCGTCAAGGTCCTGGCCCCTCGTTTTGGCGAGCCCCGCCTCGTGCCCGGCCCGCCAAAGCGCTTCGCCCAGGGCATCGGCGCCGTGCTGTCACTCGCGGCGTTCATACTCCTGCTGGCCGGGGCCCCGCTCGCCGGCTGGACGCTCATCGCCTTCCTGATCGTGGCCGCGTCGCTGGAGGCCTTCGCTGGACTGTGCCTGGGCTGCAAGATCTTCGGTTTCTTGCAGCGTCGCGGCCTCATCCCCGCGGGGATTTGCGAGGAATGCGCCAACGTTGGACTCCGCACGCCGTAGACACGCCGCCCGGGAAATTTTGGCTCGGGAGTGCAGACATGGCCCCGGCACGCCACTTTGGGGTTTTTGGGGCCGGATCTGATGTGTCACGGGTCCGTGCACAACTACCAAAGCTGATTTGGACGATTTTCCGGGGCGCCCCGTGGCATCGGGAATCATTCGGACACGTAATGCGGAATTGGGCCGTCGCCTGAAATCATTTGGACACCTCCGGTGCCTTCTGGACGATTTTGCCCACAGGAGGTGTCCGAATGGTTGTGGCGGGGCGCTGGTGGTCGCGTTAGGTGTCCGAATGGTTGTGGCGGGGCGCTGGAGGTCGCCATGCCAACCATGCAGACCGCGCAGTCCACGGCCCCGGCTATGCCCCGGTGGTCAGCCGGATGAACTCGTTGCCCAGGTGGTGGATGACGGCAGGTGCCTCGCACAGCGTCAACCACGACGGCGGCAGGGCGGCTTCCCCGTGCAGCGCGCCCAGGATGTTCCCGGCGATCGCCGCGGTCGAATCGCTGTCCCCGCTGTGGTTGGCCGCCAGCCGGACCGCTGCCAGGAAATGGTCGACCGCCGAAACAGCCGTCCGTTCCGTCACCAGCACGGAGTAAAGCGCAACCGCCAGGGCCTCCTCGGCCACCCAGCCCAGCCCCAGCGCGTCGGTGAGCGCATCACCGGACAAGGGTTCGCCGTCGTGCGCGGAGAGGGTGAGGGCCGCGTCAAGGCGCGCCAAAAGCTCCGGATCCGCGGAAGGTTCGACGACGGCGCGCGCCTGGGCGGATTCCGCCGCCTCCCGCAGCGGCGTCCCTTCCGTGACGAGCGCATGGATGAGCCAGCTGAACGCGCCGGAGGACTGCCGGGCGGCGGGGTGGCCGTGGGTGAGTGAGGCGGCGTCGGAGCTCATTTTGTAGACGGTTTCCGCGTCAATGTTGGGCAGGAAGCCGTAGGGGGCCGAGCGCATGACGGTGCCGCAGCCCTTGGAATCGGGGTTCACGGGGCGGGCGGGGGTGCCCATCTCGCCGGTGGTGAGCCCGGTGATGCAGGCGTTGCCGGGGTGTCGCTGGTGGTGGAGCACGCTTTGCCCGTCGATCCAGCGCGGGGACTGCACGGGCGCGTGGGCGGGGGCCTCGATGCCCTGGGTCTTGAGCCAGCGCAGGTAGGCGAGCCACTGGCAGGCGTTGACATCGGCGCTGATGCCGTCGTTGGCCCATTCGAGGACGTCGAGCAGCCCGTCAAGGGTGTAGAGGGTCATCTGGGTGTCGTCCGAGAAGTGCGGCGGGGTGCCTGACTGCGACAGGTCAACCAGGCCGGCGGGGCCGTATTTTGCGGTGATCTCGGCGAACGAATCAAATTCCACGAGGTAGCCGAAGGCGTCGCCCAGCGCCCCGCCCATGAGCGATCCCCGGACGCGGCTGGGGAAATCGGCTGGTGCGGCGGGGGCTGGTGTCTGCGCGGGAGAAGTCATGCCTCCAATTTACCGTTCCCGGGCCGCGTGCGGTGCCGTTCCTGCGGTGTCGGGCAGCGGCCCGGCCGAGGTTTCGCCAAGATGCGGCCCAGTAGACTCGTGGGAGACCATAACATCCTGCGTTGACGAGGAGACACATGCGCGAGCCCGCCTGGCGACGGACCGGCAAGACACCCGACTACCGTTTTTCATTGGCCAACGAGCGGACCTTCCTGGCCTGGGTGCGCACGGCGCTGGCGCTGTTGGCGGGCGCCGTCGCGATTGACCAGCTGGCGCCGGAAATTGCCCCGCCGCTGATCCGCATCATCCTGTGCATGGTCCTGGCGGGCATCGGCGCCGTGCTGGCGATTGTCAGCTACCGGCGCTGGGCGCACCAGGAACAGGCCATGCGCAATGACGCCGAGCTGCCGCACTCATGGCTGATGCTGGGCATGACGGTCATTGTCTCCCTTGCCGCCATCATCTTTGCCGTGCTGATCCTGGTCGCGCCCTGAGCATGGGACCCAGTGAACAACCCGCCGGCGAGCTGCCCGCGGCGGTTCCGGCGGCGGGGCCAGCCCGGGACCCCGGCCTGCAGCCTGAGCGCACCGCCCTGTCATGGCGCCGGACCATCATGAGCGCCGTCGCCGCGGACATCCTCATCTGGCGCGGCTGGTTCCGGGCCCTCAATGGGGCCGGCGCGGCGTCGGAGAACGCCGCCCAGGTTGTCGGCATGGGGGTGTGCGCCGCGGTGGCGGCCCTGACCACCATCGCCCTGGTCCTGTGCGCGGCGGGCCGGATCCGGGTCCTGCACTCGGGCACCGCGAACCTGGAAGCGGAGGCCCACATCGCGGCTCCGGCTCTTACCTTGCGTACAGCTTCGGCCGCTATAGTTGCTCTGGCTGCCGCCACCGTGAGTGCCATTGCCCTGGGCATGTGACCCGTCCCGGTGATCCAACGGCCCGCCGCAGGCGCAGCCCGAGCCGACTTTCTGTTTTCAAACCGTAAGGATTCTCCCGCCATGACTTCATCCGGAACGGCCACGGCCCCGGTGCAGGCCTACCCGCTCAGCACACGCACCGCCATCGAGGGGCTGGGCAGCTTCATCATTGTCTTTGCCGGACTGGGCACCGCCCTCTTCAGCCCCGCAGGCTCCGGATCCACCATCGGCTTCGCCTACGGCCTGGCCATGGTTGCCGCCATCATTTCCTTCGGCCACATCTCCAACGGCTACTTCAACCCGGCATTTTCCCTCGGCATGGCAGTTGCCGGCCGGCTCAAGTTCTCCGCCGCCATCGTGTACATGGTGGCCCAGACGGTGGGCGCCATCCTGGCCTCCGCAGTGTGGCTGGCCATGATGAAGGTCATGCCGGCCGAGTCCACACCCGCCACAGCCAAGCTCTTCGGCGCCCTGGCCAACGGCTTCGACAGCCACTCGCCGTCGAGCGTGCCCATGATTGGCGTGATGATCGTTGAAATCGTCGCCGTGGCCCTGCTGACCGGCATGCTGCTCGGCGCCACCTCGCCGCGCAACAAGACGGTGCTGGGCCCCGTCGCCGTCGGCATCGCCTTCGCCATTGCCGTCGCCATCACCATGCCCCTGAGCAACGGTTCCCTCAACCCGGCCCGCGCCACTTCCGTGGTCCTCCTTGCCGAGTCCTGGGCCGCGGGCCAGCTGTGGCTGTTCTGGCTGGCACCGCTGTTCGGAGCCGCCCTGGCCGCGGCCGTCTACCGTTCCTTTGCCCCGTCCACCAAGGCTGTCCAGCCCCTGGCGGACGACGCCGGGACCTCCATCTCCGCCCCCGCCGCCGAGGCTTCTGCCGAGGCTCCCGTGACGGCTGCCGCGGCCACCCTGTCCACTGAAAAGTCCGCCGCGGACGGCGGCGGGGCTGACAAGGCCGCCGACGCCGACGCAACCGGCGACGAAGAAGACGAGGCCCCCGCCGCCAAGGCCGTGGACGACGCACAGGCCTTCTTCGACGCACCCAAGAAGTAGCCCCGCAGGAGATATCAAGCCTCCCCGACCAGCAGGTGCCGGTCGGGGAGGCCTTGTTTAAGGGCCGGGGCAGGGAATGTCGGAACCCTCGGATACCTTGGAAGCATGAAGCTTCTGCACACCTCAGATTGGCACTTGGGCAGGTCGTTCCACGGCGTCGGGACCCTCGAGGCCCAGCGCCGCTTTGCCGACCAGCTCCTGGACACCGTCACGGGCCAGGGGGTGGACGTGGTGCTCATTGCCGGGGATGTCTATGACCGCGCGTTGCCCGGCGTGGACGTGGTGAACCTCTTCGACGACATTCTGGCCAGGCTCAACCGGGCAGGCGTGCAAGTGGTTGTCACCAGCGGCAACCACGATTCCGCCACACGCCTTGGATTTGGCGGCCGTCTGCTGGAAAGCGCCGGCGTCCACCTGCGCACCCGCATTGCCGACCTCGCCGTCCCGGTGCTCCTGCCGTTGGATCCGGACGCGGCAGGCGAACCGGGCGGCGGCGCCGGGCCGCAGCTGGCCATTTACGGCATCCCCTACCTCGAACCGCGGCTCGTGGCCGAGGACCTGGGCGTGGAGGCAGCCACCCACTTCGGGGTCACCGAAGCGGCCGTGGGTCTCATCCGGGCGGACCTGGCAAACCGGCCAGCGGGTACCGCCTCCATTGTCCTGGCCCACACCTTTGCCAGCGGCGGCATCACCTCGGAAAGCGAACGCGACCTGGCCATTGGCGGGGTCGGGGCCGTGCCGCTGGACCTCTTCGAGCCCTTCAGCTACACGGCACTGGGCCACCTGCACGGGCGCCAACTGCTCAGTGAAAGCGTCCGCTACTCCGGCTCGCCCCTGCCTTATTCCTTCTCCGAGGCCAACCATGTCAAGGGCGCCTGGCTGCTGGAGATCACCGCCGCCGGACTGGGCGAGGTCCGCAAGGTCGACTGGGCGCCGGAACGTGCCCTGAGCCTGGTCAAGGGCAAACTGGCCGACGTGCTCGCTGATGAAAAGTGGGCCTCCGCGGAAGGGAACTACTGCCAGGTCACGCTCACCGACAACGACCGCCCCGAGCTCGCCATGGACCGCCTGCGCACCCGCTTCCCGCACACGCTGGTGTTGATGTTCGAGCCTGAAACCGCCCGGGACGCCACCGCCCAGAGCTACGGTGCCCGCATCGCCCAGGCCGCCGACGAGTTGGAGCTCTGCTGCGGCTTCCTTGACCATGTGCGCCACCGCGCCGCCAACGACGACGAACAGCAGCTTCTGCGCGGTGCCCTCGCCGCCGTGCGGGAAGGGGAGGCATCACGATGAGAATCCACCGCTTGGAAATTCAGGCCTTCGGCCCCTTCGCCGGCCGTGAAACCATTGACTTTGACCAACTAGGCTCCCAGGGGCTGTTCCTGCTCAACGGTTCCACAGGTGCGGGAAAGACCAGCGTCCTGGACGCCATCGCCTACGCCCTGTACGGGCAGGTGCCCGGCTCCCGCGCAAGCAGCCCGGCCCAGCTGCGCAGCCACCACGCCGCCGACGGCGTGGGGCCCGAGGTCACCATCGAGTTCACGGCGGGCGGGCGGCGCCTTGAGGTCCGGCGCAGCCCGGAATGGATGCGTCCGCGCAAGCGCGGGGCGGGAACCACACGTGAACAGGCCAGCACCGAGCTCCGCGAGAAGAACGGGGCGGGCTGGGAGGTCAAGTCGACGCGCAACGACGAAGCCGCCAGCGAGATCCAGTCGCTCCTTGGCATGAGCATGGCCCAATTCACCAAGGTGGTGCTGCTGGCCCAGGGAGACTTTGCCGCTTTCCTGCGGGCCAACGCCACGGACCGGCAGGCGCTGCTGCAGAAGCTCTTTGGCACAGACATCTATGAGGGCGTGCAGGAGAGGCTGGCCGCCGACTCACGCACCGCCCAGGCGGATGTTTCCGCCGGGCTTGCGGAGCTTGCGGCGGCGGAGCAGCTGGCACGCAGCCAGGGCGCACAGGTGCTCGCGGCGGAGGCCGCGGCGGAAGCTGGCGGTCCGGAGGAAGGGGCGCCGGGGGATGAAGCGCAGCCTGGTGAACTGCACGGGCTGGATTTGTTCCAGTCCCTGAATGAGTCGTTGGCCCGGGCCGTGGCCCGCACCGGCAGCGAGTCGGCGCAGGCACGGCACACGGCAGCGTCCCTGGCCGACGCCGTCCAGGAGGCCGAGAAGCTGCGGAGCCGGCACCTTGCCCTGGCAGCCGCCTTGACAGAAGAAACACGGCTGGCGGCCCTGGCCCCGGAAGACGCCGGCCGGCGGGCCCGGCAGGAAAGGCACCGCCAGGCGCAGGTGCTGGCCGCCGTCGTGGGCAATGCAGCAAAAACCGCCGGGGCCCTGGTCTTTGCCGAGTCGGCGGCCGCTGCTGCCGGGGAAGGCATCGACGCCAATCCCGCTGCGTCGGCCATGCTGGGCAGGGAGTCGGCAGCCGCCACGGTGGCGGAACTGGAAGGCGTGGACCGGGACCTGACCCGGCAGCTGGCCACGGTTGCGGCGGCAGTGCCGGGGGAGGAAGCGCACCAGCGGAAGACGGCGCAGCTGGCCAAGGACTCGGCCTCACTGAAACTCGCCCTGCAGCAGCAGGAACAGCAGGGGGCTGCCGCAGACACCGCCAAGGCAAGGCTGGCACATGTCCAGGAACGCCAAGACGGTTTGCGGGCAGGCGCGGCCGCCGTCGAACGCTGCGCGCAGGCGGTACAGGACGCCGAACAGGCCGTGGCCACCATTGAGGCCCACCGGTTGCACAGCGGGCGGGTGGAGGAACTGGAGTCTGTCGAATCCGCGGCGCGCGAGAACGCGCTCGCCGCCAAGGAAGCATGGCTTGAGGCGTTCGACCTGCGGCTGGGCCAGGCCGCAGGCGAGCTGGCCGCCACCCTCGTGGACGGCGAGCCGTGCCAGGTGTGCGGCAGCACCGTCCACCCGGCACCGTCACCGCTTGCCGGGACCGGCGCCGACCTCGTCAAGGCCGAATCTTCCGCCAAGAAGCGCTTTGAAACGGCGGATGCTGCGGCGTCCGCGGCCCGCACCCTGCTGGAGGAAGCCCGGAACAAGCTGGCGGTCCTGGCCGAACGCGGAGGCGCCGGCGGGCTGCAGGAGGCACGCGACGCCGTCGTGCTCAAGAAAGAGGAACACCGCCAGGCCACGGAGGCTGCGGCGGAACTTGCCGGGCTGGTCGCTGAACTGGCAACCCTGCAGGGGACGATTGATGCGGCGCAGGCGGCCGTTGTCGCAGCCACCGGGCAGGCGGCGTCGCTGGCTGCCGGACAGGCAGCCCTGGAGGCCGAAATCGAGGCGCTGGCGGCCGCGCTGGAGGTGGCCCGTGACGGCCACGCCACGCTGGAGGCACGCCGCAGCGCGCTCGCACTGGCCCAGAAGCCAGTGGCGGCACTGCTGGCGGCCAAGCGGGAGCTGGCCGCCGCCACATCTGCCGCGGCCGAGGCTTCCGCCGCCCTGGACCAGGAACTGGGGGCGTCCGACTTTGCCGATGCGGCGGAGGTCCGCGAGGCGCTGCTGCCGGCTGCGGAGGCTGCGGACCTTGACCGGCTGGTCAAGGACCATGCGCGGGCGCTCGCCGTGAACGCCGACCGGCTGGCAGGCCCTGAGGTGGCGGCGGCGCGGGAGGAAGCGGCCGCCGGCACGGATGTCCCCGGCGAGGAAGCCGTGGCGGAGCTGGTGCGGGGCGCCGCGGAGGCAAGGGCCGCCGAGGAGACCGCGGCCCTGGCTGCGGGGATGGCACGCAACGCTGCCTCCCAGGTGGCGCAGACCGGGCGGGAGTTCATGGCCCTGGAGGAGAAGGTGGGGCCGCTGCGGGAACGCGCCCGCCTGCTGGCCGGACTGGCCGAGGCGGTGCGGGGCGGCGGCGACAACAAGTACAAGATGACGCTCAGCGCCTACGTGTTGGCAGCCCGGCTGGAACAGGTGGCCGAGGCCGCATCCCTGCGCCTGGGCACCATGAGCGACGCCCGCTACACCCTGCGCCACAGCGACGCGAAGAAGGGCAACCAGAAGGCCGGGCTGGGCCTGGAGGTCGTGGACGGGTGGACCGGACTCAGCCGCGACACCGCCACGCTGTCGGGAGGTGAGTCGTTCATGGCCTCGCTGTCGCTGGCACTGGGCCTGTCCGACGTCGTGCAGCAGGAGTCCGGCGGCCTGGACATCGAAACCTTGTTTGTTGACGAGGGCTTCGGCAGCCTGGATGAGGAGTCGCTGGAACAGGTCATGGATGCGCTGGAGGGGCTGCGCGACGGCGGCCGCATGGTGGGCCTGGTCAGCCACGTGGCAGAAATGAAGCAGCGCATCCCGCTGCACCTGCACGTGCACAAGGGACGGCACGGATCCACCGTGGAGCTGAAGATGGCGGGGGTCGGGGCACCCTGAACGGGTAGACTTGCCGGGTCGCTGCTTGACCAAACCGGTGATTGGGACCGGCACAGGCAGCGGCCCGCGACAAACGTGAAAGCAGTTGGCCATCACACCCTCGATTGACACTTCCCCCGCGCCCGCAGTCAAGGGCGGGCGGTACTCAGTTCTTCCCCGGCTCGCCGGTGCCGGCTACATTCCACTGGGCCTCTTTGCCCGGGTTCCGCTGGCCATGCAAACCATCGGCGTCCTCACCATGGTCACCGGCGTCAGCGCCTCCTACGCCATCGGCGGATTCGCCGCAGGGTGCGTGGGCGTCGGTGCCGCAGTCGGGGCGCCGGTCATCGGATTCCTTGCAGACCGCCTCGGCCAGAAGCGCGTGCTGCTGGTGCTGGCTGTGGTCAATGCCCTGCTGCTGGCCGCCGTGGTGCTGCTCAGCTACACGGTCCTGCCCCGCAGCGGCGCCGGCCTGGGCGACGGCGGAACCCTCGCCGTGATGGCCGCCGCCCTGCTGGTGGGTGCCACCTCCCCGCAGGTGGGGCCGCTGTCCAGGGTGCGGTGGATGGCGTTGAGCCGGAAGCTTCCTGCCAAGGAACAAGGCCCCGCCGTTGACACGGCGCTCTCCCTTGAAGGCACGGCCGACGAGGTGACCTTTGTGCTCGGTCCTGCCCTGGTGGGGCTGCTGGCCTCGCTTGTGGCGCCCTGGCTGCCGCTGGTCATTGCGGCTGCCATGACAGCCGTCCTCGTGACGCTTTTTGCCCTGCACCACACCGTTGAGGCGGTGGGCCCCCGGGTGGCGGCCAGCACGGTGGGCAACGCCGGCTACGTGGCCAAGGAGAAACCCAACTGGTTCCTGGTGGCCGTCCCGGTGGCGGGAATGCTGGCCATGGGGACTTTCTTTGGTTCTTCGCAGACGGCACTGACCGCTTTCACCGGTGTGCACGGATCGGTGGACCAGGCCGGACTCATGTACGCCATCATGGGCCTGAGCTCAGCCTTCACGGCCCTGTCCGTGGCCTACTGGCCCGAGAAGTTCAGCTACACCTGGCGGTGGGTGGTGATTGCCGGTCTGATGGCGGCCGTGTCGGTCATGTTCCTGGTCCCGGCATCCTTGGGGCAGATGGCGTGGGTGCTGCTGTTGATGGGCCTGCCCGTGGGCCCTGTGATGGTGTCGATTTTCAGTGTGGGCAGCGTGGTTGCCCCGCAGCAGTGGATGGGCACGGTCATGACCGCCCTCTCCAGCGGCATTGTGGCGGGGACCGCGCTCGGCTCGGCCGTGGCCGGCTCCCTGGCCGAAAGCTCGGGGTACTCCACGGCGTTCCTGGTGCCCATTGCCGCGGCATCCACCTTGTTCGTGCTCGGACTGGTGTCCGTGGTGGTTCTGCGGCGGCGCACCGCCAGGCAGGGCAGCGGGCTCACGCCAGGAAGTTGATGGCCGCTTCCTTGAACTCCCGCGAAGTCACGGTGTTGTTGTGGTTTCGGCCCTCAATGACCAGCTGTTCCGTGCCGGGGCTGAGTTCGGCGAGCCGCGTCATGGTGCGGGCTCGCTCGTCCAGGCTGCCGGCAACCAGCAGGACCGGCATGTGCGGCACGGCGTCCGAGGGCTCAAAAGGCTCCATCTTGACGGCTTGGATCAGGGCCAGCAGGGCGAAGATGTCATTGGACGGCACCAACTGCGCCATGTTCAGCAGCCAGACTGTCGACTCGTCCGCAATCGGGGTGCCGTCGTTGAGGAAATCCTGCGCCGCACGCAGGTCAAAGTCGGCCAGCGGGTCTTCGGGGTTGGGCCCGCCCAGCACCATCCTGCGCACCAGCTCCGGCTGTGTTGCGCCGAACTCCCACGCCAGCCGCGAACCCAGCGAGTAGCCGATCAGGTCCACGCCGCTGGTGGGGTCGCCGTCCCGCAGCGGCCGCACGCCCTGGTCGATCAGGATCTGAAGCAGGTCGGCCCGGATCTTGCCCGGCGTGTACGAGTCCAAATCGTAGGGCGAGACGCTGGAGCCGTGACCGGGCAGGTCAACGCTGAGGACGTTGCGCCCGGCCCGGTTGAGGGCGGCCACCCACCCGGTCTTGACCCAGTTCAGCTCAACGGAGGAGGCGAACCCGTGGATCAGGAACACCGGGGGCAGGGGAGCGGGCTCGTCGGCTGCGAAGACCACCACGTGCAGCCCGGCCGGGGCGCCCTCAATGGTGTGTTGGACCGCCGGAGCCGCGTGCTTGCCAAGTGACGACATAACTGGACCTTTCCCGCGGCGGGCCGTGCCGCCGTCGTACGTCAACAATAGCGAATGGCGGGCCGGGCCGGGCGGGGTTATTCGTGCGTGGCGGGTTGGTTCTTGCGGTACCGCTGTGCGGCCCAGCTCAGTGTCGCAATGGCGGCGACCAGGGAGAAGGTGCCCAGCAGCTGCCGGCCGCTGACAGGGTCGCTGAAGCCGACGGCAAAGATGGCGGCAAGCAGCACCAGCCCGGCGATGGTCAGCCACGGGAATCCGCGCATGCGCAGGGGAAGCGGGGTGCCGTCGCGGTCGGCCCGGCGGCGCAGGATGAACTGCGAGGCCAGCGCCGCGCCCCAGATGACCAGGCACGTGGAGCCCACCAGGTTCAGCAGGATGCGCAGGACGGTGTCGGGGTAAAAGAATTCCCACAGGACCGTCACAAAGCCGAACGCCACCGACACGACGACGGCCGCCACAGGCACCTGGCGGGTGCTGATGCCCTTGAACAGGGCGGGTGCCTCGCGGCGTTCGGAGAGTGAGTAGATCATCCGGGAGGCGCCGTAGAGGTTGGCGTTCAGTGCGGAGAGGAGAGCGGCGACGGCCACGAGCGTGATGGCGGTGCCGGCCCATGGCATCCCGGCGTAGTTCAGGACGCCGGCAAAGGGGGACGCCAGTGCGGGGGAGGTCCAGGGCAGGACCGCGGCGATGATGAAGATGGAACCGATGTAGAACACCAGGATGCGCCACACCACGGTGCGCACTGCCACCGCCACGCTGCGTGCAGGGTTGGCGGTTTCGGCGGCGGCAACGGCGACGATTTCGGTGCCGCCGAACGCGAAGGCCACCACGAAGAGGGCTGAGGCGATCCCGGCCATGCCCGTGGGGGCGAAGCCGCCGTTGCCCGTCAGGTTGCCGAGTCCGGGGGAGGGGGTGCCGGGGATCCAGCCCAACAGCAGCGCTGCACCGAAGGCCAGGAACAGCACAATGGCGGCAATCTTCAACAGGGCAAACCAGAATTCAAACTCGCCGTAGTTTTTCACCGCGGTAAGGTTGACGGCCGTGAATATGGTCATGAAGATCAGGGTCAGCGCCCAGGCCGGCAGGACGGGCCAGATCGTGACGAGCAGCTGCGCGGCGCCCAGCGCCTCCGCGGCAATGACCACCACCAGCTGCAGCCACCACAGCCAACCGACAGTGGAACCGGCCACCTTGCCCAGGGCCTTTTCCGCATAGACGGAAAACGCGCCCGAGTTGGGGTTGGCCGCGGCCATCTCGCCCAGCGCCCACATGACCAGGATGATCAGCGTCCCGGCCACGAGGTAGGACACCAGCACGGCCGGGCCCGCCAGCTTGATGCCGGCGCCCGAGCCCAGGAACAGGCCGGCACCGATGGCGGAGCCGAGGCCCATCATGGTCAGCTGGCGCTGCTTGAGCGAATGTCCCAGTCCGGGTTTTGCCGGTGCTGCGGCGGTGGCGGGTTGGTGCGTCATGAAAGGGGTGGCCTTCTTTGCTGTCCCGGGCAGGGTTGCTCCGCGGAGTGTCGGAATGTGTGATCCCTGTCAAGAATTATCCATCATGCGGTCGGCAGCCCCAATTCGGCCGACGCCGGAGCCCGGCACCCAGCCCGGCCGCGCCTGGGCGGGTGCGGCGGCAGGTGTCTTGTGACGCAGAAAGATTTGTGTCATCGCCCGGCGGCATCGTAGAATCAGTTGTAGTCAAAATGACTCTAACTGGAACGGCTGCCGGAAAGGCGGGTGCAGGGCATGGAACAGACGAATTTTGTCAGCGCGGCAAACATCAGCGAGCGGCTGGCCCAGCCTCCGGCACTGGCCATCTCCACGGTCATTTTTGCCCTGCGGCCCAGTGAAAAGACGGGCCGCCCCACGCTTTGGCTGCCGCTCGTGCGGCGCATTCGTGAACCTTTCAAGGGGCTGTGGGCGCTGCCCGGCGGCCCCCTGACGCAGGCCGACTCCCTCCTTGACGCGGCGGCCCGCAACCTGCAGGACACCACGGGGCTGGCCCCGAGCTACCTGGAGCAGCTGTACGCCTTCGGCGGCCTGCACCGCTCACCCAGCCAGCGCGTCGTCTCGATCGTGTACTGGGCGCTGGTCCAGTCCACCGAGGCCGAGCTCGCGCAGGAGTCGGACAACGTCCAGTGGTTCCGGGCCGATGGCCTGCAGGAGCTGGCCTTTGACCACAACGAGATCGTCAGCTACGCCCTCTGGCGGCTGCGCAACAAAATGGAGTACGGCTCCATTGCCTACCACCTGCTGGGGGAAAAGTTCACCCTCGCCCAGGTGCGCGAGGTGTACGAGGCCGTGCTGAACCGCAAGGTCGATCCCGCCAATTTCCGCCGCCAGCTCAAGCAGACGCCCTACATCGAACCGACCGACGAGTTCCTCCAGGGCGGCAAGCACCGCCCGCCCCGCCTGTACCGCTACAGCGGCGGGGATGCGGACACCTGGCAGGGCACCCTGACCAGCGACGCCGGCCCTCCCGGCCATTCCAGCACTGCTGAACATCATGAACATCCCGGACATCCCCCGTCCCGCACCTAGCCACCACCCGTCCCCAACCCACTGTCCCAACGCTGTCGCAGCAATGGCGGGTTTTTCCCAGACGCCAGCGCAGCAGTGGCTCAAAATCTTCAAACCCTTTCGCACTTTCCCATCACGTCCCCTGCCTCAACACCTTGGAGCACGCCATGTCATCCGTGAACACCACCATCCAGCTCATCACCCGCGAGCAGGCCGAAGCTGTCCGGATGCCCGGCCAGCCCGGCAGGGCGCAGGAATCCTGCGACGACGACCTCGCCAAGGGTCCGTGGGAGTTTGACCTGGCCGAGGCACTGGCCGGAACGCCCGGCTACGGCCCCGGCGCCTCCAACGAGGACACCGCCCCGCCCGCCACCCCCGTCCAGGGCCAGCTCCCGCAGGAATACAAGGATGCCCCCGACGCCGAGCTCGACGCCCGCATCCGCGCCGCGAAGGCGGAACTCGGGGACCGCGTGGTCGTGCTGGGCCACTTTTACCAGCGCGACGAGGTGGTGCAGTTCGCCGACTTCGTGGGCGACTCCTTCCAGCTTGCGAACGCCGCCAAGACCCGCACGGAGGCCGAGGCCATCGTCTTCTGTGGCGTGCACTTCATGGCTGAGACCGCGGACATGCTCTCCGGCGCACACCAGAGGGTGATCCTGCCCAACCTGGCCGCGGGCTGTTCCATGGCAGACATGGCGGACCTGCCGTCGGTGGAAGCCTGCTGGGCCGAGCTTGAGGCACTGTACGGTACAGAGCCCGACGCCGAGGGGCGGGTTCCGGTCATCCCTGTCACCTACATGAACTCCTCGGCAGCGCTAAAGGCGTTCTGCGGCGAGCACGGCGGGATCGTCTGCACCTCCTCCAATGCCGCCACGGTGCTGGAGTGGGCGTTTGAGCGCGGCCAGCGCGTGCTGTTCTTCCCCGACCAGCACCTGGGCCGCAACACCGCCAAGGCCATGGGTGTCCCGCTGGGGCAGATGCCGCTGTGGAACCCGCGCATGCCGCTGGGCGGCAACAGCCGGGAGGTCATGGACGCCGCGAAGGTGGTGCTGTGGCAGGGATTCTGCTCCGTGCACAAGCGCTTCACCGTCAAGCAGATCGACCAGGCCCGCGTGGACTTCCCGGGTGTGCGCGTGATCGTGCACCCCGAGTGCCCCATGGAGGTTGTGGACGCGGCCGACGAGGCCGGCTCCACCGACTACATCCTCAAGGCCATCCAGGCCGCACCGGACGGCACGACCTTCGCGATCGGAACCGAGATCAACATGGTCAACCGCCTCGCCGCGCAGTACCCGCAGCACACCATCTTCTGCCTCGACCCGGTCATCTGCCCGTGCTCCACCATGTACCGCATCCACCCCGGCTACCTGGCCTGGGTGCTGGAAGGCCTGGTGGCCGGCGAGGTCCGCAACCAGATCACCGTCCCCGAGGCAACGGCCGTCAACGCCCGCATCGCCCTGGAACGCATGCTCGCCGCACTGCCGCAGGCCGCCACCAAGCAGCCCGCCAAGGAGCAACCTGCACAGAGCGCCGCACGCGCATGAGCAACTCGCACCTGGTCGTTGTGGGCAGCGGCATCGCCGGGCTCTACGGTGCGCTGCTCGCCGCCGAGGCCGGGGTCCGCGTCACGCTCCTGACCAAGGGGACGCTGGCCCAGAGCAACACGCACCAGGCCCAGGGCGGGATATGCGCCGTGCTGGCCGAGGGGGAGGCAGCCCCCGGCGACACCGTCGAGGCCCACATCGCCGACACCCTCAAGGCCGGAGCCGGCCAGTGCGACCCCGAGGCCGTGCGCATCCTCTGCGCGGAAGCCGCCGGGGACATTGCCGCCCTGGAGCGGTTCGGCGTCCGCTTTGACCGCGACGCCACCGGCCGGCGCGCCCTCGGCCTGGAGGGTGCACATTCCGCCGCCCGGATCCTGCACGCCGGCGGGGACGCCACCGGCGCCGCCATCGCGGACGGGCTCATCGCCGCCGTCCGCGACGCCGCCGAGCTCGGCCTCATCACCGTGCTGGAGGGCTGCCTCGCGACGGAGCTGCTGGCCCGCCTTGCCCCGTCCGGCTCCCGGCAAGTGCAGGAACCGCAGGAGATGCACGACGCCGGGTCCCCGCCCCGCGCTGCCATCGCCGGCATCGCCTTCCTCGACGAGGGGGACGAACGCCGGACGCTGGATGCCGACGCCGTCCTGCTCGCCACGGGAGGCGCCGGGCAGCTCTTCGAGTTCACCACCAACCCGGCCGTGGCCACGGGCGACGGCGTGGCTCTCGCCTGGCGTGCCGGCGCCGTGCTCGCCGACCTCGAGTACTTCCAGTTCCACCCCACGGCGCTCGCCGTGGGGCAGAACTTCCTGGTCTCCGAGGCCGTCCGCGGCGCCGGGGCCGTGCTGCGCGATGCCAACGGTGAGGCGTTCATGCCCCGCTACCACCCGGAGGGCGACCTCGCCCCGCGCGACGTGGTCTCACGCAGCATCGCCGCCCACCTGGCCGCGCTCGCGGACAGCGCCGCGGCGGACGGCCGGCCGGAAGGCCCGGACCACGTCTTCCTTGACGCCACCGGCATCGAGGCGGCCAACGGCGCCGGCTACCTGGCCCGCCGCTTTCCCACGATCGATGCCGCCACCGCCGCCCTCGGCTTCGACTGGCGCCGCGACTGGTTGCCCGTCGCCCCGGCCGCGCACTACTGGATGGGCGGGGTGGCCACCGACCTGCACGGGCGGACCACCGTCCCCGGCCTGTACGCCGCCGGCGAGGCGGCCTGCACCGGCGTCCACGGCGCCAACCGGCTCGCCTCCAACTCCCTGCTCGAGGGCCTGGTCTTCAGCCGCCGCGCCGTCGCCGCCTTCACAGAGGCTTCCCGCCACGAGCCCGCCGGGGAACACCCCGCCGGCCAGGCGCGAGAATGGCCCGTGATGCACGACGGCGCGACCAATCTTGAGTGCCATCCGCCCGCCGGGATGGGCCCTGCCCGGGCGACGATGCGCCACGTGATGGCCGCCCAGGTGGGGGTGGTCCGCACTGCGGAAAGTCTGCAGGCGGCAGCCGCGGTCCTCGCCGCTCCGGTGCGAAACGGTGCTGCAGAATCCACGCCGAGGCAGGAACTGGAAGAGGGCAACCTGCAACTCGTGGCCCGGCTCCTGGTCCACGCCGCCCTGGACCGGGAAAACTCCGCGGGCGCACACTTCCGCAGCGACTTCCCGCAACCGCCGGCTGGAACCACACGGGCGTCGCGCTTCTGGGTGAACACCGCACCCGCCCTAACCGCCACCGACTTGACCACCACCGAAACCCAGCGTGAAAGCGAAACCGTATGAACGCCGTCGAACTTGCCCCAGTGACCACCACCCCCGCCTTGCCCCAGCTGCCGCGCACCGCCGTGGCGGAGATCCTGCAGCGCGCCTTTGCCGAGGACGCGCCGTACGGTGACGTGACCTCGCAGGTGCTGTTGCCCGCAGACGCCCGCGCCACCGCCTGGCTCGTGGCGCGCGAGCCCGGCATCTTCTCCGGCGGCGACGTGTTCCGCGCCGCCATGGTGATGCAGGACCCTGACGCGCAGGTGGAACAGCTCGTGGCCGACGGCGCCGCGTTCGCCAAGGGTGAGCGGCTCATGAAAGTCACGGGGCTGGCCCGGGCGGTGCTGACGGGGGAGCGGATCGCGCTGAACCTGACGCAGCGCATGAGCGCCATCGCCACCCAGACCGCCGAATACGCGGCGCTGATCGCGGGCACCAAGGCGCGCGTCACCGACACCCGCAAGACCACGCCCGGCCTGCGCATCCTGGAGCGCTACGCCGTGCGCTGCGGCGGCGGGCACAACCACCGCTTCTCGCTCTCGGACGCCGTGCTGGCCAAGGACAACCACCTGGCCGTGCTCACCGGCGGCGACACCGGGAAGCTGACCGACGCGCTCGCAGGCGTCCGGGCCCAGCTGCCGCACACCGTGCACTTCGAGGTTGAGGTGGACACGATGGAGCAGATCGAGCCAGTGCTGGCCGCCGGCGTGGACACCATCATGCTCGACAACTTCAGCAACGAGGAGCTCGTCAAGGGTGTGGCGCTGGTCAACGGCCGGGCCCTGGTGGAGGCCAGCGGCAACGTGAACCTGTCCACGATCGCCGGCATCGCGGCCACGGGTGTGGACATCATTTCCGTCGGCGCCCTGACCCACAGTGTCCGCGCCCTGGACCTGGGCCTGGACATCGCGGTGGAGCTGCCGGGCGCCCCGGATGTGCGGGGAACCGCGGACCTGCCGTGATCTTCCTCGACGCCGCCGCCACCACCCCCGTCCGGCGGGAGGTCATCGAGGCCATGTTCCCGTTCCTGACCAACCAGTTCGGCAACCCCTCCAGCCACCACGAGCTGGGCGAGATTGCCGCCGCGGCGCTGGCCGGCTCCCGTGAAAAATGTGCGACGGCGCTTGGTTGCCATGCGGAGGAGCTGACCTTCACGTCCGGGGGCACCGAGGCGGACAACCTGGCGTTGAAGGGGATGGCCCTGGCCCGCCGCGCGGCTGATCCCTCCCTGAACCGGGTGCTCATCAGTGCGGTGGAGCACCCGGCAGTGGTGGAATCGGCCGACTACCTGCAACGCATCCACGGCTTTGAGGTGGACGTGGTGCCGGTGGACGCCTATGGGGTGGTGGACCCGGAGGTGTTCGCCGGGTTGCTGGCCGGTTCGGGTTCTGCCGGCGGCGCGGAGGGCAACCCGGCCGGAGGTGGCGCGGCGGGTGGCGGCGTGGCTGTCGCATCCGTCATGTACGCCAACAACGAAGTGGGGACGGTCCAGGACCTGGCCGCACTCTCCGCCGTGGCAGCCGAAGCGGGTGTGCCGCTGCACAGCGACGCCGTCCAGGCCGCGGGCTGGCTGCCGCTGGATGTGTGTGAACTCGGTGTCACCGCGCTGAGCATGTCGGGGCACAAGATCGGCGCCCCCAAGGGGGTGGGGCTGCTCTACGTCAAGGGCGGAACCCTGTACGAGCCCCTGATCCACGGCGGCGGGCAGGAGCGCGGCACCCGCTCCGGAACAGAAAATGTGGCGTTCGCGGTGGCCCTGGGAACAGCGCTGGCGATGGCCGAAGCGGCACGGCCGTCCGCCGTCGAACGTGTCACTGCACTGCGCGAAGCATTTGTCAGTCGGGTTATGGGCCAGACCCCATCGGCCGTGCTGACGGGCCATCCGGCGCGCAGGCTGCCCAACATTGCCTCATTCTGCTTCCCGGGCACCAGCGGCGAATCGGTGCTGCTGGAACTGGAACGGCGGGGGATTGTGTGCTCGTCCGGGTCGGCCTGCGCGGCGGGCTCTGATGAGCCGTCTGCCGTGCTGAGCGCCATGGGCGTGGAGCGGACGGTGGCCCAGACGGCGCTGCGGTTCAGCTTTGGTTCCGACGTCACCGCATCCGAGCTGGAAACGGCGGCCGCCGAACTGGCAGCCGCCGTGGAGCGGATGGCCCGGCTGGGAGCATAGCCAGGCCCACCACCCCGGCCCGTTAAGGGGTGCGGTCCCAGGCGAAGCGTTCGCGCAGCACCCGGTTCCAGCGGTTGGCCGGCAGGTGCGGGTGCAGCAGGGCGATGCCCACGCAGTACTTGCTCATGCTCAGGTCGCGGATGCCCATCTCGGCCAGGACCCTGTCTGCAACGCCGCGCCCGTCCGCCGACTTCGTCTCCACGACCACCATGTCCGGGCCGGCCACCTCCCGGGCAGCGGCGCGGCCCGTCCCGCCCCCTGCCAGGGGGCCTGCCCCGCCGGCGTCGCGGCACAGCAGCCCGACATCGAGGGTGAGCCGTTCCCTGCTGTGCGGATTCACCAGGGTGCCGCGGCGGTAGTCCACGGTCATGACCGGCCGCAGCTCGGGAAGCGGCAGGCCGTACTCGGCGTCGAGCAGCCCGCCCAGGAACTCCCGTGCCTCACCGTTCATGGTGCCGCTGTGCTCGAGGCCGTACGGGATCCGGTGCTTGTCTGTTTCGCCGCGGGTGCCCTTCAGTTTCGCCTCAAACATGCACAGCCCGGAATCCAGGTAGGTGCGGGTGCGGACCTTGAAGCGGCGGCGCCGTCCCTGCCGGTGGGCCCGGAACTGGTCCAGGCCGGGGGTGTCGAAATAGGTGGAGCTGTAGCCAAAGACGCGGCGCCCGGCAATCTCCATGACGGCAAAGTCGCCGTCCACGCGTGCCAGCAGTTCCGCCAGCTGGCTGCGGTTCAGCAGGAACTTTTTGTCCACGCGGCGTTGCAGGGCAGCCTCCTCGTTGACAGCCTCCAGGCTGATGGGGGCGCGCAGCGCCAGGGCCGCATCGAGCACGTCCGCGCAGGTCATGACCGGGCTCCGGCCTGGCCCCGTGCCGCCTGGGCCAGGACGGGCTGCAGGCCCGCCTGCCCGAAACCGGGCTCCGCCGAAGGATGGTGAGGCAGGGCAGCCGGTGCGGCCAACAAGTGGGCCGCCTCATGGCTGCACGGCGCAGCGGGCACCTCGATCGCAGCCTTGTACCGCACATCGGCAATGGTCAGGTCGCGGACGACGTCAAGCTCCATGACCTCAACACGCATCACGGGTCCGCCCAGCAGCGACTCCAGTGCCACGCACAGTTCGCCCTCGTTGGCATAGGCGCGGTCCAGGGTGATGGTCTGACGGCGGGTGCGGGGTGCGATCCGCGGGTGGTCGGCCACGAACAGGACGGCCACGAGCGACGCGGACAGCACCGGCGAAAGCCACGCCGGATCCGGGTGCAGGCCGTTCATGAGCCCCAGCACCAGCGCCGCAAAGTAGTAGCCGATCTCGCCCTGCGTCAGCGTGTCCGAGCGCAGCCGGATGATCGACAGCACGCCAAACAGCCCCAGCCCCAGGCCCATTCCGGCGCCGCTTCCGGAGAGCAGCATCGTGACCAGCATGATGCCCACGTTCAGGCATACATAGGCAATGGCCAGGTCGCGGCGCTGGTAGCGGGGGAAGTACACGGCGTACACAAGCGTCGCGATGCACGCCATGTTGGCGGCGAGTGCAATCCAGAGGTTGAACATGTTGGCTCCTAATAGAGTGGATGTTGTCTAACCTCCACTGTTCAGGAGCCGCATGAGAGTAAAAGGAGACCCGGATGAGAGGCCTCTCATGAAGCACGACGGCGCCCGGCCCGCCCGGGTGCCCTGCCGGACCAGGCACGACGGTATTGGCCGGATCAGTCCAGCCTGAGGCGATAGCCCATGCCGCGGACGGTCTCGATCCGTTCGGCACCGAACTTCTTGCGCAGGTAGCGGATGTATACGTCCACGATGTTGGATCCGGGGTCAAAGTCGAAGCCCCACACCTGCGAGAGCAGCTGTTCGCGGGACAACACCTGGTCGCGGTGCCGGAACAGTGTCTCGGCCAGGGCGAACTCGCGGGCGCTGAGATCCTTGCTGACACCGTCCACGAGGGCGCGGCGGGTGCGCAGGTCCAGGCTCAGCGGGCCGGCCGTCAGGACGGTCATCTCCTCCAACGGGTGCCCGCGCAGGCGCAACCGGACGCGGGCCAGCAGTTCCTCAAACGCGAAGGGCTTGGGCAGGTAGTCGTCGGCCCCGCCCACCAGCCCGGCAACCTTGTCGTCCACGCTGCTGCGCGCAGACAGGATCAGCACCGGGATGTCAACGCGGTCCTCACGGAGCCTGCGCAGCACGGTCAGGCCGTCCATGACTGGCAGCCCGATGTCCAGGATCAGCAGGTCGTGGACGTAGGAGCGGGCCTCGTCGTAGGCCGACTGCCCGTCGCCGACCACCTTCGTCACGAAGCCCTGCGCGGTCAGCCCCTTCTGCACAAACGTGGCAATTCGGGCCTCGTCCTCGGCGATCAGGATCCTCTTCATTCAGTGCCTTTCCACGGGCTGCCGTCCCCTTGGCCGGCAGCGGCGAGTTCATCATCCGGCAGCAGCGCCGCCGGCAGGTCCAGGGTAAAGGTGGCACCCGCACCGGGTGTGCTGGCCACGGAAACAGTGCCGCCGTGGGCCTCGGCAATCGACTTCACAATGGCCAGACCCAGCCCTGCACCGGCTGTCTGGTGCACGCCCGCGCCCCGGCGGAATCGGGAGAAGATGCCGTCCTGGTCCGCCTCGGCGATTCCCGCACCCGTGTCACGCACCCACAAAAGCAGCCGGCCGCCGTCGTGCATGGAGCCGGGAACCAGGCGTGAGCCGAACGCGATGGTGCCGTCTGCCGGTGTGTGGGCGGCGGCGTTGGCGGCGAGCTGCATGAGGGCCTGGGTCAGGCGCTGGCCGTCCGCGGTGATGCGGCCCTCGGCGAGCCCGTCCACGGCCCAGTGATGCGGGCCGAGCATGCTGGCCTTGCTGAGCGCATCCACCAGCAGGTCCATGAGTTCCACGTCCTGGGGCACCACAAAGTCGGGCTGCTGGGCCTTGGCGAGCAGCAGCAGGTCGTTGACGATCCGGGCCATCCGGTCCAGCTCGTCGGTGACCAGGGCGATCGTCTCGGCGCGCTCGGCCGGGTCGTCGCCCATCATTTCCAGGTGCCCGCGGACCACGGTGATGGGCGTGCGCAGCTCATGGCCGGCGTCGTCCACAAACTGTTGCTGCGTGGCGAAGGCGGTCTCGAGCCTGTCCAGCATGCGGTTGAAGGTGGTGGCCAGGGCGGCGACGTCATCGTGCCCCTTGACCTCGATGCGGCCCTTGAGGTCTGTTTCGCTGATGGTCTCGGCCGTCTCCCGCACCTGCCGCAACGGGGCAAGCACCCGCCCGGCGATGAGCCAGCTGGCGATCCCGGCGCCGATGACGGCCAGCACGCCGGCCAGCGCGAAAATGCCCAGCGAGCTGAACAGCGGGGCGGCAACCTCGCGGCGGAACTGGACGCTGACCAAGGCGCCCGATGCGGGGTCGCCCACCACCTGGACGGGGATGACGGCGTACGCGACCTGGCCGGCGCTCGTAGCGTAGCGACCGTGGACGGGCTGAGCGTGCCCTGTGACGAGCGCGAGAAACGCCGGGTCCCTGTCCAGCCGTGTGGGCGGGTCGCCAGCCATGCGCCGGTGCGGGGCACCGTCGAGCAGGCTGAACGCGGTCTCGGCGCGGGTCGGCACGGTGTCCTGCAGGAACCTCGTCAGCAGCGCGTCGGCGGTGAACTGTGAACTGCCCGACGGGGACGTGGCGAAGGTGCGAAAACTCGTTGCGGCGTGCGTCAGCCGGTCATCCACCATGGCGTCCGTGCGCGCGTTCAGGATCTGCGCCGACAGCACAATCGAGCCGGCGAAGGCGACCGCCAGCAGCAGCACCATCGCGCCGATGATGCGGCCCCGGGCGGTGACGTGCCGGCTCGGGGAGTCAGTCGTCATCGGGATCGTCCCAGTCGTCCTCGTCGTCACAGTCGTCGTCGCCTGCCAGAGGGGCGCAGCCGGGGACCACCTCGGCGCCGTCGCCTGCCGGCGGGGCGGGTGGTGCCGGCGGTGCGGACGACGGCGGAGGTGGCGTTGGGCTGGTGTCCGTTGGCGTAGCGGTGGTGGGGCTGGGAGTCGGGGTTGGGCTTGGTGCCGTCGTGGGCGACGGCGCCGGTGCAGGTGTGCCGTGCGGGGTAACCACGATGGTGTCGCCGAGGCGCGGTTCCGAACTGGAAACGAGCAGGGTCGTGGCCACGATGGTCCCGCCCACCACCAGGGTGATGAAGGCGGCGAGGATGAACCGTGGGATGTGCATGGCTCAATCCTTTCGCACGGGATTGCCAATCAGATGAGGCCTGAATGAGAGTTCTCTCATCCAAACATGTTGCCCCCGCGGTGGCGAATTGGCCAAGGGAAATTCGTGCTAGTTGCTTGGCGGTGCGCGGACTTAAAGTGGAGGGACCCCGGCCGTGCAGGCCGGCTTCCCAGCAAGGAGTTCATCATGACTGCCACTGTTCCCGTCACAGAATGTGCAGTGTCGAACTGCTCATTCAACGACCACACGCATTGCGGGGCTGCAGGAATCACGATCGGCGGCAACGCCGACCACGCCCAGTGCGCCACCTTCATCGACACCGGCGTCCACGGCGGGCTGCCCAAGGTGCTGGCCTCGGTGGGCGCCTGCCAGCGCGCCGAGTGCACCCACAACGACCACCTGATGTGTGCTGCCGAGTCCGTGCGGGTGGGCCCCGGTGCGGACAATGCCGACTGCCTAACCTACGAGCACGCTGGGTAGGCTGCCCGGACCTTGCCTCAGGATGACTGGTGCTCGTCTTGGCGGGAGGCGGGGCGGCCGTGGCGGACGCGCCGGAAGATCCAGTAGCGCAGCAAGAGGAACCGGGTCACAGCGGAGGCCACGTTGCCAAGGACTATGACGGCCAGTTCCAGGGGCACGGAAGCCTCGGGGCTGGCCTGGTGCAGCAGCCACAGGCTGCCGCTCGTCATGGCCAGCGCCAGCAGCATGACCCACAGGCCCCGGCGCTGGTCCCGCCACCACAGGTGCCGGTCCGTGACGCCAAAACTGATGCGGCGGTTCAGCTCTGTGTTCAGGACGGAGCACAGCACCAGGGAAACGACGTTGGCCCATTGGGTCCCCACCGCCGGGCGCAGGCTCGCAAAGATGGCCATGGAGATGACTGTGCAGATCACGGCCACAAAGGCGAAGCCGCGCAGCTGCCCGGCCAGGACCGGATGGTCCCGCCACCACTTCTGGGCAGCGCCCGGCAGGCCCCGGGGCGCAGGGGCCTGGTCCGCGGGAGCGGGCTCTGGGATTGTGGTGGTTGCCATAGTTAACCAAATCTTGCCAGCTGTGCGTGGGAAGTCCCAAACAGGAGAGCGTATGTTGCCTGTGAATTGGGCAGCCGCCGCCCGGCGCGCCACCGGCGCGGGGCGGCGGCAATTGCGTTAGAGCCCGGCGACCACCGGGTTGCGGAGCTCGCCAATGCCGTCAATGCGGCAAATGACCTCATCGCCCGGGTTGATCCGGCGGCATTCGGCCGGGAAACCCGTCATGATGACGTCGCCGGGCTGCAGGGTCATGAAGGCGCTGAGGTAGACCAGGATTTCGTCCACTCCCCAGCCCAGGTCGTCACTCGAGGCGGGTGTCAGCTCGGTGCCGTTGTGCACAATGCTGATGGCCACGCCGTCGTCCTTCAGGCCAACAACAATCCAGGGCCCCAGCGGCGTAAAGGTGTCAGGGCTCTTGGCGCTGAGCCAGAGTTCATCGGACTTCTGGGCGTCGCGGTCGGAGACGTCGTTGCCGATCGTGAATCCGAGGATGGCGCTGCGGGCGGTCTCAAGCGTGAGGTTCTTGGCGGGGCTGCCGATCACGATGGTCAGCTCGGCCTCGGGGTCGGTGTAGCCGGTGCTGGGGCCCAGTTCGATCGCGTCGCCGGGGCCGACCACCGAGCTGGCGGCCTTGTGGAACGCCTGCGCCGGGAGCGCGCGGCCGGGAGCGCCGGTGTTGTGAGCCATGCCGAACACGTTGACCGGGGCGCAGGGTGCGAGGAAAGTGAACTCATCTTCGGTGACGGTGGCGCCCAAGGTCCAGCCGTCGCGGGCGGGGCTGTTTTGGTTTGCCGGAGAAGTGGGGAAGGGTGTTTCAACAACCTGCCAGATGCGGCCTTCGGGGCTGGTGAAGTCGGCGGCGTCGTTGCGGACGAAGAACTGCTCCGGCAGCGCCGGCCGGGCTGCGGTGCCCTGGCCTTCCTGCTCGGTGTTGCTGGGGCGGACACGGGCGAGGCGGTGGGGCGCAAAGGTCATGTGGACATCCTACCTCTTCGTGTGCGGGTGCTCTCTTGGCACGGGCAAGCTGACGCCCGGACGGGTCCCAGGAACCGCAATTATTCGTCGAGATTGCCGCTGATGACCTCCAGGGCCAGCGCCTTGGCCGCCGTGGCCCGTTCACCCAGTTCCTCCGTCAGGGCCGCGACGAGTCCTTCCATCAGGATGGTTTGCGGGATTCTGCTGGTCACGGTTATTTCTTCTCGAAAGCTCAAATCACCCATGCCGACGACCAGCGAATAATCGGCCACGCCGGCGAGGGGGGATCGCGCAAACGCTGTGATGGCTACCAGTGTTGCTCCGGCGTCCTTGGCAGCGTGGGCCGCGCGCAGGCTGGAACTGTTGGAGCCGCTGCCGCTGATGATCAACAGCAGATCCGTGGGGGCCAGCAGACGGGCTGAAATCTGTTGGTCAATCACGTCCAACGGTGATTCTGCAGGACGGCCGATGGAGATCAAGCGTGAGGCCATATCGGCTGCCAGCGGTGCGGAAAGCCCATTTCCCACCACGAGCATCCGTCCCGCTGCGGCCATGGCCCGCACAGATCCTGTGACGGCCGCAGGATCCAGCAGGGCCGCCATCGTACTGACGGCATGGCCCACCTGGACGAAAGTGTCGGCCACCATGCCCGCCGAACCAACCACCTTTGGCGGTTCCTCCGGGACGGCATAGCCTGCGTCGCGTGCCAGCAGCACTCGCAATTGCTGGTATCCGGAATACCCCAAACTTTGGCAGGTCCGCACCACCGTGGCCCTGGAAGCTCCGGCCAGGTCAGCGACCTGCTGCGAGGACAGCTCAACAATCTTCTGGGTGTGGGCCAGAAACACTGTGGCCACAGCTTGTTCAGCGGGCAGCAGCGAAGGGCGTGCCGAGCGGATATTGGCTATGACTTGGCCGGGTGCCGCTTCAGTCAATGGTGGGCCTCCCTTGGAGCCGTTGGTTGTTGAACGCGTGGCCGTTTTTAATGGGGCGTTGGGCTGCCTCACGTTCGGCCGTGGTGGCTGAGATCTTCCGGGAGATGCCGTCAACCAATGCTTTGTCAAGATCGAACACGAGCGGCGGGCTGATGCTCACTGGCAGCTGGAATCGCAGGGGCAGTGAGCGCACACGTGCCATGGCGGTTCCTTGCTGATTCGACGATGCCTCGGCAGGCAGGCTACTCACTGTAATCAGGGTACCGCCACTTCCGGCGAGAGCCCGTTCATGACCGGCCTTGGCGAGCACATCGTTGGAATTGACGATTCCGGAGGTGACGATGACAGGAATCGATGTGCTGCCGGCAACCAACACATCGCTTAGGTGATGATGGTAGTGGCCGCTGAGGATCGCGACGGTGTCGGTTTCCGCCAGCGCATCGGCAAACTCCGAGGCATTCAATAGACCGATGCCTTGATGTAGCGTCGTCACCGGTTCCACGGGGGGATGATGGATCACCACCACGGTCCCGTTCCCGTGATGGGTGGCGAGCTGTGAACGCAGCCAGGTCAACTGCTCGCCAGTTACATGGCCATGGGTGCGGCCGGGAACGGAGCTGTCCAGGGTGATAATCCGATACCCCGCAACGTGGCTGGTGCCCACAATAGCTGTGTGTTCGACGGCGGGCATTCCGCCATCGCCATGGCCGTCACCGAGGACCTCGCGGAAGCCTGCACGCTGGTCATGGTTCCCCATCGCGTAGACAGCCACGGCGCCGTGCCGGGTTGCGAAGTCTGCGGTCAGGGAACGCATGATGCGGTAGGAAGCCGGGGACCCGTCGTCGGAGACGTCTCCGGAAACCACCACCAGGTCCAGGGGACCCGCGTTTTCAAAGGACTCAAGTGTGAAGCGGTAGGCGGCAACGGTGTCGACCGTGCCTTCATGCAGCGCCCCTCCGTCCATGAGGTGGGAGTCGCTGAGGTGGAGGATTCGCAGCTGGCTCATGATGCCCGCCTGGGCGCGCGCCACGTGCCGTGGATCAGCTTGTTGCGGACGGCGCCGGAGATTTGGTCAATGGCCATGGTGACGACGACAACAACAACAAGCAGCATGCCGACAGCGTCCCAATTACGGAATTGGACATTGTCTTGCAGCATTTTTCCGATGCCTCCGGCCCCGATAAGACCCAAAATTGCTGAAGCCCGCACATTGATTTCAAATCGATAGAGCCAGAAGGAGAGCACTTCCGGGGCGGCGGAAGGCCAAACTCCCCAACGGATCAGGGCCAAGGTCCCGCCACCGGTGGAGCGGACGGCTTCCTTGGGGCCGGGATCAACGCCCTCGAAAGCTTCGTATCCCCATTTGCCCAGGGTGCCGATTGATCCGACGGCCAAGGCCAGCGCACCGGTGAACGGGGTCAGCCCGGTGACCGAAAGGATCAAAATGGCGATGACCACCTCGGGCACTGCCCGGATCACGGCGAAAATGAAGCGCAGTGGGGCGTTGACGGCGCGCGGCGCCAGGCCCCTGGAAGCCAAAAAGCTCAGTGGGAAGGAAACAATGATGCCCAAAATGGTGCCGATCCACGCCATTTGAACGGACAGAATAGTCGCCTTGAAGGCTTCACCGAACTTGCTCCAGTCCGGCGGAAACAACATCAGACCCAAATACTTGATCAGCTGAGACGGGAAATCCGCCAGGGATGACCACTTGATCTGGACCGACCAAAACGCGGCAACCACAATCAGGCTGACCAACAGCCAGAGCGTGGTGCGCAGTTGGGTCGTTGGTTTTACGGGCCGTGCCGTGGGCTGCTGCTGGGCAATAAGTGTCGCCACGCTATACCAACTTCTTTCGTAGCCAGGCGGAAAGCGCTTCAAGAACCAGGACCAGCACCAAGATTTCCAGAATGATCAGCGACAGCTCGTGGTACCTGAAGAAGCTTCGGACATTGTCAATCAAGATGCCCAAACCGCCCGCACCCACCAGGCCAATGACCGTGGAGGCGCGAATGTTCAATTCAAAGGTGTACAGCACCTGGGAGGCAAAACTGGGAAGGATCTGCGGCAGCATGGCCGCACGGTTGGCCTTGGGCCAGCTGGCCCCGGCTGCCAAGGCCGCCTCCTGTGCACCAGCATCCTCACCGTCGAGGGACTCCGAGACCAGTTTCACGATGATGCTAATGTTGAACAGCACCAACGCCATGATGCCCGACAATGCACCTACGCCGACAACGGCCACCAGAATGGAGGCGAAGAGAATGTCCGGGACGCTGCGGATCATGTTCATCAAGAACCGTACAGCCGCGAGTAGTTTCGGTCGCGGATTGGTGGCACGCGAGGCCAGAAAAGCCAGCGGAAGCGACAGGGCAGAGCTGATGACCGTGGCAATGACGGCCATCTGCAAGGTCTCCAGCAACGCCGGAATGGTTTTGGGGAAGAAGCCGTAGTCAGGCTGGAGCAGTTGGACGATATTGGTGGTGGCGTTGCGCCAATTGGCGGCGATGGCCGGCAAGTCGACCTGCACACCAATCCCTGCCCAGATGGTGATGATGAGCAGGACAGCGGTGGCGGCGGCGTACTTAGCGCCCAGCTTCGGCTTGGTCGGGCGTTCATGCCGGTGTTGCGTGGGCGACGACAGGCTCGTGCTCAAAGTACTGCCTGACCATCCAAAACATCTTCTGCCGTCAGCGACCGGCCGTAGATGTTTTCGAAAACGGATTCATCGGCGTCCGCTCCGGCTCCGTCGAAGACCACCTCGCCGGAACGCAGGCCGATCAGCCGGTCACTGTAGCGGCGGGCGAGATCCAGAAAGTGCAGATTGACCATGACTGTGATGCCCAGGTCGGCGTTGATGCGTTGCAGGTCACGCATCACCACGTGCGATGTTGGCGGGTCAAGGGAAGCTACTGGCTCATCGGCCAAGATCACTTGGGGGCGCTGGGCCAACGTGCGGGCAATAGCGACGCGCTGTTGCTGTCCACCCGAGAGGCTCGATGCCTTTTCATATGCCTTGGGCACAATCTCGACTCGTTCCAAGGCAGACATGGCGAGTTCGACGTCGTCGTTTTTCCAGGCACCCAAGAGTATTCGCCAAGCCGAGGTGTGGTAGAGCCGGCCCATCAGCACGTTGTTGAGCACCGTTGTGCGTTTGGCCAGGTTAAAACTCTGGAAGACCATGCCGACGTTGGAACGCAGCTCTCGCAGATCCTTGCCTCGAAGCTGGGCGCCGCCGCGGCCGTTGAGTTGGTGGGCGCCGACGGTGATGCTGCCGCTGGTGATGGGGACAAGCCCGTTGATGGTGCGAATGAGCGTTGACTTTCCGGCGCCGGAGAGACCCACGATGCCCACCATTTCACCGGCTGGAATGTTCAAATCGATGGTCTTTAGACCGGTGTAGCCGTTGGGGTACGTCACTGATACATCACTAAAACGGATATCCGCGGCGGTGTGCTCCATTGGATCTGCTTTCTATTGCTGAGCCGCCAAATGTCCCGCCCCCGTGTTGAGGGCGGGACATTGGTGAGGTTGTACTGAATTGTGCTGATGCGCTGTGAAGCGTTGCTAGCCGAGACCGATGGAGCGTGCAGCCTCCTGCGTCTTGCGCAGGCTATCCGGGTCGGCCTTCTGCATGCCGGTGATTTGGTAGATTGCGGTGAGCGCTTCAACGCCTTCGGGTGTCTTTGAGAAGTCAAGCATCGCGTCGCTGATCTTGGTCTGCCACTCGGAGCTGAGTTTGCTGGTGACGGACATGCCGTCGTTGGGCACTTCCTCTGTCAAGGCGAAGACCACAACCTTTTCCCCGACGTCGGGGTTGTCCTTGGCGACTACCTCACGGGCGTCCCAGTAGCTGAAGCCAACCTCGGCGTCGCCCTTGTAGACAGCCAAGACGGAAGCATCGTTGGCCGTGACCTTGATGGGTGAGACATCATTGACATCGACCCCTGCGGATTTCATCGCGGCAATCGGGAAAATGTAACCGGCGGGTGAAGCGGGGGAGAGCATGGCCACCGTGGCGCCCTTAATCTTGGCAACCGAGTCCAATCCTGCAGGGCCGTTGCCGGAGGCAGTGCCGTTGCAGTACAACATGCCGTTGGGTCCCTCGGCGGGAGTGTCGGAACAGTACTTGTCAGGGTTGTTGGTAAACATCTGAGCTGAGTAGCTGGACTTGTCCTTGCGCACGGTTTGCAGGGCAGGGACAGCGCCATACTTGTCGCACGCCTGGCTCATCTGCAGGGACGGGAGCATGCCAATCTGGGCCTGGTTGGAGCCGATGGCCTCCACGGCAGCCTGGTAGTCGGCGGTGATGACGCCCTTGACAGGGATTCCCAGACGGCTGGTCAGGGCTTCTTCCAACGGTTTGACTGTATCGACCAGCTTCTTGGCATCGCCTGACGGGACGAGGGCCAGTGTTAGCTCTGTCGGTGCTTGGGCAGCGGAATCACTGGTGCCAATGCAGCTGGCGCCTCCGGCGCCGCCGTCTGATCCCGCAGCGGCATCGTCTTGGCTGACGCCACAGGCCGATAATGCCAGGATGCTGGCAAGGGCCAAGGTGCCCAAAGTGGCGAGTGTGGAACGGTTCTTGATCACAGACGTGCCTTTTCTGAAGTGGGAGTTGAAGTGCCCGATTGGGTGGTGAGGAAGCCGACTGGGTCATGGGCCCAAGTGGATATTGCGTCATACATCAATTCAAACCGCGGAGCACTGAGGGTTGCCTCGCCCGAGCGGTGGTTGAAACGGTCAATGAAAGCTGTCACGCAGCCGTAGTTCGCTGGCAGGTCAATATCATTGCTCCAGACATCGCCAACGCTGAGCAGCTCGTAGGGTGCCTTTGTTGCCAGCAAGGCCGGCAGAAGCTCCGCGAACCCGGCTGGCTTGCCTGCGTCGGAAATTACCAGGTCGATTGATTCGGCCAGTCCCAGAGTCGCGAGCGACTCTGCAATGCCAACCAAGGGAGCGTTCGTGAACAGAACTCGGAAGGCGACGCCGGAAAGGCTGGTCAAAAAGTTCTCCAGCCCCGACGGGGCCGTGACTTCCACCGTTCCCTCGGCAAGACGTTCCCGGCTTTCCCTGTATGCCCGGTTGAGCCCAGCGTCGTCGAGCAGTCCGTCTGCGAGCGCCGCCACCGCGGCGTATCCGTCCTTATAGGCAGGTGCGTTGGGATCTTCAGCCAAAAAGCTGGCCAATCCGTCCCGAAGTGCCTGGTGGGATGTTTCCGGAAGCTGCCTGGCAACGGCATCTGCGTAAGCAAGAATGGGGCCATCGCCGAGGCATACAGTGCCGTCGAAATCGAGAATGAGAAGCGGGAGTGGTTGTTCAGCAGCCAGTTGGGCTGGAGTAGTAGGGGTCACAAAAAACAGCGTACGTGACCGTGAACGGGCTGTCCATGAAAAAATAGTTCATGAAACAACTGTTCACGCAGTGTTTACATTCGGAAGCTGACGCGTTGGGCGTTGGCTCGCTCCACCCACTTGCAGGTGTCCTCACAGTCCCGTGGCATAGAATCCAACCCATGCCTAAAGGATCAGCGAAAACGATCAACCGTGCAGTCACGGCAGCCCTGTCTGTAGGAGCCGCAGGGGCCGCGGCCGTCATGGGTGCCCGTGCATTGCGGGCAGGGCCCGGCGCCCCGGTCGGGGACTTTGGCGTGGGGTTGAGTCCGGCCGAAATCGGTGTGGAGCATGCACAGCCCACCGCCGACATTCTCAGTGAGTTGATCCGCTACCGCACAGTCTTTTCAGCCTCGCGCGACCAGATCGAGCTGGAACAGTTCACGGGCTTTATCGAGGCGTTGGAGCGGTTGTACCCGGGCGTACATGCCTCACTGGAACGCGAGCTGGTCAACGGCCACGGGCTGCTGTTCAAGTGGGCCGGCCGGCTGCCCGGTGCCGGGGCGTCGCCCACTGTGCTCATGGCGCACTACGACGTCGTTCCCGTGGATGTGCGGGATCCCTGGACCCATCCGGGATTCTCCGGCCACCAGGAGGACGGTTTCGTGTGGGGGCGCGGTGCACTGGATGACAAGGGCGCCCTCGTCACCATCATGGGGGCGGTGGAATCGTTGCTTGCCGAGGGGTTCACGCCTGCCCATGATGTGTACTTGTCCTTCGGCAACAACGAGGAAACCGCCGGCGACAGCGCCGAAGCCGCCGTGGCCCTTCTGGCCGGGCGCCGCGTCAAGCCGTGGCTGGTGCTGGACGAAGGCGGTGCCGTGGCGCTGGACGCCTTTCCCGGACTGAAAGCCCCCGCTGCCGTGGTCGGCGTGGCGGAGAAAGGCATCCTGGACCTGGAACTGCTGGTGCGCGGTGCGGGCGGGCATGCCTCGACCCCGCCGCGGATGGGTCCCACGGCACGGCTGGCCCAGGCCATCGTGGCATTGGAGGAAAACCCATTCCCCGCCTCCATGCCGGATCCGATTGCGGAGATGATGCGCCGGATTGGGCTGCACAGCGGCTTCGCTTTGCGCCTTGTTACGGAGAATTTGTGGGCGTTCAAGGGCCTGCTGACACAGGTGTTTGGCCTCGTTGGCGACGAAACCCGCGCGCTGACCCGGACCAGTGTTGCCGTGACCCGGCTGGAAGGGAGCAAGGCAAACAACGTTCTGGCATCCACGGCACGCGCCAATGCCAACATCCGCATCGCCGTGGGGGAGACCGTCGACTCGGTGGTGGCCCGCGTGCGCGCCACCATCGACGATCCGGAGGTGGAGATTACAGTGGTTTCCGGGCATGACCCGTCGCCGATCTCCTCCTTTTCAAACGAGCAGTTTGCGCTCTTGACCCGGGCCGTGGCTGCTTCCTACCCTGACGCCGTCGTGACGCCGTATATTCAGACCGGTGCAACGGATTCCCGGCACTTTACTTCCATCTCTCCGGCCGTCTACCGCTTTTCGCCGCTGCTCATGGACAGGGCCGACCGCGGCAGCCTCCATGCCGTCAACGAGCGCGTCCGCATCAGCTCGCTTGGCGCCGGGGTCGTCTTCTACCGGGAACTGCTGCAAGGCCTTCCCTGACCGGTGGTTCCCCCACCCGTTGCGGCCCGCGACGGCAGGTTGGGGCGCCGTGGACCAGTGCCGTCAGCAGCCGGTGCCGTTGGGGTTTTCGATGCAGTTGTCGGCGTAGAGGTTGATTTGGGCTCGCCAGACCTTGATCCAGAGCGGGGCTGAGGGGATGTTTCCCTGGCCGGGGATGGGTAGTTCGGGGCCGCCGTTGACGGTGTAGGTTCCGTTGAAGTGGGTGGTGAGGTTGATGTTCTTCTCACCGGTCTCGGTGTAGACGTGGCTGGTTCGTGTGTGTTCCCCGATGCGGTCTTCGTGCAGGGGTGCGCCGTGGACGTCGGTGGGTCCCCAGAGGGTGCCGTCGCCGTAGTCCCAGGTGTAGGCGACCGGGGTCGCAGTGATCGTGACCGCCTGCTCCAGCAGGGTCAGGGTGAAGGTCTGGGTGGCGGCGTCGGCCCAGACGTTGGTGTCCCGGCCGCGCAGCGTGTGCGGTCCGGGCTGGGAACCAATCACCGCCGGGGCAATGGGGACCTGCTGGAACTCGTGGGCGATCAACCCGGCAATCTCCGCCAGGACGTCGCGGGGCTTGACGACCGGCTTGTCGGTATAGACGCAGTGCGGTCCCGAATCAAACGTCCATACCGGCGGGGTGACATCGCTGCGGGACTTGTACCGGTAAAGAACGGTTCCCGACTCCGTCCCGGGCTCCCCGCCGCCCGTGCCGCAGGCCGCAACAACAGCGATACAGTCATCAAAATTTCGACTGTCACCATCCGTGCATGCATCCCGGAACTCATAAACATAGGGATCTGCGGCGCTCTCGGGACCAGCCGGGTCTTCCGGGTGAGAAGCCTCCCCTCCATTTGCGACCGTACCGACGAGAGGACTGGCGCTGGATAATTCCTGGTCGCCACTGACTGTTACATTATCTAGATGCCACAGACTGTCAGTGTCAGATGCGGGGAGGCTTTGAATGAACAGAGGAAGCGTAAGCACCGGTGTGAAGAGAATGCGGAGATTGGGTTTGGCATTGAAGTACGTCATGAGTTTCTCCTGAGAAGCTCACCTTTCGAGGCAATCCATCGCCCTTCCTCCCAGTGGGCATTGACGATATTAGTCTCCACGGGGTACTGCTCGAATGCCTTTCTCAAAGTCCCGTCGGCGTTGTAATAGACCGGGCGCACCTGGAGTACTTCAACTTCGGCTTGGTAGTCACCGTCCGACAATGGTGTGAAATAGGAAATTGTTTGAGCAACTTCCATCTGGCCTCCCACGACCCAGCGGCCTTCCGCATAGGTTTCCGCCAGTTTTCCGTTCACGACTGCGCAAATCTCACAAGTTGGTTCAGTGATTGCCATCATTGGACCAGAATCTCCGGTCTCGTAAACGTAGCCCAGCGTGGAGAACCAGTATTCGGCGAAGGCCATGAGGCCTTCCTTGCTGAATTCCTTTGCTGCCTCGGGCAGGACCGGGACGGGGACGTTTTCGGCAGGCCCCTCGGCGCTGGCCGCCTTGTACGGGCCGGCAACGGGCGACGGGGCGGTGGTTGCCGCTGGCGCCGCGGTGGCTGCACCGGTGCTTCCCGACGGCGGCGCCGGTGGGCTGGAGCAACCCGCCAGCACCAGGACACCTGCCAGCAAGGCGGCCGCGGCGAACCTTGCAACCAGCCAAGCACCCCGTCCCCTGCCAGAGACAAAGCCCCTGTCTCCCGGCGGCTGCGCGCCGCCGGACATGCCGGTTCCGGGTGCAGCCGTGGTGTGCGGCTCGGTCATAGCGGTCCCCCATAAGTCGTTATGAGTGGCAGGACTCGCCGGTGAGCCCTGTCGCTGGCTGTCATCCCAAAATACACTCAGTCCCAAAAACCCGCCAGAAGTTATCCACAACCCCGGTTCGTTCAAGCCGGCCTGCGGCGTGGCGGACTGTCATGAATGCGGGGCCCCGATGCCGTCGGGGATAGCATGGCAACACTGGAAATGGTGCCATCCGACGGTGGAGGAAAATCGATGACAAAGCGGGCAGGGTCCACAACGACAATCGCGGCGGCAGGACTGCTGGTTTTGTCCCTTGTCCTGTCCGGCTGCGGCCTCAGCCTGAAACGTGTCGAAGAGGATCCGGGCCCCTCGACTGCGGCCACCACTGCGCAAGCTTCCCCCAGCGCAACCGCCAGCTGGGCGCCGTCGGGCATCAGTACAGGCATGCCCAGCGAGGGTGCCAAGCAAAAGCCGGGCAAGGTGGCCGCGAAGTGGAAGAAGTTCACGGACGCCGAGAAGACCGTCAGCTTTGAGCTGCCGGAGGACTGGACCGTCAAGGTGCTGCCGCCGCCGCCAGTCACTGGCGCGCTGGCGTTGGAGGTCCGCAATGCGCAGGGGAGCGTGCTGGCCATGCTCGGCACCCACATTTCGGGGCTGGGCGGCGCATGCCCGGACAAGTCGAAGAGCCCGTACACCGTTCTTGCGAGCATCCCGATGGAAATCCCGTCCAACAATTCCAGCGACGATGCCGTGGACCCGCGCTACGTATACCGGGTCATCCAGGGCAGCACGCACTTCTTCGCCTCGTACGGCATCACCGACCATTCCGCGGGCGCCGACGGCACGGCCTGCCTGGTCTACAACACGGTCACCTCAAAGGAACTGGGGATCTACATGTTCGGCGACGCCGTGCAGTTCACCAGCGACCCCGCCGGCTCACCCGGCCTGCGCGCCTTCCCCACCATCGCCGCCGCACAGGCCTACATGCTTTCCAGCGAGTACCAGAACATCCAGAAAATGGTCACCTCGCTCAAAGCGCTGGGCTAATTCCCCGTCACGGAGGCGCTGAGCTTGCCCGTCAGCTCCTTCAGGGTGCGCATTTCGTCGTCCGAGAGCGCCACTTCCATGAGCTCAAGGATGTTCTGCACATGCGCCCGCCCCACCTTCTTCTGCACGGCGGCGCCCTCCTCGGTGAGCCCGATCAGCACGCCCCGGCGGTCATTTTCCGCCGTCTTGCGCTGAATCCAGCCGCGCGCCTCGAGCCGGTCCACCATGCGGGAGATGCTCGGCTGCGTCAGCAGGACGTGCTCGTTGAGCTCATTGAGCCGCAACCAGCCGCTGGGGCAAAGCGAGAGACTGTACAGGACGTCGTACTCCCGGCTGCCCAGCTCCTTGAAACTGGGTTCCTTCTGCAGCTCGCGCATCATGGCCACCTGCGCCGTCAACAGCGACTCCCATGAATCAGTCGCGAGCCTCCTGTGTGCCGCCGCGTTCATCTCACTTCACCTCATTTGCAGGTACGACGCCGGCACCCGCCCTGGCTGCCTCGCGGCGGGCCTCGAAGGTGGGTGCGTCGGGGACGGACGCCGGCCGGTTCTTGGCGAATTCCTCGCGCAGGGTGGGCAGGACATCGGAGCCGAACAGGTCCAGCTGCTCCAGGACCGTCTTCAGTGGAAGGCCGGCGTGGTCCACCAGGAACAGCTGGCGCTGGTAGTCGCCGAAGTAGTCGCGGAAGGCCAGTGTCTTCTCGATCATTTCAGCGGGGCTGCCCACGGTCAGCGGCGTCTGCGAGGTGAAGTCCTCCATGGACGGGCCGTGCCCGTAGACGGGGGCGTTGTCGAAGTACGGGCGGAATTCGTTGACAGCGTCCTGCGAATTCTTGCGGATGAAGAACTGCCCGCCCAGGCCGACAATTGCCTGCTCGGGGGTGCCGTGGCCGTAGTGTGCGTAGCGTTCCCGGTACAGGTTGATCAGCTGGATGTAGTGTTCTTTCGGCCAGAAGATGTTGTTGGCGAAGAAGCCGTCGCCGTAGTAGGCGGCAATCTCGGCGACCTGGGGCGTGCGGATGGCGCCGTGCCACACGAAGGGGGCAACGCCGTCGAGCGGGCGGGGTGTGGAGGTGAAGCCGCGCAGGGGCGTGCGGAACTTGCCCTCCCAGTTGACGACTTCCTCATCCCAGAGGCGACGCAGCAGGGCGTAGTTTTCAACCGTCAGCTCCACGGAATCCTGGTTGTTCTTGCCGAACCAGGGGTACACGGCGCCCATGTTGCCGCGGCCCAGAACGATGTCGGTGCGGCCGTCGGAGAGGTGCTGCAGCGTGGCGAAGTCCTCGGCGATCTTCACGGGATCATTGGTGGTGATCAGCGTGGTTGACGTGGAGAGGATGATCTTCTCCGTCTGTGCTGCGATGTAGCCCAGGATGGTGGTGGGGGAGCTGGGGTAGAACGGCGGGTTGTGGTGCTCGCCCGTGGCGAAGACGTCCAGGCCGATGTCCTCGGCGTGCTTGGCGATCGTGGTGATGGCCTTGAGCCGCTCGTGTTCGGTGGGGGTACGGCCTGTGGTCGGGTCCATCGTGATGTCGCCGACGCTGAAAATTCCGAACTGCATGGTGTGCTCCTTAGCTCCCCCGGGGCGCCGGGAGATATATGCGTTTGTATCTATTGTACGGTCCAACCCGCGGTGGTACGAATATGTTCCCTACCGGGAAGTAACATGGGTGTGCACTACAACATGTAAGGCGCGTCACATATTTACTGGAGGACTTCCTTGGCATCAGCGCAACGCAGCATGGCTGGCACCGGCCTGAGGCTGGCACCCACGGCCACCGCCATTGTGGGATTCCTGGTCCTAGTCGAGCTGACGAGCGGCATCCTGCAGGGCTACTACACGCCCCTCCTCACTGACATTGCGCGCCACCTGGGCATCCACGACGCCGACGTCAACTGGTTTGAGGCCGCCCAGCTCACGGTCAGCGCACTCGTGGTGCCCGTCTTGGCCAAGCTGGGCGACATGGTGGGCCACCGCAAGGTCCTGCTCATCTCCACGGCCTTGACGGCAGCCGCCTCCTGGGGCGTCGCCTTCGCCCCAAACTTCTGGATGTTCCTTGCCGCCTGGGCATTGCAGGGCTTCTATGTGGTGTGGCTGCCGCTGGAAGTCGCGCTGATCTACAGCCGCTCCCACTCCCAGCCCAACGGGGCGGCACTCACCCGCAAGTCCGCCGGCATCCTCGTGGCCGGCCTGGAATTCGGCGTGATCGTCGGCGCACTCGCGGGCGGATTTATCGGCGGGCTCCTGCCCGGCCAGCTCTGGTTGACGCTCATGATCCCCGCCATTGCCGTGACGCTGTGCTTCTTTGTGGTCCTCTTCGGCGTGCCGGAATCCGACTCCCGCACCGGCGGCCGGGTCGACACCGTGGGCCTGGTGCTCCTCTCCACCGGCCTGCTGATGATCACCGCCGGCCTGACCTTCATGCGGATCAACGGCCCCGGCACCTGGTGGGCGTGGGCCGCCGTCGTCCTGGGCATCGCAGCGCTCATCCCCTTCACGCGCTACGAACTCGGGCACAAGGACCCACTCATCGACATCCGCCTGCTCCGCCAGCCCAGCATGTGGCCCGTGCAACTGACTGCGTTCCTGTTCGGCGTCTCCGTCCTGGGTGCGCAGGCGCCGCTGTCCACGTTCGCGCGCACCGACCCCGCTGATGTTGGCTACGGCCTCGGCGCCAGCGCGTCGGTGGTCTCGGTGCTGATTGGCGTGTACGTGCTGGGCATGCTGGGCGGTGCGCTCTTGTATCCCCTCATCACCAGATGGACGACGCCGAGAATCACCTTGATGGGTGCGGCCTTCTTCGTTGCTTTGGGTTACCTCTTGTTCCTGCCGTTCCACGATTCGACGGCCCAGGTGCTGCTCAACATGGGGATCGCGGGCATTGGCAGCGGCGCCCTGGTGGCGGCACTGCCCTCGGCAGCCGCGGCTGCCGCGCCGCTGACCCAGACGGGCATGGCCACGGGGCTGACGAACGCCACAAAGACCGTGGGCGGGGCATTTGCCTCCTGCATCTTTGGCATCGCCCTGGCCGGCGCCGCCTTGGGGACCCTGACTGCGGGAGCCGGCTCAACGGCCGCTCCGCTGGCGGGATACATGACGGTCTGGACCATCTGCGGCGTCACGGCGCTCGTGGCGGCAGTGGCCCTGTACTTCGTCCCGAAGCTGGCCTTCAGCCCCACCCTCCCTTCCTGACAGGCGCATCTGCTGCTTCGAATCGGATGCGTGGGTCGGGATCGCATCTGCTGCTGCTTCAGTCCGTAAGTCTGCCTGTGGGTGTCCGACGAAGCCGTATTTGGGCCCAGTCTGCGCATTGAAGCAGCACCATGTGCGATTTGTGTCATCCAAGCAGCAGTTGTTGCGATTGCAGCATTCGAAGCAGCAGCACGTGCGATGAATCTTGCCTGATCATCGCATCTGCTGCTGCCTCAACAGAGGAAAACGCAACTACTGCTGCTTCGATTCGGATGCGTGGGTCGGGATCGCATCAGCTGCTGTTTCGATCCGTTGGGTGCAGCCAGGAGTTGGGATGGCTAGTCCGTGGCGGCGCGGCGGCCGCGCACCTTCGGGATGGCGCCGGTGGTCCAGTCCTGGAAGTCCGGCTTGGGCTCCTTGGACTTGGATCCGGGCTTGTCGCCTTGGGGTTTGGACGTGCCCCCGGACTGCTCCGTGACCTTGGTTGTCCCGGCGTCGGAGCTGCCCTGGGACTCTGTGGCCTTTCCGCCCGCGGCGGTTCCGACAGCCGCGGCGCCGGCCGTCTCAGCCGTGGCCGGAATGTCGGAGTCGTCGAGGGGAATGCTCTTGGGCGCCGTGCCGGCCGGGGTGTGCACCGCCTGCAGCGCCTTCTTCAGGTCGTGGCGTTCCTTGCGGCCTTCCACCAGTCGGTACAGCACGGGCACGAGGACAAGTGTCAGCAGGGTGGAGGAGATAAGCCCGCCCACCACCACGACAGCCAGGGGCTGGGAAATGAATCCGCCGCCGCCGGTCAGCCCCAGGGCCATGGGAGTCAGGGCGAAGATGGTGGCCAGGGCCGTCATGAGGATGGGGCGCAGTCGCTGGCGGGCGCCGTGCTCGATGGCGTCGGCCACGTTCATGGCGGGCCTGTCCCCGGACGGCTGCCTGTACTGGTTGATCAGGTCAATGAGCACAATGGCATTTGTGACCACAATGCCCACCAGCATCAGCATGCCTATCAGTGACGGCAGGCCCAGCGGAATCCGTGTGATGAGCAGCAGGGCAATGGCGCCGGTGGCGGCAAACGGGATTGAAACCAGCAGGATCAGCGGCTGGATCAAGGACTTGAACGTGGCCACCATGATCACGTAGACAATGGCGATGGCGGCCAGCATGGCCAGTCCCAGCTGCTGGAAGGACTCGGCCTGCTGGGTGGCGGCGCCGCCAATCGTGGCGATGGTTCCGGACGGCAGCGTGGTGGCATCCAACCTGGTCTGCACCTCGGCGCTGAGCGAGCCCAGCGAGTTGGCGTCCGGTGTCACCGAGACGGTGGCGGTGCGCTGTCCGTCGGAGGACGTCACCGTCAACGGCGTCTGGACCTCGGCCACGGTGGCCACGTCCGAGAGCGGGACCGGCCCGGCCGGAGTGGGAATCTGGGCAGCGGCCAGGGCTTCAACGGAGTCGAACGTGGTGCCGGTGCCGATCTGCACGCGGTAGTCGGTGGTGTCGATGCGCACCGTGCCGCCGGGGATGGGGCTGACGGTGGCGGCCAGCAGGCCGGTGATCTGCTTTTCGTCCAGTCCGGCAGCCACAGCCTTGTTGCGGTCCACGGTCACCTGGACCACGGGCTGGGCGCCGGAAAGGTTGCTCTCCACCGACTGTGCTCCGGGGATTCCGGTCATGGCCTTGACCAACGCGTCCGAGGCCTGCTGCAGTTCCTCGCCCGTGGTGGCCTTGACGGTGATGTCCACGGAGGAGGACATGCCGAAGCCGCCGCCTTGGGCGCCCACGGTGATGGTCCCCGCGTCCTTGATGCCGTCGACGGCGGTGCGGACCTGGTCCTGCAGGGCCGCCTGGTCGGCATCGGGGTCGGTGATGACCTGGAAGGAGGCGCTGGATGCGCCGGAAGAAAGGAGTGCGGCGAAACCGCCGGAACCGTTGCCCACCGTGACCTGGACGTCGGTGACGCCCTCGATCCCGTACAGCACCTTTTCCACCTTCTGGGACGCTGCGTCGGTGACTTCAAGGCTGGTGCCCGGTGGCATGTCCTGTTGGATGCTCATGCTGTTCTGGCCGGTGTCGCCCAGCAGGTTGGTGGGCAGCAGCGGCGTCATGGCCAGGGTGGCCGCCAAAATCACGCCGCCGGCAATCAGCGTCACTACGGGATGCTTCTGTGTCTTGGCCAGGATGGGCAGGTAGCCGCGCTGCAGCCACGACGAGCGTTCCTTCTCTTCCACAGCGTTCAGGAGCGCCTTCCCGCTCAGGGAGGTGCCGCCGTCGTCCTTCGGGGCTGTGGCATCCGACGGCGCGGGAGACTTCAGGAACCAGTAGGCCAGCACCGGGACAATGGTCAGCGAAACCAGCAGCGAGGCAAGCAGCGCGAACGTGACGGTGAGCGCGAACGGGCGGAAGAGCTCGCCGGCCAGGCTGCCAACGAACGCGATGGGCAGGAATACGGCCACCGTGGTCAGGGTGGAGGCGGTGATGGCCGCGGCCACTTCCTTGATGGCGGCGAGGATGGCGGATTTCTTGTCCTCGCCGTAGCTCATGTGCCGCTTGATGTTCTCGATGACCACAATGGAGTCGTCCACCACCCGGCCGATCGCAATGGTCAGCGCCCCCAGGGTCAGGATGTTCAGCGAGTAACCCGTGGCCCACAGCCCAATGAAAGTCACCAGCAGTGAAAGCGGGATGGAGATGGCCGTCACCAGCGTTGAGCGAACCGAGAGCAGGAACAGCAGGATGACGACGACGGCGAAGCCAAGTCCCAGCAGGCCCTCCACCGTGAGGTCGTGGATGGACTTCTCGATGAAGGGTGCCTGGTCCAGGACGGTGGTGAACTTGGTGTTGTGCCCCATCGCGGCCGTGATCCCGGGCAGGGCCGCGGCGACTTCCTTGGACAGGGTCACGGTGTCGGCCGCGGGCTTCTTGGTCACGGACAGGGCCAGGGTGGGCACGCCGTTGGTGCGGGTGATGGAGGTGGTGGGATCGTCGGCCAGGGCCACGGAAGCCACGGTTTCAATCGTGGGAATGGGTGCAGGCCCGGCGCCGGGCGTGGCCGGTGCTGCGGGTGCGCCGGGAAGGGTCTCCGCCGCGGCAGCTGCGGGCTCCAGCGGCAGGGACTTGACCGCATCGATCGAGTCGACGGGGCTGCCGGCCTGGATGGAGAGCGTCTTGCCGTCGGTGCTCAGGGAGCCGATCGGGATGAGGGTTCCGTTGTCGGAAAGTGCCTTGGTGATGGAGGCGGCGTTGACGCCGGCGGCGGCCATCTTGGCGGAGTCCGGCAGGATCTCAATGTGCTGGGAGTTGGCGCCGCTCACATCGGCGCTGCGGACGCCGTCGATCTTCATCAGCTTGGGCACCGCAACCTGGGCCAGCTCCGTGTTCAGTGCGGCGAGGCCCTGGTCGGAGGAGACGGCGAGGAAGACGATCGGGAAATCGGAGATGCTGCCGGCGATGGGCTGCGGCTGGACCCCGTCCGGCAGGCTGGAGCTGATGTTGGAGATGGCCCGGTCAATCTGGTTCCGGGCCCGGTCCAGGTTGGTGCCGTAGGTGAAGGCGAGGCTGATGGTGGAGACGCCCGTGCGCGACGTGGACGTGCTGGATTCCAGGCCCTCCACCGCGTTCAGTGCGGCCTCGAGGGGTTCGCTGACCTGTTTGTCCACCACAGTGGGGGAGGCCCCCGGCATCGAGGAGATCACCGTGATTTGCGGGAATTCGATGCTGGGGATGAGTTCCTGCTTCAGGGAACCGAGCGTGATCACGCCAAACACCACCGCGAAGATGGTGATCAGGGCAATGAGCGCCCGGTTTCCCAGGGACATTTTGGCCAGGTTGTACATCTTTCTCCCACTGCTTTATGCCGGCCCCCCACCAGCTGAACGGGGAGCTTTAGACCTTTTCCTGCTTGAGCTGCAGAGAAGCTGCCGTGGCGGCCAGGGACTTCTCGAAGGCGTCCGCGTCATCATTGAGCTTGGTGCCGTAGGTGGGCATCATTGTGCGCAGGGAATCCTGCCACTCCAGCTTGAACTTGCGCGGGAAACAACGCTGCAACAGCTCAAGCATAATCGGCACGGCCGTGGATGCTCCCGGGGATGCGCCGAGCAGTGCGGACAGGGTGCCGTCGGCCGCTGTGATGACCTCAGTGCCGAACTGCAGCACGCCGCCCTTTTTGGCATCCTTCTTGATGATCTGCACGCGCTGGCCCGCGGTGATGAGCTCCCAGTCCTTGCCGTCGGCCTCGGGGAAGTACTCGTGGAGCGCCTCCACCTTGCCGGCACGGGACTTGGTGACTTCGCCCACCAGGTACTTGACCAGGTCCAGGTTGTCCTTGCCCACGGCGAGCATGGGGATGAGGTTGCCGGGGCGGATGGAGCCGGGCAGGTCCATGTAGCTGCCGGTCTTGAGGTACTTGGTGGAGAATCCGCCGTAGGGGCCGAACAGGAGTGAGCGCTTGCCGCCCACATAGCGGGTGTCCAGGTGGGGGACGGACATGGGCGGGGCGCCCACGGAGGCCTGTCCGTACACCTTGGCGCTGTGCTGCTTCGCCAGGGTCTCATCCGTGCAGCGGAAGAACTGGCCGGAGACGGGGAAGCCGCCGAAGCCCTTGCCCTCGGGGATGCCCGACTTCTGCAGAAGGTGCAGCGCACCGCCGCCGGAACCGATGAACACAAACTTGGCCTTGACCCGGCCGTGTTCCCCGGACGCGGGGTGCTTGAGCGCAACGTCCCAGCCGCCGTCCGATGTGCGTGCAACGTCGGTGACGGTGGTGCCGTAGTTGATTTCGACGTCGTGCCGGCCCATGTAGCCGATCAGCTCGCGGGTCAGCGCGCCAAAGTCCACGTCGGTGCCCTCGGCGGAGCGGGTGGCGGTGACCGTCTGCCCGGCGTCGCGGCCCTTCATGACCAGCGGCGCCCACTTGGCGATCTGGGCGGGGTCTTCGGAGTATTCCATGGAGGCGAAGAGCGGGTTGGGCTGGAGGGCCTCGTGGCGGGTCTTGAGGAACTTGCGGTGCGCCTCGCCAATGACAAAGCTCATGTGCGGGACCGTGTTGATGAAGCCCTTGGGGGAGCCGATGAGCTGCTCGTCCACCAGGTGGGACCAGAACTGGCGCGAAAGCTGGAACTGTTCGTTGATGTGGATGGCCTTGGCGGGATTCACCGAACCATCTGCGGCCGCAGGCGAGTAGTTGAGCTCACAGAGCGCGGAGTGTCCCGTTCCGGCATTGTTCCAGGGGCTCGAGGATTCAAGGCCGGGAGTGTCGAGCTGTTCGAACAGCACAATCTTCCAGTCTGGCTCCAGCTGCTTGAGCATCGTGCCCAGCGTCGCGCTCATGATGCCGCCTCCAATGAGGACAACGTCAGCGTCTTTGGTGTTCGAAATGAAGGTCACAGTCAACTCCGGTAGAGGCTCTTCCTAGCGGTAGAAGCGTATCGCGGCAGGCACACTATGCGTAAATCGCGGGCCAACCGGCTCTTTTGGCGCCCGACGGCGGACGGCCCGCCGCGGGTGCCCTGCCGGACTGTGCGCGGGGGTCAGCCGGCGGGTTCGGGTGCGAGCTTGACCTGGTTGAAGACCTCGTTCAGGACGGGGCTCAGCGGGTAGGAGAGGACCCGGTCGGAGAGGGCCAGTGCGGAGATGGGGAAGGCGATGGGCACCGCCGGGACCGTCTCGGCGAGCTGCTTGTTGATGGAGTCGTAGGCGGCGTCCCGGTCCGGGCCGTTGGGCATGCTGCGGGCGCGGGTGATCTTGGAGACCAGCTGGGGGTCGTCCATGCCCAGCTCGGCGTTGGGGGAGCCGAAGAGCGGCCCCACAAAGTTGTCGGGATCGGCGTAGCTGCCGTTCCAGCCCATCAGGCTCAGGGCATGGTCGCCCTCGCCGGTCACGGCGGTGATGTAGCCGTCGCTCCACGGGATCGGAACCGGCTTGATGTTGAACCCGATCGACGTCAGGTCCTTCGCGATCTGCGCATACACTTTTTCGGGCTGGGGCAGATAGGTCCGTGCGGCGTTGGTGGGGTAGTAGAACTTGAGCTCCTCGCCGGCATAGCTGGACGCCTCCAGCAGGGACTTCGCCTTGGCCTTGTCGAAGGGCTGGCCGGCCACGGCGTTGTTGAAGCCACTTAGCTTGGGCGGGATGAACTGGCCCGTGGGCGCCGTGCCTGCGATGAAATAGTTGCCGGCCAGCGTGGCCTTGTCAACGGCGGCGGCGATGGCCTGGCGCACCTTGAGGTCTGCCAGCACGGGAATCGACTGGTTGATCCCCAGGTACATCACGGAGAAGGGGTCGCGCTGGAGCACCTGCTTGCCGTTCTTGATCAGGAGGTCGTAGTTGCCGGGGGTCACGGGGTCGAAGCCGTCCAGGCTCCCGTCCTCCAGTGCCGCGAAACGGGTCTCGGGCTGTTCAAAGGTCTTGAACTTCAGCGTGGTGATGGTACCTTTTTCGCCCCAGTAGTCCGGGTTGGCGGTCATGGTGACCCCGCCCGGGGCCGCCTCCGTAAACGTAAACGGCCCGGTGCCCACCGGGTGCAGGCCGTACTTGGAGACCTTGTTGGCCGAAAACGTCTGGTCCAGCACGTCGGCTGTGCCGGCCTTGAGGGCGGCGGGGGAGGAAATGGCAAAGGCGGGCAGAGTCATGGCCTGGAGGAACCCGGTCAGGCGGAGCTTGAGCCCGATCGTCACTTCCAGCGGCCCGTCCACCGTGCAGCCGTCATAGCTGGAATTCTTGGAATCGTCCTTGAATGCGCGGAAGACCTGCTTGAACATGGTAGAGGTGCCGTCGCCGCGCGTGGCCGGCGTGAACGAGTACCAGCGTTCAAAATTGCTGCAGACGGCCGCGGCATTGAAATCCGTGCCGTCTTGGAAGTGCACGTCGGGGCGAAGGGTGAAGCGGTAGTTGAGTCCGCCGTCGAGCTCCTCCCACGCCGTGGCGAGGCTGGGGGCGGGCGCGCCGGTGACGGGGTCGATGGTCAGCAGCCCCTCCAGCACCTGGCGCGTCACGCGGTACGACTCCGTGTCTGATACCAGCGACGGGTCGAATCCCAGCGGATCTGCGCCGGTGCCGAAGGTGAAGGTTGTCTGCTCGGGAAGCAGCGGGGCCGCCGTGGTGGGGGAGGGGGTGGGCGGCGTGCAGCCAGTCACCGCAAGAAGAACGACGGCGGAAATCACGGCCGCGAGCCGCAGCGCCTTGGGCAGCGGGCCGGCCGGGCGTGTCACGTTGTGGTCTCCTTGCAGCATGGAATTTGCGTCAGCCACTCATCATAGTGCGGAAATCTGGACGGTTGCCGGTTCGCCGCCGTGTGGTCGCCGGGACCATGGCGATTCGGTAGTATTGTTGGTGCTTCACGGCTCCCGCGCGAGTGGTGGAATTGGTAGACACGCAGGTTTTAGGTACCTGTGCCTTCGGGCGTAGGGGTTCAAGTCCCCTCTTGCGCACGCTGAATGGGCCCCTCCGGCAAGAACCGGAGGGGCCTTTTGCGTCCCCTGCCCCACCACCCACTCTCGACGCTCTATCAGCGTCGGGGGTCTTTCAGGTGACGCTCTATCAGCGTCGGGGGTCTTTCAGGTGACGCTCTATCAGCGTCGGGGGTGCCGTTCGCTGTTGGCCCGACGCGCAGTGCGGCGGGCGCCGGGAAGGTGGGGTTATCCGGCGTCGATCTTCAGGTCCCGGCGCAGCTTGGCGACGTGTCCGGTGGCGCGAACGTTGTACTGGGCAACTGCCACTGTGCCGTTCTCAACCACGATCGTGGACCGTATCAGGCCCTCATAGGTCTTGCCGTAGTTCTTCTTCTCGCCCCAAGCGGCATAGGCGTCGGCGACTGAGTGGTCCTCGTCGCTCAGCAGCGGGTAGCTCAGGGAATCGCGGGCGGCGAACTTCTCCAGCTTGGCCACGGGGTCGGGGGAGATGCCCACGACCTTATAGCCGTGCGACTGCAGGGACGCCAGGTTGTCGCGGAAGTCGCAGGCCTGCTTGGTGCAGCCGGGCGTCATGGCGGCCGGGTAGAAAAAGAGGATGACTTTTTGGCCGGCAAAGTCGGAGAGGGAGGTGGTGCCGCCGTCGGCGTTGGGCAGGGTGAAGGCCGGGGCAAGATCGCCGGCAACAAGGCGTTCGGTCATGGAAGGCTCCTGGTTGGTGGAACTGTTTGGGATTGTTTTCAGCCTAGGCGAGTTGCTCCGGTCGGCTAAATTGTGCGGACATGCGGATGTGGCCTGGCAGTGGTGCAGAAATGTTCCCGTTCCCCGTTGCAGCGCCGGGATCCCGACATTGGAAAGCGGGACCGGTGTCAGATGTGCAGCCTGGGCGGGTACATGTCTGCAGGACCTGTGGCCGCCGGCCCGAAGCCACCGTGACGGTGTTGAATAAGCGGGGACCTCGTTCTTGAATGGGGCAACCAATGGCGCAATAACGCGGGCAACAAAAAACCGCTCCAACTCCGGTGGGAACCGGTGTTGGAGCGGCCTAGGCCTTGTGCACCCCTCGGGACTTGAACCCGAAACCCATTGATTAAGAGTCAATTGCTCTGCCAATTGAGCTAGAGGTGCGGCTTTTCACTGCAGTAAAAAGCCGTTCCGGCACCCGTTGTTACAGGCGCTGGAACGGCCCCTACTCTGTGCACCCCTCGGGACTTGAACCCGAAACCCATTGATTAAGAGTCAATTGCTCTGCCAATTGAGCTAGAGGTGCATCTCTTCGTTGCGGTGGCGCACAACAGTTTGTGTCCGTGGTGTTCTTTGCAACGACATGAAACTATACGGCCTTTTTTGGCCGGTGTGAAATCGAAAAAGGGGTTTCGGTGCATTTTGCGGCACGGATCACATTGGGGGAGGCTCTGCGCCGCGGAAACATGCGGATTCCGCCTCCCCGGCCTGACTCAGAATTTTTTCAGGCAGCGGCCGGACGGTGGCCCAGATCACCTTTGCGTCCTAGACTGGCGCACATGAGCCCGGTGAAGAATTCAGCAGAAGATCCCGTTGTTCGCACCAACGACGGCAGCCCTGACATCAAGCCACGCAGCCGCGTGGTCACGGACGGAATTCACGCAGCGCCGGCCCGGGGCATGTTCCGCGCCGTCGGCATGGGCGACGACGACTTCCGCAAGCCCCAGATCGGCGTCGCCAGCTCCTGGAATGAGATCACCCCGTGCAACCTTTCCCTGAACCGCCTGGCCCAGGGCGCCAAGGAGGGTGTCTTCGCCGCTGACGGCTTCCCCATGCAGTTCGGGACCATCTCCGTCTCGGACGGCATCTCCATGGGCCACGAAGGCATGCACTTCTCACTTGTCTCACGTGAGGTCATCGCAGACTCCGTCGAAACCGTGATGATGGCTGAACGCCTGGACGGCTCCGTCCTGCTGGCCGGCTGCGACAAGTCCCTGCCCGGCATGCTCATGGCCGCAGCCCGCCTGAACCTCGCCAGCGTATTCCTCTATGCGGGCTCCATCATGCCCGGCTTCGCCAAGCTCGAGGACGGCACGGAGAAGGAAGTCACGCTTATCGACGCCTTCGAGGCGGTCGGGGCCTGCGCGGCCGGCACCATGAGCATGAAGGACCTGGATTCGATCGAACGGGCCATCTGCCCCGGCGAAGGCGCCTGCGGCGGCATGTACACAGCCAACACCATGGCCTGCATCGGCGAGGCGCTGGGCATGTCCCTTCCCGGCTCCGCCGCCCCGCCCAGCGCCGACCGCCGCCGCGACATGTTCGCGCGCAAGTCCGGCGAGGCCGTGGTCCACCTGCTTGAACAGGGCATCCGCGCCCGCGACATCATGACCAAGAAGGCCTTCGAGAACGCCATCGCCGTCACCATGGCCTTCGGCGGCTCCACCAACGCCGTGTTGCACCTGCTCGCCATCGCCCGCGAGGCCCACGTGGACCTGACACTCGCCGACTTCAACCGCATCGGCGACAAAATCCCGCACCTGGGCGACCTGAAGCCGTTCGGCCGCTACGTCATGTTCGACGTCGACAAGATCGGCGGCGTGCCCGTCATCATGAAGGCCCTGCTCGACGCCGGACTCCTCCACGGCGACGCCCTCACCGTCACGGGCAAAACAGTCGCGGAAAACCTGGCGGACATCAACCCGCCGGACCCTGACGGCAAGGTCCTGCGCGCCCTGGACAACCCCATCCACAAGACCGGCGGCATCACCATCCTGCACGGCAGCCTCGCCCCCGACGGCGCCGTGGTCAAGAGCGCCGGCTTCGACCTCGACGTATTCGAGGGCACCGCCCGCGTGTTCGAGCGCGAGCAGGGGGCTCTCGAAGCCCTCGACAAGGGCGAAATCCACGCCGGCGACGTCGTTGTCATCCGCTACGAGGGTCCCAAGGGCGGCCCCGGCATGCGCGAAATGCTCGCCATCACCGGTGCCATCAAGGGTGCCGGGCTGGGCAAGGACGTCCTTTTGCTGACGGACGGGCGCTTCTCCGGCGGGACCACGGGGCTGTGCATCGGCCATGTTGCCCCGGAAGCGGTCGACGGCGGGCCCATCGCCTTTGTGCGCGACGGCGACAAGATCCGGGTGGACATCGCGGCCCGGTCCTTCGACCTGCTGGTGGACGAGGACGAACTGGCGGCGCGCAGGGTCGGCTGGGAGCCGCTTCCGGCGAAGTTCACCTCGGGAGTCCTGGCGAAGTACGCGAAGCTGGTCAACAGCGCTTCCACCGGCGCCTATTGCGGCTAGCATCGGTATCTTGCTCCCGCGGATCCGGTGCCACGGCTGCATGTGCGGCGCCCGGTTGCAGGCGGCAGGCAGTGCTTCTTCGGACCACTGACCATAGGGTGGACATCACGTCCACATTGTGAGACGCGCCTGTGGTCTGTTTGACACTCGCGAACCCAAAACGGGAGACTAGCAGGTATGCAACCAAAGCTTCCAGTCGTCATTAGCTAGCGCGTGACGCAAAATGGCCACACCCATGGCCATTGGCTCCGCGGCCTTCCAATGAGAGAAGGCTGCACCACGTGCATACCCCTCGATGAAAGCCTTATGGGCTGAGGGGTTTTTTTGTTTCCACCACCAGCGGCAACTCGAAACACTGCGTGATCCACCAAGAATTGAACGCAACCACAGAAGAATTACCCGAGTACATGAGTTTCCCAAAGGAAGAACCGATGAGTAAAGGAACGCCCGCCAGCCCTGCGCTGATGGCAGCCAAGTCCTCCGGCCACGGTGCCCATGGAGGCGCCGCCCCAGGCGTCGTGAGCACCCAAAACCCAGCATCCGACGTCGTGGGTCCCAACAATGTTGTGGCACCCGTGCAGATGACAGGCTCGGAAGCATTGGTGCGCTCGCTTGAAGAGCTTGGTGTCAAGGACATTTTCGGCCTTCCCGGCGGAGCAATTCTTCCCACGTACGACCCCCTCATGGCGTCCAAGCTCAACCATGTCCTGGTCCGCCACGAGCAGGGCGCCGGCCACGCCGCCCAGGGTTACGCCATGGTCACCGGTGAGGTGGGCGTGTGCATCGCAACGTCGGGCCCTGGCGCCACGAACCTGGTCACGGCCATCATGGACGCCCACATGGACTCGGTCCCGCTGGTGGCCATCACGGGCCAGGTGGCCAGTTCGGTCATTGGCACCGACGCGTTCCAGGAAGCCGACATCGTTGGCATCACCATGCCGATCACCAAGCACTCCTACCTGGTGACGGACGCCAATGACATTCCGCGCGTCCTGGCCGAGGCCTTCCACCTTGCCTCGACCGGGCGCCCCGGCCCCGTCCTGGTGGACTTCGCCAAGGATGCCCAGCAGGCCCAGATGACGTTCTCCTGGCCGCCGGTCATCGACCTGCCCGGCTACCGGCCCGTCTTCCGCGGCCATTCCAAGCAGCTCCGCGAGGCCGCCCGGCTGATCCGTGAAGCCCAGAAGCCGGTGCTGTACGTCGGCGGCGGCGTGGTCAAGGCCAACGCGGCCGAGGAGCTCCTGGCCCTGGCCGAGCTGACCGGCGCTCCCGTCGTCACCACGCTGATGGCCCGCGGCGTCTTCCCGGATTCACACCCGCTGCACGTGGGCATGCCCGGCATGCACGGCTCGGTCTCCGCCGTCACCGCACTGCAGCAGTCGGACCTGCTCATCACCCTGGGTGCGCGCTTCGACGACCGCGTCACGGGCGTGCTCAGCAGCTTCGCCCCGCACGCCAAGGTCATCCACGCAGACATCGACCCGGCGGAAATTTCCAAGAACCGCACGGCCGATGTCCCGATCGTGGGCTCCGTCAAGGAGATCATCCCCGACCTGGCCGCCGCGGTGAAGGCCGAGTTTGAGGCCAACGGCCCGTCCGACCTCGGCGACTGGTGGGCGTTCCTGGGCAACCTGCGCGACACCTACCCGCTGGGCTGGACCGAGCCGGAAGACGGCCTGATGTCCCCGCAGCGCGTCATCTCCCGCATCGGCGAGCTGACCGGTCCGGAGGCCGTGTACGTTGCCGGCGTGGGCCAGCACCAGATGTGGGCCGCCCAGTTCATCAAGTACGAGCGCGCCCGCTCCTGGCTCAACTCCGGCGGCGCCGGAACCATGGGCTACTCGGTGCCGGCCGCCATGGGCGCCAAGGTGGGCAACCCGGACCGCGTGGTCTGGGCCATCGACGGCGACGGCTGCTTCCAGATGACAAACCAGGAACTGGCCACCTGCCGGATCAACAACATCCCCATCAAGGTTGCTGTCATCAACAACTCCTCGCTGGGCATGGTGCGCCAGTGGCAGACGCTGTTCTACAACAGCCGCTACTCCAACACCGACCTGAACACCGGCCACGACACCATCCGCGTCCCGGACTTCGTGAAGCTTGCCGACGCCTACGATTGTGTTGGCCTGCGTTGCGAACGCGTGGAGGACATCGACGCCACCATTGAGGCTGCACTGGCCATCAACGACCGCCCGGTCATCATCGACTTCGTGGTCAGCCCGGACTCCATGGTCTGGCCGATGGTCCCGTCCGGCGTCAGCAATGACCAAATCCAGGTTGCCCGGAACATGACCCCTGTATGGGATGAGGAGGACTAGACATGACACGACACACCCTTTCCGTACTGGTGGAAGACAAGCCGGGCGTCCTGACCCGTGTGGCCAGCATGTTTGCCCGCCGCGCCTTCAACATCAACTCCCTCGCCGTGGGCCCCACTGAGAACCCGGGCATCTCGCGGATGACCGTCGTGGTCGACGCCGACGGGGACTTGATCGAACAGGTCACCAAGCAGCTGAACAAGCTGGTCAACGTCATCAAGATCGTTGAACTCGTTCCCGAGAATTCCGTGCAGCGGGACCACATCCTGGTCAAGGTGCGTGCGGATGCCGCCACGAGGCTGCAGGTCACCCAGGCTGCAGACCTCTTCCGTGCCTCGGTGGTGGATGTGTCCACAGACTCATTGACCATCGAAGCCACTGGCTATGCAGACAAGCTTGCGGCGCTGCTCAACGTCTTGGAGCCGTTCGGCATCCGGGAAATCGTGCAGGCGGGAACCTTGGCCATCGGCCGCGGATCCCGTTCCATGGGCGACCGGGCCCTGCGCGCCTCCTAATGGGTTGCGCCCTCCGTGTCACGGTCCTCCGTGCGGCGGCAGGCCCGCAGCCGCAACGGCCCGCACCGGGCCACTGAAATACTTTTCACCCCAAGCAACAAACCACTCATTCAAGGAGTTACTAAAGTGACCGACATGTTCTATGACGACGATGCCGACCTGTCAATCATCCAGGGTCGCAAGGTTGCCATCATCGGCTACGGCAGCCAGGGCCACGCCCACGCACTCAACCTGCGCGATTCCGGCGTCGACGTCCGCGTCGGCCTGAAGGCTGGCTCCAAGTCCATCGCCAAGGCCGAGGCAGAGGGCCTGCGCGTCCTCAGCGTCGCCGAGGCAACCGCCGAAGCAGACGTCATCATGATCCTCACCCCGGACCAGGTGCAGCGTTTTGTGTACGCCGAGGACATCGCCCCGAACCTGAAGGCCGGCGACGCCCTGTTCTTCGGCCATGGCTTCAACATCCGCTTCGGCTACATCACGCCCCCGGCCGATGTTGACGTCGCCCTCGTTGCCCCGAAGGCCCCGGGCCACACGGTCCGCCGCGAATTCGAAGCCGGCCGCGGCATCCCCGACCTGATCGCTGTTGAGCAGGACTTCACCGGCAACGCCAAGTCCCTTGCCCTGTCCTACGCAAAGGGCATCGGCGGAACCCGCGCCGGCGTCATCGAGACGACCTTCACCGAAGAGACCGAAACCGACCTGTTCGGCGAGCAGGCCGTCCTCTGCGGTGGCACCTCGCAGCTGGTCCAGTACGGCTTCGAAGTTCTCACCGAAGCCGGCTACAAGCCGGAAATCGCCTACTTCGAGGTCCTGCACGAACTCAAGCTCATCGTCGACCTCATGTGGGAAGGCGGCATTGCCAAGCAGCGCTGGAGCGTTTCCGACACTGCTGAGTACGGCGACTACGTCTCCGGCCCCCGCGTCATCACCCCCGAGGTGAAGGAAAACATGAAGGCTGTCCTCGCGGACATCCAGAGCGGCGCCTTCGCAACCCGCTTCATCAACGACCAGGACAACGGCGCCGTTGAATTCATGGCACTGCGCAAGAAGGGCGAAGAGCACCCCATCGAGGCCACCGGCCGCGAACTCCGCGGACTCTTCTCCTGGATCAGCAACAGCGACGACTACGTGGACGGCTCCGTCTCCCGCTAAGGCCGGCTGAGGCACCTTGCAAGCCACGAGAGCTGCCGAAGGTCCTGCCGCGCGTTCGCGGGCGGTGGGAGGCAGTGAATGACGACGGCGGCTGCCGGGCCCATGCGGGTCCGGCAGCCGCCGTCGGGCATTAAGGCAACAAAGTGACCAACAGGTGGACAAAAGCAGTCCGCCCGGTGTGACTTGCATCGCTTACGTCGCCCAGACTGGCAAATGTTACGGCCGTGAAGCCGGGCTCCCATAAACTGGAGACCGGCTTTTGACTGTTGCCTTGGGCACCACAAAAACCATTCACCAAAATCCCCACCAGAACACACGAGAACTAAAGAGGTCACCAGGTGAGCGCCACCAAGCCAGTAGTACTCCTCGCAGAGGAACTTTCGCCCGCGACGATCGAGGCACTTGGCCCCGATTTTGAAATCCGCCAGGCCGACGGCGCCGACCGTTCCGCACTGCTGTCCGCCATCGTTGACGTCGACGCGATCCTGGTCCGCTCCGCAACGCAGGTCGATGCCGAAGCCATTGCCGCTGCGAAGAACCTGAAGGTCATTGCACGTGCCGGTGTGGGGCTGGACAACGTGGACATCAAGGCCGCAACGCAGGCCGGCGTCATGGTCGTGAACGCACCGACCTCCAACATCGTCTCCGCCGCCGAGCTGACCATCGGCCACATCCTATCCCTGGCCCGCCACATCCCGGCCGCCAGCACCGCCCTGAAGAACGGCGAGTGGAAGCGCTCCAAGTACACCGGCACCGAACTGCTGGAAAAGAAGCTGGGCATCATCGGCCTGGGCCGCATTGGCGCCCTCATCACCGAGCGCGCCAAGGCCTTCGGCATGGAAATCGTCGCGTATGACCCCTACGTCACCTCGGCCCGCGCCGCCAGCCTCGGCGTCCAGCTGCTCTCCCTCGATGAGCTGCTGGAACAGTCCGACTTCATCACCATCCACATGCCGCGCACGCCCGAAACGCTGGGCATGATCGGCACCGAGGCGTTCAAGAAGATGAAGAAGAGCGCCTACGTCATCAACGTCGCCCGCGGCGGCCTCATTGATGAAGCAGCCCTGAACGTTGCCCTGCGCGACGGCGAAATCGCCGGCGCCGGCATCGACGTGTTCGTCAAGGAGCCGGCCACGGATGTCGACTTCCTCGAACTCGACAACGTCATCGCCACCCCGCACCTGGGTGCCTCCACGGATGAAGCTCAGGAAAAGGCCGGCATCTCCGTTGCCAAGTCGGTGCGTTTGGCCCTGGCCGGCGAGCTCGTGCCCGATGCCGTGAACGTCGCCGGCGGCGTCATCGCTGCCGACGTCCGCCCCGGCATCCCGTTGATCGAGAAGCTGGGCCGCATCTTCACCGCGCTGACCCACGCCTCCGTGACCCAGATCGACGTCACCGTGGCCGGTGAAATTGCCGCCCTCGACGTCAAGGCACTGGAGCTCTCCGCACTCAAGGGTGTCTTCAAGGACGTCGTCTCCGAGCAGGTCTCCTACGTCAACGCCCCGGTCCTGGCCGAACAGCGCGGCATCAAGACCAACCTGATCACCACCCTGGAATCCACCGACTACCGCAACGTGCTGACCATCAGCGGCGCACTGTCGGATGACTCGCAGATCTCTGTGTCCGGCACCCTGACCGGGCCGAAGCAGATCCAGAAGATCGTCGCCGTCAACGGCTACGAGCTGGAAATCCCCATGAGCGACCACCTCCTGGTCATCTCCTACGCGGACCGCCCCGGCGTCGTCGGCACCCTGGGCCGCCTGCTCGGCGAGAACAACGTCAACATCGCCGGCATGCAGGTAGCCCGCCACAGCGAAGGTGGCCAGGCACTGGCCCTCATCACTGTCGACAGCTCCGTCCCGCAGTCGCTGTTGGAAGCCATCAAGACCGAGATCGGCGCCACCATGGCCCGCGAGGTCGACCTGGAAGACTAGTAATTTACGGCTTCTGCCTTGACGGCGGCGGCCGGGTTCCCAGAGCGGGAATGGATTTTCATGGTTGCCCAGCGACCGCGAAAATCTTACTGCCCGCGGGGGAGCCCGGCCGCCGTCGGACTTTAACCAACGGGAGGCCCGCGGAAAGGGTCACGAATCGGTGTTTCGGCGGGTTCACGGTAAATTTGGGGGGTGACATCTTCTGAGACGGCCAAGACGCCTTACTACCTGACCACCGCCATCACGTACCCCAACGGCGATCCGCACATTGGGCACGCCTACGAGTACATCGCCACCGACGCCATGGCACGCTTCAAGCGCCTGGACGGGTACGACGTCATGTTCCTGACGGGCACGGATGAGCACGGCATGAAGATTGCGCAGACGGCCGAGAAGGAGGGCATCACTCCAAAGGAGCTGGTGGACCGCAACGTCACGATCTTCAAGGAGACGCACAAGGCGCTCGGCATCACCTACAACCGCTTCATCCGCACCACGGACGCCGACCACTACGCCGCCTCGCAGGCCATCTGGAAGAAGATGGAAGAGGCCGGGGACATCTACCTTGGCAAGTACGAGGGCTGGTATTCCGTCCGCGACGAAGCCTACTACGGCGAGGACGAGACCGAGCTGCGCGAGGACGGCAAGCGCTACTCCAAGGCCACCGACACCGAGCTGACCTGGACCGAGGAGGAAAGCTACTTCTTCCGCCTCTCCAACTACCAGGCCAAGCTGCTGGCGCTCTACGCGGACCAGCCCGAGTTCGGCGCCCCCCGCACCCGCTTCAACGAGGTCATCAGCTTCGTCAAGGGAGGCCTTGAAGACCTTTCCGTCAGCCGCACCACCTTCGACTGGGGCGTTCCGGTGCCCGGCAACGACAAGCACGTCATGTACGTGTGGGTCGATGCGCTCACCAACTACCTGACCGGAGTGGGCTATCCGGACGTGGAGTCCGAGGCGTTCCAGAAGTACTGGCCCGCCGACGTGCACATCATCGGCAAGGACATCTCCCGCTTCCACGCCGTCTACTGGCCTGCCTTCCTGATGTCCGCCGGGCTGGAACTGCCCAAGCGCGTCATGATCCACGGCTTCCTGCACAACAACGGCGTGAAGATGTCCAAGTCTCTTGGCAACGTCGTGGCTCCCGCCGACTGGGTTGCCCAGTACGGCCTGGACCAGGTCCGCTTCTTCCTGCTTCGCGAGGTTCCCTTCGGCGCCGACGGCTCCTACAACCACGACGCCGTGGTGGGCCGGATGAACTCCGACCTGGCCAACAACCTGGGCAACCTGGCACAGCGTTCGCTGTCCATGGTGGCCAAGAACTGCGAGGGTGTTGTCCCCACGCCGGGCGCCTTCTCCGAGGCCGACGAGGCCATCCTGGGTGCGGCCCGCGAACTGCTGGAGCACTCCCGCCACGCCTACCAATCCCAGGACTTCCACGGTTCGTTGGAGAAGATCTGGCACGTCCTGGGCGACACCAACGCCTACTTCGCCGACCAGGCCCCGTGGGTGCTGCGCAAGACCGACGTGCCCCGCATGGAAACCGTGCTCTACGTGACACTGGAAATCCTGCGCATCGTCTCCATCCTGGTGCAGCCGGTCATGCCGGACGCCGCCGCCAAGCTGCTGACGGTCCTGGGGCAGGGTTCAACCGAGGACGACGCCGTCCGCCAGTTCGCCGCCATTGCGGCACCCCTGGTTCCCGGCACGGTCCTGCCCGCCCCGACGCCGATCTTCCCGAAGTATGAGGAGCCCATGGCCGCCGAGGCATAGCCCTGCGGTGCGCGGTGTCGGGGTTCATCCCCTCGGCTGGCCGCGCGGCAGCAACACGTCCCCCTTGTGAACGAGCCCGGGCCCCACTCCGACGCCGCCATCCCGGTGCTGGAGAGGGGCCCGGGATCATTTCGGCCTTCCGCGGCTTTGGGGGAGGCCTGCCTGGCGGAGCAGTTGTTCAAACGTGGCAGTGTCATTCAGCTCGCGCCAATTCCAACGGACGAGGCCGGTGCCTTGGCGGCGGATGTCGTCCTCGCGAGCCTTTTCCTTCATGACACGCTGCTCTATGGGCAGGCCGCCGCCCCAGTCCGACCTCAGGTACTTCCCCTTGCCATCAAACTCGCCGGCCACGTTGGGTTCCTCGAACCAAAAGTCCGTAAAGGCCTTCTTCCGGTCCCGCAAGGCAAACTCTTTTTGCAGGACAGGTGCGGGGAACCCCAGCAAATGCATTTTTGCCCGGCTGATTGATTCGCCCGCGGATCCAGACAATGAGGATGAGAAGGCGATGACTGCAAGGGCACGGTCCCGTGCTGCACGGCTGGGCAGCAACAGGGCTGCGTCGGCCAGCTCCTCTTTCGTCAAGGGTGGGCCCTGGGGAGAGTCCGTTTCCCAGATCGCGTCGGAGACGGGTGAGGTTCCAGCCGCTGAGAACTGGTTGACCTGGTTTCGACTGTCCATGCTGTGGAGGCTCGAATCACAGATGGCCACCGCATATTGAAAAGAAAGCGCATGGATGAGCTGGATGGTGGTGGTGAGCTTGTCGGTCACCAGGAGTTGGCCGCAGCGGACCGGCACGTCCGTTGGAGCGCCGAGGCGCCGTTTGACGCCATTGCCGCTGCGTCCGCCATTCCGGACCTCAGTTCGGACATGCACGAATGACGGGGTTCCAATGATCCACAAGCCCCACAGCAAGGCTGCCGTCGCGTAGCAAAACACGGGCTCCCCGAATGCGAGGTGCCGAAAGGCCTCGGCCCTGCATCCGTATTGCGCCTTTTCGCTGAGGGCCTCCCATTCATCAGTTGGCAGGTAGACACCCTGCCGGATCCGCGTCAGCCTGCCTTGCTGGCACAGTTTCGCGAGCACGCGGGGATCCTGGCCGGTGAGGGCAAGGTCTGAACTGAAGATAAGCCGTGGATTGGTCATGCGCTTCAGGGTGGCATCGAAGCCGACGCGGTGGAAGGGGCGGGCCGCTGATTGTGGACAGGTGCGTCCCATGCGGTGCCTGTGGAGGAATTGACTGCACCGTGGCATGGCCAAGGGGCAGAAGTGCCGCCCGAGTCTCCGTGATGCGGGCCGGCCTGGTCTGGACGCATGCACCTTGCGGCCGGCCGGATCGTTCATGACGCCGGTCCCGCCATGCGACGCAGGTTCCGCTTCTTGACGCCGGTCCCGCCGGGCCCCGCGACAATTTTTGACGCCGGTTCCGGTTCATGACGCTGGAATTCACCGTCGGATCGGGAAGAAAACGAAAATGACGCTGATCCCCCTTTATGAGGCCGGGATTCCGGGATCATAAAGGGGGATCAGCGTCATTTCTGCCGTAGCGGGCGCCTGGCCCTGCGAGGCGGCCCACCCGGACTTGCCGGTGTCAGGCCCACGCGGACTTGCCCGGTGTCAGGCCAGCCCGTGCCCCGCGCGGCCTGGCAAACGGCCGGCAAGTCCAGGCGCGGCCACGGACGCCGCAGGCCGAGGGACCGTCCATGCCGCAGTGGCGGGACCGGCAGATCAGTCCATGGCCAGGCCCTCCACGGGGGAGAGTTTCGCTGCGCGGCGGGCCGGAACCACGGAGGCCAGCAGCCCCGCCACGGCCGCGACGCCGACAACGGCCAGGATCTGGCCCCACGGGATGACGGCCGTGACCTCGGTAAAGGTGCCGAGCCCCGACTGTGCCCCGGCCCAGCCATACAAGGTGCCAAGCACCGAGCCGATGACGGCCGCAACGCCTGCAATCAGCAGCGCCTCCAGCGCCAGCATGCCGCGCAACTGGCCCCGGGTCAGGCCCAGCGCCCGCAGCAGGGAGTTCTCCCGCGTCCGTTCCAGCACCGACAGGGACAGCGTGTTGGCGACACCGATCAGTGCAATGAACACGGCAACGGCCAGCAGTGCGGTGACCACGAGCAGCAGCATGTTGATGACCTGGTTGAACATGGCCTTCTCCAAGACGGCGCCGGAGAGCTGATACTCATTGATGCCCAGGGTCTGTGACAGGGACGTGCGCAGGTCCATCAGTGCGTTGTTGTCCAGGGTCTCGTCCACCGAGATCCACAGCGGGGCCGACATCTGTGCGCGCAGGGGGTCGTCCAGGGCCAGCGGCGCGAAGGCACCCAGGGAGACCAGGGCAGTGGAGCCGTTGCTCGTCCCGGGAGTGGCCGGCAAGTTGGTGGTCTGTGTGCCGGCCGCCAGGGTTGCCGTGGTCGCCTTGACGTCCGAGGGCAGGACCACGGCAGTGCCGGTGGGGCGGTTGGCTGGGTTGGCCAGAAGCGTCAGGGCGTCGGCGTCGGAAATGCCGTACGCCGGCAGTTGGACGTCGCCTGCCGTCACCATGCCCACCAATTCAAGCCGGCCAATGTGCTCCACGCCGGGCAAGTCAGCGGCTGCGGCCAGGGCCTCGTCCGTGATGGCCGGCTCGCCCGGGAACGATTCGGCTGAAATGTCCACGGGGTAGATGGCATCCAGCTGGGTGTCGAAGGCGTGCCGTGCCGTGGCCGCGCCGGTCATCATCATGGTCACGAGCGTGACGCCGATCAGCAGGGCAGACGCCGTCGCCGTGGTCCGCCGCGGGTTCCGGACCGCGTTGGCGGCGGCCATCTTGCCGGGAACACCCGCCGGTGCGGCGAGGGTGCCGGCCAGGGACACGAGCTTGGGAACAAACAGCGTGGCCGCCATGAGGAAGCCAACAAACGAGGCGGCTCCCGACGGGAGGGCGATCAGCAGGTTGGCGGAGATTCCGCCGTACACGAGTCCGGCGCCGCCGGCGATGAGGAGCAGGATGCCGATGGCCAGGCGCAGCCGCCCGCCTGAATTGCGCACGGAGAGGTCGTCGACGGGGCGCAGCGCGGCCAGCGGGGCAACCGCCGTCGCAGCCCGGGCCGGCACCAGCGCTGCCAAGACGGTGAGCAGCGTGCCCACCACAAGGCCTGCGATGACGGCCGACGGCGGCACCGCCAGGGTGGCAAAGCTGTAGTCCGGATTTTGGCTCAGCAGCGTCAGGACCAGTGCCATGGTGCCGCTGGCGGCAAGGACTCCCAACACTGAGGCGATGAAGCCAACCACAAGCGCTTCGAGAATCACCGAGCTGCGCACCTGCCGGCGGCTGGCGCCGATGCAGCGCAGCAGGGCCAGCTCGCGGGTGCGCTGGGCAACCAGCACCGAGAAGGTGTTGGAAACCACCAGGGCGGAGACCAGCAGGGCCACCCCGGCAAAGGCCAGCAGCACAATCGTCAGCTGGTCCTGGCCGCCGGTGAAGTTGGACACCTCCTGGGTGGTCTTCTCATCCGGCGTCAGGACGGAATCCACGGGCAGTCCCGCGGCGTCGGCAATGGCGGTCTTGGCATCGCCGATGGACGCGCCCGGGGCCAGCTCCACCGAGATGGTGCCGAAACCGGCATCCGGGGAGCTGAGTGAATCCACGGAAGCCATGGTGCCCACAAACTGTGCCATGCCGGAGCTCAGCGGATCGTTTGAGGTGGCCATGATGCCGGAGACGGTGGCGGCGAGCTTCGGGTTCTCACCTCCGGCCCCGTACTGTCCCGTCAGGGTGACCTTGCTGCCCACCGCCAGGGAGTTCCGGGCAGCGGTCGTGGCGTCAACGGCCACCTCGCCGTCGGCAGCCGGCCAGGCGCCTGAGTCGAGTTTGACGGCTTCAAGGGACGGTGCATCCGGCAGGTTGCGGAGCTTGGAACCGACCCAGCCGGTGCCGAGGTCGCTCTCAACATAGAGGGAGCGCTGCGCATAAGAAGCCGCAACTCCAGGCGAGGAAGCGACGGCGGCCGCGTTCGCCGTCGTCAATGGCTCGTTGCCGGGAGGGGAGATGACGAGGTCCGCGGTGGAGTAGGCCTGGCCGATGGATGCCTTCAGGGACGCCTTGGTGGAGGCGTTGACCATGAGGGTGGCGGTGAGGAACGCGACGGCCAGCAGCACGGCCAGCGTGATGGCGATGAAGCGGCGCGAGTGGGTTTTGAGCTGGCTCAGGGCAACTTGCAGCATGGCCTAGGCCCCCAGCGAGGCCAGCGACGCCAGCACGGATTCGGCGGTGGGGTTCTCGAGTTCGCCCACCAATTCGCCGTCGTTCATGAGGACCACGCGGTCCGCGTAGGAGGCGGCGACGGGGTCGTGGGTGACCATGATGATGCTCTGGCCCATCTCGCGGGAGGAGCGGCGCAGCATGCCCAGGACTTCTGCGCCGGAGCGGGAGTCAAGGTTGCCGGTGGGCTCGTCGCCGAAGATGACGTCGGGGCGGGTGAGCAGGGCGCGGGCCACGGCCACACGTTGCTGCTGGCCGCCGGAAAGCTCGTGCGGCTTGTGCGCCAGGCGGTCAGTCAGGCCAAGGGTGGAGGTGATGAACGTGAACCATTCCTTGTCCACGGTGCCGCCGGCCAGTGCGACGGGCAGGGTGATGTTGGCTTCCGCGGTCAGTGTGGGGACCAGGTTGAACGCCTGGAAAACGAAGCCGATCCGGTCGCGGCGCAGCTGTGTTAAATCCTTGTCGTTGAGGGCGGTCAACTCGGTGTCGCCCAGATGGATGGTGCCCGAGGTGACGGTGTCGAGTCCCGCGAGGCAGTGCATCAGCGTGGACTTGCCGGAGCCGGACGGGCCCATGATGGCGGTGAACTGCTCGGCCGGGAACTCCAGGTCCACGCCCTTGAGTGCCGTCACCTCGGTCTCGCCCTTGCCGTAGCTTTTGCGCAGGCCGCGGGCCTGAACCGCCAGGGTGCGTTGATTGTGCTCAGATGTGATGGTCATGGCACCAGCCTATTTCGGGCTTCGCAGCCGCGGATCGGAGCGCGGTCGGATATGTCCCGGAGGTTCGACGCCGGACCCTCCTACCGTGGGTGGAGGCGCCTTGGGCGGCTGGCCGGGAGCGTGGCTTCCCCGGTCAAAGTTCCGCTTTCCCAAGCAGCTTCGGGAGGAGGACAATTGTGGGCATGGTCCCGGCGATGGATGAGGGCGTTGGCGCATATTCGGACAGGGTGGTCGCTGCCCTGCTGGGCTACGCGGAGCTGGCAGGCATCGTGCTGGGTGACGAACTTGGCTGGTATGCCGCGCTGGCCGAAGCCGGCAGCGCAGGGGTGACGCCTGCCGGGTTGGCAGCGGGCACCGGCACGCAGGAACGCTATGCGCGGGAATGGCTGGAACAGCAAAGCGTGGCGGGCTTCGTCGCCGTGGTGCAGGACGTGGCCGGTGCGGACGCCGGGCAAGTCCGCCACGCCGGACCCCGCTTCGCGCTGCCGCCCGGGGCCGCCGAGGTGCTGCTGCAGCCGGACTCGCTCGCGGGGCTCATGCCCATGGTGCGCATGCTCCGGGCAGGGGTGGCCCAGCTGCCGGAACTGCTGCAGGCCTACCGGCACGGCGGCGGCGTTGGCTGGGCGCAGATTGGCAGCGAGGCGCGCGAATCGCAGGCCGCCGGCAACAAGCCGTGGTTTGAGCAGCGGCTGGGCTCCGCGCTGGCATCCGTCCCGGATATCCACGGGGTGCTGTCCAGACAGGGTGCGCACATCACGGACCTGGGTGCCGGCTGCGGCTGGTCCACCCTGGCGCTGGCGAACGCCTACCCAGGGGCCGCCGTCGTCGGCATTGACATTGACGGACCCTCGATCGAGGAGGCGCGGAGCAACGCGCGCCGCAGCGGCCTGGAGGGCCGGGCAACGTTCCGCATCGCGGACGCCGCGGATCCAGGTGCCGCGGACGCCGTGGCGCCAGGCAGCCAGGACGCCGTCTTCATATTTGAGGCGCTGCATGACATGCCGTTTCCCGTGCAGGTGCTGGCCTCCGTCCGTGCCATGGTGAAGCCCGACGGCGTGGTTGTGGTCATGGACGAGGCCGTCGCCGATGCCTTCGGACCGGACGGGGACGAACTGGAGCGGCTCATGTATGCCTACAGCCTGTTCATCTGCCTGCCGGACAGCTTGTCGACACCGGGATCGGCGGGCACAGGGACGGTCATGCGGCAGCCGGTGCTGGAGCGGTACGCGGCAGAGGCCGGCTTCCCGTCCGTGGAACGCCTGCCGATCGAAGGCTTCTCTGACTTTCGTTTTTACCGCCTGCATTTGTAGGGGAGCTTCCTCCGCCGGCTTCGGTCTGCGCGGTTGGCCGCGGGTGAATCTATACACTGGGGCATGGCCACTTCGCCGAACCCCTGGACCAACACCACCCACGACTGGGCAGCCGCCGTCGACTCCGCGCACCTGGCCACCATCGCTGCGGACCCCGGGCGCCATGCACCCGGTGGGGCATGGCACCTGCTGCTGGAGGTGGCGGCGCACCCGGTGGATGAGGCGGTGGACCGCGGGACCCGCGGAATCTGCACCGTCACGGCACATGCCGACGGCTCCTGGTCAGTGGCCGACGACGGCCGCGGCACAGACACGCGCCTCGATGAGGCCGGCCGGCCCGTCAAGAAGCCGGTCATGTCCACCAAGGACCTCAGGTTCTTCGACGGCCCGGCCGCGGAACTGCTGCCGGACGGATTCGCCCGGCGCGGCATGTCCGTCGTGTCGGCGCTGAGCACCTGGCTGGTCCACACTAACCGCCGCCTGAACGGCTCGTGGACCCAGCGCTATGAGCGGGGCATTCCGGACGAGCTGCTGCCCATCCCCGACAACGGCACCACGGGCGCGTCTGTCCACTTCCTGCCCGGCCCGGAGCTTGCCGGCGGCATGCCGGCGCCCGGGGAGATCCTGCAGGTCCTGTCCGGCGCATGGCCCCAGCTTGAGTGGCGCCTGCTCCAGAACTGACGACGGCGCAGCCCGCCTTCGCGCCCACCGCCGGCGTCCGCCGCCGCACGCAGGGGGACGAACCGCCGTCGTGCCCTGGACGCGGACATGGACGGAAACTGCGCGGGAACCGGGCGGTGGGCCAAGGCGCCGGATGGGGTGCCTCAGTGGTGGCTGGACCCGGGCTTCGCCCCTGCACGTCGGGCGCGCAACGTCGGTCCGGCGGCAGGCGGCGGGGACGACGTAGGATCAATCAACAACGCACAATCTCGTCGTCAGCCGAGACGGCCTGCAGCGTCCCAGCCGTTCGACAGAAAGTCCGCCGTGCCCCGTACCGCGCCTGCCGCCCCGCCCGCCATGCTGACCCCGGAAGGGGCGCCGGCCATCGCCGACTGGTCGCTGGCCAGGGACACCATCCACCTGAACCACGGTTCCTACGGGGCCGTGACGCTGGCAGCCCAGGAACGGCAGCTCCAGCTGCGGGCCGCGATGGACGCCAACCCCTGCGCCTGGTTCACCCGGCAGCAGGACATGGTGGCGGCCGCCCGTGTGGGAGTGGCCGGCTTCCTTGGGGTTCCGGCGGGGGACCTCGCACTCGTGGGCAACGCCAGCGCCGGCATCACGGCCGTGTACAACTCGCTGCCGTTCACCCAGGGCGCCGAAATCGTCACCACCAACCACGTCTACGGTGCCGTCCTGGAAGGCGCCCGGCGCACCGTCCGCAGGCACGACGGCCAGGTGCACATCGCGCAGGTGCCGCTGGACGCGGACTCGGCCCTCGTCGTCGACCTTGTCATGGCGCAGGTCAATCCCCTGACACAGCTCATCGTCATCGACCAGATCACCTCGGCCACGGCCGCAGCTTCCCGGTCGCGGAGATCGCCGCGGCCGCGAAGCAGTTGGGCGTGCCGGTACTGGTTGACGGCGCCCACGCGCCCGGGGTGCTTGGCCGGCCGGTCCCCGGTTTTGAGGGTTTCTGGGTGGGCAACCTGCACAAGTTCGCCTGCGCACCCCGCGGGACGGCGGCGCTCGTGGCCACGGGCCCGTTCCGCCGGCACCTCATGCCGCTGATTGACTCATGGGGCTACCCGTTTGAATTTCCGGAGAGCTTTGACCACGTTGGCACGCAGGATGTCACGTCCTGGCTGGCCGCGACGACGTCCTTCGAGGCCATCGAGGCCCGGTATGGGTGGGACCGCTTCCGCAACTACACGGCTGGGCTTGCCGGCTACGGACAGCACGTTGTCCAGGAGGCCTTCACTGCACTGGCCGGGGAGGCGGCGCCGGTGGATGTGGGCATGGAGGTCGGCCCGCTGCGCCTCGTCAGGCTGCCGGACGGGCTGCTGGCCGCCCCCGAATCCTCCCGCCAGGTGCGCACCCGCCTGGCCAGCGAGCTCAACTTTGAAACTGCCATCACCACATTCGACGGCGTGGGGTACCTCAGGCTGTCGGCCCACCTCTACAACACGCCGGGCGACTACGAGGCCTTCGCCGAACGCGCGGTTCCCGCCATGGTCGGCTGGGCCGCGGGGAAGTGATGCGGCATTTGGCCCGGGTGCGATTTACCTGATGCCGCGTCGGGGGAAATGGGCACTTATGTGATGCAGCGTCCGAAGTGGGGGAGGGGTGCGGAGGGCGGAGCACCGGCGCGGGCGGGCTACCGCGGGGTGACGATCCCGGTCTCGTAGGCGATGACAACCACCTGGACGCGGTCGCGGGCATTGAGCTTGGCCAAAATGTGCCCCACGTGCGTCTTGACGGTGGCTTCGGAGACGAACAACTGCGCCGCGATCTCCGGGTTGGAGAGCCCGTTGGCGATCAGCACAAAGACCTCGTGCTCTCGTGCGGTCAGCGAGGCCACGGCGGCGGCATTGGCGTCGTTCGCCGGACTTGGCGCCGAGAGCATGGGTGCCACATGGTCCAGCAGCCGCCGGGTGGTGGACGGCGCAATGACGGCGTCCCCGGCATAGACCGTGCGGATGGCGCCCAGCAGTTCCTCCGGCGGTGCGTCCTTCAACAGGAAGCCGCTGGCCCCGGCCTGGATCGCGGCGAGGGCGTATTCGTCCAGGTCAAACGTCGTCAGCACCACGATTTTCAGCTCCGACAGCCACGACCCCGCCGGCGCCGCCTTGGTCCGCTCCATGAGCCGCCGCGTCGTCTCGAGCCCGTCCATCCCGGGCATGCGCACGTCCATGAGAACCACGTCGGCGGCGGTCGCGGAGAGCCCGGCCAGTGCCTCGATCCCGTTGCCGGCCTGCAGGACCACTTCCAGGTCTGGCTGGGAATTGATCAGCATGCCGAAGCCGGAACGGACCAGCTGCTGGTCGTCCACAAGGGCCACGCGGATGGGGGAATTTGTGCTCATGGGTCAATGCTCCGAGTAGGGGATGAATGCTGCAATGCCGAAACCGCCGCCCGCCACCGGCCCCGCCGACAGCGTACCCTCATACAGCCGCACCCGCTCGGACATGCCGCGCAGGCCGTTTCCGCCGCCCTGGGCGGGCACCGCATCGGCGGGCCGGACGCCATGGTTGTGGCCGACGTCGGACTCTGCCTTGGTGCCTGCCGGCGCGGACATGGTGGGCTCCTTGGGGGACGGGGCGCGGGGGGCCGGTGCCGCGGAGAGTGCGGCTGTGGCGCCGCGGCCGTCGTCGCGCACCGTGATCTCCAGGCCGCGGGCGTTCCAAGTGAGGGCCACGGAGGCCGTGACGTTGGGGCCGGCGTGCTTCATGACGTTGGTGAGGCCCTCCTGGACCACGCGGTACGCGGTGAGCTCGGCGCCGGGCGGGAGCTGGCGGCGGGGGTCGCCGAGTGTGCTGAAATCCACTGGCAGGCCGGCGGCGCGGATGCCGAGGAGGAGTTCGTCGAGGTCGCCGAGGCCTGGGAGCGGGCGGGTGGAGGCTTCGTCGCCGCCGCGCAGCACGCCCAGCAGGCGGCGCATTTCCTGCAGTGAGGTGCGTCCCGTGGCGGCGATCGTGGCGAGCGTTTCGGACGCGATTTCCGGATTGGCCACGGAGGCGTAGCGGGCGCCGTCCGCCTGGGTGATGATGACGGAGAGCGAATGGGCCACGATGTCGTGCATCTCGCGGGCAATGTGGGCGCGCTCGTCGCTGGCCGCCAGGTCGCGCTCGTGCTGGGCCTCGATTTCCAGGCGGTGGGCACGGTCGGAGAGTGCCTGTTCGCGCAGGCGCTTGGTGCGGGTCAGGTCGCCGGAAGTCCAGCTGAACAGCACCAGCACCCAGACCATCAGGACGGTGATGACGGTGTAGGGAAGGTCGCTCAGGCTGATCGTGGAGAACTCATAGAAGAAACGCGTGACCAGCATGATGGCCCCGAGCAGTGCCAGGGCGAGTCCGCCAAGTGATGCCCAGCGGGGACCGAACGCTGCCAGTGCGTAGACGATGAGCGGCACGGCGATGTCGGCCGGCGAGGGCGGCACGTTCAGCGCCCACTGCAGTATGGCCACTGCGGCAATGATGGAACCGGCCATGACGGTGCGGGTCCGGCGCCATGCCAGCGGAACAACCAGCGCCGTGGCGAACACGACCGAGGCGATGGTGTGCGCGGTGCTTGACGTGTCGTAGCCGCTGCTCAGGCTCATCGGCAGCACCAGCAGCCACAGCAAAGACATCAAGACGAAGTCCACGGCGAAGCGGTGCCGCCTGAACCAGTCGTAGATGGAATGCATGATCACACCTTCAACCTTAGGCTGTGGCGGTGGCTGCGGCCTCGTGCCGCGGGTGGAGATTGGGGCGTGTTCCGGGCCACAGCTGAGGTGGCGTGGCCGGCGCCAAATCATTGAGGCTCGAGGTGCGGCCTCGAGGCTGCGGGACTGGCGCTCCTTGGCATGTCGCAACCATTGAAATGGCAGCAGGTGCGGTTTTCGCCGGGGCACTCGTGTTGAATCAGCAGCACCTGCGGTTTCCGGATTTGAAACTGCAGCACCTGCGATTAAATCGCGGATTAATCGCAGGTGCTGCGGTTTCAATGCCGGGCGGGTGTGGGGGATCGCAGGTGCTGCGGGTTCAACGCGGGGTGGGTGTGGGGAATCGCAGGTGCTGCGGTTTCAATGCCGGGCGGGTGTGGGGGATCGCAGGTGCTGCGGGTTCAACGCGGGGTGGGTGTGGGGAATCGCAGGTGCTGCGGTTTCAATGCCGCGGCGCGGCCGTCCCCAACCGACCACCGGCATCGTCTCAAATACTGGGATACCTTGCCCATCATGTGGATGGTTTCGTAGGCTGAATCCATGAGCGCATCGAACGACACCGCAGTTAACGCACCCGCCCCCTCCGCGATCGACGTCGCCGTCATCGCCGGCGACGGGATCGGCCCCGAAGTCACCGCCGAGGCCGTCAAGGTCCTGCAGGCCGTCACCGCAAGCGAGGGTGTCGAGCTCACGCTCACCGACTACAAGCTCGGCGCCGAGCACTGGCTGGCCACCGGCGAGACGCTGCCGGACGCCACCATCGAAGCCCTCCGCGGCCACGATGCCATCCTCTTCGGCGCGGTCGGCGCGGCCCCCGGCGACACCTCCATCCCCTCCGGCCTGATCGAGCGAGAGATGCTGCTCAAGCTGCGCTTCAGCCTGGACCACTACGTCAACCTGCGCCCCTCTTTCCTGTACGACGGCGTTCCCTCGCCTTTGGCGAACCCCGGCACCATTGATTTCGTGGTGGTCCGCGAAGGGACCGAAGGACCATATGTTGGCAACGGCGGCGTGCTGCGCAAGGGCACCCCGCACGAAATTGCCACCGAAGTTTCAGTCAACACCGCCTTCGGCGTTGAGCGCCTGGTACGCGACGGCTTCCGCCGTGCCAACGAGCGCCCCCGCAAAAAGCTGACCTACGTGCACAAGCACAACGTGCTCGTCTACGCCGGACACCTCTGGAAGCGCACGGTCGAGGCCGTGGCCAAGGAGTTCCCCGAGGTCAGCGTTGACTACCTGCACGTGGACGCGGCCATGATCTTCCTGGTCACCGACCCGTCACGCTTCGACGTGATCGTCACCGACAACCTGTTCGGCGACATCGTCACCGACCTGGCCGCAGCCGTCACCGGCGGCATCGGCCTGGCCGCATCCGGCAACATCAACATGGACCGCACCGCTCCGTCCATGTTTGAGCCGGTGCACGGCTCCGCACCTGACATTGCGGGCCAGCAAAAGGCAGACCCCACGGCGGCCATCCTGTCCGCGGCACTGCTCCTGCACCACCTGGGCCACCACGGCGCGGCCGCCAAGATCGAATCTGCCGTCGCCGCCGACATCGCCACCCGCGACGCATCGTCCCCCAGGTCAACCAGCGCCATTGGCGACGCCATCGCGCAATCCCTCTAACGCCGTCGTCCGCGTCCCGGAGTAGGCTTGGAGTCAATACGTGTGAGTGCCGGCACGAGCCACCGCCACGGGGCGGCGTCCGGACACTTGCCAGGGCAGAAAATTGTGGAGGAAGCATGACCCAGATCGCCAGCGAACTGAGCTTTTCGCAGCAGCTTAACCAGAACCCGAAGAGCCCGGCCGAGCGCGAAGCCATTTTGGCCGCGCCCGGTTTCGGCGACTATTTCACGGACCACACGGCAGTGGTGGATTTCAAGGTCGATGCCAACGGCGAAGGTGGCTGGCAGAACGCCCGCATCGAACCGTACGGCCCCATCCAGATGGATCCGGCCGCGGCGGTGCTGCACTATGGCCAGGAGATTTTTGAGGGCATGAAGGCGTACCGCCACGCCGACGGTTCGATCTGGACGTTCCGCGCCGAGGCCAATGCTGCACGGCTGAACGCGTCCGCCCGCCGCCTGGCCCTGCCGGAACTGCCGCCGGCAACGTTCCTGGAATCCCTGCGCCAGCTCGTGAGCGTGGACCAGGACTGGGTTCCCACGAACGACGGTGACGCGCTGTACCTGCGCCCGTTCATGATCGCCACGGAGGCGTTCCTGGGTGTGCGCCCGGCCCGCGAGGTCTCCTACCGCGTGATCGCCTCGCCCGCCGGCAACTATTTCGGCGGCGAACTCAAGCCCGTCTCCATCTGGCTCACCACCACCTTTGCCCGCGCCGGCGAAGGCGGAACCGGTGAGGCCAAGTGCGGCGGCAACTATGCAGCATCGCTTGCGGCGCAGATGGAAGCCGAAGCCAACGGTTGCAAGCAGGTCCTGTTCCTTGACCCGCACAACGACAATGCGGTTGAAGAGCTCGGCGGCATGAACATCTTCTTCGTCTTCAAGGACGGAACGCTTGTCACCCCCGAACTCAACGGCCACATCCTGCACGGCATCACGCGCTCCTCGGTCATGCAGCTTGCGGCGGATCGCGGCCTGAAGGTCCAGGAACGCAAGATCACGATCGACGAATGGCGTGAAGGCGTTGCCGCCGGCGACATCACCGAGGTCTTCGCCTGCGGCACCGCGGCCGTCATCACCCCCATCGGCGAGCTCAAGACGGCCGAGGGCACCATCGCCTCGCCCGCCAACGGCATCGGCGAGGTCACGAACGCCATCCGCGAACAGCTCGTGGGCATCCAGACCGGCGTGGTCGAGGACCTGCACGGCTGGCTGACCCGCCTGGCCTAGTTGTCCGTCGGCCGGCCCACCGGCCGCCTGGCGGGTTGATGCGCCCGTTCCCCGTAAATACACCCCGTCTGCCGGGTGAATTTAGGGGGAGCGGGCGCATTTCTTGTTACGCCCGACGGCGGGGCCCTTCCCCTGCTCCCGGCGGCCGTGGTGAACTGGGGTATCCATTGGTGGAAAGACTGTAGGGGGAATTGTGAAAGAACTGTTCGACTTGTCGTTTACGCGGTTTGTGGCGCCCAGCGTTGCCCGCATCGTTTACATTGTGCTGGTTGTGGTGGTGGCGCTGTCCTACCTCATCGCCGTGATCGCCGCGTTCAGGACCGGCCTCGCCTATGGATTGTTTGTCCTGGTGATCATTGGCCCGCTGTTCGCAGTGTTCTACCTGGTCCTGGCCCGCGTCGGCCTCGAATCGCTCATCGCCACCATCCGCACCGCCGAAAACACGGCGGAACTGGTGCGTCTCCAGGGCGGCAACTATCCGACCCCGCAACAGGGCACGCCTCCCAACTACCCGCCGGCGCCCCAGGACCTTCCCCCGGCGCCGCCGCAGTTCTAACCGCTGCTGCAGTCCGGCGAAATGGCCTCCACATGCTCAATTTGGGGGCCATTTCTGTGCGCTCAGGCCCCTTGCCTGAGGCCCGACGGCGGTACCCGGCACCCGGCATGCCGGCACCTTTGGCTGTTCCGGCCTGGGGCAACGGCGCACATCCGGGGTTCCACAGGCCAATGCCAATATGCGTTCAACGGGTGATGTAACGTCTGCGCCGCTTCCGGAAACTATGGGGGTATGGCCGCATATTCCGGCGGTCCAAAAACGCATTTGAGGCAGCAGGAGGATGACCATGTGGAAGCGAACAGCAGCGGCGGCAGCAATCGTGGTGGCGGCGGGACTGGCGGTCCCGGCCGGAGCCACGGCCGACCAGGCCGCCGGGCCGGGCACCGTGCAAACCGTCTCTGATGCCCCTCACCCGCTCGAAGGCACCGACCCCACCGCGACCGGCTGCCACGTTGGCGCCTACGTTGTGAAGTCCTGGGACATGCGCAACAGCGTCTACAACGAGGTCCAGGGCCTGGCACAGCTGGTCTATTCACCGGCGTGCGGCACCAACTGGGTCAACGTTTACGGCTTTACGGCCGGCAACTCCTACAGGGTCGTCATCTTCGACCCTGTTGGCGGCGGCTACGCCCATGAGACCAGCGTCGCAGCCGGCGGCAACGACGCCACCTTGCAGAAATACGCGCCGGGGGACAGCTGCGTGGGCGTGATGTGGCAGATATCGAACACCACCAGCCTGTTCCGCGAAGGCTGGGGCACCAGCACCATCTGCTGAATTCCGGCCGCATCAGATGTTTGAACGAGGACCACGGATGGAGGGATCCGGTGCCGCAGACACAACAGGACAGCTTTCTGGCACTGTATGAGGCTTTCAGCCCGCGCGTGCTGGCCTATGTCAGGCGCCGGATTTCCTCAGACCAGGCAGCCGAGGAGATTGCCGCAGATGTCTTCCGCATCGCGTGGCAGAAATCAGGCATCGAACCCGACCCGTCCATCGGCTGGCTTCTCAATGTGGCCCGGAACCTGATCGGCAACGAATACCGCCGCAGGGCCCGGGCGTCGCAGCTGCAGGACCGGCTGCGCGACAGCGAACGGCTCCATGCCCAGGGCGGCGACGACGGCGGAACACAGGCCGACATCGCCGCAGCCCTGGCGAAGGTGCGGGAGAAAGATCGGGAAATTCTGCTTCTGAGCTATTGGGAAGAACTGACGCTGGCGGAGATCGCCACGGTGCTTGCCTGCAGGGAAGCGACGGCGCGGGTCCGGTTGCACCGGGCCAGGAAATCATTTGAACAGGCGCTGCCCCAACGGCTCCGCCCCACCGGGAGGGATTGAGATGGACCCCATCGAATCGATGCTCCGAAGCATCAACCCCGTGCCCGACGAAGCAGCACAAACCACCCCTGCACCCCTGCCTGCCATGCCGGACCTCGCCACGCCGGCACGGAGCCGTGCACGGCTTCCGCAGCAGGCGCCGCACAAGCCGTGGTTCACGGCGGTGCGTGCCGCCGCCATCGTCCTGGCCGCCGTGGTGGTCATCGCTGCCGCCGGCTTTCTGGGTGTGGTGGCCGAGGGACTGCTGAAACCGCAACCGGCCCTGCCAACGCCCATCCCGCCACCAAGCACGACGGCGGTGCCCACCCCGAGTGGCTCCGTCCCGCCGAGCCCGTCCCCGGCACTTCCGTCGGCACCTCCCAGCGACCCGTATACCGGGGCGGCCTGCGCCTTCCGCAACGTCTCGGCCGAGGGGCAGGGAAGCCAGCTGGCGCTCAACATCGGCCAGTTCCCGGGCGACTTCAAGGTCCTCGGCTGTGCCGGCTCGTGGCTGGCGTTTGGGCTGACCGACGACGGCTACCAGCGTCTCCTGGACCAGGGAGCAGGCGAGGGCGCCTTCGGTGTCTACCACTTTGCAAGGTTCAACGTGGGCGGCTATTTCTACCTCCCCGAGGTTTCCGTCCCCGGCTGGGACACCATTGAACCGGCCGGAGGGACCATGGCCGAGAAGGCCGTTGAAATGGACCGGCTCTTGCAGGAGCAACTGGGGCTCCCGCCGATCCTCCGTCCGGAGCTCGTGGGCGGACCGCCGGCGAGCCCCGACGCAACACCCGCAGGACCGCTGGACGGAGGGGCGGACGATCCGAACAAGGGCTCGGCATGCAGCATCGGACAGATGACAACTGTGGGCGGCTCCACGGACTGGATGTCGCAGGACCTCGCGGCCCATCCGGAAAACTACCAGGTGGTGCACTGCATGGGAGGGTGGCTGTCCTTTGAGCTGGGCGACGCCGGGCGCCAACGCTGGCTCGAGGACACGCAGGCCGGCGGCCAGGTCCACGAAGGCAGCGACTCCTACTTCTTGGCGAAGTACAACGGCACGGCATACGAGTTCACGCCAGGTGTGTCCGTCCCGAACTGGACGTCCCGCCTCGGAGCCGGTGCGGGTCCGGAGGCCATGATTGCATCCATGGTCCAGGACCTGGCGGCCGTCGGAATTCCCGCCAACTTCCGGCTGGGGCTGGTGGGCGAGCCGCCGGAGTGATGCGGCCGAGCGCCGCGGCGCCCGACCCGTCCTTCCCGCCCGCCCCTCCACCCGGCCGTGGAGCCGATACACTAAACCACATGCGCATAGCCAGATTCGTAGTAGACAATGACCCCATGTACGGCATCGTGGAAGGGGAGTCCGGCAGTGAAATTGTCACAGTCATCAAGGGCGATCCCTTCTTTAATGGCGTCGAACGCACCGCCGAGAAGCACCCCCTGGACGACGTCCGCCTGGTGGCGCCGATCATTCCGCGCTCCAAGGTCATCGGCGTGGGCCGCAACTTCGCCGAGCACGCCCGCGAACTCGGCAACGAGGTCCCCGAGAGCCCGCTGATGTTCCTCAAGCCGAACACCTCCGTGATCGGCCCGAACGAGCCCATCGTGCTGCCGGAATTCTCCGAGGAGGTCTCCTACGAGGCCGAGCTTTGCGTCGTCATTGGCCGCATCTGCAAGGACGTCCCGGAAGAGCGCGTCGATGAGGTCATCTTCGGATACACCTGCGGCAACGACCTCACCGCCCGCGACGTCCAGGCCACCGACGGCCAGTGGGCCCGCGCCAAGGGCTTCGACACCTCGGCCCCGCTCGGCCCCTGGATCGAGACGGAACTGGACCCCGACGATCTCTACATCCAGGGCTTCCTCAACGGTGAACTGCGCCAAAACGGCAGCTCCAACCAGATGGTCCGCAGCGTCCGCGAACTCGTCTCGATCGTCTCCCACGCCTTCACCCTGCTCCCCGGCGACGTCATCATGACCGGCACCCCCGCCGGCGTCGACCTCCTGCAGGCCGGCGATCGCTACGACGTCGAAATCGAGGGCATCGGCCGCCTCTCCAACCCTGTGGTCCGCCGCTGAGATTCGTCACCCGGGTGCCGCCGTCGTCTTTCTTTTAAGGAAGCACGACGGCGGCACTTCAGTTTTGCGTGCTCCCTCCGCCCGCCCCCTCCCGATGCCGCATCACATAATGACCGATTTTCTGCAACGCAGCACCAGATAATCGCCGTTATTCGCCGACGCGGCATCAGGGGACAACTTTAGTCGGATGCGGCGGCACTGCACTGAAAATTAGGCTCGAAGCATGAAGATAAAAATGTTGCCCGCTGAAAGCCCCTGGCGCACGGTCGCCCTGGTCGTAGCGGTCGTGTTCGCCGATGTCATGATGTCGTTTCTTTCGCTCGGACTGGGAATTGACGACGGGACCGTGCCCGACCCAGAAAATTCCGGACTTGAGTGGGCGCGCTTTGGATTTGCCCCGTTGCTCGCCCCGCTGGGTGCGGTGGCGCTGGTTTGGCGGCACCGCTTTCCGAAGTCCGTGGCAGCCGCCGCGGCCGTGCTGGGCGCGCTTTCGTTCAGCGGTCTCGCTTTCATGGTGGCATTGTTCTTGCTGGCCAGGCGCCGCATTGATTGGTGGGTTGCGGCGGTAATTGTGCTCGCCGTGGGCGCAGAAACGCTGTTGGGGGTCGAACCGCTCACCTGGGGAGTGCTCTTGTTCGCCACCGTGGGGTTCTGCGCCATTGCGGCCTGGGGCGGCTACCGCGGCCAGCGTTCCCGCCTGCGGGAATCCCAGGTGGCGGCGCTGAAGGCACGCGCCGAACGGGTTGAAGCGGAGCACGCCGCGGACATCGAGCACAGCCGCCTGGCCGAGCGGCACCGGATTGCCCGCGAAATGCACGACACCCTGGCCCACAGGATGTCGCTTGTGGCGGTCCAGGCCGCCGCCCTGGAAGTGGATGCGCCGGACACGGAAACCGCAGGTGCGGCCCGGTCCATCCGGGAAACCGCGCATGCCGCCCTGGGCGAGCTGCGTGACGTACTGGGTGTCCTGCATGAGGACGGCACCACGGGACAGGGAGATTGGCAGCCTGTGCAGAATCCGGAAAATGGTACGGCAGGGACTGCTGGCCAGATGCGCACCGCACCTTCGGGGATTGCGCAAATTCCGGGACTGCTCGGGGAGTGGCGCCAGGCCGGTGTGGCCGTTGAATTCACTCCGAGCCCTGAACTCGAGAAGGACCTGCCGGATGCCGTGAGCCGGGCGGCGTTCCGTGTGGTCCAGGAAGGCATCACGAATGTGGCACGCCACGCACCGGAGGCCGCGGCGTCGGTGAACATCGAAGTGGTCCGCACCGGGAAGGGCGCCGCGCTGCACGTCACGGTGGCCAACGGACCGGCCGTCCCCGGGGAGGCCGCCGTGGGCGCGGGCATGGGACTGGTGGGCCTGGCCGAACGCATCGAGCTGCTGGGCGGCACGCTCTCCCACGGTGCCGCAGGCAACGGTTTCGAATTGGCTGCCCGCATCCCGCTTTCCGGGCACTGCCCAGGCGAGGACGGGGAAATGCCACATGAGTGAAAAGATCCGCGTCATCGTCGCCGACGACGAGACACTCGTCCGTGCGGCACTTGTGAAAATGGTCAACTCCCGCCCCGACATGGAGGTCGTGGGGGAGGCTGCCAGCGGACCGCAGGCGGTGAGGTGCGCACAAACGCAACGGTCCGACGTCGTCCTCATGGATGTGCGCATGCCCGGCGGCGACGGCATCGGCGCCACCGCCGCGCTGCGTGCCTTGCCTGCGCCCCCGCAGGTGCTGGTGCTGACCACCTTTGACCTGGATGACTACGTCTTTGCTGCGCTCGAGGCCGGGGCCGCCGGATTCCTGCTCAAGGACACGGACCCGGACCGGCTGTTCCACGCCATCCGGGCGGTCGCGGCGGGGGAGGGCATGCTGGCGCCGACGGTGACGAAGCGGCTGATCGACAGGACGCGGGAACGGGCTGCGGCCACGCGGTCCAACGCCGCCGTGGCGCGGCTGGAGCAGCTGAGCGCCCGCGAGTCCGAGGTGCTGGATGCGATCGCGCAGGGGATGAGCAATGACGGGATCGCGCGGTCGCTGTTCCTGAGCGAGGCGACTGTGAAGACCCATGTGTCGCGCATTCTGGCGAAGCTGGAGCTGGAAAACCGGGTGCAGGCTGCGCTGCTGTTCCGCGATTCGCGCCACTGACACGGCCTTGACATGCACGACGGCGGAGCCCGGCTTGGGTGCCGGGCCCGCGTGTCTTGGGGCAGCGCATTACGGGCGGGGAGTCCCCTCGGTGACGGCTGCGGCGTGGGCGGCCCAGTGGTCCGAGGATGGCAGCGTCCGCAGTCCGCCGTTCGCCCAGGCCAGGACCGTGGTCAGGACGCAGATGCCGGCGCACACCAGCAGGATCCCCGTCCATCCCAGAAGCGCGTAGCCGAATCCGGCCACCAAGGGAGACAACGGCATGGCGCCCATGGACATCAGGTCCATGGCGCTGGTGGCGCGGCCCAACAGTTCGGTGGGAACGGCGACCATGAAATATCCCAGCAGCGCGGCGTTGATGGCAGGGGCGCTGAAGATGGCAAGCGACTGAATCAGCATGACCGCCGGCAGTGCCGTCACAAATGGCAGAACAAGCAATGACGCCGTCATGACAACCAGTCCGGCGATCACAATGGTGCCGGCGCCCAGGCGCTTGACCAGCGGGCCCGCAATGAAGGAGCCCAGCAGCATGCCCACGCCGATGCCGGCTGAGACGAGACCGATGGCTGCCGGGGACTCGCCGCGTTGCTGCAGGCCGAAAATCACGGCGGTGAGGGCCGAGTTGATGCCCAGATTCAGGATGGTGGAGAGAACGATGATTCCGCGCAACTCCGTGCGACCCATCAGCCACTTGACGCCGAGGACAGCGTCGTCAACGAAACTGCGCACCGGGCCCCGGGCCGCCGCAATCCCGCCTCCGGCAGCGCCGCCAACGGCTGCGGGGCCGCCGGGCCTCAAATCGACGCGGATCATGAGCGCTGCGATGGTGCCGGCGGCATGTGACAGCGCCGTCGCGGCGAAGGGAACGGCGCGTCCGACGCCCATCAGGATCCCGGCCACCGGGCCACCCGACAGGGCTATCACGGCATCGCGGCCCTGGTTCGCAGCCATCGCGGGCCCCACCTGCGCGGCGCTGACCACTTGCTTCAGTGCGGCATTGGACACCGATCCGAAGAAGCCGTTGCGCATGTTCATGAGCAGGTTCAACACCGTCAGCAGCCAGAAGCCGAGCAGCCCCGCGAGCTGAAACGCCGTCAGTGCACTGCCAATCACCAGCCCGGCCACGCCGCCAACCACCATCAGGGTGCGGCGGTTGTGCCTGTCGGCAATGACGCCGCCGGGAATCGTTGTCAGCACCCGCCCCAGCTGCCCAATCCCGGCAATGAGTCCCGCCTGGGCCGGACTGCCCGTGACGTACAGGGCCAGCAACGGAACTGAAAAGCCGTGCACCGCGGCGCCGAAGGCGGTAAAGGAATCGGTGGCCAGCCACCAGAGGTAGTTGCGGTTCCTGTAGAGCCGGGGTGCGGCAAAGCTTTCGCCGGTGGAGGTGCTGCTGATCGTGGACATGCACCCAGCATAGTTGCGCAAATATAGTTGCGCAATATAAATTGCTCAACTAATTTTGCGTTTTGTAGAATGGTCCCATGGCAAAGGGTGTGCGGGACAAGTCGGGCCGGGATGACAAGACGGGGACGCTGCCGGCGGGCGGCGAACCGCGGGCAAACACGCCGGTGGGGGAGCGGCCCGGGCACGACGCCGCGCTGCTCGGCCGGACCATGACCTCGCCCATGCTCAAGGCCATGACGCACCCGCTCCGGCGTCGCATCATGTCCGTGCTGGCTGGGCAGGATTACGCCCGCGCCGCCGACCTGGCCGAGCAGTTGGGCGTGCCCGCAAACAAGCTCAGCTACCACCTGCGCATCCTGGCCGACGCCGACATGATCCATGAAGCGCCCGAATTTGCCCGCGACAAGCGGGACCGGGTCTGGCAGTCGGTTGAGGGCTCGCTGCAGATTGGCTCCCCGGAAGAGCCGCTGACGGACGAGGACGAACTGGCCTTGGGTGCCTACCTCTCGCAGATGGAACTCGAGCAGCACAATGCGCTGTCACGGATGCTGGCCTGGGCCCCGAACTACGCCACGGGCCGGGACGGTAATGCGAAGGCGGAGCTGGCCGTTGGCACCGTACGGCTGACTCCGGACGAGGCCCTGGAACTGTTCACCTCGGTGGTGCGATTGGTCAAGGATGCGGGAAAGAAGCACAGGGATCCCGGGGATCGGGACGTCCACACGTGGGAATATACGTTCATGGCCCTGCGCGAAGATCTCTGAGTTCGAAAATTTCAACGTCGGCCCTTAGCCAGGCCGGGAGTAGAATTGTCTGGTCCTTTGCTTCCTGACGATGCCGAGCCGCTGCAGAAGCGCCGGATCCCAAGGTCATGAGCAAACGGGGGGACCATCGACGACTGAAGGATTCTTGCGTGTCACAAGACATCACGGACACTGAATCACAGCTGCCCGGAACACACAAAGTTTCTGCTGAGGGCTACCAGCAGACGCTGTCCCGGCGGCACGTGACCATGATCGCCATGGGCGGGGCGATCGGCGTCGGACTTTTCATGGGAGCAGGCGGGCGGCTGGCCAGCACGGGCCCGGCCCTGATCTTCTCCTACGCCATTGCCGGCGTCATCGCCTACCTGCTGATGCGGGCGCTGGGCGAGCTGATCATGTACCGGCAGACGTCGGGGTCCTTTGTCTCGTATGCGGGGGAGCTGTTCGGCAAGAAAGGCGCCTATCTCTCCGGCTGGATGTATTTTATCAACTGGGCCATGACGGGCATCGCCGAACTGATCGCCATCGGCCTGTACTTCCAATACTTCTTCCCCGGAGTGCCGGTGGAGATCAGCGCACTGTGTGCCCTCGCCATGCTGGTCGCGGTGAACCTGCTCAGCGTCAAGGCGTTTGGTGAGTTTGAGTTCTGGGCTGCCTGCCTGAAGGTTGGCGCCATCGTGACCTTCCTGGTGGTGGGCACCGCCATGGTCCTCATGAACGCCCAGGTGGGGCAGTCGCATGCCACAGTGAACAACCTGTTCCATGGCGGCACCATGTTCCCCAAGGGCGGGCTCGTCATGATCCTGGCCCTGAACGCTGTCATCTTTGCCTACAACGCGATCGAGCTCGTGGGCATCACGGCCGGTGAGATGAAGAATCCGGAACGGGAAGTGCCCAAGGCGATCCGCGCCGTCGTGCTCCGCATTGTGGTGTTCTACGTGGGCTCGGTGTCCCTGCTGGCGATGATCATGCCGTCGGACCAGTACAAGTCCGGCGAGAGTCCGTTCGTGACGGTGTTCGCCACGATGGGGCTTGACTGGGTGGGCTCGGTCATGAACTTTGTGGTCATCACGGCGGCCCTGTCCTCGTGCAATTCGGGGCTGTATTCCATTGGACGGATCTTCCGCACCATGGCCAACAACGGCCACGCGCCGCACTGGCTGACCCGCCTGTCGGGCCGCTATGTGCCGTACGCGGCCATCCTGAGCATCGCCGCCGTCTACGTGGTTGGCGTGCTGGCGAACATCTGGCTGGGCGGCTCCTACGCGTTCGACCTCGCCCTCAACACCGCCTCCATCGGCGTGATCTTCACCTGGGCGTCCATTTTTGCCTGCCAGATCATGCTGCGGCACAGGCACGGCAAGGTCTCCTCACTGCCCATGCCGGGGTCGCCGTGGACCAGCTGGGTGGGCCTCGGCTCGCTCATGGTGATCACGGTGCTGATCGGCTTTGACACCATTGCCAAGCCCGACGGCGGACAATTCCTCCTTGGTCTGTGGACACTCTGCACGATTCCGGTCCTGGCCCTGGTGCTGTGGTTCGGCTGGCAGTTTGTGAAGAAGAACGAGCCCAAGAACGAACTGTTCAGCTGACCTTGCACTGAGGCCGTCCCTTCGTGGAATCCCTACTGCGGCGGTGCGTCGCCAGGCGCCGCTGCGGCACCGATGGACCGGAACAGCTCCAGCGCCATGTTGGGCACGTCGCCCCAGGCATCGAAGGAGCCCTCGGAGTATGTCACGGCCACTGCGACGGCAATCTTCTGCGACGGCAGCGACCCCTCCACTGCGGAATAGCCGCCAAACATGGGGTTTTGCAACAGCCAGTTGCCGCTGATGACGACCCCCAGGCCATAGCTGTAGTTCTCGCCCTGGACCATGCACGTGCTGCATCCCTCGACAAGGCTTGTCTTCCCCCTCAGGTTGGGCTCGACCTGCTTCGCGTGGGATGCCTCGCTGAGCAGCGCCCCCGAGCCGATGGCGTCCGCCGTCGTGGCCAGGTCCGTGATGGTGGAGGTTTGGATGGCGCCCCGGGCCAGGGACCAGGACGGGTTCCAGTAGCTGGACTCCTCCAGGAACGGCTGACCGGCCGGGATGCCCAGCGGCTCCCGGCGCTCGCTGGTGTAGGCGTGCAGCGCCGGTTCCGGAATGGCGGGGGTGTGCTGCCCGGCCGTTTCCGAGAGTCCCAGCGGGCCCAGCACCTTGCGCTCCAGCAGGTCCCCGAGCGGCTCCCCGGAAATCTTCTCCAGTGCCAGTCCGAGCAGGACGTAGTTGGTGTGCGAGTAATTCCAGTTGCTGCCGGGTTCGTAGGCGAGCGGCTTGGACGCGCCGATCGCGTACAGCTCCTCCGGCGTCCATGACCGGAACGGATCGTTGTAGATGGCGTCGATGAAGCCGTCGTCATGGACGTAGTCGGTGTAGCCCGACGTCATCTGTGCCAGCTGGCCCAGGGTCACCTTCTCGCTGTGGGGAACCTCGGGCAGCCACGTGGACAGCGTGTCATCCAGGCCCACCACGCCCTCATCAACCAACTGCAGCAGCGCGGTCGCAACATAGGAGATGGCGACTGCCCCGTTGCGGAAGTGCATGTCCGTGGTTGCGGGGGTGCCGGGCATGGATTCCCCGAACGCCTTGGTGATGACGTCCTTCCCGTCAACCGTGACCCGCACAATGACGGCCTGCAGCTGGTGCTTGTCCATGGCCGCCGTGACAATGCTGCGGACATCCCCTGCCAGCACCGGGTTGATGGATGCTGCGGCCTGTGCCGTGCCCGGTGCATGGTCGACGGCGTCCACCTCGCCCGAGCAGCCCGCCAGGGCCACCATGGCTGCCAGTCCGGCGGCCATGGCAAGTCCTACCAGCTGCGGCTTGCGCATCATGACCGGCGCCCCGACTTCCTGGATCGGGACGCCAGGATCGTGGAGGCAAACAGGCCCGCTGCAATCATGGCGCCCGCCACCCCCAGCAGCGCCGGCACGCGGGGGCCGTCCACTCCCGTCGCCGCGAGGCCCACCGGAAGTGCCCGTGGAGTGGTGGGGCTGTCGGCTGACAGGGGCACCACGGCGGCCGCTGAGCTGGGTGCCGGTGTTGTTGCGGGATCCGGTGCCGGAGTCGCAACCGTCGGGACGGCGGTTGCGGGCGCCGCCGCCGGCGTGGTCGTCGGCGCAGCAGGTGCAGGCGGTGAAGCGGAGGGGGTGCTCCCCGTGCCGGGTTCAGGATCTTCGATGCCTTCCACCACAGGGTCCGGCGTCTTGGGACACGCGGTCCCTTCAGGGGTGGTGCAGTGGAGCACCAGGTTGTCGTAGGTGTCTCCGGCCGGGAAATCAAAGGCGACGTTGGGGATGCGGTAGATGATGCCGCCCACACGCACCACGTAGTCGCCCTCGATGTGCACCAGCCCCGGGGCAATGGAAATCCAGCCCGTGTTGTCAGCGCCAATGGTCATGGTGACTTCATCTTCGCGGGAGTTTTCCACCGAGTATTCATAGCCGTAGGCCACTTTCAGGGAAGCCTTGACGCCAAAGTACTTTGCCTCGATGCCCGCCGTGATTTCCGTCGAGTGCGTGGCGACCGTGGTGTGGGCCCACTTGATCGAATATTCACCGGACTTGCCGGACTCGTTGTGGATCCGGCGGGACGCGACGACTTCGTCACCGGTCGTGTAGCTCATGCTGGAGGGGATGTAGCCGCAGTCCTCGCCGGAGGCGGCGGGTCCGCAGGCGGCCTCGAGCAGCTGGTTGGTCTGGATTTGTCCCAGCGGGGTGCTGGTGGCAACGGCCTGTACATCGAACACGCCGGTCCAGTCGTTGCGGTACGCGCCGTCAACGTTGTTGGAGATGCATTCATAGGGGCTGAGCGTGGCCTTCGGGGAACTTTCTGATGTCGGCTCGCCAATGTAGATCTCGCAGGAGCCGTTGTGCTTGTACAGGGCTCCGGACTTGATGTTGTTGGCAGTTGCCATGACCCAGTAGTTGGTCTTGACGCCGTTTTCCAGGATCCGGTACCTGAAGTTGGCCTGCGCCATGTCAGTGGGCGGGGCAGGGTTGCGGATGGCCGCATACCAATTCAAGGTTGTTCCGGCGGCCAGGTCCCTGGCCGGGCCGCCTGCCGCTGATTCACCGTCCACGACAAAGTCGGCTGTCCATGCTTCCTGTTTTCCGTCGCCCAACGACAGCTTCCCGTGCGGCGTCAGCTGGCCCCGGGACGTGGCCCAGACAAAGGAATGCACTGTGAACGCGGGCTTGAACGGGCCGGAGCCGGGGGATGTGCCGGTCACTTCACATTGGTACGGGGAGTCGCTGTAGGGGTCAACAGGTGTTGTGGTCCCCGTGTCAGGATCCTTGAAGAAGATGCCGCACTTGGTGCCGGTTGCGGCGGCGACCCCGTCCTCGATCCGTGCATCGGCCTGGGCGCTGACCCAATAGTCGGTGGGGACGCCGCGTTCCACAATCCGGTAGCCAAAGTCCATTGCCGAGTGTCCGACGTCGGAGTAGCGGGCAACCCAGGTGCCGCTGGAACCGGAGGCAACGTTGCCGGGCAGATCCTGGCTGAACGCCGCCGGAATTCCCCAGCGGGTGTACCAGCCGCTGTCGAAGCTCAGCTCACCCGCGGGGGTTACGGTGCCGATGGTGTCGCGGCTGTCGGCGGCCTGGGCGGCTGTGGGCACGGCCAATCCTGCTCCCGCGAGCAGGGCCGCCAACAGGGTGGCCGCAGCCAGCCGGGAGAATCTCGAATTCTTGTCCATGCCCTCGATGCTAATTTTGCCGGCCCAACGGTGGAATGGACCCAAGTCCCCTCTTTGCCGCCGGCCGGGCAATGTTCGGCCGCCGTTTCAGCTGTGGCTGAGATATCGCATGACGGCCAGCACCCGACGGTGGGAATCGCCGTCGAGGGTGAGATTGAGGGAGTCGTAAATGCGCGAGGTGTGTTGCACCACGGCTTTTTCGCTGAGAAACAGTTCGGCGGCGATGCGGGCGTTGCTGCGGCCCTCGGCCATCAACGCGAGGACTTCCTGTTGGCGCGGCGTGAGGTTCCGGACGGCACCGTCGGAGCGTTTGGCCCGGGCCACCATGAGCGCCACCACGTCCGGGTCCAGGGCCGTGCCGCCGGCGGCAACCTCGTGCAGGTCGGCCAGAAACGTCTCCACGTCGGCGATCCGCTGCTTGAGCAGGTAGCCGACCTTCCCGTTGGATGCGGCCAGCAACTCACTGGCGTAGCGGCGCTGCATGTGCTGGGACAGCACCACGACCGCCATATCCGGGTGCTGCCTGCGGATCGCCAGGGCGGCGACCAGGCCCTCGTCGCTGTGGCTCGGCGGCATGCGGATGTCCGTGATGACCAGGTCCGGGAGGTGTTCGGCGACGGCCGCCCCCAATTCCTGGGCGTCCTTGGCGGCGGCCACCACCTCGAAGCCGCCGTCTTCAAGCACCAGCGTCAGGCCGTGCCGGAGCAGCGTTTCGTCCTCCCCGATGACTACCCGCATGGAAGTTCCACCACGATCTTCGTCCCTTCATCGGGCCTGCTGGCCAAGGTGAACGTTCCGCCCATGACGTCGGCCCTGTCCGCGATGCCGCGCAGCCCCGTGCCGCCGTGGAGCCCGGCCCGGCCCACGCCGTCGTCCGTGACATCCAGCAGCAGCCAGCCGCCCGCAGCCACAATGCGCACCCGCACACTCGAGGCCTGCGAGTGCTTGACCGCATTGGTCAATGCCTCGGCCAGGACAAAATACGCCGTGCTTTCGACGGCGGACGGGAGGTTCTGCCCGGCCAGGTCAAGTTCCAGCGTGGTCGGGATGGGCAGGCGGTCGGCCAGGTCCTCGGCGGCGGCGGAGAGGCCGCGTTCGATGAGCGCCGCCGGCATGACGGCGTGGACGAGCTGGCGCAGGTCGGCGGCTGCCGAGTCGATGCCGTGGCGCAGTTGGGTGGCCCGGGCGGAGGTGCCGGGGTCGGTGCCGGCGGCATTGGCCAGCTTCTGGGCTTCCAGGGCCAGCAGCACCAGGTGCATCTGCAGCCCGTCATGCAGGTCCTGGGCAATGCGGCGCCGTTCGCGGTCGGCGGCATCCACGAGCCTTTCCCGCGAGCGCTGAAGTGCGCCGTGGCTCTCGCGCAGTTCCGCAGTCAACCGTTCCCGGTCGACGGCGATGGCCACCACCTGCCCGGCGGTGCGCACGAGCTCAGGTTCGGCGATCAGCGATGAATCGTAGTTGATGGCGCCCACCGTGCGCCCCTCGACCGTGACCTTGACCGTGCCGCGGTCCGGTTGGGGTGCGGCGGGGGCCACGATGTCGCCGTCGCCGGTGACGAAAACGCCGTGCCGCGGCACCCAAAAGGACAGCGCGAGGGAGGGGTCGCCGAGTGCGCGTGAGAGGGCTGCGGCCAAGGCGGGCCGGGTCCCGCCGGCGGAACTGAGCCAGGAGCCCAGCTCTTCCAGTTCCCCGGTTTTCGCGAACCCGCCGCGCAGGATTCCGTGGGCGAAGGCCAGGGGGATCCCGCCGACGACCACCAGCTGGGTCGCCATGAGGCCCTCGGGGGTCATGTTCAGCAACGGGGCGAGGACGTTGGCGCCCAAGGGGACAAAGAGCACGGCAAAGGCCCCATAGGCATAGAGCGGAGCCAGCGACCGGCGCCGGGGTCCGTCGGCCTGCCGGAGCCGCCTGACCAGGACAAAGGCCGTTGCCGCCATGATGGCGGCGCCGAGCAGGGACTGCATCAGCTGCGCCGTTTGGGACACCATGGAATTTTCCACGATGAACAGTGCCGGGGCGGGGCCGTCGTGGACAAAGAGGTAGCCCGGAGCCTGCAGCAGCAGCGAGTTCACATAGGCAGCCGCCACAGTGGTTTTGGAGATGCGCCCGTGCACCCGGCCCGACGGGAAGGCATGGAGCAGGTGCACCATGACGGAGAGGACCAGCGTTGCCCCGATGCCGCCAGCCGTGGCCAGCACCGCGTTGTCGGCAGAGACCAGGCCGCCGAGGAATACCGCGAAGCCGCCGTACACCATGATCATGCCCAGGTGGTTGCTGGGCCGCAGGTGCCACGCCCGGACCCCTGCCCCGAAATAGCTCAGCACCACCACGGGAAACATCCACAGGTAGGGCGGGACGGGGCCGCCGCGCGGGATCATGGCGGCTTGGATGAAAGCCAGCAGCAGGCCTGAGCACAGGATCACGACGTGCGAACGGTCGAGGGATTTGCCAAGGCTGGACCGCACGGCGTCAGGGGACATGTAGTCCAATCTAGGGCCCCTCGGCAGACGCGCCGCCAACGGCACGCCGCGGCTGGTGCCGGTCACTGTTTCCGCGGAGGGGTGAAGTCGCGGCCGAGCGCGGCAGAGACGGAGGCGAGGATGCGCGGCGTCGGATCCATGCACGGCAGGTCTTTTGGATTTTCCGCGGGTGTCTTGGATTCCGTGCAGTTGCCGGTGGGAATGTCGCTGTTGGCCAGAATGGCCACGGTGGTGTCCGTTTGGGTGTCGTAGAAGACGGAGGTGTTGTATCCGGGGAGTTCGCCCGTGTGGCCGAACCAGCCGTTCACGCATCCGCCGGCCAGGCCGTAGCCGCCTGCCGCCGCCATGGAGCTGAGCCGTTCAATCTGGGCTTCCGGGTCCAACAGGCCCTGGCCCGTCCCGAGGGCGCGCCCGTAGACCAGCAGGTCATCGACGGTCGACACCATTTGCCCGGCGGTCCAGGCCCATGTGGGATTCCAGCCTGTGGCGTTGCGCGGGGTCTCGTCGTTCGCCGCGGTGCCTTGCAGGGTGAACCCCTGGGCGTGCGGTGCGGGGAACGGGTCGTCCGCCCCCGGCATGGATGTCTGGGACAGGGCCAACGGGTCCAGGATCTGCTCCTGCAGGACGTCGGCAAAGGCTGAGCCGGTAACGGATTCAACCACCTTTCCCAGCAGGATGGTGTTGGTGTTGGAGTAGTTGAATTCCTTCCCCGGCGTGAACTGAGGCGGCAGGGCCAGACCTATGGCCAGGAGCTGGTCCGGGGTCCAGGTCTTGGTGGGGTCGGCGAAAAGTTCCCGGGTGAAGTTGTCGTTGAGGGTGTAGCTGGAAATGCCGCTGGTCATGTTCAACAGCATTCGCAGCGTGATGTTCGCGCCGTTGGGGACTTCCGGCGCGTAGCGGGAGATGGGGTCCTCGAGCGAGAGCTTGCCGGCCTCCGCCAGCTGGAGCACGAGCGTTCCCGTGAATGTCTTGGTGACGGATCCAATGCGCTGGTGGGTGTCCGTGGCCATCGGCACCCCGTTGCCGGGATCGGCCAGGCCGTAGGCCTTTGACCACGATCCGCCCGGACCCTGCACGGCCACGACGGCGCCGGCGGCGGAAGTCTGGGCCCATCCGGCAGTTGCCGCGGCATCAAGGGCGGCAGCCGCTTCTGCATCAACTGGTTCCTTGGCCCGTTCCGTCAATTGATAGGCCGTCACGGCCAGGGGATCGGCCACGCACCCGGCCGTTGAAGCTGCAAAAGTCGCTGCCGCGGTCGATTCTGCGGCAGCGGGCCCGGTGGTGGAAGCCTGGGGTGCCGCCGGCGTCCCGGACCCTCCGCAGGCTGTGAGCCCCAGTGCCAACGCCATGGCTGCGCCGGCACCGGCCGTCTTGAATCGGGACTTCACAGTTACTCCTTGCAGGTGACGGGGCGGACCAGCCCAGTCTTTCCGGAGAACCGCCGGTCCGCCATAGACCCAGGTCCCCAACAGTGCGCCAGCCGCGGTGCTGCCGTGGCGTTTTGCGGCCTGCACCGCCACCAGCCGAACGCCAGCAGAAGTGCGCCGGGTGCGACGCCGGCAACGACGGCAATGGTGGCGGGGCCCGCCCGAAGAAGTGGGTTCCCACTACCAGTGACACCCAGGCGACCCCGGCCTGCGGTGCGTCCAGCGGTCCGCTGAGAATGCGGGTGCCGGTGAAAAGTGCTACCGCCTCAATTCCCGTGACAAACCAGTACCGCCACCCAAAGGCGGCGCCGACAGTTGACCCGATTCGCTGGCCTGGCATGGTTATTCCACGTCCTGGTTTCCATTTGCACGACGGCCGAAGAGGAGCGCCGCGGCTGGAATGAGGGCAAGTGCGGTGAGCCCGAGTGCCCACCAGAAGGTGGAACCGAACGCCGCAGCGACGGACGCAGGGTTGCCGCCCGCTTGCGTCAGCGTTTCTTGGAGGACCAAGGCCAGGATGGCGACGCCCAGCGACGCGCCGAGTTGCTGCACGATTCGCAGCGCACTCGTCGCGCGTGGAATCCGCCCGGCATCGAGCCCCCGATAAGCCACGGCGGTTGCCGTCACCATGACGGCACCGAAGCCAAGGCCCAGCACGAACAGGGCAGCCGCGATGAACCAGCCTCCCGTGTCGGGGCCAAGGAGAGTGAGGCCCGAGAGGCCGAAAACAGCCAAGGCGACTCCGGTGAGTGCGATGGGGGCCGCGGGCATGCGGTCGACCAGGGACGCGCATGCGGCGATCGCGATTGCTGCGCCGATCCCCTGGGGCGCCAGGAGCAGGCCGGCGTGCAGGGCACTGTCGCCGCGGGCCATCTGGAAGTAGAGCGGCACCAGCAGCATGGCGCCCATCAGGCCCATGATGAGCAGAAACAGGAGGCCGGAGGCCGCAGCGAACTGGCGCGAAAGGAACACCCGGATGTCGATCAGGGGCTCACGCCGCGTTGTCGCGGCGTGGCCGATGAACATGGCGGCCAGCAGGAGTCCCCCACCCAGGGGCGCCAGGACCTGCGGGCTTGCGAACCCGCCCCGATTTCCGGCCTCGGACAGTCCGTAGACAATGCCGGCCAGCGCCGGCGAGAGCAGCAGGAAGCCAAACAGGTCAAAGCGGGCGTTGCGCCGGGCGGCGCCCAGGGGCATGGCCCGGACCGCCATGACAACAGCCAGCCCACAGATGGGGATGTTGATGAAGAAGATCCACGGCCAGCCCCAAAACTGCACGATTGCCCCGCCCGCAATGGGGCCAACGATGGGGCCAAGCAGGGACGGGATGCCAACCAGGCCCATGAGGCGGCCAATCCGGTTGGGGCCGGCGGCCTGGGCAAGAACTGCCTGGGACAGTGGAAGCAGGAGGCCGCCGGCGAGGCCCTGCAGCACACGGGAGGCGATCAGGCTTTGCGCAGACCAGGCGAAGCCGCCCGCCAGGGATCCCGCAAGGAAGACCCCGAGGGAAGCCAGCCACAACCGTTTGCTGCCAAAGCGGTCGGCGCCCCAGCCTGCCAGCGGGACGGCAACGGCCATGGCCAGCAGATACGCGGTGCTCACCCACTGGATGGTGGACACCGGCGCGTGGTAGCCCGAACGCAGTGAATCCATGGCGACATTGACCATGGTGGCATCCATCTGCACAGTAAACGTGCCGACAATGACGGCCAGCGCCAACGTGATGAGTGCGGGCGTGAGACGGGTGTCGTCCTCGCGCACCTGAGAGGGGGCGGTCATGGGGTCCTCACTTTCCAAGCAGAAACGATACGGTGTATCGCCGAATGATACAGTGTATCACTTAACCCGATACGCCGTATCGAGTATTGTTCAAGAATGGAACCCGCAACGCGCCGACAGTCCACCAGGCAGCCGCTGAGCCTCACATCGATCGTCGATGCGGCCGTGGCCATTGCCGACAGGGAGGGGCTGGACTCGGTCTCGATCCGCCGGGTCGCCTCCGAGCTCCAGGGGCGCCCGATGAGCCTGTATTCGTTCATTGACAGCAAAGAGGGCCTTGTTGCGCGCATGCTGGATGCCGTGGTGGCGGAAATGGTGGTTGACGAGCTGCCCGGCAACTGGCGCGAGGCTCTGCTGGCCATCGCGCAGCGAACCATGGAGGTGGGGGAGCGCCATCCGTGGATGGTCGTTGCCAGTGTGCAGTCAGGCGTCCCGGGACCGAACATGGTGGCGCATGGGATGCAGACGTTTGAGGCGCTCGCAGGCCTTGGGGTGGACGAGGCGAGGGCGAGGAGCTTCGCCCAGGCCATCGACGTCTACACGATCGGGTTTGCGACGGTCTCCGGGGCCGGCCCGGACGCACCAGCCGACAGGCGCCAGTTTATGGACGGCATTACCTGGCTGCTGGACGGCTTTGAGCGCGAGCTGGCCTCCGCCGCAACTGCAGCAGGCACCGCAGCAGGCAGCGCAGTCGAGGTGCCGGATGCGCGGCAGCCGGCGTCACTGCCGGAGAAGCCTGCACGGAAGATCAAGTGATAAAGGAGGAGTGATGGACAGTGGATATCGCAACGGCAAGCTCTGCTATGTGGAACTGCCTGCCCTGGACATAGGCGTGTCGGCAAGCTTTTATGCGCAGGCGTTTGGTTGGTCGGTCCGCCGGCGCGGAGACGGCGCAACCGCCTTCGACGACACGGTGGGCGGGGTCAGCGGCGTGTGGGTGGCGGGGCGGGAGCCCTCAGGTGCGCCTGGAATATTGATTTACATCATGGTTGAAGACATGGCCGCATCCCTTGCCGCGGTGCGGGAGCACGGAGGCGTAATTGTGCAGGACGTCGGGGCGGACGCGCCCGAGGTCACGGCGCGTTTCAGGGACCCTGCCGGGAACATTCTTGGCCTGTTCCAGGAGCCGACGCTGTCCCGGTGAGGCCCTCAGCCGTACCTCCGGTGGGGCGCATGGGGCGAAGCCGGGTCCTGTGATGCGCCCCGCCGGCCCGCCCGGGGGCATCAGGCAAAAATGATCCCGATCCCACCTTATGAGCGTGAAATCCCGGGCTCATAAGGCGGAATCGGCGTCATTTCCGTAAATTGACCCCGCGGGTGGTCCGCAATCGACGTCATGAGGCGGGATCGGCGTCATTTTCGGTCAGCCCGCACAGGCACCGCATCCGATGGGCTGGCACGCTCGCCGCTATTCGGCCAGGATGGCGTCGATCTGGCCCATTGCCAGGCCCATGCCTTCCTCCATGCCCATGGCCAGCATCTTCTCCATCTGTTCGGTGCTCTCAAACGTGGTGGTGATGGTCATGACGGTGCGCCCGCCTTCGCCCGCAATCGAAACGGCCATCAGTGCCTGGCCCATGTCCGCGATGCGGTTGCCGTCGTCGTCGGCAAATCCATCGTTCAGCTCCAGCCGGGTGGGGCCGTCAATGGCCGTGAATTCCCACCAGCCGCGGGGCTGGCTGCCGTCCGGGCCTGTCATGTAGTAGGCCGCCTCACCGCCGGGCCGGAAGTCATAGTCCTCAAACGTTGCCGGATAGGTGGGCGGCCCCCACCAGCGCTCCAGCTGGCGCGGGTCCTCCCAGATTTGCCAGACACGTTCGACGGCGGCGGGAAACTCCGCGGTGATGGCGAGGGTGAGTGCCTCGGGACTTTTGATGGAACTGGTGACGGTCATGATGGTTCCTTTGCTTGGGCTCCGGGAGCTTCATCCAGGAGGTCCGTGATCCGTGCGGCGCGCTGCCGCCAGATCTCCTCAAATTCATCGAGCAGCCGGCGGGCCAGCGCCAACCCGTCCGGATTCACCCGGACCAGCTGCTCACGTCCGCGCTTCTCCTTTGTCACAAGGGTTGCGCGTTCCAGTACGGCCACATGTTTTTGGACCGCGGCAAAACTCATGGCGTAGAAGGCGGCCAGGCCCGAAACCGACATGGGGCCGGCGGCCACCCGCCGGACAATGTCGCGGCGGGTGCCGTCCGAGAGCGCCTGGAACAGGCGGTCGACGTCGTCTTCGCTCAGCTGATCTACAACCATTTGGTTGCACATTACTCCTGCCGGATTTTCGTGTCAAGGGTTCGCGTTGACTCATAGAAAACCTCCGCGTAGCCAGATACGTTGCCTCATTTGATTTCCTCCGCTTCGGCGTGGCTTGA
>NZ_JADHDY010000059.1 GCF_016820535.1 Sporosarcina beigongshangi | reverse complement strand
CTCTGGTCACTTTGGACATCTAACTTCGGCCCGTAATCCGGGTCAGGGACAGTGCCTGATGGGTAGTTTAACTGGGGCGGTTGCCTCCTAAAAAGTAACGGAGGCGCCCAAAGGTTCCCTCAGCCTGGTTGGCAATCAGGTATCGAGTGTAAGTGCACAAGGGAGCTTGACTGTGAGAGGGACACCTCGAGCAGGGACGAAAGTCGGGACTAGTGATCCGGCGGCACATTGTGGAATGGCCGTCGCTCAACGGATAAAAGGTACCTCGGGGATAACAGGCTGATCTTGCCCAAGAGTCCATATCGACGGCATGGTTTGGCACCTCGATGTCGGCTCGTCGCATCCTGGGGCTGGAG
>NZ_JADHDY010000058.1 GCF_016820535.1 Sporosarcina beigongshangi | reverse complement strand
GTAGCCCTTCGTAATGGATGACATGGCCGGCTCCTTCAAAAGAATTGAATGACTCACAACCAGCCTGACGTAGAGGGGCTACGGAACTTATGCGCTGAACTGGTGCTGGGTTTTGCGCATAATCTCCCATGCGCAGGACTCGTCGCGAGTTGTGCGCATAAGTTCACCTGACCGGACCTGACCGCACTCGTCGGGGTCCGGGGCGGCGCATGGGCATGGCGGCGTGGGCTACGGAACTTATGCGCTGAACTGGTGCTGGGTTCTGCGCATAATCTCCCATGCCGAAAATTGTCAAGCTGTGTTGAGTCACTTGGTTGTGGTTTGTGGTTTGGGGAGATTGATCCCGACGTGTTTGGC
>NZ_JADHDY010000057.1 GCF_016820535.1 Sporosarcina beigongshangi | reverse complement strand
TGGTGTTGATGGTGTTGATGTCTTTGTGGTGGTTGGGGTTGGTGGCGTGGCTGATGGTGGCCATGATGTGTTCGTATTGTTCGATGGTGCAGTGGCCGTAGATGCCGATGAGTCCGCGGCGGGGTTTGCGGAAGAAGAGTCCTTGTTTTGCGCGGAGGTCGGCGTCGGAGGGTTTGGTGCCGTCGGGGTCCAGGTTGGCCAGGATGCGTTGGCCCAGGGCGCGCAGTTCGGCGGGGTTGTGGGTGGTGGCGGTGGTGGTGAGGTCGTGTTCGATGGCGTCGGGGATGGTGGTGTCGATGCGTCCGTTTTCGGCGAGCCGGTCGCTTTCTTGGAGGAAGCCGAGCACGGTGGAGGCTTG
>NZ_JADHDY010000056.1 GCF_016820535.1 Sporosarcina beigongshangi | reverse complement strand
GGATAAATTACAGGCGATCCGCGGCATCGCGTTTGATCTCGACGGCACGCTGGTGGACAGTGCGCCGGGTCTAACCTCGGCGGTTGATAACGCCCTCTACGCCCTGGAGTTGCCGGTGGCGGGAGAAGAACGCGTTGTCACCTGGATCGGCAACGGCGCCGATGTCCTGATGGAGCGGGCGCTGACCTGGGCTCGTCAGGAGCGTGCGACGTTACGGGCGGCGATGGGTAAGCCTTCCGTCGACGATCATGATATTCCGCAAGACGAACAGCTGCGCATTTTGCGTAAACTGTTTGACCGCTATTACGCCGAAACGGCGGAAGAGGGTAGCTTCCTGTTCCCGGCGGTGGCCGATACGC
>NZ_JADHDY010000055.1 GCF_016820535.1 Sporosarcina beigongshangi | reverse complement strand
ATTACGACGCAAATTCCGGTGATCTATATCCTTGAATCGCTGGGACGTAAATTAGCGCGCAAAATCAGCTAAAAATAACAGCCTGTTTTTTCGATGTAACATATTACCTTTAGCGGAATTTGTTATATCGTGACATTCAATTTCGCTTTGCTAGACTCAATCGCAATAGTTATTCAGAGAGATTAGCAAAGATGAAAAAATTGACTCTTCCAAAAGACTTTTTGTGGGGCGGCGCGGTCGCCGCGCATCAGGTTGAAGGCGGCTGGGATCAGGGCGGCAAAGGCCCCAGCATCTGCGACGTGTTGACCGGCGGGGCGCACGGCGTACCGCGCGAAATCACCCACCAGGTCGAAGCGGGTAAATAT
>NZ_JADHDY010000054.1 GCF_016820535.1 Sporosarcina beigongshangi | reverse complement strand
GGAAACTTTTAACAACGAGAACGATCAGGTCGATGCGCTGAAGCGCTTCTTTGCCGAAAACGGCAAAGCGCTGGCGGTCGGGGTGATTTTAGGGATTGGCGCGCTGGTTGGCTGGCGCTACTGGACCTCCCATCAGCAGGATACGGCCAGAGACGCGTCTCTGGCTTACGAACAGGCGACTTCCGCGCTGAAATCGAATACGCCAGAAGTACTGTCAGGGGCGGAGAAATTCGCGGCTGACAATAAAAATACCTACGGCGCCTTCGCCTCTCTCGAGCTGGCACAGCATTTTGTTGAACAGAACGATCTGCCTAACGCTGAAAAGCAGCTGCAGCAGGGGCTGGCGGCCGCGTCTGATGATAACCTGA
>NZ_JADHDY010000053.1 GCF_016820535.1 Sporosarcina beigongshangi | reverse complement strand
GGTAATAAGCAAAAACGTTCTGATTCCAGACACCGTTATCCTCCTGCCAGTCGCCACCGGCATACTCATAGATGCGGCGGAAGCTGACCTCCGGGGTCAGGTTCTTGTAATCCTTACAGGCCAGTTCGCAGGTCTTGCAACCGGTGCAACGGGCGGAATCAATAAAAAATCCATACTGAGTTGTCATCGGTTACTCCTTACAGCTTCTCAACCTGGACGAGGTTGGTATGCGACGGGTTCCCCTTCGCCAGCGGCGACGGACGCTGGGTGGTCAGCACGTTAATGCTGCCCGCCTGATCCACCCGTGAAGCGTCCGGGTTATACCAGGCCCCTTCCCCCAGCGCGACAACGCCCGGCATCATGCGCGGCGTCACCTT
>NZ_JADHDY010000052.1 GCF_016820535.1 Sporosarcina beigongshangi | reverse complement strand
CAGCATCAGGATCAGCAGGATCACCACAAGGACCACGGGGATGATGAGGGTGCGGTCGTGGATCGAGGCGTCGTTCGTGTCGATTGCGGTCGCCGTGACACCGCCCACCAGCGCCTCGGGGACCGTGTCGGCCAGGCCGGCGCGGATTTCGCGCACGACGGCGGCTGCGGCATCCGAGTCGGCGGCGGCCCCCAGCGTGCCCTGCAGGAGGACGTCCCCAGCCACCACGGTGGGCCGTGGGGAGCCGTCTGCGGGAGGGCCGGCCTGCTGGACGCCTTGGTCCGTAACCGCGGCTGAGCCGCTGGGTGAATCCGCCGCGACCACGGAAACCGATTCGATGCCTTCCTGGGCCAGCAGCACATTGGCGGCGTCCTGCAG
>NZ_JADHDY010000051.1 GCF_016820535.1 Sporosarcina beigongshangi | reverse complement strand
GCGGTGGGGAGTCCTCCCCATCGACGGCCGGCGGCGGAGCTTGTTAGTTTTATTCCAGCGGCCCGGTGGAAAACTCCGCAGGGCAAACAACCAGAGCAAAGGAAACATCATCATGGCGAGCAACGGATTCCTCGGTAGCAACCCCCAGGACATGCAGGACCTCATCTCCAAGCTGGATCAGGCGATCCAGAAGATCGAGGAAGCCTCCAACCTGGTGAACAACAAGGTTCAGAACGTCCAGTGGAACGGTAACGACGCTGATCGTTTCCGCAACTCGGAATGGCCGAACTCCAAGAACCAGCTCAAGAAGGTTGTCACCGACCTGGAGCAGGTCAAGCAGACGGTCAAGAAGCAGAAGGCCGAGCAGGAAAAGACCTCCGCGCACTAG
>NZ_JADHDY010000050.1 GCF_016820535.1 Sporosarcina beigongshangi | reverse complement strand
ACTTTCGATCATGCCAAACACGTTGTACACCGGCAGGTTATAGCTGATGGTGCGCGTCTGCTCGGCCAGCGTCTCTTCAAGGAATACCGCCACTTCGATCTCCAGATCGTGGCCGCGGGCGGCATGCTGGCGGCGACGCTGATGCGCCTGCTGGCCAAACATGGAGGAGAAGATGTCGTCGAAATCTTGCTGGCTGTAGCTCTGCTCGTGTGTCTGCTGCTGGCGACCGAAGCCGGGATCGTTGCGATGCTGCCAGAGCTGATCGTATTCGGCGCGCCGCTGCTCATCTTTCAGGACTTCCCAGGCTTCGGCGAGATCCTTGAATTTGGCTTCGGCATCGCTTTCTTTACTGACGTCGGGGTGATATTTGCGCGCCAGGCGGCGGTAGGCGGTCTTGATAGTTTTCAGATCGTCGGTTGGTT
>NZ_JADHDY010000005.1 GCF_016820535.1 Sporosarcina beigongshangi | reverse complement strand
TTGTCACCGACCTGGAGCAGGTCAAGCAGACGGTCAAGAAGCAGAAGGCCGAGCAGGAAAAGACCTCCGCGCACTAGTCTTCGGACGCCGGCCCGCCCGCAGCGGTGGCTGTTGGATCAATGGATTCGCATTGATCGATCAGCCACACCTGCGGGTTTGTCGTTTAAGCCCCCGGTGGTGCATTTTGTGGGAGCCTTGGGGCAAGATGGAGGGGTGAACCGCGACAGCAACGAATCCCTTGAACTTTCCAGCAGCCACGCCGTGAACGCACCCGGCGGCGTCGATGCCGGCACCGCCCCCGCCGCCGGGGCCCCGGCGGACGGCACAGCCCCTTCCGCCGACACGGACGCCGTGCCGTCAGGAGCGGTCCGGGAACGCTACGGCGAGCTGGTGGACCTGGTCCAGAAGTACCGCGCCGCCTACTACAACGACGACGCCCCGCTGGCCAGCGATGCCGAATTTGACCTCCTCTACAGCGAGCTGGAGAAGCTGGAGGCCCTGCACCCGGAGCTCGTCACAGGCGATTCACCAACCCAGCAGGTCGGCGGGGACGTCTCGGTGGCGTTTGCCGCCGTCGACCATCTTGCACGCATGTACTCCCTGGAGGACGTCTTCTCCCTCGAGGAACTGGAGGCCTGGCTGGTGCGGGCTGCCGCATCCGTGGAGAAGCAGGGCAGGAAGGCGCCGCAATGGCTGACGGAGCTGAAGATTGACGGCCTGGCCGTGAACCTTTTGTACCGCGACGGCGTGCTGGTGCGGGCCGCAACGCGCGGCGACGGCACCACGGGCGAGGACGTCACCCACAATGTGGCAACCATCAAGGACATTCCGCAGCGTCTGAAGGGCACAAATTTCCCGGCCGAGGTGGAGATCCGCGGCGAGGTGTTCATTGGCGCCAAGGACTTTGCCGTGCTGAACGAGGCCATGGTTGCCGCCGGCAAGGCGCCCTACGCGAACCCGCGGAACACTGCGGCGGGTTCGCTGCGCCAGAAGGACCCGGCGGAGACCGCCAAGCGCCCGCTGAGCATGTTTGTGCATGGCATCGGCGCGCGCGAGGGCCTCTCCACCGCCACGCAATCGCAGACGTATGAGCTGCTGAAATCGTGGGGGATGCCGATCAGCCCCTATTACAAGGTGCTGGACACGCTGCCGGAGGTCATGGATTTCATCGCGCACTGCGGCGAACACCGCCACGACCTCATCCACGAAATTGACGGCATCGTGGTCAAGGTGGACGATCTTGAAACCCAGCGGGCGCTGGGACACACCTCCCGCGTGCCCCGCTGGTCAGTCGCCTACAAGTACCCCCCGGAAGAGGTCCACACGAAGCTGCTGGACATCCAGGTCCAGGTGGGCCGCACCGGGCGTGTGACCCCGTTCGGGATCATGGAGCCGGTGAAGGTGGCCGGGTCCGTGGTGGAACGGGCAACCCTGCACAACCAGGACGTGGTCAAGGCCAAGGGCGTGAAGATCGGCGACATCGTGGTGCTGCGCAAGGCCGGGGACGTCATCCCGGAAATCGTGGGGCCGGTCATGGCCCTGCGCGATGCCCAGGATCCGCCGGTGCGCGATTTCATCATGCCCACGCACTGCCCGTCCTGCGGCACGGAACTGGCGCCGGCCAAGGAGGGCGACATCGACATCCGGTGCCCCAACGCCAAGTCCTGCCCCATCCAGCTGACCGAGCGCGTGGCACACCTGGCCGGCCGCGGAGGCTTCGACATTGAGGCGCTCGGCTATGAGGCGGCCATGGCGCTGACCACGGGCCCCGGCCCGGACCCGGCGGAGAACGGCGGGATCATCACCCCGGCCGGCCCCGGCCCCCTCGCAAGCGAAGCGCAAGTCTTCGACATCGCCCAACTGGACCTGTCCGGCGTCGTGGTGTGGCGTGAAAAGCGGTCCAAGGGGGAGGGGACGGGCGTGTTTGAACTGACCCCGTACTTCTACACCAAGGCGACCGCGAAGAAGCCGTCGGTGGCGTCCAAGAACACGGAGAAGCTGTACGAGGAGCTGGAAAAGGCCAAGCAGGCGCCGCTGTGGCGGGTGCTCGTGGCGCTGTCCATCAGGCATGTGGGGCCCACGGCGTCGCGCGCCCTGGCCACCCGCTATGGCACCATGGACGCGATCCGGGAGGCGCTGCGGGCGCCCGATGCGCGCGAGCAGCTGGCCAACGTGGATGGCGTGGGGGCCATCATTGCCGAGGCACTGATCGAGTGGTTTGAGGTGGACTGGCACCAGGAGATTGTGGCCGCATGGGCCGCCTCCGGGGTGCTCATGGCCGACGCCGTGGACGAATCCATGCCGCGCACCCTTGAGGGCCTGACCATTGTGGTGACCGGGACCCTGCCAACGCTAAGCCGCGACGAAGCCAAGGAGGCCATCATCACCCGTGGCGGGAAGGCGGCCGGTTCGGTCTCCAAGAACACCTCCTACGTGGTGGCGGGCGAGGCCGCCGGGTCCAAGCTGGACAAGGCCGAATCGCTCGGCATCCCGGTGCTGGACGAAGACGGCTTCCGGGAACTGCTGGCCAACGGACCCGCTGCGGCGGAAACCGAAGACACTGACGACACTGCCGAGACCGGCGAATAAAACTAACAAAGGGAAACACATGACTGCCGTAAGCGTTGATGAACTCCTCGAAGTGGCCCTGCGTGCCGCCGCCGCAGGCGCCGCCGTCCTCGCCGCCCGGGACCCCGCCGGGTTTGGGGCCACCGAGAAGTCGTCCGACGCCGACTGGGTCACCGCCTTCGACGTCGCCGCGGAGAACGCGGTCCGCGCCGTCATCACCGAGGCCCGCCCGCACGACGTCATCACCGGTGAAGAGTTAGCCCCCGCGCTTCCGGCCGAGCCTTCTGGCTACCGCTGGAGCATCGACCCCCTTGACGGGACAATGAACTTTATCCGCAACATCGCCTACTACGGCACCTCGGTTGCTGTCATGGGGCCCGACGGCGACTGGCTCGCCGGTGTGGTTGACGCACCGGCGCTGCGGCGCGTGTATTTTGCTTCCCTGGGCGGCGGTGCATGGCTCGACGAGACCCGCGCCGACGGCGCCCAGGGCGTGAGGCAGCTGCGCGGCCCCGTGGAGGCTCGCGGCGGCACCTTGATTTCCACCGCCCTGACGTATGACGCCGACGTCCGGCGCAGGCTCGTGTCCGAACTGGACGGGCGCATGGACAACTTCGGCGATCTCCGCCGCCTGGGGTCGGCCGCCCTGGAGCTGTGCGCCGTGGCCGAGGGATCGGTGGACGCCTACCTGGAATTCGGCCTGTTTGAGCACGACTTCGCCGCCGGCGGACTCATCGCCGAGGAAGCCGGGGCGTGGGTGCACCGTCCCGAACTGAGCCCGGCCGTCAATGGGCTGCCCACCCGCGAAGAGGTCCTGTCGGTCTGGACCGGCGCCTGCGTTCCCGGGCTGGAGGGGAAGTTCGCCCCGGAGGCGTAGGGCCCCGGCCCTGACCGGCCCGTTACCGCCTGCCCTTGGGTAAGCTGGATCACATGGATACCGAGGGAGTTGTTCTTTCACGAGTTGTGGCCGACGCCAAGGCGTCGCTGGCGTTCTACCGCGACGGCCTGGGCCTGTCCGATGCGTCCGTCACTGACGGCATCGTCCGCATCCAAATGCCCGGCCTGACGTTGTTTTTGGCCGAGGCCGAGGTGTTTTCTGCCAACACAGGCCAGGGACTGGTGGCGCCCGGACCCGGCCGCGGGCACAGCGACGGCGTCATCAGCTGCGCCATCAAGACCACGGCGGCCGTGGACCGGCTGGTGCAGTCCGCACGGTTGGCCGGCAGCCGGGAAACCGGGACCCGAACCGTCGAGCATTCCAGCGGGCACCGCCAGTACATCGGCTCCGTCACGGATCCCGACGGCTATCTCTGGCAGCTCGTCTGCAACATCGGCGCCACCTCACGCATCGAAGGTTCCGGCCCGCCCGCTGCCGCCATCGCCGGGCTGTAGCTTCCTGCACCACCGCCGCTGTCCGGTTGCGGCCCCTTCCGCCCAACTGCGCCACGAAAGGACGGTGGTTGCGGACAGGAGCGCCGGACTGCCTGTGTCCCTTCCCGCAACCGGCGTAGCCTTCTGATGACGGCGCAGTCCCGCAGTTGAAGAAACTTCATTCGGACAGCAAGCGCGGGTGGGGCTGTCACGCTGAATTCATTCGGACAGCAAATGTGCTCGCGACGCTCTTGTGCAAAACATTCGGACACCAAACGTGGGAAAAACCGCCTCGAAGTCACTGGAGGTGTCCAAATGAAGAAGAGACTCAGTGAAAAGTTGCCGAATGTGTCCGAATGATGTTCCCTGCCCGTGTGCCATCCGCGATTTTTGAATAAGCGGACCCCGGAGGCCCGATTCGGGGTGCCCGGCTGGTCCAATGCCTGAGAACTTGTGGGGAGAATCGCTACGAAAGACGTGGCGACAGGACATTTGTCCCGCGAATGACAGGACTCGCGGCCCTGCCTCTGACCCGGGCAGATTTCTAGGCTCGAAGGAGATGGCAAATCCATCACCAACGAGACAAGGGACGCCGCCATGTTAAGAAACAAGGCAACGAAAAAGGACAGGCAGGGAAGCGCTCCAGACGGGGCACGGGGTGCCGGCGGATCCGTGCCGCGCGCCAACACCAAACAAGCCAACACCAAACAAGCCAACACCGCGCAGCCCGGCGCAGCGACGGCGTCACCCAGGCCGGCCGTGCGCCGCAGCCTCGCCGTGGCAGGGTCGGTGGCAATCGCCGTCGTGCTGTGGCTGGTGGGATTTGGGCTCCTCGGCCTTGACCCCGACGTGGGATCGGCGGGGCAGGTCCAAGAGGTGACGCTGGCGTCGACAGTGGAGGCGCTCACGCTGACGCGGGAGCGCGGCTGGCTGTAGCCGTGCGCGGCCGGGTCCCGTGTCCCGGCTCAGACGACGGCCAGCGCCGCACCCACCACTCCAGCGGAGTTGTTCAGCACGGCCGGCACCACGGGGGTGTCGAGCTGCACGTGGGGCAGGAAGTCCCCGTGGCGCACCGAGATGCCGCCGCCCAGGATGATCAGTTCCGGAGAGAACAGCATTTCCACGTGGCGCAGGTATTCCTGGAGCCGCACGGCGTACTCGGTCCAGTCCAGGCCGTCCCGTTCACGGGCCACGGCGGAGGCGCGGGACTCGGCCTTCGCGCCGCCAATCTCCAGGTGCCCCAGCTCGTAGTTGGGCACGAGGCGCCCGTCCACGACCATTGCCGAGCCGATGCCGGTGCCCAGGGTGAGCACCAGTACGGCGCCGTCCCGGCCCTGGCCGGCACCCAGCGACGCTTCCGCCAAACCCGCCGCATCGGCGTCGTTCAGGGCATGGATGGGCCGCTCCAAGGCGGCGCCGAAGAAGGCGTTGACGTCCATGCCCAGCCACTCCTGGCTGATGTTGGCCGCCGAGCACGCCCTGCCGCGGCGGATGATGGCCGGGAAGGCCACGCCCACGGCGGAGTTCGGCGGCGGCGCCGGCTCGAGGCTCTGGACGGTCTCGGAGATGCCGCGGAGTGCGGCGGCAACCTCCGCCGGGGTGCTCGGCGTGGGCACCTGGTCGATGGGACCGGCGAGCACGCCCGTGGCCGTGTCCACCACGCCGTACTTGATGGCCGTCCCGCCGATGTCGATTCCCAGGCGCAGGGACGCGTGGGCCGTCACAGGGCTTCCGTGGCGACGGCGGGGAGCAGCCAGGCGGCGGCGTTGGCGGACAGCCTGCCGCCATCCAGCGGGGCGCTGCTCAGAACCAGGTTCCCCTCGGGAAGGTCGACGGCGGTCCCGCCAAAGTTGGCCACGACCGCCCAGCCGTTGGGCCGGGTGAAGTGCAGGACGTTGGGGTTGGCGTTGGCGACCCAGTCCAGTCCCTCGGTGGTCTGCAGCTCGCGGCGCAGGGCAAGGGCCTGGCGGTAGAAGTTCAGCGTGGAACCTTCTTCGCCGTCCTGGACCTCCGCGGCGCTGGCGCCAAACCAGGCCGGCTGGGGCAGGTGGGCCTGTCCGGCGCCAAAGCCGAACGAGGCGCCTTCCGCGGTCCACGGCAGCGGCACACGGCAGCCATCACGGCCGATCTCCACGCCGGCATTGCGGAAGAATGTCGGGTCCTGCCGGTCGGCGTCGGGAATCTGCGCCACTTCGTGAAGGCCCAGCTCTTCACCCTGATACAGGTAGGCGGAGCCGGGCAGGCCCAGCATGAACAGGGTGGCGGCGCGGGCGCGGCGCAGGCCGAGTTCCCGGTCCAGCTCGGCGTCGCTGCCGCCGGCCAGCAGCCACGCCTTGCCGTCCTGGTTGGTTCCGTCCGCCAGCTCGGGCAGCCCATAGCGGGTGGCGTGCCGGACGACGTCGTGGTTGGAGAACACCCAGGTGGAGGATGCCCCGGTGGCGGCCGACTCGGCGAGGTTCTTGGTGACGATCTCGGCGAAGGCGGCAGCGTTGAAGTCGGCCATGAGCAGGTCAAAGTTGAAGGCCTGGCCCAGGCTGTCCAAGGAGGCGTAGCGGGCGCGGCGGGACTGGTCCACCCAGGCCTCGGCGACGGCGGTGCGCGGAGGGTTGTACTCGTTGAACAGGGCGCGCCATTCGGCGTAGATCTCGTGGACCTGGTCGCGGTCCCAGAGCGGGTTGGAGCCGTTGTGCAGCTTCTCCAGACGCTCCAGTTCCGCCTTGTTGGGCAGCGGTTCGCTGAGGTCCTTCGACAGGGCGTGGGCCACGTCGATGCGGAAGCCGTCCACGCCGCGGTCGGACCAGAATCGCAGGGTCTTCAGGAAGTCGTCGCGCACTTCGCGGTTGTCCCAGTTGAAGTCGGGCTGCTCGGAGGCGAACAGGTGCAGGTACCACTGGCCGTCAGGCACCTGGGTCCAGGCCGGTCCGCCAAAGATGGACGTCCAGTCCGACGGCGGCAGCTCGCCGTTGGCGCCCTGGCCGTCGCGGAAGATGTAGCGGGCGCGGGCGGCGGATCCCTTTTCAGCGGCGAGTGCCTCCTGGAACCATTCGTGCTGGTTGGAGGAGTGGTTGGGGACGATGTCCACGATCAGCTTCATGCCGGCGGCGTGCAGGGCAGCTGCCATCTCGTCAAAATCCTCAAGGGTGCCCAGGCGGGGGTCCACGTTGCGGTAGTCGGCGACGTCGTAGCCTCCGTCGGCCAGCTCCGAGGGGTAGAAGGGGCTGAGCCAGACGGCGTCCAGGCCCAGGTCCCGCAGGTGCGGCACCTTGGCCGTGATGCCCTTGATGTCCCCGAGGCCGTCGGCGTTGGCGTCATAAAAGCTGCGCGGGTAGATCTGGTAGACGGCGGCCTGGCGCCACCAGTTGGGATCGGAGGCGGGGCCTGCAGGGACTGCGGCGAGCGGTGAAGCGGTCATGGGTGTTCCTTAAGTGCGGACGTGGCGTGCACGGCGGGGTAGCCGGGGAAACGGGGCGCCGTTTCACCGGCCGATGATTTGAGCTCTATATTTAGACTCTAAATTTATGTACTGTTAGTATTATGTGCATCACACGGCAATACGTCAAGGGGCATTCTTGGAACTGACGGCGAACACGCCCCAGCACCTGCGGCACACCAACATGAACGCCATCCTGGGCGTCATGCGGCGCTCGGGCGCCGTCAACGGCACGGACCTCATCGCAGCCACGGGCCTGGCCAGGGCCACCGTGATCGCCGTCTGCGATGACCTCATCGCCGCCGGCTGGGTCCGGGAACTGCCGGCAGCCAAGGTGGCCGTACAAAAGGGCCGCCCGGCCCGAGTCTTTGAGTTTGACGCCCGGGCCGGAGTGGTGGTGGGCCTGGACTTTGGCGTCGCCAAGACCACCGCCGTCGTGGCCGACCTTCGCGGCACCATCCTGGCAAAGACCACCCAGATACTGCCCGAGTTCACGGCCCCGGACAGCAGGCGCCTGGCCAGCATCGACTCCGCCGTCCGGCAGGCGCTGGCCGATGCCGGCGCTGCCCCGGAATCCGTGCTTGTGGCCGGGATCGGCATCGCCGCGCCCATAGACCGGTCGGGAGCCATCCCGCGGGGGCAGGACTTTTGGAAGCACCTGGACATCGGGGTCCCCGAACATCTCCACAAGACCTACGGCTGGCATGTCCTGCTGGGCAACGACGCCAACCTGGCCGCCATGGCCGAGCACTGGATGGGCGCGGGCGCGGACGTGCCGGACCTGGCCGTCATGCTGGCCGGCGAACGCATCGGCTTTGGCCTGCTGGAGTCCGGGCGGCTGCTGCACGGGGCCTTCGGGCGCAGCGGCGAGGTTGGCCTGTTGGAGCTGGTCGACGGCGTGGGCACCCCCGCGGGCATCGCCGCACTGGCCCGGGAGATGGCCGTTGAGGCATGCCGCTCCGGCGCGCCGCAGACCCTGCTGTCCGAGTCCGCCGGCACCAAAACCGCGGGCTCGAAGATGGCAGCCGCCGGCCCAAGCGCCGAGGACGTTTTCGCCGCAGCCGCGGCGGGAGACACTGTCGCATGCCGGATCCTGGATGACATCGCCCGGCGGATGGCCCGCGTCATCGCCGTCGTGGCAACGCTCATGGACCCGGAAGTCGTGGTGATCGGCGGGGCCGTCGCACAGTCGGCGGCCGTGCTGTTGGACCCCCTTGAAACGGAACTGGCACGTTTCATGCCCAACCCTCCGCGCGTTGCCGTTTCCACGCTGGGCGACGCCATAGTCACCCTTGGCGCCGTGCGCCTGGCGCTCGATTATGTGGAGCGCCACGCCCTGGACCTGCTCCAGCGCAGCTGACCCTGCCCGCATCATCCTTCCGGGGCCCTGACACTGACGCATTGGGCACCGCCCGGCCCCGCCGCGAACCCTCAGGGCATCAACCCAGCCGGCAGGATCCCGCCGGGCGTACGCTGGTGGCATGGACGTGAAGTACGGAAAATTCCTGCCGCCCCCAGGCGTGCAAATGACTGGAACGGCCACCCTGCCGTCCGCCTTTGACGTGACCGGGCTGGCTGTCTCGGCCATCGCCGAGGCCACAGCCGCCGTGGCCAGGCTGGCCCGGCACCATGGCGCCTCGCCCTCCACCATCACCGTCGACCGTGGCCGTGCCTCCCTGTGGTTCGGGATGTCGTTCCAGCCCGACGGCTGGGAACTGCCGCCTGCCTGGGATGCCGTCGCCGGCGACTACTCCTGCGCCGACGGCTGGATCCGGCTCCACACCAACGCGCCCCACCACCGCGCCGCGGCACTCAAGGTGCTGGGGCTGGAAGCCGGCGCCAACCGCGAAACCGTTGCCTCCGCCGTCGCACATTGGAACGGGGAGGAACTCGAGACGGCCATGGTTTCCGCTGGCGGCTGTGCTGCGGAGATGCGCTCGCCGGCGCAGTGGCTGGCGCATCCGCAGGGCCGGGCGGTGGCTGCGGAGCCGCTGGTCGCCTGGGGTTCGGAGCGTTTTGCGGACGACGGCGCCGGGCGGCGACACTCCCGGCCGGCCACTGCGGCGCGTCCGCTGGAGGGTGTGCGGGTGCTGGATTTGACGCGCGTCATTGCCGGGCCGGTGGCGACGCGTTTTTTGGCCATGTACGGGGCGGAGGTGCTGCGGATCGATCCGCCCGGTTGGCAGGAGCCCGCACTGGAGGCTGAGTTGACCGCGGGCAAGCGCTGCGCCCGCCTGGACCTGAAGACTTCCGGCGGGCTGGCGGCGTTGCACGAACTGCTGGACGGGGCGGATGTGTTCATCCACGGCTATCGCCCGGACGCGCTGGACCGGCTGGGACTGTCCGAGTCCTGGCTTGCCGAGCGGCATCCGGGACTGGTGAACATAGCACTGGACGCCTACGGGTGGAGCGGGCCGTGGGCGCGGCGGCGCGGCTTTGATTCGCTGGTGCAGATGAGCTGCGGGATCGCGCACGCGGGGATGGTGCATTTTGGCTCGGCCGCGCCGCATCCGCTGCCGGTGCAGGCACTCGACCACGCAACAGGGTACCTGTGTGCTGCCGCGGCCGTCGATGCCTGGCGCGGTCGGCTGGACGGGGCGGTGCGCAATGCCCGGCTGTCGCTGGCAAGGACGGCCTTGGAGCTCATGCGGACTGCGCCTTCCGAACCCGGCGCACCACCGCCGTCGTCGCCCGGCCCCGCAGAGCTGGTGCCTGAGGCCACGGCCTGGGGGCCCGGGCATCGGCTGGCGTGGCCCGCGGCAATTCCCGGGGTGGTTGCCCGCCTTGATGTGCCGGCGCTCGGCTTCGGGTCCGCACCTGCCGTGTGGGCGTGAACCCAAAGGTTTCGGTTCACGTGGCTGCTGCGTGCCTGACTTCCAGGCTTCGCGCCACCTGCCGAATGCTTACCGCTTGTTCCTGACTTCCAGGCTTCGCGCCGCCTGTCGTGTGTGGTTGAACCACCGGCTTCGTGCCGCCTTCCCCGTGTGTTTGAACCACGAAGTTTCGCCATGTGACACGCTCTTGTGTGCCGCCGACTTGATTCTTTTTGTCGGGGCTACCCCGGCCATCCCTGCAGGCGAAGGGCCCGCTTGAACATCTCCACAACGTGGGCGTCGCCTTTGCGCATGTCGGCGCTGTATACCTTGACCTGCAGCCACCCTCGCTGGGTCGAACGTTCGTCGCGATTCCGGTCGAAGAGTTGCTTTTGCGTGGTTTTGTGGATTTCTCCCTCGTATTGGCCGCTGGTCTTGTATTCCTTGCAGGCAAGGTCTGGCCACACCGCGGGGTCGCCCGGTATTGCGAAGTTGGTGGTGAACTCGGGCAGGCCGGCGCGGCGCAACAACAACCGGAGCTTTGTTTCAGGGGGTGAATCTACGCCGACCCGCATGAGAGCCACTGCCTGCCTGGCCCGACGGAGGCCGCGGACGTGGTTCCGGCTGCCGACATAGCGCCGCAGCACTGCCTCCGGGACGACGGGGTACTTGCGCGGTTCAAAGGGGCGGTTGTGTTCACAGATCAAGAAGTCGGCAACCGCCACGAGGTCATCTGGTTCCAAAAGGTTGGCGAGGTCGAGAAAGGTTCGCTCCGGTGTGGTGACCCGCACGCCGTCGATCTCCAAGACGTCTTCGTCAGGGAGCTTGAGGCTGTAGCCGGTGACATTGTTCCTGCGAGGTTTTCTCATGCCGGCTGGCCGGGTCAAATGTACAGTTTTGATGTCATCGTCGAACCATGGCAGCGGCATCCCGTGCAATCGGGCGGCTGTCAGGTGGGAGATGCTGCTGCCGGGACTCAACGCCGCGTATGGACGGACCCTGTCCAACAATTGCTGCCGTGCCCCGAGCGGGACCCGAATCTCGCGACTTGGAATGGCGAGGTCGCCCGAGCGCATGCGGCTCGGCGATGCGCCGGCGGCCAGTCCCTGACGGTATGTGAAGGATCGGCCTGCCAGCTCCTGGGGGAGTGGAGATCGTGGTGCCATAAGCAGATTCTTCCCCACGCGATCGGGTGCCCGGCCGGATTTCGATGGGTTATCCACAAGGGTGGGTGCAATCTGCCGTTGAATGGCGCCTTGGTTTCACCGACGAATCATTTGGACACCTCCTGTGGCTTCGTGGCGGGATCAGGATTTATTCGGACACCTCCTGTGGCTTCGCCGCGGTTTTACTCACGTTTGGTGTCCGAAAGATTTTTGCAGGGCGTCTGAAGTCGCGGTAGGTGTCCAAATGAATTGGTGCAGGCGTGGTTTCCTCTGGGTGCGGGGCAAAAGTGGCACGGAGGCTGATCATTTGGACACCTCCTGTGCTTTCGTGGCGTGACCAGGGTTCATTTGGACACCTCCTGTGGCGTCGTAGCGGGATCAGGGATTATTTGGACACCTCCGGTGGCTTCGTGGCGGGATCAGGATTCATTCGGACACCTCCTGTGGCTTCGCCGCGGTTTTACTCACGTTTGGTGTCCGAAAGATTTTTGCAGGGCGTCTGAAGTCGCGGTAGGTGTCCAAATGATAAGAGGAGGCCGGCCCGGGTTGGCCCGGGTCGCCGCACGGCCCGGGATAGTGGAAAATAGTTGGGGGCCGGAACCGGTCCGACAACGCACCAGAATGAAACCAGGGAACAACCGCGCATGAGCACCACAGTCCGCCCCATCCGAGAATCAGACTACTCAGAGGTTGCCCGAATCACGGCCGATGCCTACTTGGGCGCGGGGTATTTCGACAGCATCGAGTATCCGTACATGCAGAAAATCCTGCGCGTGGGCGAGCGGGCCGCCGTGGCAGAAATGATCGTTGCCGAGCGCGACGGCGCTGTGGTCGGATCGGCAACCCTGGCCGTCAATGGTGATGAATGGGCTGACATTGCGATGCCCGGCGAGCTCGAGTTTCGGCTGCTGGTGGTTGATCCGACAGTGCAGCGCAGCGGTGCCGGCCGGGCCATGGTGGAAGCCATCCTCGAACAGGCCCGCGCCACGGAAGGAATCCATGCCGTCAGCCTGACCACCGGGGACGACTGGCACAATGCCCACGCCCTGTACCAAAAAATGGGCTTCACACGCGTTCCAGAGCGGGACTGGCCAGTTCCGGAGAACGGCAAGATGCTGCGCGTCTACCGCATGGAACTGCAGTTGATGCGGCGTCGGTGAATCTTGGTATTTATGTGATGCAGCGTCGGTGAAAAAGGGCGATTATGTGATGCGGCGTCGGGGGAGAGCCGGGGAAGGGCGGCTAAACCACGACAGGCCCTCCACGGACCATTGGTGCCAGGGGGAAGGGCGGGGTCCGTGGAAAGCCTGTTGTGGGTGGAGCTGCGTTACAGCAGCAGGTCCACCAGTGCCGCCGAAACGGCCAGCGAAGCGCCGTAGGTGACAATATCTGCGCCGCCGCGCGGCCAGCCGCACTCCACCACAATGGTGTTGTGCCCGGCCGAGCGAAGGTCGTCCGCGAGCACCCACGCCGGATGCCCGGCATCCAGACCGCGGCCGGCAACAGCCACCTTCTGGCCCGGAGCCACGCCCTCAACCGGCACGGTGCGCCCGGTCGCGGCCGGGCCCCACGGGACAGTGCCCACAGCGTAGTTGGTTTCCGTCTCAAGCTGCACGACGGCGGCGGGAGACAGGTCTTCCAACCAGCCTTGGGCGTCGCTTGAGAACTGGAAAGTGCTGCGGATCGCGGCGGGATCCGGGATCGCGGCACCCGACAGGGCTCCGGCAAAGGCACCGCCGCGGGCGGGGAAGTCCGCAGCAAGCCTGGCCACCCGGTTGGCGGCTTCCCGGAGGCGGGTCAGCGCCAGGGTGCCGTTGGCGACAGCGTCCACCACGCCGTCGAGCACGGCCTGGTATTCCTCAGCCGTGGTTTCAGAGCCGATGCACAGCAGGTCGGCGCCGGCTGTCAGGGCGCGCACGGCGGCCGCCGGGATGCCGATCTCACCGGAGGCGCCCACCATGTCGAGGGCGTCCGTGACCACGGCGCCGTCGAAGCCGAGCTGGCCGCGCAGAACATCCTGCAGCACGATCTTGGAGAACGTGGCGGGGTTGTCCGGGTCCAGGGCGTCGACCACGATGTGGCTGGTCATGATGGAGGCAACACCGGCGGCGGCTGCCGCGCGGAAGGGCTCCAATTCACGCCCGGCGAGGGTTTGCGCCGAAGCGGAGACCCGGGGAAGTGCCAGGTGTGAATCGGAGGTCGTGTCGCCGTGGCCGGGGAAGTGCTTGGCGCAGGCGGCAACGCCGGCCTGCTGCAGGCCCTCCACCCAGGCCACGGTGTGCCGGGCCACGTGATCGGCGTCCGCGCCGAAGCTGCGGACGCCGATCACGGGGTTTTCATCGGCTGAGTTGACGTCCGCGTCCGGTGCAAGGTTCAGGTTGATGCCAAAAGACGCCAGTTCCGCACCGATGGCTGCAGCGGCCGACGACGTTGCCCGGGCATCGTCGATCCGGCCCAGGACCGCGTTCCCCGGCTGGTTGGAACCGTCCAGGTAGTGCAGGCGGGTGACATCGCCACCCTCCTCATCCACCGACAGCAGTGCGTGGGGGAATCGTTCGCGCAGCTGCGCACACAGTTCCCCGAGCTGCTCCCACGAGACCAGGTTGGTGCCAAACAGGCACACCGCAGCCAGGCCGCCGTCGAACGCGTCAAGAAGCCAGGCCGGGGCGGAGGTGCCCACAAAACCGGGCATCAGCGTTCCCGCGGCAAGGTGCCGGACGTCGACGGCGGTCATCCCTTCACCGCGCCGCTGACCAGGCCGGAGCTCATCTTGCCCTGGACAATAAGGAAGAAGATGATGACGGGGACGGCCACCAGCATCGAGGCGGCCATGACCATGCCCCAGTCGGTTTCACGGGTGGCTGACGCCTGGACGAAGCCGCGCAGCCACAGCGGCAGCGTCTTCATCTGGTTCTCGGTCATGATGACCAGGGCCACCGTGAATTCGTTCCAGGCCTGCAGGAAGGCGTAGACGCCGGAGGCAACCAGGCCCGGTGCCAGCAGCGGGAACGTGATCTTCAGGAACGCCTGGGTGCGGGAGAGACCGTCCACCATGGCGGCCTCCTCCAGCTCGGCCGGGACGCCGGCGACGAAGCCGCGCAGCATCCAGACGGTGAACGGAACGACGGCGGCCGTGTACAGCAGGGTCATGCCCATGAGGTTGTTGAGCAGGCCCACGGAGCTCATCATCTTGTACTGGGCGATGAACATGCCTTCGGCTGGCAGCATCTGGATGAGCAGCAGGGCCAGGATGAAGGACTTGCGGCCCTTGAACTTGAAGCGGCTGATGGCCAGGGCGCCGAGGAAGGCGATGATCAGCACGGCCACCACCGTGCTGAGCGTGACAGTCAGGGAGACACCGAGGGCCGTGAAGAAGGTGCCGTCGGCCAGGGCGGCCCTGAAGTTGTCCAGCGAGCCGCCGACGGGCAGGAAGGTTGGGGTGGTGGACTGCAGGACCGAGTTGGGCAACAGGGATGAGTTGAACATCCAGTAGACCGGGAAGACCCAGATGAGGGCAATGACCACAGCCAGTGCAGTGAGGAGTCCGGTGACGATTGACTTGCGCCGCATGTTAGTTTTCTTCCTTCATGAGGGAACGGACGTAGTACCAGCTGATGGCGATGGTCAGGATCAGCATGAACACGGACACGGCGCTCGCCATGCCGTAGTCGCCGGATCCGACGCCGAGCTGGTAGATGTACGTGCCCAGCAAGTTTGTTTCGTTGGCAAAACCGCCTGCATCCTGCAGGAGCTTGATTTGGGTGAACACGCGCAGGTCCCAGATCAGCTGGAGCAGCAGCACGATCGACAGGACGGGGGTGATCAGCGGGAGGATGATGTGGCGGGTGCGCTGCCAGCCGGTGGCACCGTCCATGGCGGCGGCTTCCAGAACCTCGCCGGAGATCTGGGTCAGGCCGGCGTAGATGCTCAGGGCCACGAAGGGCACACTCATCCAGACCACGATGATGATGGCGATCATGAAGAAGGTGAGGGGCTCGGCCAGCCAATTGTGGCCTTCGGCATCGACGCCCATGCGGACAAGGAGCCAGTTCAGGACGCCGCGGCGCCAGTCGATCAGCCAGACCCAGACGGTCATGGCCGCGACCACGGGCATGGCCCAGGCCAGCAGCATGGAAACCTGCAGGATGAGCCGTCCGGCGGTGCCCACCCGCTGCATGAGCAGGGCGAGCAGGCCGCCGATGGACACTGTCAAGGAGGCGGCTACGAGGCAGAACAGCAGCGATCGGCCAACAACAACCCACAGTTCCGAGCTCGTCAGCAGCGTGATGTAGTTCTCAAAGCCCACGAATTCGGCGGGAACGCCGAACTGCTGCTTGAGTCCGAACTTCTTGAAGCTCGTGACAAGCTGCCATCCGACAGGGTAACCCAGGGCAGCCACCAGGACGATGATGGTGGGCAGGATCAGGAATAGGGGAGCCTTGTTTTGTTTGCTGCGTCGGATAACGACGCTTGGCTCGGGAGTGCGCCCGCCGCGGACGGGTGCGGCAGTGGGCGCTTTGGCGTCCGTTGACATAGAGGGCCTTTCGTGACGGCTGTGGCCGTGGTTCATGCAGCTGTGGCAACTCGGTGGTGCCGGTGGTGAAGGTGCCAGTGGCGGATGGCGGTCCGCCGGTGGCAAAGATATGGTGACCGGGGCCTGTCGGCCCCGGTCACCACGAATGGCAGTCTGTTGCTACTTGAGGTTCAACTGCGGGGTGATGCGCTCGTCGTACTGCATGGCCAGTGCGGACAGGTCAGTCGAGTCCTTGATCTTGCCGAAGAATTCTTCCAGGACCAGTGAGGTCTCAACGGCGGCCCAGCCGGGAGCGGCGGGGGTCAGCTTGGAGTTGGAGGCAGATTCGATGGCAGCCTTGGCGAACTGGTCGTCACCGAGTGAGTTCACGTAGTCCAGGTTGCCGGGGCCGAGGCCTGCACCACCGAGCATGTTCTGGTATTCCTCGGAAAAGATGATGCGCATGAGGTCCTTGGCCAGGTCCTGGTTCTTGGACTTGGCGGAAATGCCGATGTTGGAACCGCCGGCGAGCACGGGAGCGGGCTTGCCGTCGTTGCCGGGAAGAACCAGGGTGCCGAAGGTGTCATCGTTCCAGGTGCGAACGTCCTTGCCGCTTTCGGCATCCTTCGTCAGGTCGCCAATGGACCAGTGGGCCCAACCCGGAGCCATGATGGTGGCGGAGGCAAGGCTGGTCTGGCCAACTGCCTTGTCCTCTTCCATGATCTGGTCGGAGTCGTTCAGGTACAGCCACGGAGCGGCATCCTTGGCATCCGACGGAGCCTTGGAAGCGTTCTTGTACAGGTCCTGCAGCTGGGTCAGGCCCTTCAGCGTGTTGGGGTCGGACAGGGTGGAAACCCACTTGCCGTCCACCTGCTTGGCGAGGTCACCGCCGTTGGCGAAGATCCAGGAAACGCCGTTGCGCCAGTCCTGGCCGCCCAGGAACAGACCCGAGAAGTTCTTGATGTCGCGCGGGTTCTTCTCGGAGATGGTGGCAACTGCCGTGTTGAACTCGTCCAGCGTCTTGGGAGTCTCGACGCCGGCTTCCTTCCAGACATCCTTGCGGGTGAACATGTAGCGCGAACCGAAGTAGTAAGGGAGCGTGTACTTCTTGCCGTCTACGGAACCTGCCTCAACGAAGGACGGCAGGAGCTTGTCGCCGCCCAGTTCGTCGTACATGTCGGAGATGTCGGTAAAGGCGCCGACGTTGGTGAACGTGGGGGACTGGGTGTTGCCCATTTCCACTACGTCCGGGGTGTTGTTTTCGTCGGGCAGTGCGGTAGACATCTTGGTGACGAGGTCACCCCAGGCCTGCTCCTCGATCTTCAAGGTGGCGCCGGTCTTGGTCTTGAACGTGTCCGTCAGGTAAGTGCGCAGTTCATCAGAGGTGTCGCCGCCGGCGAGCCACAGGGTGATGGAACGGTTGGCATTGTCCTCCGGTTTGCCGGAGGAATTATCCGTGCCGCCTCCACAGGCGGACAGGGTCAGGGCTGCAACCGTGATGGCCGCAATTCCCAGGAACTTCTTCTTCATGCAGGTGCCTCTTTCGTCAATGGACCGCTTCGGCCATTAGTGAATGGTGTGGTGCTTATTGAACGGGAATCCGATGATCGGGGTGATGCTTTATTCCACCCCCAGCTGACTGGACAGGACCATGACGGCCGTGCCGCGCAGAACCGTGTTTTCCGGCTCCTGCGCTAGGCGAACAGTTGTTGGGGGAGGTATGACGGGAAGCACCCGCAAGGCGAGTGTTTCGCGGACGCTGTCGATCAGCGTCCCATCCAGAAGGGCGGCCGGGCCGCAGAGGACAATCTCCTCCACATCGATGGCCGCCACAATCGGGGCGAGGGAAATGGCAAGTCGTTCGCCGGCGACGCGCATGACGTCCCGGGTGGCGCCGTCGGGGTCCTCGGCAAGCGCGGCTGCGGCAAGGGCGGTTTCGAGTGCGGGGACGGAAAGCCAGGTTTCCAGGCACCCGGTGCGTCCGCAGCGGCACATGGTCCCGCCATCCGTGCCCACGGTGACGTGGCCGATTTCGCCGGCTGCGTGGTGGGCACCGCGGGCGCGGACACCGCCCACCATGAGTGAGGAACCCACGCCGCGGCCTACACGGACCAAGATCATGTCGTCGCTTCCTTGGCCAAACGTGTATTCGCCGTGCAGCGCTGCGTCGGCGTCGTTGCGGACCAGGGTGGGCAGGCCCGTGGCTTCCTGGATGAGGGCGCCCAGCGGCACATCGGTCCAGCCAAGGTTCGGTGCCGTTGTGACCACTCCGTCGGAGTCGACAATGCCTGGGGTGCCGACGCCGATCCCCAGCAGGGGTGCGGTCGCCATTCCGACGGCGGTGACGGCCAGTTCCGTGACCAGGGCCGTCAGTTCGGCACCGTTTTCGGTGGTGATGGCACGGTCGGTGCGGGCCAGCATGGTGCCGTCGAGGTCCATCACGGCGGCGCGCAGGATATGGTTTTCCGTCAGGTCCAGGCCCACGATCTGGCGTCCGCGGCGGTTGATGTCCACCAGGATTGACGGCTTGCCGGGTCGTACTTCGTCGGACTGTCCCAGCTCCACGGCGTGGCCCCGGGCGATGAGCTCGGTGACAAGGTCGGAGATCGTGACGCGCGTCAGGCCCAGTGCGCGGGAGAGGTCCGCCCTGCTCATGGCTCCGGCTGCGTGGAGGGTGCGCAGCACGAGAGCGAGGTTGTGTGCGCGTCCGTCGGACGGCAGGCTGGCGGTGCCTTCTGGGCCTGTCCGCAGGCGGGCTCGTGTTGATGTCATGAATGTTAGTAAACTGTACTAACAAATAAAACACAACGTTTCAGTCCAAATTTTGGACGTCGTTGCCGAATCGTGACGTGTGACTCGCGGCGGGAGCTTTTGTGACGTGCAACGCCTGAAAATGTTGTCGGTCCCGGGCGACTAAGCTAGTAGCGACAACTTTTTCTTTTTTGCAGGGGAGATCCATGGCTGCGATCAACCGTGACGACGTGGCGCATCTGGCGCAACTCGCTCACATCGAGATGAACGACGAGGAACTGGACCGCATGGCCACAGAGCTGGCTGTGATTGTGGATTCAGTCAAGAGCGTCAGCGAGGCTGCAGGGGCTGATGTGCCCGCAACTTCGCACCCGATTCCGCTGACCAACGTCATGCGCGAGGACGTGGTGGGCCACGTGCTCACTGTGGAGGAGGCGCTGTCCGGCGCCCCGGATGCCGCAGACGGCCGCTTCAAGGTCCCCGCAATTCTGGAGGAGAGCTAATCCATGAGTGCTTCTGAACTGATTCGTTCCAGCGCGGCCTCCATGGCCGCCAAGCTGGCCGCCGGAGAGGTCACCTCCGTTGAACTGGTGCAGGCCCACCTGGACCGCATCGCCGAGGTCGACGGCGGGGAGCGCGGCGTCCACGCCTTCCTGCACGTCAACGCCGAAGAGGCGCTCGCCGTCGCGGCGGACGTCGACGCACGCCGTGCCGCGGGCGAGGAACTGCACGAACTCGCCGGCGTCCCGATCGCCATCAAGGACCTGATCGTCACCAAGGGCCAGCCCACCACGGCCGGCTCCAAGATCCTCGAGGGCTGGATGAGCCCCTACGACGCCACGGTCATCAAGAAGATCCGTGCCGCCCGCATGCCCATGCTGGGCAAGACCAACCTTGATGAATTCGCCATGGGCTCCTCCACGGAGCACTCCGCCTACGGCCCCACCCGCAACCCGTGGGACCTGGACCGCATCCCCGGCGGTTCCGGCGGCGGCTCGGCTGCGGCTGTTGCAGCCTTCGAGGCGCCCCTGGCGCTGGGCACCGACACCGGCGGTTCCATCCGCCAGCCCGGTGCGGTCACCGGCACCGTCGGCGTCAAGCCCACCTACGGTGCGGTGTCCCGCTACGGCGCCATCGCCATGGCCTCCTCCCTCGACCAGATCGGCCCGGTCTCGCGCACGGTCCTGGACTCGGCACTGCTGCAGGAAGTCATCGGCGGCCACGACCCCTTCGACTCCACCTCGCTGACCGACCCCTCCACCGGCCTGGCCGACGCCGCCCGCATCGGAAACGTCAAGGGCATGAAGATCGGCGTCATCAAGGAGCTGCACGGCGAAGGCTTCCAGCCTGGCGTCGAAAACCGCTTCAACGAGTCCCTCGAGCTCTTGCGCAATGCCGGCGCAGAGATCGTTGAGGTCTCCTGCCCCAACTTCGGCTACGCCTTGGGTGCCTACTACCTGATCATGCCGAGTGAGGCGTCCTCCAACCTTGCCAAGTTCGACGGCGTACGGTTTGGTTCGCGCACCCTGCCCGCCGAGGGCCCGCTTACCATTGAACGCGTCATGGGCGCCACGCGCGCCGCCGGCTTCGGCGACGAGGTCAAGCGCCGCATCATACTGGGCACCTACGCACTGTCCGCCGGCTACTACGACGCCTACTACGGCTCGGCCCAGAAGGTGCGCACCCTGATCCAGCGCGACTTCGATGCCGCCTTCGCGCAGGCAGACGTGCTGATCTCCCCGACCTCGCCCGTCACGGCGTTCAAGCTCGGCGAGAAGCTGGATGATCCGCTGGCCATGTACCTGAACGACATCGCCACGATCCCCGCCAACATGGCCGGCGTCCCCGGCCTGACCCTTCCCGGCGGCCTCGCCGATGAAGACGGCCTGCCCGTCGGCATCCAGTTCCTGGCCCCCGCCCGCGAGGACGCCCGCCTGTACCGCGTCGGCGCCGTGCTGGAATCCCTGCTTGAAGAGCAGTGGGGCGGCCCCGTGCTGGACAAGGCACCGGCCCTCGCATCGACCGCAGCCAAGGAGGCAAACTAATGAGCGTTGACACCATCCTGAGCTTCGAGGAAGCCATGGAAAAGTACGATCCCGTCCTGGGGTTCGAGGTCCACGTCGAGCTGAACACCAAGACGAAGATGTTCTCCTCCGCGCCCAACGTCTTCGGCGACGAACCCAACTCCAACGTCAACGAAGTCTGCCTGGGCCTGCCCGGCGTGCTGCCCGTGGTCAACAAGAAGGCCGTGGAATCCTCGATCCTGATCGGCCTGGCGCTGAACTGCAAGATCGCCGAGCACTGCACCTTCGCCCGCAAGCAGTACTTCTACCCGGACACCCCCAAGAACTTCCAGACGTCCCAGTACGAAGACCCCATCTGCTATGACGGCTGGATCGACATCGAGCTCGAAGACGGCACCGTGTTCCGCGTGGAAATTGAGCGCGCGCACATGGAGGAGGACGCCGGAAAGCTCACCCACATGGGTGGCGCCACGGGCCGCATCCAGGGCGCCGACTTTTCCCTTGTGGACTACAACCGCTCCGGTGTGCCGCTGGTGGAGATTGTCACCAAGCCGATCGAGGGAGCCGGTTCGCGTGCACCCGAGCTCGCCAAGGCCTACGTTGCGGCGATCCGCGAGATCGTGAAGAACCTGGGTGTCTCCGACGCCAAGATGGAGCGCGGCAACGTCCGCTGCGACGCCAACGTTTCCCTGCGCCCCTACGGCCAGGAAAAGTTCGGCACGCGCACCGAGACAAAGAACGTGAACTCCCTGCGCGCGGTCGAGAATGCCGTGAAGTTCGAGATCCAGCGCCATGCCGCCGTGCTGGATTCCGGCGTGCTCATCACGCAGGAAACCCGCCACTGGCACGAGGACACCAAGTCCACCACGTCGGGCCGCCCCAAGTCCGATGCCGACGACTACCGCTACTTCCCGGAACCGGACCTGGTGCCCATCGTCACCTCGGCCGCCTGGGTTGAGGAACTGCGCGCCACCCTGCCCGAGCCGCCGGCCGAGCGCCGCAAGCGCCTGCAGGCCGACTGGGGCTATTCCGACCTGGAATTCCGCGACGTCGTCAACGCCGGCCTCATGGACCAGATCGAGGAAACCGTTGCCGCCGGTGCCACGGCCGCCGCCGCCCGCAAGTGGTGGATGGGCGAGATCGCCCGCCGCGCCAAGCTGGCCGACGTCGACCCCGCTGAGCTGGGCGTCACCCCTGCCGTCGTGGTGGAGATCGAGAAGCTCATCGCCGCCGGTTCCATCAATGACAAACTGGCCCGCAAGGTGCTCGACGGCGTCCTTGAGGGAGAGGGCACGCCGGCTGAGGTTGTGGCCAAGCGCGGCCTCGCCGTTGTCTCCGACGACGGCGCGCTGCAGACCGCGATCGACGAAGCCCTGGCCGCCCAGCCCGACGTTGCGGACAAGATCCGCGGCGGCAAGGTCCAGGCCGTCGGCGCCATCGTTGGCGGCGTCATGAAGGTCACCCGCGGACAGGCCGACGCGGCCCGCGTCCGCGAGCTGATCTTGAAGACCCTTGGCGTGGAGGGCTGACCTTCACCCTGAGCTGACCCGCAGAAGGCGGCGAAAACCCTCAAATCCAGGGTGTTTTCGCGGCTTTCTGCGGGTCATTTCTTTAAGGTGGGCGGGGCTGATTCCTGCGGCGCGCGGGGCAATATGAGTGATTATGAACTTCAATAGTGCTTGGTGATCAAAAAGAATCACGCAATGATGGAACCTCCATTGTCGAGACCTGGAGCACATCCACCATGCACCCCGTCGACGCCGCGGCGTCAACCATTGACCACACCCAAGCCACCGCGCGCCCCACCCAGGAACCCGCCGCTCGCGCCGTCGAGCCTTCGGCCCGCCTCCACCCGGAACTGGACTGCGGCCTGGGGGACTGGGACAAAGTCCTCTATGGAAACCACCGGATCGTGGTCACCGTGGATCACGTTCCGGCCGCGCATCCCGGCAACCGCGTTGTCCTGCCTTGGCGCCGCCACGATGAAAACCCTGCCGATGTGGACACCATCGTCATCTCCGCAGCCTCCGGAACCCGCGTGCGCAACGTGGTCCGCACGGCAGCAAGCCATGAGCGCGGCGAGTTCATCTTTGAGCCCATCGACGGGCCCGGCGAGTACCACTTCTACTACCTGCCCTATGTCATGGGCGGGCGCGCCCACTACCCGCAGGCCGGCTACCTCCCGGCCCGCCCCACCGCCGATCCGGCCTGGGTTGCGTCCGTCTCGGCCAGCGTCTGGTCCGCCGAGAGCTCCCTTGCCGACAGCGTCCTTCCTCGGGCCCAAGCCGTCCGCTACGAGGCCGCCAGCGGCTGGGACTCCTTTGCGCCCATGAACTTCACCGCGACGGCCGCTGAACTGGAAGCCCTCCATGCCGCCCATGCCGGCACGCCCTTCTTGGTGTTCGCCCAAGACCGCAGCCAGGCCATCTCCATGACGGACAGGCTGCCGGCGCACTGGGCCATCGAGGGCCCCGCCGCCGTCCCCGGGACGGACGCGCCCCGGCGGACCACCGGCCGTGCCCAGCCGGGCGAGGACCACGTCCTGCAGCTGGGGCTGTACGCCGTCAACGCGCTCGACGACGTCCACGTCACCCTGGCTGCCGGGGCCACGGGCGATGCTGGAGACGTTGACGTGGCCGCCCGCTGCATCAACACGGCGGGAATCGACCGGCTCGGCGTGCCGTTCACCAAGGAGCTGACCGTGCGGCAGGGCCGCATCCAGGCACTGTTCATCATCGTCCCGGTGCCCGCGGAGGCGGCCGGCGGAACCCTGGATCTCACCGTCACCATAGCCGCAGCCGGCACCCGTGCCACCGTCCCCTTCACCCTCGACATCGCACCCGAAGCGGAACCGGACATTGCCGCCGGCGGCTTCGGCGACCCCCGCCAGCTGCGCCGCCTGGCCTGGCTGGATTCCACACTCGCCCAGGACGACGAACTGGTGCGCCCCTTCACTGCCATCGAGCTCGATCCGGCCAGCCGGACCCTGGGCATCCTGGGCCGCACCCTGGTCCTGGCCGCCAACGGGCTCCCGGCCCAGGTTAGCTCCACTTTCACCTCCACGGTGACGGGCGTGGACGGCCCGCCGCGCCACCTGCTGGCCGGTGCGTTCACCCTGGATGCCCTGGTCGACAGTGCCCCGGCCTGGACGCACGGCGACATCGACTTCACCGTCCACGGCCCCGCACGCGTCAGCTGGACCTGCCAGTGGGACAACGCCGCCCACGGCCTGTCCGCCACCGTCCAAGGCGAATTGGAGGCCGACGGCGCCGCCACCTTTGCGATCCGCCTCGCCAACCCCGGGGCAGGCGGGGTCGAGCTCGAGGACGTCCGCCTCAGCGTGCCCTTCCTGGCAGATTCCGTGCCGCTGTCCATGGGCCTGGGCACGCCGGGCGGGCGGCGCATGGGCAGCCTGGACTGGACGTGGAATGTGGCGCAGCGAAACCAGGAATCGCTCTGGCTGGGCGACGCCAGCATTGGCGCCCAGATTGCGTTCCGCGACGACAACTACGAGCGCCCGCTCAACACAAACTTCTACCATGAGAAGCCGCTCAACGAGCCGCTGTCCTGGGGCAACCGGGGCTCGGCGGCGGCGGGCATCACCCTCCGGGAGGCAACCGGAGAAGGAGGGGCCGGCGTCGTCCGCCTTGAAGCCTTCAGCGGCCCGCGCACTTTGGCGGGAGGGGAGTCTCTCAACCACGGCTTCCGCCTGCTGCTGACGCCGTTCAAGCCGATCGACCCGGCACGGCAGTTGCGCAACCGCTACTTCCACGACCAGGGCACCGTGTCCGACATTGCTGCGACCGGTGCAAGCGTCGTCAACATCCACCACGCCACCGCCCTGGCACCGTTCATCAACGATCCGCTGCTGCACGCCGACACGCTCGCGGCGTACACTGCGGAGGCGCACCGGGAAGGGCTCAAGGTCAAGGTCTATGACACCGTGCGAGAGCTGACGGCGCACAGCCCCGACCTGCTGCCCATGGCCTCGCTCAACGGCGAAATCTTCAGCAACGGGCCGGGCAAGGGGCACATCTGGCCGCAGGAACACGTGGGGGCGGACTACGTTTCAGCCTGGTATGCGCCCAATGTGGACGACATTTCGATCGTCACGGCGGGGGAGTCGCGACTGCAGAACTGGTACATCCGAGGCCTCGACGAACTGATGCGGCGCACCGGGCTGGACGGCATCTACCTCGACGACATTGCCTACGACCGCCAGGCCATGAAGCGCGTGCGGAAGGTTCTGGAAAAGCGTTGCGCCGAGCCGGAAATTGACATCCACTCGGCCAACCAGTTCAACGAACGCGACGGCTTCAACCCCTCCGCCAACCTGTACATGGAACAGCTGCCCTACACGGACAGGCTGTGGCTGGGCGAGTACTTTGACTACGACAACACGGATCCGGCGTACTGGCTGGTGGAGGTCTCCGGAATCCCGTTCGGCGTGATGGGGGAAATGCTGGAAGGCGGCGGAAACCCCTGGCGCGGGCTGGTGTTTGGCATGACCGGACGTGCTCCGCGCGTGGACAACCGCCCGCTGTGGGCGTTTTGGGCCGGCCACGGCTTGGCGGAGGCGCCCATGGTGGGGCACTGGGCCAAGGAGGTGCCCGTGCGCACGAGCCACCCGGACGTGCTGGCCACCTCGTGGCTGACACCCGGCGGGCTCGTGACGGCGCTGGCCAGCTGGGCGGCCGAAGCTGTTGGTGTGACGCTGGAATTCGCCCCCGAATACGCCCACCTGGCCGTGGCGCCCCTGGCGGCGCCCGCAATTGCCGGATTCCAGGACGCAGCGGAGCATGCGCCTGGTGCTGCCGTCCCGGTGGAGCCTGGAAAGGGCGTGGTGCTGGTGGTGGGCGCCCCGTAGCGCATCCGCGGGGGAAGCGCGTGCGGCGGTGCCCATACATCACTGCAGGGGCGATCGCTTGCCTGAAGAACCGTGCTGGATTGAAGTTGCGAACAATCAACACTGATCGATTTTGAGTGTGGCTGCCAGCACCGGTCCTGATTGAATGCGGGTGCGGAGTGACGAAAGTAGATACATAAAAAACAAATATGATCAGATTCTTGCATCTGTGTCCCACGTCGCTTATCTTTGTTAAACGGTTAACGTGCCGCCAGTCACATGATGCCCGCAAGGGTGCAGTGTGGTGGCCGCTCGTGAAAAAAGAGGAGAGTCCATGAGCCAGATGCAACAGGAGTTGGAAGAAGAACTCGCTGTCACTGCAGCCGCCCCGGAGAAGCCAAAGGGCCGCAAGGCCCGCGCCCGGGCCAAGAAGGGCAAGGCACCCTTGACGCACGACGGCCTCCCGGTCCGCCAGGTCACGTGGCAGGCGCGCATGCGCCGGGACAAGCAGATGCTGCTCATGATGATTCCGGGCGTGCTGTTCCTAGCGCTGTTCTTCTACATCCCGATCCTGGGCAACGTCATTGCGTTCCAGGACTACCAGCCCTTCCTCGGCATCGGCGGCAGCGACTGGGTGGGCATGCAGAACTTCGTGGACCTGTACTTCAACCCGGACTTCTGGGTTGCCTTCCGCAACACGATCGTCCTGGCACTCTGGCAGCTCCTGTTCTTCTTCCCCGTTCCGCTGGGACTGGCCCTGGTGGTCGACTCGCTCATCAGCACCAAGATCCGCCGCTGGTTCCAGTCGCTGGTCTATCTGCCCCACTTCCTGTCCTGGGTCCTGGTCATTGCCCTGTTCCAGCAGGTCCTGGGAGGTGCGGGCCTGGTCAACAACACCCTGCGCGACTTTGGCCTGGACACGATCCCGTTCATGACAAACCCCGACACCTTCCCGCTGCTGGCCACGATCCAGCTGATCTGGAAGGAATGCGGCTGGGCCATGATCATCTTCCTGGCGTCGCTGGCAGCCATTGACGGCTCCCTTTACGAAGCGGCAGCCGCCGACGGCGCCGGGCGCTGGCGCCGCATGTGGCACATCACCCTGCCGGGCCTGCGCTCCATCATCGTGCTGCTGCTCATCCTGCGCATCGGTGACATCCTCAGCGTCGGCTTTGAGCAGTTCCTGCTCCAGCACGACGCCGTGGGGCCCGGGGCTGCCGAAGTCCTGGACACCTTCACCTACTTTGCCGGCGTCGTCGGCGGCGGCTGGAGCGTCGGCGCAGCCGCCGGCCTGGCCAAGGGCATCGTCGCCGCACTGCTCATCTGGGGCGCCAACTCGCTGGCCCACCGCATGGGCGAACCCGGAATCTTCCAGAAGAAGGTCAGCTAGCGCAGCCGCAGGGCCGCCTGCTGAAACAAGGAGAGAAACATGGCATCAACACTTCAACTGCGGCGCAAGGCCTCGCGCCGCGCCCAGGGGCTCAGCTTCAATTCCAACCGCCCCGCCTGGAAGGAACCAGCGTCCCCGCTGTACAACACCATCAAGGGCCTCATCATTGGCGGGATCACCCTGACCATCGTGATCCCCATCCTGCTGGTGGTCTCCACCTCGCTGGCGGATGACAAGCAGCTGATCGCCGCAGGCGGGTTCGTCCTGTGGCCCACCAACCCGACCTTTGCCGCCTACGAGGCGATCTTCAGCGGCGAGTTCATGTTCCGGGCCCTGGGTGTCAGCGCCTTCATCACCGCAGTGGGCACCTTCCTGGCGCTGTTCACCACCATCACGATGGCCTACGCCACGAGCCGCCCCGTGCTGTTCGGCCGCCCGGTCCTTCTGCTGGTCCTGTTCACACTGCTCTTCGCCCCCGGCCTGATCCCCATGTTCCTCATGGTCAAGCAGCTGGGACTGCTCAACACGCTGTGGTCGCTGATCCTGCCCAGCGCCTTTGCCGCCTTCAACTTTGTGGTGATGCGCTCCTTCTTCATGAACATCCCCACCGAGTTGATTGAGGCCGCCCGGATCGACGGTGCCAGCGACTTCATGATCCTGCGCAAGATCGTCTTGCCACTCTCCAAAGCCGTGATCGCCGTCGTCGGACTCTTCTACGCTGTGGGCTTCTGGAACGCGTTCTTCAACGCCGTGCTCTACATTAACGACCAGACCCTGTACCCGGTGCAGCTGGTCCTGCGCAACTACGTGGTGCAGGGAGGCTCCATGGCCGAGGCCATCGGCGTTGCAACCACCCCGCCGCCACAGTCCATGCAGATGGCCATCGTGGTGGTGGCCCTGGTGCCCATCCTGGTCGTCTACCCCTTCCTGCAAAAACACTTCAACAAGGGTGTCATCACCGGTGCCGTCAAGGGCTGAGCCCACCACTTGTTGCAAACAAACCACCCAAAAAACACGAAAGAGGACAAGACATGAAACGAGCTGTCAACGGAGCCGGGGTTTCACGCCGGAACTTTCTTGGCCTGGCCGGCGCGTCCGTCGCGGCCATCGCCCTGTCGGGAACACTTTCCGCCTGCAGCGGCGGATCGGGCTCCAACGGTGGCGGCGGTGCCGCCGCCTCCAAGTCGGTGGTGTTGCCCACCTACAAGGAATTCACGGGTGTCACCCCCGACCTGCCCGGCAATGCCGAGGGCCTCGAGGCCGGCTTCCTGACCATGCCCAAGACCGTGGCTTCCACCAACGGAGCCCCGCTCACCGGACCCATCAGCGTGCTCTCGGAAACCTTTGAGGTCATGGCACCCGCCATGCCGGACAACCCGTTCTGGCAGCGCCTGAACACCGCACTGGGCGGCGAGTTCAACATGCAGATCGTGGAAGACATTGGAGACGGCTACCCGGCCAAGTTCGCCACGATCCTCGCCGGCGGGGACCTGCCGGACCTCATGTGGATTCCGCCGAACCAGGGCATCCCGAACGTCGGACCCATGCTGGAGGCGAAGTTCCAGGACCTGACCCCGTACCTCTCCGGCGACGCCGTGCTCGAGTACCCCAACCTGGCCGCACTGAAGCCCGATTCCTGGCGCACCGCCGTCGTCAACGGCAAGATCTGGGGCGCGCCCATCCCCAGCACGCCGTTTGGCCAGGTCATGGTCGGCACCTCACGCACCTGGGACAAGGTGGGCGGCCTGAATGCGAAGGACGCCGACGAGTTCTTCGAGAAGGCCAAGGAACTGAGCAACCCCGGCAAGAAGCAGTACGCGCTGGAGCCGGCCTACATCAACATCCTGCACATGATCACCGAATGGCTCGGGGCGCCCAACTCATGGGCCGTCAACACTGACCGCACGCTGACCCACCTGTACGAGACAGACGCCTATGTGGCCGGACTGGAGTATGCGGCCAAGCTGTTCCAGGCGGGCTGCTTCTACCCGGATGTCAACGTCACCAACACCAAGGCCCTGATCCTCAACGGCACCCTCGGCGCCGTGGTCACCGCCGGCCCCCGCGACGTCCGCGGCTACCGTGCCTTGGACAAGGAGGTGCAAATGGAGATCCTGGTGCCGTTCAGCTTCGACGGCACCATCAAGCCCACCTACGACATGGGTTACGGCACGGTTGGCTACACGGCGTTCAAGCAGACCGACGAGAAGCGCATCAAGGAACAGCTGGCCCTGGTCAATTGGCTCTCGGCCCCATTTGGCACCGAAGAGTACCTCACGAAGAACTTCGGCCAGGAGGGCGAGGACTTCAACTTTGACAAGGACGGCAACCCCATCATGACCGAGTCGGGCCTGAAGAACCTGCCGGGCGTGGTCAGTGCGCTTAACATCATGTCCAGCCCCGAATCGGTGCTGTACAACCCCGGTTTCCCGGACGACACCAAGTACGTGCACGAGACCGAGAAGAAGCTGCTGGAATTTGCCTGGCGCAACCCCACGAACGGCAGCTACTCGGACACGAACGCGAAGGTCGGCCCGAAGATCACCAAGATCATCCGTGACAAGACCATCGACATCATCACCGGCCGCGCCAAGGTCTCCGAACACGAGGACGTCCTCAAGCGCTGGAAGGCCGAGGGCGGCGACAAGATCCGGGCCGAGTACGAAGAGCAGCNCTCAAGCGCTGGAAGGCCGAGGGCGGCGACAAGATCCGGGCCGAGTACGAAGAGCAGCTGAACCCGGAAGCACCCGTTTTCGCGCTCCAGCCCGTGCCGAAGGCATAGCACCGGCGTAACAATCGGGGCCGGGCAGGCACGCACGGCCGTGCCTGCCCGGCCCCGGGCAACCTCACCATAGGATGAACACTCCACCGAAAGGACACTGCCGGACATGATGCGACCCACCATCAAAAACGTTGCGGCTGAAGCCGGCGTGTCCACGGCCACCGTTTCGTATGTGCTGGCCGGACGGACCAAGGGCAAGGGCTCGGGCATTTCCATCGAGACCAGCCGCCGCGTCCACGAAGCGGCCCACAAACTCGGCTACCGCCCCAACCAGGCCGCCCGGACCATCCGGACCGGCCGCTCCAACCTCATGATGCTGTCCCTGACAATGCTGTCCGATCCCTGGTCGCTGTCGGTGTCAAAGGCAGTTGGCGCCGCCGTCGCATCGGAAGGCATCACCCCGATGATCCTCGCCGACACGGACTGGCGGACGGCCATTCCCCGCCAGGGCGCCGACGTCATCTTCATCGACGACGCCGCACGTCCGGGGGACGCCGAACTGCTCGCCGAGCTGGCACGCAGCAATGCCCTGGTGGTGTTCAGCGAAACCCTTGAACCCAAGGGCTTTGACGTGATCCGCTCCTTGGCGGGTCCGTCCCTGGACCTGGCCATGGACCACCTCACCGCCCGCCACCGGCGGATCGCGATGCTGACCACACGGGGCAGCCTGGGCGCAAAGAGCCCGGTCCGCCTGGAAGCCTACCGCGGCGGGATGAAGCGGGCGGGGCTGCCGGAAATCGTGGCAGCCTTCGACGGCGATGAAATCAACGCCTACGAGGCCGCCGTCGAACTGCTCAGCGTCCCAGAGCCGCCCACGGCCATTTTCGCCATCTCGGATTTCGCCGCCATCGCCGCCGTCCATGCGGCGCAGCGGCTGCGTCTGTCAGTTCCGGGCGACCTTGAGGTAATCGGCGTCGGCAACACCACGCAGGGTGAGGCCATGACCCCGTCCCTGAGCAGCGTGGGGCCCGTCGGCTTCTTCACCCGCCTGGCGGACGTGCTGGTGGAGCGGGCCCTGAACCCTGACACACCCCACCATGCGGTGGAATTCCCGTGGCAGGTGCTGCTGCGTGATTCCTCCCCTGAACTTTCCTGAGCACCAAAAATACACAGACTTGCAAGACCCTAAGAGAGAAGTGAAGAAGTGACTGAATTGTTGGAGTCCGCGGCGGGCACTGGCGCCCCGGTGCGGGACATGCGTGTTGGCATTGTTGGCTTTGGCCTGCGGGCGTCGCTGTGGAAGCAGGTGCACCGTCCGGGCCAGGGCTCCGAGGTGGTCATTGTGTGTGACCTGTCGGAACGCGGGCGTGCGGATGCTGCTGAGCGGATTCCGACGGCGGCCGTCACCTCCAGCCTGGATGAGCTGTTGGGTGCGGGGCTGGATGCGGTGCTGGTGCTGACGCCGGACAACCGCCATGCCGAGGTGGCGGTGCAGACGCTGAAGGCCGGCATCCCCACCTTCTGTGAGAAGCCCCTGGATGTGACCTTGGAGGCGGCCGATTCGATCCTGGCCACCGCGTACGAGACCGGCACCCGGCTGTATGTGGGGCACAACATGCGCCACATGCCGGTGGTGGTGCAGATGCGAGAGCTGATCGCCTCCGGTGCAATCGGCGAGGTCAAGGCGGTCTGGTGCCGGCATTTTGTGGGCAATGGCGGCGACTACTACTTCAAGGACTGGCACGCGGAGCGGGCCAACACCACGTCGCTGTTGCTGCAAAAGGGTGCCCATGACATTGACGTCATCCACTTGCTTGCCGGCGGCTATTCGCGGAAGGTTTCCGCGATTGGTGATTTGGCCGTGTACGGGGACGTGGAATCGCGCCGCGACAACACGGACCGGCGCATGGGGGATTGGTTTTCGCTGGACAACTGGCCGCCCACGGAGCAGACGGACCTGAACCCGGTCATCGACGTGGAGGACATTTCGATGATGCAGATGGTCCTGGACAACGGCGCCCTGGCCTCGTACCAGCAGTGCCACTTCACCCCGGATTACTGGCGCAACTATACGGTCATAGGCACGAAGGGCCGGATTGAGAACTTCGGCGACGGGCCGGGCGACTTTATCCATGTGTGGAACACCCGCTCCCAGGGCGGCTTTGTGGAGCCCGATGTGAAGATGGAAATCCGTGACGGTGAGGGCGGCCACGGCGGCGCGGACCCTCTGCTGATCGCGGAGTTCCTGCGCTTTGCCCGTGAGGGCGGGGCGACGGACACGTCCCCGGTCGCGGCCCGCGAGGCCGTCGCTGCCGGTGTCCTGGCAGCGCAGTCGCTGCGCACGGGAGGCGGCGCGGTCGAGGTCCCGGCACTGCCGGATGAACTCATCGCCTACTTCAACAACGGCCAGGAACGCTAACACACGGAGGACAGGGGCCAGCCGGCCATAGACTGCCGGCCGGCCCCTTGGACTACTGGGGGAAAATCCATGCCGACACAGGCACGGCCACGGAATCCGCGGCCCGTCGTGACGGCGGCCGCGTCCCGGGTGCGCCTTGCCCGGCGTGCGTCGGGCCGGGCAGGACTTTCAAGCCGTGCCCGACGCCGGACAGCTGGCCTTCCGCTGTCATCGCCCCTCCCGCCGGTCTGGAGTCCCAGACGCACAGCCCGCCACGGATGCCCGCCAAACATGCCTGCGGGCCCAACACCGCCCGCGGCGCAACGCGCCCGCACCCGGCACCAGGGGGCGAGGCCGCACACCGCCTGGGCCGTGCACCACCGTCCCGGCAACCTGGTCGTGAACAGCGCCGGGAAAGCCGGGCAAACGAGCGGCACCAAACGAGCGGCACCAAACAAAAGGCACCGGCCATACCCGAAACCGGCCATGCCCGAAACCGATCATCGAGGAACCATGAGCATCCCCGCCCCCGACACGCAGCGCAGCCCCATCACCGGATGGACCCGAGAGCATTGGCTGCACTTCGCCGATGCGCAGCTGGACGCCGTCCGCCCCTTCGCCTCGGAGAACTTCGACTTCATCAACCTGCCGGGCCGCCCGTCGGGCGCCGGAGCAACCTCGGACGGCCTGGAAGGATACGCCCGCACCTTCCTGCTTGCCGCCTTCCGGGGAGCCGGGGACGGTGCCGGCACGTCAGGCCACCTGGAACGCTACAAGAAGGGGCTGCTCGCGGGCACCGGTGGCAGCTGGCCCGCCATCACCTCCTTCTCCCAGCCCATGGTGGAGGCGGCCTCGATCGCGATCGGCCTGCACCTGACCAAGGACCAGCTCTGGGACACCCTGGACCAGGCCGGGCAGGACCAGGTCGCAGCCTGGCTGGCCGGCTCCGCGAGGAGCGACGTGGGAAAGAACAACTGGGTCCTGTTCCCCATGGTGATCGCCGAATTCCTGGCCGGTGCCGGCTACCCGCACAACGAGGAACGCGTGGTCCAGGGCCTTGCGGGCCTGGAGAAATGGTACGTGGGCGGCGGCTGGTACCGGGACGGCGACGGCGACTTCTTCGACTACTATGGCGGCTGGGCCATGCACCTCTATCCGCAGTTGTGGCTGCGGATGCTGGCGGAACGGGACCCTGAACGTGCAGCCTTGCTGCGGCCGCGCTTCGCCGCCCGCCTGGCGGAATTCCTCCCTGACCACACCAGCTTCTTCGGCGGCAACGGCGCCCCCGTCTACCACGGCCGCTCGCTCATCTACCGCTATGCCGCCGTCGCACCTCTCTTCGCAGCGGAACTGGCCGGCATCCCCTCGCCCCTGGCCCCGGGACAGCTGCGCCGCGTCGGCAGCGGCGCCCTGAAGCTGTTCGCGGAAGGCGGCGCCTATTCCGGCGTCGCGGAGGCCCCCGGCGTGCCCACCCTCGGCTGGCAGGGCGAATTCCTGCCCATGGTCCAGTCCTACTCCGGCCCGGCCTCCCCGTTCTGGACCAGCAAGGCGTTTGTGGCGCTGCTGCTGCCGGCGGACCACCCCGTCTGGACCGCTGTGGAGGAGCCGTCGCCGGTGGAACAGGCCGACCGCACACGCGTGGCCGCGGCCCCCAATTTCCTGCTGGCGTCAACGGCCAACGACGGGATCGCACGGGTGCTCAACCACGGCAGCGACAAGTACTACGGCCCCGGCCGCGAAAACGTCGAGTACGCCCGGCTTGCCTACTCCAGCCACACCGCGCCGCTGTATGGTCCCGACGGCCCCGTCGACAACCACATCGCCCTGCTCGACGGTACCGGCAGGCAATCGGAGCGGATGCGCATCCACCGGCTCCCGGCGGATGCCCAATCGGTGGCCAGCTTCCACCGCCCCGTGTGGGATGGCGCCGACGAGGCGGAATCGCCCTGGCGGATCTCCACGGCCACCACAACGTCGGGCGGCTACGAGCTGCGCGTGCACGTCGCGGAACATGACGGCACCGCCGAAACTTTCCACGCGGCCACGGTGCAGGAAGGCGGCTACGCCGTGGCTGCTGAATCGCCCGTGCCCACCGCCACCGCGCCGGAGGGCAACGGCGGGGCCTGCGTCCACAGCGGCGAGCTGCACAGCACCATCTGGCCGCTGGCCGGCTACGAATCCGCAGCCTGCGCCGCCTACGAAGGAGCCTCACCCATGGGCCGGCACGCCTCCGTCCCGTTCCTGGAAGGGACGCTGCGCGGGCGGCGGACGGTCTTCGCCTCCCTGGTCCACCTGTCAAACGAACAGTCCTGGACGAGCCCCGTGTCGGTGGACGTGCTGGACAACGGGCACAGCGTCAAGGTTGCCGCCAGCTTCCCGGACGGCTCCGAACTCGCCACTACCCTGCACGCCTGAGCGGCGCCTGGCCGGATTCCGGGCCATGGCGCGACGGCGGCGGGAACCTCGCCAAGGTTCCCGCCGCCGTCGTGCTTCTCTTAAGCCAGCGCCCCCATCGGGTCCCAGGCCGGCAGGACCAGCGGTGCGGCGTCGAGCGCGGCGAGCAGCTCCGGCGGCAGCTGCGACTTGTTGACAACCACCTCGAAGACGTACTCGTCGAACCAGTTGTCGGCCATGGTGTAGAAGCCCCTGTCACCGCCCTCGTCGCCCCAGCTGTTCTCCACCCGCCAGCGGCGCGTTTCGCCGTCCAGGACGTCAACGCCGGTGAGCAGCATGGCGTGGGTCATGGCCGACTCGCCGTACCGCACGCGGGTCTCCTTGTCCATGGCCAGGTCGGCGCCGTACAGGCCGGAGTAGTCGTAGAGCCCGGCGTCCCAGATGCCTTCCTTGCGCACCATCTGGGGTCCCACGTCGCAGCCAAACCAGACCGGCTCGCCGTTGATGATGGCGTCCCGGGCCAGCTCCTTGGCGAGCCCGATCTCCACGTTGAGGTAGAGCACCGGCGGGGCACCCACCACGTTCCCCAGGTGCTCCACGGTCAAGGTGCCGCCCTTGGGGTGCTCGGCGCGGGGGTCGTCCACCAGGCACACATAGTCCTGCAGGTTGATGGTGGAGTACCTGGCCAGGAATTCCTGCGGGGTCAGCACGCCCTCGCGGTGGAACTCTTTCTCGTCATCGTTGTACTCCCACTCGAAGGATTCCGGCGGGGTGCCCAGGTGCAGGGTCAGGACGCGGTGCACCTCGGCGAGGATGCCTTCCTTGGCACGTTCGACGGCGGATGCGTCACCTTCGGCGGTGAGGCGGCGCAGCGTGGCGGCGCCCTTGCGCAGGAGGGTGCACAGGATGGAGTTCATGCGGCCCGTGTTGGAGGAGGACTCCGTTTCCGGCATGGCCGACTTCGGCACGGCACCGTACTTGGTGAAGATGTTGACCGCCATGTCCCACTGGCCGCCGTCACCCATGACATCGCGCAGCAGGTGAGCCACGAGCCGGTCATCCACGGGGCGGTCCGCCGTTTCCAGGATGGAGGCCATGAAGTAGTTGGCGCGCTCCAGCTTGTCGAAGTACATGGCGTGGTTTTGGGAGAACTCAAAGTCCTTGACGCCCAGCTTTTCCTTGGCACCGGCACGCAGCAGGTTCAGTGCGGCAAAGAGCCAGCAGCGGCCGGACTTCTTCTGGTTGGTGACCTTCCAGTCGTCAATCCGGTGGGAGACGGTGGGGGTCAGGGCCGTGGCGAGCTGGTGGTCGATTGCGAGGTCGTCGACGCTGACCCTCGCGATCGCGTTCTGGGTGCGCTTCAGGACGGTGTCGGCGGCGAAAGCGTCACGCATGCGCGAGAGCGTTTCAGGCGCCAGCGGGGAAACGGTCACGCCAGTGGCGGTGGACATGGGAGGGCTCCTCTGGGGAATTCTGCGGAAGGCGGCGCACGGCCGCCACGGACGCGCCGGCATGCCGCACCTCTCTCACCCGGCTGACACTTTTTCAGCCCAGGGGGTATGCTTCAGCGCACATTTCGACCCTAGCGCAGATTTCCCATCACTGCGATATCGTGATCGGAGTTCTATCCAAAAGATCAAGAAACACCTCGTGGTGATGGTGTCGGATGGAAAAGGTTACAGGGGCAGTCTCGGGGCCGTGCGCCCGTTGTTGTGCCGTCACTCCAGCGCTGGCGCCGGACCCGGGGCCGGACATTAGCACCGGGAATGCCGCGGCCGGGTGTCGAAGACGATCCCCGGTCTCAGTTGCTGCGCCTGCGCCGCGGTTTTGAGGAACTGGGCCACGGCCCCGATGCGCCAAACTTGAAACCCGGTCTGGTGCTCATCCACACCGCCGGCTGCCCGTTGGCCTCCGTCCGGGCGGATCGGCGGCAGCTGCGGCCCGGATGTGAGCGAGGGCCGGGCGGGGGATAGGGGCGGGTGGGGGAGAGCGGCACTAGCTTGCGGCCAGCTCCGCCATGACTTCCTGCAGCGCCTGCGCCACGAGCTGCACCGACGCCCGCTTCAGGTTCTCCGGGCGCACCAGCAAATCGATCCGGCGCTCGGTGTTGATCCCGGCGAGCGGGCGCAGCACCACGCCGTCGTTCAGGGCGGGGCTTGAGGTGTAGCGCGGCAGCAGCCCGATCACCTCGCCCGTGGACACGAGCGCCGCCACCGTCGAGTAGTCGTTGATCCGGTGGACCACGTCCACGGGCCGGCTCGCCATGGCCCCCACAGCCACCAGGACGTCGGCGGGGGAGTAGCCGCTGCGGCTGCTGACCCAGGGAAAGCCGACGACGTCGGACGCCGTCAGCGAGTGCCGGCCCGCCAGCGGGTGGTCCACGGCCATGGCCACATCCAGCGGCTCGTGGGCCAGCGGGATGACGCGCACCCGCTCCTCCGGCCAGGCCGGGCTGTGGTCCATGCGGTGTGCAAGCACCAGGTCGTAGCGGGCGGTCAGCGCCGGGAAGTCGTGCTGCGCCACGTCCTCGTCCGAGAACTTGACCCTCGGCACAGCTGCCGAAGCGCCGGAACCCGGCCCTTCGCCGTCGTCCGCCGACACGGGCGAAACCGCCGCGAGCCGCCGGACGAGCGGCGCGAACAGGGCCTGCCCGGCACTGTGGAAACCGCTGAGCGTGACGGTGCCGCCGGCGTCGTGCTGGTAGGCGCCGATCGCAGCCTGCGCAGCGGCCATGGCGTCGATGACCTGCGCCCCGGCGGCGGCGAGCACCTGCCCGGCCTCCGTGAGGACAAGGTTCCGGCCGTCCTTGCGTGTCAGGGGCGCGCCCACCTGGCGCTGCAGCGCGGAGATGTGCTGGGAGACGGCGGAGGGGGTGACGGAGAGGGTGTCGGCGACGGCCTTGATGCTGCCGAGTTCGCCCAGCTCGCGCAGCATGTGCAGTTGGTGGAGCTCCATGCCACCAGCATAGCTAAGTTATTCCTTAACCAACGATGGAGAAATTATAGATTGTGCTAAACAGTTTCAGGGGCTGTAATGGAAATCGGCGCCCGTCAAGGGCCCGCGACCCACGACGAAGAGGAATCGACGCCCATGAAAGCCCTGTACAAGTCCGGCCCCCACGCAGGCTTCGAGCTGGTTGACCGCCCCGAGCCGGAGGCCGGCCCCCGCGACGTCAAGATCAAGGTCCACACCACGGGCCTCTGCGGCACCGACCTGCACATCCAGTCGTGGGACGCCTGGGCCGCCTCCACCATCAACGCCCCGCTGATCGCCGGGCACGAGTTCTACGGTGAAATCGTGGAAATCGGCGCGGACGTCTGCAGTGTCAAGGTGGGCGACAAGGTCTCCGGCGAGGGCCACGTGGTCTGCGGGCTATGCCGCAACTGCCGCGCAGGCCGCCGCCACATGTGCATCAACACCGTCTCCGTGGGCGTGCAGCGCGACGGCGCCTTCGCCGAATACGTCGTCATCCCCGAATCCAACGTGTGGGTGCACACCGACCCCTCCATCACCCCGGAACTGGGCGCCATCTTCGACCCGCTGGGCAACGCCGTCCACACGGCACTGAGCTTCGACCTCATCGGCGAGGACGTCCTCATCACCGGCGCAGGCCCCATCGGCCTCATGGCCATCGCCGTGGCCCGCCACGCCGGCGCCCGCAAGATCGCCATCACCGACGTTTCCGCACCGCGCCTGGCCATGGCCGCCTCGATGGGCGCCGACCTCGCCGTCAACGTCGCCACCACTCGGTTGAAGGAAGCCCAGCAGCAGCTCGGCATGCGCGAGGGCTTCGACGTCGGCCTGGAAATGTCTGGCCATCCCACCGCCCTGCCTGAAATGATCGACAACATGAACCACGGCGGCCGCATCGCCATGTTGGGCCTGCCCAGCGAGTCGATCGACATCAACTGGGGCAAGGTCGTCACCCACATGCTCACGCTCAAGGGAATCTATGGACGGGAAATGTATGAAACCTGGTACGCCATGAGTGCCATGCTCTCCTCCAACCCCGTGCTGCGCCAGGCCGTCGCCACCGTGGTGACCGACGTGCTGCCCGCCACCGACTGGGAGCAGGCGTTCGAGATCGCCCGCTCCGGCCGCGGCGGCAAGGTGGTCCTCGACTGGTCCGTTTTCTCCTAGCCACCCCTTTTGTGACGGACGACGGCGGGACACCGCCATCCGCCGTCGACCTCCTCCCAGCCTCCCCACCCAAGAACCGAAGGATCCACCCATGTTCTCCTCCATGAAGGACCAGCTCGCGGCCGAACTGGCCGAGATTAACACAGCCGGGCTTTTTAAGACCGAGCGCCAGATCACCACCGCGCAGTCCAGCCACATCGAGGCCGGCCCGCTGCACGGCGCCAGCGCCCCCGTGCTGAACTTCTGCGCCAACAACTACCTGGGCCTGGCCAACCACCCGGACATCATCGCCGCCGCCACGGACGCGATGGACAGCCACGGCTTCGGCATGGCCAGCGTGCGCTTCATCTGCGGCACCCAGGACCTGCACCTGGAACTCGAGGCTGCCGTCTCGAAGTTCCTGGGCACCGAGGACACCATCCTGTTCTCCTCCTGCTTCGACGCGAACGGCGGCGTCTTTGAGTCCCTGTTCGGCGCCGAAGATGCCATCATCTCCGACGCCCTCAACCACGCCTCCATCATCGACGGCATCCGCCTGTCCAAGGCCGCGCGCTTCCGCTACGCCAACCAGGACATGGCCGACCTCGAGAAGCAGCTGCAGGCCGCCGCCGCCCTCAATGGTGGAGCCGGGGCCCGCCGCACCATCATCGTCACCGACGGCGTGTTCTCCATGGACGGCTTCCTCGCCCCGCTGGCGGCAATCTGCGACCTCGCCGACAAGTACGACGCCCTGGTCATGGTGGACGACTCCCACGCGGTCGGCTTCATGGGTGCCTCCGGCGCGGGAACGCCGGAGCACGCGGGCGTCTCTGACCGGGTGGACATCTACACCGGAACGTTCGGCAAGGCGCTCGGCGGTGCGTCGGGCGGCTACGTCTCCGGCCGCGGCGAAATCGTCGCGATGCTGCGCCAGAAGGCCCGCCCCTACCTCTTCTCCAACTCCCTCGCACCGGCCATCGTCGCCGCAACGCTGAAGGCGCTGGAGCTCGTGGCCGGTTCCGCGGAGCTGCGCGGCAGGCTGTTCGAGAACGCGGCCCTGTTCCGCAGCCGCATGGAAGAGGAGGGCTTCACCCTGCTGCCCGGCGAGCACGCCATCGTCCCCGTCATGTTCGGCGACGCCGTCGAGGCCGCCCGCGTGGCCGATTCCATGCTGGACCACGGCGTGTACGTCACGGCGTTCAGCTTCCCCGTGGTGCCCCGCGGCGAGGCCCGCATCCGCGTCCAACTCTCCGCCGCGCACAGCGCCGAGGACGTCGAGGCCTGCGTCCAGGCGTTCATCGCCGCCCGCGCCGAGCACTAGCAACGGCGAACGGAACTTATGCGCAAGACTCGGAGCCGGTTGTGCGCATAAGTTTCTGACATAGAGGCGGTGCTCCTATGAGGGAACTTATGCGCAAGACTCAGCCTGGGTTCTGCGCATGGTGACTTATGCGCAGAACCCACAACGGGTCGCGCGCATAAGTTCACGCCAAGGCGGGCGCCACCCGTGGCAGGATGAAACCATGACTTTCTCCTGGGATATCCGTGCACGCGTGCAATTTGAAGGCGATGCCCACGTGGTTGAGGACAGCTGCGGCTTCAACGGACCCAACGCGTGGATCATCGACGGAGCCACCACGCTGCTCGAGCCGCTGGGCCTGCCTGCAGCGTCGGATCCGCAGTGGCTCGCGCAGCAGTTGGCCGTCATCCTGGGCGCGGCCCCGTCGGATCCCGCCCGCGCCGGCGTCCGCAGCGTCCTGGCGGGTGCGATTTCCGCCATCGACGCACTTGGCATGCCGCTGGCCGGTGCCGAACGCGTCCGCTTCCCGAGCGCCGCCATCTCCGTGGCGCAGCTAAACGACGACGGTGTTGAGGTCGCCAGCCTGGCCGACTGCACCGTTGTGGTCCGGACGGCCGACGGCGCCACCCACCTCGTGCGCTCCGGCGACGCCGACGCCGGGGTTCCCGCGGCCCCCGCACCTTCAGCCCCCGCGGCCCCCGCCCCCGCCGCCCCCGCCCCCGCCGGCGCCGCACCGGCCGGCACCCCGGGCGCCCCCACCCGCCACGAACTCCTCATCCGCGACCGAGAACTGCGCAACACCACCGGCCGCCTCTGGGTGGCCCGGCGCGAACCCGAGGCCGCAGACCACGCCCACGTGGTGCAGCTTGGCCGGCCCGAGCTCATGGTGATGGCCAGCGACGGGGCATGGCGCGCCGTCGACCTGGGCATTGTTGCGGACCCCGAAGAATTCCTGGCCCGCACCTCCACCACCCTGGACGCGCTGGGCCTCCTGCACGAACTCCGGCTGCACCAGGCCGCCATCGGCGAGGTGGCCGACGACGCCACCATCCTCACCCTCGCGCCCCGGACCGGAGTTTGAGCGCGCCCCAGCCCGATGGCAGGACCACCTGGGCGCAACTGCCGCCGGAGGTCCGCGCCGGAGTCGAGCGGCTCCTGGGCGAACCCGTGGTGGAGGCGGTCTCGCAGCCCGGCGGCTATTCGCCGGGATCAGCCGACCGGGTGCTCCTGGCATCCGGCCGCCGGGCCTTCGTGAAGGCCGTCAGCGCCGGCGTCAATCAAACGTCCGCGAGGCTGCACCGCCGCGAGGCCGCCATATCCGCTGCCCTGCCGCCGGGGGTCCCCGCACCGAAATTTCTTGGCATGTACGACGACGGCACCTGGGTTGCGCTGGCCCTCGCCGATGTGGCGGGCCGGCACCCGCAGGAACCGTGGGAGGAGGCGGAGCTGCTGGCGGTCCTCGACGTCCTGGCAGCCATGGCGGTGCTGCCCCTGCCGTCCGGACTCGAGTTGAACCGCCACGAGGAGTCGCTGGGCGGGGCCTTTCTTGGCTGGGAAAAAATCATCCGGCACCCCATGGAGGGGCTGGACCCCTGGGCCGCGGCGCACTTGGGTGAGCTGGCGGAGATGGCCGGCACGGGCGCCGGCGCACTGGCCGGGGAATCGCTGGTACACGGGGACCTGCGGGCCGACAACATCCTGCTCACCGATCACGGCGCGGTCCTGATCGATTGGCCCTGGGCCGATGTTGGCGTGTCATGGTCCGATGCGCTTGCCGTGCTCATCAATGCCAAGTCGCAGGCTCCGGAGGCCGACCTCGACCGCTGGCTGGGGGAGCATCCCGTTTTTGACGGAACCACGGACGCCGCCGTCGACGGAGTCTTGGCCGGATATGCGGGCTACTTCCTGGACATGTCGCGCCGTCCGGCACCTCCCGGCATCCCCACGTTGCGGGCTGCCCAAAGGCGGAACGGCGATGCGGTGCTCGACTGGCTAAGGCAGCGCCTCGACTCCTAGCCGCCGCCGGATTGGGTGGCTGCCCCGCGACCTTGTTGTGCCGGCCGCCCCGCGACTAGTTCCCGGTGCTGCTGCCCTGCATTGCGATGGTCCGAAAGCCCAGGTTGCCGCTTGCCGATTCCGGGGTGTTGGAGCTGCGGGCGGCCAGTCGGTAGCGGTTGCAGTAGGAGTCGTGGCACAAGTAGGAGCCGCCGCGCATGACGCGGCCGCGGCCAATCGTGGGGCCGGGAGGGTCCTCCACGGTTCCCTTGGCCAGGCAGCTCTTGTAGTACTTGGGCAGGAACCAGTCCGCGCACCATTCCCACACGTTGCCGCTGGTTTGGTAGAGGCCGTACCCGTTCGGTGCGAAGGAGGCGGCGGGCGCAGTGGTGAGGAATCCGTCGTCGACCGTGTTTTCAACGGGGAAGGTGCCCTGCCAGACATTGCAGTTGTGCACTGTCTCGCCGTGGGGGCCCGTGCCTTCGAGCTCGGCGCCCCATGGGTAGCGGGACTGTTCGAGGCCGCCGCGGGCCGCATATTCCCACTGGGCCTCCGTGGGCAGGGCCCGGCCGGCCCAGGCGCAGTAGGCGAGGGCGTCCGTGTGCGAGACCTGGGTGACGGGGTGGTCGGGGATGTCCTGCCAGTGGGACCGCGGGCCGGCGGGATGGGCCCAGCTGGCACCCTTGACGTTGAGCCACCACGGGGTGCCCGAGGCGTCGCCGAGGATGTCGGCACGGTCGGCGTCGACGGCCAGGTGGAACACGGCGGAGCTGCCGTACACCTCTGACTCGGTGCGGTACCCGGTGGCGACGGTGAAGGCGGCGAAGGCCGCGTTGGTGACCGCCGTGGTGTCCATGCGGAACGCAGAGAGGGCCACCGGGTGGACGGGGGTTTCGCCGTCGTCGGGGTAGCCCTCGTCAAAGGGGTCGCCCATGGCGAAGGTGCCGGCCGGTATCAGGACGTCGAAGTGGTGCTCGGCGTTGGGGCCTTGTGCGCCGGACTTCGCAGGAGGAACCACCAGGGAGAAGGTCTGGGGTGCCGCATGGGCATGGTCTACTTGGCCGGAGCGGCCTTCGGGACTGCAGCAGCTGGACATGGGCCCTCTTCAGGTAGCGGACAGGTGTTTTCAATATTCTATGTAGCACCGTGCCTGTGCGGCGCACCGCAGACGGCAGGCACGGAAGATGACAGCGTCAGTGGAGCGCAGAACCCTGTTGACGGCGGAGTTGCCATGGCCTTTGCCAACGTGGAGCCGCCCTCGTCCGTCCCAGCCACCCTGGTGCTGGACAGGCAGGGCCGGGTGGCCGCCCGGATGCCCGGCACCGTCGACACGGGGACCCTCGGGGCCTTGGTTGCGACGGTCTTGGCCGACGTCTAGCTCGCTGCCCCGGAGGTCAGGACACCCGCGCCCAGCGCGGCAAGGATGCCGCTGCTGGTGCGCTCAATGACGGTGTTGACCTTGGGCTTCTTCAGCCACTTCATGGTCTTGTGCGCCACGAGGGCAATGGTCATGAGGTACAGGAAACCGATGACGGCCAGCGTCAGGCCCAGGATCAGCGCCGTGCCGAGGGTGTTGCCGCCGTGCGGAATGAACTGCGGCACCACTGCAAGGTAGAACAGTCCCACCTTGGGGTTGAGCAGGGTGGAAATGGCGCCGGAGGCAAACGCCGCGCGGCGCCGGTAGGGCAGCGGCGCCTCGCCCGCAGCCTCCGCCGCGAGGCCTGCCTTGCGGGCCTTCCGAGCCTTGACCAGTGCGGAGATGCCCAGGTACATCAGGTACAGTCCGCCGGCGATCTTGATCCACCGGAACACCTCGGCTGACTGTTCCAGCACGGCGGCCAGGCCGAAGCCCACCAGCGCACCCCATACGATGGCACCCACGGCGCTTCCCGAGGCAGCGGCGATCCCTGCTGAGACGCGGCTCATGGAGATGCGCAGCACCAGAAAAGTGTCGGGGCCGGGGATGAGGGCCAGCATGAGGCACAGCCCGGCAAAGCCCACCAGGGAAACAAAGGTCATGCCTCCATTCTCAGGCATGACTGAGCGGCGCAGCAACGCAGCAGGCGCCGCAAAGGCATACTGCTGTCTGGCACCCCGGACAAAAGTCGGGCGGCGGCCCGCAAAGCCGCCCAACGCCGTCGTACGCTATGGGCATGAGTGAACTGATCAGCAACATTGGCGAATTGATGACCCAGGACGGCGAACTCGGCACGCTGCGCGACGCGGCCGTGGTGCTGGAGGGGGAGCGGATCGCGTGGATCGGTCCCAGCGCGCAGGCGCCCGCCGCCGATACCATGACCGACGCGCAGGGCCGGGCGGTGCTGCCGGGGTGGGTGGATTCGCACACCCACCTGATTTTTGCCGGCGACCGCACGGCCGAGTTTGAGGCGCGCATGGCGGGGGAAAGCTACAGCGCCGGGGGCATCGCCGTGACGGTGGGGGCCACCCGCGCCGCCAGCGACTACGACCTCACCCGCCTGGCCATGGGCCGCGTGGCCGAGGCGGTCTCGCAGGGCACCACGTACCTGGAAACGAAGACCGGCTACGGGCTGGACGTCGACCAGGAGGGGCGCAGCGCCCGGATCGCCTCCACAGTGGCCGACGAGGTCAGCTACCTGGGCGCGCACCTGGTCCCGGCCGGCATCGACGCCGACGACTACACCGCGCTGGTCTGCGGCGACATGCTCGACGCCGTCCGGCCGTACGCCACCTGGGCCGACGTCTTCTGCGAAACCGGCGCCTTCACCCCGGAACAGTCGCGCCAGGTGCTCACCGCCTGCCGCGATGCCGGGTTGGGCCTGCGCGTGCACGGCAACCAACTGGGGCCGGGCGCGGGTGTGGCGCTCGCCGTGGAGTTCGGCGCGGCCAGCGTTGACCACGTGAATTTTTTGGCGGACGACGACGTTGCGCGCCTTGCGCAGTCATGGTCGGGTTGGGACGCGGCTGCTTTGGCGGGGCGCGGGGCCGGGCAGCGCGGGACGGTGGCCACGGTGCTGCCGGCATGCGACCTCTCCACGCGCGCGCCGCTGGCCCCGGCGCGGGCACTTCTTGATGCTGGCGTGCAGCTGGCGATCGCCTCCAACTGCAACCCGGGTACGTCGTACACCTCCTCCATGGCGTTCTGTGTTGCCACGGCCGTGCTGCAGATGGGGTTGAGCGTGCATGAGGCCGTCCGGGCGGCAACTTATGGTGGCGCGCTGGCACTGGGCCGTGAGTCCGGGCCCGACGAGGACGGGGCGCGCGCCGTGGGCACCCTGGCCGTGGGACACCGGGCGGATTTGCACATGCTCAAGGCACCCTCCGCCACCCACCTGGCCTACCGGCCGGGCATTCCGCTGACCGCGGGCGTCTGGCGCGAGGGTGTCCGCAAGGTGTAGCCCCGCCGGTGTCCATCATTTGGCTTTCCGGGCCCGCCCGGCGGTGGGCGCCGCCTTGCAGATGGGGCACGTTGCCCGCGTGATTCTGCAGAAGTGGCCCCCAAACGGTCATTGGGGGCCATAACTTTCTACAAGAAGCTGAAGGGGCCGTTCCTGCATCCGCAGAACACCCAAAGATTCCGTGGTGAACCCCACGGTGAACCCCACGGCGGACCCACGGTGAACCCCACCGCGAACCCACGGTGAACCCCACGGCGGACCCACGGCGGAATTGCAGCCGTCTGGCCCCGGAATCCAGCGTCCACCACGCCTGCACACGGTTAATTTTGAATCCTGCGCAACCCCAAGGGTTGCGCACCATTCGCAGAAAACCGTGCGCGGGCGTGGTGGATGCCGCGGGCCAGGCGGCTCATTCGGACATGTATTGCAGCTTCGATGCTGTTCGCCGAATCGTTTGGACACCTCCGGCGGCTTCTTCGAGGCTCATCTTTCTGCGTTTAGTGTCCGTTTGGTTTTGCGGCGGTGGTTCTCCCCGCGTTGGGTGTCCAAATGATTCGCGGGCTGGCCCCGAAGTCGCTTTTCTTGTCCAAATTAACTCCGGGAGTGGCGTTCACACGCCCGGGCAGTCCACAAGAAGTGGGCCGGACATGCTGGTGCCGCTCTGGGTGGGGCAGGAACGCTAAACAGGACGGGCCTCCCCACGTGTGTGGGGAGGCCCGTCCTTGGTATGGTTCCTTGCTGCACCGGATCTTTACTTCACGGTGCCTTGCCTTGCCGCAGCCTAGCCCGCCGGGGGCCCGGTAACTTTCAGGGCGGTCCAGCCGTGCAGGGTGCCGTCTTCATTGATGACGGCCACCTTGTTGTTGCCGGGACGGGTGCCGTCCGGCGTATTGACGGTGATGGTGCCGTCTGCCCCGGCCTGGTGCCAGCCAAGGCCGTCGCCGTTGAGGTAGACGTAGAACCACCCACCGGCGGTGAGGTTGGCCAATGTGACCTCGGACGCGCCGCGGGGGAACTTCGCCGATCCCAGGCCCAGGTCCACTTCGGTGTCCTTCTTCAGCACCTTGGTGTCCGGTGCTGCAGGGGTGGTGGTGGGTTCCTCGGGCTCGACAGGTTTGGCCGTGACGGTCACCGTGGCGGTGCCCGTGGCAGCCTTGCCGTTCTTGTCTGTGCCCTTGGCCGTCAGGACGGCCTCGCCCACGGCGGCATCCTCGGCGATGACCAGCGTGAACGCGGCCACCCCTTCGGCGTTGGCCACGGCAGTCAATTCAACGCCGTCACCCAGCTGCAGCGTCGTGGAGGAATCGGCCTTCAGCTCCGCCACCGTGACCCGGTGGGTGGAACCCTGCTCGAGGGCGTTGCCGCCCTCAACCACGGGAGCCAGCACCAGGGCCGGGGTCTTGTCGCCGCAGCTGAACTTGGCATCGGCCCAGTCAGCCCATTCGTCGCCGTTCTTGCCGTCAACCAGGATTTTGGCAACATCCAGGCTGAGGTAGCGCACGCCCGTGACATCGACGTTGAAGGCGAAGCCTGCATCGTCAACGGTCAGCTGGGGAGAGGTGGCAAGGGTCTTGCCGTCGCCGTCCACGGTGAACACCACATTGCCGCGGTGCGCCTTGGGCAGCTTGGCATCGTCGATGCCGGCTATGGCGGTGAACGTTGTGCACTGCCCGCCCAGGTAGAACGTGACGGAGGAATCGGCGTGGACGCCGAGACCCTTGTCGTAGACCCTTCCATCGATCGCGATGGGTGCGCCGTCGCCCTGTGCGTTTTCGCCGTTGTTCTGGTCGCGCTCCACGGGGCCCCATTCGTTGACGGGGGTGCCCACGAACTCCAGGTCGCTGGCGAAGGCGTCGGCGGCTGGTGCTGCCGGGGGAGTGCCGACGATGGTGACGGCGACTGTTCCGGTGGCCGCCTTGCCGTTGGTGTCGGTGCCTGCAACCGTGATGGTCGCATCTCCCAGCGCGGCGTCTGCGGCAAGCGTTCCGGTGAAGGCGGCAACGCCGTCGGCGGAGGCCGTGGCCTTTCCGAGCTCGGCGGTGCCGAGGGAGACGGTGGCTTCCGTGCCGCCCTTGAGATCGCCGACCGTCACGGTGTATTCGCCGCCGCGCTCCAGCGGTCCGCCCGGGGTGACCGAGGGAGCCAGCACGAGTGCGGGGGCCTCGTCGGAGCAGATGAACTTGGCGTCGGCCCAGTCGGCCCAGTCATTGCCGTTGCCGTTGCCGCCGTCGCCCACCTTGAGCTCAATGTACTTGGCACCGTTCAGCGGAACGCTGATGACCTTGGCCTTGTCGGCGCCGGTCACTGTCCCGGAGTTGTACAGCTCCACGCCGTCGCCCACAACGGAGAACACGACGGATCCGCGGTTGGCCTGGAAGTCGTCAACACCGATCACGGCGTTGAACGCAGAGCACTGGCCGCCAACAAAGTACTTGATGTTGGAGACTGCATGCACGCCCAGGCCCTTGTTGTAGACCTTGCCGTCCAGCGTGAGCTCGTTGCCGTCCTTGGCGCCCTGTTCACCGTTGGCCAGGTCCTTCTCAACCGGGCCCCAGCCGTTGGCGGGGGTGCCGATCCACTGCATGTCGGAGGCGAAGGTGTCCGTGGTGGGCGGGTGGGGCATGGTGTAGACGCCCAGCGTGGAGTCCGCCTTGCGCTCGCCGATGGGGTCAACCGTGGTGGTATAAACCGACTTCGCGCTCACGTTGTAGCTGCCGTCGGCCGAAGCCGGGGCGTGCACTGCCCACTTGGTCACGAGCTTGGCGCCCGGTGCCAGGGTTGCGGCGGTGGCCGCGGTCTTCGCCGTTGCCGTCCAGCCCTCGGGGACGACCAGTGAGACGGCCACGTCCTTGACGCCGGCCGGCTCGTTGGACATCAGGGTGGTGGTGAACTCGTTGTCCACGCCCTGCTCGATGATCGGTCCGGTCTGGCCCAGTGAAAGCTGTGCACAGGCCGGGGTGTTGGTGGAAACGCCAAGGTCGCGGACCAGGAGGTTGTCCAGGGACAGGTCCGCGGCTGCCGACCCGGTGCGCAGCAGGCCGACGTAGCTGTCGCCGCAGGCGGACGCCGTGAAGTTCTGCGTCCAGCGCGTGGTCTCATGCATCTCCGGGAACGGTGTTGACTGGGTCTGCACCGCGCCGGATCCACCGTCGTAGCCGCCAACCCAGGCGTATTCATTCGCCTTGGTCGACTGGTAGTCGAAGGAGATCTCGTAATCGTGGCCGGGGGTGAAGGCCACGGTGGACGGGGTGGTCCGGTAGACCAGGCCGCCATTCTCCTCGTGGGCGTGCAGTGAGAACCTGCCGTCCAGGACGTCGTCCATGACCTTGCCGTTCCAGCCCTTCTGCGTGTACGGGGCGTGGATGGGCGCCAGGTGGGTGCGCGGGTCGGTGATGCCGCCGGCGTTGCCCTTCACAAACGGGCCCCAGCCCTGGTCCACGTTTTCAAAGTCCTCGGCCAGCACGACGCCGGACTGCTCGCCCTCGACGACATCGGCGGCAGATACGCGCTCGGTCTTGACAACGCGGAAGTCGTCAACCAAGACAGCGGTTGCCCCGGCAGGTGCCGAGAACGTGACCGTGGGCGCATCGCCGTCGTTCTTCACATCGATCAGCACGCGCACGCGCTGGGTAAAGGTGCGGTTTTTCTGGTCTGCGGCGACCGTGTTGAACAGGGCCGAGGAGTTGGTGGTGTTGCTGACGGCGGGGCTGCCGGAGGCCGTGGCGGAGAGCGTGGTTTCACGTTTGGCGCGTGGGAACTTTTCCGTGGAGTCGGCCGTGGGGTCGATTTCCACCCACGCGCTCACGGAGTAGGTGCCCTTGTTCAGCGGTGCCAGTTCCTGGCTGATGCTGGAGGCAGCGGTGCCGAACTTGGCACTGGTCAGGCCCTTTGCCGAGGTGGCCAGGGTGACATCGCCCGTGGGGTTCCAGGCGGCAAGGGTGCCGGAGTTGAAACCTGGGTCCACGATGCCGGTGCCCGAGCCCCAGTTGGTGTCGGCGTTGGCCGGAACCGTGGTGAGCTCCGCGGTGGGAACCAGCACGTAGGCGGTGTTGGCTTTCGGCGTCAGCGTGATGCCGCCGTCGGTGACGGGGACGTCGGCGACGAACTGGCGGCCCTGGGCCGTGAGCTCGTACAGCTTCAGCGTGGCCTGGTTGGCGAATTCCGGGGTCAGCTTCCAGTTCTGGGTGCCGCCGGCCAGGCTGTAGTTGTACAGCTTGGTCTGCTCATTCACGTCATGGTTGGCGGTTTCGCCGAATTCCATGGCGGCACCGGCCCACGGCAGGAGGTAGTTGTGGCCCTCAAGGACCTTGACGCCGTCCTGGGTGATGATGCGGTCCTCAAGGGAGGTGCCCGTGACGCGCAGGTTGTTTTCCAGCGTGATGGCCTCGGGCGTCCACGTGGTCATTTCCTGCTGCTGCAGGAACTTCGCGGGCACGTTGTTGTCCCACACGTTCTTCAGGAACGCGTTGTAGTTGTTCTGCCCGGTCCAGCCCTGCCACTCCACGAGGTGCGGGGTGCCCAGACGCGGGTCCGGGTTCCAGATGTCACGCTGGGTGTTCTGGGCGAAGCGCAGGATCTCCGAGTTCCAGCCCTTGAGCGTGCTTCCGCCGTACTTCTCGTCAACGGCCCAGTGCGACCAGGTGTTGTTGCGGACCATGGAGTTGGCAAATTCGGAGGAGACCGAGAACCCGTTGTCCATGATGTTGCGCTGCAGGCGTTCGCCCACCCAGCCCGACTCGTAGTACACGTCAATGTAGTTGGTGGTCAGGTTGTCGTCGGCGGCCTCGTCCAGGCCCTTGATGCGTGCGGCCTGGTCGCCGGAGAGCACGTCCCGGCGCTGGTCGATGTAGTACGACTGCTCGAGCCAGTTCCAGCCCTTGCCGGGAGGCTGCTTGATGAATTCGTCGGTGAATGCGTGGGATTCCGGGTAGGCCTCGGTGTTGTTCATGTGGACGCTGAAGGTGGCACCGTATTCCTTGGCCTGCTCCAGCAGCGTGTTCATGTCCTTGATGCCGCCGGCGCGTTCGTTCCAGTTGCCGCTGAAGTCCGTGTTGGCAGAGTCGTGGCCCTCGGAGGTGAAGCCCTTCAGGAGGGAGAACTGGCCCAATCCGTCGGTGGCCAGGGCGATGTGCTTGACGTCGTCCAGGGTGCGCAGGAACGGGTTGGTGGCCTGGCTGGCGAAGTTGAAGGGGATGTTCTGGACAACCCGGTTCTTCACATCCTCCCAGCCCTTGGGCTTGTACTGGATGTCGCGGGAGGCGATGGCGCCGTCCTGCCAGTTGACGGTGCCGTCGGCATTGGCGTCGCCGGTGATGATGACCTTGGCCTCGGGGAGGGGCTCGGTCTGGGTGGATCCCTTGGCGCGGTACAACCATGCGCCGGAGGAAATGCCCACCTTCTTGTTGGCGCCGTCGCCCTTGACCTGGCGCCAGAAGCGGCCGCGCTCGCTGGCGGCCAGGGAGTTGTCCTCGGTGGACCAGGCGCCGTCGTAAAGGGAGTTGCTTTCAAAGCCCGCGGCGAGTTCCGCCGTGTTGGCGATGGCCACCATGGAGGTCTTGGCGGCGGGGTCCACGGGGGTGTCGGCGTTGACGGCAGTGATGGTGTCGCCGGAGATGGCGCGGTCTGTGGAGACCACTGCCGTGGCAACGCTGGCACCGGCGTCGGCCGAGGACACGGTGACGAGGTCCTGGTCCATGATCTGGATCCTGTTGACCTGCGCGGTGCCGGCTTCCTTGATTTCGGTGATGTTGAACGTCAGCACGTTGTTCTCGACGGACAGGCGCGCCTTCAGGCTGACGCCGTCCATGCCGGGAACCGCGATGTCGTAGTCGATGGAGGCGCCGTCCGCGTTGACCTTGGACGTGACAGAGACAGGCTGGTCCGTTGCGTTGATGCGCATCTTGGTGGCGGTTGCGGTTGCACCGGCCAGGGACTTGCCGTCCAGCGTGTATTTGAGCGCCTGCGGGAACACGGTGGAGACCTCCACGGACAGTTGCCCGGAGGTGATCACCGCCGATCCGTCAGCCGCAAGGGCGGGCGCGGCCGCGGCAACGGGAATGACGGTGCCGGCCATGACGGCGCCGGCCACCCCCATTCCCAGCCAGGTGCGGCGGTGTCGGGTGAGAGACATCAAAGAACTCCTTGAACATCCTTGTATCAGGGACTGCCGGCGGAATGCCGGCTGGTGGTCGTGGCCCCCATGCGGAGCGCAACAGCCACAGGGCTTGGACCCATATCGCTGTTATGCATAACAATGGCCATTATTGCCTACATGTGACGCGCGCGACAAGTGGCGGAATGGACAGGCGCCCCCTGGTGGGCTATATCCGCGGATTCCTGCGGCTGTCGTGAGGGAAGCGCGGATAATTTTGATTGAACATGACGTTTAATCATTGCAAATAATCAAAATATGTTACTATGGTGCCTATGAAACCGTCCCTGTGCGCGCTGCGAGCGGTGTAGTGGACATAACCAAGGAGAACGCCAGAATGAGCGAGAACACCCAGCTTGGCCCCTTTATGGACGCCGAACTCACCAGCCAGCCCGAAGTTTGGGCCAAGGCCATTGCCCAGGCGAAGGCGGAGAGCCTGTTGCCGGAGGACGGCAAGCGTGTGGCCGTCATTGGCTGTGGCACCTCCTGGTTCATGGCCCAGAGCTACGCCACCGCCCGTGAAGCAGCCGGCAAGGGTGTCACCGACGCCTTCGCCGCCTCCGAGGCCTTCCTTGGCGCGGACCGCGGCTACGATGCCGTCATCGCGATCACCCGCTCCGGCACCACCACCGAGGTGCTGGAAATCCTTTCCAACATCAAGGGAACCGTGCGCACCGTTGCCCTGGTGGGCGACACCAGCTCCCCGATCATGGCCCTGGCGGACGCCGTCGTCGAACTTCCCTACGCGGATGAGCAGTCAGTGGTCCAGACCCGCTTCGCCACGACCGCACTGACGTACCTGCTCACGAGCGTCGGCGTGGACCTCAGCGATGCAGTTGAGGATGCCAAGACCGCCGTCACCGCACCGGTCGAGCAGGAGCTGATCGACGCCGAGCAGTTCACGTTCCTGGGCGCCGGCTGGACCGTTGGCCTGGCACACGAGGCCGGCCTGAAGATGCGCGAGGCCGTGCAGGGCTGGACCGAGTCGTACCCGGCCAAGGAATACCGCCACGGGCCCATCTCGATCGCCGCCCCGAACCGCGTCACCTGGATGTTCGGCGAGCAGCCGGAAGGCCTGGACCGCGACGTGGCCAAGACCGGTGCGCTGTACGTCAACACCACCACGCACCCGCTCGCCGAGCTGGCCCGCATCCACCGCGTCACGCTGGAGCGCGCCCGCGCCCGTGGCATGAACCCGGACCTGCCGCGCAACCTCACGCGATCGGTCATCTTGGACGACTAAACACACAGGGGATACCGGCTAAAATGTTAGGCACCCCACTTTGCCCAAGGTGGGGTGCCTCATGTTTTCCCGGCATATTCCGGCCATCGAACTGTGCGTTTTTCTGCGAAAGAACTTGAACTTGATGAACACTTTGACCAACCGCCCCGGCCAGTCCGACACCCCAGCCGACGCATCCGCCCAGGGAGGCAGCGACGTCGTGTTGGCCTTCGACATCGGCGGCACCGACATGAAGGTCGGCATGGTGCACGGGAAACCGGGCGGGGCCAGCGTTGAAGTGCTGGACATCCAGCGCCACCCCACCCCTCTCGACGGCGCGCGGTCCGGCGAGAGCGTGTGTGCGCGGATTGTGGAACTGACCGGCGAATACCGGGCCGCGCACCCGGAGCTGCACATCTCCGCCGTGGGCGTGACGGTGCCTGGCATCGTCGATGAGGAAACCGGGGTGGGCGTGTATTCGGCCAACCTGGGCTGGAAGGACTTTCCCTTTAAAGCCACGCTGCAGGACGCGCTGGGCCTGCCCGTGGGCTTCGGGCACGACGTCAGCATGGCCGGGGAGGCGGAATTCCGCCTCGGTGCCGCCGTGGGCAAGAAGGATGTGCTGGTCATGGTGATCGGCACGGGCATCGCCGGCGCCGTGGTGTGCGACGGCCGTCGCGTGGCGGGCGGGGGCTACGCCGGGGAAATCGGCCATGCCAAGGTACCGGGTCCGGACGGCGAAATGGTCATCATGGAATCGCTGGGCTCGGCCGGCGCCATCGCACGCCGCTACACGCAGGCCACCGGAACGGCCGTGGGCGGCGCCCGCGACGTCATGAAGCGTGCCGGCGACGGCGAGCCCGACGCCGTCCGCATCTGGCAGGACGCCGTCAACGCCCTCGCGTTCAGCGTGGCGCAGTGCGTGTCCATCCTGGGGACCGAGACAGTGGTGCTCGGCGGCGGGCTCTCCATGGCCGGGGACGCACTCTTTACGCCCCTCGCGGCCCGCGTTGACGAACTTCTCACCTTCCACCGCCGCCCGGAATTCGTCCACGCGGCCCTGGGCGAGAACGCCGGGCTCATCGGCTCCGCCCTCAAGGCCCGCAGCGTCAGCGAGTCCGAATCCTCCGGGGCGGGTGCATGAACAACCTGGTCCTGACGGTCACGCCCAACCCCGCCGTCGACGTCACCTACACGGTGCCGGGCATCAATCTGGGTTCCTCGCACCGCGTCCCCACCCCGCTCCACCGCGCCGGCGGCAAGGGCCTGAACGTCTCCCGTGTGGCGCACCAGCTGGGCCACCCCACTCTTGCGGTCGCCACTGTGGGAGGGCTGTCCGGGGAACGCTTCCGCGCCGACCTTGAGGCCTCCGGCATGCTGCACCAGCTGGTCCCCGTGGCTGCGGACACCCGCAGCTCGATCGCCCTCGTGGACACCGCAGCGGACTTCACCACCAGCATCTTCAACGAGTCAGGACAGGCGCTGACGCCGCAGGAATGGCAGGCGCTGGCTGCCGCCGTGGTGGACAACCTCGCCGGTGTCCAGACGGCCGACGGCGTGCGCCGCCCAGGCGTGCTCGTCGGCTCGGGCTCCCTCCCGGACCAGGCGCCGGCCGACTTCTACCCGGCACTCGTGGCCCTGGCCCACGGCGCCGGCGTGCCGGCCATCATCGACACCTCGGGTGCCGGCATCCTCGCCGCGGCCAAGGCCGGTGCGGACCTCCTCAAGCCCAACAACCATGAACTCATGGAAGCCGTGGGGGAGTCCGACCTCGTTGCGGCCGCCCGCAAGCTCATGGACCTCGGCGCCAGGCGCGTCCTTGTCAGTGTGGGGGAGGAGGGCATGCTCGCCTTCAGCGCCGACGCCCCTTCGAGCTACATCCAGGCCAAGCTGCCGGCACCGCTCAGCGGCAACCCCACGGGAGCCGGCGACGCGGCGGTGAGCGCGGCCGCCGTCGCACTGGCCAACGGCGTGGAGGACCTCCGCGAAATCCTGCGCCGCGCAACCTCCTGGAGCGCCGCCGCCGTGCTCATGCCCGGTGCCGGGGAAATCTCCCCGCGCCATGCAGAGCTGGCCGAACAACTCATCATCACAGACCACTAAGGACCTCCATCTCATGGCTTTGACCAACACGCGCGACATCATGGACCTGGCTGCCAAGGCCGGCACCGGGCAGGGCGCCTTCAACGTGATCCACCTCGAGACCGTTGAGGGGCTGATCGGCGGCGCCGAGGCCGCCGGGCTGCCCGTCATCTTGCAGATCTCCGAGAACTGCGCCAAGTTCCACGGGGGACTGGAGCCCGTTGCCGCGGCCACCCTCGCCGCCGCACGCAAGTCCTCCGTTCCGGTGGCCGTGCACCTGGACCACGCCGAATCCGAGGCCCTGGCGTACGAGGCCGTGGACCTGGGCTTCGGCTCCGTCATGTACGACGGCGCGCACCTTGAGTATGCGGAAAACGTGGCTTCCACGGCCCGCGTGGCGGCCTACGCCCACGGGCGCGGCGTCTACGTCGAGGCCGAACTGGGCAAGGTGGGCGGCAAGGACGGCGCCCATGCACCCGGCGTGCTGACCGACCCGACCGAGGCTGCCGCCTTTGTTGCCGCCACCGGTGTGGATGCCCTGGCCGTGGCCGTGGGTTCCTCGCACGCCATGACGGAACGCTCCGCCGCACTGAACCTGGGCCGGATCGCCGAGCTGAAGGCCGCCCTCGACGTGCCGCTGGTGCTGCACGGCTCCTCGGGCGTTTCGGATGAGAACATCGTGGCCGCGATCGCCGCCGGCATGACCAAGATCAATGTCTCCACCCACCTGAACGGCTTCTTCACCCGGGCCGTGCGCGAATACCTCGACGCCAACCCGGCCGTGGTGGATTCGCGCAAATATCTGGGGGCGGGCCGCGACGCACTCGTTCCCGAGGTCGCGCGCCTGCTGTCCCTGTTTGCCGCCGCGAAGTAACTGCACGACGGCGGCCGGCCCGCCAAGGAACGCCACGCGGCTCGTGCAGGGAAATCAGGTCCGCCGCAACGTACCATGGCCGAAGACGGAACCACCTCCCGGAGAAGGAAATATGAACAGAACCGAACGCCTCACAGCCATCCTGGACATCCTTGCCGCCGACGGGCAGGTGGAAGTGGATGAGATCGTTGAGAAGCTGGGCGTCTCCCCGGCCACGGCCCGCCGCGACCTAGACTCCCTGGCCAATGAGCGGCTGCTGACCCGCACCCGCGGCGGCGCCACGAGCGGTTCCGTCTCCTATGACCTCCCGGGCCGGTACAACCGCGACGACTTTGCCCAGGAAAAGCAGGCCATTGCCCTGGCCGCCAGTGCCCTGATCCCCAAGGGTGCGGTGATCGGCCTGTGCGGGGGCACCACCAGCACGGCACTGGCGCAGGTTCTGGCCACGCGCGAGGACCTGATGGAGACGTCCAACCGGCCCACGCTGACAGTGGTCACTAACGCCATCAACATCGCCGCACAGCTGGCCATCCGCCCCAACTTCAAGATCATGGTCACCGGCGGGATCGTCAACCCCCGCTCCTACGAGCTCGTGGGCCCGTACGCGGACTCCATCCTCCAGAGGGTGGCACTGGACTTTGCATTCATCGGCGTCAACGGGATCGAGCCCGGGTCGGCACCCACCATCAATGATGAAGGCGAAGCCTCCGTCAACTCCCGGATGGCCCGCCGCGCCTCCGAGGCGTTCATCCTCGCGGACTCCTCGAAAATCGGCCAGCGGGCCTTCGCCACGATGGACCTGACCAACCTGGGCAACGTCATCACCGACTCCGGCATCACACCGGAACAGCTTGCGGCGTTCGAGGACGCCGGCACCAAGGTGATCGTCGCCCCGCCGGTCTAGCCCCGGGCCTCGTCCTCCTCCACCACCCCAGGACGCTCTATCACCTTCCGGGCCGTTTTGGGGATCCCTCTGTCACCTTCCGGGCCGTTTTGGGGATCCCTCTGTCGCCCGGCGGGGTGGACGCCATGCCCGCGGACCGGTTGCGTGCCGTCGCGGCACCTCCGGAGGCGCAGCGTTTGGCCGGGAAGGTGTGCCGAAGAGGGTGCGGCGGGGTTACTTGGTGAAGAATTCCTTGCCGTAGTAGCTGCCCGCGGCCGGGAGCCCGCCGGGGACGGCAAACACGCCGGAGCCCACGTGCCGGATGTACTCGTTGAGCCGGTCCGAAGCACCCAGCCGGCGCTGCAGGGACACGAACTGTTCCGGGTCGCGCTGAAAGCTGAGGAACATCAACCCGGCATCCAGCCGGCCCACGGCATCGAGCCCGTCGGTGAAGTTGTAGCCGCGGCGCAGGATCTTCGTGCCGCCGTTGTTCTCGTGGGCAGCCAGTGCGATGTGGGAGTCCGCCGGGATCGCCGGCGCATCCCCGCCGGCGGCCGCCGCGTGGAAGTCCGGGACGTCGTGCTCGCGGGTGCCGGACAGCGGTGCCCCTTCCTGCTTGGACCGCCCGAAGATGCTCTGCTGATCGTTGATGGGATCCTCGTCCCATGTCTCGATCATCATGTGGATCTTCCGGGCCACAAGGTAGCTGCCGCCCGCCATCCACGGCTGCCCGGCCTCGTCGCCCACCCAAACATGTTGGGCAAAGTCCTCGCCGGTGGTGATGTTCCGGGTGCCGTCCTTGAAACCCATCAGGTTGCGCGGGGTGCTCTGGTTGGCCCCGGCCGAAGCGCGGCCAAATCCCAGCACGGTCCAGCGGGTCTTCACCGACGTCCGCGCCATCCGGGCCAGATTTCGGACCGCATGGTAGGCCACCTGGGGATCGTTCGCGCAGGCCTGGATGCACAAGTCCCCGCCCGTCATCGCAGGGTCCAGGGACTCCCCGGCCATCGCAGGCAGCGGCCCGAAACCGGCGGGCTTGAACGGTTCCAGCCCAAACCGTCCGTCAAACAGCGACGGCCCAAAGCCCAGCGTCAGCGTCAGCCCGTTCGGCCCCATGCCGTCAGCCTCCCCGGTGTCCCCGGGCACGGCGTTTGCCCGCGCGGGCTCCACCTTCCCGACAGGATCGCCGGAAGTCAGCTCCGCCATCGCCGCCGACCACTTCGCCAGCACCAGCTGCAATTCCACAGGTGTGCGGGCAGTGACGTCGAAGGAGGTGAACACCAGGTGGTCCTGCGGCGGCGTGCTGATGCCAGCCTGGTGTTCGCCGTAGAATGGATGGCTTTCGGTGCCGGGCAGGGCGCCCTGTTCGACGCCGGATGCCCCGTCGTGTGCCATGGCGGCGGCCGCCGCTGCGGTTGCGCCGGCACCGAGCACGAGTCCTCCGGCAGCAGCCAGTGCGGCCGAACGGCTGATCAGCGTCCGACGCGGAACGTCGGGCCCTTGTGCTGTTGGCGTCTCCATTTATGCGGTGGCAACCTTTTCGGAAATCTTGGCCAGGGGAGCCTGCAAGGCCTGGATCAGTGCTGTCAGCTTCGCGCCGTCGGAAGCCTTCAGCTCGTCCGTGTATGCCTTCCAGCCGCCCAGTGCGGCCGGGTCCTGGTAGCTGGCCAGGGCGGCGTTGACTGTCTCGAACTGTGCGGAAATCTGCTTCGTCAGGCCCGGGTCGATTTCCTCCAGGGCGGGCTTGAGGTACTCAAATGCCTGTTGGGAACCTTCGATGTTGGCGGCAAAGTCCACCAGGTCCAGGCGGGAGTAGGCCTCTTCTTCGCCGGTGATCTTGGATGACTGGACTTCCTCCAAAAGACCGCTGGCGCCGTTGGCCAGCTCCTCCGGCTTGTAGGCGTCGCTGCTCTCCAGCTCGCCCGTGAGGGTCTTCAGCGTGGCGACGTTGGCCACGATGCCGGCGGCGAGTGCCTTGGAATCGGCTGTGATGGCCTTGGCCTCAAACAGGTCCTTCTCCAGCGGGTGGAAACCGGTCCACTTTGTGCCGGGCTCGACGTCGGCCACGCGCAGGTCGAGCGCGGGGTCAAGGTCGGGGAAGCTTTCAGCCACGGGTTCGATCCGCTCAAAGAACGGCCGAGCCGCAGCGTACGCCTCCTGGCTGGCCTGCACGTCCCCGGAGTCCACGGCCTTCTGGAGGGCCGCAGCGGCCAGGACCAGCGAGTCGACCTGGCCTGACACGTACTTGGCGTATCCCGCCGTGCCCTCCGCCAGCAGGGAGGTGACTCCGCCGGCTGCGGCGTTGGCTGCCTCGCCCGTCACGGTGAACGGTTGCGTCTCGGCTGTGGCCCCGGGGCAGTACAGCTGGTATTCGCCACCGGCCAGTGTGACCGTAAAGCTGACCGCGCCCAGCCCGGGGATGATGTTTTCACGTTCACCCAGGATGCGCTTGTCGCTGAGCAGTTCCACCTCGCTGACGCCCGAGGCGTCCTTGTTGGCCACCGTAAACGTGACGGGACCGGCCGGGGCGGCGCTGAAGTCGGGCACGCACTGGTCTTCGCCGTCCACCTTTTCGACACTCACGGAAATTTGGGCTGCGCCGTTGGCCACGGGTGCTCCGTCGCCGGACGCGGTGGACGAGGAGCCCGCAGTGGCGCCGCCGCAGCCGGCCAGCGCCAGGGCGAGGACGGCGGCACCGGCAACCAGTGCCGGTGCGGTGCGGCGGGCAGGGATGCTTGTTGCAGGGGACAAGGAAGGCATGGGTGTCCTTTTCGAGGGTGGGAAATGAAGGAGACGGTGGGAATTGAAGGAACTGCGAGAAAGATGGCGGCCGGAGTCCAACGCTGCCGGAAATTGTGCCGCGGCCGCCGGGGGCAGCCGGGCCCGCCGGCCGAAGCCTACGGAGAGGGGGCCGTGGCCAGCAGCTGGCGCCTGTTGCGTATTGCCACGAACACCAGCCCGGCGGCGGCCAGGCCGAGCACGGACGGGAGCATGCGCGAGAACAGCACGTTGTCCGCCCGGGCCGACTCCATCGTGGCCAGCTCGGCCACGGCTGCGGTGACATGGTCCTCGGGCACGTGCCATCCGCCGTCGCCGGAGAGGGCGATCGTGCGCGGTGTCTCGAGCCCGCCGCCGCTGAGCGTGAGCGCAGCCGTGTCGGTCAGCTCGGCGTCAACCACCACGCCGCCTGCCAGCCACACCGTCAGCGCCTGCTTGTGCTTCCAGGCGGCGGCAAAGGGGCCGGGGTTGGCGGACCCTCCCACCCCCACGGGCATGCGTCCGCTGTTCAGCTCAAGAAGTTCGACGGCGGTCAGGCTCGCCGGGTCTGTTGTTGCGCCGCCGGCGCTTGCATCGGCGGGGTAGGCGGCCGTGTAGACGGCGGCGGTGCGCCCTGCATGTGATTCCGTGCCGGCACCGGTGAGTGCAATGCGGTTCACGCTGCCGTCGGCGCCCGCGACCACCAGGGTTGCGGTGTCCAGGGAGGCGCCGGCACCGGAAGGTGCTGCGGCGCCCGCAGCACCCGTCCCCGCCGCCCCGGCAGCGGCGGCCGCGGCAGCGGGGGCATCCGGGGCGAGCGACAGCGTGGCCGCCGGCGAACCGGCGGAGGTGACGGCCGGCGTCGTGCCCAATGCAACGGAGGCGGCCGGGATGGCAAGGGGAGCGGCAAAGACCAGGACGGCGGCCGCGGCGGCCAAGGCTCCGGCGGCCGCAAACTGCACGCGCGGCAGGGCCGCGGCAGAGGGGCGCCAGGTCCGAGGCCACAGGACAAAGGCAAGCATCGGGATGAGGTAGAGGGCCCAGCCGAGCACTTCCACGACGCGGGGGTCCGAGGGGATGCCGAACACGCCGGTCAGGAGGGCGGCGCGGGCGCTGCCGTTGGGGGCCAGCCAGGAGAGGTCGAGCGTGCGGTCCTGGCCGGTGTTGATCCAGCCGGCCTCGTGCGCGGTCCGCAGCGATTTCATGGCCAGGCCCGCGGCGACGAACACCAGGAACACGCCGGTGGCCTTGAAGAACCTGGCGAGGTTGAACTTGATGGCGCCGTGGGCCAGCAGGACGCCTGCGAGGGACGCCACCAGCAGGCCCGCCACGGCACCGGTGCCTGCGGCGACGGGGTTCAGGGACGACTGGAAGGCGGCCGTCAGGAACACTGCGGTCTCCACGCCCTCGCGCAGCACGGCCAGGAACGCCATGCCTGCCAGAGCAATGACGGAGCCGCCGGCCAGCGCGGAGCCGGCGTGGGCCTCCAGCGTGGACTTCATGGAGCGGGAGTTCTTGCTCATCCACAAGATCATGAACGTCACGATCACCACGGCCACCGCCCCAATGACGGTTTCCATGGCCTCCTGCTGCTGCTGGGGGAGTGCGGCGGAGACAAGTTCCAAGGTGACGCCCACCAGGGCACTGAGCAGGACGGCCGCGGCAACGCCCAGCCACATGGGCTTCAACGAGGCGCCGTTGCGGCGCAGGAACGCGGCGATCATGCCCACAATCAGGGCAGCTTCCAGCCCCTCCCGCAAACCAATGACCAATGTTGCCAGCATGAATGCCCCGCCGATGAACTAGTGAAATACACCGGGAACGCCCGGGCACTCAGGCAAGGCTACCCTTAGAGTCCCAAATATTTATAATTAGGGCAGTGAATTGTGTCGCAATGGTTTCCTGGCGAAACTCACCAGACGCGCCTGTCACCAGATGCGGTCCGGCGCATCCAGCACCGTGGTTCCCGGATGCGCCGGCGTCCACTGGTCAAAGGGCCTGTCCAGGCTGTAGCGGTCGCCGGTTTTCAGCAGCGTCCGGGTTTCCGCATTGTCTGGGTTGTTCAGCGACTCAAAGTACTCCACCGACCAGTGGAACCAGCGCATGCAAAAAAGCCGCATGGTCAGCCCGTGAGTCACAAATAGCGCGTTCGGGGCGTAGCCGGGCTTTGCCCACTGCCGGAACAGCGTTTCCATGAAGCTCGACACCCTGTCATACACGTCCGAGCCGGATTCACCCTCACGGAACCGGTAGAAGAAATGCCCGTACGCGTTGCGGAGCTCCTTCTGGTCCGCGATCTCCACGGGGTTCTGAAAGTTCGCCCAGTCCTGCTCCCGCAGCCGCGGTTCCTCCATGGTCGTCTCGACCAGCCCGCCGAGGTCCATGGCTTCCAGGGTCTGGTAAGCGCGCAGGTACGGGGAAACGTAGACGCGCACCTTCTGCCCGTCCAGCTGCCGCCGCACCCTTTCGCCTGCCGCCTTCGCCTGAGCCACGCCCAGCTCCGTCAGCGGGATCCGGTAGTCCGGAATCCGGTTGTACAACGTTTGGTCAACGTTCGCGGCCGACTGCCCGTGCCGCACCATGATGATCTGTCGAGGCGCTCCCATCCCACGAGCCTATTCCCCACACCCTCCCAAACCTCGCAAGCTCGGCCCGGGCCCCTCGGGTGCGTGGGCCCAACCCTCCCAAACCTCGCAAGCTCGGCCCGGGCCCCTCGGGTGCGTGGGCCCGCATGCGAATTCTCGCCCGGGGCGGCATGATGGGCAGTATGACTGAACCAGTTTCCCCGCGCTCCAGGCCCGACGGCGCCCCATTCGTCCCAGCCCCCGCCGCCCTTGGTGCCGGGCCGGGCCGGGCGGCTGCCGCGGTGCCGCCGACAGCGCAAGGCGGGGGGACCGCCGTCGAACTTCAGGACTGGGGAGGCCGGTCACGGCGGCGGCTTATTTTTGAGGTGCTGCTGGTGCTGGGGCTTTCGCTGGGGAAGTCGGCGGTGTATTCGGTGGTGTCGCTGCTGGACAAGATGAGCCAGGCGCCGATTTCGCAGGGCACGTCCACGTTGAATGCGGTGCAGAACAACCGGGAAGTGTTTGATTTTACGTACCAGATCCTGGGCGTCTTCTTTTCGCTTGTGCCCGTGTTGCTGGTGTTTTACCTGCTGGCGGAGCCGGGGAAGTCCGTGTTCCGGCGGATGGGCCTGGACTGGCGGCATCCGGTGCGCGACGGCCTGGGGGCGCTCGGGCTGCTGGTCATTATTGGCGTGCCGTCGCTGGGGCTCTACGCGGCGGGGCGGGCGCTGGGCATCACCACGGAGATCGTTCCCAGCGCGCTAAACCAGTACTGGTGGACTGTTCCGGTGCTGGTGCTCTCGGCCATCCGCGCCGGCGTGCTGGAGGAAGTGGTCCTCAACGGCTACCTCCTCGGGCGGCTGCAGAAGATTGGGCTGGGATGGTGGAGCGCCATTTTCCTGGCGGCCGTGCTGCGCGGCAGCTACCACGCCTACCAGGGGTTTGGGCCGTTCATCGGCAACTTTGCCATGGGACTGCTGTTTGGCTGGGTGTACAAGAAGTGGGGCCGGGTGGCGCCGCTGGTGGTGGCGCACGCACTCGTGGACATTGCCGCGTTTACCCTGGGTCCGTTGCTGGGCTTCGGCGGCTGAGCCCGGCTTTCCCGCCACCCACACCAACGACGGCGGCACCCACCTCAGAAAGGTGGGTGCCGCCGTCGTGCATGGAAATTGTGGCCATCGGCTCGGAACTAGATGGTGACCTGGCCCTTGGACGTCTCAAACGTCACGGACATGATGCCCGGGGTGCCGCGCGGGGCAATCCATTCCACGGCAACGTCGTCGAGGGGGGCTTCCACCGGCTCGCCCAGCCATTCAGTGACGCGCTCGGCACTGCCGGCGATGGTCAGCGATGACAGCCGGACCGTCGAGGGCCGTGCCTGGGACGGGTGCAGGGCAGGGTCGCCCTCCCACTTGAGCATGTAGGGAACCTGCGGATCCGCGATGAGGCCCTTGATGCCGATCTGCTGCCAGATCAGCTCCTGGCCGTCGGGGAACTTGCGGTTGCCGGGGACGGCGCTGCGGCCCAGGCGCTCCTCGAAGGGGGCGAGGTCGTCAACGGCGACGCACCAGCCCATCCAACCGCCGCCTGCGGAAGACCGCGCCTTGACGGCCTGGCCAAAGGGAGCCTTGTCGGACGCAGGGTGGTCCAGGCACTCAACAATTTCGACGTAGTGGTGGTCTGTGAGGGGGATGATCATGTTGCGGGTTCCGAAGCGCGGGTGGATTCCGCCCTTCACCGCCTTGACCCCCAAGGCACTCGCAATTCGCTCCGCGGTGGCAGCCAATCCGTCTGATTCACTCGCATAAGAAACATGGTCCATTCGCATGACTTCATCTTGGCACTTTGACGCAGATCACTCGACTTAGTGTTACCTAAGTCGCATGGGACGTCCGATCTCCTGCGTGCCGGATGTCTGTCCCGTGGGGCAGAATTGAGGCGTGACTGAGACTTCTGCACCCTTGACCCTGCCCACCGCCGCTGTTCAGGCTGAGCGCATCATCAACACCATTGCCGCCGAACTGGGTGTCCGCCCCGCCCAGGTCCGCGCCGCCATTGGCCTGATGGACGACGGCGCCAGCGTCCCCTTTATTGCCCGGTACAGGAAAGAAGTCACGGGGACCCTGGATGATGCCCAGCTCCGTGACTTGGAGGAGCGGCTGCGGTACCTGCGCGAGCTTGAGGCCCGCCGCATGGTGGTGCTGGAAACCATCCACGGGCTCGGCAAGTTGACGGAAGGCCTCCGCCGCTCCGTGGAAGGCGCTGCCACCAAGTCCGAACTTGAGGACCTGTACCTGCCGTACAAGTCCACCCGCAAGACCAAGGCAGACGCGGCCCGTGAGGCGGGACTGGAACCGCTGCTTGATGCGCTGCTGGCTGACCCGTCCAAGTTCCCCGCGGTCGAGGCCGACTCCTTTGTTGATGCCGGCCGGGGTGTGGCCAGCGCTGACGACGCACTGGCCGGCGCCCGGGCCATCCTCATTGAACGGGCCGGCCAGGATGCTGCCCTTGTGGGGGAGCTGCGGGAGCGCCTGTGGAAATCGGGCAGGCTCCGTTCCTCCGTCAAAACCGGCAAGGACAACGAAGGCGAGAAGTTCAAGGACTACTTTGATTTTGCCCAGCCCCCGCACACTCTGCCCAGCCACCGGGTTTTGGCGCTGCTGCGCGGTGAAAAGGAAGGTGTCCTGACGCTGGACCTGGCGGAGGCCGACACCCGCGACGCCGATGCCCAGGCCCAGGCGCGCGCCTCCTACGAAGGCGCCGTGGCCCACTCCTTGGGGATCACCGAGTCCGGCCGTGCCGCCGACACCTGGCTCATGACCAGCGCCCGCCTCGCCTGGCGCACCCGCATCCTGACCCGCCTCTCCGTGGACCTGCGCGTGCGGCTGTTCCAGAGCGCAGAAGAGGAATCCGTGCGCGTCTTTGCGGCCAACCTTCGCGACGTGCTGTTGGCCGCCCCGGCCGGAAACCGTGCCACCCTGGGACTGGACCCGGGACTGCGCACCGGCACCAAGGTGGCCGTCGTGGACGGCACCGGCAAGGTCGCCGCCACCGACACCATCTACCCCCACGCCCCTGCCAAGCGCTGGAACGAAGCCCTCGCCACACTGGTTCGCCTGGCCCAAAAGCACAACGTTGAGCTGGTCGCCATCGGCAACGGCACGGCCAGCCGTGAAACGGACAAACTGGCCGCTGAACTCGTTGCCGAGCTCAAGCGGCAAAACCCGGAGAGTAAGGTCAGCAAGCTGGTCGTCTCCGAGGCCGGCGCCTCCGTCTACTCCGCATCGGCGCTGGCTGGCGCCGAGCTGCCCGGCATGGACGTGTCCCTGCGCGGGGCCGTCTCCATCGCCCGCCGCCTCCAGGATCCCCTGGCCGAACTGGTCAAGATCGAGCCCAAGTCCATCGGCGTGGGCCAGTACCAGCACGACCTCACGCCCGCCAAGCTCGACCGCTCTCTGGACGCCGTCGTGGAGGACTGCGTCAATGCCGTCGGCGTGGACCTCAACACGGCCTCGCCCGCGCTCCTGGCGAGGGTGGCCGGCGTAGGAGCCCTGCTGAGCGAAAACATTGTGGCCCACCGGAACGAACACGGCCCCTTCACCAAGCGCCGGGACCTGCTGAAGGTGGCCCGGCTGGGCCCCAAGGCGTTCGAACAGTGCGCCGGGTTCCTGCGGATATCCGGGGGAGCGGAGCCTCTTGACGCCTCGAGCGTGCACCCCGAGGCGTATGGCGTGGCACGCAAGATCCTGGTCGCTGCGGGTGCAAAGCCGGCTGAGGTTGCCGCCGGCGTTTCGGCCGTGGCCTCCGTCAACCCGGCCGACTTTGTGGACGGCGACTTTGGACTGCCCACCGTCACGGACATCATCGCCGAGCTGCAGAAACCCGGCCGCGACCCCCGCCCCCGCTTTGAAACCGCCACGTTCACCGACGGCATCGAAAAGATCACCGACCTGCGTCCGGGCATGATCCTCGAGGGCACCGTGTCCAATGTCGCCGCGTTTGGCGCCTTTGTGGACATTGGCGTGCACCAGGACGGGCTGGTCCACGTCTCCGCCATGAGCCACTCCTTCGTCTCCGATCCGCACACGGTGGTCAAGTCCGGCCAGGTGGTGCGCGTCAAGGTCCTCGAGGTGGAGCCGGAGCGCAAGCGCATCTCCCTCACCTTGCGGCTCGACGACGAGGCCGGTCAGCCTTCAGCCGGGAAGCCCGACGCCGGCTCCCATAATGCCGGCCGCCCCTCACCTCAGGGCGGCGGTGCGGACGGGCGCGGCCGCGGGCAGGGTCCGCGCGGCGCCGGCGGGCAGGGTGGAGGACAGCGCCAGGGCCAGGGACCGCGCGGTGCCGGCGGGCAGGGCGGCGGTCAGCGCCAGGGCCAGGGTACCGGCCGACCCGCACGCGCCTCCGCCCCGGAACCCGCAAACACCGCCATGGCCGAGGCCTTGCGCCGGGCAGGCCTGGGGACGTAGGGACTTCGTGCGTGCCCCTTCAAAAATGAGTCGCAACCTTCAAAAATGATCCCGATCCCGCTTTTTCTGACTGGATTTCACGGCAGAACAGGCGGGATCGGTGTCGCGTGCCGGGGTGGATCAGCGAATCAACGGTCCCGGGCACGGCTGTACCCGATCATTTGGGCACCTCCGGTGCGTAAATCGGCCTTTAACCCGCGTTATGTGTCCGATTGACGTCACCGCAAAAACTTTGCGGTGACGTCTCCGGTGAACGCCTCCCGTCGGCCCAACACTCCCGCGTGGTGGCCACGGCGGCAGGTGGGAATCGCTGGAACGGAGCCGACCGGCGTCGTTCATGAATCAATAATTCGCTACATGCCACTTTTGCGCCGAAATTTCAAGCAGATGTTCGCCAAAAGTCACAAAGCTGTCATAATCTTGCAAGCGCACGCGGATTCTCCCAGACTGGATGCAGGTCATGAGTGTCAGTGAACAGCCCCGGCTAGCTGACCGGCAACCCTCCTTCCGCGGTGGGGTGCCCCGGGTGAAGACCAGGCGCCGGACCAACCGGTCACGGCGCAAGCGCGGGCCATTCGCACGATGACCCTCCACGCACCTTGCGCAGGAGGCTCACAGTTGCAGGCCTCTAGTACGAAGGAACACAGCCATGAGCAACGGTTGGTCATTTGAAACACGCCAGATCCACGTAGGCCAGGAGCCCGACGCCACCACCGGCGCCCGTGCACTGCCGATCTACCAGACAACGTCCTTTGTGTTCCCGTCTGCGGAAAGTGCCGCAGCCCGCTTCGCATTGGCCGAGCTGGAACCCATCTACACCCGCATCGGCAACCCCACCACGGACGCCGTCGAGCAGCGCGTCGCCAACCTCGAAGGCGGTGTCGGGGCGCTGCTGCTGGCCTCCGGGCAGGCCGCAACCACGTTTGCCATCCTGAACATCGCCGAGGCGGGGGACCACATCGTCTCCAGCCCCAGCGTCTACGGCGGCACGTTCAACCTGTTGGCCCACTCGCTGAAGAAGCTCGGCATCGAGGTCACCTTTGTCTCCGACCCCGACAACCTGGACGAATGGCGGTCGGCAGTCCAACCGAACACCAAGGCCTTCTTCGGCGAGACCGTCTCGAACCCGCGCCAGGATGTGCTTGACCTGGAAAACATCAGCGCCATTGCCCACGAAGCCGGTGTGCCGCTGATCGTGGACAACACCCTGGCCACGCCGTACCTGATCCGCCCCATCGAGTGGGGTGCAGACATTGTCATCCACTCCGCCACCAAGTACCTGGGCGGGCACGGCACCGCCATCGGCGGCGTCATCGTGGACAGCGGCAACTTTGACTTCGCTGCGAACCCGGAGAAGTTCCCGGGCTTTAACACCCCTGACGAGACCTACAACGGCCTCGTCTACGCCCGCGACCTAGGTGTCGGCTCGGCCCTTGGCGCCAACCTGGCCTACATCCTCAAGGCCCGCGTGCAGCTGCTGCGCGACCTCGGATCCGCCATTTCCCCGTTCAACGCCTTCCTCATCGCCCAGGGCATTGAGACGCTGAGCTTGCGCGTCGAGCGCCACGTCAGCAACGCCGTCGCAGTGGCCGAATGGCTGGAAAACAACGAAAACGTTGAATCCGTTGCCTACTCCGGCATCCCCTCCAGCCCGTGGTTTGAGCGCGGCCGCAAGTACGGCCCCAACGGCACCGGTGCGGTCGTCGCCTTCGACATCAAGGGCGGTGCCGAGGCCGGCAAGCGCTTTGTCGACGGACTGGAGCTCCACTCGCACGTGGCCAACCTGGGCGACGTCCGGTCCCTGGTCATCCATCCCGCATCCACCACGCATGCCCAGCTATCAGCCGAGCAGCAGCTGGCGGCGGGTGTGCGGCCGGGCCTGGTCCGCCTGTCGGTAGGCCTGGAGAACATCGCGGACATCGTTGCGGACCTCGAAGCCGGATTCCGCGCAGCCAAAACAGCATAAGCCACGTGAATCCAGTGATTCCGACGGCTGTGGAGCGCAAAGCGTTGTCCCCTGAAACCGAAGCCGGCACGGCCCAGCCCGCGGCCGCCTGGTCCACGTCGGTGGGCCTGGGCGGCGGCGTGCTGCGCTCCATCCACATCGGTGAGCTGCCGCTGGAGGCCGGGGGCGTGCTGCCCTCGGTCACCATGGCCTTCGAATGCTGGGGCACACTGAATGAAGCCGGCGACAATGCCGTGCTCATCCAGCATGCCCTGACCGGCAGCACCCACGTCAGCCGCGGCGAGTCCGAGGAGGACGGCTGGTGGGAGGGTCTCGTGGGCCCGGGCGAGGTCATCGACACCGACAAGTACTTCGTGGTTTGCGCCAACATGCTAGGCGGCTGCTACGGCACCACCGGCCCCTCGAGCGTCGCCACGGACGGGCGCCCCTACGGCTCCCGCTTCCCGTTCGTCACCATCCGCGACTCAGTCGAGGCCGAGGCGCGCCTGGCCGACCGGCTTGGCATCAGCTCCTGGTACGCCGTCATCGGCGGTTCCATGGGCGGGGCGCGGGCGCTCGAGTGGGCGGCCAGCCACCCGGAGCGGGTGCGGCGCTGCGCCGTCGTTGCCTCATGTGCGGCCAGCACGGCCGAGCAGATCGCATTTGCCCAGGCGCAGGTGCTCGCCATCCGCCAGGACCCCAACTTTGCCGGCGGGGACTATTACGACGGCGCACCGCCCACCTTGGGCCTGGGGCTGGCCCGCCGCATTGCCCACATCACCTACCGTTCAGAGGCGGAGATGGGAGGGCGTTTCGGCCGCGCCGCGCAGGATGGTGCCACCATCAGCCACGGCCGCTTGGATGCCCAGGGCGCGGCCCGGTACAAGGTGGAAAGCTACCTGGACCACCAGGCGCACAAGCTGGTGGGCCGGTTCGACGCCAACAGTTACATTGCCATCACCGAGGCGCTCATGAGCCACGACGTTGCCCGCGGCCGTGGCACCCTGGAGGAAGCCCTCGCCGCAACGGAGGGCGTGGAGTTTGTGGTTGCCGCCGTCAACAGCGACCGCCTGTACTTCCCGGCACAGTCCGAGGAACTGGCTGCCGCCCTGCCCGGCGGTGTTTCGGTGGCGCGGATCGATTCCCCGATCGGCCACGACGGCTTCCTCACGGAAGTCGCAGTCGTGGGTGAACTGCTCAAGGAGTCCTTCTTCAGGCCCTGAAACGCGCTGCCGACGTGGAGGCCACCATCAAAGGGGCCACCATCAAAAAACCCGCCCCGGTGAGTCCGGGGCGGGTTTTTTGGTGCCAGTTCGCGGGGCGGGGCGACCGCTTCAGCTGCCGGGCCCCAGCATGGATTGGCTAGAACTTCTTGAAGATGCCTTCCCGGTAGGCGGCATATTGGTCCGCGTCGACCTGGCCGGCACGCCGAGCGGCGTCGAGGGCATCCAGCTGGCGCTTAAGCTCGGCCTCGGCCTGCATCCGCGCATTCATAAAGCCGGTGGTTTGGTGCCCGTGTGAACTGTCGTAATTCTTCAGCGGCACACCGTTGAGCAGCGTGCCCACGTAGGGCGCCGCGCCCGGCTGGTGGGCCGTCCCGGCCTGCTGCGGGAGCTTGGCCTGCGGGTGCTGGTGGGCAGGGGCAGCCAGATGGGGGTTCGCCTGCTCGGCCCGCTTCTTGCGGGCGGCCGCCCGGAAGTAGGAAATGATCAGGCCCCCGGCGATGATGATGAAAATAAAGTACGGAGGCAGGCTGAACGAGGAAGTCGATGACGCGGCGACGCTTCCCGCAGCCAGCGGAACGAGCACAACGGTCACAGGGCACCTCTTTCGGGTAGGGCGCACAATGGAGTGGCGCCTCCCTTCATCCTAGTCTGCAGGGCCGGATGCAATTCTGACGCAGCCAAGATCGGGACCTTGTCCTGCCGAACCGGCCTTTCGACCGGCGTTGCCGACGCCACCGCCAAGCGATCCCGGCTACGCCTCCGGCGGGCCGAACACCGGGCCCGGGGTGGGACGCTTGGCAGAGATGCCGTCGCCGGATGACTGGTGGCGGATGCGCCGCAGCACCCACGGGACCAGGAATTCACGGGCCCAGACCAGGTCCTCGGCGCGTGCGGCCTGCCACTTCTGCGGGGGCAGCGGCGTGGGGTCCAGGGGAGCGAGGGAGTGGCGGACGTTGAGCGCCTGAAGCACCATCATGGCGATGGTGTGGTGGCCCAGCGGGGAAAAGTGCAGGCGGTCCTCGTCCCACATCTGCGGGTCGCTGAGTTGGCGCAGGGACCACATGTCGCCGATGATCGCATCATGCCGGGCTGCAATGGTGCGCAGATTCTCGTTGTAAATGGCCACGCGGCCGCGGATCAAGCCCAGCACGGGGGTGTCCCGGATGTCGGGGCCGTTGAGGATGATGACATTGGCGCCGGACGCCGTCATGCGCCCCACTGCGGCGTCCAGCTGGTCGGCGAGGGAGTCGGGGTCGGAGCCTGGCCGGATGAGGTCGTTGCCGCCGGCGGAGATGCTGATGAGGTCCGGTTTCAGTTCCAGCGCCGGCTCCAGCTGCTCGGCCAGGATCGGGACGAGGAGCCGGCCGCGGATGGCCAAGTTGGCGTACTTGAAGTCGTGGCTGCCTTGGCTCAGCTGCTCGGCGACACGGTCCGCCCAGCCGCGGTGGCCGCCGGGGCTGGATGGTTCGGGATCGCCGATTCCTTCGGTAAATGAGTCGCCCATGGCGACATATCGGGTCCAGGGGTGCTGCAACAATGAATCATTCACGTCATCCATACTGCCCGGTAACATCCTGCGTGCGCCAGTCCAATGTGCGACATTCCACACTCGGCCTGTCATTTTTTTGGGCCTCGGTCCCCGCATGGAAAGATGTGGGGATGAGTGAAACCCCTACAGTCCTTTGGTCCCGCCCCGAAATTGAGCGGCCCGGGACCCCGCTCCTGGTAATTTTCCACGGCTACGGCGCGGACGAGGCCGACCTGTTCTCGCTGGCCGGCCAGCTCCCACCCGAGTTCACCGTGGCCTCAGTCCGCGCGCCGCAGCAGGCCGGACCCGGCTATGCCTGGTTCCCATTGCGCAACGACCTCAGCTACTCGGTGGCGGCCGTGACCGAGGCCGCGACCGCCGTCGAAAGTTGGCTGGATACAGTACGCGAAGCCCACAGTTCCATGGCACTGCTGGGATTCTCGCAGGGCATGTGCATGGCCACCTCGCTGCTGCGCCATCGCCCGGCCGACTATGCGGCAGTGGTGGGCCTGTCCGGATTTGTGGTTGACGCCGAAGGCGACCCGTTCTTCGATGACGCCGCCGTGGCTGCCCTGAAGCCGGAAATTTTCTGGGGCCGGGACCAGGCCGATCCCGTCATCCCGCAGTCCTCCGTGGAGGCGACGAATACCTGGATGCACGGCCACGCCAGCCTGACGAAGGTGCTTTACACCGGCATTTGGCACGGCATCAACGCCCAGGAAATCGCGCACGTGGGCGAGTTCCTGCAGTACAAGGTGCTCAACGGGCAGGCCGCAAAGTAGCCCTTTAAGCACGACGGCGCACCCGCCATGGGTGCGCCGCGTTGGCCTTGGCCGCCGTGCCTACCGCTACGTCAGCCGCCGGTGGTAATGCGGACGGTCTCGCCATTGACCGTCACGGTGTCTCCGTGGTGGAGTTGGCGGCCGCGGCGCTCGTCGATCTCGCCGTTGACCTTGACGAGGCCACTCTTGATGAGGTCGGCGGCTTCCACGCCGTCTTCAACCAGGCTGGCAAGCTTGAGCAGCTGGCCAAGGCGGATCATGTCGTCGCGGATGGGGATGTCAATGATCTCATGTGAACTCATGGGTTAATTGTGCCGCATCGATGGAGCTGCTGTTGACGAGTTGGCGTGCTGCGGGCTGCGGCCGGCATGGCAACCCCACGGCGGTCATGGTGATCCGGTGGCGGTCAGGGCTGCCGAGAGCCGCGAACCAGGCCAACGATCAGCAGATACAGGGCCGCGAGAATCGGCAGGGCCAGAATAATCACGAATGACACCTCTGGAAGTGAGAATCCCAAGGGGTTGTAGTCCGAGATGATCACTTCTCCCTCCGGTCCACTCGACGCCAAGGTCTGCCTGACCGGAAGACCGGCAAGCAGCAACGCAGCCGGAACACCTCCTGGAATCAGTATCGTGCCCATCACCTTTTCCCACAGCTGCCAGCGCATGCCCATCCACAGTCCTGCAACGCCGAGGAGCCAGCCAATGCCGACAACGAAACCTCCGAAGGGAAGCAGTATGCAGGTTCCCACAAGCCACAATATTGATGACTGGGGGCGCTGTGTCGGCTGTTGGGCAAACGGTATGGGCTGCCGTTGCCCGGGGCCCGGCGCGTCCGGTGTCGCCAGCCCTGTGGCGATGTCGTCGGGGCTGCCCAGGCCAGCCAAGATGTCGTCGACCGACTGCCCGCCGCGCTCCAAGGCGTCTGCGATGTGCTCGCGCACCCCGAAGACGATCTCCTCGAATTGGTCCGCAGGGAGTTGGTACAGCCTGGCCTTCAACGCCGCCAAATAGTGCCGGACCTGAGGGTCGTCGATCTCATGCTTCATTGCTGTCCCCTTGTTGTTGAATTGAGCGTGTCGCTGACCGAGGCGCTGAAGGTTGCCCAAACGCTGGAAAAGACTGCGAGGGAGTCATGCCCTCCGGCTGTCAGCGTGTAATAGCGGCGCGGGGCGCCCTGGCTTGATTCCCGCCAGCTTGTTTCCACCTGCCCGTTGCGGCGCAACCGGGCAAGAAGCGGATAGAGTGTCCCCTCGCTGGTCAACAGGCCGCGTTGCTGCAGGCCGTTGGCAATGTCGAGCCCGTACATTTCACCGCTGCCGATCATGGCAAGCACGCAATACTCCAGCACCCCTTTCCGGAGGTTTGTGGTGATTGCGTCATTAGGTATCATGCAACACATAGTACCTTGTGTTGTGGAGTCACGTGGCGACATGTTGCTGTGCCCGCGATAACGTGGCTGCAGGTTTCAACCAACTGTCTTGAAGGGAAAATTGCCATGTCTGCGGAGGCAAGCGTCATTGTCAGCGGCTACACCGAAGAAGGGTACGGCTCAGGCCCGGGGGTGGTGCGCTTTGCCGTGGGTGCTGACGGCCTTTTGGGGGAGCGGCTGGCTACGGCTTCCAGTGTCCTGAATCCTTCGTTTGTGGCTGACGGTGGCACGGTTGTGCTTGCCGTGGAAGAGTCGGCCGCCGGCACGGTCGTGGCCCTCGACTCCGATTCCCTTGCGGTTCTCGGGCGTTCAGCGAGCGGTGCGGACAGCTGCCATGTGGCGCTCGTCAATGCCGACGTCTGGGCGGCCAACTACACCGCGGGCACGGCATCCATCACGCCACTTGCCGCACTTTTGGATGGTTCTGCACCGCAGGAGCCCGAGACGGTCTCCCATCCGGGCAGTGGTCCGGTGGCGGACCGGCAGGGCGAGTCGCACGCACACCAAGTGACGGCCACCGCGTGGGGGACTGTCCTAGTTGCAGACCTCGGATCGGACCGTGTTGACGAGTATTCCGCCACCTCCCGCGTCCGGTTGGGCTCGGCCGAACTGCCGCCGGGAACCGGCCCCCGCCACGTGGCCCTGAAGGGTGATTTCTTGCTGGTTGCCGGCGAACTTGATGGCCACCTCCACGTACTTCAGCGCACGGGCATCGAAGGGGGCACCTTCTGGCACTGGCTCTTCAAGGTCCCACTGGCCGAAAGCGGCCAGGCAGTGGCCGCAGCCGAACAGTTCTATCCTTCCCACATTCAGCTGTCCGGCGATGGGAATTTGCTTTATGCGGCCGTCCGCGGACCGAACACCCTCGTGGTTCTGGACGTGTCCGGGCTGAGTGTTCCGGAAGGTGCGGACATGGCCCCGACGCCGCCGCGGTTCGTGGCGCAGGTGCCCAGCGGCGGCAATTGGCCCAGGCATTTTGCGCTGTCGCCTGCAGCCCCTGGCCACGGCTTGCTGTATGTGGCGAACCAGCTCTCAAATGATGTGGCCGTCTTTTCGCTGGATGAGCGCGGCATCCCCGGAGCCACTCCTGTGCAGAGCGTTGAGTTCGGAAGTCCGGCCAGCGTCTTGATTCGACAGTAGGCGGCCGGAAAACGAGTTGGGTTCCGGTCGACTCTCCGGTCTCCGGAGGCTTCCCCGGTTTCAGGAGTCTGTGCCCGGCGGCCGAAGTTGCCCGGAACATGGTGCTGGTGCTGGTGCTGGCAAGGCGGCGGCTGGTGTGAACATGGGGCGAGTTCTGGTGAAGGTGCCGGCGTTCGCGTTGCCACGGTGCCATGCCGGCACGGCGGCGCGGTTGCGGAACGATCAGCTGTCGGAGTGCCGGGAATTTTCGTCCGAGCTGCCCTGGGCCGGCCCTCGGGAAACCGTTAGTGATTTTTGGATGAGTTTCTTGAGCCATTTTGGGTAGTGCGGTGGATTTGGGTCTGATGCTGCCGGTGGCTGCAAGCGGCCGCTGGGCGTGATCCAGGCGACACCGCCGTTCTCCGTAATCTTGGGCGTCCAGCCGCGGATGGAAATGCCCTGCCGGTCCGGCTCGTCGATTGCGCGGCGCTTTCCGTGGCGGTCCTTGTCGTCCTTGAGATGCTTCATTGCGTGATGTTTGCGGCACGCACCCCTAAGGTTGGCGAGTGTTGAGGCGCCGCCGAACTCGAAGGCGCGCAGGTGGTCAACATCAATGTCCATGACTTGATTTGTGCAGTTGGGGACGTAGCATCCACCAGCCATAGCTTGGAGTACGGCCTTTTCTGCGGCACGCAGCGTGTAACGCTGTGGTTCCAAGGGCAGTGTCTCGCCAGTGAGAGGGTCGGTCATTACGCGCAGGAAGGTGGACGCGTTGCCCAGCAGCTTCTGCGCCAGTTCCACGGACATCGGCCCGCCTTGGGGCCCAACCAGCTCCGCCGGTTCACCGGTGATGCCGAGCAGGGACAGCAGCGGGACCGTGACGATGGCCAAGATCTCGGGCATGGGCGGATCCGTCAGGGTCTTGGAATGCGCCAGGTCGTCCAACTGCTGAAGGTACTCGGCACTGGGATGTTCGGGGATGCCGTCAACGATGTCTCCCACGAGCCCTGACCCGTCGCCGACCAACTGGCCTTCCAAAGGAGAATCTCCGTCTGGCCCACCGCCGCAGTCTCCCGTGCCAGCGGCGCCAGGAGAGCCGTTGGGGCTTGGCTGCGTGCCGGAAGAGGGCAGGATTGTCCCCTCGAGCAGGACGTCGCCACTGGCGAAGCCGTCCTCCGCTGTCGTGGATGGGCCCTGTTGAGTCTTCGATGCGTCCTTTTGGTGGTTCGCGGGGCCGGTGCGGCTTGAGCTTCGGTCCAGTTCCCACGGCGGGGTGTCATATTGCTCAACCACAGTGACGCCAAAGGCCGTGGCGCACTCCTGTGCCGGGCCATTGTTGACGCATCCATCCTGGTAAGTGCCCGACGGCTGCGCCGAAGCTTGTCCGTTTGGGGATCCTGGCCATTCCCCGGGAGGTACTGAATTGCCGCCTGCCTTGAATGATGTGCCGGCGCCTGGCTTGGTCTCGCTGGCTGTGGCGGACGCGCCGCCGGCTGACGCGGCGGCGGGCAGATCCTGGCCCAGCAGGAGGATGGCGGCGATGTCGACCCGGAGTTGGCTAAGGGTTCGAGTTTCCCGGCAGTCCTGTCCCGAACCCGAAGCATCGGCTGCCTGCTGGGTGCGGTTGGCTTCCGCCTTGACTGCACGGGCCAGGCGCGTGCACCGTGTGTAGATCGCCGAGGCGCTGACGGTGGGCAGGTAGAGCGTCAGCCATGACATGCCATCCTTTCCGGGTTCACAATCGATGTTGCGGTTGCGAAAAGCTTCCTTGGTGCGCGTGGTCATGGTCTCCGGGTGCATCTTCTCGCGTGCCCGGCGGGCTTTCCTGGTGAAGCAGGGACCCGTGGTGTTCTCGGCCAGCACGAGAAGGCGTGCTTCAAGCATTGCTGCGTCTTCGGAAGTGGTGGTTCGGGTTTCCTTCAATGTTTGGATTTCGTCGTGGATGACCGTGGCATGGCGCCATGACAGTTTTCCGGCTTCGAGGGCCTCCATCACATCGGGATGGTCCGCAACCAAAGATTGGCTGTGGTACTCGAGCTCAGAGGCGGCTGACTCGGTGATGCACAATGTCAACGCCATCTCTGCGGCCGTGGATGACGCTGCGACGCCATTCTGCCAACTGTCCAGGGAAAGGATCTTGGCTTCAATGGCTGCGGCGCCAACAGCGCGTGCAACAAGGCGGGCCTTGAGGGCAGCGACCGCAGCTTCGATCTGCTTGATTTGGCCGAGCCCCTCCATGGAGGAGTCGTATGCAGCGCGGGCCACAGTCAGTTGGCTTGCGGGGAGTGGATCCAGGAAGTAGTTGTCCGGCATCTTCGGCAGGCCGGCCAGTTCTGGATTGTCAGACCCAAAGGGTTCAATGGAAACATGAGCAATCGCAGCAAGGATGGAAGCCACGTCGTGTGTGGCCCCATTGCCCCGGTCCCCGGGGATGTGCTCCCGAATACTCATAGAACAATTCTAGTTGGTTCGTTATTAGTATGCAATAGTTTCTAGAACAATCTTTCGAATATGATACCTGCGCGGCCGGTGCCGGGGAGCTGCCGCAACGGGAGGCCATGGCCGCGGTGCTGCCCGGTGCAACGGCGCAGGCCACCATGGTCCGGCAGCTGACCAGCCCCAGAGGCTGCCCAAACCGGGAGCCGCGCAAGCCGTCGGCAACAGCTCAAGCCGGATGCCGCCGTCGTGCTTGCCGGCGTCAGACTGCTCACAATGGGGTTCCCCGGGCCGCCGGCAGTTGCCCCCAAGCCGCTGCCCAAAGGTAAGCTTGTGCGCGGGACGGACCGCACCCAGCGGCCTCGTAATTAATAGGAGTAAACAGTGGCGCCTCAGTCCAAGCTTGACCAGGTCATTTCACTCGCGAAACGTCGCGGCTTTGTTTTTCAGGCCGGTGAGATTTACGGCGGTTCGCGGTCGGCCTGGGATTACGGCCCCCTCGGCGTTGAGCTGAAGGAAAACATCAAGCGCGAATGGTGGCAGTCATTTGTGCGCGGCCGCGAGGACATGGTGGGCCTGGATTCCTCCATCATCTTGCCCAAGGCAGTGTGGGCAGCATCGGGCCACGTCGCCACGTTCACCGACCCGCTGGTTGAGTGCACGCAGTGCCACAAGCGCCACCGCCAGGACCACCTCATCGAGGCGTTCGTGGCGAAGAAGAAGCGCGACCCCGAAAACGGCATGGACGACATCGTCTGCCCGGATTGCGGCACCAAGGGCCAGTGGACCGAGCCGCAGCTGTTCTCCGGCCTCATGAAGACCTTCCTCGGCCCGGTCGACAGCGAATCCGGCATGGCCTACATGCGCCCCGAAACCGCGCAGGGCATCTTCGTGAACTTCAACAACGTGCTGACCACCAGCCGCAAGAAGCCCCCGTTCGGCATCGGCCAGATCGGCAAGGCCTTCCGCAACGAGATCACGCCCGGAAACTTCATCTTCCGCACCCGCGAGTTCGAGCAGATGGAGATTGAGTTCTTCGTGCCCGGCGAAGAGGCCGACAAATGGTTCAAGGAATGGGTTGAGCTGTGCTGGGACTGGTTCCTGGATCTCGGCATCGACCCGGAGAACCTGCGCCGCTTTGACGTCCCCGAAGACGAGCGTGCCCATTACTCCGCAGGCACCATCGACTTCGAGTACAAGTTCGGCTTCAAGGGTTCGGAGTGGGGCGAGCTCATGGGTGTCGCGAACCGCACCGACTATGACCTGTCCTCGCACACCAAGGGTTCCGGCACCGACCTGAGCTACTTCAACCAGGCCACGGGCGAGCGCTTCACGCCGTACGTCATCGAGCCGTCCTTCGGCCTGACCCGCTCCATGATGGCCTTCCTCGTGGACGCCTATGTGGAAGATGAAGCCCCCAACGCCAAGGGCGGCGTCGACAAGCGCACCGTTCTGAAGCTGGATCCGCGACTGGCTCCCGTCAAGGCCGCCGTGCTGCCGCTGAGCCGCAACGAGGAGCTCTCGCCGAAGGCCAAGGAGCTTGCCAACACGCTGCGCAAGAACTGGAACATCGAGTTCGACGACGCCGGCGCCATCGGCCGCCGCTACCGCCGCCAGGATGAGATTGGCACCCCGTTCTGCATCACGGTCGACTTCGACACCCTCGAGGACAACGCCGTGACCATCCGCGAACGCGACACCATGAGCCAGGAGCGCGTGCCCCTGGACAAGGTTCAGGCCTACCTGGCAACCCGCCTCCTGGGTGCCTAGGCATGGCTGAACTTTCGTACCGGCCGTGGCAGGACGGCGATGACCTGACTCTCCTGGAGATCTGGGGAGACGCCGATTCCGCTCCGGCCGGGCAGTTCCGCGCCGCACTGGCTCCGGAATCCGATGCCAACCCGTGGCGGCGCACCATCGTCGCCGAGGACCAGGGCATCCCGGTCGCGGCCGGCGTCGTGTACTCAACAAAGCTGCACCCCGCCCGCCTGTGGGCCTATGTTGAGGTCGCCAAGGACCACCGGCGCGCAGGCGTCGGCGCCACATTGCTGACCATGCTCCGCCGCGAAGCTGACGGTGCCCTTGAGGCCGGCTTGGTCAGTACGACGGCGTTGCGCACCAAGGTTGCCCCCGGCACCTCGGGTGAGGGGTTTGCCTTGGCGATGGGCTTGGCTGTGCTGCAGCGCAACCGTGTGGTTGAGGTGGGCCCCGGCGCGCTGAAGCTGCCCGTCTTCGGTGAAGGCACCGAGGAGGAAGCCACGGCCCGAGTGCAGGACCTCGCCACCGGCTCCGTGGAACTGACCGACGTGGTGGGCCGCTACTACGAGTCCGTGAACCAGTGGGACCCCACCGGTCCGCTGAGCCCCGGCCTGGTGCAGCGCATGTTCCTGGACGACCTCACCGGCGCGCACGGCGCCCTGGTGCTTCGTGCCGAGCCGGCCAGTGCCTTCGGTGCCGGCGTTGCCCCGAGCAAGAAGGGCAAAGTCCAGGCGTTTGCGCTGAGCTATTCGCAGGGCAGCATCGAGTCCACCGAAGAGGTTGCCGCGGCAGCCTCCGAGGTGTTCCTCGGCGTGGAACCCACTCTGGAACACGAGGCAGCGGTGCAGGCCGTCTACGACCTGCTCGCCCTCATCACGCACCAGTACCCGGTCCTGCTGGAACTGGACGACTCCATGGAAGCCGTGTCCGCCGTCGTCAATCCCATGATTTCCGTGGGTGCAGCCAAGGTTCGCGGCGCCGAAACCCTCGTCCTCGGGGAGTAACGTTCGGTCGGCTGCAAACCCGGACCCCTCGCGAGCAGTAAGATTTCTTCGGTCGCTGGGCGACCTTCAGAAATCCATCCTCGCTCCGGGGCCCGGGCTTGCAGCCTTGCCTTTTTCCGAGGCCACCGGTGTCCGTCTCCGCTACCGTTCAAGACCGAAGGACTGATTACAGCCCATGGGCCACTCGCATTCGCATGATGTTGACGAATCGGCGCTGAGCCGTCCGGAGCTGCGCCGCAGGAAAGCCATGAGGCGGCGTGCCGTCGTGCTGCTGAGCTGGATCCTGGCGCCGCTGGCCGTGCTGACCATCGTGGCGATGGTGGTCATGTGGCCCCACGCGGACAATGCGCAGGAACCGGCCGGCAACCCCTATGCCGCGGCGCCGGGGGCGAGCATCGACACCGGCAAGGTGGTGCGCACGGCCACGGAGGACTGCTCACTCAATGCCGGCGGCACTGCGGGGTCCGAATGCTTCATCGCCTACACGGAATTGCCGGGCATGGCAGATGTGCCGGTGCTCATCAGCCCCGACATTGTGCAAACCCGCGGGGTCAACGCCGGCGAGACCATCAGATTCTTGAACCTGTCGGGCCTGGCAGCCGTCACGGGCGCGGACCACAACGGTCCCACCTACATCTTCATGGACTTCGTGCGCACCATGCCCATGGGCCTCTTGGCGGTCCTGTACGCACTTATCGTGGTGGCGGTGGCGCGCTGGCGGGGGCTGCGGGCCATGGTGGGGCTGGTCGGCGCGTTTGCCGTGCTGGCATGGTTCATCCTGCCGGCCCTGGCCCAGGGGCAGCCGCCGCTTTTGGTGGCGCTGGTGGGATCATCCGCCATCATGTTCGGGGTGCTGTACTTCGCCCACGGCTTCTCGGCCCGGACCTCCACCGCGCTGCTGGGCACCCTGTTCGGCCTGCTCGTGACGGCCGGCCTGGCGGCGTGGGCGGTGGATTCCGCGGCGCTGACCGGAACCACCGGCGACTACGGCTACCAGCTGCTGAACCTGACCCAGGGCATGTCCCTCTCCGGCATGATCCTGTGCGGCCTGGTGATTTCCGGCCTGGGCGTGCTCAACGACGTCACCATCACGCAGTCCTCTGCGGTGTGGGAGCTGTACGAGCTGGCACCCCACACCACCTCCCGGGAGTTGTTTACGTCGGCCATGCGGATCGGCCGCGACCACATCGCCTCCACCGTCTACACCATCGCATTCGCCTACGCCGGCGGCGCCCTGCCCGTGCTGCTCATGGTCTCCCTGTTCGACCAGCCACTCATCAATGCCCTGACCGGCGCGGAACTGGCGGAAGAAATCGTGCGGATCCTGGTAGGTTCCATCGGCCTGGTCCTGGCCATCCCGGTCACCACGGCGGTGGCTGTCGCGGTGGTCAAGGCCACGGGCCGCCCGGCCAGCAGGCCCGCAGCCGCAGTGGCAGCCGACGGGGAAGGCAGCACGGTCCCGGAGCGGCTGTAGCCGGGGAATCTGCCGCAACTCGGTGCACCTTTTTGGCAGGCACGACGGCGGATCCTTCCGTCCCAGCGGCCGGTTCCGTTGCGCCATTGCGTAGCCCCGGTGCGCTGGGCCCGGGAAGTTTTCTTTGACCCCATGCCGGCCCCGGAGTAGATTCCGGAATGGGCCCGCGAACCGGCAATCCGGCCGATCCTTGCAGGACCCGCGGCGTCGGGAGGCGTCCCGCCATGAAAATTGCCGTCAGGGTTCTCGCCTGGTTGATTTTGCTCCTGGTGGTGCTTCAAGCCGCCAGCATTGCCTACGCGCTCATGTCGATTGGCCACCTGGTCTCCGCCGAGGGCGGCACCGTCGACGAAAACACCGAGGTCGGCGGGGCCGGATTCGCCCTGCACTCGATCGTGGGCATGCAGGTCATCCCCGTCCTCGCCATCATCTTGCTGATCCTGGCCCTCGTCCTGCGGTCGCGCACCGTCACCTGGCTCGCGGTCGGGCTGGCGGTCGCCGTGGCCGTCCAGGTTCTCCTGGGCATGTTTGGCGACGCCGCACCGGCACTGGGCTGGTTGCATGGCATCGTGGCCTTCGTGGTTTTTGCCCTGGCGGGAGTCACGGGCCAGTGCGCCATGGACGCACCGCCGGTTCCCCCGGCTGCAACCGCGGCCGGCTGAGCAGCGACTTCGACTGCATGGTGAATCGCCCAGCCACCAGCGCCTGGACCGGCTGCAGCCGGACGACTCCGCGAAACAGCGTGTTGCGCAGCCTGAGGTACGACGGCGGGGCCGCCCGTCCCAGCACCATGTTCAGTTGCGCCTGCCGTGCGGCCGAACGGGCTGCGCGCATGCGGCAGCGCTCAAATTCGGCCAGCGCAAGTCCGGTGTTTTTGCCCTGAAGCGCCGCGACGATGATGGGTGCCAGCGCGGCCGCGTCCAGCCAGCCGAGGTTCATGCCCTGTCCGCCGATCGGGCTGATTTCATGCGCAGCATCACCCACAAGCACGGCGCGTCCCAGCACCATGCGGCGGGCCAGGCGGGTGCGGACGCCAAACGCGCTGAGCATGGAGTTTGCACCGGCATCGACCCGGACGCCGGTGCGGTCCCGGATGAGCCCGGCCAGCTCGTCGGCCCCGGCACCGGAGCGCAGCGATTCCGTGTGCACCACCCAGCGCCGCAGTCCGTGGGGGAGCGGGAACGACTCCACGATGCCGCCCGGCTCCAGGTACAGCACGGCTGCGGCACGGTCGGTTCCCGCATCGGGAAAGTCGCCCATCAGGTAGGTGTCCGGATGGTCGCGCCCGCCCGTGGGAATGCCCAGCAGTGTCCTGACCATGGAATGTGCACCGTCGGCACCCACCACCAGCTTGGCCTCGACATGCCTGGCCTGGACATGCCCGGCTGCGACGTGCCCGGCCTGGGCGTGCCTGCCGGCGATGCGCTCGGGCGTGGCGACACCGGCCGCGGTTCCCGTGCCGTCTCCATCCCCTGCCCCGGCGGCAGCCGCGCCCGACAGCGTGAGGAAGGACCCGCCGTCGTGCAGGGAAACGACGCGGAACCCCCGGACCAGCGCCTGGGGGTCCAGTGCCAGGACGCGCGCGGCCAGGACGGCCTCGGTCCGGGCCTGCTTGAGCGTCAGGACCGGTGGCTCGAACCGCAGCCTGCCCACCTCGGCACCGCCGCTGCGCGCCACGCCTGTGCGGATCTGCACGCCCTCGGCCAGCAGGGGTGCCGCAACACCGGCAAGGCACAGGGCGGCCAGCGCCGGCGGGTGGATGCCGATGGCGCGCGAATCCGGCCGCGCCAGGGTGCGCTGTTCAAGGATGCGCACGGACAGGCCCGCCTGCAGCAGCAGCGCACCCAGGTGCAGCCCCACCGGCCCGGCGCCCACGATCGCCACGTCAAGCATGCCCGGCGCCCGGGGTGAAGAGGGCGAGGGTGCGCCACGGCCTCGCCGGCTCCACATGCCATCCAGCCGGCAGCACGGCCCGGAGCTCGGTGGAGGTGTAGCTGCGGCGGATGGATGTCAGCCCGTCGCGCCGGATGAACGAGCCCGGGAAAAACGGCACCGTCCCCGCGGCAAACAACGCGTAGGCGATCGGGCTGCGGGCGATGTCGCTGTGCAGCGCGAGCCGCCGGGCCAGCAAGGCGGAATCCGCCATGAGCCCGACCATCTCCTGGGGCGAGAGGTGGTGGAGCATGTGGTTGGAAATGACGACGTCGAAGCCCTCGCCGGCCGCTGCAAGCGCGCCGCTGTGCGCCAGCCGGAACTCCACGCCGGTGCCGGCATGGTGGGCTGTGGCATAGGCGATGGCTCGCGGGTCGGGGTCGATGGCCGTGATGCGCAGGGGCAGCCCGTCCCGCACCGCCCACCGGGCCAGGGCGGCCGGGATGTCGCCGCCGCCGCAGCCGATGTCCAGCAGCGTGGCGGTCCTTGTGGGTGAGAGCAGCGGGCGGATTCGTTGCCTGTAGACGCCATGCCAGCGCGAGACCACGCGGTTGACGAGCGGGAACTGTGCGTAGGTGCGGTCCAGCATGGCGGGGTCGGCGCCCGGTTTGTCCATTTCCTCCACGGCGTCGGCGTCGCGTTCGCGCAGCAATGCCGCCTGAAGGAATGCCGGGTTCCGCAGGCGCTGCCGGGAGTCCCGGCCGGCCGGGTCAGGCACGGGCCGGTGCTGCTTGAATCGGTGCCGCCGGTATCGGCGCCCCGTCCAGGCCGCAGCCTGTGCTGTCTGCCTGTCTGTCGGCCTGTCTGTCCGCCGCGTCTGCCTGTCCGTCGGCCTGCCTGTCCGCCGCGGCTGCCAGTCCGTTCGCGGTGGGAAGCTGCGGCGCCACCTTGGTAAACAGTGCCGTCTCAACCGTCAGCCCGGGGCCGAACGCCATGGCGCAGATGCTCTCGCGTTCGTCCGCGGCCGGCTGGTCAAGGATGTGCCTGAGCACAAACAACACGGTGGCACTGCTCATGTTGCCGAAGGTGCGCAGCGTTTCCCGGGATGGTTCCAGCTGGGTGTCGCTGAGCTCCAGTTTGGCCTGGACCTTGTCCAGGATGCTGCGCCCTCCCGGGTGGATGGCCCAGTGCCTGATGTCCGGATAGGGCACGGCGGACAATGGCGACCGGGCCAGCAGGGGATCGAGCGCCCCCACGATGTGTTCGTCAATGATCTTGGGAACGTAACTGTCCAACACCATTTCAAAGCCGTGGTCGCCGATGTTCCAGGCCATGGAGTCCTCGCCCTCCGGCGTCAGGACGGTCTCAAACAGGTCCAGCTCGAGCATGGCCCTGCAGCCGGCACTCCCGCCGGCGCCCCCATCGAGGCGGCCGGCACCGGCGCCGTCCGGCAGTTCGCGCGCCGTGACAACCGCGGCCGCAGCACCGTCGGCAAAAAGGGATGAGCCCATGATGGTGTCGGGGTTGTTGGAGGTGCGCACGTGCAGGGAACACAGTTCCACGGAGACCACCAGCACCACGGCATCGGGGTCGGCCTCGCAAAATGCCTTGGCGGCTCGCAGGGCGGGGAAGGCGGCATAGCAGCCCATGAATCCCAGGTGGTAGCGCTGCACGGAGGGGGAGAGGCCCAACGCCCGCACAATCTTGTAGTCGGGCCCGGGATTGAAAAATCCGGTGCACGAGACTGTGATGACATGGGACACGTCGGCCGGGTACACGCCGTCGCATGCGGCCAGCGCACGGGCGGCCGCCTCAACAAACAGCGCCGAGGCCTCGCGCGCAAAGAGGTCGTTGCGCTCCTTGGTGGTGGGGTTCAGCAGCAGCCCGGAGGCGCCGTCGTAAAAGACGGGATCGGTGCCGCGGAAGTCCACGTCCATTTCAGCGACGGCGGTGTGGCGTGTGTCGATGGCGGCGCTGTCGAAGCAGGTGCGCACCAGCCGCTGGCCCAGGCGGGTGAGGCCGGGCTGGGCGGCGAAGACGTCGCGCGCCTGCGACTGGATCAGGATGGTGGGCGGAACCGCGGTTTCCAGGGACCTCAACATGACCGTCATGCTCCATTCTTAGGGCCGTGCGGCCTGGAACACAATGGCCGCTTTGCATGGGAGGTGCGCCGGCTGTCCTGTAGACCGGCAATTCGTGGATCGCCGCAGCGGTGGCCTAGGATGGCAGAAGGGCCATTTTCCTTGATCATTCGGGATTTGGCGCCAATCAATACGCCCGGGATGGGCCTTAACGTTGGAGGTGAGCCGCACGCATGGAAGACGGACATAGTCGATCTACCGCACCGCGCGAGCCCCGCCCAGACCTCCTGGATGCAGCCTCCCGATAGACGCCGGCGCCCGCCCCTTTGACGAAAAACATGGGGCCGGTTCCAATGCACCGGGATTCACGGCATTCAACGGCATGCGGTTCACGCGGTTGCGGTATCGCGCACCACGCCCACGCCCATTTTTGGCACACCGCCCAACCCCGAATTTTCCCCGCAGTGACGCGGCGGTACACCTCGGGGCCGGCCTGCGTGTGCCCCCACCGGAGGGACCCGGACCATGATCAAGTACCCCGTCCAGACTTTTGACGACAGCGCCGAACTGCTGGCCAAGGCCCTGGGCCAGCATGACCTGACCGGCATTTCGCAGGCGCTGGCGCCCCTGAACACCTCTGAAATCCTGGAACAGCTGGAACGGCTGGGCACCACGGACCGGGCGGTGGCCTACCGGACCCTGCCGAAGGACCGTGCCATCGAGGTCTTCGAGCGCCTTGATGCGGCGCTTCAGGCCGACCTTGTGTCCGGCCTGAAGGAGGCCGATGTCGCCGAGGTCTTCGAGCAGCTCAGCCCGGATGACCGCGTGGCCCTGCTTGATGAGCTGCCCGCCACCGTCGCGCACCGACTGATCTCCGGCCTGGACGCCAAGGAACGGGCGCTCACCAGCACAGTGCTGGGCTACCCGCAGCGTTCCGTGGGTCGCGTCATGAGCCCGGAGTTCATCACCACCCACCCCATGCTGACGGTGGGGGAAACCTTTGCCCGGGTCCGCACGCAGCTTGATGATGCCGAGAGCGTCTACACCATCCCCGTGACCGACGGCGGCCGCCACCTTGTGGGGGTTGTTTCCCTCCGCGATGTGCTCAGGGCCGATGAATCGCTGCTGGTTGCCGACATCATGAAGTCGCCGCTGAGCGTTCCCGCCACCGAGGACGCCGAGGAGGCAGCCCGGTACTGCGCCGACGCCAAGGTCCTGGCCCTGCCCATTGTTGACGCCGAGGACCGGCTGGTGGGCATCCTGACAGTCGACGACGCGCTGCAGATTCTTGAGGATGCCGAAACCGAGGATGCCGCCCGCTCCGGGGGCACCGAGCCGCTGCGCCGGCCCTACCTCGCCACCCCGGTCGGCACCATCGTCCGGGCCCGCGTTGTCTGGCTGCTGGTGTTGGCGCTGGGGGCGACCCTGACGGTCCAGGTCATTGGCGCGTTCGAGGCCACCCTCGAGCAGCAGGTGGTGCTGTCCCTTTTCATCCCGCTGCTGATTGGCACGGGCGGAAACACCGGAAACCAGGCCGCCACCACCATCACCCGCGCACTGGCCCTGGGCGACGTGCGGCCGCGCGACGTGTTCAAGGTGTTCGCCCGCGAGGTGCGGGTGGGCGCCTTCCTGGGCCTGTTGCTTGGAACACTCGGCTTCACCATCGCGTCCATCGCGTTTACCGTGCCGATCGGGCTGGTCATCGGGCTGACCCTGCTGGGCGTGTGCACCATGGCGGCGAGCATTGGCGGGCTCATGCCGCTGTTGGGCAAGGCCGTCAAGGCCGACCCGGCCGTGTTCTCCAACCCGTTCATCTCCACCTTTGTGGATGCGGCCGGGCTGATCATCTACTTCCTCATCGCCACGGCCGTCCTGGGCCTCTGATCCGGCGTCCCCGAAACGGCGGCCCCTGACCCGGCGCCCGCGACCCCGCGACCAGGCGGGGTCAGGCGGCGAGCCCGCCGGAGAAGGTGAAGAGGATGGCTGCGGCAACGTCGTCGGAGGGCGTTTCGGGGCTGAACAGCAGCCATTCCAGCCCGCCCACCAGGGTGGCGCCGAAAATGCCGCCGGCCATCAGCAGCCGGGCGCCCGGCGTGGTCCCGGCAGGAACCAGCGGCTCCAGCGCGTCGGCGATCTCGCCCACGGCCTCGCGCCGCAGCACCTGAACGGCGTTCTGCCACACCCGGTCGGTGCGGAAAATTTCCGCAGCCATGAGCTTGGCCAGCGACTGGTTCTCCGCGATCAGCGCCAGCATGCCGCGCACCATCGCCTCCACCGAGCCAAAGCCTCCCGCCGATTCGCGGGCCTCCCGCAGCGTGTCCGACAGCCGCCCCACACCCGCCGTCAGCAGCTCCTCAAACAGCTTGTCCTTGGAGGAAAAGTTGTAGTAGACGCTGCCCTTCGCCACCCCGGCTCGCTCAGCCACCTCGTCCATGGTGGTCCCGGAAATCCCGTTCTGCGCGCCAAGCTCCAGGGCGGCGGCCAGAATGGCCTGTTTGGTGGGCGAAATGCGAGGCACGGTGCTCCTTGGGTTTGCGGTTGAATGGCATGCTGACAAGAGACGGACGACGGCGGAGAGCCCGCCGCGCGCCGTTGGCTGCGCGCGGCGGGCCGGGCCCGCGGCAGGTGCCTACATTTCCAGTTCGGGATGCAGGCGCTTGATGGTGAAGACCCGCTGGCGGCCGGCGCTGAAGGCACTGATGGCAACGGATGCCACCGCCAGGACGGCCAGGAACACCACCGATGTCCACAACCGGGAGTCTATTCCACCGGTCATCAACTCCCTAAGTCCGCTGACCACATAGCTGGCCGGCATGTAGGGGTGGATCGCCTGGAAGAATCCCGGCGTGGTCTCCACGGGGTAGGTGCCGCCGGAGGAGCTCAGCTGCAGCATCAGCAGCACCAGTGACAGCACGCGCCCGGCGGCCGTGCCAAACACGATGATGAACATCTGCTGCAGGGCCAGGAACGCCACGGTGGTCAGGTAGATGAACCCGGCCATGGCAACTGGGTAGGCCGGTTTCATGTCAAGGCCCCACAACAGCACGGCCACCATGATGAGCACCTGGCCCAGGCCGATCGCCAGCGCCGGCAGTAGGCCGGTCAGCGCGGCACGGATGCCGGTGGCACCCGCTGCCAGGGCACGCGTGGGCAATGCCCGCAGCAGCAGCCAGGAGATGAGCGCACCAACAAACGTGGCCAGGGCAATGAAGAACGGGGCAAAGCCCTCACCAAAGCTGCCGGACTCGTTGGACCACTGCTGGTCCACCACCACCGGGCTGGCCAGCACCGCGGACTTTTGTGCCTGCAGTTCGGCCGGATCGTTGGGGACGGCGGCGCCGCCCTCCGCCAGCTTGTCGGTCAGTTCGTGGCTGCCGGTGGAGAGCTTGTCCGCCCCGTCGGCCAGCGTGGTGCCGCCGGCGAGCAGCTTGCCCGTGCCGTCGGCCAGTACGGAGGTGCCGTTGCTGAGGGTTCCGGCGCCGTCGGCCAGGGACTGTGCCCCGGACGCGGCGGTACCGGCGCCAGCGGCCAGCTCGGCGGCACCGCTGGAGAGCCTTCCCGCACCGGCGGCGAGGTCCGCAGCGCCTGCGGAGGCTGTTTTGGCACCCTCGGACAGCGCCGAGGCTCCCGTGTTCACGGCTGCGGCACCCTCGGACACCTTGGCGGCACCCGCCGCGGCGTCGGAAACTCCGCCGGCCAGCGTGTCCACACCGGAGGAGACGGTGGTGGCGCCTGCGGCCAGCTGACTTGCGCCCGCCGCGAGGGGGGCGGCGCCGTCGTTCGACAGCTGCGCGGCACCGGCGGCCAGCTGCTGTGCACCCTGTGCCAGCGGCGTGACTGCCTGGTCCTGCAGGGCCTTCAGGTTCTCCAGCAGGGCGCTCGCAGGTGTTTCGGCAGGCATGCCCTGGACCCCGGCGATGAGTGCCGCCAGCTGTTCCTGGGTGGCGGCTGCACCGGCGGAGACGCCGTCGGCGCCGGTGGCCAGCGTGGTGGCGGACTCCGCCAGCGATGAGGCCCCTGCAGACAGGGTGCCGGCGCTGCCGGAGAGCGACGCCGCACCCTCCTTCAGCTGCTGGGCGCCGGGCACGGCGTTGTTCAGGGCGGTGGACAGCTCGGAGCTGCCGGCCGCGAGCGTGCCTGTGCCGTCGGCGAGGGACGCCGCACCGGTGTCCAGGGAGGCAACGCCGTCGGCAAGGGACGTGGAGCCGCCGGCGAGTGCGGAGGCTCCCGTGTTCAGGGTGTCGGCCCCTGCGGACAGTGATCCCACGCCCGCGGACAGGGAGGACGCGCCCTGCGACAACTGCCAGGCACCGTCCTTGAGCGTCAGCGAGCCGGAGGCGAGGTCGTTCATGCCCACCACGAGCTCACCGGCGCCGGCCTTGGCCGCGTCGATGCCCGAGGTGACCTGGGCGGAACCGTCCGCAGCAGCACGGAGTCCGGCACCGGCGTCGTGCAGGCCCAGCAGCAGCGCCGAGGAGGTCTGCTCACCCAGCTGGTTGGCCACTGCGTCCTGCACCTGCGCCATGGCCTGCTTGCCCAAAACGCTGGAGAGGAAGCTGTTGGAGTCGTTGAACTCCACGTCCAGCTGGGTCTGGGCGGGCGTGTCGGTTCCCACGGAGACGGCGTTGGCGGAGAAATCGGCAGGGATGGTCAGGGCAAAGTAGTACGTGCCGTCAGCGACGCCTGCAGCGGCGGTTTCGGCATCCGTCTGCTCCCATTTCAGGTCCATGCCGGCCATGAGCTCGGAGGCGAGGTCGTCGCCGGCATGCACGGCCGCGCCGTCGCGCTGGGCGCCGGCATCCGCGTTGACCAGCGCCACGGGCAGCTCGTTCATGTGCTTGTCCGGGGCCTGGAATGCCCATAGGTAGAGGGCTCCATAGATGAGCGGGATGAACAGCATGACCGCAACCGCGATCTTGGGCAGCTTGCCGCGCTTGAAGCGGCTCAGCTCCGTGCCGGAGGACAGAAAGGCAATCACGGGATGAGCTCCTTCAAAAGGGAAGTGGCGGCGGGGTCTGTTGCGGCGGTTTCCGGCCCGTCGGCGTCTGTTTCTTCAGTGTCGGCTTCGGCGGCGCCGCGGGCGCGGGATTCATTGAGGTCCACCAGCGCCGGGGCGATGTCCAGCTCGCTCCACAGCTGTGCGTCCCAGGTCGATGCGGACACCACGACGGCGGTGCTGCCGCGGCTGATGTGGGCCAGCCGCTCCCAGACGGCTGCGCGGGCTTCGCCGCTGCGGAGCTGCTCGACGTCGTCCACGAACAGCATCTTGGGGCCGGACATCAGGGCCAGCGTGAGGCGGAGCAGGAAGTGCTGGGTTTCGTCCAGGTCCCAAATGACGGTGTCGGCGCGGGGGATGGGCTCGGCGCCAAAGACGTCAGCGCAGAGGGCTGCCACCTCCACGTCGTTGGGTGTGCGGACCACCTTCCACCATGGTGAGAGCCAGGCCCGGCGTTCACGCAGTGCCGCCGCCACGGTGACGGACTGTTCCAGTTCATCGATGCCGGCGAAGCCTGCGATGGCGGTGGCCTTTTGCACGGAACGGAGGTTGCGGGGCAGGGGCAGTCCGCCCACGGTGAGGGACCCGGCGTCGTGCTTCATGCGCCCGGCCAGGGTGAGCAGCAGCGAGGTGCGCCCGCTGCCGGGATCGCCGCGCAGGACGGACAGCCCGCCGTCGAGGGTGAAGGTCAGCGGGCCGTAGACGGGGCCGCGGCCTGCGGACAGCGCCAGCTTGCCGGCGTGGATTTGCGTGTCCTGTAGCTGCACAGGGTGTCCTTTTGTCGGGGGAGGGCGGAGCCGCTCCGGATTCTTTGTACTGACCAGTCAGTCTAACAACATCGAAGGGCCGGCGTAACTCCGCTGGGAAGGCTGCGGCCGTGATGTTGTTCACGCGCAGCGGCCCCCGCGCGGCGTGTCGCTGGCGTCCGGAGGTCAAGGAGTGGGCTTAAGTGGGCCGGGTTTGAGAGAATTGGACGGTGACTGTTACAGATATCCCCGCCAGCGACACCAAGCTGGACCTCCCGCCCCTGAAACTTGGCAACATCACCGTGGAAACCCCGGTGGTGCTCGCGCCCATGGCCGGGATCACCAACACGGCGTTCCGCCGGCTGTGCCGCGAACACGGCGGGGGAGTGTTTGTCTCCGAGATGGTGACCTCACGCGCCCTGGTGGAGCGCACGCCGGAATCGATGCGGCTTATCAGCCACGATCCGGACGAGCAGATCCGCTCCGTCCAGCTCTACGGCGTGGACCCCGAAACAGTGGGCAAGGCTGTGCGCATGCTGGTCGAGGAAGACCATGCGGACCACATCGACCTGAACTTCGGCTGCCCTGTGGCCAAGGTCACCCGCCGTGGCGGCGGCGCGGCGCTGCCCTGGAAGCTGGACCTGTTCACGGACATCGTCCAGACCGCCGTGCGCGAGGCCTCCGTCGGCGGGCTGCCGCTGACCATCAAGATGCGCAAGGGCATCGACGAGGACCACCTGACCTACCTGGAGGCCGGGCGCATTGCGCGCGACGCCGGTGTGGCTGCGGTGGCACTGCACGGGCGCACCGCCAACCAGTTCTACTCGGGCAAGGCCGACTGGGACGCCATCGCCCGCCTGCGCGAGGCCCTTCCGGACGTCCCCGTCCTGGGCAACGGCGACATCTGGAGCGCCGAGGACGCCATCGCCATGGTCCGGCAGACAGGCGTGGACGGCGTGGTGGTGGGCCGCGGCTGCCAGGGACGCCCCTGGCTGTTCGGCGACCTCATGGCCGCCTTCGAGGGCAGCGACACCCGCCTGAAGCCCGGCATGGCCGAGGTTTCCGCCGCCGTGTACCGCCACGCCGAGCTGCTCGTTGACACCTTCGACGACGAAAACAAGGCCCTGCGCGACATCCGCAAGCACATGGCCTGGTACTTCAAGGGCTACGTGGTGGGTGGGGACCTGCGCGCCGCGCTCGCCTCGGTGCCCACTCTTGAGGTGCTGCGGGGGCTGCTGGACCAGCTGGACATGTCGGGGGAGTATCCCGGCAGTGATGCCGAGGGCCCCCGCGGCCGTGCGGGCACGCCCAAGCGCACAGCACTCCCGGCGGGCTGGCTGGACAACCGCACCGTCAGCTCCACTGAAGGTGCCGAGCTGGCCGGGGCGGAAATCGACGCCTCCGGCGGGTAACAGCGCACTGTCGGGGCTTGGCCCTAAACTGGGGAACATGTCAGCAGATTCGCAGCAAGTGTACGAAGCCCACGACGAGCAGCGGTGGGTGCAGGAGGCGCCCAAGACCAGCTTCCGGACCGTCTTCGAACGCGACCGTGCCCGTGTGCTGCACTCTTCCGCGCTGCGCCGGCTCGGCGCCAAGACGCAGGTGGTGGCTCCGGACACCGACGACTTCGTCCGCACGCGCCTCACGCACAGCCTCGAGGTGGCGCAGATAGGCCGGGAGCTGGGCCGCACGCTGGGCTGCGACCCCGACGTCGTGGACACCGCCTGCCTGGCCCACGACCTCGGCCACCCGCCCTTCGGCCACAACGGCGAGTCTGTCCTCAACGGCCTCTCGCACGGGATCGGCGGCTTTGAGGGCAACGCCCAGACGCTGCGGCTGCTGACCCGCCTGGAATCCAAGGTCCTGTCGGCCGACGGCGGTTCGGCCGGGCTGAACCTGACCCGCGCCTCCCTTGATGCCTCGTCCAAGTACCCGTGGCTGGCTGCCGATGCCCCGCTCATCGATGGTTCGCGGACCAGCAAGTTTGGCGCCTACATCGACGACCTCCCCGTGTTCACCTGGCTGCGCGAGGGTGCCCCCGAAGGCCGGACGTGCATCGAGGCGCAGGTCATGGACCTCTCCGACGACATCTCCTACTCGGTCCACGACGTGGAGGACGCCATCGTTGCCGGGCATGTGCAGCTGAAATGGCTGGCCAACCGGGACCAGCGCAACCGTGTCCTCGGCTACACGCAGCAGTGGTACCTGCCCACCGTGGACATCACGGAAATTGACGCCGCCCTGCAGAGGCTGGAAGCCACCCGCGTCTGGGTCCGGCACGCCGACGGCAGCCGCCGCTCCATGGCCGCACTGAAGGACATGACCAGCCAGCTGATCGGCCGCTTCTGCCAGAGCGCCGTCGCCGCCACCCAGGACATCTACGGCACCGGCAGGCTCAGCCGCTATGCCGCCGACGTCGTCGTGCCCCACGAAACCATGCTGGAAATTGCCGTCATGAAGGGCCTGGCCACCACCTTTGTCATGACCACCGACCACCGCCAACCCATCTACCAGCGCCAGCAGGACATACTCAGCGAGCTGGTGGCCGTGCTCAGCGCCACCGGGGACGCCCACCTGGAAACCATGTTTGCCGCGGACTGGCGGGACGCGGCCGACGACGATGCGCGGCTTCGGGTGGTCATCGACCAGGTCGCCTCGCTCACCGATGTGTCGGCCCTTGCGCTGCACGAACGGCTCGTGGGCACCGAGCGGACACTGCTCTAACGACCCCGCGGCGGACAGTGCGGGGAGACCGATCCCTGCGGCGTCCTTCACGGCTCGACGGGTGCCGCCCAGTCCGGCCGGGGAATGAGGCAGAACGGGTGGCCGGCCGGATCCGCGTAGACATGGGAGCCGGGGCCGCCCAACCGTGAGGCTCCCAGGGCCAGGACGCGTCCATGGGCGGTTTCGACATTGTCGACCATCACGTCCAGGTGCATCTGCTGGGGGTGTGCAGGGTCGGGCCAACGGGGTGCTTGGAAGTCCACGGCGCGCTGGAAGGCGAGACCGGAACTGTGCGAATCGGCGGACACCACCACAAAGTCGTCCGAGGAGTAGCTCACCGGCTGGCCCAGCAGATTTGCATAAAACGCCGCCAGGGCCTGCGGGTCCGGGGCGTCGATCACCAGGTGGTGCAGGCGGCCGATCATGCCGCAGAGATTACCACCGTGCGAGGAATCGCGCCATGGATGGCGGCCGCGGGCCGGGCGCCGCGTGGCAGATGGTTCGGGACGTCACTGGGTTGTCCACAGCCGGTCCCGGACCGGCCTCGAAGCCGCAGCAACTGACGTAAACTGACCCTGTGGCTGGGTTGATTAGACGTGAAGACATTGATGAGGTGCGCACCCGCACCGACCTCAAGGAAATTGTTGATGCCTACGTCACATTAAAATCTGCGGGAATTGGTTCGTTCAAGGGCCTTTGTCCTTTTCATGATGAACGCAGTCCGTCATTTCATGTGCGTCCGCAAATGGGATATTTCCATTGTTTTGGGTGCCAGGAAAGCGGCGACGTTATTTCCTTCATCCAAAAAATGGACCATATTTCCTTTTCCGAGGCCGTGGAAAAGCTGGCGGGGCGCATTGGCTATGAACTGCGTTACGAGGACGGCGGCACGGGACCGCGCCGTGAGGACATCGGCCGCCGCCAGCGCCTGCTGGACGCGCACAAGATAGCCGGGGAGTTTTTCCGTGAGCAGCTGCTCACCCCTGCGGCAGCGGCCGGGCGCCAGTTCCTGTCCGAACGCGGGTTTGACCGGGACGCTGCCGAACACTTTGGCGTGGGCTTTGCCCCGCAAGGCTGGGACGCGCTGCTCAAACACCTCACGGGCAAGGGATTCAGCCATGAGGAATTGAAATTGACCGGCATGTTCTCGGAAGGGCAGCGCGGAATTTACGACCGCTTCCGCGGCCGCCTCATCTGGCCCATTCGCGACATTGCCGGGGATACCGTTGGCTTTGGTGCACGCAGGCTCTTTGATGACGACCAGGGCCCCAAGTACCTCAACACTCCGGAAACGGTGCTCTACAAGAAATCCCAGGTGCTGTACGGGATCGACCTGGCCAAGAAGAGCATTGCCTCAAAGCGCCAGCTTGTCGTGGTGGAGGGGTACACAGACGTCATGGCCTGCCACCTCGCGGGTGTGGACACCGCGGTGGCCACCTGCGGCACGGCATTTGGCGCCGACCACATCAAGGTCTCCCGCCGCCTCCTTTCCGACGACGGCACCGGCGGCGAAGTGGTCTTCACTTTTGACGGAGACGCCGCCGGCCAGAAGGCGGCGCTGAAGGCCTTCGACGAAGACCAGCGCTTCACCGCCCAGACCTACGTGGCCGTGGAGCCAACCGGGGCAGATCCCTGCGAACTGCGCCAGACCAAGGGCGATGAAGCAGTCCATGCCTTGATCCGGTCCCGGCGCCCGCTGTTTGAATTCGCCATCCGATCCACGCTGGCCAAGTTTGACCTCAGCACCGTGGAGGGGCGGGTGAGCGGCCTGCGCGCCTCCGCACCCGTGGTGGCCGCCATCCGCGACGGTTCCACCCGGATGGGGTACAGCCAGGAACTGGCCGGCTGGCTGGGCCTCGCCGACCCCAACGAGGTGCTGCGCGCCGTCAAGAATGCCGAGCGCCGCCTGCACACCGCGCCCGAAAGCAGGGGTGCCGGGCGCACCCAGGCGGGGGCCGCCGTCGGGCATGGCCAGGCGCAGGCCCATGGACAGCAGGCACACGGCCAGGCGGGTTCCGCACAGGGGGCACAGGAGACTGCCGCCCCCGCCGTTGCCGTCATGGCGCGTCCGGATCCGCGCGACCCCCAGGGACGCATGGAACGGGAGGCACTGGAGGTGGTGCTGCAGCAGCCGGGGTTCCTGACGCCCGGCAACTGGCAGCACTTTGCCGCCACAGAGTTTGTGGTTCCTGCCTACAAGGCTGTGCAGCAGGCGATCGGGGTGGCGGGGCAGTCGCAGGCGGCGTCGTCGCAGTGGCTGGAGTCGGTGCGGGAGAATGTGCCCCCGGAGCTGGGCTCGCTGGTTGCCGAACTCGCGCTCAGCCCCCTGCCGGCAACGGGCGAGGAGACTCTCGCCAGGTACTGCCGAGACATCCTCCGCCGGCTGTTTGAGTTGCAAATCACACGGCTAAAGGAAGAGCGCCTGGGGGCCCTCCAACGCATGGATCCGGCCGTGGATCCCGCGGGATACCAGCTGTTGCAGCGCGAGCTGATGGAGCTGGAAGTGGCCCGCAGGCAGCTCCGCGGAGACGGCTGACAGGGGAGCGTTGGCCCGATTTCACAACTGGCCCACCGTTTGTTATTGTTGTTCCTGCACGATCCCCTATAGCTCAATTGGCAGAGCGTTCGACTGTTAATCGAAAGGTTCCTGGTTCAAGTCCAGGTGGGGGAGCCAACGGCAATATTGCCTGACGGTTTCGCTGTGAAACCGTCAGGCAATTATTGTTTCTCGTGTGCAGAAATGATCGGTTTTGATTTTGTCCGTAAATTGCTGCTAAGATTTACTTGCTTCATTCCCCTATAGCTCAATTGGCAGAGCGTTCGACTGTTAATCGAAAGGTTCCTGGTTCAAGTCCAGGTGGGGGAGCTTTTCAACGAAAAGGGCCCCGCACTCAGTGCGGGGCCCTTTTGTGCATTCGGGGTTGCCTGTGCGTGACGCTTCTTGGGTTGGCACCCGATCCTGCGCACCGGTGCTGGCGCGGAGCAACCCGCGGCAGCACCGGTGTGCGTCTAGATGGCGGGCACCGTCCGCGGCCGCACGATGAGCCACAGGGCCGCCATGGCCAGTACGGTGCAGCAGCCCATGATCAACGCCATGGGAGTCGCCGTGGTGACGCCGATGAAGCCCACCACCGGGGTGATGATGCCGGCGAAGCCGAAGGTGGTCGCACCAAGCAGCGATGCTGCCGTGCCGGCCTGGCTGCCGTTGCGGGCCAGGCCCATGACCTGCACGGAGGGGAACATGAAGCCGGTGGCGCAGATGAAGAACCACAGCGGCACCATGACACCCCAGAGGCCAAGCCCCAACTGGTCGCATACCACCATGGCCGCGGCGGCAATGACCTGGGCGGCCGTGGCGCCGGCAATGACCCACTGGGGGCCCGTGTGGCGCATGATCCGCGAGGCGATCTGCACGCCGGCCACCACGCCGAGAGAGTTTGCTGCAAAGAGGTAGCCGTACTGCTGCGGCGTGAATCCGAAGGTGTTCTGGAACAGGAATGTGGAGGCGGAGAGATAGGTGAACAGGGCAGCAAAGTTGAAACCGCCCACAAACAAGGTGCCGACAAAGATCCTGTCGCTGAAGACCGCCTTGTAGCGTTGGCCGACGCTGACGCCGTCGGACGTGCGCCTGGAGGGTGGCAGCGTCTCCACGATGAACAAGAACGTGGCCACCACCACCAGCGCGCCGTAGGCGGCCAGGAACCAGAAGATGCCGGGCCAGTCCATGATGCCCAGCAGCTGCGAGCCGATCACGGGTGCCAGGATCGGCGCCATGCCGTTGACCAAGGCCATGCGCGAGAGCATGCGCACCAGCTGGTAGCCGCCGAAGAGGTCACGCACCATGGCCATTGCCACCACACCGCCGCCTGCCGCGCCTATGCCCTGCAGGACACGGAACACGCCCAGCATGGTGATGTCCGTGGACAGCGCCGCACCCACCGACGCGCCAACGTGCAGCGCCGTGGCGAGGATGAGCGGCATCCGCCGGCCAAACTTGTCGCTGAACGGGCCAACCACCAACTGCCCGGCAGCGAATCCGATCGTGGTTGCGGTCAGGGTCAGCTGCACTGCTGTGGCACTGACACCGAGTTCGTCGCCAATCACGGGGAAGGCGGGCAGGTACAGGTCAATCGTGAAGGGGCCAAGGGCTGTCAGGAGCCCCAGCACCAGGACATAGATGAGTTTTTGCCGGCGTGACAGTGCGTCCCCGGGGTGGCTGGTGGTGGTCAAGTAAGGATTCCTCGAAGGGTTGTGGCGCGCGGTCGTGAAAAACTGTCGAAGCAGATGTGTCCAGAGTTTATGGTATGTGCAAGCCATGCCCGACGGCGGCTCATGTGTTTCGCTTCACAGGAACGGCCCGTGGGTCCGGCACCGTGACTATTCCGCAACAATTCAACGGCTTGGCGCAGCGCGTGCCCGAGCCGATGGATGGTAATTTTGACCATACGGCCATGTCCCTCAGACGGGTGTGGCAAAGATTTCGGGTTCGTGCATTCCTTGGCCAACAAGTGGCACGGACCCTCTCTATGAAGGCGGTCCCAGTGACGGATATGCAAACGGACGTGCATGTCGCAGCGGAGGAAACCCGGACGGACGGCGGCTCAACGCTGGTAGGTGCACTGCGGACGGCCGTGCGCCTGGTCCCGCGCCAGATCAACGATGAAGTTGAACTGGCCAAGCTTGAACTTGCCGACAAGAAGTCCCGCCTGCGCGGAATCGCCGTCTCCGGCGGAATTGCCGTCGTTTTCCTGGTGCTGCTGGTCATCGCCCTCACCGTGGCCGGCATTGCGGGCCTTGCCACCGTACTGCCGCTGTGGCTCTCGGCGCTGCTGGTGTCCGCCGCGCTGCTGCTGGTCATCGCCGTCAGCGGACTCGTTGCGGTGCGCAAGTCCAAGGCGATCATGCCGATCATGCCCGAACAGGCCTGGCGCGGCATCCGCCATGACCTTGGCATTGCGCGCCAAGGCCGCGACTTTGACCCGGCCACCCTGGTAGCGCCGGAACTGACCCGCGAGGAAAAGAAGGCCCGCGCGGCCCAGGCCAAACATGAGAAGGCCGCCGCCGAGGCGGAGCGGGCCGCCAAGGCCGCCGAGCAGGGCCCCAAGGCCAGTGCCGAGGAACTCATCAAGCGCACCGACGCACGGCGCACGCACCTCCTGGACCTGCGCGAGGAACTCGTGGAGGAAGCGGACATCAAGAAGCAGGCCGGGTATGTCATCGACACGGCCGTGGCCAAGACACGACAGAGGGCCACAGCGGTGGCCGGTGACGCCGTCGAACACGGCCGCGAGCTGGCCGGCCAGGCAACTGAGGTGGTCAGGGAACGGTGGAAGCCGTTGGCCGTACTGGCCGTGTCGGCCGCCGTTTGCGCTGTTCTGCTGCGAAAGTTGACAAGGAAATAACCTTTTCCAGCATGGACGGGCGGAGTCGCACGGCACCGTCCGCCGGACAACCGGCCAGAGCGGCAACCACGAGGGGAGGCGATGGCCATGACTGATACATCCCGGCGCCAGAGTGCGCCATCCGATGCGGTCTTCACCATCCCCAACGTCATCACGATCGTTCGGTTCCTGGGCACGCCTCTTTTTGTGTGGCTGGTCCTGGCCAAGGGCGAGTACGGGTGGGGCGTTTTTGTGCTGGCCATGATGGGCTGCACCGACTGGATCGACGGCTTTGTGGCCCGAATGCTGAACCAGACTTCCAAACTGGGCCGCATCTTGGATCCGCTGGCCGACCGGGTGGCGCTCGTCGCCGTCATTGTCACCCTGGTGCTGGCGGGGATCCTGCCGTTGTGGCTGCTGCTGCTCATGGTGGTTCCCGACGTCGTCCTGCTGGCGGTGACGCTGTACTGGTTCCGCGGCGACGCCGGCCTGAAAGTCACCATGCTCGGCAAGACGCGCACCGCCGCACTTATGGTTGGCACGCCCATGCTGCTGCTGGCCAAGGCCCTGGACTCCGGCTTCACAGAGGTCCTGGCCTGGGTGTTCCTGGGCGCCGGCATGGTCATGCATGTCATCGCCTTCACGCAATACTTTATTCGGGTGCGGGCCAAGCACCGGGCACTGCACTTTCCCGCCGACGGCAAGGCGGGTCGCCCATGATGTGGCTTGCCGTGCTGTGTGCCGTGGCGGGAGCCTTTTTCCTGGCGTTCGGCGCCCAGCGCCAGGGCAGCGCCGTCCAGAACAACACGGGCGGGCTGGCCCTGGGCGGTTCAGGATTCCTGCGGCTGCTGACCAACCCGCGCTGGGTCTTCGGCCTGGTGCTGCTGGGCATCGGCACTGGGTTGAATGTTGTGGCGCTGACGCTGGGCACGCTGACCGTGGTCCAGCCCATCGGTGCCATCGCCCTGGTCATCACCACGATCGTGAATTCCCGTGACCAGGGAATCAGGCTCAACCGTGCCACGATTGTTTCCATCTCGGCCTGCGTGGCAGGCAGCGCACTGTTCGTGCTCATGGCTGTCAATGTCGTCAGCGAAAACACGCACGTGACGCAGCAGGAGGAGCTGACGGTTGTGCTCCTGCTGGCCATCGTGGTGGTCTTCTTTGGCGGTGCGCTGGTGCTGTTCAAGCACCGGCTGAAGTCCTTTTTCTACATTGTCGGTGCCGGCACGCTGTTCGGCTTCGTCGCGGTGCTGACCCGGATCATCTCGCAGCAGATCTTTGACCCGAACAAGCAATACCTGCTGAATGTACAGTGGTACTCCGTGATCGCCATTGCCGCGGCCGGGGGGCTGGGCAGTTGGTTTGTGCAGAGCGCGTATTCCAGCGGCCCTCCCGACCTCGTCATCGCCGGACTGACCGTGATTGATCCCATAGTGGGGATTGCCATTGGAATCACCATCCTTGGTGAGCTGAGCGACTATGTCCCGCCGGTCGTGGCCATTGCCATGGCAGGCGCGGCGATCCTTGCTATCGTTGGTGTGATCATGCTGTCGAGGCACCACCCAGACGTGGTCAAGCGGCGTCGGTCGGCAAAGAAGGAACTACGAAAGCAATAAGCCTGCCACAAGGCGGGGCCAAGCAACCAGGAGCTAAATCTGTGACATCCACCCCGGGTGAAAGCGCCCAAAAACCGCTTACCATCTTGATCGCGGCCGACACCTACCCGCCGCACATCAACGGGGCTGCCCAGTTCTGCTTCCGGTTGGCCACGGGCATGACCGCCAGGGGCCACGACGTGCATGTCATGGCCGGACGAGATGATGGCGGCCCCATGTTCACTGAACAGCGGTCCGAGGCAACCGTCCACCGCCTGAGGTCCCGGCCGGTGCCCACGCATGAGTACTTCCGCATTTGCCTGCCGTGGGAAATCAAGAAGGACATCACGGCGCTGTTCGACGTCATCAAGCCGGACGTGGTGCACGTGCAGAGCCACTACATGATTGGCGAACACGTGGTGTACGAGGCTGCCCGCCGCGGCATCCGGATCATCGCCACCAACCACTTCATGCCGGAAAACCTGAACCCGTTCCTTCCCTTCCCCCAATGGTTCAAGAATATCGTTGGACGTGTCTCCTGGCGCGACATGGGCAAGGTCATGAGCCGGGCCGACGTTGTCACCACCCCCACGCCGCTGGCGGCCAAGGCGATGCACGAGCACGCGTTCCTGCGCAAGGTGCTTCCGTTGTCCAACGGCATTGACGCCGGAAACTACGAACTGGCCGAGGGCGAGGTCGCGCCGCGCAACGAACACCCCACCGTGGCGTTTGTTGGCCGGCTTGCGGAGGAAAAGCACATTGACGTCCTGATCGACGCCATCGCGAAGACGCCGGCCGAGCTTGACCTGCACCTCGTGGTGGTGGGCGGCGGCGAGGTGAAGAACGCGCTGAAGGCACAGAGCGAAAGGCTCGGCCTGTCCTCGCGCGTCAGCTTCACCGGCCTCATCAGCGACGAGGAGCTCCGCGAGGTCTACCTCAAGGCCGACCTCTTCGTGATGCCCGGCACCGCAGAACTGCAGTCCCTTGTCACGCTTGAGGCCATGAGCGCCTCCACCCCTGTTGTGCTGGCCAACGCCATGGCCCTGCCGCACCTCGTGGAGGACGGCGTCAACGGTTACCTGTTCAAGCCCAACGACAGTGACGATCTGGCCGCCAAGATCACCGCCATCATGACCCTTCCCGGTGAGGAAAGGGCAGCCATGGGTGCGGCGAGCCACTCCATGGTGGCCCGGCACGGCTTGGCCAAGACGCTGGACGCCTTTGAGGACCTGTACCGTGGCGGGAGCTACGAGGATCACGCAGTTTAGGCAAACTGCCATTAGTATTGTGGGAGTGCTTTTCCGGAGGTGCGGATTTTCCGCCCGGAGGCACCCTGCACGGGGCCATAGCTCAGCTGGTTAGAGCGCGGGACTCATAATCCTAAGGTCCTCGGTTCAAGTCCGAGTGGCCCTACGAGTGAAGCCGCAGGCCGGAACCCCTTTCGAGGGTTTCCGGCCTGCGGCTTTTTTGTGCCGCCGAACTGGCAATTTGTGCCCTTCCCCCACGCCAGAAGGGCACAAATTGCGATTTGGGCGGCGGCGGGTCCGGTTTGGCCCAGGCCCGGCCGTGCGGTAAGTTACTGGTCAGTAACAAGTTTGGTGATGGGCCGAACTGTTGGCTGTTCAAAGATGAGACCAAGCAAAGGAATGCCCGTGGCCAAGCCCGCAATCGATGTCAACAACCTCCCGTACGCAGACGGCGACTTCTATGGTTTCGAGCAGCTGCTCACCGACAAGGAGCGCGAAAAACTGCAGGAACTGCGCGACTTCCTGGCCAAGGAGGTCAAGCCGATCGCCGTGGACTGCTGGAACCGGGCAGAGTTCCCCATGGAGATCATCCCCAAGCTCGCTGAGCTGGACATCATGAGCCTGGTCCACCGACAGGGCTACTCGAGCCTGTTCGCCGGACTGGCCCACGCGGAGTTCACCCGTGCCGACTCCTCGCTGGCCACCTTCATGGGTGTCCACGACGGCCTGTTCACCGGCTCCATCGAGGCGCTGGCCTCCGACGAGCAGAAGGCCGCCTGGCTGCCAGACATCTATTCCATGAAGAAGATCGGCGCCTTCGGCCTGACCGAACCGCTCGGCGGCTCGGACGTGGCTGGCGGCACCCGCACTACGGCGGTGCGCGACGGTGACAACTGGATCCTCAATGGTGCCAAGCGCTGGATCGGCAACGCCACCTTCTCCGACTGGGTGGTCATCTACGCCCGCGACGTTGCCGACAACCAGGTCAAGGCCTTCCTCGTGGACACCGCGCTTCCCGGCTACAGGGCAACAAAGATTGAAAACAAGACGGCACTGCGCACCGTCCAGAACGCGGACATCGTACTGGAGAACGTTGTGGTTCCCCACAGCCACAAGCTCGCCGGCGGCAACAGCTTCCGCGACACGAACAAGGTCCTCAAGGTCACCCGCCTGGCCGTTGCCTGGCAAGCCGTGGGCCAGCAGCTGGCGGCCTTCGACGTGGCACGGCGCTACACCGTCGAGCGCCACCAGTTCGGCCGGCCCATCGCCTCCTTCCAGATGGTCCAGGACCAGCTGGTGAAAATGCTGGGCAACATCGTCTCCTCAACCGGCATGATGGTGCGCCTTGCACAGCTCGAGGACCTCGGCCAGGCCAAGGACGAGCAGTCGGCATTGGCCAAGGCCTTTACCACCGCCCGCATGCGCGAAACCGTGGCCATGGGCCGCAGCCTCCTGGGCGGCAACGGCATTGTCACCGACTACGAGATGGCCAAGATTTTCGCCGACGCCGAGGCCATCTACTCCTACGAAGGCACCTACGAGATCAACACGCTCGTCACCGGCCGCGCCATCACCGGCATCTCCGCCATCGTGTAGTCGCGGTTCCGGCAGTGTCCAGCGCGGGCCGGAACGCCTGACGCGGGCAGGGCCGGGCTCAGGGGGAGTCCAGGGGGAGGAGCACCGAGGGGCGCAGGTCCATGATGAACTGCAGCGGATCCAGGTACTCCTCCCCTCTCCGCACACCCCAATGCAGGCAGGCCGCGCCGGCGCCGTCGCAATGCGTGGGCCCCTGCAGCACACCGATCTGCGCCCCTTTCGCCACGGGATCGCCGGGCCGCAGCTCTGACACCACCGGTTCCAGGCTGATCCGCAGCCCGCCCGGCTCGGCAATGGTCAGCACACCCCTATTTACCACGACGCCGGAAAAGGTCACCACGCCGCTGGTGGGCGCCAGCACGGCCGCCCCTTGTTCGGCGGCCAGGTCAACGCCCCGGTGCCCCGCCAGCCATGGCTTCGCAGGTGGGTCGAAAGCGTTGGCCACCGCAGGCTTCCCTGTCAGCGGCCAGCCCCAGGCGAGGGAGGCCGGAAGAGGGGTTGCCGCCGTCGTGCCCGGGGGAGTTCCCAGGGGCAAGAGGAGTGCAGCGCACAGCAGTGCCGTGAGGCGGACTGGGATTGAGATGCGCATGGTTCAAGCTTGATCCGGCAGGGCAGTGCGGAAAAGGGTACCGCGGCGGAATGTGGGCAAGCTGACATGCGGCACTCCCTGTGGAGGAATCAAACTGGTCCAGCGGCAAGGCCTCGCTGTAGTAACATGGTGGGAGCAGTGTGCTGTTTGTGCACTGACTTCGCACACCCCTCCCTGATGAGGCATTCGAGAACTTTTCTTGGATCCGGCTGATGGATTGTGCCCATACGGTCTGCCTTGCGGCGGTTCATGGAATGCACGATGGGTGTCAGGAGCACTGGGCTCCGCAGGGGAAACCATGTGGAACAACCAAGGCTAAACAACCGTAAAACTATCAAAAGGAGCGTCGGCATGCCCGTCGTAACAATGCGCCAGCTGCTTGACAGCGGCGTCCACTTTGGACACCAGACCCGTCGTTGGAACCCGAAGATGAAGCGCTTCATCCTCACCGAGCGCAACGGCATCTACATCATCGACCTGCAGCAGTCACTGTCCTTCATTGACCGCGCATACGAGTTCGTGAAGGCCACCGTTGCACACGGCGGCACCGTCCTCTTCGTAGGCACCAAGAAGCAGGCTCAGGAAGCAATCGCCGAGCAGGCAACCCGCGTGGGTCAGCCCTACGTCAACCAGCGCTGGCTCGGTGGCATGCTCACCAACTTCCAGACTGTTTCCAAGCGCATCCAGCGCATGAAGGAACTCGAAGAGATCAACTTCGACGACGTTGCTTCCTCGGGCCACACCAAGAAGGAGCTCCTGCTCCTCAAGCGTGAACTCACCAAGCTGCAGACCAACCTCGGCGGCATCCGCAACCTGACCAAGGCTCCCTCGGTCATCTGGGTTGTTGACACCCCGAAGGAACACCTCGCCATCGACGAAGCACACAAGCTGAACATCCCCGTTGTGGCCATCCTGGACTCCAACTGCAACCCTGACGAAGTTGACTTCCCGATCCCGGGCAACGACGACGCCATCCGTTCCGTTGCACTGCTGACCCGCGTGATCGCAGACGCCGTTGCAGAGGGCCTCATCGCCCGCAACCAGAAGGCCAGCGGCAACGCAGAAGCACCGGCCGAGCCCCTCGCCGAGTGGGAGCGCGAACTCCTCGAAGGCGAAAAGGCTGCTGAAGCCCCCGCCGAGGCTGCTGTTGAAGCTCCCGCCGAGGCTGCTGCCGAAGACGCAACCGAGAAGTAAAGAACTTTTCCGGACCGGTCGGCCCTGCCTCCCGGTCCATCCCTAGGGAACCAGATGCTGGCAGGATCGCTGTGCCCACAAGGCGCAGTGGTCCTGCCAGAACTGGCCTAACCAGATTTACATACTCAAATATCTACACTGAGGGGTTCAAATGGCGAACTACACCGCCGCTGATATTAAGGCTCTGCGCGAGCGCACTGGCGCTGGCATGATGGACGTCAAGAAGGCTCTCGACGAGGCAAACGGCGACGCCGAGAAGGCCATGGAGCTCATCCGCATCAAGGGCCTCAAGGGTGCCACGAAGCGTGAAGGCCGCTCCACCGCTGAAGGCCTCGTTGCCGCAACCGTTGAAAACGGTGTCGGCGTCATGGTTGAGGTCAACTGCGAAACCGACTTCGTTGCCAAGGCTGCCCCCTTCATCGACTTCGCCAACAAGGTGCTGGCCACGGCCGTCTCCTCCGGCGCAGCCGACGTTGAGGCACTGCTGGCCGTTGATGTTGACGGCAAGCCCATGTCCGAGGTTGTCATCGAAGCCGGCGCACTGCTGGGCGAAAAGGTTGCCATCCGCCGCCTGGCCCGCGTTGAAGGTGCCACGGTTGACTCCTACCTGCACAAGACGTCCAAGGACCTCCCCGCACAGGTTGGCGTGCTCTTCGCCATCGACGGTGACAACCAGGAAGTTGCGCACGACGTAGCCGTGCACATCGCCGCCATGGCCCCGACGTTCCTGACGCGCGACGAGGTTGCTGCAGACGTCGTCGAAAGCGAACGCCGCATCGCCACCGAAACCGCACAGGCAGAGGGCAAGCCGGAAGCCGCCATGACCAAGATCGTTGAAGGCCGCCTGACCGGCTTCTTCAAGGAGATCGTCCTGGTGGACCAGTCCTTCGCCAAGGACGCCAAGAAGAGCGTCGGCGCTGTTCTGGAAGAAGCCGGTGTCAAGCCGGTAGCCTTCGCACGCTTCCGCGTGGGCGCATAGCCGCCACTGGCACAGCAACAACAGCAGGCGTACACGCCTGATGTGATGAAGAAGGGGTGACCGCCAGAGCGGTTGCCCCTTCTTCATGCGCATCGTCGGCTAAGATTTTAGAGGCACCCAGCACAACGGCACGCAGATAGCCGGCGCGGCGCGAAGCAGTACGCCCGGCCACGGCCCCATGGAAGGCATCATGACCACAAACATCACCCCCACCGAAGCGAACTCCCCGAGCACCGCAACCGGCGTCGAGGCGCCTGCGGTGCCCGGCAAGCGCCGCCGTGTGCTCCTCAAGCTCTCAGGCGAAGTCTTCGGCGCAGGCAAGCTGGGCGTGGACCCGGACACCATCCGTGACATCGCCAAGCAGATCGCCAGCACCGTCGACCAGGTTGAAGTGGCCATTGTGGTGGGTGGCGGCAACTTCTTCCGCGGCGCCGAACTGTCCGCCTCAGGCATGGACCGCTCCCGTGCCGACTACATGGGCATGCTCGGCACCGTCATGAACTGCCTGGCACTGCAGGACTTCCTGGAACAGGCCGGCGTGGACACCCGCGTCCAGAGCGCCATCACCATGGGCCAGGTCGCCGAGGCCTACATTCCGCGGCGCGCCATCCGCCACCTGGAGAAGAGCCGCGTGGTCATCTTCGGCGCCGGCGCCGGCCTGCCGTACTTCTCCACCGACACCGTGGCCGCCCAGCGTGCGCTGGAAGTCCATGCCGACGTCGTCCTCATGGCCAAGAACGGTGTTGACGGCGTCTACACCGCCGACCCCAAGAAGGACCCCACCGCCGTCAAGCTGGACCACCTCAGCTATGACGAAGCCATGGCCCGCGACATCCGCGTCATGGACCAGACCGCGTTCAGCCTGTGCAAGGACAACAACGTCACCATGTTGGTCTTTGGCATGGAAGGCGAAGGCAATGTGGCACGGGCAATTCTCGGTGAGGACCTGGGCACGCTGGTCACCCCGTAACAGGGCGAGGCCACGGGTGCGCCATGGGCGCAGCAGCGGGCTGCCCACGGTAGGATAGTTTCAGAATTGCTGCGGCCCCCAGCCGTAGAAAAGTTATTTATTGAGGGAGAGACGCGTGATCGAAGAAGCTTTGCTCGAGGCCGAGGAAAAGATGGACAAGGCCATTGAGGTTGCCAAAGAGGAATTCGCCGCTGTCCGCACGGGCCGCGCCAACCCGGCCATGTTCCACAAGGTCATGGTCGAGTACTACGGCTCGCCCACGCCGCTGCAGCAGCTGGCGTCCTTCGCGGTGCCCGAAGCCCGCACCCTGCTGATCACGCCCTTCGACAAGAGTGCGCTGCACGACATTGAGCGCGCACTGAGCTCGTCCGAGGTTGGCGCCAACCCATCCAACGACGGCAACGTCATCCGCATCATCATGCCGGAACTGACCCAGGAACGCCGCAAGGAATACGTCAAGATTGTGCGCACCAAGGGTGAGGACGCCAAGATTTCCGTCCGCAACATCCGCCGCAAGGCCAAGGAGCAGCTGGACAAGCTGGTCAAGGACGGCGACGCCGGCGAGGACGAGGGCAGCCGCGCGGAGAAGGAACTCGACGCACTGACCAAGTCCCACACGGACAACATCGATGAACTGCTCAAGCGCAAGGAAGTCGAGCTTCTCGAGGTCTAATGAAGGACCCCCAGAGAGCGCCGGCCGGTTCCGACAAGGAGCCGGCCGCGCCAAATCCAGAGCCCGGGCAGATCCCGCCCCCCACCGGCTACCAGTTCTCCTCGCGCAAGGCCCGCCGCCACGCCGAACGGACCGGGATGATCCCGGTGGTCCAGCCTGATTCCGCGCTGAAGCACGACGGCGGCACGAACCAGGACGCCGCACCCGCCGACACTCTGGCCGGGGGCGGCGCCACCATGCCTGACACTGCGCCCGCAGACACGCATGAGGCTGAAGCAAAACCGTCCACGGGGACCGACGTCATGCCGGTTGAGGCTGCGAAGGAAACGAAGCCCGGGGCAATGCGGGCTGGGGATGCGCCGGAGGCGGAAGCGGACGAAAGCACCAAGGCCGCTGACGCCGTCGTGCCTTCAAGGGTCCGGGGCAAGCGCGCCAATCCCGAACCGCGGCCCGTCTCTGCCGCCGCCGTCACCGGCCTGCCGCCGGTTCCTGCCGCCGGGGGAGCGGTGTCCGCGCTGCCCGGGGAGGCCGCCGTGAAGGCACCCCGCACACCCAAGGCCGGCCGCGACCTGCCGGCCGCGATTGGCGTGGGGCTCACGCTGCTGGTGCTGGTCATTGGCACGCTGCTGTTTTATCCCGTGGGGTTTGTTGGACTGGCCACGATCTTTGTGGGCGTCGGCGTGTGGGAAGTGAGCCGGGCCATTGCCGGCAAGGGAATCCACGCCCCGCTGACCCCCGTTATGGTGGGGGCGCTGGCCATGCCGGCCTGCGCCTACTTTGCCGGTCCCGAAGGGCTGCTGTTTGCGCTGGTGGCCAGTGCCGCCGCGACGGTGCTGTGGCGTTCCCTGGACTCCGAACCGGGTGCCGTCAAGAGCATCCTGGCCGGCCTGTTTGTGCTCATGTGGATCCCGTTCCTGCTCAGCTTTGTTTTCCTGATGCTGCGCGTTGAGGAAGGCCCCACAACCGGCCTGACCCTTGACCTGGGCAGCATCAGCCCGGGTGTGCTCGAGGTCATCATCATGCTGCTGCTGGTGGTTGCCAATGACACCTTCGGCTACCTGGTGGGCGTGCTTTTCGGCAAGCACCCCATGGCGCCAAAGATCAGCCCCAAGAAGTCGTGGGAAGGTTTCGCCGGATCGCTGGGCGGAGCCGCAGCTGTGGGCATCCTGGCCACCGTGTTCCTCCTGGAGCAGCCCTGGTGGGTGGGCCTGGCCCTGGCCATCGGCATGGTATTTGCCGGCACCGGCGGGGACTTCGCCGAGTCCATGATCAAGCGGGAACTGGGTGTGAAGGACATGAGCAACCTGCTCCCCGGCCACGGCGGCGTCATGGACAGGCTGGATTCAATTTTGTTCGCCGCTCCCGTGGCATACGCGATCTTTACTGTATTAGGCCGGTTCTAGCAGCAAGGCACCCGTGCCGCGCCGCTGGAACCCAAAGAGAAACGTCCAAGGAATGACTGTGAGTATGGAACATAAAACCCGCACCAGGTCGAAGTTCAAGCTGGTTGGCCCCAAGGAAGTTGGGTACAACGTCAAGCAGGTCGACCTCTTTTTGGAGCAGGCGCGCGCCTATTTCCTCAATGCCGACACACAGGACAAGTCCATCACGAGCCACGACGTGCGCACGGCGGCCTTTGACGCGGCCAAGGGCGGCTACAGTGCGCAGGCGGTGGATGCCGCCATGGACCGGATCGAGGATGAGTTTGTCCTCCGCGAGAAGGAACTGTTGATCGCCGCGAAGGGCGAAAAAGCGTGGATGATGAAGATCGGCAAGACCGCGTCCGTCCTGCGGGCCCGGCTGCACCGCCCCGACGGCGACCGCTTCCGCCGCCCCACCAAGCGCAACTCCCAAAGCTACGACACGCACGACGTCGACATGCTGTGCCGTGAGCTTCTGGTCTACATCGAGGACAACGGTGAACTGAGCGTGGATGTTGTGCGCCGTGCCGTTTTCGCCCCCGCCAAGGGCTACGACGGCTACGAAGAAAGCCAGGTCGATGCCTTCCTCGACAAGGTTGTTGAACTTATGGCCGCCATCGACCCGCTGCCGGGCAAGTAGCGGCAGCCGGGCCGGCGGACAGCCTGCCCGGACCTCGGCCGGGGGACTGCGCCCTGCATGCTCAGCCGCGCGGATCCTTCACGGCCAACGGCCGTTCCGGGACATGCAGCTTGGTCATGAAACGGCTCATGGTGGCGCTGGTCCGGTGCTTCGTGGCGCGGGAGACCACAATCGTGACCAGGAACGCGGCCGGAACCGTCCAGGCGGCGGGCTGCGTCAGCACCTCCCGCAACGGTGCGCCCTCGTCCAGGCGGGCACCCCACATGATTGCCGTCCCGCAGAGCACGGCCCCGGTCAGCATCCCCGCCACGGCACCGGCATCCGTGAGCCCGCGCCACCAGATCCCCAACAGCAGCAGCGGGCAGATCGTGGAGGCCGTGAAGGCAAACACCAGGCCCACGCTTCCGGCCAGGGCGAGTGAATCCGTCATCAGGGCCACGCCAAGGGGCACGACGGCGGCAAAAAGGGCGGCGATCCGGAACCCCTTCACGCTTCCGCCCAGCATGTCCTGGCTGATGACCCCGGCCAGCGAGACCACCAGCCCGGACGTGGTCGACAGGAACGCGGCAAACGCCCCGGCCACCACCAGGGCGGAGAGGATGTCCCCGCCCAGCCCGCCAATGAGCTTCCCGGGCAGCAGCAGCACCGTCGCGTCGGTGTAGTCGGCCGCCAGGTTGGGCAGGTAAACGCGTCCCAGCACCCCGTAAATGGTGGGAAACAGGTAAAAGATTGAGAGCAGCCCCAGCACGATCAGGGTCGTGCGGCGGGCGGCTGCGCCGTCGGGGTTGGTGTAAAAGCGGACCAAAACGTGCGGCAGGCCCAGCGTCCCGAACGACAGCGCCACCATGAGCGAGAGCGTGCGGTAGGTGGAATCGGCGGTAAGCGGTCCGGCCGGAGGAAACAGCTCGGCGCCGCCCGGCAGCGGGGCCGGGGTGCCCGGGCCGGCCACCATGAGCAGGATAAACACGGCGGGCACTGCCAGCGCGGTGAGCTTGAGCCAGTACTGAAAGGCCTGGACAAAGGTGATGGAGCGCATGCCGCCGGTCACTACGGTCAACACAACAATGGCCACCACGACGGCGGCGCCCACCCAGGACGGCAGGCCGGTGGTGATGCGGATGGTGAGTGAGGCGCCGTGCAACTGCGGGACGATGTAAAACCAGCCCACCACAACCACCAGCACGCTTGTCACGGCACGGGCCGCGGACGAGTCCAGCCGCGCCTCGGCAAAGTCGGGGATGGTGTAGGCGCCGGAGCGGCGCAGTGGGGCCGCCACAAAGAACAACAGCATCAGGTATCCGGCGGTGTAGCCGATTGGGAACCAGAGGGCGTCGATGCCGGAAATGGTGATAAGCCCAGCGATGCCCAAAAAGCTTGCGGCGGAGAGGTACTCCCCGCCGATGGCGGAAGCGTTCCACCAGGGCCGCACGGTCCGGGACGCCACGTAGAAGTCGCTGGTGGTCCGGGACACGCGCAGCCCGTAGAAGCCGATCATGGTGGTGGCGATGGAGACCAGGATGAGGGCCGTGTAGCCGATGGCGGGGTTCATTTTTCATCCACCAGGTCGCGGTACTGGTTTTCGTTCTTGGTTGCCGCCTTCACGTACAGCCAGGCGCAGGTGCCGATGACCGGATAGACGCCTACGCCGAGGACCAGCCACGGGACGGGGATGCCCAGCACGTTCGCATCGCTGAACGTGGGGATCCAGCGCACCAACCCCCAGCACAACAGCAGTGACGCGATGAAACCGGCGGTGACCACCAGCGCCAGGCGCAGCTGGGAGCGGATGAGCGAGCGGACCATCAGCTCACCGACGTCGGACTGCTGCGCCACCTCGTCGGAGACGCTGGTGCGGTGCGGGATGTGTGCCGCCTGGGCCCTCGGCGCGGAGACCCGCACCCGCCCTTTCGACGGCGGCCGACCGGGGCCGATGCTCATGGCAGCGGCCGGACCCGGGTGGCCTGCAGGTGCTCGCGCAGGACCGGCACGTGCCGGCGGCTGACGGGGAGCACAGCACTGCCCACCAAAACGGTGGGCTTGGCCGCGCTGAGCTTCAAGGATGAGACAAATTGCATGCACACCAGGTAGGAGCGGTGGATCCGCACAAATCCGGCGTCCGCCCAGCGCATTTCCAGGTCGGCGAGCGGTACCCGGATCAGGTAGCTGGCCTCGGCCGTGTGCAGCCGGGCGTAGTCGCCCTGGGCCTGCACGAACTTCACCTCGTCAAGGCGGATGATCCGGCTGGTGCCGCCCTGGTCCACGGTGATCATTTCGACCTCTTCGGCGGCGGCCGGATGGGCCACGAGTTCCACCACACGGTCCACCGTGCGGGTCAGCCGTTCCGTGCGCAGCGGCTTGAGCAGGTAATCCACGGCGGCCAGCTCGAACGCCTCCAGGGCCCGGTCGTCGTCGGCCGTCACAAACACCACCACGGGTGGATTGGGGCGCCGGCCGATCACCTCGGCCAGTTCCAGGCCGGACAGTCCGGGCATGTGGATGTCAAGGAACACCGCGTCCACCGGCGCCCGGCCCAGCAGCTCAAGTGCCTCGGCGCCGCTGGTGGCGCGGTGGATGGTGCCGATGCGCGGATCCCTGCCGAGGAGGAACGCGATTTCCTCGACTGCGGGGAGTTCATCGTCGGCGACAAGGACATTGATCATGTATCCAAGGGTACGGTGTGGGGTGCCGTGGGCCGAAGGGAGCAACTTATGCGTCGTGGCCGGGCTGGTTTTTCGGCACGGTCATGGTGATCAGCATCCCGTGCCCCAGGCCGGTGTCGATCGTGAGGCCGTGGTCGTCGCCGTAGACCTGCCGCAGCCGGGCGTCGACGTTGCGCAGGCCCACATGGGACCCGTCGTGGTGGCCGCCCAGCACCAGCCGCAGCTGCTCCGGGTCCATCCCCACGCCGTCGTCCTCGATGGTGACCTCCGTGTACGCGCCCAGGTCCCGGGCCCCGATCTGTACGAGCCCCTTGCCCACCTTGGCCTCCAGGCCGTGCCGCACCGCGTTTTCCACGAGCGGCTGCAGGCTCAGGAACGGGATCACGGTGCTGAGCACCTCGGGTGCAATCTGCAGGCTGACCTGCAGCCGGTCGCCAAAGCGGGCGTTCTCCAGCAGCAGGTAGCGGTCAATGCAGCGCAGTTCCTCGGCCAACGTGGTGAAATCCCCGTGCCGGCGGAAGGAGTAGCGGGTGAAATCGGCGAATTCCACCACCAGGTCCCGGGCACGCTGCGGGTCGGTGTTGATGAAGGAGGCGATCGCGTTGAGCGAGTTGTAGATGAAGTGCGGGCTGATCTGGGCCCGCAGCGCCCGCACCTCCGCCTCCGCCAGCAGGGTGCGCGATGAGCTGAGTTCGGCCAGTTCAAGTTGCGCCGACACCCACGCCGCGACCTCGTTCGTGGCCCGCACCAGACCCGCAGACGGCGTCTTTGACAGGATGATCACGGTGCCCACCGCCCGGGATTCCACCTTCAACGGGCAGATCACGGCGGCCTTCAGGTCCCCGTCCAGCGGCAGCCCCAGCGCCTTCCGAGTCTCCACGTCCAGCCTGGCCACCTGGGTGCGGCCGTTGCTGAGCGCCTTCGCCGCCAGTGCCATCACGACGCCGGACTCGGGTTCGCGGGCTGCGGCGCCGGTGCCGTCCCAGGCCAGGAGACGGTCGTCGTCGGTCATGGCAAAGGCGGCACAATTCAGCAGCGTGCGAAGCTGCCGGCTGGCCTTGAGCGCGCCCGCAGGTTCCAGGCCGTTGCGCAGCTGTTCGCCCGCTGCGGCCGCCGAGTGGAGGGCCGCGAACGTGGCATGTTCGGCCTCGGTGCCCAGCTCACGGTAGGAGCGCGAGAGCCGGAAGCCCACCAGGGCAACGATGGCGGCGGCCGCCACAACGGCCGCAATGGCGATGGTCAGCAGGAGCGCGGAGTCGCTCAGCAGGGGAGTGGGCATGGAGTACAGACTAGCGGCTGTTGCCCCGCCCCAGGCCTGCAGGTGGGCCTGCCGCCGCAACCTGGCGAGGGATTCCGCCGTTCAGCGCAGCGTCAATGCCGTTCACCGCGGCAGCCCCCATCCGGCACTGGAATGTGAGTTGCGGCACGTCATAGTGAAAGGGATCACATTCACCCCAAGGAGGAATGATGGGTAATTCGGCCCACGAAAGCGCTGCCGGTCCAGTGGACTTTGTAGCGGAGCAGAACTCGGAAGAGTTCCAGGCGCTCAAGAAGTCCCACCGGAGTTTTGTCCTGCCCGTCGCCGCCGGCTTCCTGCTGTGGTACTTCGCGTACGTGCTGCTCGCCGCCTATGCGCACGACTTCATGTCCATCAAGGTGTGGGGCAACATCAACATCGGCCTCATCTTGGGCCTGCTGCAGTTTGTCACCACCTTCGGCATCACCGCATGGTATGTCAGCTACGCCAACCGCAAGCTCGATCCCCAGGCCACGGTGATTCGCCAGCGACTGGAAGCGCAGATCGACGCAGCCAACCTGACCAAGGAAGAGGTCTAGTCCATGAGCCTGCCTTCTGCACTCACCGCTGTTGCCCCGCTGGCCAAGTCCCTCGCGGACCAGACCAAGGAAAACTCCTGGATCAACATCCTGATCTTCGTCGGTTTCGTGGCCATCACCATGGTCGTGGTGTTCCGCGCCAGCCGCAACAACAACACCGCCGCGGACTACTACGCAGCCGGCCGTTCCTTCTCCGGCGGCCAGAATGGTACCGCCATCGCCGGCGACTACCTCTCGGCGGCTTCCTTCCTGGGCATCACCGGGGCCATCGCCATCAACGGATACGACGGCTTCCTGTACTCCATCGGCTTCCTTGTGGCCTGGCTTGTGGCACTCCTGCTCGTCGCTGAGCTGCTGCGCAACACCGGCAAGTTCACCATGGCCGATGTGCTCGCCTTCCGCCTCAAGCAGCGCCCCGTGCGCATCGCCGCAGCCACCACCACCCTCGTGGTCTGCTTCTTCTACCTGCTGGCCCAGATGGCCGGCGCCGGCGGACTCGTGTCCCTCCTGCTGGGACTGGACAGCTCCAACCTGGTGGGCCAGAACATCGTGATCGCCGTCGTCGGCGTCCTGATGATCGTGTACGTACTGATCGGCGGCATGAAGGGCACCACCTGGGTGCAGATCATCAAGGCCTTCCTGCTCATCATCGGCGCAGCCATCATGACCATCATCGTGCTGGCCATGAACGGCTTCAACCTCTCCGCACTCATGGATGCAGCCGTCCAGACCTCCGTCAACGAAGGCGGCGTCGGCGAGGCCCTGCTGAACCCGGGCGCAGCCTACGGCAAGGCCCCGCTCGACTTCATCTCCCTGGCCCTGGCCCTGGTACTTGGCACGGCGGCCCTGCCGCACGTGCTCATGCGCTTCTACACCGTGCCCACGGCCAAGGAAGCCCGCAAGTCGGTTGTCTGGGCCATCTGGCTCATCGGCGGCTTTTACATCTTCACCCTCGTCCTGGGCTACGGCGCCGGCGCACTCATCGGCAAGCAGGCCATCCTTGACGCACCGGGCGGCGTCAACGCTGCCGCTCCGCTTCTGGCTTTCGTGATTGGCGGGCCGTTGCTGCTCGGCTTCATCTCCGCCGTCGCCTTCGCCACCATCCTGGCCGTCGTGGCCGGCCTGACCATCACCGCCGCGGCATCCTTCGCCCATGACATCTACTCCAACGTGATCGTCAAGGGCGAGCCCAAGCCGGAAATGGAAGTCAAGGTCGCCCGGCGCACCGTGGTTGTCATCGGCCTGGTCGCCATCGGCGGCGGCATCCTGGCCAACGGCCAGAACATCGCCTTCCTCGTGGCACTGGCCTTCGCCATTGCCGCATCGGCCAACCTGCCCACCATCATCTACTCCCTGTTCTGGAAGAAGTTCACCACCCAGGGCGCACTGTGGAGCATGTACGGCGGCCTGGCCGCGGCCATCATCCTGATCGCGTTCTCCCCGGTTGTTTCCGGCAGCGAAAAGGCCATGATCCACGGCGCCGACTTCGCCTGGTTCCCGCTGGCCAACCCCGGCATCATCTCCATCCCGCTCGCCTTCTTCCTGGGCTGGCTGGGCACGGTGCTGGACAAGAACGCCGAGGATCCCCGGATCCAGGCCGAAATGGAAGTCCGGTCCCTGACCGGCATCGGCGCCGAAAAGGCCGTGGACCACTAAGCACGGCACAACAGTTCCACCCGGGCCCCGCCCGCCGTTGACGACGGCGGGCGGGGCCTTTTGCACGTACTGTGGCCGCCCGCGCGTCGGGCCCATGGATCGCCAGGCCTGAGGCGTCTTGTCACGGTGGCGTATGGGCCCCAGTTCACAGTCCAAATCGCATACTGGGCGTCTTTGTGCCAATTTTCCATGGGATCCACCGGCTGGGCGGCCCGGTACTGCGGCATCCGCCACGACTGCGCACGGTTCAGTTCGAATGCTGCGCAACCGCCGGGGTTGCGCAGCATTCAGACTTAACGGTGCGCAGACGCATGGGCGACATCTGAATTCCCTATCCAGACGGCTGCGAGTTAGCCGGCTGGCGCCGGAGCCCGGCCTCAGGGCTCCAAAACGCGCCGCAGCAGCGGCGACATGCGGAACGGCACCACTTCATTCATGGCCAGTGAGGTTTCCGTCCGTTCCACGCCCTCGCACGCCAGGATCTTGCCGTTGATGCGGAACAAGTCCTCCGCCCCGGTGGACACCACCCGCACCAGGAGGTCGGCCCGGCCGCTGAGTCCGTGCGCCTCCAGCACTTCCGGGATGGCAGAGAGTTGGGTGGCCAGCGCCGTGAGCTTCTGCTGCTGCACATGGACTGAAATGAACGCCGTCAGGGGGTAGCCAAGGGGGTTGGGGCTGATCCGGTGGTCAAAGGGCAGGAACGCGTGGTTGCGCTCCAGCGCTGCCATCCTGGCCTGCACCGTGTTGCGGGAAATGCCCAGCGTTTCGGCCATGGCGACCACGGTCTGCCGGGGGTCCCGGACCAAGGCCAGGAGGATGCGTGCGTCGGTACCGTCAAGAGTAGGCATAGTGCGCAGATTAGCACGGTCTGGAGCCGCCCAATAGTGCATCCTGCTCAACTATTTTCCAAGTTATTGCACCGGATGCGCCTCGTGAGTAAGGTCACATTAATAAGAACCATCCCACCAAAATACCGGGAGGCGAACACATCATGACTCAAACGCGCCACGAGCCCACAGGCCAGGCCGCCATGAAAATGCACCAGCTCATCACCGCGGACGGAACCCGCGTGCATGACGAATTGTTGGACCCGTTTGTCCAGGACGTGGACCGCGACACCCTCATCTCCCTCTACGGGGACATGGTCGCCGTACGCAGGATCGACGTCGAAGCCACCGCGCTGCAGCGGCAGGGGCAGCTAGCCCTGTGGCCGCCCATGCTGGGCCAGGAAGCATCCCAGGTCGGCTCCATCCATGCGATGGACCAGGCCGACTTCATCTTTCCCACCTACCGCGAGAACGGCGTCGCCTTCCTGCGCGGCGCAAAGTTCCCGGGCATCATGGGCACCTGGCGGGGCAACATGAACACCGGCTGGGACCCCTACGAGCTCAACATGGCCACCCCGCAGATCATCATCGGCTCCCAGACGCTCCACGCCACGGGCTACGCGATGGGAATTGCCATGGAGGGAAAGGAAACCCTCGCCATGGCCTACCTGGGCGACGGTGCCACGAGCCAGGGCGACGTCCATGAGTCAATGGTTTTCGCCGCCAGTTTCCAGGCCCCCGTCATCTTCTTCTGCCAAAACAACCACTGGGCCATCTCCGAGCCCGTGGGCCTGCAGTCGGCGGTCCCCATCGCCGGCCGCGCCCCCGGCTACGGCATCCCCGGCCTGCAGGTGGACGGCAACGACGTCCTCGCGGTATTGGCAGCCGTCCGCTGGGCCGCCCAGCGCGCCCGCACCGGCGGCGGGCCCAGCTTCATCGAAGCCGTCACCTACCGCATGGGCCCGCACACCACCGCCGACGACCCCACACGGTACCGCGGCGTCACCGAGCTGGAGGAATGGGCCGCCAAGGACCCGCTGGCAAGAATGCGCACCCACCTGGTCAACGCCGGCATGCTCGACGGCGAAACTGAAGCCGGGATTTCAGCGGCAGCTGATGCTGTGGCCGCCGAGCTGCGCGACGCCTGCATCAACATTCCGGACCCGGAACCCATGACGGTGTTTGACGACATCTACGCCGAGGACCATCCGGTCCTGGACCGGGAACGTGAACAATACCGGCGCTACCTGGCCTCCTTCGAGGGGCAGCCCGGTGCCGGACAGCAAGTGCAAGGGAGCGCATCATGAGCACCATGAGCCTGACACAGGCCATCAACGCCGGACTCCGCCAGGCCATGGAGGACGACCCCAAGGTAGTCCTCATGGGCGAGGACATCGGCACGCTTGGCGGCGTTTTCCGCGTCACCGACGGGCTGATGAAGGACTTCGGCTCACACCGCGTCATTGACACCCCGCTGGCGGAGTCCGCCATCATCGGCACCGCCGTCGGCCTGGCCTACCGGGGCTTCCGGCCCGTGTGCGAGATCCAGTTCGACGGCTTCATCTACCCCGGCTTCGACCAGATCGTCTCGCAGGTGGCCAAGCTGCACGCCCGCACCCACGGCAAGGTGCGGATGCCGCTGACCATCAGGGTCCCCTTCGGCGGCGGAATCGGTTCCCCTGAACACCACTCGGAATCGCCCGAAGCATACTTTGTGCACACCTCCGGGTTGCGCGTCATCAGCCCGTCCAACCCGCAGGACGCCTACACCATGTTGCGCCAGGCCGTTGCGAGCGACGACCCAGTCCTCTACTTTGAGCCCAAGCGCCGCTACCACGCCAAGGGTGAGGTTGAGCTCAACGCACCACTTGCTGCAGCCCCTCGCATGGGTGCCGCACTTGTGGCGGCTCCCGGCACGGACGTCACGCTGGTCGCCTACGGGGCGCTCGTCCGCACGGCGCTCGACGCCGCCACGGCCGCAGCCGCCGAGGGGGTCTCGATCGAGGTCATCGACCTGCGCTCACTCTCGCCCGTCGACTACGCACCCATCATGGAATCGGTCCGCCGCACCGGCCGCCTCGTGGTCACCCATGAAGCCGGCAAGACACTTGGCATGGGCGCGGAACTCGCCGCCACCATCACCGAGCGCTGCTTCAACTACCTGGAATCCGCACCGGTCCGCGTCACCGGGTTCGACATCCCGTATCCGCCGTCCAAGCTGGAAAAGCACCACCTGCCCGACCTTGACCGGATGCTCGACGGCGTCGACCGCGCCCTGGGCCGGCCCAACTCCCAAACAGGCATGGAGGACTGACATGCTCGCTGAATTCAAGCTGCCCGACCTTGGCGAAGGCCTGACCGAGTCCGAAATCGTCAGCTGGCACGTTGCTGTGGGCGACCTCGTCACGCTCAACCAGGTGCTTGGCGAAGTGGAAACTGCCAAGGCCGTCGTGGAACTGCCCTCACCCTATGCAGGCACCGTCGCCTCCATCACGCATGAACCCGGCACCACTGTCGACGTCGGCGAAGTCATCATCACCTTCGAGGTTCCCGACTCAGGAGCCGGACCGGCTTCGGCCCCGGAGGAGGAAGCGCCGAAGCGGATCCCCACACTGGTCGGTTACGGCGCAGACCCTGAGACATCGGCGGTGCCGGTCCGCAGGCAGCGTGTGTTTGCCACCGCCGGGGCGCCCGCGGCAACTCCGGAGGCGACGGCACCTGCAGCCCCCGTCCACGTTCAGGCTGAGCGGCCGCGGTCCACGCCACCGGTGCGCAAGCTTGCCCGGGACCTGGGCATCGAGCTGGAGCTGCTGGCTGGTTCGGGGGAGCGGGGGCTGATCACACGCGAGGACGTCGTCGCCTTTGCCGGGGACCAGGCCAAGGGCACCGAAACTGCGGTGGCGGCGCCGCCGTCGTCCATGGAGACGGGCCTGCGGGAGGTGCGCACACCCATCAAGGGCGTGCAAAAGGCCATGGCCCAGGCCATGGTGGCCAGCGCCTTCACCGCCCCGCACGTCACGGAGTTCATGACGGTCGACGTCACGGCGGGCATGGAGTTCCTGGCGAAGCTGCGCCAGCGCAGGGAGTTCGACGGCGTGAAAGTCACCCCGCTGACGCTTGCCGCCAAGGCCGTGGCGCTCGCCGTGGTGCGGCATCCGGAGCTGAACTCGCACTGGGATGAGGCGGCGCAGGAGGTTGTCACGTTCAACTACCTCAACCTGGGGATCGCCGCAGCAACGCCGCGCGGGCTGCTGGTGCCCAACATTAAGGATGCGCACACCATGGGGCTGCGCGAGCTGGCAATGGCGCTGGGCGGGCTGGCAGAGACCGCGCGTGCCGGGAAGACGGCTCCGGCGGACCTGGCGGGCGGGACGTTCTCCATCACCAACATCGGCGTGTTCGGCATCGACGGCGGGACGCCCATCCTGAACCCGGGCGAGGCCGGCATCCTGGCCCTGGGCGCCGTGCGCAAGATGCCTTGGGAGCACCAGGGACAGGTGGCGCTGCGGGACGTCATGACGCTGAGCCTGTCGTTTGACCACAGGCTGGTCGACGGCGAACACGGCTCGCGGTTCCTGGCCGACGTGGCCGCCGTGGTGGCAGATCCGGCCATGGCGCTCGTGCTTGGCTGAGGGGTGGCAAAGTGCGGCCGGAACGCAACCAACGGCCTCTGGATACTGGCTGGCCGCGGACGTATATTTGAAGTGACCCCCACTTTGGGAGCCAACTTGCAAAGGAGGTTGGTATCAATGAAGAGGTGGAATCGCTGGCAAGATTATGTCGCCGTGATCGCCGGGCTTTATGCCGCGTTGTCGACCATGTGGACAACGCAGCAGGGAAGCTCGATGGTCATGATGATTGGCTGCGGCGTCCTGCTCATTGCAGCCGGCGTTTGGAACCTGTCGAGCCCCGGGCAGCCGGTCGCTGAATGGGTCCAGATGGTCCTTGGCGCCCTGTTGTTTGTCTCCCCATGGATTGCTGGCTACACGGCACACACCGGAGCAACCTGGACTTCCTGGATCGCCGGTGCAGTGGCCCTGATCGCGGGTGTTCTGGCATTGCAGCCAAGCATGCACGAGCACGCAGAGGGCCACCACGGAGGTGTGGCGGCACACTAGAATCCACTCCACAGACTCATGTGATCCTCACATGTGGCAGAAGAAGCGCCGGGCACGCCCGGCGCTTCTTCTGCGGGCGGGTGCCTGCCGGTGCATCCGCCCAGGCCACACCGCGCCAGTAAAAGCGGGTCCGGGGGCGGTTGTTCTGTTTGGATGCCGTTGCAACGGCATCCAAACAGAACAACCGCCCCCGCGGACGTGGCTACAGGTCCGACGCGAGCCCTGCCCAGGCCATGGACTCAAGCACCGCACGGGCGGTTTCGTCCGGAATTCCAGCCCGTCCGCGCCGGCCTTCCGCACCGCCCAACGCGGTGCCGCCGGCGGAATCCGATCCGTGCAGCTGCACGCTGTGCGGGGTGGAGTTGATCAGCCCAAACACGGCATGGGCCTGCATCCGGCGCACGGCAACGGCGCGTTCCGGGAACATCCGGCCCAGCACCCCGACCCACAATTCCACGTAGGCGCGCTGCAGCGAGCGGACGGCGGAACTGTCCGCGGCGCCCAGGCTCTCGAAATCGCGGTCCTGCACGCGGATGACATCGGGCTTGCCCAGGGCGAAGTCCACGTGGAAGCCGACCAGCGCGCGCAAGGCGGAGGCGGGGTCGGGCGCGTTGGCAAGGACCAGGCGGCCGCCGGCCAGCAGGTCTTCGCTGACGCCCACCAGCAGGGCCCCGAGCAGCGCCTGCTTGCCGTCGAAGTGCCGGTAGACGGCGGGCCCGCTCACTCCGGCGGCGGCGCCAAGGTCCTCGATCGAGACGCCCCTGAAGCCGCGGCGGGCAAAGAGCGAGGCCGCCGAGGCGAGCAGGGCGGTGCGCCGCTCGGCCTTGGCGGCGGTGCGGGCATTTGCCGGTTGCGTGCTCATGGTTCCCCACCTCGGGCTTGTGCTGGACATCACAGAAGTGACAGGCTAGCCTGAATCTCAGTTAGTAGTCATTAACTTAGCATGCATTCAGCCGGCACGGCCGAGCGGGGAGAACTGAGGGATCAATGGAGACTCTGCACAGCACGGTGGACCCGTCGGGGGAGGCTTTCGCGCGAAACGACGCAGCGCAGCGCGCCCTGGCGGACGAGCTGCGCGGCCACCTGCGCACCACGGCGCTCGGCGGGCCGGAGAAATCCCGCCAGCGACACGAGGCCCGCGGCAAGCTGCTGCCCCGCGACCGCGTCAACCACCTGCTGGACGAGGGCAGCCCCTTCCTTGAGGTGGCCCCGCTCGCCGCGCAGGGGATGTACGACGGCGCGTCCCCCGGTGCCGGGCTCATCGCCGGCATTGGCGTGGTTGCGGGCCGCCACGTCATGGTCGTGTGCAATGACGCCACAGTCAAGGGCGGCACATACTACCCCCTGACCGTGAAGAAGCACTTGCGGGCGCAGGAGATTGCGCTGGAAAACCGGCTGCCCTGCATCTACCTGGTGGACTCCGGTGGTGCCTTCCTGCCCAAGCAGGACGAGGTCTTTCCCGACAAGGAGCACTTTGGCCGGATCTTCTTCAACCAGGCGCAGATGTCGGCCCGGAAGATCCCGCAGATCGCCGCCGTCATGGGGTCCTGCACCGCCGGCGGGGCGTACATGCCGGCCATGAGCGACGAGACGGTCATCGTCCGCAACCAGGGCACCATCTTTCTCGGCGGGCCGCCGCTGGTGAAGGCCGCCATCGGCGAGATTGTCACGGCGGAGGAGCTCGGCGGCGGCGATGTGCACGCCTCCATCTCCGGCGTCGTTGACCACCTGGCCGAAAACGACGAACATGCGCTGACCATCGTCCGCGACATTGTGGCCACTCTGCCGCCCAACCCGGCACCCGCGTGGGCGGTCTCGGAAAGCAGGGAACCCGCCGTCGAGCCCGGGGAACTGTACGGCGCCGTGCCCACTGACCTCAACACGCCCTACGACATCCGCGAGATCATCGCCCGGCTTGTCGACGGCAGCAGCTTCCACGAGTTCAAGAAGAACTACGGCACCACGCTCGTCACCGGGTTTGCCACGCTGCACGGGCACCCGGTGGGAATCGTGGCCAACAACGGCGTGCTGTTCAGCGAATCGGCCCTGAAGGGTGCCCACTTCATCGAGCTGTGCGACCAGCGCGGCATCCCGCTGATCTTCCTGCAGAACCTCAACGGCTTCATGGTGGGCAAGGACTATGAGCACGGAGGCATCGCCAAGCACGGCGCCAAGATGGTCACGGCCGTCGCCACAGCGCGCGTGCCGAAGCTGACAGTCATTGTGGGAGGCTCTTTCGGCGCCGGCAACTACTCGATGTGTGGGCGCGCCTACTCACCGAGGTTCCTGTGGATGTGGCCGGCCGCGCGGATCTCCGTCATGGGCGGCAACCAGGCCTCTTCCGTGCTGGCCACCGTCAAGCGGGATGCCCACGAGCGCCACGGCGAGGACTGGCCGGCTGAGGCCGAGGCCGCGTTCAAGGCGCCCATCCTCGCCCAGTATGAGGACCAGGGCAGCCCCTACTATTCCACCGCCCGCCTCTGGGACGACGGCGTGATCGACCCCGCCGACACCCGCACGATTCTGGGGCTGGCCCTGGACGTCTGCGCCCGCACCCCGCTACCCGAGACCTCCTTCGGTCTCTTCAGGATGTAAATCATGACTGCCCTCTTTGACACCGTCCTCGTGGCCAACCGCGGCGAGATTGCCTGCCGGGTCATCCGCACCCTGAAAACCCAGGGGATCCGCTCAGTTGCCATCTATTCAGAGGCCGACGCCGGAGCCCGCCACGTGCGCGAGGCCGACCACGCGCTGTGCATCGGACCCGCTGCTGCCGCGGAAAGTTACCTGAACATTGCGGCTGTGATTGGTGCCGCCAAAGCATCCGGCGCCCAGGCCGTCCACCCCGGGTACGGCTTCCTGTCCGAAAACCTTGAGTTCGCCAAGGCCCTGGACGCCGCCGGCATCGCCTTCATCGGCCCCAACATCGAGGCCCTGAACGTCATGGGCGACAAGATCCGCTCCAAGAATCATGTGGCCGCCGCCGGCGTCCCCGTGGTGCCGGGCATTTCCGAGCCGGGGCTCACGGATGCCGACCTGATCGCAGCGGCCGCGGACATCGGCTATCCGCTGCTCATCAAGCCCTCGGCAGGCGGTGGCGGCAAGGGCATGCACAGCGTGTTCAGCGCCGAGGAACTGCCCGCCACCCTGGCCGCCGCCCGGCGCGTGGCCGCCGCGTCTTTTGGCGACGACACGCTGTTTCTGGAGCGACTGGTGGCCAACCCCCGGCACATCGAGGTGCAGATCCTGGGTGATGCATTTGGCAATGTGGTCCACCTGGGCGAGCGCGAATGCTCCCTGCAGCGCCGCCACCAAAAAGTCATTGAGGAGGCGCCCTCGCCCCTGTTGTCCGGACTGGACGGCGGCGGCGCCACCAGGGAGCGCATCGGCGCCGCCGCCTGTGCCGCGGCCGCCAGTGTCAGCTACACGGGAGCGGGAACCGTGGAGTTCCTCGTCTCGGACGACCGGCCGGACGAGTTCTTCTTCATGGAGATGAACACCCGACTGCAGGTGGAACACCCCGTCACCGAGATGGTGGCACGGGTGCGCGGGAACGCCCTGGACCTGGTGGAGTGGCAGCTGCGCATTGCCGCGGGGGAGAAGCTCGACTTCGTCCAGGACGACGTCACGCTGGAGGGCCATGCTGTTGAGGCCCGCGTCTATGCGGAAAGCCCTGCCGAAGGGTTCCTGCCGGCCACCGGCACTGTGGTTGCGCTGGATGAGTCCGTCGCGGAGCGGCCCGGCGTCCGCGTGGACAGCTCACTGGACCGGAACCTGGAGATCACTGCCAACTACGACCCCATGCTGGCCAAGGTCATCGCCTGGGGTGCCGACCGGCGGGAGTCCCTTGACCGGCTGGATGCCGCGCTCGCCGACTATGTTGTCCTGGGCGTGCCCACCAACGTTGAATACCTGCGCCTGCTCCTTGCCGATCCGGACGTGCAGGCCGGCAGGCTCGACACCACCCTGATCGAACGCAAGCTGCCGGACATGGCGTTTCGCCAGGTATCCGCCGCCGAATACGCAGCCGCGGCCCTCGTGGCGCGGATGGGTGTGGCTGCGGACCGGCATTCGCTCGGCCGGGCCCACGGATGCGAGGGACCCGATGCGAGCTTGCGGGCAAGGGGAGCATCTGGGGACTGTCCGACCAATCGGCCGCAGGCGGCCTCGGTCTCCTTTACGCCGCCTCTGGGAACACCGGCTCCTCCGCCGCTTCGGCCGTGGCAGAGCACCGACAACTGGCGCATCGGCGACCCGGCACCCTGGCGCAGCAGCTGGGCGGCACCCGGGCGCACCGGGGTGGTGACGGTCAGCGGGACTGACGCCGGCAGCGGCACTGAAGGTCCCGGCGTCGTCCATGTCAGCGGGCTCGGGGACGGGACACAGGAGGTGCCCGCGTCGTGGGAGGCCTATCAAGTCGCGATGGCCGGGGACACCGTCTTCCTGGGCAGAGGCGGGTGGAGCGTGGCGCTGGAACGGCTGGACCGGGACGCGGCCACCGCGCGCATGCTGGCCGGGCTGGTGCGGGAGGACGCCGCCGGCGACCCCCAGCTGCGCAGCCCCATGCCCGGCACCGTCACCGTGGTGAATGCGGCCACGGGCGACAGGGTTGAGGCCGGCACCGTGCTGCTGGCGGTTGAGGCCATGAAGATGGAACACCAGATCACCGCCCCGATGGCAGGGACCGTGCACATCGGCGTGGCCGTGGGTGCGCTGGTGAAGGCGGACCAGGTTGTCGCAACGATCGCGCCCGACGAAGAAGACCCAACAACAAGCCCAGAAGCAACAAGCCCTGAAGGGGAATGACAGTGTCAAATTTTGAACTCAACGACGAGTACCAGGCCCTCAGCGACATGGTCCGCGACTTTGCGGACAACGTGGTGGCCCCCGTGTCCGCGAAGCACGACGAGGAACACAGCTTCCCGTATGAGGTCGTGGCGCAGATGGGGGAGCTGGGCCTGTTCGGGCTGCCGTTCCCGGAGGAATTTGGCGGCATGGGCGGGGACTACTTTGCGCTCGCGCTGGCGCTGGAGCAGCTGGGGCGCGTGGACCAGTCGGTCGCCATCACGCTCGAGGCCGGCGTGTCGCTGGGTGCCATGCCCATCCACCGCTTCGGCACGCAGGCGCAAAAGGAGCAGTGGCTGCCGCAGCTGACCAGCGGCGAGGCGCTCGCAGGCTTTGGACTGACCGAGCCCGACGCCGGATCCGACGCCGGGGGCACGGCCACCAAGGCGCGGATCGAGAACGGCGAATGGGTCATTGACGGTGCCAAACAGTTCATCACCAACTCCGGCACCGACATCACCAAGTTCGTCACCGCCACGGCCGTCACCGGCACCTCGGAGCGCAAGGACGGCTCTCTCAAGAAGGAAATCTCCACCATTATCGTGCCCAACGGCACCCCCGGCTTCACGGTGGAAAAGGCCTACAACAAGGTGGGCTGGAACGCCTCCGACACGCACCCGCTCACCTTCGCCGGCGCCCGTGTCCCGGAGGAAAACCTGTTGGGGGAGCGCGGCCGCGGCTACGCCAACTTCCTGTCCATCCTCGACGAGGGCCGCATTGCCATCGCCGCACTCGCGGTCGGCGCCGCCCAGGGCTGCGTGGACGAATCGGTCCGCTACGCCAAGGAGCGCCACGCCTTCGGCCACAACATCGGCCACTACCAGGGCATCTCCTTCAAGATCGCCCGCATGCAGACCCGCGCGCACACCGCCCGCCTGGCCTACTACGACGCCGCGGCCCGCATGCTGGCCGGGAAGCCCTTCAAGACGGAGGCGGCCATCGCTAAGATGGTCGCAAGCGAGGCGGCCATGGACAATGCCCGGGACGCCACGCAGGTTTTTGGCGGCTACGGCTTCATTAACGAATTCTCCGTGGCCCGCCACTACCGCGATTCAAAGATCCTGGAGGTGGGGGAGGGCACCACGGAAGTCCAGCTCATGCTCATCGCCCGCGAACTGGGCTTGTAAGGCCCCAGAAAGGCACCGCCATGATCAACAAAGTAGTTGCCTCGCCAGCCGCCGCCATCCATGACATCCACGACGGCGCCTCCCTCGCCGTCGGCGGGTTCGGCCTTTGCGGCATCCCGGTGGCCCTCATCCAGGCCCTGCACGATGCCGGCACTTCCCGGCTGGAAACCATCTCCAACAACTGCGGCGTGGACGACTGGGGCCTGGGCGTCCTGCTCGCCGACGGCCGCATCCGGCGCACTGTTTCCTCCTACGTGGGGGAGAACAAGGAGTTTGCCCGCCAGTTCCTCGCCGGCGAGCTCGAAGTGGAGTTGACGCCGCAGGGCACCCTCGCCGAGAAGCTGCGAGCCGGGGGCGCCGGCATCCCCGCTTTCTACACCGCCGCCGGCGTGGGCACCCAGGTCTCCGAGGGTGGGCTGCCCCGCAAATACGACGGCGCGGGCGGGGTTGAGATTGCTTCGCCGGCCAAGGAGGTGCGCACCTTTGGGGACGCCGACTTTGTGCTCGAGGAATCCCTGACTCCCGACTTTGCGCTGGTGCACGCCTGGAAGGGCGACCGCCACGGCAACCTCGTCTTCCACGCCACCGCCATGAACTTCAACCCGCTGTGCGCCACGGCCGGGAAGATCACGATCGCAGAGGTGGAGGAACTTGTGGAACCCGGGGAGCTGGATCCCGAACACGTCCACGTGCCCGGCATCTTCGTCCAGCGTGTGGTGCATGTGCCGGCCGGCAGCCCCGGCAGCGAGAAGCGCATTGAAAAGCGGACCGTGACGGAAGAACCGGCCGGGCCCGTAGGATCCACCACCAAGGAGGCATAGGCAATGGCACTTTCGCGCAATGAACTGGCGGCCCGGGTGGCCCGGGAACTGCACAACGGGCAGTACGTGAACCTGGGCATTGGCATGCCAACACTGATCCCCAACTACATCCCCGAGGGGGTGGAGGTGGTGCTGCACTCGGAAAACGGGATCCTGGGCACCGGCCCCTACCCGGCCGAGGCGGATGTGGACCCGGACCTGATCAACGCAGGCAAGGAAACCGTCACCGTGAACAGGGGTGCGGCGTTCTTTGACTCCGCCACCTCGTTCGGCATGGTGCGCGGCGGCCATGTGGACGTCGCCGTGCTGGGGGCCATGCAGGTGGCCGAAAACGGCGACCTTGCCAACTGGATGATTCCGGGCAAGATGGTCAAGGGCATGGGCGGCGCCATGGACCTGGTGTTCGGTGCCAAGAAGCTGATCGTCATGATGGAGCACGTGGACAAGTACGGCGAGCCCAAGATCCTCAGGGAATGCACGCTGCCCCTGACGGGCAGGCGCTGCGTGGACCTGATCGTCACGGACATGGCCGTCATCGAGGTCACGCCGGACGGGCTGGTCCTGAAGGAGCTGGCACCGGATGTGACGGTGGAGCAGATCGTGGCGGCCACCGGCGCCCCGCTGAACCTTGAGATGCACGACCTGGACAACGTATGAGCGGGGAACCGGCTGCTGAGCCCCGGACAGTCACCCAGCGCGGCCTCTACTACGAGGAACTGGAAACCGGAGTCGTGTACCGGCACCGGCCCGGGCGCACCATGACGGAGACGGACAACGTCCTCTTCACCACCATGACCATGAACACCCAGGCACTGCACCTGGATGCGGCGTGGAGCGAGGGGCAGCCATTCGGCCAGCGCCTCATGAATTCCATGTTCACCCTGGCCACCATGGTGGGCCAGTCCGTGGCCCAGCTGACGCAAGGCACCATCGTGGCCCAGCTGGGGATGACCGACATTTCCTTTCCGCATCCGCTCTTCCATGGCGATACCCTCTATACCGAGACAATGGTGACGGAGAAGCGGCTCTCGTCATCGCGGCCGGGACAGGGGATCGTGGTGATGGAGCACACGGGACGGAACCAATCCGGCGTCGTGGTTGGCAAAGCCAGCCGGACGGCGCTATTTTGGCTGTTGCCGGCCGCACAGGATCAGGCACAGGACTAAATGCAGCACCAGCCGGCCGGGCAACAGCGCCCGGCCGCACCGACACCAAGGAGCCAAGCGATTTCCGTGAGCCAGCACTTCACCATGGGCCCCACACTGCTGTTTGCCCCGGCCGACCGGCCCGAGCGCTTTGCCAAGGCCGCCGGGCGGGCTGATGCGGTGATCATCGACCTTGAGGACGCCGTCGCCCCCGATGCCAAGGCGCAGGCACGCGAACACATGGCCGCCAGCGGGCTGGACCCGGCAGCCACCATGGTGCGCATCAACGCCCTCGACACCCCGGACGCAGCTTTAGACCTGGCCGCCGTGGCCCGCAGCCCCTACCGGACCATCATGGTGGCCAAGGCCGCCGACCCCGACGCCGTCGCCGCGCTCGCGGACTACAGTGTGGTGGCCTTGTGCGAAAGCGCCGCCGGGATCCTTGCGGCGCCCGCGCTCGCTGCGCTGCCCAACGTGGTGGCCCTGATGTGGGGTGCCGAGGACCTGGTGGCTTCGCTGGGCGGAACGTCCAGCCGGTTCACGTCGGGGTCCCGGGCCGGCGCCTACCGGGCCGTGGCCATGCAGGCCCGCTCGCAGATGCTGCTGGCGGCGGGGGCCTTCGGGAAGGTCGCGATCGACTCGATCTACGCGGACTTTGCCGACCTCGACGGGCTGGCGGAGGAATCCGAGGATGCCGTGGCCAGCGGCTTTGGTGCCAAGGCGTGCATCCACCCGTCGCAGGTGGCCGTGATCCGCGATGCATACCGGCCGTCCGATGCGGCGGTGGCCGCAGCCCGTGAGCTGCTGGCCGCAGCCGAAGCCGCCGGGACGGGAGTGTTTGCGTTCAAGGGCCAGATGGTCGACGGCCCCATCCTCCTCCACGCGGAGCAAACCCTGCGCCGCGCCTCCCCCAACTAACAACCCTCTCGCAGCAATGGTCAGTTTTTTGCCAACGCTCTCGCAGCAATGGTCAGTTTTTTGCCAACGCTCTCGCACATGATGGGGACCCGGTCGATTGAGTGCGAGGCGCCAATGTTGGGATTGGACAAGCTGGCGGACGGTCCGATGTGGCGGACGGGGGCCGGCGGCCTGTCCGCAGCTTGGCCGGACCCGGGCCAAGTGTCAGCCGGAGACATGAACCTCAAGCAGTCGGTCCTGCTGGTTCCTGACCGGCCATGCGCTCCCTGTGGCGGCTGCATTGGCCATGCCCGTGAGCTGCCGGTGGCTGGGCCGAGGGCTTCTGGGACTCGCGGCCCTCGCCGCAGACATGTGGCCCCGGAAGAGATCTTAAAGAACGACGGCGGCCGGTGACCTTTTGTGAAAGGTCACCGGCCGCCGTCGTGCTTCATGCGGGCCAACTGCGAGAGCGTTGTCGAAAAACGCCCCATTGCTGCGCTAGCGTTGGCAAAAAACTGACCATTGCTGCGATAGCGACGGGAGGGGAGGGGTGGGGCTAGGCGTTGACGAGGGCGCCTTCGCGAACCGACTTCATGGCCTGGGCCCAGCTGACGAGCTGGTCGAACATGGGCTCAACCGAGGCGGCCTGCTGCTCGGTGGGCTTGAAGGTGGAGAAGTTCTCGAAGTCGGTGAACAGTGAGAACAGGCCAGTCTTCTGCACGTGGGCCACCTGCAGCTCGGACAGGATGCCGCGCAGGTGCTCGATGGCGCGGGCGCCGAACGCGGAGCCGTAGCCCACCATGCCGGCGGCCTTGTTGGCGAACTCGGCGTTCAGGTAGGAGATGGCATTGGCCAGGGCCGGCTGCACGGAGTGGTTGTACTCGCCCGTGATGAAGATGTAGCCGTCGAACTCGTTCATCTTCGCTGCCCAGACCTTGGTGTGGTCGTTCTGGTAGTTCTGGTAGGCGGCCGGGTAGGCCTCGTCCAGGAGCGGCAGGTTGAAGTCGGCAATGTCAACGATTTCGTAGTCGGCGTCGCCGCGGAGCTGGGCCTGGGCCAGAACCCACTCGGCCACACCGGTGGTGTTGCGGCCGGGGCGGGTGGAGCCGGTGACGATGGCAATCTTGGTCATGCGATATCTCCTTGGGTGAGGCTGCCCGTCACACGATGTTTATGTGACGTGTCAATTAAAACTTGATGTTTCCATCATGGAGCAGACATACTTGATGTGTCAACTAATGTCAGGAAATGTGAGGAAGGCAATGGACAGCCGAGAAGTGGCCACGTGCGGGGGACAGGCGAAAGGTCCGGTTCCGGAACCGCAAGAGGGGGCCGGGCGGCAGGCTCCGCCGGAACACCGGGAAACACGCTGGCTCAGTGCCCAGGAGCAGGCCATCTGGCTGGAGCTGCGCGAATTCGCCAAGGGGCTGCCCCGCGCCATCGACCGCCAGCTGCTCCAGGACTCCGACGTCTCCGGCGTGGAGTACGCCGTCCTCGCCGTCATCTCCGAGGCGGGCTGCGAGCAGCTGCGCTCCGGCGACCTCGCCGCCCAGCTCGGGTGGGACCGCTCCCGTGTCTCCCACCTGCTCAAGCGCATGGAATCACGCGGACTGTTGAACCGCTGCACCGCCAGCACCGACGGCCGCGGCCAGGACATCTCCCTGACCGACTCCGGCTGGGACAAGATCCGCAGCGCCGCCCCCGGCCACGTCTCCATGGTGCGCGAAACCATCTTCGACCCCCTCACTCCCGAGCAGCAGGCCCAGCTTTTCGAAGCACTTGCCAGTATCCGCCGCGCCGCCGAGGAACGTGGCCTCTGGTGACGCGCCGCCAATAAGTGCGGAATACTGGTAGCCATGGCGCACCGCAAAATCATCATCCTTGGCTCAACCGGTTCCGTCGGCACGCAGGCGGTCGACGTCGTCGGCCAGGCGGCCCTTCCCGACGGCAGCCCCCGGTTCAGCGTCACGGCCCTCAGCGCCGGCGGCGGCAACCTTGAGCTGCTGGCCGAGCAGGCCGTTGCCCTCCGCGTGCTTGCCGTGGGCATTTCCACGGACGACGGCGGGACCTTGCGTTCGCTGATTGACTCGCGCGCCGCCTTGGCCGGCCTGGGCGGCTTCGCGCCGGAAATTCTCACGGGTCCGGATGCCTCAACCGCCATCGCGGCGTGGGGCGCAGGAACGGCAGATGCTGCCGACGTCGTGCTCAACGGCATCACCGGGTCCATCGGCCTGGCGCCGACCCTGGCCGCCCTGGCAACCCCCGCGATTCTGGCGCTGGCCAACAAGGAGTCGCTGATTGTCGGTGGCCAGCTCGTGAAGGACGCCGCCTCGCCCGGACAGCTGGTATCCGTGGATTCCGAGCACTCGGCCCTGACCCAGGCGCTGCGCTCAGGCACGGCCGGCGAGGTGGACAAGCTGATTGTCACCGCCTCCGGCGGTCCGTTCCGAGGCAGGTCGCGGGAGGAGTTGGCGGACGTCACGCCGGAGCAGGCCTCCAAGCACCCCACCTGGGACATGGGCCCCATGATCACCACCAACTCGGCGACGCTCGTGAACAAGGGCCTGGAGGTCATCGAAGCGCACCTGCTCTTCGACGTTCCGCTGGACCGGATCGAGGCCGTGGTCCACCCTCAGTCCGTCATCCACTCAATGGTGCAGTTCACCGACGGCTCCACGATTGCCCAGGCCTCCCCGCCGGACATGCGCCTGCCCATCGCCCTGGGACTGGGCTGGCCCGAGCGGGTCCCGGGTGCGGCCGCGCCCTGCGACTGGACCAAGGCGGCCACCTGGACGTTTGAGCCGCTCGACAATGTTGCCTTCCCCGCCGTCGAACTGGCCAAGGAGGCGGCGCGCCGGGGAAGCACCTGCCCTGCCGTCTACAACGCCTCCAACGAGGAAGCCGTCCATGCCTTCCATGCCGGCCGGATCGGCTTCCTTGACATTGTGGACACCATTGCGCAGGTTCTCAGCGAACACACACCGGAATCGCAGCTCACGCTCCAAACCGTGTTGGATGCTGAAGTGTGGGCACGCGCACGGACCAACGAGCTGCTCGCCGCGAAGGCCTGAAGACGGCAGCGGACCAGCAAATGACGGGCCGGGAATCATTGAACGCAGGAAGTAAATTGTGACTGTATTGCTTTTCATCGGCGGCGTGCTCTTTGTCGCTGTCGGCATCGCCCTGTCCATCGCGCTGCACGAGGTGGGCCACCTGCTGCCCGCCAAGCTGTTCAAGGTGCGCGTCACCCGGTTCATGATCGGCTTCGGCCCCACCATGTGGTCGCGGAAGAAGGGCGAAACCGAGTACGGCATCAAGGCCATTCCGGCCGGCGGCTACGTGGCCATGATCGGCATGTACCCGCCGAACCCCGACGACGGCACCGTCCGCCCCTCCAGCACCGGCATGTTCCAGACGCTCGCCACAGAGGCCCGCAGCGCCGCCCACGAGGAAGTGGGCCCCGGGGACGCCAACCGGGTCTTCTACAAGCTCCCGGTCTGGAAAAAGATCATCATCATGCTGGGCGGGCCCGCCATGAACCTGCTGATCGGCGTGGTCCTCATGGCCATCCTGCTCATGGGCTTCGGCACCGCCCAGGCCACCACCACCCTCGGCGAGGTCAACGCCTGCCAAGTGGCCTACGGCGCGCCCGTGCCCAAGGACCTGGCCAACTGCACGCCAACACCCGCCGCTGCCGCCGGCCTGCAGCCCGGTGACACCCTCGTCTCGTTCGACGGCGTGCCCGTCACCGAATGGGCGGCCTTCACCGAGCTGGTCCGCGCCTCCGCCGGCAAGACCGTGCCGCTCGTGTACGAAAGGGCAGGGAAGGCCGTCACCACAAGCATCACCCCGGTGTTGACTGCCCGTCCCGTCGTCGGCGCCAACGGCATGGCTGAGGTGGATTCCACCGGCACCACGGTCACCGTCCAGGCCGGGTTCCTGGGCGTGGGGCCCACCAGCGCCATGGTGAGGGAGCCGGCGTCGGCCGTTTTGCCTGCCGTGGGCAGCAGCGTGGTCCAGATTGGCGGCGTCGTCCTGCAACTGCCGCAGAAGATCGTGGGCATTGCCCAGGCCGCCTTCAGTTCCGAGCCCCGCGACCCCAACGGACCCATCTCCGTGGTGGGCGTGGGCCGGGTGGCCGGGGAGGTCGCCGCCATGGAAGAGATTCCCCTGGGCTCGCGCGTGGCAACGCTGCTGGGGCTGCTGGCCAGCGTCAACCTGGCCCTGTTCGTCTTCAACTTGATCCCACTGCTGCCGCTCGACGGCGGGCACGTGGCCGGCGCGCTGTACGAGGGCGCGCGGCGCCAGGTGGCCAAGCTGTTCAAGCGCAAGGACCCGGGCCCCTTTGACATCGCCAAGCTCCTGCCGCTGACCTACGTGGCCGCCGTGGTGCTCATGGCCATGGGCGCGCTGCTGATCTACGCCGACATCGTCAAGCCGGTCAACCTCTTCGGATAAGGCGGGCGCCCCGAACCTCCGGAAGCGGTCTCGTCGACAGCTGACAGGGGTGCCTGGCCGGCGGCACGCATCCCTTCCACCTCGCAGTGCCCAGGGCGTAATGTTTGGCAGTGGACGTGTACCCGGATGCACAGGAGATGACACCATGGTTTCCACGCCAGGCATAGACGTTTCGGTGCCGCCCACAGGAGAAGGCTGCGTCGAGTGCGATGCAGCCGGTGGCTGGTGGGTGCACCTGCGCCGGTGTGCGCAGTGCGGACACATCGGCTGCTGCGACAGCTCCCCGGCACAGCATGCAACGGCCCATGCGAGGGCCACCGGGCACACGGTCGTCCGTAGCTTTGAGCCGGGCGAGGACTGGTTCTGGAGCTATGAGACCTCCTCCTTCATCGACGGACCCGAACTGTTTCCGCCGGCAAGCCGCCCGGCAGGCCAAGCCGCTCCGGGGCCCGCCGGGCGGGTACCCTCCGATTGGGAAAGCCACATCCACTGACCCTGCTGTCCGCGGCAGTTCAGGCCAGTGCGCAGATATTGGCGCTGGTGGGGCCGGCGCCGTGGGCCGCGTTCACCGCAGGCGTACCGTTTTCGGGATTGTGGCGGCAGCCCGATTCGTTGTGCCAGAAAATGGCGCAGCCGCTGCATGGACGGACTGCATGGCCAGCGCACTCCACGCCCGCCCCAGGAGGTGCGCGGTGAACGATTTTGAAGGACTCTTGCCCGCAGGAGTCGACTCCGAGGAAGCCATGGACGCCTATTCGCGCACGGTGGTCTCGGTCGCCGAAAAGGTGGCGCCGCACGTGGCCGCCGTCGAGGTGCGGGCCACGGACCGCAACGGGCGCGGCCGCCTGGGAGCGGGGTCCGCCGTCGTTTTTACCGAGGACGGCTACATGCTCACCAACGCCCATGTGGTGGCGGGGGCCAGCGGCGGGTGGGCGGCCTTTGCCGACGGTACGGGGACCGACATTGAAATCAGGGGCGCCGACACCCTTTCAGACCTGGCCGTCATCCGGGGCCTGTCGCACGTGCACCCACCGGCGCAACTCGGTGACGCTGAGGGCCTGCGCGTGGGGCAGCTGGTCATTGCCGTCGGGAATCCACTGGGGCTTGCGGGCTCGGTGACGGCCGGGGTGGTCAGCGGACTGGGACGGTCCCTCCCCACGGCACTGGGCCGGAACCGCCGGGTCGTCGAGGACGTCATCCAAACCGACGCGGCCTTGAATCCGGGCAATTCCGGCGGTGCCCTCGCAGACTCCCGCGGCAGGGTCGTCGGCATCAACACGGCCGTGGCGGGCGCCGGCCTGGGGCTGGCCGTACCCATCAATGCCACCACCCGGAGGATCATTTCCGCCTTGATCGCCGACGGCCGGGTCCAGCGGGCGTATTTGGGGCTTGTCAGTGCGCCCGTCGCATTGAACGAGACGCTGGCCCTGCGCATTGGACAGCGGCAGGGTCTGCGCGTGGCTGACGTCATTCCCGGATCGCCGGCGCAACTGGCCGGCTTGAAGCCGGGGGACCTGGTGCTCACCGTAGGGCGGCGGCCGGTGTCCAGCGCGGAAAGCCTGCAGAAGCAGCTGTTCGCGGAGGCCATCGGCGTGCCGCTGCCCGTCACGGTGTTGCGCAACGGGGCCATGGTGGATGTCATCACCGTGCCCGCGGCCATGACCGAGTGACCGCGGGCCGGCCGGGCGCGGCGCCACCGGCACGCGCGAATCCTGCATAAAGGGTTGATTCATTACAGTCACATGATTATGGTTGATTTATGTTTGTTCTGACGATTGACCAGAAGGGCAGCCGCCGCCACGGCGACAAGGTGCCGGAACTGCTCGAAGCCCTGGCAGGCGTTGCAACGGTCCTGCCTTTCGAGCGGTCTGTGGGGGACGAGGTCCAGGCGGCGTTGGGCGATCCCGCTGCGGTGGTCGAGGCTGCCATGCGAGTGCTCCGGCTGAAGGAATGGTACGTGGGGATTGGCGTTGGCCGGGCGGATCTTCCGCTGCCGGCAAGTTCCCGCGAAGCGTCAGGCAGCGCCTTTGTTGCCGCCAGGGAAGCCGTTGAGGCGGCCAAAAAGGCCGGCGACAGGGTTCCGCTCCGGGTGCGGACGGGCCCTGCCGATGCCGGCACCGGCACGGATGCCGGCGACTGGGCGTCCGCGTCCGAGGCGGTCCTCGTCCTGGTGGGTGACGTGGTCAGGAGCAGGTCGGAGGCTGAGTGGAGGGTCCTGGACGCACTGCACGCGGCGCCCGGTGTGGCCCAAAAGGAGATCGCGGGCCACCTGGGGATTACCCCGCAGGCGGTCAGCCGGGCCATCAGGAGATCGGGCCGGCACGAGGAGCGCCACGGCCGGCAGGCAGCGGAACTGCTGTTGTCCCAGATTGTCGGTGGCGGACGCTAGTCTAAGTTCCAGTAGCGGCAGTCCGGCCATAAGCGGCGGAGGAGCCGAAGCCCCAACCGGGTGCCTGCCCAGCGGCGATGGGCGGCCCCAGCAAAGGAGTGGCGGATGGATGTGCTGTGGATTGCCGTGGCCATGGCTGTGGCCGTAGTGGGCGGCTGGCCCGTGACGGCCGGAATACTTAAATTCGTCAGGTCCTCCGGCGTGCGCGCCGTGGACGCAGCGGAGGCAGGCGACCCGCCCGGGGAGGAAACCCACCAGGAGGACCCTGAGGTGCCTGCCGTTGACGCCGACCAAGGCAATCCGGATCCGGCCGTAGGGGGCTCCAGCAGGGACGTGGCGGCGCCGGCGGAGGAAGCGCCGCCGGAGAGTGCCGGCGATGCGCCGGCCGATGCGACGGCCGCCGCCCTCGCAGCCCGTCCCGGCGGCGAAGTGTTGCGCGGGGGACTGCTGATCGGATTTTTGGAGCGGGGTGCGGTTGCACTGGCCATTCTGGCCGGCCAGCCGGTGGCGATTGCCTACGTGGTGGCCATCAAGGGTCTGGGGCGGTACCCCGAACTGAAGGAGGCGCCGGGTGCCAGTGAGCGCTTTATTATCGGCACGCTGGCCTCCATGCTGTGGTCGGCCGCTGTTGCAGTTCTGGTGAAAGTGCTCCTGCTATAAGGTGAATGCATGTCTATTTTTGCCGTTGAGTATGTCTATGGTCCCGAAGCAGAAGCAGCCCGCACGGAACACCGCCCCAAGCATCGCGAATGGCTTGCCGCGCAGGCGGAGGCCGAGGCGCTCGTGGCGTCCGGGCCCTACACCGACGGAGCCGGTGCCCTGCTCATTTTCCAGGCAGCGGATGAAGCGGCCGTCCAGGAACTCGTGGCACGGGACCCGATGACCATTGGGGGCGGTGTCACGGGGCTGAAGATCTCCGGCTGGAATCCAGTGATTGGGCAGCTCAGCCGCTTCGTGGCCTAAGCCTCACTGGTCCGCGCGCGGGCCCGAACGAGCCTACAATCAGAGTTGGATAGTGCGGGATACCAAATGGTGGCGCCACAAACCGGTCCACCTGCCGCAGTATTTGTATATTGAACTTCAAGGAGCAAATTTTGACCTCCGTCAGTCTTGGCATGCCGCCATTGCCGCCGCCCGTCCTTGCGCCCCGTCGCAAGACCCGGCAAATCAAGGTCGGCCCCGTGGGTGTTGGTTCGGATTCACCCATCAGCGTGCAATCCATGACCACCACGAAGACCACCGACATCAACGCCACGCTGCAGCAGATCGCCGAGCTCACGGCGTCGGGCTGCGACATTGTCCGAGTGGCCTGCCCGTCGCAGGATGATGCCGAGGCGCTGCCGATCATTGCGAAGAAATCGCAGATCCCGGTGATCGCAGACATCCACTTCCAGCCGAAGTACGTGTTTGCCGCCATTGAGGCCGGTTGTGCCGCCGTTCGCGTGAACCCGGGAAACATCCGCAAGTTTGACGACCAGGTCAAGGAAATTGCCCAGGCTGCCAAGGACCACGGCACGTCCATCCGGATCGGTGTGAACGCCGGCTCGCTGGAACCGGGCATCATGAAGAAATACGGCAAGGCCACCCCGGAAGCCCTCGTGGAATCTGCCGTGTGGGAAGCGTCGCTGTTCGAAGAACACGGCTTCCACGACTTCAAGATCTCCGTCAAGCACAACGACCCGGTCATCATGGTCGCCGCCTACGAGATGCTTGCGGAGCAGGGCGACTGGCCGCTGCACCTGGGAGTCACCGAGGCCGGCCCCGCCTTCCAGGGCACCATCAAGTCCGCCGTGGCATTCGGCGCCCTGTTGTCCAAGGGCATCGGCGACACCATCCGCGTCTCCCTCTCCGCCCCGCCGGTGGAGGAGATCAAGGTGGGCAACCAGATCCTGCAGTCGCTGAACCTGCGCCCCCGCAAGCTGGAGATCGTTTCCTGCCCGTCGTGCGGGCGTGCACAGGTTGACGTCTACAAGCTGGCCGAGGAAGTCACCGCCGGACTCGAAGGCATGGAAGTTCCGCTGCGCGTGGCCGTCATGGGCTGCGTCGTCAACGGCCCGGGCGAAGCCCGCGAGGCCGACCTTGGCGTCGCCTCCGGCAACGGCAAGGGCCAGATCTTCGTCAGGGGCGAGGTCATCAAGACCGTCCCCGAGGACCAGATTGTTGAAACACTCATTGAAGAAGCCATGAGAATCGCCGAACAGATGGAGTCCGACGGGGATGAGCCGACTCTCACGGGTGGCCCCGTGGTTAGCGTTTCCTAGGGAAACCCGGCACCAACCGGTGCGCGTCCTTGTCCACAGCGACACGGACGCGCTCCGGTCCCTTGTTGCGCGCGACCCCGTGGCCAACGTCTTCGTGGATTCGCTCATCAACCAACACCGCAGCGCCGTTCCCGCCGTCCCCGGAGCCCACATGCTCGGCTATTTTGAGGACGACGGCGCACGCCTCGCCGCAGCCTGCTGGGTGGGATCCAACGTGGTCCCCATCGAGGCAGACGCTGAACAGGCCTCGGCCTTCGCCCGCTGGATGGCCGGCCACTGGCAGCCGCACGCGTCGATTTTCGGACCGGCGGAAGCCACCCTGGCCATGATCGCCACGCTCCAGGAAGCAGGCATCACCGCCCAGGAGATCCGTGCCAACCAGCCGCTGCTGTCCATCACCGGCGAGCCCCTGGTGGAGGCGGATCCCGCCTTGTGCGTCAGCGGCAGCGACCAGTTCGGCGAAATCCTGGTGGCCGCCGCCGCCATGTTTGAGGAGGAAGTGGGCTATTCGCCGTTCCTGGGCGGGGAAGCCAACTACCGGCGCCGCGTGGCCTGGCTCATCAGCCACGGCTATTCCTTCAGCCACAACGAGCCCCGCGGCGAGGTGATCTTCAAGGCCGACCTTGGCGCCGTCACCCGCCACGCCTCCCAGGTGCAGGGCGTCTGGATGAACCCGCGCTACCGCGGACACGGCCTGAGCGCCGGCTACATGGCCGGCGTGGTCAAGCTGGCGCAGTTCCACGCACCCATCACCAGCCTCTACGTCAACGACTACAACACCCGCGCCCGCGCACTTTACGAACGCGTTGGCTTCGAGCACGTCGGCACCTTCGCCACAGTGCTTTTCTGACCCGGCGGCGGAACCCCCTCCTCGGGCGGGCCGGTCGCCGTCGCACCCCGTCACTCCTGCGCCTGGCAGGGAACCAACGGACGCAACTCCAACGGCGGCACTTTCTGCGCTACGATTATGCAACTTGTTGCGCAAAGGAGTGCATTAATGAACGCCATTCAATATCCCCGCCTGTTTGAACCGCTCGACCTCGGCTTCACAACGCTGCCCAACCGGGTCCTCATGGGCTCCATGCACGTGGGCCTTGAGGAACTGCCCGGCGGATTTGACCGCATGGCCGCCTTCTATGCCGAGCGGGCCAGGGGAGGGGTGGGCCTCATGGTCACCGGAGGGATCTCGCCCAACGAGGCCGGCCGGCCCATGAAGGGCGGTGCCAAGCTCACCACGGAGGCGGAAGCCGCACAGCACCGGCCTGTCACCGACGCCGTCCATGCCGAAGGCGGCAAGATCGCCCTGCAGCTGTTGCACTTTGGCCGCTACGCCGCCCACCCGGACCTGGTGGCGCCCAGCGCCGTCCAGGCACCGATCAACCGGTTCACCCCGCACCCGCTGGACGGCGCCGAGGTGGAACAAACCATCGAGGACTTCGCCAACGCAGCCGCACTGGCGCAAAAGGCGGGCTATGACGGCGTCGAAATCATGGGCTCCGAAGGCTACCTGATCAATGAATTCATCGCCCGGCGCACCAACCACCGCGAAGACGAATGGGGCGGCAGCTACGGGAACCGCATGCGCTTCCCCGTGGAGATCGTCCGCCGCACCCGCGACCGCGTGGGCCCGAATTTCATCATCATCTACCGCCTCTCCATGCTCGACCTCGTCGAGGACGGCTCCACCCTCGGTGAAGTCATCGAGTTGGCCCAGGCCGTGGAGCGGGCCGGGGCCACCATCATCAACACCGGCATCGGCTGGCATGAGGCCCGCATCCCCACCATCGTCACCTCGGTTCCGCGGGCGGGTTACGCCTGGGTCACCGAGAAGCTCATGGGCTCCGTCGGCATCCCGCTGATCGCCACCAACCGCATCAACACCCCGGACGTCGCCGAGGCCCTGCTGGCCGGCGGCACCGCCGACATGGTCTCCATGGCCAGGCCCTTCCTCGCCGATGCCTTCTTCATGCGCAAGGCCAGGGACGGCCGCACCGATGAGATCAACAGCTGCATCGGCTGCAACCAGGCCTGTCTGGACCACACCTTTGTGGGAAAGACGTCTTCCTGCCTGGTGAATCCGCGCGCCTGCCACGAAACCGAAATCACCATTGAGCCCGCCGCGGAGCCGCAGCGGCTCGCCGTGGTCGGCGCAGGTCCCGCCGGGCTGGCGTTCGCCACCACCGCGGCACAGCGCGGCCACCGGGTTACCCTCTTCGAGTCGGCGGGAGAGATCGGGGGCCAGTTCAACATCGCCAAGCAGATCCCCGGCAAGGAGGAGTTCCACGAGACCATCCGCTACTTCAACCGGCAGATCCAACTCCTGGGCGTCGAGCTCCGGCTCAACACGCCGGCCACCGCGGAGTCCCTGCTGGCGGGCGGCTTTGACCAAATTGTGCTGGCCACCGGCGTCACCCCGCGCCTGCCGGAGATCGCCGGCGTCGACCATCCCAGCGTCCTGAGTTACCTGGACGTGCTGCGCGACAAGAAGGAAGTGGGCGCCCGTGTTGCCATCCTCGGCGCCGGCGGGATCGGCTTTGACGTGGCCGAATACCTGACAGCCTCCGGAAGCAGCGCCACCCTGGTGCCGGAAAAGTTCTACCGCGAATGGGGCATCGACACTGACTACGCCCACCCCGGCGGCATCACCGCGCCTGCGCCCGAGCGCCCCGCCCGCCGTGTCAGCCTCTTCCAGCGCAAGGAAAGCAAAGTTGGCGCCGGCCTGGGCAAGACCACCGGCTGGATTCACCGCACTGCGCTGAAGGCCAAGGGCGTCACCATGGTTCCGGGGGTGGAATACCGCAAGATTGACGACGACGGACTCCATCTCGGCGTCAACGGCACCGACACGGTTCTCGCCGTGGACAACGTCGTCCTGTGCACAGGGCAGGAGCCGCGCCGGGACCTGCAGGGCGGGCTGGAAGCCGGCGGCGCCGTGGTGCACCTGATTGGCGGGGCCGACGTGGCGGCCGAGCTCGATGCCAAGCGCGCCATCGACCAGGGCACCCGGCTCGCGGCGCGGATCTAGATGTCGCTCAGCCACGCCATCCTGACTTCCCTCTTGGAAAAGCCGTGCACGGGGGCCGAACTCGCGCGGCGCTTCGACAAGTCACTGGGGCACTTCTGGCAGGCCACCCACCAGCAGATCTACCGTGAACTGGGCAAGCTGGAGGCGGCCGCGCTGCTTGAGTCGGAGGAACTGCCCACCACCCGCGGCCAGCAGCGGCAGTTCCGGGTGCTCGGGGCCGGGCGGCGCGAGCTGGAGGAATGGTGCCTGCGGGAGTGCGACCCGCGACCCATCCGCGACGAGCTGCTGGTGCGGATGCGGGCGGCAGCCGTGCTGGGGACCGTTGACGTGACGGTGGAAATGCGCCGGCACCGCGGCCTGCACGAGGCCACGCTGGCACGCTACCTGGCCATTGAGGCGGCGGACTTTCCCGCCGGGGTGCCGCGCAGCCGCGCAGACGGGCTGCAGCGGTCGGTCCTGCTGGCAGGGATCGCGTTTGAACAGGCATGGCTGGCCTGGTGCGACGAGGCCCTGGCGGAGCCGGAGGAGCCGGGCACGCGGCCCTAGCCGCGGCTCCTCCGGGAACCGGGGCCTGCGCGGCGCTCAGGCCGTCTGCCGGCGCAGTGTCAGGGAGGAGAACAGCAGGCCCGCGACCACAAACGCGGCAACCACCACCAGGTCCGCCACCAGGGCGGAGGTGGGGTCCGCGTGGGCGGCCACCTCCTGCAGCCCGTCCACGGCGTAGCTCAGCGGAAGCACGTTGGAGACGGCCTCAAGGACTCCGTTCATCTGGTCGCGCGATACAAACAGCCCGCACAACAGGATTTGCGGAATCACCACCACAGGCATGAACTGCACGGCCTGAAACTCCGTGGTGGCAAACGCGGAGCACAAGAGCCCCAGGGCCACACCCAACACCGCCGTCAGCACCGAAATCAACACGACCCAGCCGGCATTGCCGGCAATCTCCAGGCCAAAGACCCAATAGGCCGTGCCCGTGGCCACCAGCGCTTGGGCGGCCGCCATGATGGAAAATGCCACGGCGTAGCCGAACAGGAGGTCCGCCTTGTGTATGGGCGTGGTCAGCAGCCGTTCCAGTGTTCCGGAGGTACGTTCGCGTAGCATGGTGATCGAGGTGACCAGGAACATCACCACGAACGGGAAGATGCCCAGCATCATGAGCCCCACCCTGTCAAAGGTGCGCGGCTGGCCCGGGGCCAGGGTTTCGTTCTGGTAGAGCCAGTACACCAGCGCCAGCAGCACGGCGGGCACCACCAGGATCATCGCGATGCTGCGGGGGTCGCCCTTGAGCTGGCGCAGCACACGGACGCTGGTCGCCCACATCATCGTGCCGTTCATGAGGCGGCCCTTCCGCCCGGGCCGGCGCCTGCGCCATTTGCCTGTGTCCCATTGCCCGGCGATTCCGCCTCGGCGGCCCGGATCATCCTGAGGAACGCCAGCTCCAGGTCGTCTGTTTCGCCGCGTTCGCGCAACTGCGCGGGCGTCAACTGCTCCAGGAGCATGCCGTCGCGCAACAGCAGCAGCGTGTCGCAGTGTCCGGCTTCCTCCATGACGTGGCTGGAAATGACCAGGGTGGTCCCTTCCGAAGCCATGTCGCGGAACTGCTGCCACAAATCCGCGCGCAGCACGGGGTCAAGGCCAACCGTGGGTTCATCCAGCACCAGCAGCTTCGGCTTGCCCACCAGTGCGCAGGCCAGCGACACCCGGCTGAACTGCCCACCCGAGAGGTCCGCGGCCTTGCGCTTGGCCAGCTCCGCCAGCCCGACGGCGGCCAGCACCGCCTGTGCGTCCTCCCGCCCCGCGCCGTGGACGGCGCCGAAGTAGCGGACGTTGTCCAGGACGCTGAGGTCCCGGTACACGCTCGGCGCCTGGGTGACGTATCCGACGTCGTGCCTGTTCCGGGGGTCCCCGGCCGGGCGGCCCAGAACTGTCACGGTTCCGGCCGTAATCTTTTGCACCCCCACCAGGGCCCGCATGAGGGTGGTCTTGCCGCTGCCCGACGGCCCGAGCAGGCCCGTGATCCGCCCGTCGGGGATGCTGGCGGTGATGTTGGCCAGGACGGTGGACTTGCCGCGGCGCACGCGCAAACCGTCCACACTGACACTGACTGGTCCGCTTGCACCGGAAGGATCGGCCGGGACTGGGGCAAAGGGTGGTGCGGCTGCGCGGTGGGACATGCTGCCTCCTGGACTGCCGGTGCGGATGCTCTGCCTTCAAACTAGACCCGGGGCAGGGGAGTGTCCAGCACCTCCGCGCGGGCCGCGCCGGGCTCCGGTCTCCTTCGCGGGAAACTATTGTCCGGAAGCGTCCGGGCGCGTAGTTTTGCACTGGCGGCACCGGCCGGGTGCGCCATCCGCCCTGATGTGGAGACATGCATTGCCGAAAGGATTCGTGCCATGGCAGTTTCAGTAAATTTGGAGAAGGCGCTCGACAAGGAATTCGAGGACAAGAGCCTGGGGGAGATTCTGGACGCCTCTCCGGCGGCGCTGGCCGGAATCACTGATGCCAAGGCGGCGGCCTTGAAAGAGCTGCTGGGCATCAAGACCATCAGGGAGCTCGGCTGCAACAAATACTTTGCCGTTGCCGGCGTGCTGGTCGCCTTGGAGAACAAGGCCGGCTAGTCCCTGCTCCCTCCCCAAGGACAGACGCTGGCGCGCCTGTCCTTGGGGCCCCTCGGGAGCAGGGGCCCAGCGCCGTCCGGGGATCGGGGGATGGAGCGCCTGATCCCTGGTGCCGGTGTGCCACGCCCCGCCTTGAACCGGTAGATTGGTACCTGGCCGTCCAAACCCATGGCGGCAGCACCCAACGTCAAGAAATGGAATATTCCGCGTGGCACTTCGCCTTTCCACACTCTTTCTCCGCACCCTGCGTGAAGATCCCGTCGATGCTGAAGTGGACAGCCACAAGTTGCTGCTCCGTGCCGGCTACATCCGCCGCGCGGCCCCGGGCATCTACACCTGGCTCCCGCTGGGCCTGCGCGTGCTGCGCAAGGTCGAAGCCATTGTCCGTGAGGAGATGGATGCCATCGGCGCCCAGGAAGTCCACTTCCCGGCCCTGCTGCCCAAGGAACCCTACGAGGCCACCAACCGCTGGTTGGAATACGGTGACGGCATTTTCCGCCTGCAGGACCGCAAGGGTGCCGACTACCTGCTGGCACCCACGCACGAGGAAATGTTCACGCTGCTGGTCAAGGACCTTTACTCCTCGTACAAGGACCTGCCCCTGAGCCTGTACCAGATCCAGAACAAGTACCGTGACGAGGCACGCCCCCGCGCAGGCCTGCTCCGCGGCCGCGAGTTCATCATGAAGGACTCCTATTCCTTCGACATTGACGACGCCGGACTGGAAGCCAGCTACATGGCACACCGCGGTGCCTACCTGCGCATTTTTGAGCGCCTCGGCCTCGAGGTTGTCCCCGTCGCCGCCACGGCCGGCGCCATGGGCGGCTCCCGCAGCGAGGAATTCCTGCACCCTATGGCCATCGGCGAGGACACCTACGTCCGTTCCGCAGGCGGCTACGCGGCCAACGTCGAAGCCGTCACCACGGTTGTCCCCGACGACATTGACTTCAGCAACGCCCCCGCAGCGGTTGTCCGGGACACCCCCGAGACGCCGACCATCGACACGCTCGTTGCGGCCGCCAACCAGCTGGCCCCGCGTGCCGAGGGTGCATGGACGGCAGCCGACACCCTGAAGAACGTCGTCCTGGCCATCGACCTTCCCACCGGCGAACGCCAGATCGTCGTCGTTGCCCTGCCGGGTGACCGTGACGTTGACCTCAAGCGCATTGAAGCCAACATCGGCGTGCACCTTGAGGTGGGCGGCGAGGTCGGCGTGGAAGCCGCCAACGAAGCCGACCTCAAGAAGCACCCTGGCCTGGTCAAGGGCTACATCGGGCCCGGCCTGGCGCTGGACGCTGCCGTGCTCGGTGCCGAGGCAGCCACCAAGCTGCTCTACCTGGTCGATCCGCGTGTTGTCTCCGGCACCACCTGGATCACCGGCGCCAACGAAGAAGGCAAGCACGTCTTCGGCCTCGTTGCGGGCCGCGACTTCACTTGGGACGGCACCATCGAGGCCGCCCAGGTCCGTGAAGGCGACCCCGCCCCGGACGGGTCCGGCCCCCTGGAAGCCGCCCGCGGCATCGAAATGGGCCACATCTTCGCACTGGGCCGCAAGTATGCGCAGTCCCTTGACCTGAAGGTCCTGGACCAGAACGGCAAACTGGCCACCGTGACAATGGGCTCCTACGGCATCGGCGTCACCCGCGCCGTCGCCGCGCTGGCCGAGTCCAACCACGATGACAGGGGCTTGATCTGGCCCGCCAACGTGGCGCCCGCCGATGTCCACGTCGTGGCCGTGGGCCGAGGCGAGGAGATTTTCGACACCGCAGCACAACTGACCGCCGACCTGGAAACCGCCGGACTGGAAGTCATCTACGACGACCGCCCCAAGGTTTCCCCCGGCGTGAAGTTCGGCGACGCCGAGCTCATCGGCGTCCCCACCATCCTGGCCGTCGGCCGCGGACTGGTGGACGGCGTCGTCGAGATCAAGAACCGCGCAACTGGCGTTGCCGAAAACATCGCCGTTGCCGAGGCTGTGCAGTACATCCTCGACCAGCAGTAGTTGGCGGCCCGGGCTGCGGACCCGCATTCCCTCGGCCGCTTTCCGGCCAATCGGCCGCGGGCGGCCTCGGCCTCCCTGACGCGGCCTACGGAAACACGGGCTCCGCAGCCCTGTTCGTAAGGTTCAGGAGCCGGCATTTTTTGTAGGCGACGTAAAGGAAACGCCAAAGGCCGCCCGCGGCCGACGCGTCGGATAGTCGCCGGAAAAATGTCGGTTCCGAACCGTCCAGACAGTGAATAGGATGCAATGATTTCCGGCTTTGAGAACGTCACCATGGCCACGATCCTGCTGGTCATCGTGGCGGGCTTTGCCGCGGGCTGGATTGACGCCGTTGTTGGCGGTGGCGGGCTGATTCAGTTACCCGTCATGCTCATGATTCCCGGAATAACACCCGTTCAGGCATTGGCAACCAACAAGATGGGCTCGATCTTCGGCACGGCGACGAGCTCGGTCACCTATTACCGGCGCGTGAAACCGGACATGCGAACTGCGCTGCCCATGGCCGCCGTCGCCCTGGTGGGCAGTGTGGGCGGAGCCGTTGTGGCGGCCAGCCTGCCGGGCGAGGTGTTCAAGCCGATCATCGTGGCGGCGCTGGTGGCGGTGCTGCTCTTCACGGCGTTTCGGCCGGGCATGGGTGCGCACACCGCGCTGCGCCATGCAGGGCGCACGCACTATGTGGTGGCTGCCTGCATCGGCGCCGTGATCGGTTTTTACGACGGCCTGATCGGGCCAGGCACCGGCTCGTTTCTGGTCATCGCCATGGTCAGCTTCATGGGCTATGCGTTCCTCGAGGCCAGTGCGAAGGCGAAAATCGTCAACCTCGCGACCAACGCCGGCGCACTCATGTTCTTCCTCCCGCACGGCTCGCTGCTGTGGGGTGTGGGCCTGATCCTCGGCGGTGCCAACATGGCCGGCGGCTACCTCGGTGCGCGCACGGCGGTGACCCAGGGAAGCCGCTTCATCCGGATTGTGTTCCTCGTAGTGGTCACGGCGCTCATCATCAAGTTGGGAATCGACGTCTGGAACGAGAACTTCGCCGGCAATTAGTACAGCCGGTGCAGCTCGTGCGCGGCCGGCAGCCCGGGCAGGGTGCGCCCCGCCATGGTGCTGGCCACCCACAGGGAACGCTGGGCGTCGTGCATCAGTGAGTCCGAAAAATAGGACAGAGCATTCTCCACTTCGCGAAGGACAGCCCATGCGCCGGCCAGGTCTTCGTCGAGGCCGGCCGCCCGGGACAGCGCTGACGCCCGACGGCGCAAGGCGGCTTCGGTGTCAAGCACCGGCAGGTCCTGGATACGGTTCCAGAGGCAGGGTGCCACTGCGAATTCTGCGTCGCCCACCTGAACCTGTGGATCAATGGCAAGGTAGCCGGCGGCGCCGTCGGGCCGGGCCAGGACGTTTTGGTAGTGCAGGTCCGTGTGGACCAGCACGTCGTTGCTGCTGCGCCGGCCCACGGCACCGCGCGTTTGGCAGACCTCCAGGGCGGCCTCCAGCAGCCAGCGGGGGAACGGCTCACCCAGTTCCATCCAGACCTGGGGAAGCTCGTCGCTGTACCGTTCAGCGGTGGCCGCGATGTGGGGCAGTTCCCGCCATTCCGGCCGGGCGTCGGGGTGGACCCGCAGTTCCGCCATCACAGCACCCCATGCGGGGACGGCCTCCTCCATGGGAAGTTCCAGGAGGGAACGCCGCTCATCCAGCCGCTCCAGCAGCATCGCACCGATGGATGTGTCGTGCGCCAGCATCCGCACCGCACCGGATCCGCCCCACAGGGCGAGTGCCAGCGGTTCCAGCACGGCCTCGTCGTGGGGAAAGGCCACCTTGAGGGCCGCATGCCCGCCGTCGGCCATGAGTACGGGCACCACAATGCCTGAATGGCCGTGCCACGGCTGGCCATCGGGCGGCAGGTCCAGGCGCAGCTGCCACTGGGCCAGGGCTTGTTCGACGTAGCCTGGCACCTCGCCGAGCCAATGTCGGCCCACCGCAGTTTGGCGGTGGCGCAGCCGAAGGGCGTCGGGGACTTCAACTCTGGTGGTCACGGGACAGTGTTTATCCAATCAATCCGCTGGAACCGAGCAAGCTGCCGACCAGGAACGTGGCCACGAGCGCCAGGGCGCCTCCCAGCACCACGCGGCCGGCCGCCTTGATGCGTGATCCGCCGCCGATGGAAGCCCCGATCCAGCCGGTCACGGCCAAGGCCAGCAGCACGGCCACAAAGGTGACGGGAACCCGGATGTTGTCCGGAGGCAGCAGGATTGCCAGCAAGGGGAGTATGGCGCCGATCGTGAAGGCAATGGCCGAGGCAAACGCGGCATGCCAAGGGCTCACGACATCGTTCTCGTCAAGATTTAGTTCAGCCTGCAGGTGGGCGCCCAGCGCGTCATGGTCGGTCAGTTCGGAGGCAACCCGTGCAGCAGTGTCGGGGGAGAGGCCCTTCGCTTCGTACACGCGCGTCAAGCGGGCCAGGCTCTCCTCCGGTGCACCCTCAAGCGCGGCCGCCTGGGCAGCAATCATGTGCTTTTGGCTGTCGCTTTGGCTGCTGACCGAGACGTATTCGCCCAACGCCATCGAAATGGCACCACCCACCAGGGCGGACATTCCGGCGGTGATGAGGGGGCCCGTGCCGCCTGTTGCCCCGGCGACACCAACCACGACGGCGGCGACGGAGACAATGCCGTCGTTGGCGCCCAGGACGCCTGCCCGCAGCCAGTTAAGCCGTTGCGCGATTTCTCCTGTGTGGGACAGCTCCCGCGGCCGCGACACATCTTGTGATTGCTTCATGGAGCCATCTCACCACCTCGCCTGGCACGCCGCCAGCAAGGAAAGGATGTCCTCGCGAAGGCTTGGCTATCCTCAATCTCACTTGGCGGGGTGCCCTGTGGTGCGTCCGCAGGGCACCCCGCGCCTACTTCGCGGCAGTTATGCCAGGCAGGGCGGCAACTGTCCCGCCCCAGCTGACCTGGGTCCGGGTGGTGTCCAGCAGCCAGGCCACCGCGATTTCGCGCAGTTCCGAGGTGACTCCGGCCTTCGAGGTGGGTGTGGGGCTGGTGGGATCCTTGTCAACGGGTGCGCCGCTTGCGTCCGAAACGGCGGTTGCGACAATCGGCTCAGCCATGGGGGAACTCAGGGCTGCCAGGTCGGCGTAGGTGGCGGCGAGCTCGTTTTCAAGGCCGGCCAGTGCGACGGCCGGCTGGGCCGTGAAGTCCGGGCTGAGGGCGTAGCCCGCGGCCAGGGTCACGGTGGGCAGGCAGCGCGCGGCCAGCTCGGCGTTGAGCGACTCCAGTTTGTCTTGGTGCTTGGCGGTCAAAGTCCGTCCGCGCAGGCCCTCATCGCCGCCAAGGTGTGCGGAGGCAACCTGGTAGGCGTAGACGGCCTTCTGCTCGCCCTCCGCGGCTGCCCGGAGCGCCCCGTCCAGGCTGACGCCTTCGCGCGGGGTCTTGGCGGACTTGCATTCGGGGCCCGTCGCCAGGATGAACTTGTTGCTTCCTGCCAGCATGGTGGAGGCAGGCAACTGCACATTGGCGGCCGAAGCCAGCGACTGGCTGCGCAGCAACTGGTTGGTCCCGGTGGAGGCAAAGATGCGGCCCATGGCCTTGCTGGCGTAAATCGCGTCCTTGAGGAGGGCATCACCGTTCTCTTGCAGGGCGGTCACCACGCCCGGCACGGACGCCGGTGCAAGGGTCGGTGCGGACGAGGTCGCCCCCGACGAAATGGCAGAGAACGTGCCCTTCGGCATGCCGTCGTCGAGCGCCGCGCTCTGGGCGGCAAGGTCAGCGGCAGCCTGCGTGAGTTGGTCCATGACTGCGGGTTCCTGTTGGATCGCCAGCAATTCATTGACCTGCTCCAGCAGGGAGTTGGTTGCAGCATATGCTGCCTGCCTGTCCTTCTCTGTTTGTTCGGTCGAGGTGTTGTCGTTGCTGACGGTGTACAGGACGGTGCCCAGTGCCAGCACCAGAACAACGATCGCGGCCAGAATCAGGAAAGTCCGGCTCTTCTTGCGGGGCTTGCGTTCCTTCTTCTGTTTCTTCTGTTTCTTTGCCGGTGCCGGTGCCAGTTGCTCGTCCGTCTCTGCCTCCGGTGCCACATCTTCGAGGCCATCAATGGCCTGCTCCACCGGTGAGGTGGCGGGCTGCTCCGCTGCGACGACTGAGACTGCCTTGTTTTCTGCCCTGCGCCGGCTGCGGCGCGAGGACGACGCGGAATTGACTCCGGTTTCCGATTCGGCGGCAGGCGGCTCCTCGCTGGACTCCGCCTCAGACTCCGCCGTCCACGCGGCGAGGGCCCGTGCCACATTTGACTGGGGTGCCTTGGCCGCGGGAGCAGGTGATTCCGGTTTCCCGGCGGCCGTGGCCTCCTCGCCCGCCGAAGGCCAGATGAATCCGATCGGCTCTTCTGCGGGTGCCTGCCCCTCAGTGCCGGACTCGGTCTCGGGCTTAAGGAATGCCGCAACATCGAACGTTGACCCTGCTTCAGCGTCGGTGCTGCTGGCAGGCGCAACCACCATGGGTGATTCGGTGCGTGCAGCCGGCTCGTCTGTCCGGGTGGGAGCCGGGGCGTCTGGTTCCGGCCTGGTCAGCAAGTCAAAGTTGAATGGCGGTTCGTCATCAAAGGCGTCGTCTGCCGGCTCAAAGACTTCGTGGGCGGGGGTCCCAGCCGGTGAATCCGCCTCGGGCACCACCGGTGCTTCAGAACTGGGCACCGGCTCGTCAGCGGCAATTGTCTGCGCAGACGTGCCAGCGACGGCCGAATAAGACTGCGCAGCATCTTCCGCGATCCAGTCGGCTTCGGGGGCTTCGGCCGGTTCAGGTTCCGCGACAAGCTGTTCATCTTCGGGGATGCCTGCCTGTTCGGCTGGTCTTGCGGCTTCGGAGGCCTCAGGTGCGTCTGCAACTACGGCTTCTACTGTTGTTACAGCGGACTCGGGTGCGTCGGCAATGACCACTTCGTCTGCGGGCTCGACAGTTTCAGCTGCGTCGGCCGGCTCGGGTTCCACGACCGTCTGCCCGGCATCCGGGATGTCCGTGGGCTTAGCGGTGGTGTCTGCCTCGGCGTCATCTCCGGCCGCTTCAGTGGACCAGGCGGCTTCGGCTGCCTCAGACGCTTCGGGAGCTTCTTCTGCCATCTCGATGGACTCGGGTGCGTGGGCAATTGGCGCTTCTTCTGCGGGATCAGCAGTTTCGGCCGCGACGGAAGGCTCGGATTCTGCGGCGGCGAGTTCTACTGCGCCGTCGCCATCCACTAGGCCATTGGCGTCCTGCAACGCGGTCGTCGATGATGAAAATGTGTCAATGCTTGCATCGGCATCGGCATCGGCATCGGCATCGGCGTCGACGCCGACAGCGGGCTGGCTTTCGACGGCCTCGTCGGCAGGGGTGCCGGCCGGCTCCGGTTCCGCGGCTGCGGCCAGTTCCGGCTCTGCGGCAGCATCGGTGTCCTGAGGCGCAACTTCGGCGCTGGAAAGGTCATTGCTGGTGGGTACGTCGGCAGTGTCGATCAGGCCTGACAGTGCCTCGGCTGACAGCGGCGCTTCCCCGACGGCGCTGTCATCCGTGTCAATGTCCTCGGTGGAAAGAGGATGGCTGGTGTCAGCCGACTGTCCTGAAATTGTGTCAGACTCTTCCGCGGGAGTAGTCTCATTCGCGACACCGGTAATCGGGTTCTCCAGGGTGACCGGTTCGGGCGTTTCCGCTTCCGGACTCTTCGCCGGAAGGGAGGTCTCGTCCTCAGCTTTGGGGGCATGTCCGGTCGCCTCGGCAGCGGACGGTTCGGCAGCCTTGTCGGACTCGGCCGGCTCGCCTGCAGGGGAATCGTCTGCCGCGTCAGCCGCGGCGGAAGGTGCCGGTGCTGGCGTGGGTGTGGTTCCGGCGTCGTCCGTGTCAGGTGCTGTGGGAGTCGGGCCAATCACCAGCAGCGGCTGGGGCGCATTTTTTGCGGGAGTACCTGCAGGCGCTGTGGCCCTGCGGGGTACTTTGCGGCGCGGCGGAGTGGAGGGCTCCTGCGAGCTGGCGGCAGGTTTGGCGGGGAGGGAATCATCGGTCCCGGACACGGGCAGTGGTTTGGTCACAAGGGTTGATACTCTCACGAGAGCGCTCACCCGTGCACACCGCGGCTTCGCATAGCTGAAAGATGCGGTAATACTCACACCCGATCTGTCCTGCGCCACCTATGGAAACTCGGTAGTCTGTATAACTACAACAACATCAATAGGGAGGCGTGCGTTTTTATGACCAAGCCAGACAGGCCAGGCAAGGCCGCACGCTCAGGGAATGTCCCCTTGGCGTTGGACCCTGCGGTCGAGGCCCGGCGGATCCACGTCCTGTTGGAACCCACAGTGGCCGCGGCAGAGCTGTACCTGGAGGAAGTGAAGGTTCACTTCGCAGGCAGCCACCGCACCGTTTCAGTGATTGTTGACCTTCCGGAGGACCAGGAGGGGGGAGTGGGCCTTGATGCCATTTCCGCCATCGCCCGGCAGCTCTCGGATGTCATGGACTCCGACCCCAACGATGACGGCAGTCCCTATGACCTGGAAATCTCCTCTCCCGGGGCAACCCGTCCTTTGACGGAACCGCGCCACTGGCGCCGGGCCTTGGGTCGCATGGTGAAGGTCAATGCCGCCGACCGTGAGAACTTTATGGGGCGGGTTCTGGCCGTCGAGGACGACGGTGTACTGTTCAAGCCCGAACTGCCTGTTAAGAAGGGCATGAAGCCCAAACAGGGTGAACCCGAAAAACTCTTGTTTAGCGCCATTCGGCGTGGTGTTGTGGAACTGGAATTTGCCCGCCTCGACGAGGCCGAGCTTGATTTGGAATTTGAACCAACGGGCCGCGAGGCGGCCGCTGGAGAGGGAAGCTGACCATGGACATTGATATGAGCGCACTGCGTGAATTGGAGCGCCAGAGGGAAATTCCCCTGGACATGCTGATTCCCACCATCGAGCAGGCACTGCTGATGGCGTACTACAAGTCGCCCGGCGCCCATGAGGAAGCACGTGCCGAACTTGACCGCAAGAGCGGGCACGTCACCATCTGGGCAGCCGAAATTGACGACGACGGCGCGCGGATCGGCGAATTCGACGACACGCCCCAGGGCTTCGGCCGCATCGCCGCCAGCACTGCACGGCAGATCATCCTCCAGCGCCTGCGCGACGCAGAAGACGACGCCGTCGTCGGCGAGTTCCGCGGCAAGGAAGGCGAGCTGGTCTCCGGCCAGATCCAGCAGGGCAACAACCCCAACATGGTCCAGGTCAACCTGGGCACCGTTGAAGGCGTGCTGCCGCCCAACGAGCAGGTCCCGGGTGAGGTCTACCGCCACGGCAACCGCATCCGCACCTTCGTCGTCGAGGTGCACCGCGGGCTGAAGGGCCCGTCCATCACGCTGTCCCGTTCACACCCGGGCCTGGTCCGGAAGCTGTTCGAAATGGAAGTCCCGGAGATTGCCGACCACACGGTCGAAATCGTGGCGCTGGCCCGCGAGGCCGGGCACCGCAGCAAGATGGCCGTCCAGGCGAACAAGGCAGGGGTCAACGCCAAGGGTTCCTGCATTGGCGAAATGGGATCGCGCGTGCGTGCGGTCATGACCGAGCTGAACGATGAAAAGATCGACATTGTCGATTTCAGCGAGGATCCGGCCGTCTTTATCGCCAACGCACTCTCGCCGTCCAAGGTGATTTCCGTCACTATCGTTGATGAGGCTGCACGCTCGGCCAGGGTCGTTGTCCCTGATTATCAGCTGTCTCTGGCCATTGGCAAGGAAGGGCAGAACGCCCGCCTGGCCGCGAAGCTCACCGGCTGGCGGATCGACATCGTCTCGGACGCCGCGGCGGTTTAGGTCTGCGGCGCGCCCGCGCGGTAGAATAAGAAGAACCGGGCCCAAAACTGCCCTGACACCCAAAAAACCGAAAGTGCAACAGACAGTGGCGAAGATAGCATCGGCGGCGCAGGATTCATCCGCGCAGGCCGGGCTTGAAATTTCCACCGCTGCCGTGCGGACGTGCATTGGGTGCCGGAAAAGTGGTGCCCGGGACCAACTCATACGGCTGGTCAGGTCAACCAACGCCGCTGGAACAACAGTGGCGCTGGTTGATGTGCGGGCCCGTATGCATGGCCGGGGAGCATGGCTGCATCCCGGACCGGAATGTTGGCGGCTGGCCATCAAGCGTCGAGCCATTGGTCGGGCCCTTCCAGGGGTCACTGATGTGCGCGACGTCGAATTGTTCGCCGAACAGGACCTGCGCGAGCAGGTTTGTAAATACGAGCCCAATTGTCCCTTTTTCGAAAGCGGGTCAGAAAACCGATGGAAACCCGATGAGTACCCAGCGATGAGTGCCCAAAAATGAGCCAGTCAATGTGCTCACACGCCGCCCATTCCGGCATGGAATGGTGCAGTAAGAATTAAGCGGTTCGTACCTGTCCGGTGCGGGCCGAGACAGGAGTAATGTGGCCAAGGCCCGCGTCCACGAGCTTGCAAAAGAGCTCGGTATCACCTCAAAAGAAGCACTGACAAAACTGCAGGAAATGGGCGAATTCGTTCGTTCAGCTTCTTCAACCATTGAGGCCCCCGTCGTGAAGAAACTTCGCGGCGCATTCCCCACGGCAGCAAAGCCTGCCGATTCCGCCCCGGCAGCACCGGCCCAGGCTGAAGCTCCCGCAGCAGCCCCCAAGGCCGCCGCAAAGGCACCTGCCCCGGCTGTCGTTCCGGGCCCGAAGGCGCCGACTCCGGCTGCCAAGCCCGGTGCCGCGAGTGCTCCGGCACCGGCAGCACCTGCCCCCGCAGCGCCTGCAGCACCGGCACCGGCCGCACCTGAGGCCCCTGCTGCAGCTGAAGCCCCGGCTGCCGCGAAGGCTGCTGCCCCGGGCGCACCGCGTCCCGGCAACAACCCCTTTGCCACGTCACAGGGCATGCCCCGTTCCGGTGCCCGCGGCGACCGCAGCGACAACCGTGGCGGCGACAACCGTGCACCGCGTCCCGGTTCCGCAGCTGGCGGCGCCCCGCGTCCCGGCAACAACCCCTTCGCCACCTCGCAGGGCATGCCCCGTCCGGGTGCGCCCCGCAGTGCCGAAGCCGGTGCCGCAGGTCCCCGTCCCGGCGGTCCCCGTCCTCCGGCAGGAGCTCCCCGTCCGGGTGCACCCCGCCCGGCCGGCGCCCCCGGTGCAGGCGGCCCCCGTCCGGGTGCCCCGCGCCCCGGCGGTCCCCGTCCCACCCCCGGCATGATGCCGAACCGCACCGAGCGCCCCGCTGCGCCCGGCCGCGGAACTGACCGTCCCGGTGCTCCGGGCCGTGGACGTCCGGGTGCCCCCGGCGCAACGCCCGGCGGCGCACCAGGCGGAGCTCCCGCCGGCGGTGGCTTCGGCAAGGGCGGCCGCGGACGCGGCGGCACCCAGGGTGCCTTCGGCAAGGGCGGCGCAGGCCGTGGCAAGCAGCGCAAGTCGAAGCGGGCCAAGCGCCAGGAGCTGGAGCAGATGAGTGCTCCTTCACTGGGCGGCGTGACGGTACCCCGCGGCAATGGAGAAACAGTGGTGCGTTTGCGCCGCGGTTCCTCCATCACCGACTTCGCGGACAAGATTGAAGCCAACCCGGCAGCACTTGTGACGGTTTTGTTCCACCTCGGTGAAATGGCAACCGCCACGCAGTCCCTGGACGAAGACACCTTCGCCCTCCTGGGCGCCGAGCTGGGCTACAAGGTCCAGGTTGTGTCCCCGGAGGACGAAGAGCGTGAGCTCCTCAGCAGCTTCGACATCGACTTCGAAGCCGAGCTTGAGGCCGAAGGCGACGACGACCTCGAGGTCCGTCCTCCGGTTGTCACCGTCATGGGCCACGTCGACCACGGTAAGACCCGCCTGCTGGATGCCATCCGCAAGTCGGACGTTGTTGCCGACGAGCACGGCGGCATCACCCAGCACATCGGTGCCTACCAGGTCGTCCACGAGCACGAAGGCAACGATCGCAGGATCACCTTCATTGACACCCCCGGCCACGAGGCGTTCACCGCCATGCGTGCCCGTGGTGCCAAGGTCACCGACATCGCCATCCTGGTGGTTGCGGCCGATGACGGCGTCATGCCCCAGACGGTTGAAGCACTCAACCACGCACAGGCGGCCAACGTGCCGATCGTCGTGGCTGTGAACAAGATCGACAAGGACACGGCCAACCCGGAGAAGATCCGCGGCCAGCTGACCGAGTACGGCCTGGTTCCCGAGGAATACGGTGGCGACACCATGTTCGTCGACGTTTCAGCACGCAACGGCATCAACATCGACGAACTTCTCGAAGCCGTCCTGTTGACCGCCGATGCAGCCCTGGACATGCGCGCCAACCCGAACAAGGACGCCCGAGGCATTGCCATCGAAGCGAACCTGGACAAGGGCCGCGGTTCGGTTGCAACCGTCCTGGTCCAGTCCGGCACCTTGCGCGTCGGCGACATCATCGTTGCCGGCACCGCCCACGGCCGCGTCCGTGCCATGTTCGACGAGAACGGCGACGCCATCTCCGAGGCCGGCCCGTCACGTCCGGTCCAGGTTCTGGGTCTGTCCAACGTGCCCCGCGCCGGTGATACCTTCTTTGTCACAGGTGACGAGCGCACCGCCCGCCAGATCGCTGAAAAGCGTGAGGCAGCAGACCGCAACGCGGCACTGGCCAAGCGCCGCAAGCGCATCAGCCTGGAAGACTTCGACCAGGCCGTTGCCGACGGGAAGGTTGACACCCTCAACCTCATCCTCAAGGGTGACGTTTCCGGTGCCGTTGAAGCGCTGGAAGACTCGCTGCTCAAGATCGATGTCGGCGAAGGCGTGCAGCTGCGCGTCATCCACCGCGGTGTGGGTGCCATCACGCAGAACGACGTCAACCTGGCCACGGTCGACAACGCCATCATCATCGGCTTCAACGTCAAGCCGGCGGAGCGCGTTGCCGAACTGGCTGACCGCGAGGGCGTCGACATGCGCTTCTACTCGGTCATCTACGGCGCCATCGATGACATCGAGCTGGCACTGAAGGGCATGCTCAAGCCCGAGTACGAGGAAGCTGAACTGGGTACCGCGGAAATCCGCGAAGTATTCCGCTCGTCGAAGCACGGCAACATTGCAGGCTCGATCGTTCGTTCCGGCATCATCCGCCGTAACACGAAGGCCCGCGTGCTGCGTGCCGGCAAGATCATCGGTGACAACCTCACGATTGACTCGCTCAAGCGCTTCAAGGATGACGCAACCGAAGTCCGCACGGACTTCGAGTGTGGTATTGGTTTGGGATCATTCAACGATCTGCAGGCCGAGGACATCATCCAGACGTTCGAAATGCGCGAAAAGCCGCGCGTCTAGTCCCTGCACGTCCCCAGCAGTGGATCGCTAGCGATCCACTGCTGGGGCCCTCGGGTGTGTGGGCCCAACAAGCCGGCCGGGTTCCCGTGAGGGCGCCCGGCCGGCTTTGCATTCCCTGGGATGGTTATGATTCATCCCTAAGTCTTTTCAACATGAAGGAGATCACCATGGCTGATTCAGCCCGCGCGTCAAAGCTGGCCCAGCGCATCAAGGTCGTCGTCGCCGAGGGGCTCCGCTCCAAGGTCAAGGACCCGCGCGTCGAAGGCATCACCGTCACCGACGCCCGCGTCACCAACGACCTCCAGCACGCCACCATCTACTACACGGTGTTCGGCGACGAGACTGCCAACAGCGAGGCCAAGATTGGCCTCGAGCGTGCCAAGGGTGTGCTGCGTGCCGAGGTCGGCCGCAACATCACCGTCCGCCTGACGCCCACCCTCGAGTTCGTCGCTGACGAAATCCCGGAGAACGCCTCCAACCTGGAGGCCCTCCTGCGTGTCGCCAAGGAGCGCGACGCCAAGCTGGCCGAGATCTCTGCGAACGCAGAGTTCGCAGGCGAATCGGACCCGTACAAGAAGCCCGAGGACGAGTCCGAAGAGGACTAGCCCATCCGGCGGCCTTCCTGCCAAGTGCGACGGCGGCGGCCCACCTTCCAGCGGAAGGTGGGCCGCCGCCGTCGTCCGTTTGCGGCCTGTGCCGCGCACGTGTGGTATTGAAAGGCAGGTAACACCCGCCTCGTGATTGGACGCAGGCCTGGACCTTGAGGCCTGATGTCCCTCGAAGCGATGCCGGTTGCCGGGGAAATGGCCGTGCGGGGCTTACTTGAGCCCACGGACGTGCCGGGCTGCGTGGCTGTCGTGATCGGGCCACGCCCTCCACGCGTGCGTCCATCGAGTGTGAGATCAACGTTGGCCGTGTGCGCCTGCCGGCCGACGCGCTGCTCCCAGGGCCTCCGCCGCGTCCATGGAAATCCATGACGCAGTCGTTGTATTCAGCAAGCGCTTTCCCGCCGATTTTGGTCCAACAACTGCGTCATGGATTGTGGGGTGGACATTTTCTGGGCGGGACACGCGGCGGCACCTGCCCGCACGGGGCGGGCGCCGCCGTCGTTCATCCCGGGATGACTAGCGCAGGCCCATGGTTACGAGGCTGCCGCCGGTCTCGGCCAGGGCATTGGTCAACGCCACCAGCGTGTTGCCGCTGACCTTGACGTCGGATGCCATCACGGCGGGGAGCACGTTGCTGGCGTGCCCGTTCTTGATCCTGCTGACGCCGTCGCCCATCAGCTGGGACACGTAGACGTTGTTGTTGCGGTCAACCGCGATTCCCGTTGGGGCGGCCAGGCCCTGCGCCAGAAGTTGGGTCTTGCCGCTTTGCAGGTGGACCCGGTAGGCCTTGCCCACACCGAGCGATTCGCCGGGCACGCCGGGAAGCACGGTGTAGTACAGCCACTGGCCGCTGACGGTGATGTCGGTCGGCACAGCCTGGGCGTAGTACTTGAGCCCCATCATGCAATCAGGGATGCTCATGCCCATTTCCGTGGCCACGGCGACCACTGAAGCGTCGATGGTGATGGGCTCGGCCGGGATGGCCTTGACGAGGTTCACCCTGCCGTTGGCGCTGACATGGAGGATGGCGTTGGCCCCGGCGTCGCCCACGTACACGCCACTTCCGACGGGCGCGGAGGAGTAGGGGTGGGAGAACAATTCACCCGTGGACTGCAGGTACGGTGCCTGGGCCAGACATTCGGCCGAGGCGTCCCGCACGCCGTAGACGGTGGTGGCGTCGGAGTTGTTGGCGGCCTCAAAGTCCGCGAGGTCGGCCACCTGCCGGGTGTTGCCGTTCCGGTCGATCTGCATCAGCCGGGCCGGGAGCAGCGCGCCGCCCGGTTCCGGGCCGCTGCCCTGGTCGTTGTTGAAGTAGTAGGTGGTGCCGTTCAGGTAGGAGACTCCCGCGATCTCCTGGCCCGGGGCGCTGACCACCGTGGTCTTGACCCCTGCCGCAGAGATGGAGCTGAGGGTGCCGGCAAAGGACTCCGCCACCAGGAAGCTGCCCTGGGGCCCGAAGGCCACCTTCAGGGGGCTGATCAGCTGCGAGGCGACTTCCGTGACCGGCGACGGCTGGTGGGTTCGGTGGCCCTGGTTGTTTCCGTGGCCGGGAGAGGCGAGGGCGGTGCCGGCGCCAAGAATCAAGGCAAGGGAACAGGCGGCCGCAACGGCCGCAATACGTGACTTCATAATCTCCCCTTGGGGATGGGCCCGGTGATGACGGGCGGAAGAACTGTCGATGCCGGCTGCATCCCGAGGATCCAGCCGGACGGCCTACCCAAACAACAGGTGACGCGGAGCTTTGTCCCCCAGAAGCCACAGTCCGACACGCGACACGGCGCCCGATCGGGGCGCAGCACGTGGCACAAGCGTAAGACGGTGCGGCAGGGGGGTCAACAAGCAATTGTCCTGCGCCCGCGCCCCGGTGATGTTGCTCTCCCGCCGGCCCGCCGGACATCATGGACCCAAAGGGTTTGCCCGCGTGCGGATATACTTCAAAGCGTGCTTTCTGGACTGGTAATTGTAGACAAACCGCAGGGATGGACCAGCCACGATGTGGTCGGCCGGATGCGAAGGCTGGCAGGGACCCGAAAAGTTGGGCACGCCGGCACCCTTGACCCCATGGCAACCGGAGTGCTGGTGGTCGGCATCAACAAGGCCACCCGCCTGCTGACCTACATTGTGGGCACCTCCAAGACCTACGAGGCCACCATCCGGCTCGGGGCCACCACCATCACGGACGACGCCGAGGGCGAAACCACCGCCACAGCCGACGCCGGCGCGGTCACCGACGAGGCGATCGAGGCCGGCATCGCCGCGCTCCGCGGACCCATCCAGCAGGTGCCCAGCAGTGTGAGCGCCATCAAGGTCAACGGCGAACGCGCCTATGCCCGGGTCCGCTCCGGTGAGGACGTGAAGCTCGCCGCCCGCCCTGTCACCATCCATTCCTTTGATGTCCGGGACATCCGCCGGGGCATGAACGACGGCGTTGCCTACGTCGACGTTGATGCCGCCGTGCGCTGTTCCTCAGGAACATACATCCGTGCCCTGGCCCGCGACTTGGGCGCCGGCCTGGGCGTGGGCGGCCACCTGACCGCGCTGCGCCGCAGCGCCGTGGGGCCCTACACGCTGGACCGGGCCCGCACGCTGGAACAGCTGGCCGGGGACCTTGAGGTTCTGGACATCGCCGACGCCGCCCGTGCGCTCATGCCCGTCCGGGAGCTCAGCGCCGAAGAGGCCATTGAACTCTCATTCGGCCGCCGCATCCCCGCCAGTGCCGGCGGTGCCCACACAAAGGACGACCCCGCTGCGGCCTTCGCCCCGGACGGCACCCTCGTGGCGCTCCTGGCCGACGCCGGAAAGTGGGCCAAGCCCGTGCTCGTGTTCCCGCCGGACCCGGTGCCCCCGGCCGCGGAAAGCTCCCGCGCGGCGGGTGAGGGCGCCCAGTGACAATCGATCCCTGGTTCATCACAGGCGCCATCATCGGCATCGCCTCCACCCTGATTTGCGTCGTTGCCGCGGCGATGAAGAAAAAACCCAACGATGTCACCATCCTCAGCCTGGCCGCCGTCGAACTTTTCATCCTGGTATACGCCGCGGGCTCAGCCATCAGGCTGCTGGGTCCGGAGTCCCTCGCGGGGGAGGGCTGGGAGTTCTGGGGCTACATGTTCACCGCAGCCATGCTGCCTGTGGCCGGTTTTTACTGGGCCATGATGGAGCGCACGCATTGGTCGAACTACGTCATGGGTGCGGTGGGCGTGACGGTCATGGTCATGCTGGCGCGCATGGCACAAATTTGGTATGGCACGGGACTGCCCGCGGCCGCACTGCAACAAGGAATTGGACTATGAAAACCAGCAAGGCCCAGAACGCCGACTCAATCACCGACGACTCCGCGGCAGCTCCGCACGGGCGCACCACCGGGGCCGGGCGGCTGCTCATCACGGTGTACGCCGTGTTTGCCATCTCGGCCACAGCCCGGGCCGGTTACCAGATCGCCACGCAATTTGACGAAGCCCCCGTGGCCTACCTGCTGTCCGCCTTCGCCGCCGTGGTCTACATCGTGGCCACCCTGGCGCTGGCCAAGCCCGGAGCCAAGTGGGCGCTGACGGCCACCGTCGCAATCTGCGTGGAGCTGGCCGGCGTGCTGGTGGTGGGGCTGCTGAGCCTGCTGGATTCCGCGGCCTTCCCGCACGCCACCGTATGGAGCATGTTCGGCAAGGGCTACGGCTTCGTCCCGCTGCTGTTGCCGATCATTGGCCTGATCTGGCTGTACCGGCACCGCGACGCGAAGTGAGCGGTTTGCTCGGCGCCCGCAGCAACCCGGTGCTCAGCGACGGACAAACCACGCTGCGCCGCTTCACCGCGGCCGACGCGCCCGCCTTTGCCGCCATCCACACGGACCCGCTGAACATAATGTGGACCGCGTCCGACCCCGCCATGACGGTCCGCGAGGCCGGGGAGCTCATCGAAGGTTCCATTGCCCGGGGTTGGGAAGACGGGCGCTACCTCCGCTTTGCCATCACAGACATGCTCGACGGCGCACCCGCCGTTGTGGGCACGCTCAGTTTGCAGGACGTGTTCTCCACCGCCGGCGGGGGATCGGCCGGAGTCGGAATCAAGATGCTCCCGTCAGGGCGGGGCACCGGTGCCGCGCATCGGGCCATCGGGCTGTTGTGCGGCTACGCCTTTGGCAACCTCGGCCTGGAAATCCTGCACTGGCGCGCCACCGCCGGCAACGAGGCCAGCGCCTCCCTGGCCCGGCGCTCCGGTTTTGTCCTGGCCGCGGAAATTCCCGGATACGGGCATGTGGACGGAACCGTGGCGGACGGCCTCATGTTCACCCTCACGCGCAATGGGTACCACGTGCTGGACGGCATGCCTGCCGGATCCGGCCCACTGGACATCAAGCCCGCTGTCCCCGTCCTTGCCGGCGACCGGGTGGTGCTGCGCGCCCTGAACATGTCCGATGCGCCGGACCTGGTGGACAATTGCCGGCACCCCGACGCCGTCCGTTGGACCACCGTGCCGCTGGACTACTCCATGGCCGACGCCGACCTCTACATCAACAAGATCTCCGTCGAAGGCTGGCGGACCGGCCGGACCCTGACCTTTGCCGCGGCGGACCCGGACACCGACGAACTCCTGGGCACCGTTGACCTGCAGTGCAATGCGCCGGGCGCCGCCGCCGTCGGCATCAATTTTGGCCCGCATGCCCGCGGCACCGGCGCCGCCGAGGAGGCCGTGCGACTCCTTCTCGACTATGCCTTCGATCAGCTGAACCTGGCATGGGTCCACTGGATCGCCATGGTGCCCAACTGGGCCAGCCGGAAACTCGCCTGGAAGCTTGGCTTCCACTATGACGGGCAGGGCCGCGGGGACTACAACGACCGCGGCACGCCGGCGGACCGCTGGCTGTTGTCACTGGCCGCCGGGGAGCCGCGGAACCCGGCGCAGCCCTGGACGGGGCCGGCGCCCCGCAGCGGGTAATCTTGGACAGGTAATCTTGGACGCGGCAGCGGCACTGCCGCACACCGGGCCGGCACATTCCACCGGCACGCCACTGACTGGATGAGGAAACGTAGTGCAGATTTGGAACTCCCTGGCTGAGGTTCCCCAGGACTTTGGGCCCTCCGTGGTCACCCTGGGCAACTTTGACGGACTTCACCGCGGACACCAGGAAGTCCTCGCCCAGGTCCGGGACGAGGCAATCGCCCGCGGCGCAGCGGCCGTGGCGCTGACCTTCGATCCGCACCCCGCGCTCGTCCACCGCCCCGAGTCCGTGCCCGGACAGATCATGGGCCTGGCCGACAAGCTGGCCGCCATGGCCGAGATGGGCCTGGACGGGGTCCTGGTGGTCCCGTACACGCTGGAGTTCGCCGCCCAGACGCCTGAGGAATTCGTCCGCAGCGTCTTTGTTGAAACGCTGGGTGCCTGCACCGTCGTCGTTGGCCAGGATGTCCGCTTCGGCAAGGAAAACTCCGGCGATCTTTCCACCATGGTGGAGTTGGGCCGCGAACTGGGCTTCGACGTGGTGGTTGTCAACGACGAGGGGCATGACCGGCGCTGGTCCTCCACTTGGGTCCGCGAGGCACTGCGCAACGGCGACGTCGACACCGCCTCGGCCGTCCTGGGCCGCCACCACACCATGAGTGGGGAAGTTGTCCACGGCGCCGCCCGGGGGCGTGAGCTGGGGTTCCCCACGGCCAACCTTTCCGGGGATGCCTGCGGGATCATCCCCGCCGACGGCGTCTACGCCGGCTGGCTCACCGACACCCACGGGCACCGGTGGCCTGCAGCGATCTCCGTCGGCTCCAACCCCACCTTTGTGGGTGTCAGCCGGCAGGTCGAGGCGTATGTGATCGACCGGCCGGAGGAGCCCGTGGAGGCTTTCAACCTCTACGGCCAGCACGTGGTGGTGGAGTTTGTGCAGCGCCTGCGGGGCATGGTCGCCTACACCGGGCCGGAGGCCCTCATCCAGCAGATGCACCTTGACGTGGACCACGCCCGCGCCATCCTGGGCTGACGCCGGCTCCGTTCCCGGGCAGCCCGAGGTGTGGGATGGCCCACCCGCTTCGACATCCGCAGCATTTCTGCACTAAACTGAAAGATGGAATCCTGCTGCAGTCCGTGGTGGCTGGATTCTCCTGTGGTGGTCCCAGCAATGGGCGCCCCGTCAGGACACTTGTTCACGGCACATATATAGGAGTTACTTGTGGCACTTGACGCCGCTGTAAAGCAGGAAATCATGCAGGCTTTCGCAACCAGCGAAGGCGACACCGGTTCGCCCGAGGTTCAGGTGGCGATGCTCTCACGACGCATCTCCGACCTGACCGAGCACCTCAAGATGCACAAGCACGACCACCACACCCGCCGCGGCCTCATGGCCCTGGTTGGTCGCCGTCGTCGCCTGCTTGGCTACTTGAAGGACACCGACATCACCCGCTACCGTACGCTCATCGAGCGCCTCGGCCTGCGTCGCTAGTTGCGTGATTTGAAAGGCGGCCTTCCCGGTGCCACGACACTTGTGTTGTGGCCGTGGGAGGGCCGCCTTTCACAGTGTAGGAACGCTATGCTGTGAAACAGTGCGGGCATTGCCCCGCACACGCACCACCACCCCGCCTCACCAAGCACCCGCAAGGCATTCACGCATTCGCGGTCCTCGGTAGTGGCTTCCGGGAAGGACATGACCATGTCCCCGCCCGTGGGCCTCGATCGAAGACCGGGTGTCGTACCCCAGGACCACAGCACCATCCGGTGGATCCCTGGAAAGAATGCCGCACCGGCGCCGATGCGGGGTTCAACGAAGAACATCTACCACGAAATGGAGGTGACTCTCTCATGGAGGGTCCCGAGATTCAGTACTCAGAGGCCGTTATCGACAACGGCCGCTACGGCACGCGCACCATCCGCTTTGAAACCGGACGCCTTGCCCAGCAGGCAGCAGGTGCTGCCATGGTCTACATCGACGAAGACACCGTCCTGCTGTCCGCCACTTCGGCCGGCAAGCACCCGCGTGAAGGCTTCGACTTCTTCCCGCTGACCGTCGATGTGGAAGAGCGCATGTACGCCGCCGGCCGCATCCCGGGCAGCTTCTTCCGCCGCGAAGGCCGCCCCTCGACGGAAGCCATCCTGGCCTGCCGCCTGATGGACCGCCCGCTGCGCCCGGCATTCGTCAAGGGCCTGCGCAACGAAGTCCAGATCGTCGTGACGGTTCTGGCCATCAACCCGGACGTGCTCTACGACGTCGTGGCAATCAACGCCTCGTCCATGTCCACGCAGCTCTCCGGCCTGCCGTTCTCCGGCCCCATCGGCGGCGTGCGCGTTGCGCTGATCGACGACGGCCAGGGCCCCCAGTGGGTAGCCTTCCCGAAGCACTCCGAGCTTGAAAACGCCGTGTTCAACATGGTGGTTGCGGGCCGCATTGCCGGTGACGACGTCGCCATCATGATGGTGGAAGCCGAAGCAACCGACAACTCCTGGAACCTCATCAAGGAACAGGGCCACCAGGCTCCCACCGAAGAGGTTGTTGCCGAAGGCCTCGAGGCTGCCAAGCCGTTCATCAAGGCCCTGTGCGAGGCGCAGGCAGACCTGGCCGCACGCGCAGCCAAGCCCACGGTTGAGTTCCCCGTCTTCCTCGACTTCGAAGATGATGCCTACGACGCCGTTGAGGCCGCCGCAGGCACCAAGCTCGCCGCAGTCTTCTCCATCGCCGACAAGCAGGATCGCGACAACGCCTCCGACGCGCTCAAGGACGAGACCATTGCAGCACTGGCCGGCAACTTCGAAGGACGCGAGAAGGAACTCTCCGCAGCCTTCCGCGCCGTCACCAAGCAGGTCATCCGCCAGCGCATCCTCACCGAGCAGGTCCGCATCGACGGCCGCGGCCTGACGGACATCCGCCAGCTCACCGCCGAGGTTGAGGTTCTGCCCCGCGTTCACGGTTCGGCCATCTTCGAGCGCGGCGAAACCCAGATCCTGGGTGTCACCACGCTGAACATGCTGAAGATGGAACAGCAGATCGACTCGCTGAGCCCCGTCACGCGCAAGCGCTACATGCACAACTACAACTTCCCGCCGTACTCCACCGGTGAGACCGGCCGCGTGGGTTCGCCCAAGCGCCGCGAAATCGGCCACGGCGCCCTGGCAGAACGCGCCATCGTGCCCGTGCTGCCTTCGCGCGAGGAGTTCCCCTACGCCATCCGCCAGGTCTCCGAGGCACTGAGCTCCAACGGCTCAACGTCCATGGGTTCCGTTTGCGCATCGACCCTGTCGCTGCTCAACGCCGGTGTGCCCCTGAAGGCCCCGGTTGCAGGCATCGCCATGGGCCTGGTCTCCGACCAGGTTGACGGCCAGACCCGCTACGCTGCCCTGACTGACATCCTCGGCGCCGAAGATGCCTTCGGCGACATGGACTTCAAGGTTGCCGGAACCTCCGAGTTCGTCACGGCCATCCAGCTGGACACCAAGCTCGACGGCATCCCCGCATCCGTCCTGGCCGCAGCCCTGAAGCAGGCACGCGAAGCACGCCTGCACATCCTCAGCGTCCTGACCAGCGCCATCGACGTCCCGGACGAGCTCTCCGAGTTCGCCCCCCGCGTCATCGCGGTCAAGATCCCGGTTGACAAGATCGGCGAGGTCATTGGGCCCAAGGGCAAGATGATCAACCAGATCCAGGAAGACACGGGCGCGGACATCTCCATCGAAGATGACGGCACGGTCTACATCGGTGCAACGAACGGCCCCTCGGCCGACGCTGCCCGCTCGGCGATCAACGCCATCGCCAACCCGCAGGTCCCCGAGATCGGCGAACGCTACCTGGGCACGGTCGTCAAGACCACCACCTTCGGTGCGTTCATCTCCCTGACCCCGGGCAAGGACGGCCTGCTGCACATCTCCGAACTCCGCAAGCTCGCCGACGGCAAGCGCGTGGACAACGTTGATGACGTGGTTTCCGTCGGCCAGAAGATCCAGGTGGAAATCACCAAGATCGACGACCGCGGCAAGCTCTCCCTCTCACCGGTGATCGCCGATGAAGACGGCGCCACGGAAGAAGCAGCTACCGAAGGTGCTGCTGAATAATTCATGGCGATCACCCTTTTGCCGCTGCTCAGTGCTGCCGACGGGCCTGACGGTCCCGACTCCACGCTCATCTCCGGCCAGGCCGGCGGCGCCGTTGTGCGCCGCTCGGTCCTGCCCGGGGGCGTGCGGGTCCTGACCGAGGCCATGCCCGGCCAGCGCAGCGCGACAATCGGGTTCTGGGTCGGTGTTGGCTCTCGGGATGAAACCGAGGGCCAACACGGCTCCACCCATTTCCTTGAACACCTGCTGTTCAAGGGAACCAAGCGCCGCACGGCACTGGAAATCGCGTCCGCCTTTGACGAGGTGGGCGGGGAATCCAATGCCGCGACGGCCAAGGAAAGCACCTGCTATTACGCACGCGTGCTCGACACCGACCTGCCCATGGCCATCGACGTCATCGCCGACATGGTCACCTCCGCCGTGATTGACCCGGCCGAGCTGGAGCAGGAACGCGACGTCATCCTGGAGGAAATCGCCATGGACGGCGACGACCCCACCGACGTCGCCCACGAAAAATTTGTTGCCGCGGTTCTCGGCAGCCACGCCCTGGGCCGTCCCATCGGCGGCACGCCGGAGGCCATCAAGGCCGTCCCGCGCGAGTCCGTCTGGGCCCACTACCAAAAGCACTACCGTCCCGAGACTCTGGTCATCACCGCCGCCGGAGGATTGGACCACGATACCGTGTGCTCGCTCGTGATGGACGCCCTGCGCACCGCGGGTTGGTCCCTTGACGACGGCGCCGTCCCAACACCGCGCCGCTCCAGCGACCCCGTCTCCATTACGGGAACCGCCGGGCTGCACGTGGTCAAGCGCCAGGTTGAACAGGCCAACATCATCCTGGGCTGCCCGTCACTGCGCGCCACGGATGAGCGGCGCTACGTCATGAGCGTGCTGAACTCGATCCTGGGCGGTGGCATGTCCTCACGCCTGTTCCAGGAAATCCGCGAGAAGCGCGGCCTGGTGTATTCCACCTACTCCTTCGCATCGTCCTACGCCGACACCGGCTATTTCGGCATGTACGCGGGCTGCGCCCCGGGCAAGGTCGGACAGGTCATCGGCCTGCTGACAGTGGAATTGGAGAAGCTGGCCACCGACGGTGTCAGCGACGAAGAACTGAAGAAGGCCCTGGGCCAGCTCTCCGGCGGCATTGTGCTGGCCCTGGAGGACAGCGGCTCCCGCATGTCCCGGCTGGGCCGCGCCGAACTGGTCACGGGTGAGTTCCTGGACATAGACGAATCCCTGGACCGCATCCGCGCCGTCACTGCCGCCGAGGTGCAGCAGCTGGCCCGTGAGCTGGCCGCCTCCCCGCGCACCATCACGGTGGTTGGCCCGTTCGAGGAAACCGAAACCTTCGGCCTGTAGCCCCGGACGGCGGTCAACTGCCGTCGGGCGCTGCGCGTGGTTGTGTGCTGATTGCGCGCAACGCCAGGCGTGCCTGAAACTACCCGCCGGCGAACGGCGGCAGCACGTCCACGACGTCCCCGGCCGAAAGCACCAGCGTCAGGTCGCGGGTGGACACCTCGTTGACCAGAAAACTGCACCGGGTCAGGACATCCGCCAGCGGGGGAGTGTGCCCCGAGGCCGACGCCGGATAGCTGGCCACCAGGTGGGCGGAGAGGTCCGCCAGTGTAAACGGGCGGGAACCGGCCAGCGCGGCAAGGTCCACGCGCTCTTCCTCAACACCCGTGGCCGCGGCAGCCGCGGCAAAAAATCGTATGTTCATGGCATTAGCCTCCAATGGCACTCATGCTGCGGTCGGGCTGGACAAATCCGGCATCCCCCAGGCCCGGCCGGCCCATGCCGTGGGCTTTCGGCTTCGACCACATGGCGTCCTGCCAGCGCGAGGCGACGGCATCGTCGTCGTGCATGGCAGAGCCGGCGCGCAGCAGCGGCAGCAGGTCAACTTCCTCGCGGGAGAACAGGCAGCTCATGACCTTTCCCTCGGCGGTGATGCGGGTGCGGCGGCAGTCGGCGCAGAACGGTTCCGTCACGGAGGCAATGATGCCCACCGTTCCCAACAGCCCGGTGCTGCCGGCGGTGCGGACCTCGAAGCGCTCGGCCGGTGCGCCGTCGCGGGAGCGGGGGTCGGGGGAGAGGTCAAAGGTGCCGGAGAGCAGCCCGCGGATCTCTTCCGCGGTGATCATGCCGTCGCGGGTCCAGCCGTGGTCGGCGTCGAGCGGCATCTGCTCAATGAAGCGCAGTTCGTAGCCGCCGTCCAGGCACCACTGCAGCAGCTCGGCGGCGTGGCCGTCGTTGACCCCGCGCATCAGGACCGCGTTGACCTTGATGGGGGACAGCCCCGCGGCCGCGGCGGCCTCAATCCCGGCCAGCACCTGGTCCAGGAACGGGCGGCGGGTCAGCTGCAGGAAGGCATCGTGGTGCAGCGTGTCCATGGAGACGTTCAGCCGCGTCAGCCCGGCGTCGGCGAGCGCCTTTGCCTTTTTGGCCAGGCCGACGCCGTTGGTGGTCAGCGACATGGGCAGTTCCGGGTGGTTGCGGCGCAGCGCGGCAATGATGTCCACGAGGTCGGAGCGCACCAGGGGCTCCCCGCCCGTCAGCCGCAGCTCGCGCACGCCGAGCCGGTCCACGCCCAGCCCCACGAGCCGCACGATCTCCGCCGCCGTGAGCAGCTTGTCCTTCTTCAGCCAGTCCAGGCCCGCCTCGGGCATGCAGTACTGGCAGCGCAGGTTGCACTTGTCCGTCAGCGACAGGCGCATGTCCGTGGCGACCCGGCCAAACTGGTCCAGCAGCCCGGCCCCGGTCCCGCCCGGACGCGGCGCTCCGTGCCCGGTTGTGCCAGGTCGCAGCTCCGGCATACCGAGGGTGACACGTGCAATTTCCATGCCCCCAACGCTACGCCATTATTGCCGTTCCGGCTTGGCGGGCGGCGCGGGCACGGTGCGGGGGGCCTCCCGCGCGGCCGTTCACCTAGGATGGGGGGAAAGGGTGCCGGGCGGCGCCGTCGGGAAGGATGCCATGCACAGGACAGTTGCCGAACACCAGGACGCCGTGGAGCAGTTGTTGCGCCGGAGTTGGGCCGGGCTTCCCTCTTCGGTGATGGACGACGGCGGCACTGCGGTCCCGCTGTCGGCGGCTCGCGGGCGGGTGCTCGCCCGAGACCTGGTGGCCGGGGTGGACCTTCCTCCGTTCGCCAACTCCCAGATGGACGGCTATGCGCTGTGGGCCGGCCCCGCGGCAGCTGCGGAGCACGCTCCGCAGCTTTCGCCCGACGGCCCGGAACACCACGGGCGCCATCACCCTGAATCGGTTGATATGTGGGAATCAACCGCCTACACGGTGGGGGAGACCATCGCGGCCGGCGCCGTTCCGGGGCCTTTGGCGCCCGGTTCGGCTGCACCCATCATGACCGGTGCCATGCTGCCCGACGGCGCCAACGCGGTGGTCCCGGTCGAACGGGCCGTTCCCGCCATCTTTGGCGACCCTGGATCCACCGTCGAACTTCCCGCCACTGCGCCCGGCCAGTTCGTGCGGGACAGGGGCAGCGACGTGGCGCGCGGCTCGCTCGCCATCGCCGCCGGCACCGTCCTGAACGCCGCCCACCTGGGGCTCGCCGCAGCCCTGGGCTGCACAGAATTGGTGGTGCGCCGGCGCGTCCGCGTCCTCCTCGTGACCACGGGTGACGAGGTTTTGGCCCCTGGTGACCCCGCCGCGGCCTCCGGTCTGCCGGCCGGCAAGATTTTCGACGCCAACGGGGCTCTGCTCTGCGCGGCACTGGAGGAATCCGGCGTCGAAGTCCTCCACCACCACATGGTCAACGACGACCCCGCAACCTTCCTGCGACTGTTGGAAGGGCAAGTGGAGAACGCGCCCGGGCCCGACGGCGCTCCGGAACCGGGCTGCGACCTGGTTGTGACCGTGGGCGGCATCAGCGCCGGCGCGTTTGAGGTGGTGCGGCTGGCACTGGGAAGCGCCGGGGCCCAGGCCCAGATGGACTTCCTGCACGTGGCGCTGCAGCCGGGCGGGCCGCAGGGGCTGGGCACCTTCCGCGGCGTGCCGGTGGTCGCGTTCCCCGGCAACCCCGTCAGCTCCTACATCTCCGTGGAACTGTTTCTGCGCCCTGCCCTGTCGGTGCTGGTGGGCGCACCGGTCCCGCGCCGCCGGGTGGTGGCCACCCTGGAGCATGCCCTGACCTCACCCGCAGGCAAGCACCAGGTGCGCCGCGGCATCTACTCCGGCCCGGAATTTGAATCCGCCCCGTCCGTGCGGGAGGTGGGCGGATCGTCGTCGCACCTGCTGGGATCGCTGGCCCAGGCGGATGCCCTGATCCACATCCCGGCGGGCAGCACGGAATTGCAGGCCGGGGCAAAAGTGGAAGTATGGCTGTTGTGACTACTTCTGAAACACCTTCACCGGAATCGCCTGAACTGACCCACCTGCGCCACGACGGCACGGCCGCCATGGTGGACGTCTCGGCCAAGGCCGTGACCACCCGGGAAGCCACCGCCACCGGCACCGTCGGCACCACCCCGGAGGTCATGGCGCTGCTCGGTTCCGGCGGGCTGCCCAAGGGCGACGCCCTGGCCGTGGCCCGCGTTGCCGGCATCCTCGGCGCCAAAAAGACGCCGGACCTGGTGCCGCTGTGCCACCCGCTGCCCATTTCCAAGGTCACGGTCGACTTTGAACTGGGCGACTCGTCCGTCACCATCCTGGCCACGGTCAAGACCCGCGGGGTGACGGGCGTTGAAATGGAGGCCCTGACCGCCGTCTCCGTCGCCGCGCTCAGCGTGTACGACATGATCAAGGCCGTGGACAAGCACGCGGTCATCTCCGGCATCCAGGTCCTGGCCAAGAGCGGCGGCAAGAGCGGCGACTGGGTGGTGGACGCGGAGGCCCCCGCAGTTGGCCCGGCCCCGGCATCCGGCCGTGCGGCAGGGACAGGTGCCCCGTGACTGCATGCGAGCCAACCGCGGGACCGGGCGCGGCCGCCGTCGTCATTGCCTCCACCCGGGCCGCCATGGGCGTCTACCCGGACCGCACCGGGCCCATCATCGCGGACTGGCTGGCCGAGCACGGCTTTGACACGGCCAGCCCGGTAGTGGTGCCCGACGGCGAGCCGGTGGGCGCCGCGCTGCGGGCCGTGCTGGCGCAGCATCCCGCTGTCGTCATCACCAGCGGCGGCACCGGGCTCAGCCCCACGGACCTGACCCCGGAGATGACCCTGCCGCTGCTGGAGCGCGAAATCCCCGGCATCATGGAGGCCATCCGCGCCGCCGGCCTGGCCAAGACACCCATGGCGGCACTCAGCCGCGGGCACGCGGGACTGGCCGGGGCCACCGTGATCATCAACCTTCCCGGCTCGCCGTCCGGCGTCATGGACGGGCTGGCCGTGCTGGACCCTCTCATCATTCATCTTTGCGGACAGGTGGCAGGAACCCATGGACACTAACGTGGAAATTGTTGCGGCACTGCTGAGCGCCGAACCCATCTCGGTCGACGCCGCCATCGCCGCGGTGGAATCCAGCACGGCCGGGGCCGTGGTCAGCTTCAGCGGAGTGGTCCGCAACCACGACGGCGGAGCCTCCGTCGAGCGGCTGGCCTACACTGCGCACCCGCTCGCCAAGAAGGCCCTCGCGGAGGTGGCTGCCTCCCTCGCCGACCGCGTCAAGGACCCCGACGGACACCCCGTCCGCGTCTGGGTGGCGCACCGGGTGGGGCCACTGGAAATAGGCGAGCCCGCGCTGGTCGCCGCCGTCGCCTCCTCCCACCGGGCCGAGGCCTTCGAGCTGTGCTCCGAACTGGTGGAGCGCATCAAGGCAGAGGTGCCGATCTGGAAGGAGCAGTTCTTCACCGACGGCACCGTGGAATGGGTCGGGGCGGGCGAATTGCCGGACGCGCAGCAGTAACTGGCCGCGCGGGGGCGGACGTTGTGATCGGAGGCCGTTGGACCGGCCTCCGATCACAACGTCCGCCCCCGCAGCATGGGTTAAGGCCGATCCTGGCAAGCAGGCGAGGTTTTTGACGCCGTTCCCGCATTCTGACGCCGCTCGTGCCTCAGGACGCCCAAAGTGCACCCCCGGTGGGGCCTGTGGCGAACAATGATGCCGGTAGTGCTTTATGAACCCGGGATCCCATGCCGAAAAAGCGGGATCGGCGTCATTTGTGGCGGTGGCCAGATGGACCGCGGATGGCCGGGCCACCGTCGGCCCTTCCACCGGTGCGCGGCCCCCAGCCGGCCGCTGGCCCACAGCCGGCGGCCTGGCGCGGGAAGCCGGAAAACCCGGCAGGCAAAAACCAGTAGGCTTAAACGCATGAGTGTAAAGCTGAAGGTGGCCGTGCTTGGCGCCAAGGGACGAATGGGAACGGCCGCCGTCGCGGCCATCGATGCGGCGCCGGACCTGGAATTGGTGGCCGCCCTGGGGCGCAGCGATTCCCTGGACATCCTGGTGGAGCGCGGCGCCGACGTCGTGGTGGACCTGACCGTCCCCGATTCCACCGAGGCTAACGTGCGTTTCGCCGTCGAACACGGCATCCACGCGGTCGTCGGCACCACCGGCTGGGATGCCGCCCGCCTGGCAGGCCTGCAGGAACTACTGGCCGCGCACCCGGACACCGGAGTCCTGATCGCACCGAACTTTGCCCTGGGCTCCGTGCTGGCCACGCATTTTGCCGCCAAGGCAGCAAAGTACTTTGACTCGGTGGAGATCATCGAGCTGCACCACCCCCGCAAGGTCGACGCCCCCTCCGGCACCGCTTTCCGCACCGCACAGCTGGTGGCCGCGGCCCGAAAGGAGGCGGGCGTTCCCGCCGCGCCGGATGCCACTGAAACCGAGCTCGACGGCGCCCGCGGAGCCTCCGTTGACGGCGTCCCCGTCCACAGCGTCCGCCTTGCCGGGCTGGTGGCCCACCAGGAAGTGCTGTTCGGCAGCCACGGTGAGGCCCTGACCATCCGCCACGACTCCTTCAACCACGAGTCCTTCATGCCCGGTGTGCTGCTGGGCGTGCGGACCGTGGGCACGCGCCCCGGACTGACGCTGGGACTGGACGGCTACCTTGACCTCGAAAGCTGAGCCCGCACGCATGAAGATCACCAAGACAAAAATTTGGGTGGGCTTGATTGCCCTGCTGCTCGTCTTCTACATGGTGGTCATGCTGCAACGCGCCGTCATGCTGATCGGCGATCCCGAGTGGCAAGCCAAGCTGTTGGGCGTCGCCTACCTCGTCATCCCGTTCGTGGCCGCCTGGGCGCTCGTCTCCGAGGTGCTGTTCGGCGCCCGCACCGAGTCCATGGCCAAGATCCTGGAAGCCGAGGGAGGCCTGCCCGAGGACAACCTCCCGCGCACGCCCGGCGGGCGCATCGTCCGTTCCGCCGCTGACGCCGAGTTTGAAAAGTACAAGGAGGAGGCCGAGGCCGCCCCCAACGACTGGCGGTCCTGGTTCCGGCTCTCCTGCGCCTACGACGCCGCCGGCGACCGCAAGCGCGCCCGCCAGTCCATGCGCGACGCCATCGCCCTTTTCCGCGGCAGGCGGTAGGCCCGCCATGGCGACCACACACAACCCCTCCGACGGCGTCGAACTCGCCTGGGATGCCGTGGGGGAGGGGCCCGCGCTCCTGCTGGTCCACGGCAGCGCCCTGAGCAAGGCCATCTGGCGCGGTTTTGGCTACACGAAGGCGTTCCGGGACAGCTTCCGCGTCATCACGATGGACCTGCGCGGGCATGGCCGCAGCGGCAAGCCCGCCACGGAGGCGGCCTACGCCATGGACACCCTAGTCCAGGACGCCATCGCCGTGCTGGATGCCGCCGGCGCCCCGGCCGCCCACTACGGCGGCTATTCCGTGGGCGCCCGCATGGGATTTTCCCTGGCCGCCACGGCCCCGGAACGCCTGCTGTCCTTCACCTCGCTGGGAGGGGGCTACGGCATCGCCCCCGGCAGCATCGGCAGGCTCTTCTTTCCCGGGTACGACGCCGCACTTGCCTCCGGCGGCATGGCCGCCTTTGTTGAGGGCTGGGAGGGGCGGATTGGCCGGCCTTTGGACTCCCAGACTCGGGCGGCCTTCCTCGCCAACGACGCCCCCGCCCTGCGTGCCTACTTTGCCCAGACACAGATTGATGCGCCCGTTCCCGAAGCCGACCTGGCCCGCATCACCACCCCGGCACTGCTCATGGCCGGCACCGAAGACCGCTCCCGCCACCAGGATTCACTCCGGGCGGCGGAGCTCATGCCCAACGCCCGCTTCGTGGAGTTGCCGGGCCGCAACCACGGCTCCACGCTGTTTCCGTCGGGGCCGATCCTCGACGAATGGCTGCCGTTCCTGCACGCCCGCTGAAGCCTGCCACGCCCGCGGTTCGCAGCCGCGCCCCCGGCAGTGCCCCCGGCCGCGGGCACTGCTGCCGGAACAGCCCGTGGACGCGTTGCGTGAAAACAGCCAACAGCAGGTAACGTTTTACCCATGTCTGACTCTGATATTTCCCTGCGCCCCTTTGGAACCCTGGTGCCCGCTATGGTCACCCCCTTCACCGCCGACGGTGAGGTGGACTACAAGGCGGCCGGGGAATTGGCCAAGAAGCTGGTCGACGACGGTTGCGACGGCCTGGTCGTCACCGGCACCACGGGTGAAACCTCCACGCTGACGGATGAGGAAAACCTTGGCATGTTCCAGGCCGTGCTCGACGCGGTCGGCGGACGCGCCCGCGTCATCGCCGGCACCGGCACCAACGACACCCGCCACTCCATCGGCCTGTCCCAGCGTGCCGCGAAGCTCGGCGTCGACGGGCTCCTGCTGGTCACCCCGTACTACAACAAGCCCAGCCAGGCGGGCATCCAGGCCCACTTCGAGGCCATCGCCGACGCCACCGACATCCCCGTCATGCTCTACGACATCCCCGGCCGCGCCGGCGTCCCCATCGAAACCGAGACCATCCTGCGCCTGGCGGACCACCCGCGCATCGTCGCCCTCAAGGACGCCAAGGCCGACTTCACCGCCACCAGCCGCGTGCTCGCCAACACGGACCTCGACGTCTACTCGGGCGACGACGGGCTGACGCTGCCGCTCATGGCCGCGGGCGCCGTCGGACTTGTCAGTGTCAGCGCCCACGTCGCGCCGCAGCAGTTCCGCGCCCTCATCGATGCCGCCGCGGCGGGCGACTTCACCACGGCCCGTGCGATCCACTTCGCCCTGGACCCGGTCATCCGCGCCACCATGGGCCACGTGCAGGGTGCCGTCGCTGTCAAGCAAATTCTTAAGTGGCAGGGTGTCCTGTCCAACTCGGTGGTCCGGCTTCCCCTCGTGGAGCCCGGCGAGACCGAGATCGCCCAGATCAAGGCTGACCTCGCGGAAGCTGGAATGGAAGTGTAACCATGACCCAAATGACTGAACCGGGGCTGCGGACGCCGCCGGCACTGCCGGAAGGCACGTTGCGGATCGTCCCCCTGGGCGGCATTGGTGAAATTGGCCGCAACATGACCGTCTTTGAAACGGGGGGCAAGCTGCTTATCGTCGACTGCGGCGTGCTGTTCCCCGAAGAGGACCAGCCCGGCGTGGATGTGATTCTCCCGGACTTCTCCTACATTGAGGACCGGCTCGACGACGTCGTGGGCGTGGTGCTCACGCACGGCCACGAGGACCACATCGGCGCCGTGCCGTACCTGCTGCGGCTGCGCAACGACATCCCGCTGATCGGCTCCCAGCTGACGCTTGCCTTGGTTGAGGCCAAGCTCATGGAGCACCGCATCAAGCCCTACACCTTGACGGTCAGGGAAGAGCAGATCGAGCAGTTGGGGCCGTTCCAGTGCGAGTTTGTGGCTGTAAACCACTCCATCCCGGATGCGCTGGCCGTGTTCATCCGTACCGCCGGCGGTTCCGTGCTTCACACCGGCGACTTCAAGATGGACCAGCTGCCCCTCGACGGGCGCATCACCGACCTGCGCCACTTTGCCCGCCTCGGCGAGGAGGGCGTGGACCTGTTCCTCGTCGACTCCACCAATGCCGACGTCCCCGGCTTCACCACCAGCGAGGCCGAGATCGGGCCCACCCTGGATGCCCTGTTCGGCAAGGCGGACAAGCGCATCATCGTGGCCAGCTTCTCCTCCCACGTGCACCGCGTGCAGCAGGTCCTCAATGCGGCCGTGCTGCACGGGCGCAAGGTGGCCTTCGTTGGCCGGTCCATGGTCCGCAACATGGGCATCGCCGAAAAGCTGGGCTACCTGCACGTGCCGGAAGGCGTCGTGGTGGACCTGAAGAATGTGGGCGAGCTGCCGGATGACAAGGTGGTCCTCATGTCCACCGGGTCGCAGGGCGAGCCCATGGCCGCGCTGTCCCGCATGGCCAACGGCGACCACAAGATCACAGTAGGCCCGGGCGACACCGTCATCCTCGCCTCGTCACTGATCCCCGGCAACGAGAATGCGGTGTTCCGCATCATCAACGGGCTGCTCAAGCTCGGCGCCGATGTCATCCACAAGGGCACGGCCAAGGTGCATGTCTCCGGCCACGCCGCCGCCGGCGAGCTGCTCTACTGCTACAACATCCTGACTCCGAAAAACGTCATGCCAGTCCACGGCGAGACCCGGCACCTGATCGCCAACGCCAAGATCGCGATCTCCTCAGGGGTGCCTGCCGGGAACGTGCTGCTGACAGACGACGGCTCCGTCATCGACCTCAGGGACGGTGTCGCGAAAATCGTGGGCCAGGTCGAGTGCGGCTTCGTCTACGTCGACGGCCAGAGCGTCGGCGAAATTACCGACGCCGACCTCAAGGACCGCCGCGTCCTTGGGGATGAGGGCTTCATTTCCATCATCACCGTGGTCAACCGCGCCACCGGCAAGATCGTCTCCGGCCCGGACATCCACGCCCGGGGCGTCGCCGAGGATGACTCCGTCTTCGACGAGATCAAGCCCAAGATCGCTGCCGCCCTGGAGGAAGCCGTCATGGCCAGCACCGAGCACACGAGCCACCAGCTCCAGCAGGTGGTGCGCCGCGTGATCGGCACCTGGGTCAACCGCAAGCTGCGCCGCCGCCCCATGATCATCCCGGTGGTCCTGGAAGCCTGACCTCCTGTCCGGTGCCGGCTGCCGGCGGATTTGCAGCCGGTACCGCCACCGGGCCTTCCACCACGGGCTGTTCAGGGGCCAAATTCTGCAGAAAGTTGGCCCGGGAAGGTACCGTTGAAGCATGGCGACTCGTTCTTCTCCCGCCCGTCCGTCCTCCGGCCAAAGGGGCGGCGCGTCTTCGCGCACCCCCAAGACCGCAAAGACGCCCGTGCCCCGCAGCAAAACCTCCGCAGCCCCGCCGCAGGGCCAATTGGTGTGGCCGGTGCGCCTCGCCGTCGGAGTCTGGCAGGGCCTGGGCCACCTGATCGGCGGGGCCATCCGCCGCATGGGCACTGACAAGTCTGACATGCCGCTCGAGGACCGCCGTGACGGTGCCGGCCTGCTGTTCATCCTGCTCGCCTTCGGCACCGCAACCTTTGAATGGTGGGGACTGGGCGGGCCCGTCGCCACGGCCGTGCAAAGCGTGTTTGAAGGCACCTTCGGCTGGTTCTCCGTCATGCTGCCGCCCATGTTCCTGGTTTTCTCTGTCCTGGTGTTCCGCCAACCGGGCAACATGGCCACCAACAACCGCGTGGCCCTGGGCTTCTCCATCATGACCCTCGCCGGCTGTGCACTTGCGCAGGTTGCGGGCGGCAACCCCAACATTGCCGACGGCTTCGACGGCATCAGCGCCGCCGGCGGCATGGTGGGCGTGGTGGCCGGCGGCGTCGTCGCCAGCCTGAGCCCGGTCCTGGCCGTCATCGTGTATTCGATCGTCGCCTTCGCCAGCGTCCTGGTGCTGACCAACACGCCCGTGCGCCACATTCCGGCCCGCCTGCGTGGCATCTACGAGACCCTCATGGGCTCCCCGGCGCATGAAGCAACGGTCAACGGCCATGACCAGAGCTACCTGTATGACCACGAGGAACCCGTCAAGAAGACGCGCCGTTCCCGGGCCAAGGCCAAGGCTGAACTTGAGGCAGCCGAGAACGAGGGCCCGGCCCTCACCGAGGCCTTCGCCACCCCGCTCATTGGGGCGGACGACGACGAAGGCCAGGAAGCGCCGTCGGCCGCGCCTGCCGTGCGGCCCGGGGTGCGCCGGCCCACCCGCGACGAACTCCGCGCCGACAAGATCAAGGCCCGGCAGGGCCTGCCCACCACGAGCGAGGTGTTCGACGTCCAGGCGCACGACGCCGAACCCGTCACCGAGGCGATCGGGCTGGTCGCCGCGGCGGACCCCTCCTTCTTTGACGTGGGGGCCGCCGCCACCCAGGCGATGCCGGCACCGCCTGCAATGCCGCCCACGCCCATCCCGGCGAGGTCGGAGCAGCTCCAACTCTCCGGCGACGTCACGTACACACTGCCGGAATCCGACTTCCTGCCGGCAGGTCCTCCCGGGAAGGACGCCACCGCCGCCAACGACTCCGTGGTGGCCGCGCTGACGGACACGCTGAACCAATTCAACGTCGATGCGGCAGTGACCGGGTTCAGCCGCGGACCCACCGTGACACGGTACGAAATTGAGCTGGCGCCGGGCACCAAGGTGGAGCGCGTGACCGCGCTGAGCAAGAACATCTCCTACGCCGTGGCCTCTTCCGACGTCCGCATCCTGAGCCCCATCCCGGGCAAGAGCGCCATCGGCATCGAGATCCCCAACGCGGACAAGGAAGTCGTGGTCCTGGGCGACGTCCTGCGTTCGGCCAACGCCCGGCGCACCGAGCACCCCATGGTCATGGGCGTCGGCAAGGACGTCGAGGGCGGCTTCGTGGTGGCCAACCTGGCCAAGATGCCCCACCTGCTCGTGGCCGGTGCCACCGGTGCGGGCAAGTCCTCATTCGTGAACTCCATGATCGTCTCCATCCTGATGCGCGCCACCCCCGACGAGGTTCGCATGGTCATGGTGGACCCCAAGCGCGTGGAACTGACCGCCTACGAGGGCGTCCCGCACCTGATCACCCCCATCATCACCAACCCCAAGAAGGCAGCCGAGGCGCTGCAGTGGGTGGTGCGGGAGATGGACACCCGCTACGACGACCTCGCCAACTTCGGCTTCAAGCACATTGACGAATTCAACAAGGCCGTCAAGGCCGGCAGCGTGCACCCCCCGGAAGGCTCCAAGCGGGTCATGCGCCCCTACCCGTACCTGCTGGTGATCGTGGACGAGCTCGCCGACCTCATGATGGTGGCCCCGCGCGACGTCGAAGACTCGATCGTGCGCATCACCCAGCTGGCCCGAGCGGCCGGCATCCACCTCGTGCTGGCCACCCAGCGCCCCTCCGTGGACGTGGTCACGGGCCTGATCAAGGCCAACGTGCCCTCCCGCATGGCGTTCGCCACCTCCTCCGTCACCGACTCCCGCGTGGTCCTGGACCAGCCGGGAGCGGAGAAGCTGCTGGGACAGGGTGATGCCCTGTTCCTGCCCATGGGCAAGTCCAAGCCCGTGCGTGTCCAGGGCGCCTGGGTCACGGAGGCCGAAATCAAGGCCGTCGTGGACCACGTCAAGGGCCAGCTGCAGGCCACCTACCGCGAGGACGTCGCCGCCGAGGCACCCAAGAAGGTCATCGAGGACGATATCGGTGACGACCTTGACCTGCTGTTGCAGGCCACTGAACTCGTGGTCACCACCCAGTTCGGTTCCACCTCCATGCTGCAGCGCAAGCTCCGCGTGGGCTTCGCCAAGGCCGGCCGGCTCATGGACCTGCTCGAGTCCCGCGGCGTGGTGGGCCCCTCGGAGGGGTCCAAGGCCCGCGATGTCCTGGTCAAGCCGGATGATCTCGCCGAGACCCTTGCCGCCATCCGCGGCGACGGATCCGGGGAAGGAGGGGCCGGCGTCGTGCCCGGCGGTGAAGCCGCGCCTGCCGTGGACCCGATGACGGCCGCGCTGGCCGAGAACGCCAACGCCAACCACGCCCACGCCAATCCCTCATGGGGTGGGGACCTCGTGGCGGATGACCTGGCCAGCCGTCCGCAGGCTGTGGAGTACAATGACGGCGATGACGACGAGGGCGGCGAGGATGCATGGTCGCTCACCGGGCGGTGAGGGCCTTTGCGCCGAAAAATGCGGCCCCCGCAGACTTTGCCGGTAGCCTTGCACTGTGACTGAACAGGTGGCGCCACGCCCTTCAAACTGGAATTTGCCCAACGCCCTGACGCTTTTGCGCATCGTGCTGGTGCCCTTTTTCATCTGGGCCTTCCTGGCCGACGCCGGCGACTTCGGCTGGCAGCGCTGGCTGGCGGTGGTCCTGTTTGTGGTGGCCATTTACACTGACAAGCTCGACGGCGACATCGCCCGGGCGCGCGGGCTCGTCACGAGCTTCGGCAAGATCGCGGACCCCATTGCGGACAAATTGCTGATCGGGTCGGCACTCATCATGCTCTCCGCCGTGGGGGAGCTGTGGTGGTGGGTCACGATCGTCATGCTCGTGCGGGAGATCGGCATCACGCTGCTGCGTTTCGTGGTGATCCGCTACGGCGTCATGGCCGCATCCAAGGGCGGAAAGCTCAAGACCGTACTGCAGACCGTGGCCATCTTTGTCTACCTGCTGCCCGTCACGCCGGCCGTGGGCTGGCTGTCCGTGGTGGCGCTGGCGGTCATGCTGCTGGCCCTGGCCGTCACGGTTGTGACTGGCGTGGACTACGTGGTCAAGGCTTGGCAGCTGCGCAATGCAGGCCGGGCTGCCGGATCGGCACGGGGGTAGCCATGCTCACCGGACTTGCCGAACTTGTCAGCGCCGCCGTCGCGGCCAACATCACCGTGGCCACTGCCGAATCCCTCACGGGCGGCATGGTCGCCGCCACGCTGGTGCAGGTGCCCGGTTCCTCCGCCATGCTGCAGGGCGGGGTCATCGCCTACCAAAACTCACTGAAGGAAACATTGCTTGGTGTTCCGGCAGCGCTGCTGGAAGCCAAGGGTGCGGTGGACCCGGACGTTGCCTGCGCCATGGCACTGGGCGTCTGTGCCGCGGCCGGATCCCGGGTGGGCATCTCCACCACGGGGGTGGCGGGGCCGGAACCGCACCAGGGCAAGGAAGTCGGGCACGTATTTATAGGCGTGGCGTTGGACGGGGAAGTGCAATCCTATGAATACCACTTTGCCGGGGACCGGGAAATGATCCGTGTTGCGGCCACGCAGGAGGCCATTTCACTTCTGGAACAGGTCATAAAGGCAGCCGGGGAACAAAAGTTGTAACCAGATAGTTAGTGTTAGTGAACGCAAAATGTTGCCATCGGTTCTAGTATGGGAACACCAAGCGGTCAAGGCGCTCCGATGGGAACCTCCTGGAAGACGCAAAGCGAAATGGACTGCAGTGATCGAACAAGGAGTAAGGCGATACCAATGGTGAAACAACCCGTATCCGTAAACGGCGTAGTGCGCTGGCGGGATGTGGGTTTGGCAGACGAAAAACCGCATCAGCAGAAGGAGCGCAAAATGGTGGTATTACGCCACGAAATTGGTGATGTTCTGCGGGACGTGCGGCAACGTCAAGGCCGCACACTCCGCGAAGTGTCGCACAACGCACGTGTCTCGCTGGGCTATCTAAGTGAGGTGGAACGTGGGCAGAAGGAAGCATCCTCGGAACTGCTCTCCTCGATTTGTTCTGCCCTTGACGTCCCGCTGTCATTGATGTTGCGTGAAGTGAGCGACCGTCTGGCCGTCGCCGAAGGCGTCGCCATCCCGGACACTGTTCCCCAGGAATTTTCAGCCCGCTACGGCAGGGATCTGAATGAGGAGCTCTCCGAAGAACTGAACAAGGGACTTGTCTCCAACGCCTTCTGATCGAGCTGCCCGGTGTGGGCAGCCACCAAGCTGTTTGGGCCCCTCCGCAAGGAGGGGCCCACTGCTTTTAAAGCACTGTGAACCGGGCAGGGCGAGTATTGGACCGCGGGCGGCCGCGAGGCGGGCCTTAGTTGTCGTATTCGCCGTTGAGCTTGGCCAGCAGCGCCGCCAGCGCGGACAGTTCGGCCTCGCTCCAGCCTTGAAGGCGGTCGTGGAATGCCTGCTGGCGTCCGGACTGGATGGCTGCCATCTTTGCCCGGCCGGCCTCCGTCAAGGTGATCAACTGGGCCCGACCGTCCACGGGATCGTCGTCCTTCTGCACCAGACCGATTCCGGCCAGCAGAGAGACCTGCCGGCTGATCGACGGCTTGCCCACGCCGATGTGCCGGGCCAGCTCCGTCAGGCGCATCTGGCCCTCGTTCATGAGCACCGACAACAGGCCATAGGCTGCCGGCTCCAGGTCCGGATGGACGCTGCGGGTCAGCTGGCGGCTGATGGCTCGCGCCCGCCGCCACAGCAGGCTCAATTGGGCGTCAAGGTCTTCCATGGCGGCCGTCTTTCCGGCGTCTGCGGATTCCGGCAGCCAGTGCGGGATTGTCATGCTGACAGTCTATGTGGGACAGGCGCTGCCGTGCCCGCCTGCAAGGTGCGGACATGCAAGAATGGACGGGTGCGAGTCAGTGAATTTTGGCGATTGATGGATGACGAATTCAGCCCTGCCTACTCAAGGGTGGTGGCGAGGGACCTTGTGCTGTCCGGTGTTGGTGGCAACACGGCCAGCGAGGCACTGCGGGCCGGCTATGAACCCAAGGACATCTGGCTGGAGGTGTGCCGCGTCCAGGACGTTCCGCCGTCACGCTGGCTGGGCCGCGACATCGCACCCAAAAACTAGCCGCGCACGCCAACACGTTCCGACACGCCGAAATGGGTTCGAATATCTATTCGATGGTGACTATGATGGTTAAGTGCCCAGTTGTGCACAAGGAAAAAAGTTGTCCACATTTTCGGCGTTTGGGCAAACAGGCGGCAGACAATGTCAGACCCTTGAACTAGCGTTTTAGCTAACAAGTCAATTAGCTGCTGTCAGGTTCCATCAGCAGCACGCCGGGCATCCGGCGGCCAGGTACGGAACCAGTAGAGTTTGCATCAAACCACCATCCGGGGCTGCACCAGCAGTGCAGTTGACCGGGGCCGGAAACGGCGCATAGGAAAGACCGAGGTGAATCATGGCCGCTCCCGCAGACCGTGAAAAAGCGCTGGCAGCAGCACTTGCCCAGATTGATAAGCAGTATGGCAAGGGTTCCGTCATGCGCCTGGGTGACGACGTCCGCGCACCCATTGAAGTAATTCCCACAGGGTCGATTGCCCTGGACGTGGCCCTGGGCATTGGCGGGCTGCCCCGCGGCCGCGTGGTGGAAATCTACGGGCCGGAATCCTCCGGTAAGACCACCGTTGCCCTCCATGCCGTGGCCAACGCCCAAAAGAACGGCGGCATTGCGGCGTTCATCGATGCCGAGCACGCACTCGACCCCGACTACGCCGCGAAGCTTGGCGTGGACACGGATGCCCTGCTGGTGTCGCAGCCGGACACGGGTGAGCAGGCCCTGGAAATCATGGACATGCTGATTGGTTCGGGTTCACTGGACGTCATCGTCATTGACTCCGTCGCCGCCCTCGTGCCGCGCGCGGAAATTGAAGGCGACATGGGCGACAGCCACGTGGGCCTCCAGGCCCGGCTGATGAGCCAGGCGCTGCGAAAGATCACCGGTCGGCTGAGCCAGACCAAGACCACGGCCATCTTCATCAACCAGTTGCGTGAAAAGATCGGCGTTTTCTTCGGCAGCCCCGAAACCACCACAGGTGGAAAGGCACTGAAGTTCTACGCCTCCGTGCGTATTGATGTGCGGCGCATCCAGACGTTGAAGGAAGGCGCCGATGCGGTGGGCAACCGCACCAAGGCCAAGGTCGTCAAGAACAAGATGGCCCCGCCGTTCAAGATTGCCGAGTTCGACATTATCTACGGCTATGGCATTTCGCGAGAGGGCGGAATCATCGACATGGGCGTGGAGCACGGGATCATTCGCAAGTCGGGATCCTGGTACACCTATGACGGCGACCAGCTGGGCCAGGGCATGGAGAATTCCCGCCGCTTCCTCAAGGACAACCCGGAACTGGCAGACGAGCTCGAGAGGCTCATCAAGGCCAAGCTCGGGGTCGGCATCCAGCCCGAGGCCGCCGTCGAGGAAGCTCCCAAGCTCAAGGCTGTCGACGGCTTCTAGGACCAACCATGAACAGCGCACGCCCGGCACCTGAACTGGACCCCGACGCAAACCCTGCGTCGGTGGCCCGGTCCATTGTCCTGCGCCAGCTGACGAACTCCGCCAAGAGCAGGCACCAGTTGAGCCAGAAACTGGCCGAACGCAACATTCCAGAGGATGTGGCGGAAGCCGTCCTGGACCGCTTTGAAGCGGTCAAGCTCATTGACGACGCCGAGTTCGCGCAGATGTGGGTGCGCAGCCGATCCCTGCACAAGTCGCTGGCACGGGGCGCGCTCAGGCGTGAGCTGGCTGAGAAGGGTATCGCCCCGGACCTTGCGGAGCAGGCGCTGGAGCAGGTCGACGAGGACACGGAGCGGGAGCAGGGCAAGGACCTTGTCCGCCGCAAGCTGCGCGCCTCCGTCGACCTTTCCGACCGCGCAGAGCGTGACAAATACACCCGGCGCTGGGTGGGCATGCTGGCGCGTAAAGGATTCAATCCCTCCCTCGCCTTCGGCATGGTTGCAGAAGTCATTGACGAAAGCCGGCAGGATGACTGACTGGGTGTTCAGGCTCCGCCGCACCCTTGCCGCCAGCGCCGCGGCAGGGGTGATCCTTGCGGGCGCCATGCTGGCGGTTCCCGCCCAGGCGCAGGATGCGCCGCCATCGGGATATCCCAGCTGGTCCGACGTCGAGAAGACCAAGGGCGATGCCGCTGCTGCGGCCCGGCAGCTCGCCGCGATCTCCGAGTTGCTGGATTCCCTGGACAGCCAAGCCGGCGCACTGGGCGTTGCCGCCGTGCAGGCCGGGGCCGACTACGCGAAGACGGTGCAGAAACTGGACGCCGTGAGCGCCGACGTCGAGGTCCTCAACGCACAGGCCGACCGGGCCGCGGCCCAGGCCACGCGGTACACCAAGGAAGCCGTTGCCGTGGCGGTCCAGGGATATAAGAACGGCAGCACCACCTTTGGCACCCTTACCACCATCGTTGACCTGGAGTCGGCGAAGAACCTCAACGGTGTGGACCTCATGCAGAGGCTCGGCGAGCGTTCAGCCGCCAAGGCTGTGCTGGCCCGTGAGTCGCAGGCCACCGCCACCCAATTGCAAAAGACGCGGCAGTCAGCCCAGGCGGAGCTGCGGAAACTCACCGAACAGGCTGCCGGGGAGAAGAACGCCGCCGTCGCAGCCCGGACGGCAGTCAACGAAAAGATCCAGGCGCAACAGGTCCAGAGCGACACCCTTGTCGCCCAGCTGGCATACCTCAAGGACACCACAGTTGCCCAAGAGCACGAGTACCGGCTGGGCCAGGCTGCGCAGGCCAACTACGAGGCCGCCCAAGAAGCCAAGGAGCATGCGGTTGAAGACGCCCGGAACGCGGCAGCCGAGGCCGCCAAGCCCGCGCCCGAGCAGCAGCCGTTCCCGGTGCCGGCCCCCGTGGCAAGGCCTGTTCCGGTGCCCACACAGGCCCCTGTGACACAACCGAAGACGGAGCCCCGGCCGGCCCCTTCCCCTGCCCCGGCCCCTTCCCCTGCGCCGGCCCCGGTGCCGGATCCGGCTCCGGCTCCCGCCCCGCCCGTGGTGGAACCGCTGCCACCGCTGGTGCCGGACATCCCCGGCGGTGTGGTCAACGACCCCGTCGGCGCCAAGGCGTACGCCATGGGTGCGCTCGGATCGTATGGGTGGGGCCAGGACCAGTTCCAATGCCTCAACAGGCTCTGGGAGCGCGAATCCGGGTGGCGCACCAACGCCACCAATCCCTCCAGCGGCGCCTACGGGATCGCCCAGGCCTACCCCGCGAGCGGCTACGCCAGCGCCGGAAGCGACTGGCTCAGCAACTACCGTACGCAGGTCAACTGGGGCCTCAGCTACATCAGCGGCCGCTACGGTTCACCCTGCGCGGCATGGGACCATTCCGAATCCGTCGGCTGGTACTGACACCGGTTCCTGCCGCGCCTCGCAGGCCCGGCGCCGGCCGGGGCGTGTGCGCAGGCGGTTTAGCCGAACTGCACGGCAGGTCTTAAGCTTGTACGGTGAGCCTGATTCAAAACAGCGTCGATTCGTCCGCAAACGCAAGCAGCACAGCAGTCCGTCCCCGCACCTACCAGGTGCGCACCTACGGCTGCCAAATGAACGTCCACGACTCCGAGCGCATGGCCGGCCTGCTGGAAACCGCCGGCCTGGTCGCCTTTGATGATGCCGGTGCCACGGGTGAGCTGGACGGCCACGGGCAGCCGGTGGGACCCAGCCCCGACGTCGTGGTGTTCAACACCTGCGCGGTCCGGGAAAACGCGGACAACAAGCTGTACGGCAACCTTGGCATGCTGGCCCATGTCAAGGAGACCAACCCCGGGATGCAGATCGCCGTGGGCGGCTGCCTCGCCCAAAAGGACCGCGACACCATCCAAAAGCGCGCCCCCTGGGTGGACGTCGTCTTCGGCACGCACAACGTCGGAGCCCTGCCTGTGCTGCTGGAGCGCGCCCGCCACAACGCCGACGCCCAGATGGAAATCCTGGAATCCCTCGACGTCTTCCCCTCCACACTGCCCACCAAGCGTGACTCCGTGTACTCCGGCTGGGTCTCCATCTCCGTGGGCTGCAACAACACCTGCACCTTCTGCATCGTCCCGTCCCTGCGTGGCAAGGAACGCGACCGCCGCCCCGGAGAAATCCTCGCCGAAATCCAGGCCCTCGTCGACGACGGCGCCATCGAGGTCACGCTGCTGGGCCAAAACGTCAACTCCTACGGCGTCGAATTCGGCGACCGCCTCGCCTTCGGCAAGCTCCTGCGCGCCTGCGGCGAGATCAAGGGACTGGAGCGCGTCCGCTTCACCAGCCCCCACCCCGCCGCCTTCACCGACGACGTCATCGCAGCCATGGCCGAAACCCCCAACGTCATGCCGCAGCTGCACATGCCCCTGCAGTCAGGATCCGACAAGGTCCTCAAGGACATGCGCCGCTCCTACCGCTCCGCGAAGTTCCTGGGCATCCTGGACAAGGTCCGCGAACAGATGCCGCACGCCGCCATCTCCACCGACATCATCGTCGGCTTCCCAGGCGAGACCGAGGAGGACTTCCAGGCAACACTCGACGTCGTTGAAAAGTCGCGCTTCGCCACCGCCTTCACCTTCCAGTACTCCAAGCGTCCCGGCACGCCCGCCGCGGACCTGCCGGACCAGCTGCCCAAGGAGGTTGTCCAGGAGCGCTTCCTGCGCCTGACGGCGCTGCAGGACCGGATCGCCGCCGAGGAGAACGCGAAGCAGGTGGGGCGTCAGGTCGAGGTCATGGTCACGGCACAGTCGGGACGCAAGGCCGTCGAAACCAACCGGCTCTCCGGCCGGGCCCAGGACCAGCGCCTTGTGCACTTCAGCGTCCCCGACGGCGCCGAAACCCCGCGCCCCGGCGATCTCGTCACTGTCACCATCACCGAGGCGGCCGCCTTCCACCTGGTCGCGGACCCCACGCCGGAGACCTACCACCTGCGACGCTCGCGCGCCGGCGACGCATGGGACCTGGCCCAGGCTGATTCCTGCGGAGTGCCTGCTGCCGGCGGCCAGTCGGACGGCGCCCGGCCGAAGGTGAGCCTGGGCATGCCCTCGCTGCCGGTCCGGACAGCGTGATCCCTGCGTCTGTGCCGGCCCCGGAGCCGGGGCCGGCCGCAACGGGCTCTGCCGCCCTGCCCCTGGTCGCCGTGGTCGGACCCACCGGCTCGGGCAAGTCGGAACTGGCGCTGCAATTGGCCGAACGCTTCGATGGTGAGGCTGTCAACGCCGACTCCATGCAGTTCTACCGCGGCATGGACATTGGCACGGCCAAGCTGCCACCGGCCGAACGGCGCGGCGTCCCGCACCACCTGATGGATTTCCTCGGCGTCTGGGAGGACACCACGGTGGCGGACTTCCAGCGGATGGCGCGGGCGGCCATCGCCGACATTCGCTCCCGTGGAAAGCTGCCGATCCTGGTGGGCGGCTCCGGGCTGTACAACAGGGCTGCCATCGACGTCCTTGAATTCCCGGGCACCGACCCGAAGGTGAGGGCTGCGTTCGAGGCGGACCTGGCACGGCACGGGCTGCCGGCCATGCTGGCGCGCCTGACAGCCGTGGATCCCGTATCAGCCGCCCGCATCAACGACGGCAAGCGCGCGGTCCGGGCCCTGGAAGTCCACGCGCTGACAGGCCGCACCTTCAGCTCCTTCATGCCCGAGCGCGAGTACGTCTCGCCCACGGTCCAGATCGGCCTCAACGGCGACCGTGTGAAACTTCACGAACGCCTTGCCCTGCGTGTTCACACAATGGTCGACGCCGGCCTGCTCGCCGAAGTGGAATCACTCATCCCCGAGGGGTTGCGGGAGGGCCGCACGGCGCACAAGGCGCTCGGCTACCAGCAGTTCCTGCGGGTCGTCGACGGCGACTCCACCGTGGCACAGGCCAGTGAAGAGACCATCGTTGCCACCCGGCAGTTCGCCCGCCGCCAGCTCACCTGGTTCCGGGCCGACCCCCGCGTGCACTGGCTCGACTGGTCACAACCGGACCTGGCCGCGGCCGCCGCGGATCTGGTCCGCCCGGTGCCTTACCCTTAAACAATGACTGACGCCACTTTTCCGCTGACCGGCATGCGCTTTTCCAAGGGCCACGGCACCGGCAACGATTTTGTCCTCATGGCCGACCCGGACGGCGCCCGCACACTGACCGCCGAACAGGTCGCGCGTTTGTGCGACCGCCACCGGGGCCTCGGCGGCGACGGATTCATCCGTGCCGTCCGCTCTCGGGCACTTCCCGAAGGTGCCGACGTGCTGGCAGAGAACCCGGACGCCGAATGGTTCATGGACTACTACAACGCCGACGGCTCGCTCTCGGAAATGTGCGGCAACGGGGTGCGCGTCTTCGCCCACTTCCTCATCACACAGGGCCTCGTGGCGCTGAAGGACGGCGAGGAACTGTCCATCGGCACGCGCGCAGGCGTCAAGAAGGTGGCATGCACGGCCGGCGGCTACCGGGTTGACATGGGCCCGTGGGACTTCATCCATCCGAGCCATGCCTCGGAGCGCGGCGTTGATTCCGTCGTGGAGTCCGCCGGCCTGGCCGAGCCCCGCCCGGCCCTGTCCATCACCATGGGAAACCCGCACACCGTGGTGGCCCTGCAGGAACAGTCCGACCTCGCGGCGCTGGACCTGTCCGGGACGCCGGACGTCATCCCGCTTCCGCCGTCCGGGACCAATGTGGAGTTTGTGGTGCCGGCAGAGCCCCTGGTGACGGACGACGTCGGGCACATCACCATGCGTGTCCACGAGCGCGGGGTCGGGGAAACCCTGTCCTGCGGCACGGGTGCCTGCGCAGCAGCAGCCGCCACCCGTTTCTGGGCCGGTGACGGTGCGCCGGACGAATGGGCAGTGACGATCCCCGGAGGCGTGGTGGGGGTGCGGTTCTTCCCCGGCGCCGGGGGCCGCGAGCATGTGGAACTGAGCGGGCTGGCCGTCATCGTTGCCGAGGGCGTGCTGGCGGACGGTCTGCTACAGGACCTCTAGGGGTTGTTGCGAACCACCCGGAGGATGCGGAAGGCCTTGTTGGTGGAGTCGCGGCTGACGCTGAAACCGGCCTCCGGGAACTGTTCGGCGAGCTCCGCCGCAAGCCAGCGCTGCAGTGAATCGGAGCCCAGGTTCTTTTGCACCACCAGGTAGGCGTTGCCGTGCTGGGCCAGGCGGGGCAGCCACATCAGCAGGATTGAATGCAGCTCCGACTTGCCCACACGGATCGGCGGGTTTGACCAGATGGTGTCGAACCGCACGGCGGGATCGACGGCGTCGGGCGTGGACGCGACCACGTTCTGAAGCCCCAGGGAGGCCGCATTCTCGCGGGTCAGCTCAATGGAACGCTCATTGACGTCAACGGCGTAAACGGTGGCGGCGGGGGAGCGAAGGGCCAGGGTGAGGGCAATGGGGCCCCAGCCGCAGCCAATGTCCAGCAAGTTCCCTTCCGCTGCCGGCGGCGGGGCCTCATTCAGCAGGATGGTGGTGCCCTTGTCCACCCCGTCAGGGCTGAAGATGCCACCGGCCGTCTGAAGATTCCGCTTCTCCCCGGCCAGGACCACGCTGAGGGGTCGACGTTTCATCGGCGTTGCCGGCTGTGAACTGAAATAGTGCTCTGCACCCTGAGTACCCATAGTCCTGCCAGATTAGTGCCCAAACCGCCGAATGTGTATCTAGGCGCACCTAACCGGTGTGCCGGTTATCCACAGGGCGGGGCCGGCGAAGGTGTGCGTGTGGGCGGGCCGGACTACGATTGGGGTAAGAGACTATAAGGAGAATATGTCCAACGCATCTGCACCCCACCCCTCCGACGACGACCAGCAGGACCGCAACGAATCCGCGACGGAGCTTTCCACCGCTGAGATTGAGGCGGTCATCGACCGAATCCTCGCCAAGGATGCTGCGGCCGTGCGCGCCGTACGGGAAGAGCTGGACATGGACGCGCAGGACCCCCACGGCGGCACCCCCGCTGCACGCCCCCTGGCCGGAACGGCACAGGCCGTTTCCTCCCTTGATTTCCAGCACAGCCGTTTTGACGGGGACCAGAGCGAGCTCGCGGACCGCAATGCACTGCGGCGGAAGGCCAGCCTGTCCACCGAGCTGGAGGACGTCACCGAGGTTGAATACCGCCAGCTGCGGCTGGAGCGGGTCGTTTTGGCCGGACTCTGGTCGGCAGGCACCATGGCCGACGCTGAAAACTCCCTCCGCGAGCTTGCCGCCTTGGCGGAAACAGCTGGTTCAGAGGTCCTGGACGGACTGGTGCAGCGGCGCGCCAAACCCGACCCCGCAACATTCCTCGGCCAAGGCAAGGCACAAGAACTGAAGGAGATTGTCCACGCCACCGGCGCCGACACCGTGATCATCGATGGGGACCTGTCACCGTCACAGCGGCGCACCCTGGAGGAAGTCGTCCACGTCAAGGTCATTGACCGCACGGCACTGATCCTGGACATCTTTGCCCAACACGCTCAGTCCCGTGAAGGCCGGGCACAGGTCGAACTGGCCCAGATGGAATACCTGTTGCCGCGCCTGCGCGGCTGGGGCGAGTCCATGTCACGTCAGGCGGGCGGCCGGGTCGGTGCCGCCGGCGGAGGCATCGGCTCGCGCGGCCCCGGTGAAACCAAGATGGAACTGGACCGCCGCAAGATCCGCACCCGGATGGCCAAGCTGCGCCGGGAAATTGCCGCCATGGCACCGGCCCGCGAAACCAAGCGGGCCAACCGCAAGCGCAACAGCGTCCCATCCGTGGCCATCGCCGGCTACACAAACGCCGGCAAGTCGTCCCTGCTGAACAGGCTCACGAACGCCGGGGTGCTGGTGGAGAACGCCTTGTTCGCCACTCTTGATCCCACAGTCCGCAAGACGGAGACGGTCGACGGCCTCGGCTACACGCTCGTCGACACCGTGGGCTTTGTCCGGGCACTGCCCACCCAGCTGGTGGAGGCCTTCCGCTCCACCCTGGAGGAAGTGGCGGACGCAGACCTGATCCTTCACATTGTGGACGCCTCCCACCCAGACCCCGAGGGGCAGATCTCTGCTGTCCGCAATGTCTTTGGTGAGGTCGGTGCCCTGCAAATCCCCGAGATCATCATTTTGAACAAGGCGGACATTGCAGACCCCTTCGTGGTGGAGCGCCTGCGCCACCGGGAGCCGCGCTCAGTGGTGGTCTCCGCCCGCACGGGGGATGGCATCGAGGAACTGCTGGCCGCCATCGCCGAGGGAATCCCGCACCCCAGCGTCACCCTGACCCTGCTGGTGCCCTACGACCGCGGGGACATCCTGAACAAGCTGCACCGCAGCGACTCGGAGATCATCAGCGTCGAGCACGGCGAGAGTGGCACGCTGGTGCATGTGAGGGTCCGGGAGGACCTGGCTGCTGAAGTGGAACCGTTTATCCAACATGCCTGAGACCGCCCAGCCAACAAGCAAACTGTCCGCGCAGGCACTGGAATTGCTGGACCGTGCGGTGGAAACCATGGGAGGCCAGCGCCGCGACGGCCAGCACGAAATGGTTCGCCGGGTGGTGGCGGCCATCGAGAACAATGAGCACCTGCTCGTCCAGGCGGGGACCGGCACCGGCAAATCCCTGGCCTACCTGATCCCGCTCATCGTCAACTCACTGACAAGCGACAAACCCGCCGTCGTGGCCACGGCAACGCTTGCGCTGCAGGCGCAGATCGTGGGTCGTGACGTGCCCCGGCTGCTTGCGGCGCTGGAACCTGTGCTGCCGCGCCCCATCGACGTGGCCTTGGTCAAGGGCCGCAGCAATTACGTCTGCAAGCAAAAGCTCGGCGGCGGCTTCCCCTCGGAAGATACAGGGGAGGGTGCACTGTTCAGCCTGGGGGAGGACAACAGCGTCGCCCACCTGCCCGGCTCCGGTACGGGGCCCACCTCTGCCCTGGGCAAGGAAGTGGTGCGGCTGCGCGAGTGGGCCCAGGACACGGACACCGGCGACCGCGACGAACTGGTCCCCGGCGTGACCGACCGTGCCTGGCGGCAGGTCTCCGTCACGTCCATGGAATGCCTTGGCGCGGCAAAATGCCCGCTCGCCACGGAGTGCTTCTCCGAGCTGGCCCGTGCCCGCGGGGCCGACGCGGACATTGTGGTGACCAACCACGCCATGCTGGCCATCAGCGCCTTTGAAGGCATCGCAGTGCTTCCCGAGTATGACGTCGTGGTGGTGGACGAAGCCCATGAGCTGCAGGACCGGGTGACCGGGGCTGTCACCGGCCAGCTCTCCGTGCAGATGGTGCAGGCCGCGGCCTCGAGCACCCGCAAGCACACCGGGGTGTCCGTGGACGCGCTGCACGCAGGCGCCACCGCCCTGGACTTTGCCCTGGCCGGGGTGCCCGAAGGCCTCATGCCCAACGGGCTCAACGACGCCCAGGCGCAGGCCGTCGAGCAGGTGCGCGATGCCGTCCGGGCTGCCCTCTCCGACTCCAAGCCGGATGGAAACGCCTCCGTTGACGGCGGCCGGTCCATTGCCCGGTCGAGACTGAACCTGATCTTCGACCTGTGCGAACGGCTGCTCGCGGCCGCCGAGGCCCGTGAAGTGGTGTGGGCTTCCCGCCCCGGCACCTTTGCGCCGGGGAAGGGGTACCAGAAGGCTGACCCCGATGAACCGGCCACCATCAACATCGCCCCGTTGAGCGTCGCCATGAAGCTGCGGGAGGGCCTGTTTGCTGACCGGACGGTGGTCCTGACATCGGCCACGCTCGCCATTGGCGACTCCTTCCAGGCCACGGCCGGGGGATTGGGACTGCTGGGCCCCAGTGCACCGGCCTGGAGCGGGGCCGACGTCGGATCGCCCTTTGACTACCCCAAACAGGGCATGCTGTACGTGGCCGCCCACTTGCAAAAACCCGGCTTCGGCACATCGCCGGAACAGCTGGATGAACTGGCTGAGCTGATCACCGCTGCCGGCGGCGGCACACTGGCACTGTTCTCTTCCCGGCGGGCGGCGGAGGATGCGGCCGAGAAGTTGCGCAAAAAGCTGAAGGTGAAAATCCTCTGCCAGGGCGATTCCTCGATGTCCGGGCTCATCAAGCAATTTGCCGACGAACCGGACACCTGCCTGTTCGGCACGATGTCTCTGTGGCAGGGAGTTGACGTCCAAGGGGCATCCTGCCGCCTGGTGGTCATCGACAGGATTCCGTTCCCGCGCCCCGACGATCCCCTCGTCACGGCACGCGCACGGGCCGTCGCCCAGAGCGGGGGCGATGGTTTCATTGCCATTTCCGCCACCCATGCCGCCGTACGCCTGGCACAGGGGGTTGGCCGGCTGATCCGCTCCAGCCAGGATCGAGGCGTTGTTGCCGTGTTGGACTCGCGGCTTGCCAACGCCAGCTACGGCGGATTCCTGCGGGCGGCACTGCCACCATTCTGGGCCACGAAGGACCGTGCTGTGGCGTTGTCGGCCCTCCAGCGTCTGTCCGGAAAGTAGCTCCCGCCTCCGCGGCACGCACTGCGCAGGAACGCAGCCAGGAACACAGAGCAGCACAGACAGGAAGAGGCGCCCCGGACTCCGATCCGGGGCGCCTCAAGTTTTCTTCCTGATGAACGCAATCTCCCTGATGACCACATTCCAGGCGTGCGGGCCACTTCGCCGGCACGCTGCACAACTCCGCCGCGGGCCGCCTGCCCGACGAGCCGCCTACAGGCTGCGCAGCACGGAGACGACCTTGCCCATGATGGTGGCGTGGTCGCCAAGGATCGGCTCATAGCGCGTGTTTTGCGGCAGCAGCCAGATGTGGCCGTCGCGCTGGCGGAACGTCTTGACGGTGGCTTCGTCTTCGAGAAGCGCCGCCACAATGTCGCCGTTGTTGGCGGTGTTCTGCTGGCGGATCACAACCCAGTCGCCGTCGCAGATGGCGGCGTCGATCATGGAATCACCCTGAACCTTAAGCATGAACAGCTCGCCGCTGCCCACAATTTGACGCGGCAGCGGCATGATGTCGTCCACGGCCTGGTCGGCCAGGATGGGACCGCCGGCGGCGATGCGCCCCACGAGCGGCACAAACGCGGTGTCTGAGGAACTGCTGAGTTCGGCAAAGTTCAGGCCGTTCGAGCTGCGCAGCGACTTGGGTGAACTGACTCCCTCAATTTCCACCTTGCCGTCGTCAAGGACTAGCGGGATGAGGACCTCCATGGCCCGGGGGCGCTTGGGATCACGCCGCAGATAGCCGTGGCGCTCAAGCTGTGTCAGCTGGTGCGTGACGCTTGACAGGCTGGCCAGCCCCACGGAGTCGCCAATCTCCCGCATGGACGGCGGGTAGCCCTTGTCCGCGATGGAGCGCTGGATGCACTCAAGGATCTTCTTTTGCCGAACAGTGAGCCCCTTCATGCCGGCGCGGCTGGGTGCCTGGGGAATGCGGTGCGGTGGGTCGGGAAGCTCCATGGTTCCATCGGTCCTTTCGTGGCTGCACCAAACAATGTCGGTGCCTGCTGGTGGACTGCTTCTAGCGGCCAATCCTTGTACTCCAAGTTTAAGCCACGCGAGGGCTAATTTCAAACGTTTGTTCTATCAGCCCTTGGCAAGTGTCGTCCATAGATGCTAAAACTGTACTAGTAGCAAGATAGAACATACGTTCTATCGAAGATATGAAGCATGGAAAGTTGATCCTAGGGGTGAAAGTGGCCGCGGATCCAACTCCACAGCGAAAGGACCAGAAGTCATGAACGCAATGGTTGCAACCGCACCCTCCCTGCCCACAGTCCAGGGGCTCCAGCTGACCAGGCGGGGCCGGCTCGTCTTCTTCGGCATTCCGGCCATCGTCGCCGCAGGTGCGCTGGTGTTCGCCTGCCTTGGCGTCATTTTCGGCTCCATGGTCAGCCCGGCCCATGCGGCCACGCAGTATTCCACCGTGGACATGGCCGACTACGCCACCACCGTGACTGTCTTGGAAGGCGATACCCTGTGGAGCATTGCCGCAGGCGTCGACCCCAACCGAAACGTCCGAGACGTGGTGCAGGAGATTGTGGCCCTGAATGAGCTTGGCGCCGGAGTCCTGCAGGCCGGCCAGCAGTTGTTTGTCCCGCTGCCGAAGTAATGGCGGCAATCTTGCTCCGCTGCCGACGTCCGCACGACGAAACGATTTCGGTGTTTTTGGGTCACTGCAAATAAGCTGAAGGCATGGATCAGTTCGAACGCCTCGCACAATTGCCCCTCCGCGACGACCTGCGCGGACAGCACCCCTACGGTGCGCCCCAGCTGGATGTGCCCATCTTGCTCAACGTCAACGAAAACACCTTTGGTGTTCCGCAAGATGCCAGGGATGCAATCCTCGCCGCCGTGGCGGGAGAGCTGAACCACCTCAACCGCTACCCCGACCGGGAATTCACCACGCTGCGGCAGGAACTGGCCTCCTACCTGGGGCACGGCCTGGATGAAGGAAACATTTGGGCTGGCAACGGTTCAAACGAAGTCCTCCAGCAACTCCTGCAGGCCTTCGGTGGGCCCGGACGGACTGTCATGGGCTTCCCTCCCACGTACTCCATGTACCCGCTGCTCGCCAGCGGTACAGGAACCACCTACCTTGCCGGCGTCCGCGCCGGGGACTACGGCCTCAGCGCCGAGTCTGCAGCAGCCCAGGTCAGGGAGCAGGCGCCCAGCCTGGTCATCCTGTGCTCACCGAACAACCCCACCGGTACGGCACTCGGCCTGGACGTAGTTGAAGCTGTATACGAAGCCGGTGAGGCCTCGCAGACCATGGTCATCGTTGACGAGGCATACGCCGAGTTCTCCCACACCGGAACTGACAGTGCGCTGAGCGTACTCGAAGGCCGTCCCCGCCTAGTTGTCTCGCGCACCATGAGCAAGGCTTTCGCCATGGCCGGCGCCCGGTTGGGCTACCTGGCCGCCGCTCCCGAAGTCACCGACGCGCTGCGTTTGGTCCGCCTTCCTTACCACCTCTCGGCCATCACCCAGGCGACGGCCGTTGCCGCCTTGCGCAACTCTGACTCACTGCTGGCCAACGTCGAGGCCATCAAGGTCCAGCGCGACCGGATCGTCGACGGGCTGATTGAGCTGGGCCTGACTCCGGCGCCCTCGGATTCCAACTTTGTGTTCTTTGGCGGGCTGGAAGACCCCAGTGCCGTCTGGGAGGCACTTCTGGCCCGCGGGGTTCTCATCCGCGACGTGGGAATCCCCGGGCACCTGCGCGTCACCGCCGGCACGGAGGCCGAGACTACGGCGTTCCTCGACGGCATGCGCGCCATCCTCGCCGGCTGACGCGTCGGCGCGTTCCGGCGTCGGCCGCCGCGGAAACTGCGCCCACCGGGTGGACTGTTTGGGCAATACCGTGCCCACTCTCCTAAACTGGAGACAATCACAAAGACGTTTGTGCGCCCGTTGCTGCCCTGCGCCGCCGGGCAGGGATGCGCACGTGGACCAAAGGACTGCTGGAATGACTGAGATTACGCCCGGCCAGGGTCGGACCGCCCGCTTGGAGCGTGCCACGAGCGAGTCGAGTGTCATGGTTGAAATCAACCTTGACGGGACCGGGGTGTCCAGCATCGACACGTCCGTGCCGTTCTACGACCACATGCTCACGGCGCTCTCCAAGCACTCGCTCATTGACATGAACATCAAGGCCACCGGCGACACCCACATCGACGCCCACCACACGGTGGAGGATGTGGCGATCTCGCTGGGCGAGGTCCTCAAGGAAGCGCTCGGCAACAAGGCCGGCATCCGCCGCTTCGGCGAGGCCACCATCCCGCTCGACGAGGCACTGGCGAACGCCGTTGTGGATGTCTCCGGCCGCCCGTACCTGGTGCACGGCGGGGAGCCCGCGGGCCAGGAATACCACCTCATCGGCGGTCACTTCACCGGTTCGCTGACACGCCACGTGTTTGAAGCCATCACACTGCACGCCCAGATCTGCCTGCACATGACAGTCATTGCCGGCCGGGATCCGCACCACATTGTCGAGGCACAGTTCAAGGCCTTTGCCCGGGCGCTGCGTTCAGCCGTCGAACCTGATCCCCGCGTCACGGGGATCCCCTCCACGAAGGGCCTTTTGTGAGTTCTGAAACCACAGCAGTGCAACCCACCGTCACAGTCCTGGACTACGGTTCCGGCAACGTCCGCTCGGCCGTGCGCGCCCTGGAACGGGCCGGTGCCACAGTCACGCTCAGTGCCAAGGCGGACGACGTCCTCAATGCCGACGGGCTGGTGGTGCCCGGCGTCGGCGCCTTCGGATCCGTCATGGATGAACTCAAGCATGTCGATGCGCTGCGCATGATCGGCCGCCGCGTCGCAGGGGGCCGCGCCGTGCTGGGCATCTGCGTGGGCATGCAGGTGCTTTTCGATGCCGGAGTGGAGCACGGCGTGCACCGCGAAGGCATGGGGGAGTGGCCCGGAACCGTGGAACTGCTCCCTGCCGACGTGGTGCCGCACATGGGCTGGAACACCATTGAGGCACCCGAGGGCAGCACGCTCTTCGAGGGCGTGGAGAACGAGCGATTCTACTTCGTCCACTCATACGGCGTGCAAAAGTGGGACTTTGAGGTGCTGCAGCCCAAGATGCGCCCGCCGCTGGTGACTTGGTCCGAGCACGGAGCGCCGTTCATCGCAGCCGTCGAAAACGGCCCGCTGTGCGCCACCCAGTTCCACCCGGAAAAGTCAGGCGACGCCGGGGCACGCCTGCTGCGCAACTGGGTGTCCTCCCTGCGGGTGTCCGCACCGGTTGCACCCGCTTCGCCCGCACCGGCGGCCGGCTGATGTACTCACTGTTGCTGATGGCCCTCGCCGGGCTGCTCATAGGCGGCGCCTACACGTTCTACCAGCAAAAGACTGCCCGCTGGATTCCGTACAGCTTCGCCTTTCTGGCCGTCATGTCACTTGTGGCGGCATACCTTTTCACCCAGTAATACGCGGCATTTGTGCCGCCGCCAGAATTCACAGTTTTCTAGTTGATGTTGAGGATCCCATGACCACCCCCATTTTGGAATTGCTGCCCGCCGTGGATGTTGCCGACGGGCAGGCCGTGCGCCTGGTGCAGGGCGAGGCCGGCTCGGAAACCGGGTACGGCTCGCCGCTTGAGGCGGCACTGAACTGGCAGAACAACGGCGCCGAATGGGTCCACCTGGTGGACCTTGACGCAGCCTTCGGCCGCGGTTCCAACGTGGCGCTGCTGCGCGAAATGGTTCAGGAGCTCTCCGTCAAGGTGGAGCTCTCCGGCGGCATCCGCGACGACGCCTCGCTTGAGGGTGCCCTTGACCTCGGCGTCGGCCGCGTCAACCTCGGCACCGCCGCACTGGAGAACCCGGAATGGACCGCCAAGGTGATCGACCGCTTTGGCGACAAGATCGCCGTCGGACTTGATGTCCGCGGCACCACACTTGCCGGCCGCGGCTGGACCAAGGAAGGCGGGGACATCTGGGAGGTCCTGGCCCGCCTCGAAGATGCCGGCTGCGCCCGCTACGTGGTCACCGACGTCACCAAGGACGGCACCCTTCGCGGCCCCAACGTGGAACTGCTGCGCGAAATGTGCTCGCGCACGGACAAGCCCGTGGTGGCCTCGGGCGGCATCTCCAGCCTCGAGGACCTGCGCGTGCTGCGCGAACTGGTGGGCGAGGGCGTTGAGGGTGCCATCATTGGCAAGGCACTGTACTCGGGCCAGTTCACGCTGCCGCAGGCCCTCGACGTTGCAGGCCGCCGCTAGGCCATGACCGAGACGCCCAAAAAGCACCTGCCCGGACACATCGCTGCGGCGCTGGCCGGGGCAGGAGGCACCACCGATTCTGCCGGGCAGCCGTGGGCCGGCCGGGACCTGCCGGCGCAGGAAAAGTACCACAACTTTGACGCGGACGACGGCGCCATGGACGCTGCGTTTGCCGCCGCCATGGCGCAACTTGCCGCCGGTGACGGCACGGAGGCCGCCGTGGTCGCCTCGCTCGCGCAGGCGCGGGTGTTCATTCCCATCGTGGCCCAGCTGGCCGAGCAGACTGTGGGGGAGAACGGGCTGGTGTCCGACAAGGAATCGGACATGGCCCTGGTCACCCTGCAGGGACCGGACGGAAGGCGGGCCCTGCCCGCCTTCACCCACGCCGAAGCCTTGGCCAAGTGGCACCCCGAGGCACGGCCCGTGGCGGTCTACGCTGCACGTGCTGCGCTGTCCGCGGTGGCCGAAGAGGCGCAGCTGATGGTCCTGGACCCCGGTTCCCAGCGTCCGTTTGTAGTGCGGCGCCCGGCCATGTGGGCCTTGGCCCAGCAGCACGTATGGCTGCCCAGCTACGAAAATCCGGCTGTTGCGACGGCGCTCGAACGGTCGTTGGAGGACCTCGGCCATCCACTTGTGGCCGGTATTTCCGCCAGCGCCGGACAGGGCATAGAATCCCAGTGGGACACCGATGTTGAACCGTCTGGACGGTTGGTATCGGGCGGCGGAACCGGACCGGAACTGTGCGTCACCCTCACCCTGGGGCCCGGGCTCGACCAGTCCGCACTCAATGGTGTGATCACCCACCTGCAGCAGTACTGGGCACGCGACGACGTCTTTGCTCAGAACGTCGATTCCGTCCAGCTTCGACTGCGCCACCAACAGACCTAACCACCACGGGAAGCGCCGACGTTCTCCTGTGATGCATCACAAGAGAGACGGTTCCCTTCAGTGAACTTTGCCGCCTACCGCGAAATCCTTGCGGTCGGACCCGTACGCCGGCTGCTGTTGATCGCCATGGTCGCCCGCATTCCACACGCGGCCGCCGGAGTCCTGCTCACCCTGCACGTGGTGGAAACCATGGGCATGAGCTACGCTGCCGCCGGAACCGTGGCAGCCGCCATCACCATCGGTATGGCCTTCGGGGCGCCGTGGCGCGGGCGCATGGTGGACATCTACGGCCTGCGAAGGGCACTCGTTCCCTCCGTTGTGGCGGAACTCGTGGTCTGGAGCACGGCGCCCCTGTTGAACTTCCAGCTGCTGATCGTCGCCGCATTTATCGGCGGGCTCTTTGCCGTCCCCATCTTTTCCGTGGTGCGCCAGGCGCTCAGTGTCATGGTGCCTGCTGAACAGCGCCGCACCGCCTACGCGCTGGACTCGATGGGCGGGGAGCTGACTTTCATGGGTGGCCCCGCCGCCGGCGTCATGCTGGCCACCACCACCCACACGTCGGTTGGTCTTGTCATCATCGGTGTGTCGGTGGCCGTGGCCGGAGGCTTCCTGATGTGGTTCAACCCGCCCACCAGGTCGGGCCAAAAGGGTGCCTACGTGGTGGTCGGAGCATCCGTCGGGAATCTTGACGCCGGCCCCGCCCAGGACAGCACTCCGGCTCCCGACCTTGCCGGCAGGAACATCTTTGCCCGGGCCTGGCTGCGGTCCAGGCACAGCCTCGGCTGGGTGAACTTGGCCGTGCTGGCCATTCTTGGCACCTCCCTCGGCGCCGGGCTGGTGCTCTCGGGCACCAACGTGGGCATGGTCGCCGTCATGCGCCACAACGACCTCATTGGCGAGCTGGGCATTGTGTTTGTGTTCTGGTGCGGAGCCTCGATCGTTGGCGGCATCATTTACGGCGCCCTGCACAAGTCGATCAACCCCCTGTGGCTGCTCATGGCCATGGCCGTGCTCATCATCCCCATGGGCTTTGCCACCGATGCCTGGACCCTGGGCCTGCTTTCCATCCCTCCGGGACTCGTGTGTGCTCCCGTGCTCACATCCAGTGCCGAGCACATCGCTGACCTGGTGACGGAGAAGCGCCGCGGGGAGGCCATGGGCTGGTATGGCTCGTCGATGACCATGGGCAACGCCATGGGCGCCCCCTTTGCCGGCGCCTTGATCGACAACGTGGGCCCGTGGGCCGGATTCGTTGTGGTGGGCGCCGTCTGCGCGGTCCTTGCCGTTGCGGGATTGGCGGCCATGGCGATGTGGAACAGGCGCAGCCGGAAAAACCAGGCACCGGGCGGCCGCCGCGACGACGACTTCGACCAGGTCCTGGGGCAGCCGGACCCCGTGTGATCCGACCTGGCCCGCCCGGCCCGGACCTCACCTGGCCCGGCCCGGCCCGGCCTGGTGTGGACTTAAACACATCGGGGCTGCAGCTGCTGGACGGAAATTGACCATTCTCGTCCTGCGGCTGCAGCCCCGATGATGTTGGCCCGAATAAAACGGACCGGGAGTGGAGTGAGTTAGTTCACCGGTCCGGTGAACTTCTCGCCCGGACCCTTGCCGGGTGCGTCGGGAATCGTGGAGGCCTCGCGGAAGGCGAGCTGCAGGGAACGCAGGCCGTCGCGCAACGGTCCGGCATGCTGGCTGCCAATCTCGGGGGCTGCGGCCGTGACAAAGCCGGCCAGGGCGGTGATCAGCTTGCGTGCCTCATCCAGGTCCTTCAGTTCTTCCGCATCCGGTCCGGCAGCCAGGCCGCACTTGACTGCCGCCGCGCTCATGAGGTGGACGGCCGCCGTCGTAATGACTTCAATCGCCGGAACTTCGGCGATGTCGCGCACCACCGAGGCGGCCTGGTCGTCGCTGAGCGCCTCCTCCTGGTACTCGTTGAAGCTGTTGCGGGTGTCCGAATTATTATCTTGGGTGTTCATACTGCTAAGCTTGTCACAGACCGACTCGTTGCTGTTATTTGTTCGTGTCCGAAAGACGAAAGTCACAGGACAGGAAAATCAAGCGGCAGCGAGTTTGCAAGTGGAGTCCTCTCCCACCTTTCGACCCATCCGTGGCGTTGTCTGGTTCAGGTTGGCACTTCCCAGGGGGAAGTTGATCGCAGTCCGTCAACGGGCCGTGTGCCAAATCTTCGAGGCCTCCATTGCATCAGCAAATTGGGGGCCTTCTCCGTTGCTGGTGGTACTCACCTTTTCATTTGCAACAGGAGCCACACATTAGCGAGCCACGCATCAATGATCGAATCCGCGTCCCAGAGGTGCGGTTGGTTGGGCCGGCAGGCGAACAGGTAGGAATCGTCCGCATTGAGGACGCCCTCCGTTTGGCGGCTGAATCCGACTTGGATCTGGTTGAGGTAGCGCCGACGGCAAAGCCGCCGGTGTGCAAACTGATGGACTTTGGCAAGTACAAGTACGAAGCCGCCGTCAAGGCTCGTGAAGCCCGCAAGAACCAGACCAACACCGTCTTGAAGGAAATCCGTTTCCGCCTCAAGATCGACAAGCACGACTACGAGACCAAGCGCGGCCACGCCCTCCGCTTCCTCGGAGCCGGTGACAAGGTCAAGGCCATGATCCAGTTCCGCGGCCGCGAGCAGCAGCGCCCCGACATGGGCATCCGCCTGCTCCAGAAATTCGCCGAAGATGTCGCCGAGGTCGGCGTCGTCGAGTCGAGCCCCCGCATTGACGGCCGCAACATGGTCATGGTCATCGGTCCGTTGAAGAACAAGGCCGAAGCCAAGGCTGAAGCACGCCGCAACCAGCAGCGTGCAGACGCCAAGGCCCACAACGAGGCTGTTGCCAACGGCACCGCCCGCGTTGACGTGGACCGCGACAACAAGGCGCCCATGACCCAGTCATTGGCCGACCTGCTGCCCGAGGGCCTGCACCTGAACGAAGACGCAACGGCTCCCGCCGCCGAGGCCGCCCCGGTGGTCGAGGAAGTCGTGGAGAGCGCCGCCGTGACGGAAGCACCCGCCGCTGAAGCAGCCCCGGTGAAGGAGGCTCCGGCCGAGAAGCCGGCCCCCGCCGCCGTGCCTGCCAAGGCCGCCCCGAAGGCTGCAGCTCCCAAGGCCGCACCAGCCAAGGCGCCTGCCCCGAAGGCTGCAGCACCGGTCAAGCCGGCTGCCGCCCCTAAGCCGGCCGCCGCACCCAAGCCCGTGGCTGCAAAGCCCATCCCCATGCCGAAGCCCATGGCCAAGCCCGCAGCAAAGCCTGCTGCGAAGCCTGCTGCCAAGGCAGCAGCAAAACCGGCCGCCAAGCCCGCCTCTGCAAAGAGCGCGCCTGCGGCCGAAACCCCCAGCTCAGCTGAATAAGGTTTATCTTTTCAGCGGTGAATACACCCCCACAGTGACCCAACCAGTCGCTGCAAGAGAACCACAGGCAGCGCCGGTGGATACGTAAGGAGACAGGTCCTCATGCCTAAAATGAAGACACACAGTGGTGCAAAGAAGCGATTCAAGCTGACCGGTTCCGGCAAGCTTCGTCGCCAGCAGGCCAACCGCCGCCACTACCTGGAGCACAAGCCCTCCAGCCTCAAGCGCCGCCTCAAGGGTGACCTCCTGGTCGCCAAGGCAGACGTTCGCAACATCAAGAAGATGCTCGGCATCTAATTTCGCAAGTCAATCGGTGACGTTTCCAGTTCAGGACCATCACCATTTCATCAAAGCCTTCCCTGGCATGATTGGCTTGGGATCTTTAAAACTTGAAGGAGTACGCACGTGGCACGTGTGAAGAGGGCTGTAAACGCCCACAAAAAGCGTCGGGTTGTTCTTGAGCGAGCAAAGGGTTACCGCGGACAGCGTTCACGCCTGTACCGCAAGGCCAAAGAGCAGCTGCTGCACTCGTTTGTGTACAGCTACGGCGACCGCCGCAAGCGCAAGGGTGACTTCCGCCGCCTCTGGATCCAGCGCATCAACGCTGCATCCCGCGCCAACGGCCTGACCTACAACCGCCTGATCCAGGGCCTGAAGGCCGCCGAGATCGAGGTTGACCGCCGCATGCTGGCCGACCTGGCCGTCAACGACGCCGGTGCCTTCACCGCGCTGGTGGGCCTGGCCAAGGCTGCACTGCCTGCCGACACCTCGGCACCGGTGGCCAAGTAGCATTTTCACCAGGGAACGTCCAGTTCCTTGATCATGCAGAGTGGCTGCTAAAGTCCTAAGCATGAATCAACCCGGGCGCCCCCCAGCAGAAGCAATGACCAATCCTCGAGCAGATCGAGTGAGGGAAGTTGCCAAGCTGGTGGGGCGCTCGGGCCGTTTAAAGCGGCGCCAGTTTCTCGCTGAAGGGCCGCAGGCCGTTCGTGAGGCGCTGCGGGCGCACAGCGACTGCTTGGCTGCCGGCGGGACCGCTGTCGTGGAAGCCCTGTACGCCACCGTGGAGTGCCTGAAGAAGTACCCGGAACTGCTGGAGGTGGCCCCCGGCTCGCGCCTGCAGGTGCGCGTCGCCAGCGAAATGGTTTTGGCCGCGATGACGGACACGGTCACCCCCCAGGGTGTGGTGGCCGTGTGCAACTTTGTCGACGTGCCGCTGGCCGAGGTCATTGCCGCCAAGCCCAAGCTGGTCGCCATGCTGTGCCGTGTCCAGGACCCCGGCAACGCCGGCACCGTCCTGCGCGCCGCGGATGCCGCCGGTGCCGATGCCGTCATCTTCTCCCAGTCCAGCGTGGACGTCTACAACCCGAAGGCCGTGCGCTCCACCGCCGGTTCCATCTTCCACCTGCCCATTGTCCTCGGTGCCGAACTGCCCGAGGTGGTGGCCGCGGCCAAGGCGGCCGGGATTGGCATCCTGGCGGCGGACGGCTACGGCCAGCTGAACCTGGACCTGCTTCAGGACGAGAGCGCCGCACGGTCCTTTGACCAGGAAATTCCTGATTCCCTGTACGACCTCGCTGATCCCACCATGTGGCTCTTCGGCAACGAGGCCCAGGGCTTGGCGGGGGAGGAAAAGGCCCTAGCCGACCACCGCGTGGCCGTCCCCGTATACGGCGCCGCGGAGTCGTTGAACCTGGGCACGGCGGCAACGGTGTGCCTCTACGCCAGTGCCCGGGCGCAGCGCCGCCTGAACTGACCACCGGTTGGGTGCCGGGCTGCAGGCCCTGATGCCCGACGGCGGCCCTTGTGCCGGAGTGCTGGGTGCTGCCTGCGCTGCGGCGTAGTTAGGGAGGCCAGGCGGCGGGGTAAACTTTTTCCGTGGACGCAGGGTCCATGCGGTTCGGCACCCCGGCCCGCCCACTAATAGGGGGAATCCACTGTGTCTCATTCAGGTGGCAGCAAGGCGATAGTCGCCGCGCTCGTTGCAAACTTGTCCATTGCCGTCATGAAGTTTCTGGCGTACTTCCTGACCATGTCTTCGTCGATGTTGGCCGAAGGCATCCACTCAGTGGCGGACTCCGGCAACCAGCTCCTGCTGCTGCTTGGCGGGAAGAAGGCGAAGCGGCAGGCCAGCCCGGAGCATCCCTTCGGCTACGGGCGCGAACGCTACGTGTACGCCTTCATCGTCTCCATCATCCTGTTCAGCGTCGGTGGCCTGTTCGCCTTGTACGAGGCCTACCAGAAGTGGCAGGACCCGCACGGCATCGAAGGCACCTGGTGGTGGGTGCCACTGGCCGTCCTGGTGGGTGCGATCGCCCTCGAATCACGGTCCTTCTTCGTGGCCATCAAGGAATCCAACGTCACACGCGGCAAGCGCAGCTGGGGTCAGTTCATCAAGACCGCAAAGGCGCCCGAGCTGCCCGTCATCCTGCTTGAAGACGCTGCGGCACTGACGGGCCTGGTCTTTGCCCTGTTCGGCGTTGTCATGACGCTCGTGACCGGCAACGGCATCTGGGATGCCATCGGCACCGCCTTGATCGGTGTGCTGCTGGTGGTTGTCGCCGTCATCCTGGCCGTCGAGACCAAGTCGCTGCTCCTTGGCGAGTCGGCCACCGTGGAGGACGTCCGGGCCGTGGAAGCGGCCCTGCTTGGCCCCGGCGTCAACCAGATCATCCACTTGAAGACCATGCACCTCGGCCCCGAGGAACTGCTCGTGGCAGCGAAGATTGGCGTGGATGCCGCCGACACCGGCGCCCACATCGCAAGTGTCATCAACGACGCAGAACGACGCGTCCGGGCTGCAGTCCCCATTGCCACCATGATCTACCTGGAGCCGGACATCTATTCCAGCGAACTCGCCGCCCAGGCCGCCAAAGACGCAGAAGCAGCCGCCGGCGAACAGGCCGAACACTAGCCGGCATCGGTGCCCGTCCGGTGCCGGGCAGGCCCGGCCGGCAAACAAGTTGAGGTGTGGGGGTGTTTCTGAACCAATGGTTCAGAAACACCCCCACACCTCAACTGTTTGTGTTGCTTCCCGATCCTCCGCGGGACGGGTGAAAGGTGCTCAGGCGCCGCCCTTGCGGTGGGCCCCCAGCTTGTCCAGTGCGCCGCTAAAGAGGGCGATGCCGAGTCCCAGCACCGCCAGCGCGGCACCCACGAGGGCCGGTGCGGTGAAGCCCCAGCCCCACGTAATCACCAAGCCGCCGACAAAGGCGCCGAGCGCGTTGGCCATGTTCAGTGCCGAGTGGTTGAGCGAGGAAGCGAGCGTGGGGGCGCCCGGTGACACGTCGAGCAGGCGTGTCTGCAGGGACGGAATCAGCATGGAACCGGACGCGCCGATGACAAAGATCATGAGCAGCGCCATCCACTGCACGTGGACGGTGGCGGCATAGATGACGAGGATGACGGCGATGAAGCCCATCATGAGGTAGATGCTGCCCATGACGGACCAGTCGGCCATCCGCCCGCCCACGTAGCTGCCGGCCACCATGCCCAGGCCGTACAGTCCCACGACCACGGGGAGGAAGGCGGCAGCAAATCCGGCGACGTCGGTCATGGTGTTGGCAACATAGGTGTAGACGGCGAAGAACCCGCCAAAGCCAACCACGCCAACCAACAGGGTCAGCCACACCTGGCCGCGGCGCAGCGCACTCAGTTCCTTGCGCAGGCTGGCATCCGCCTGGGCCTTGTGGTTTGGGATGAAGGCGTAGATTGCCGCCATGGTGACGACGCCGATGCACGCCACGAGGATGAACAGCCAGCGCCAGCCAAACTGCTGGCCCACATACGTCGCCAGCGGAACACCCAGGACGTTGGCCACGGACAGGCCCATCATGACCATGGAGATGGCCCTGCCCCGTTTGCCGGGCGCCACCAGCGACGCGGCCAGGACGGCGGCAACCCCAAAGAATGCACCGTGCGGGAGCCCCGCGATGAACCGGGTGACGAGCAGGGTGGCGTAGTCCTGGGCAAAGACGGAGAGCAGGTTGCCCACGGTGAACAGCCCCATGAGCATGAGGGCCAGGGTCTTGCGCCGCATCTTCGCACTGACGGCCACCAGCAGCGGCGCCCCCACCACCACCCCGAGGGCGTACGCGGAGATGACATGGCCAGCGGTCGGAACGCTGACGCCAAGGCCTGCGGCCACATTGGGCAGAAGCCCCATCATGGCGAATTCGGTGGTGCCGATGCCGAAGCCGCCGACCGCCAGGGCCAGGATGGCCCAGGCGGCAACGCCCGGTGGTGTGGGCACGGAGTCGCGCCGGGACTTAAAGGAGGTCATGAAATGCACTTTCGCAGGGTGGGTATCCGGGTCCGCCGGTGGCGGGAGGAGCCGGCGCCACGATGCGCAGCGGCTGGCACGCTGATGCCGCCTTCAAGTCTAGACGTTCGACGGCGGTTGGCCGGCGCCCGGCCTAGACTTGCCACGTGACTACTATCAAGCAAATCGTGGGCGCCGCCCTGCTCGACAGCCTTGCCCGGCCCCGCCAGCTCCTGGCCGCGAGGCGCACCGCACCGCCCGAATTTGCCGGTCTGTGGGAATTCCCCGGCGGCAAGGTCGAGCCGGGTGAAAGCCACGAAGGGGCCTTGCACCGGGAATTGGCCGAAGAGCTGGGCATCCGGGCAACGCTGGGTGCCGAACTGGAAGGCCCGACGGCGGGCGGCTGGCCCCTGAATGCCGGCGCCGTCATGCGCGTGTGGCTGGCCGAGGTGGACGAAGGAACGCCGGAGCCGCTGGAGGACCACGACCTGTTGCGGTGGGTGGGGCTGGACGGCCCGGAGATTCTGGGCCTTGACTGGATCCCAGCGGACCTGCCCATTGTGCGGGCCCTGGTGCAGCAGGCCGCCGACGGCCGCCACACCGGGGATTAATTGTTGCACCGGTGTTGAAATGAGACTGTGCTGTGCCAGACTGGGTGCTGATGACCCCAAGGAGGTTGTGCCATGACAAACGGCAATCACGACGAAAATACCCCCTCAGGCGCCAGCGAGGAAACCAAGGAGAAGTTTCGTCAGGCCCTGGAGAACAAAAAGAACAAGCAGCACGGCAGTGTTGAGGCCGCCGGTGGCGGCAAGATCAACGCAACGCACGGTGCGGCCAGCCACAAGCGTGAATTCCGCCGTAAGAGCGGATAGGCACGGGGCAGCTCCGGCCTAGAACAAGGTCGGGGCCGCATCGGCCAGGGCGGGAACCAGAATCTGGGTTCCCGCCTTTTTGCTGCCCGCATCCGCCGGCGCGGCGAACGTTCGGAAGCCGGCCGTGCGGGATTGCCGCGGCAGGCTGCCCGCCGGGTATCCGGCCTCCTCGACCCGGGGGTCGTGGACAAAGTTCTGGCTGCCGAATCCATGGCGGAGTTTTGCCTGGCTGACCTGGCCGGACAGCCACTGCCGGTATTCCTTGGAGGCATAGGCCCCTGAACCGTAGAGCCGCTGGTACCGGCCCACCAGCGCCGGATGCTCCTTGGCAAGCCAGCCCATGAACCACTCCCGTGTTCCCGGCCGCAGGTACAGGGCCCCGGCGCTGACGCCGGTGGCGCCGGCTGCCGCAAGTGCGGCGAACAAGGTGTCCAGGGCCTGCTCGGAATCGGTCAGCCACGGCAGGATGGGCATGGCCATGACCCCGCATGGCAGGCCCGCGTCGCGCAACTTGCTGATGAGGGCCAGCCGGGCCTTCGGGGAGGGCGTCCCGGGTTCGATCCGGTGCGCAAGATCCTCGTCGAGCAGGGCCAGTGAGATGCCCATGCCCACGCTGACCTGTTCACCGGCGGCCTGCAGCAGAGGGATGTCGCGGGCCAGCAGCGTGCCCTTGGTCAGGATGGAGAACGGGGTTCCCGAGTCTGCAAGCGTCTTGATGATTCCGGGCATGAGCCGGTAGCGGCCCTCGGCGCGCTGGTAGGGGTCGGTATTGGTCCCCAGCGCCACGTGGTCGTGCCGCCATGAAGGCTTGTGCAGTTCCTTCCGCAGCACCTCCGCGACGTTGACCTTGACCACCACCTGCGAGTCAAAGTCCACGCCGGAGTCGAAATTCAAGTACGTGTGGCTCTTGCGCGCAAAGCAATACACACACGCATGGGAACAGCCCCGGTAAGGGTTGACGGTCCATTCAAACGGCATGGTGGAACTGGGTGGAACCTTGTTCAGGGCCGATTTGGAAAGCACTTCGTGAAAGGTGATCCCGGCAAACTCCGGCGTCTGCACACTCTGGACGAGGCCGGCCAGAGGCAACAGGGGAGCCGGTCCGGCGTCGCCGGGGGTGGGAAGGATTGGCTGGTTTAGTTGTTGGCTTGTCCACCGCATGACTAAATTAGAACATATATTCTACTTCATTCCAAGGGTTCGTGAACAATGCTTCGTTACCCGCCGGTAGACATGTGGCGCAGATCACTGTCCAAAAGGCTAGGGTGGAGGGGTGGGGCAGTGTGGCCCCGCTACTTCGGAAGCTAAGGAGCAGTCATGACAAACCTGGCCAGCATCGTTGGTGCCTCCGCCCAGCGAAACCCCTCGGGCGTTGCCATCAAACTGGATGACATTGAAATTTCTTTCGGCGCCCTGGAGGTGCTCAGCGCCAAGGTGGCCGCCCTGCTGGCCGGGCATGGCGTGCAGCCGGGGGACAGGGTCGCACTGATCTCGCCCAACTTGCCGCAAATGCCGCCCATCTACTACGGCATCCTGCGCTACGGGGCCATCGTTGTGCCACTGAACCCGCTTCTGAAGGGCCGGGAAGTTGCCTACCACCTGCAGGACTCGGGCGCCGCGCTGGCCTTTGCCTGGGAAGGGGTGATGGGCGAAGTTGCGTCCGGTGCGGCGGAAACCGGAACCGAGATCATCGCCATTGATGCCGGCTTCATGGCACTCATTGCCCCGCTCGAGCCGCTGGCAGAGGTTGCGCCGGCGGACAAGGACGACACAGCCGTCATTCTTTACACCTCCGGCACCACGGGCAGGCCCAAGGGTGCTGAGCTGACGCACGAGAACCTGCGCAGCAATGCGGAGGTGTCTGTGAGCCTGTTCAACAGCCAGCCCGGCGACGTAATTTTTGGCGGCCTGCCGTTCTTCCACATCTTCGGCCAGACCTGCGCACTCAACTCCGCGGTCATGGCCGGGGCCACGGTCACCCTGCTTCCGCGCTTTGACCCTGTCAAGGCGCTGGAAATCATCCAGCGCGACAAGGTCACCATCTTCGAAGGGGTCCCCAGCATGTATGTGGCGCTGCTGCGGGCGCCCGGCCGGGAAAACTATGACCTCAGCACCTTGCGGCTGGCAGCCTCCGGCGGTTCTGCCCTGCCCATGGAGATTCTGCACGAGTTCGAGACCACCTTCGACGCCACGCTGCTGGAAGGCTACGGCCTGTCTGAGACGTCGCCGGTCATTTCCTTCAACCAGGTGAATGGGATCCGCAAGGCCGGCTCGGTCGGCACCATGGTGGCCGGTTCGCAGATGCGGGTGGTCGATGACGCGGGCGCCGACGTCGAACCCGGCGCCGTGGGCGAGATCGCCGTCGCCGGACCCTACGTCATGAAGGGATACTGGAACAACCCCGATGCGACGGCTGCGGCCATCCCCGACGGCTGGTTCCGCACGGGCGACCTTGGCCGACAGGACGAGGATGGCGTGTTCTTCATCGTGGACCGCAAGAAGGACATGATCCTGCGCGGCGGATACAACGTCTACCCGCGGGAAATTGAAGAGGTCCTGTACGAGCATCCGGCCGTGGCCGAGGCCGCCGTCCTGGGCAGGCCGGACGAGGCCCACGGCGAGGAGATCGTCGCTGCGGTTTCACTCAAGGCAGGTGCAGAAGGCGCCGACAATCCGGAAGCGCTCATCAACGACATCCGGGAATTCGTGAAGGCCCGCGTCGCGGCCTACAAGTACCCCCGCGAGATCATCATCCTCGACGAACTGCCCAAGGGCCCCACCGGAAAGATCCTCAAGCGTGAAATCACGGTTCCGTAGGGCCTGAATGGACGACGGCGGCGGACGGCTGGGTGCCGTCCGCCGCCGTCGTCCATTGCCGACTTGAGCTACGCGAGCAGCCAGGTGGCCTGAACGGCGATTGTGATCTCGCTCTGGCCCTGGGCGATGGGCATGCTGGCGCTGTCAGACATCATCGCGGCGCGTGCCATCATGGGGCGCGGGCCACCCATGGTTGGGTTGACCTCAACGACGCTGGCCACCTCGCCGAGCGTGCGGCCGGCCAGGGATGCGTAGAGTTCGGCGGCCCGGAGGGCATCGGCCCAGGCGGCTTCGCGTGCGGCGTTCTGGGCAGCCGAGGAATCAGAGACCACGGGGGACAGGCCGTTGAGCCGGACGTTGTTGTTGCCGGTGTCCACCACTGCGGCGATGACGTCCTCAGAGTCCTTGCCGTAGCCCAGGGGGACCGCCAGGGTGTTGGAGACGGTGTAGCCGGTGACGATGGTGCCGACGCCGTCCTGCCAGCGGGTGTCGACGCGGACGTCCAGGGATGTTGCGCTGATGGAGTCCTGCTCGACACCACTGGCAAGCAGCACGGCCGTGACGGCGTTGACGGCCGCACTGGCCTGGGCGTACGCATCCCGCACCGTCGGCCGGGACGCCTCAATGCCGATGTTGATGTTGAAGTGGTCCGGGACGGCCTGGGCGCTGCCCTGGCCGGTGACGGTGATGGAACGTTGGTTCTTGCTCATTCGCTGTTTCCTGTCGCTCGTGCTGTTGGCTGTGTTGGCTGTGTTGGCTGTGTTGTCGGGACGGAGGCTTTGCGTGGAAAGGGCAGGCGTGCAATCGTGGGGCGCTCGCGGTAGCCGCCGAGGGCCAGCCCGGCGTTGCGCTCAAAAAAGTTGCGGCTGCCGGGGTCCCCGGTCCGCCACCAGGACCAGGCGGCGCACGCAAAGTACATCGGCAGGAAGGGCAGGCCCAGGCACCATGCATACTGGGTCGCGTGGCCGGCTTCGTGGGCCAGCAGGTCCGGGCGGGAGTCGATGAATGCCCTGTCGGCCCGGTAGAAAATGACGTTTCCCACAGTGAAGGCGCCTGCCAGCGGCAGCTTGGGCTGGTAGTTTGTGCCGAAGATCAGCCCCTGGGGGCCCTTTTCAACCGGGGTGCGCGTGGCTGCCGCGAGCAGCAGGCCGGCTGCCGTCGACAGGTTTATGGCATTCGCGGCGGCGCGGGCGCGCGGGGACAATTTCACGAGGTGGCGTCCTTTGCTGGCAGAGTTTTCGCCGGGCCGGCGGTGAGGGCGGCGAGTGCCGCGGCGGTGCCGGGCAAGGAATGGTCGCAGCTGTCCATGGGCCACTGGACGTCGATGGCCTTCCCTTCTGCGTTGACCAGCCAAATGGCGGGAAGGATTTCGGCGTAGTCCAGGCAACTGGCCGGGCCGCCACGCTCGCTCGGTGTCGCCAAGGCTGCCAGCAGAGGCCCAAAGTCGCCGGAGAGCCACTCCTCGGTGACGGTCATGGTTGCCGGATCCAGCGTGCAGGTGACCACCTCTACCGGGACAAAACCATCCGGCACACTCCCCTTGAGCCGTGCGGCCGGCTCCGTGGAGGATGCCTCCCATCCAGTGGCAGTGGAACAGTCGACGGCGGCCTGCGGTGTGGCTGGTTCCGGCAGGTACTGCTCGGGTGAAGCTGGTGACGAGCACGAGGCAAGCAGCAGAACGCCCGCTGCTGCAAGTCCAATGGCTGCTGCCGGCATACTCATTTGTCCTGCCTTGGATATGGCAGGACCTGGGTTTGCACATCCTTGAGTCCGTCGAGGGCCTTCTGCGTGTCGGGCTTGCCGCGGGTCTTTCCGCAGACATCGGTGGGCCAGGTGGCCTGAATGGCATTTCCGTCCGCATTGACCAACCAAAGTATGGGGACGATCTCCAATTCCAGGGTGCACATGGTGTTCTCGTCCCCTCGGTTGCTGGGTACGGCCAAGGCCTTGAGCAGTGGCGTGAAGTCACCCGCCAATTCTTCCTGCTGAAATTGCAGCCCGGGTTCGCCGTCCACTTTGACGTCAGCCAGGCGGCAAAGAAACGCCGTCTCCGGCACGAATCCATCCGGCACTGACCCGGACAAGTTGGCGCCTGGTGATGAAGCGGACGGTGACGCGGGTGGGGGATAGCCTGGAGAATTGGCCATGGAGGCAATACAGTCCACGGATGGCTGCAACACAGCCGGGGCCGGAACGTACTCGGTCACCCGGCCGGTGAAGACGGTGCACCCGGACAGCGCGGCCGACGAAGCCAGTGCCAGGCATGCCAACAACACGCCAACACGTTGGTGGCGCTTGGCAGGGAAGGTGGGTGAGAGGGCGGCCATGGCTACTTCACGGAGCCTGAAACTGCAAAGCTGTCCGCCACGGCCAGGGCGTCGACTGCCTTTTGGGTCTCGGGCTTGCCGCTGGCTTTGTGGCAGATGGTTGTGGGCCAGGCGGCGTCGATGGCCGTGCCTTCCGCATCAACCAGCCACAGGATCGGAATGCGCTCGAGGTCGGAGGTGCAGAAAAACTCGCCTTCGCCCCGGTCGCTGGGGACGGCAAGTGCGGCCAGCAGCGGGCCCAAGTCTCCCGTAGGTTCTTCCTGAATGATGACCTGCTTCTTGATGCCGTCTTCCTCAACGAGGCCGCCGCCGCGACAAATGAACACCCTGTCCGCCACAAAACCTTCGGGGACGCTGCCCCGCGGCTCGGTGGGGTAGTCGTGGCCGGCCACTGTGGGTTCGATGCACCCTGAGAGTGCCGCCGAGGAGGCCACGGAGAGGCATGCCAGACACACCCACGCGCCTCGGCGGGGCCTGACAGGGGAGAGGGAGGCCATGGCTACTTCCCTGTACCCTGCACAATCGTTGTGTTGGCCACTGTCAGGGCGTCGATGGCCTTGTGCGTGTCAGGCTTGCCGCTGGCCTGACGGCACTCTGTTGTAGGCAGAGCAGCATCGACGGCGTCGCCATTGGTGTTGACGAGCCAGACGATGGGCATCATTTCCAAAATTGCGTTGCAGACCGCCTGGTTGCCCTCGGCACGGTCGCTGGGCACGGCAAGCGCCTTCAGCAGGGGGGCAAAGTCACCTTGCAGTTCTTCCTGTTTGACGCCCGGCTTGGTCGCGGACTCGAGGTCTGCAGTGCGGCAGATGAACACCTTCTCCACCACGAATCCCTCCGGGACACTGCCCCGAGGTTCCTTGGGGTAGTCCATGTCCGAGTTGGTTGGCAGGTCGTCAGTGGAGGCGGGACACGCCACAGCTTTTTGCAGCTCGGCCGGCGGCGGCACAAACTCCGTGACGGGGCCCGGCTTAAACGTCGCAGGCGCTTCCGAGGTGGTCTCCGGACCGGAACTGTTGGACGTGCAGCCGCCCAGCGCAAGAGACGAGACCAGCGCAACGGACGCCAACAGCGGCAGGCGGAAGGCCGGCGTCGTACGCAATGAGCGGGGAGATGTCCGGGAAGTGTCCATGGGCGTTAGCGTAACAAGGAGGGGGCTGCGTTGGGTCGCAATGCGGTAAAGAGTTGGGTTCAATTGGGGCAGGCACCGTCAACTAGACTGGTGGAGGCGGGAGGAGCTACCCCGCCGCTTACTCGCACACGAGCTTAGGTAAAAACTGTAGATGTCTGACATGCCCCAAAAGACGGCTGAAATGCCCGAACCAACCACCGAACCCGCAGCGGTTCCGGACCCGCTTGACGAAGCCGCCATCGGTGCCGCCGTCGAGCACGCGCTCGCAGCCATCGCCGCCGCCGCGACCCTGGACGAACTCAAGACCGCGCGGCTGGCGCACACCGGCGAGAAATCGCCGCTGAGCCTGGCCAACCGCGAGATCGGCGGGCTCGCCAAGGAATTCAAGGCTGCCGCCGGCAAGATCATGGGCGCCTCGCGCGGCCGTGTCGCCAAGGCGCTCGCAGCCCGCACCGAGGTGCTCGAGGCCGAGGATGCCGCACGCATCTTGGTTGAGGAAACCGTTGACGTCACGGCCGCCCCGCGCCGCCGCCGCGCAGGTGCCCGCCACCCGCTGTCCACGCTGCAGGACCGGGTCTGCGACATCTTCGTGGGCATGGGCTGGGAAATTGCCGAAGGACCCGAGGTGGAATCCGAATGGTTCAACTTTGACGCGCTGAACTTCAAGCCGGACCACCCTGCCCGCGAAATGCAGGACACCTTCTTCGTGGAGCCCCCCGAGGCCCACCTGGTCATGCGCACCCACACCTCGCCGGTGCAGGTCCGCTCCATGCTGGAACGCGAACTGCCGATTTACGTGCTGTGCCCCGGCAAGGTGTTCCGCACCGACGAGCTCGACGCCACCCACACCCCGGTGTTCCACCAGTTCGAGGGCCTGGCGATCGACAAGAACCTGTCCATGGCAGACCTGGTGGGAACGCTGGAACACTTCACCCGGCAGATGTTCGGCGAGGAAGCCCGTGTGCGCATCCGCCCAAACTTCTTCCCCTTCACCGAGCCGTCGGCCGAGCTGGACATCTGGCACCCAGGCGCCAAGGGCGGGCCCCAGTGGATCGAGTGGGGCGGCTGCGGCATGGTCAACCCGAACGTGCTGCGCGCGGCCGGCATTGACCCGGACGAGTACTCAGGTTTTGCCTTTGGCATGGGGATCGAGCGGGCGCTCATGTTCCGCAACGAAGTGGGCGACATGCACGACATGATCGAGGGCGACGTACGATTCAGCGAACACTTTGGGATGGAGATCTAAGCGGTGCGTATTCCACTGACTTGGCTGCGCGAGTATGCGCAGGTGCCGGCAGGAGCAACTGCCGAAGATGTAATGAACGACCTTGTGAAGGTCGGCTTTGAGGAAGAGGACGTGCACCGCCCCCTCGACGAGATCAGCGGCCCGGTTGTAGTGGGCCAGGTCCTGTCGAAGGAGCCGGAGCCGCAGTCCAACGGCAAGACCATCAACTGGTGCTCTGTCCGCGTGGTGCCCGAGGGTGCCGCACAGACGCTGGCGGGGGACGGCATTGAGCCGTCCGGCATCCAGGAAGTTGTCTGCGGCGCACACAACTTCGAGGTGGGGGACAAGGTTGTTGTCACCCTGCCCGGCGCCGTGCTGCCCGGAGACTTCCGCATCTCCCCGCGCAAGACCTACGGCCACGTATCCGCCGGCATGATCGCCTCCGTGCGCGAACTCGGCATTGGTGAGGACCACGACGGCATCCTGGTGCTCTCCACCCTGGGCCTCGACCCGGAACTGGGCACCGACGCGCTTGAGCTTTTGGGCCTGACGGACGAAGCCGCCGAAATCAATGTCACACCGGACCGCGGCTACGCCTTCAGCATCCGCGGCGTGGCCCGCGAATACGCGCACGCCACGGATTCGGTGTTCACGGACCCGGCATCCCTTGTGGAGGTGACCGCCCCGGAAGGTGAGGGCCACGCCGTCGTACTGGCTGACGAGGCACCCATCTACGGCCAGCCCGGCTGCGACCGCTTCGTGGCGCGCTCGGTCACGGGAATTAACACGGGCGCACCAACTCCCACATGGATGTCCTCGCGCCTGCGCCTGGCCGGGATCCGCTCCATCTCCCTGCCCGTGGACATCTCCAACTACGTCATGCTGGAGCTCGGCCAGCCGCTGCACTTCTACGACGCCGACAAGCTCGACGGCGCCATTGTGGTCCGCCGCGCGGCCGCCGGTGAGACGCTGGAAACCCTTGACGGCAAGGTCCGAAAGCTCGACGCCGAGGACCTCCTCATCACGGATTCCTCAGGCCCCATCGGGATCGCCGGCGTCATGGGCGGAGCCTCCACCGAGGTCAGCGACGCCACCACCACGGTGCTGATCGAGGCCGCGCACTTCGAGGAAGTTTCCATCTCCCGCTCCCGCCGCCGCCACAAGCTGCCGTCCGAGGCATCCAAGCGCTTCGAGCGCGGCGTCGACCCGCTGGTGGCCGACGTTGCCGCACAACGCGCCGTGAACCTGCTCGTCGAGCTCGCCGGCGGCGCGGAGTCGGCCGCGTCGACGGACGTCTTCAACGTTTCCGCCCCCGCTCCCGTGTTCCTGCCCTCCGGCTACACCTCGGCCCGCATCGGCATCGAGTTCACGCAGTCCCAGATCATGGGATCTTTGACGGACCTGGGTGCCGTGGTGGAGAAGGTCGACGGCGGATATTCCGTCACGGCCCCGAGCTGGCGCCACGACTTGGTCACCAAGGAGGACCTCACGGAGGAGGTCGCCCGCCTGGTGGGCTACGACCTCATCCCGTCCACGCTGCCCACGGCCCCTCCCGGCCGCGGATACTCCCGCACGCAGCAGCAGCGCCGCCGCGTGGTGCAGGCCTTGGCCGACTCCGGCCTGACCGAGGTCCTGGCCTACCCGTTCGTGTCCAAGGCATCCAACGACACCTTTGGCGTGGCCGAGGCCGGTGCCCCGCGTACCGCCGTGAAGCTGGCCAACCCGCTCAGCGAGGAGTTTGGCTACCTGCGCACGTCAATGCTGCCGGGCCTGGTCGAGACGGCCAAGCGCAACCACTCGCGCGGCTTCCACGACCTCGCGCTGTTTGAGTCCGGGCTGGTGTTCCTGCCGGAGGATTCCATGGGCACCGCGTCCATCCCGCCGCTGGGTGCAAAGCCGTCCGACGACGTCCTGGACGCCCTGTACGACGGCATCCCCTATCAGCCGCTCACCATTGGGGCGGTCTTCACGGGCAAGGATTCGCCCGCGGCACCGGTGCACACCCCGCGCACCTGGGACTGGGCCGACGCGATTGACGCCGCACGGCTGGTGGCCGACGTTGTTGGCGTTGAACTTGTGGTTTCCCAAGGCTCGCACCAGGCGTTCCACCCGGGACGTGCCGCGGAGCTGGCGCTGCGCAACGGCGAGGTTGTCGGCTACGCCGGCGAGCTGCACCCGAAGCTGCTGGCCGAACTGCACATGCCCGCCCGCGCGGTGGCCATGGAAATCAACGCCGACAAGGTGTTTGCCGCCGCGGCCGACGTCATTGTGGCCAAGCCGATCTCCACCTACCCGGTCGCCACCCAGGACGTGGCCCTGGTGGTGCCCGCTGAGATTCCGGCACAGACCGTGCTGGAAACCCTGCGGGAAGGCGCCGGTGAACTCCTCGAGGACGTTGCCTTGTTCGACGAATACCAGGGCACCGGGATTCCGGAAGGACGCAAGTCGCTCGCGTTCGGGCTCCGCTTCCGCGCTTCCGACCGCACGCTGACGTCCGATGAGGCATCGGCGGCACGTACCTCCGCCGTCGAGCTGGCCGCCGAAAGGTTCGGCGCCACCCAGCGCTGATCGTGTTTGCGGAAGGCTTCGGCAGGCCTGGCCGGGATTGGCCGGGCCCGCCGAGGCCTTTCGTGTCCTCGGTGCGCCGAGTCTGGATGGCGTGGTGCGCCAAGCGTCACCGGAAGCGATCCGGCGTCACATGCACAATGTGCGGAAGCTGGGGCTCGTGGGCAGCAAGTTCAATCCGGCGGGCACCGCACCGCAAGGCACACGTCAGGTAGCGCAGCCTTCCCTGGGAGGTGTTGTGTGCTGACTCGAGGCACCAGTGGTGCTGATGTGCCGCCGTCGAAGGTGCATCATTTGGTGAGTTGGAAACTCTTGCAGTTGTCATGCAATCACTATGATGTAATGGTCTTATGCATCTCAACCCTTACGGCGAATATGCGGTCCTTTTGGCAGCCTCACTGGCCAATGATTTTCCCCGTGACAGAAATGGGATCTTTGAACGGACCCGGGACTTCGGCATGACCATGAGCTTTTCACAATCGCCCAACGACCATTCCTTGGTTCGGAACGTCATCGATGACTGGCTGGAAGTTGTTGATGCGCCGGACCACTCGACTCGAGCTGTCCTGCTCAACGCCCAGATGGCCAATGTGGGTGCCTATCCGAGGCTGACGGAACACGACGATGAAGGGTGGCATCTGCATTACCGCGATGACAGCCAGTCGCTTTCCCATGTCTTGCGGGCCGTGATCAGTGTTGGCACGGCGCTGCATCTGACCACCAGGGGCATGAATCGGATCTCACGATGCGCCGCCGGCCAGGCGCCGGGTGATCCCTGCACGGCCGTTGTTGTGGATGTAACCCGCAATGGCCGCCAGCAATATTGTTCAGTTCGCTGCAACAATCGGGCGGCCGTGCGAAGGCACCGGGCACGCACCGCATAGCCCAGCCTAGAGTGGAGCGATGACCCATCAGCAAATGCACACCGAGACGGGCTGGGTGGCGGTTCCCAACGCAAACATCTACTGGGAGGCTTCGGGAGACCCCGGAGGCGTCCCGGTGTTGTATCTCCATGGCGGCCCCGGCGGTTCGCTGGGGAAGGGCGGCTACCGCAAGCGCCATGACCCTGCACGGTATTGGACCATTGGCCTTGACCAGCGGGGTTGCGGCCAGAGCACTCCGGCGGCACAGGACGACCTGGCCCGCCTGCCACTAAACACCACACAGACCCTCATCGCGGACGTTGAAGCAGTCCGCAAGCACCTGGGCATCACGCGTTGGATTGTCACAGGTGTCTCATGGGGGAGTACCCTGGCGCTTGCGTATGCACTGGCCCATCCCGAACGTGTCCTGGGCATTGCCCTCATGGCCGTCACCACCACGAGCCGCGACGAGGTCGACTGGATCACCGAAGGCGTGGGCCGCATCTTCCCCGAGGCATGGCACGAGTTTGCCAATGCCTCCGGCGCCCGCCCGGGTGAGCGGCTCGTGGAGGCCTATGCCCGCCGACTGGCCGGGCCGGACCGGGACGATGCCACGGCGGCCGCGCTGGCCTGGGACAGCTGGGAATCTTGGCATGTCTCGCTGGAGGCACCGCAGATGCGCGGACGCTACCTCGAGGATGAGCGTGCCCGCATGACCTTTGCGCTCCTCGTCACCCACTACTGGTCCAACGACGGCTTCCTGGCGGATGGCGAGCAGATCCTGAAGCGGATCCACAAGCTCGACGGCGTTCCCGGCCACCTGATCCACGGGCGGCGGGACGTCAGCGGCCCCGCCGTCACGCCCTGGCTGTTGCACCGGGAGTGGCCCGGAAGCACCCTCACCATTGTCGACGACGAAGGCCACGGCGGCCCCCGGTCAGTTCAGGCGCTCATCGACGCCGTCGAGCAGATTGCGGCCGGCAGGGCGCAAGCCGGCGGGCCGGGCAACTGAATAGTGGCCCCGTTTGCCCGGCGCACGCCACCCATGATCAAATTAGGTAAAGCTAAGCTAACTTAATTCAAGGAGCTGTTCGTGGTCGTCAGCAACATCGCCGTTTCCCATGCCGACACGGGTCTGGTGCGGGCAGAAGTCAGCGCCGCGCGCCAAATTTCCCCGCATTTTGTCCGTTTGACTGTTGCCGGGGCGGAGCTGGAAAGCTGGCGGCATTTGGGTTTTGACCAATGGTTCCGGCTGGCAGTCCCCGTCAGTGCCGACACCCGCTTCGACAGGCTGTCCCCCACGTTTAACATGTCCGGCTACCTCAAGTACCTTGCGCTGCCAAAGGGGATCCGGCCGGCCATACGCAACTACACCGTGCGCGACTACCGGGCGGCTCAGGGTGAGCTGGACATTGACTTTGTGGTCCACGGCAACACCGGTGTGGCGGGACCTTGGGCGCAGTCGCTGCCTGTCGGTGCGCCGGTGGCGCTCATTGACCAGGGCAGCGGGTACAGCCACAGACATGCCGACTCCACGTGGCTGATTGGCGATGAAAGCGCGCTGCCGGCCATTGTCGGCATCCTGCGGGACATGCCGCAGGAATCGCGGGGCACCGCCTTGATTGAAGTTCCTGACATTGACGACGTCCAAGATGTTCAGGCTCCTGCGGGCATGGACGTCCAGTGGATTCTGCGTGAACCCGGCGAACACCCCGGGCAGGCCGCGATGGCCAAGCTTCGGTCCTTGGAGGCGCCCACCGGGACGGTGTCTGCCTTCGCGGCGGGAGAGTCTTCGCTGGCCACCGGAGCGCGCCGCCACCTTGTCCACGCGTGGCACGTGCCCAAGGCGGATATTACGTTTTGCGGATACTGGCGCCGCCCGCGGTGAGCTGCATGGCCTGACTTGTCGGCTTGCAATGTGCACATTGTTTGCATAGTGTTGCAAACATGTTGTTTCGTGTTGATGCAGCCTCGACAATGTCCCTTGCGGACCAAATTGCCGTCCAGGTGCGCGCGGGAGTCGTGGAAGGAAGCCTCGCGCCGGGGGAGCGCCTGCCGCCGGCACGCGACCTCGCCACGGCGCTGCAGATCAACATGCACACCGTGCTGCGCGCCTACAAGCAGCTGCGCGACGAGGGCATCATTGAAATGCGCCAGGGCCGCGGGGCCTTTGTCCGCCAGGATGCAGGTCCCGGAATGGTTCGCATCACGGAACTGGCAGAACAGTTATTGGAAGAGGCGCGCAAGCTGGGAATGTCCCAGCAGGACGTTGCGCGACTGATTGGGGGAGTTGCACAAGCATGAGTGAAGTTCAGCAGAAAACCAGCGCAGGCCGCAGGGTGGCCGCAGGATTGGCCGGGTTGATCCCGGTTGTGGCAGTCGCCGTCTCGTGGCTGTTGTGGCGGGACCAGCTGCCTGCCGAGCTGGCCTCGCATTGGTCCGGCACGGGCCGGCCGGACGGGTTTATGACCACACGCAGCGCGCTCACCATCGGCCTGGCCCTGGCAGGCATCCCAGCCGCGATCGCACTGGTTTGCTCGCTGATCCCCGGGCTTCGCCCGTCCATCCTGCGCGGCACCGTGGGCTTTGCCGGCATGATCTCCGGCATGGGTGCCGGCGTCTGGATGATTTCCGCCGGGCTGACACTGCATGCCGGCAGCGCCGAAGACGCCGTCCTGGGCTGGTGGCTTGCCGCGCTCATTGCCTCGTTCCTTTTCGGTGCCATCCCCTACTTCGTCGCGCCGAAACCACAATTCACCACCACAAAGCACGAAACACGCCTGCCGCTCGGCGCACGGGAGTCAGGTGCCTGGTCGCAAACCATCACCTCAAAATTCCTGCTGTGGCTGCCCGTCGGGCTCATTGCCCTCGCTGCGGCGATCCTGATTCCAGCCATCACCGAAGGTGAGTTTTACGGTGTGTGGGTCTCCGCAGTCTCCCTGCTTGCCGGTATCCTCATAACCGCGGTCATTGCCCACATGCAGGTCACCGTCGACTGGCGCGGACTGCGCATCGTCTCCACCGTGGGCCGCATCCCGCTCAAGCGCATCAAGCTCGAGGATATCGCCGCCGTCGAGGTCACTGAAATCCGCCCGGCAGAATGGGGCGGCTGGGGCTACCGCATCATGCCGGGCCGCTCGGCCGTGGTCATGGGCGCCGGGCCGGGCCTCATTGTCACCACCACGTCAGACAAACAGTTTGCCGTCACCGTCGGGGATCCCGACACTGCAGCCGGCCTTTTGCTGGCCCTGCGGGACCGGAAGCGCGACGGCGGGGCCCGCCCGGGTGCGGCCGAACAGACGGTTTAGGGAGACTGGGGGACGGCGTCGGCGTGGCTGTCATGAAGTGACGCCGGCCTCGATTGGCCCAGCGGTTCCCTGGCCACCTCCTCCGCCTCGGCTTCGGTGGCGACAGTAGTGTCGTCGATGCTGAGCATGACGCCGCTGTCCCGTGCGTGGAAGAAGTGAACCACGACGGTGCGCCCATTGGCTGCCCAGATGTGCGGCGGAACCTCCTGGTCTTCCCAGGGAAGCGTGGGCGGTCCGTAGAGTGCCGTCAGTTGCCGGCGAAGTTCCCCAAGCCCCTGCCAGGCCGTGGGGGAATTTGGCTCCCTGGCGCCGTACACCTGCAGGTTGATGCCCATGAAGCGGCCCCTGTGGCTGGCCCAGAGGGAAAATATTTCTCCCGGCAGGGCAGTGTTGAGCGTGAAATGCCGGGTGCCGGGACCGTCGCCGGGGTCGTCAATGGGCGGCCCGGAGACGAAGTCCAGCTGGCGAAAAAGAGCCTCGCGTTGCTGTTCGGAATCCGGCCAGGGGCACTCCACAAGGTCCTTGACCAGCGCGATGAGTGATCCCACGGGCGGAACCAGGCCGGGCAGTTCCTCGGGTGAAGTGTCCATGGCGCCAGCATAGCCCCCACGGAGCGACCGCACCGTGGGGGGCTGTGCTGCGTGTCGGGGCACACATTAAGTGTAAGCGCTTCCAACAGCTAATTGCCACCACTGTTATTGATAATTGCGATCCATCGTCATTTATTGGAAACGCTTGCATTAAGGATTGCGACACTGCTAGCGTCACAGGCATTGCCCTGCGCCGTGTGCGCCTAATCACATTTGGAGTCATGGATGACACATCATCTGCGCGCCAGAAGATCGCTTGCCTTGGCGATCTCGGGCGCCCTGGCCGCCTCAGCCCTCTTAGCGCCAGCCATTACGGTTGCCTCGGCCCACCGCGCCAACGCGGCAGACGGCCGAACCTTTTCCCTCGTCGGCAGCCTGCAGGACGAACTAGGCTGCGCGGCCGACTGGGCGCCGGACTGCACAGACACTGACCTTGCTGCGACCGGAACCCCCGGCATATATTCCGCCGACTTCACCCTTCCCGCCGGCAGCTTCGAATACAAAGTCGCCGTCAACCACACCTGGGACGAGGCCTACGGCCACGGCCAGGACAACATTCCGCTGACCATCGCAGGTGAGAGCCGGATCCGCGTCACCTTCAACGACGCCACCAAGCTCGTGGGCATCCAGCCGCTCGACCTGCGCGGGGAATACAGCGCCGAGGACGACGCGCTGGTGAAGGCACCTGTGCGCCAGGCCGGGGCCGACGAGAACTTCTACTTCGTCATGACGGACCGCTTCAACAACGGTGACACGTCCAACGACGAGGCCGGCATCGCCGGGGGACGCATGCAAAGCGGCTACGACCCCACCGACAAGGGTTTCTACAACGGCGGCGACATCCAGGGCCTGCGCGAGAAGCTTGACTACATCGAGGGCCTGGGCACCACCGCGATCTGGCTGACCCCGAGCTTCAAGAACCGCCCCGTCCAAGGCGTTGGCGCCGACGCCTCCGCCGGCTACCACGGATACTGGGTGACGGACTTTACCCAAATCGACCCGCACCTTGGCACCAACCAGGAACTCTCGGCCCTCATCGACGAGGCCCATGCCAAGGGCATCAAGGTCTACTTCGACATCATCACCAACCACACGGCGGATGTCATCGCCAACGAACAAAACACGTACGGCTACGTGGACAAGAAAACCGCGCCCTACAAGGACGCCGAAGGGACCGCGTTCGATCCTGCGGACTACGCCGGCACGGACAGCTTCCCGGCCATGGATGCCGCCACCAGCTTCCCCTACACTCCGGTGGTGCAGGAAGCGGACAAGAACTTGAAAGTCCCCGCCTGGCTGAACGACACCACGCTTTACCACAACCGCGGAGACTCCACCTGGGAAGGCGAGTCAGAAACCTACGGGGACTTCAACGGCCTCGACGACATCATGACCGAGAGCCCCACGGTGGTTGACGGCTTCATCGACGTCTTTAAGGACTGGGTAGACTTTGGCATCGACGGCTTCCGCATTGACACCGTCAAGCACGTCAACTTTGAATTCTGGGAAAAGTGGACCACGGCGGTCCTTGACCACGCCCACGAGAAGGGCAAGGACGACTTCTTCATGTTCGGCGAGGTCTACAGCGCCGACCAAAAGATCCTCTCCCCGTACGTGCGCAAGACGGACATGAACTCCGTGTTGGACTTTGCCTTCCAAGACGGCGCCGTTGGCTATGCGGCAGGCAACTCCGCCCGTGGCCTGCAGTCGCTCTTCGCCGGCGACGATTACTTCACCACGCCACAGAGTTCGGCAACGGCGCTGCCCACCTTCCTGGGCAATCACGACATGGGCCGTGTTGGCTTCTTCATGAACAACACGAAGAACCCCCTGGAACGTGATGAGCTCGCCCATGAATTGATGTACCTGACCCGCGGACAGCCAGTTGTCTACTATGGCGACGAGCAGGGCTTCGCCGGCGCGGGCGACGGCAAGGACAAGAACTCGCGCCAGAGCCTCTTCGGCACCCAGGTCGCCGAATACGCCGAGCAAACCCTCGTCACGGGCGAGGTCAACGGCAGCGCCGACCGTTTCAACACCGAGGCGCCCCTCTACAAGCACATTGCCGCGCTGGCCAAACTCCGTGCAGACAATCCTGCACTGGCACAGGGTGCGCAAATCCAGCGCTACGCAGAAGACGGTGCAGGAATCTACGCCTTCTCGCGCGTCGACCACGACGAAAAGGTCGAGTACCTCGTGGCGTTGAACAACGCCACCGAGGAAAAGTCCGTTGAACTGACGGCACTGACCCGGGACGCTGAGTTTGCGCCTCTCTATGGAACGACGGCGGCCGTCTCCAGCGACGCTGCCGGCGCCACCACGGTCACCGTGCCGGCCATGGGCGCCGTTGTCTACAAGGCCAACAAAGACGTCACCGCCCCCGTCACGGCCGCCGAGACAACGGTGGCCCTTCCTGCTCCCGGCGCAGCACTGACCGCGGCCACGGCTGTGTCGGCAACGGTTGAGGCCAACACCTGGAATGAGACCAGCTTCGCCTACCGCGTGGCCGGTTCCGCCGACTGGTCCCCGCTTGGCACCGCCGAAACCACCTCGCCGCGTGTCTTCCACGATGCCGATTCGCTCGCACCTGGCACGCTGGTCGAATACCGTGCGGTCACCACCGACGCTGCAGGCAACCACAGCGCCGCGTCCACGTTTGGTTCCGTCGGATTTGCCGTAACCACGGAGGTGGCAGAAACGCCCGAGGCGGAGATCAGCATGGTTTCCATTCCCGGCAACCACAACCTCGCGATGGGCTGCGCCGGCGACTGGCAGCCGGCCTGTGAAGCCTCCAAGCTCACCAAGAACGAGGACGGCATCTATACCGGAACCTTCGATCTGCCGGCCGGCAACTACGAATACAAAGTTGCCATGAACGGCAGCTGGGACCTGGCCTACGGCGCCGGAGGGGACTCCTCGGGCGGCGCAAAGAACATCAGCTACACGCACGCCGGCGGACCCGTCACCTTCTACTGGAACCCCGCCACCAAGCTGGCACAGAACACCTCGCAGGCCCCGATCGTCACCCTCGCCGGTGATTTCCAGGCTGCGCTGGGCTGCTCCGCCGACTGGAAACCGTCCTGCTTCGCCACTTCCATGCAGGACAACGACGGCGACGGCGTCTACGAGTTCTCCACCGACAAGCTCCCGGCCGGAAACTACTCGGTCAAGGTCACGCACGGCCAGGGCTGGGATGAAAACTACGGAGCTGGCGGCGCAGCCGGCGGCGAAAACATCTCGTTCTCCGCCAGCGAAGGCAAGATGGTGAATTTCCGTTACACGCTGGCAACGCACATCCTGGACATCGAGGTTGCCGATCCGCCGCTTCCCGGGCTCGGCCAGCTGCAGGCGCAGTGGGTTGACCAAAACACGCTGGCCTGGCCGGCAGCCCTCCTGGGCAAGACCTCAACAGCGGACACCTCCTGGCAGCTGTTCCATTCCGGTGCGGCAGCCCTGAAGCTGCAGGACGGTGCCGTCACAGGTGGCGACGCCTTGGCCCTCAGCTATGACCCCGCCGGCTTCTCCGATGAGCAGCTGGCACGCTTCCCCGCACTGGGGAAGGGCTACATCGTGCTGCGCCCCGCCGGAGCGGGCAAGGAAAAAGCTGCCGGATCACCCGCCGGGCTGCTGAAGGAGCAGTTGCAGATCGCACAGACCAGCGGTGGTGCGCTCAGCGCCTACACGGGCGTTCAGCTGCCCGGAGTCCTCGACAGCCTGTACGCGGATGCGCTGGCCAAAAAGACGTTGGGAGTTGCCTGGACCGCAGGTGCGCCGAGCTTCACCCTGTGGGCGCCGACCGCCCAGCAGGCCACCCTCCTTTCATGGCCTGCCGGCGGAACAGGTGATCCCGTACGTACCGAGGCCACCTGGGACGGCGCCGCAGGAACCTGGACGGCAGCGCCGAGCCCGGTGGCGGAAAACGCCCAGTACCTGTGGGAGGTCAACGTTTACGCCCACTCAACGGGCAAGGTCGAGACCAACCAGGTGACAGACCCGTACTCCGTGGCGCTGACCACCAACTCGCTCCGTTCGGTCGCTGTGGACATGGATTCACGCGCCTGGGCTCCCGAGCAGTGGGCAGCCACGGCAGCGCCGGTGATCGAGAAGCAGGTTGACCGCTCGATCTACGAACTGCACGTTCGGGACTTCTCCATCGGCGACACCACCGTGCCTGCCGAGGAGCGCGGCACCTACCGCGCCTTCACCCGCGACAGCGCCGGCACTGCCCAGCTGCGCCAACTTTCAGAAGCCGGCATCAACACCGTGCACCTGCTTCCCACGTTCGACCTGGCCACCATTGAGGAGGACCGCTCAGCCCAGAAAGCTCCGGACTGCGACCTTGCCTCGATGGACCCCGCATCCGAGCAGCAGCAGGCCTGCGCCGGTGCGGTGGCCGACACGGACGGCTACAACTGGGGCTACGACCCCTTCCACTTCCAGACACCGGAAGGCTCCTACTCCGTCAACCCCGAAGGCGGTGCCCGGGTCTCCGAATTCCGCGAGATGGTAGGCGCACTGCACGCAACCGGCCTGCAGGTGGTCCTGGACCAGGTGTACAACCACACGGCAGCCTCCGGACAGTCCGACAAGTCCGTTTTGGACAAGCTGGTCCCCGGCTACTACCAGCGCCTGGACGCCAATGGAAAGGTGCAAACCTCCACCTGCTGTGACAACGTTGCAACGGAACACAAGGCCGCAGAGAAGCTCATGGTCGACTCCGTGGTCCTCTGGGCCCGCGAATACAAGGTTGACGGCTTCCGCTTCGACCTCATGGGACACCACTCCAAGGAGAACATGCTCGCAGTCCGGGCAGCCCTGGATGCACTGACCCTTGAAAACGACGGCGTGGACGGCAAGTCCATCCTGCTGTACGGAGAAGGCTGGAACTTCGGGGAGGTCGCGGACAACGCACTCTTCGAGCAGGCAAGCCAGGGCCAGCTCGCCGGAACCAAGATCGCCACGTTCAGCGACCGGTTGCGCGATGCCGTGCACGGCGGCAGCCCCGTGGCAGGCGACACCAAGTTCCAGCAGGGCTTCGGCACCGGCCTGGGAACCGACCCGAACGGCGCGGCGATCAACGGCACGCCGGAGCAGGCACTGGCCGACCTTGCCCACCAAACCGACCTGGTCAAGCTCGGCCTGGCCGGAAACCTGGCCGACTACACGCTGACGGCCTCGGACGGCAACGACACCAAGGGAGCCGATCTGGACTACCGTGGAGCAAAGGCCGGCTACGCCAGCCAGCCCGATGAGATCATCAGCTACGTTGACGCGCACGACAACGAAACACTGTTCGACATCGGCATGCTCAAACTGCCGGCCGAGACGACCATGGCCGACCGTGTGCGCATGAACACCCTGTCCCTGGCAACCGCAACACTGGCCCAAACTCCGTCGTTCTGGCACGCAGGAACGGAGCTGCTGCGCTCCAAGTCCCTGGACCGCAACAGCTACAACTCCGGAGACTGGTTCAACCGCATCGACTGGACCGGGCAGGAGTCGACCTTCGGCTCCGGCCTGCCGCCCAAGGCCGACAACGGCGACCAGTGGGCGGCCATGGCTCCGCTGCTGGCCAATGCCGCGAACAAGCCGGCAGCGGCAGACATCGCCGCGGCCGAAGCCGGTGCGCTGGACCTGTTGCGCCTGCGCTCGTCAATTGGGCTGCTGCGCCTTGGCTCCGCCGAGCTCATTGAGCAAAAGGTTTCCTTCCCCGGAAGCGGAACCGAGGCAACACCGGGTGTCATCACGATGAGCATCGACGACCTGGCGGGTGAAGACGCCGATCCCGCGCTCGACGGCGCACTGGTGGTCTTCAACGCCGGCACCGAGGCCATCAGCCAGACCGTTGGCTCGCTGGCAGGCAGGGACTTCGCCCTCTCGCCCATCCAGCAGAACGGCACGGACTCCTTGGTCAAGGAAACTACCTGGGATGCCAAGAGCGGAACCGTCAACGTTCCCGCCCGTACGGTGGCTGTCCTCCTGGACGCGGCCCCGGTAGAGCCGGGCGGCGGTGTCGACGAGCCCGGCGAAGGAACCGATGACGGGAACGGCAACGGAACGGACGACGGAACCGGCAACGGCACCGGATCCGGCACGGACAACGGCACCGGATCAGGCACTGACAATGGAACCGGCAACGGTGACGGCGGCACAGCGGTGACGGATGCGCCGTCGGCCCAGGCCTCAAGCCCGGCCGCCGTCGACCCGCCCTCCACGGTTCAGGCTGCCGGCGACAGCGACCTCGCCAGCACCGGCTCCAACGTGCTGCGGATCGGTGGCGTGGCCATGCTCATGCTGCTGGCAGGAGCGGCCGTGTTCGTGGTCGGCCGACGCTGGCAGCAGGGGAGGGCGCGGCAAGGCTAGCGAACCAAGGCCAGGGGCCGGTCCAGGTGGTTGACACCCGGGCCGGCCCTTTCCATTGCGCACCATTGCCGTCCCCGGGGCGGCCGCCGATAGCTGGGGTGGCCCGCTTCGGCAATGACCCGCCGGCAGGCATCGCGTTGGCCATCGGCACCATGGACATCGCCGCCGGACACCAGCTGGTGGCGCCGTCGGCCCTGCGCTCCCAATGCCTGTCCATCATGTACCGGGCCGTGCGAATTGGAGGGTTCCATGCTGAAGGGCCGGGGCAATCCTGGACCGCATCACCTCCCGGTGCATCCGCCTGCTCAACGGCGGGGTCGCACGCGCCAAGTCGTGGCGGTGGCGGCGCTGGGCCAGGAAGGCCGGTCCGCGCCGGGTCCGCGAGCAAGGGCGCAGCCTGTGCAGCGCGCTGCCGGAATACATTCAAATGCATGCATTGATTGGCATCAAACAGAAACAATAAGTCAACCTTCTGTTGGGAGACCGCATGATCATTGCCCTTTGGATTGTCACCGCCGTTCTTGCCGCGGCATTCGCCATGGCGGGGACCATGAAGATCATCACCCCGCACAGCCAGGTCCGCGAAAGGATGGCCTGGGTGGAAGTCGTGACGCCCGGGCAGCTCAGGGGTATCGGCATTGTTGAAGTGCTGGGTGCACTGGGCATGCTACTGCCGGCCTCGACGGGCATTGCCGCATGGCTGACCCCCGTCGCCGCCATCGGCCTGTCCATCACCATGATTGTGGCGATCGTGCTGCACGTGCGCCGCAAGGAGCCGTTCGCGCCCAGCCTGGTGCTCGGCCTGGTTGCCTCGGCTGTCGCCGCAGGCTGGGTCATCTGGGGCTAGCGTCCGCCCCGCCCGCGTCGGCGGCTATCCGGCATCGCTGAAGAACGCCGTCGACTGCCTCTTCCGCGAATGGCAAACGAAGCCGGTGTCCGTCATCAGCTACGGCGGCCGCGGCGGTGGAACGTCAGAGGCCCCGGCACTGTGCCGGGGCCTCCCCTTTTATTGTTGCCCCGGTGGCTCAGTCACGCGTGGCCCGGTCGACGGCGGTTGGCCGTCACTGGGCGGCGGCGCACTCCGTGGCGGTGCCGTTGGCCATCCAGTCCTTGGAAATGACCCATTTTCCGTCCTTCCACACGGCCTGGGACGTGTAGAGCAGCTGATCGGGGCCTTCGGCGTCTTCCGTGTCGCCGTCGGCGTTCATGATGCTGAACTTGGTCTTGTCCAGGCAGAGCTGCATGTCCACCTGTCCCCACGGGACCATGCTGCCGCCGCCTTCGGGCGCGAGGGTGCTCACGCTGACGTCGAGCAGCTTGTAGTTGAGTGTCCCCGTGGCGTGGTTGCCACTGCCGGCCAGGGCTGCAAACGCCTGGCTGGCGTGTCCGCCGTTGATGAGGTCGGGGGCAATTGCTGCGAGCGGGGACTCGTCGGTGCCGCCCCGGCCGGCGATGCCGATGTAGGCCGTCAGGTATTCACTGTAGGCGGCAAGTGCGGCGTCAACTGATTTCTCCTCGGAAATCGGGGCGTTGGACGGCCGTGCCGTGGGCGTTGCGGACGCCGAGGCTGTGGCCGCGGCGCCGGCGGTGCTGCTTGCTCCGGCAGCCGGTTCAACGGCGGCCACCTGGTCCTGGGTTGCGGGCGTGTTGTCAGCAGACTGCTGGGATGGCGCCGGTGCGTTGGGATCTGCGGCGGAGGGGGCGTCGTTGCCGCAGGCAGTCAGCGACAGTGCCGCCGCCAGGGCGAGGCATGTGAACGCGGTGGTGGGGGACTTCTTCAATCGGGGCAGCTCCTTGGGCGCCGCTTCACGGGCTTGGGCGTGACAGCGGGATCGTGCCTATGTGGGCCTGTTGCGCGCATTTTGGCGCCTACAACGATCACAGCCTGCGGGCCCCAAAGTCCACTTCGCAGCGCAACATGACGTGGCATGGGGCACGTTGAACGGCGATTCCGTGTGCGTGTTCACACTTTCGGCGGCTGTGCGGCTATTGTGCGTGGCTGCCGGTGGTCGGCTGTAATGGGCGGCGCGGCACGCCGGTGCCTCTTTCAATGTACCGGTCCACGGGATGGAGCACCTGGCCATGGGTGTGCCCGCGCCGGGGTTGGTCCGGCGACCACGTGATGCAGCGTTGGGCAAATGTGGCGATTATGTGATGCAGCGTTGGGCAAAAGTGGCGATTATGTGGTGCGGCGTCGGGTGGGTGGCGGGAAGCCGCTACGGCTCGAGGATGACCTTGCCTGTGGTGGCGCGCCCCTGCAGCGCCGTGTGGGCCGCCCCCGCCTCGGCCAGCGGGAAGCGGGCACCGATGCGTGCGGCCAGGTGGCCGGTGGAGGCGGCATTGAACACCTCGGTGGAACGCCATACGCGTTCCTGTGCGTTGAGCAGGTAGTCGGCCAGCTTGGGCCGCACCACCGTCAGGGATCCGCCGGCGTTCAGGCGCTGCAGGTCAAACGGGGGGACCTGGCCCGATGCGCCGCCAAACAGCACGAGCGTCCCCCTGGTGCGCAGCGACGCGAGGGAACCGTCGAAGGTGTCCTTGCCCACGCCGTCGTACACCACATCCACACCCACGCCGTCGGTGAGAAAACGGACCTGCTCGGCAAAGCCCTCGTAGCGCAGCACCTCGTCGGCCCCGGCAACGCGCGAGAGCTCCTCCTTCTCCTCGGTGGAGACGGTGGTGATGACGCGGGCCCCGCGCTCCTTGAGCAACTGGGTCAGCAGCAGCCCCACGCCGCCGGCACCGGCATGCAGCAGCACCGTCTGGCCGGGCTCAACGTGGTACGTGGAATTAATGAGGTAGTGCGCCGTCATGCCCTGCAGGGGGAGTGCGGCGGCCACATCGAGGGGCACGGCGGCAGGGACGGGCAGGGCGGCGTCGGCGGGGAAGAGTGCGTACTCGGCATAGCAGCCGATGCCCTCGGCAGTGGCAACGCGGTCCCCGACGGCATGGTCGGTGACGCCCGGGCCCACGGCGACGACGGTGCCGGCAGCCTCGGCCCCGGGGGTGAACGGGAACTGCACGGGGTAAATGCCCTCACGCTGGTAGCTCTCAATGAAGTTCACTCCCACGGCGGCGATCTTGACCAGCAATTGGCCGGGACCGGCAACAGGCATGGGCACCTGCGCAAGCTGCAGGACGTCCGGACCGCCCTTGGTCGCGGCGACGATTGCGTTGCACTGCTCGGTCATGATGAACTCCCAATCACTTGGCTGGTACGGAAGGGGCATGCCCCAAGATCATCATAGGACGGAAATCCGGCGGCAAAATTCGAATGAATGCATAAATATCGGTGCTACTGAATAATTCTGCTGTATAGTCGACTTATGACAATTTCAGTAGCCGTCTCAGGTGCCAGCGGATATGCCGGGGGAGAGGTGCTGCGCCTCCTGGCCAGCCACCCGAACGTCAGCGTCGGCGCCATCACCGCCCACAGCAACGCCGGCGAACGCCTGGGTTCCCTGGCGCCCCACCTGCACGCCTACGCGGACCGCGTGCTCGTGGACACCACTGTTGAGAACCTTTCCGGGCACGACGTCGTTTTCCTGGCACTTCCGCACGGGGCCTCGGCAGCGATTGCCGCCCAGCTTCCCGCCGACACTCTGGTGATTGACGCCGGCGCGGACCACCGCCTGGAAGACGCCGCCGCGTGGGAGAAGTTCTACGGCTCGAGCCACGCCGGCACCTGGCCCTACGGGCTGCCCGAACTGCCCGGCCACCGCGACCGCCTGCGCGGGGCCAAGCGGATCGCCGTCCCCGGCTGCTACCCCACCAGCTCGCTGTTGGCACTCATGCCAGGTTTTGCAGCGAACGCCCTGCTGCCCGACGACGTCGTCATTGTTGCCGCCTCCGGCACCTCCGGGGCCGGCAAGTCCGCCAAGGTGAACCTGATCGGTTCCGAGGTCATGGGCTCCATGAGCCCCTACGGCGTGGGTGGGCTGCACCGCCACACCCCGGAAATTGAGCAGGGCCTCTCCAACGCCTCCGGCCAGGACGTCCGCGTGTCCTTCACACCCACCCTGGCCCCCATGAGCCGCGGCATCCTGACCACCGCCACGGCCAAGGTGTCCGCGGACTTCGCCGCGTTGGAGGATCCGGGCGCGGCGCTGCGCGAGATCTGGGAGGACGCCTACGCCGAGGAACCGTTCGTGCATGTGCTTCCTGAAGGCCAATGGCCCTCCACCAAGTCCGTACAGGGCTCCAACCATGCGGCGATCCAAATCGCCTACGACGCCCACGTGAACCGCGTGATCGTCTGCGCCGCCATCGACAACCTCACCAAGGGCACCGCCGGCGGCGCCGTACAGTCAATGAACATCGCCCTCGGCCTGCCTGAAACAACAGGCCTTTCCTTCCAAGGAGTAGCACCATGAGCGTGACCACACCCGCAGGCTTCCGGGCCGCCGGAGTCACCGCAGGCCTGAAGGCGTCCGGCAATCCGGACCTGGCCCTCGTCATCAACGACGGCCCGTCCAAGGCCGCCGCGGCAGTCTTTACCAGCAACCGCGTTGCCGCCGCACCCATCCACTGGTCCCGCCAGGTCCTCAGCGACGGCCGGGTTGACGCCGTCGTCCTGAACTCCGGCGGCGCCAACGCCTGCACCGGCCCCGAAGGCTTCCAAAACACGCACGCCACCGCCGAAAAGGTGGCCGACGTCCTCGGCCTCTCCGCCACGGACGTGGCCGTCTGCTCCACCGGCCTGATCGGCGAGCAGCTGCCCATGGACAAGATCCTCCCCGGTGTTGAGGCCGCGGCCGCGTCCCTGGCGGTCGACGGCGGGGCTGCCGCGGCCACCGCGATCATGACCACCGACACCGTCTCCAAGGAGGCAGCCTGGACCTCCTCCCCGAACGGAGACGGCATCAGCTGCAGCATCGGCGGCATGGCCAAGGGTGCCGGCATGCTCGCACCCGGCCTGGCCACCATGCTGGTGGTCATCACCACAGACGCCGCTGTCGAGGCTGAAGCCCTGGATGTTGCCCTGCGCGACGCCGTGCGGGTCAGCTTCAACCGGGCCGATTCGGATGGCTGCATGTCCACCAACGACACCGTCCTGCTCATGTCCTCCGGCGCCTCCGAGGCGTTCCCCGACATGAAGGAGTTCACCACCGGCCTCACCGAGGTGTGCGCCAAGCTGGCACGGGCCCTGATCGCCGACGCAGAGGGTGCCAGCCACGACATTGCCATCACCACCATGAACGCGGACAGCGAACGCGACGCCGAAGTCGTCTCCCGCGCAGTGGCACGCTCCAACCTGTTCAAGGCCGCCATCTTCGGCAACGACCCCAACTGGGGCCGGGTCCTCGCCTCGGTCGGCACCACGGATGCCATCTTCGATCCGGACAAGCTCAACGTGAGCATCAACGGAGTGCAGATTTGCCGCAACGGCGGCATCGGCGACTCCCGCGACCTCGTGGACCTGACGCCCCGCGAAGTCATCGTCGAGATCGACCTTGCCGCCGGGTCTTCGTCGGCGACGATCTGGACGAACGACCTGACGCACGCCTACGTCGAAGAAAACAGCGCCTACTCATCGTAACCCGGTGGTCGCGGTGGCTGGCTCCGACGACTGTCCGGCATTTTCCGCCCGGCTATCCGACGCGTCGGCCGCTAGCGGCCTTTGGCGTCTCCTTTACGCCGGGCTACAAAAATGCCGGCCCAGTCGCCTGGCTGGCACGGCCGGGTCGGTGTTGCGAGAGTTGGAAACGCTGCAGAGCAGTAAACAACAGGATTGAAGGAAAACATGATGACTTCGGTGGAAACCGCGCAGGACAAGGCCGGCACGCTGATTGAGGCGCTGCCCTGGATCCAGCAGTTCGCGGGCACGGTGGTGGTGGTCAAGTACGGCGGCAACGCCATGATCAACGACGAGCTCCGACGCGCCTTCGCCGAGGACATCGTGTTCATGCACCATGTGGGCATCAAGCCCGTGGTGGTGCACGGCGGCGGGCCGCAGATCAACGCCATGCTCAAGCGGCTGGACATCCAGAGCGAGTTCAAGGGCGGGCTGCGCGTCACCACACCGGAGGCCATGGATGTTGTGCGCATGGTCCTCACCGGCCAGGTGGGGCGCGAACTCGTGGGCCTGATCAACGAACACGGGCCCTACGCCGTCGGGCTGTCAGGCGAAGACGGCGCCCTGCTGCAGGCCGAGCGCACCGGCACCGTCGTGGACGGGCTGCCCGTGGACCTGGGCCTCGTGGGCGAGGTTGTCGGGGTGAACCCCGGCGCCATCCTGGACCTCCTTGAGGCCGGCCGGATTCCCGTCATCTCCACCGTGGCCCCCGAGGTGGGAGACGCCTCGACCGTGCTGAACGTCAACGCAGACACCGCCGCGGCGGCCCTGGCCGTGGCACTGGAGGCCTCGCGCCTGGTGATCCTGACCGACGTCGAGGGCCTCTACGCGAACTGGCCGGACAAGTCCTCGCTCCTGAGCGAGCTCAGCGCCGGCACCCTCCGCGGGATGCTGCCGACCCTGGAAGCGGGCATGATCCCCAAGATGGGTGCCTGCCTGGCCGCAGTCGACGGCGGCGTGGCCCGTGCCGCCGTCGTCGACGGCCGAAGCGCCCACTCGGTGCTGCTGGAATTGATGACTTTTGAGGGCAACGGAACCCAAATTTTCCCGGATGAGGATGAGAAATAATGACTGAGGAACACCCCGCCAACACCCCTGCAACAACTGACCTCTCCAACGCCAACGCCGCAGCCGTCACCGGCACCGGCACGGGCGAGCAGTGGCTGTCCCGCTACAAGGAATCCCTCATGGGCGTCTTCGGCAGCCCGCAGCGCGTCCTGGTCCGCGGCGCCGGCGCCCTGGTCTGGGACGCCGACGGCAAGGAATACCTCGACCTGCTCGGCGGCATCGCCGTCAACGCGCTGGGCCACGCCCACCCCTTCGTCACGTCCGTGATCGCCAGCCAGCTCTCCACCCTGGGCCACGTCTCAAACTTCTTCACCAGCCCCACGCAGATCGCTTTGGCCGAGAAGCTGCTGGAACTGGCGGAGGCCCCCAAGGGGTCCAAGGTGTTCTTCGCCAACTCCGGCACCGAGGCCAACGAGGCTGCGTTCAAGTTGGCCCGCGCCCACGGCGGCAAGGAACGCCCCACGATCCTGGCACTCGAGGGCGGCTTCCACGGCCGCACCATGGGGGCGCTGGCCATGACGGCCAAGGCCGCCTACCGCGAACCGTTCGAGCCCATGCCCGCCGGCGTCCGCCACATCGCCTTCAACGACATCGACGCCCTCCGCGCCGCCATGGACAGCACCGTCGCAGCACTAGTGATCGAGCCCATCCAGGGCGAGGCCGGCGTCCGCCCGCTCTCCGACGAATACCTCCAGGCCGCCCGGGACCTGACCCGCGAACACGGGGCACTGCTGATCATGGACGAGGTCCAGACCGGCATCGGCCGCACCGGCAGCTGGTTCGCCGGCATCGAATCAGGCATCACCCCCGACGCCATGACCCTGGCCAAGGGCCTCGGCGGCGGCTTCCCCATCGGTGCCATCGTCACCTTCGGCGAGGGCCCGTCGCAGCTGCTCAGTGCCGGCCAGCACGGCACCACCTTCGGCGGCAACCCCGTCGCCACAGCCGCTGCACTCGCCACCCTGCATGTCTTGGAATCCCAGCACGTGTTGGAGAATGTGCGCACCGTCAGCGGGATCTTCGCCAACGGCCTCGCCAAGGTCGACGGTGTTGCCGACGTCCGGGCATTCGGGCTCCTGGTCGGCTTTGACCTCACGGAGGACATTGCCGCCGCTGTGGTCGCCGCGGCCCTCGACGCCGGTTTCATCATCAACGCGCCCCGTCCCAACACGATCCGCCTGGCCCCGCCGCTCAACCTGACGGCAGACCAGGCAAGGTCCTTCCTCGACGCGCTGCCTGCCCTGATCGCCACCGCCCGGGCAGCATCCGCCGCCACTCCCACCACGGAAAAGAAGCCCTGATGACACGTCACTTTCTCTTAGACACAGACCTCAGCCCTGCCGAGCAGGCCGAAGTCCTGAATCTCGCCGCGGAACTCAAGAAGGCCCCCTATTCAAGGGCCACCTTCGCCGGGACGCGCAACGCGGACGGAACCGCCACCGGACAGCAGACGGTAGCGGTGATTTTTGACAAGACCTCCACCCGCACCCGGGTCTCCTTTTCCGCAGGCGTGGCCGCACTGGGCGGCAATCCGCTGATCATCAACCCGGGCGAGGCACAGATCGGGCACAAGGAGTCCGTCTCCGACACCGCCAAGGTGCTCGAGCGCATGGTCTCCACCATCGTCTGGCGCACCTACAGCCAGGCCGGGCTGGAGGAGATGGCCGCCAATTCCAAGGTGCCCGTCATCAACGCCCTTTCCGACGATTACCACCCCTGCCAGCTGCTCGCGGACCTGCTCACCATCAAGGAGCACAAGGGCGAGCTCGCCGGGCTCACCATGACCTACATGGGGGACTCCGCCAACAACATGGCCAACTCCTACCTGCTCGCAGGTGTCACGGCCGGCATGCACGTGCGAATCACGGGCCCCGAGGGCTACCTTCCCGCCGACGCCGTCGTGGCTGCCGCCCAGGAGCGCGCCGCCCAGACCGGTGGTTCGGTGCTCATCACCACCAACGTCGCCGAAGCAGTGGCCGGCGCCGACGTCCTCGTCACCGACACCTGGGTCTCCATGGGCCAGGAAGAGGAAAAGGCGCAGCGCCTGGAACTCTTCACTGAGTACGCACTCGACGACGCCGCCCTCGCCCAGGCCGCCCCGGATGCCATCGTGCTGCACTGCCTGCCCGCCTACCGCGGCTACGAGATCTCGGCCTCCGTCATTGACGGCCCGCAGTCGGTGGTCTGGGACGAAGCCGAGAACCGCCTGCACGCCCAGAAGGCCCTCATGGTGTGGCTGGTGGAGAAGTCCGCTGCTGAGATGTCCGACGCCGAGGCTGCCGCCGGCCGACGGGCCGGAGCCTAGCCATGACGAAGCCCCAGGTCCCTGCAGGCATGCCGGCCACCAAGACAGCCCGGCAGGCCCGGGTGCAGGCGCTGTTGACCAGCCGCGCCGTGCGGTCGCAGGCGGAGCTGGCTTCCCTGTTGGCCGACGAGGGCCTCGTGGTGGGGCAGGCCACGCTGTCCCGCGACCTCGTGGAACTGCGGGCCGTGAGGGTGCGGGGCAAGGACGGCGGACTGATTTACGCGCTGCCCCGGGAGGGTGGTGACCGCAGCGTCCACGCAGCCTCGTCGCAGGAGCTGCTGGACACGCGGCTCGTCCGGCTGTGTGGGGAACTGCTTGTCACGGCTGAGGGTTCGGCCAACATTGCCGTGCTGCGCACCCCGCCGGGGGCGGCAAACTTCCTGGCCCTGGCGATTGACCATTCCGTCATGCCGGCCATCTTGGGCACGATCGCCGGCGATGACACCGTCATGGTCATCACCCGCGAACCCATGGGCGGCACCGACGTGGCCGAGCGCTTCCTGCAATTCGCGGCGGAGTCCGGCGCCGGCGCCTGAGCCCCGCCGGACGGCAACCCGACTGGCCGGCGGCTCACCCGCCGGCCGCTCCCAGGCTCGCTACCGCAGTTGTTGGGCCACGACCAGTGGAGTCGGTCCAACAACTGCGTTGACGATTGTCCCGCCTCACCTAAACTGTGCCAATCTCACTACACATGGACCACCAGACCCTGACTCAATCGCGCCTGAAGACCTTCAAATGTTGCCCCGTATAGGGTTACCGGGCATTTTTGCGGGCAGGCTATGCGGGTATCCGGCGGCCGCTGAGACGCCCGGATGTTTGTTCAGAAGAACCTTGGCCCTGGTTGGACCGCCGGAGGACCGGCTTACGGGACAGCTACTTACGGCCGCTGATACTCTCAATAAATGCCCCAAGTGAAAGAAAAAGCTGTTTGCTACGTCGTCCAAGACGGGCATCTACTGGTCTTTACCCATTTACAACACCCCATGCATGTCACGGGAGTTCAAGTACCTGCCGGGAGCATAAAACCTGGGGAAACTCCTAAGCGAGCAGCAATGCGAGAGCTCTTTGAAGAAACCGGCATTGTAGGAAGTGTCAGCCGGGAACTTGGAACGGCAGCTTACGATGTACGTCCTATGCGAGATGAAATCGCACACCGGTATTTCTTTGAGCTAGAAGTCCCACAGCAGGATCTATCACGCCGTTGGGTCGCCGGAGAAGAGGACCCTTCATGCGGCGGAAAAACTGAAACATGGGAGTGCTGGTGGCTACCTCTAGAGCAGGCACACGTCCTAGCGGCTGGGCTCGGCTCACAGCTCTGGAAACTCAACCAACCTTAAAACCATTTGCAGTCACTGGCGACACGTCGAGTAGCCTCACTTAGCGACACCTCGGCGTCGAATACGATCTCGTCTATCCCCGAAAGTGAATCCCGGTCGATCCACCACTGCCGCATCTCTTCTTCGCCAAATTGGCTAGAAACGTTCTTACTCGAGTGTCGTCGCAGCGTCTCTTCAAAAGTCAGGTCATACCTGTAGGAGAAGGTTGTTCCCTGGTGGTCTGAGATCAGGGTGCGGAGCATGGGACCATAGATCGACTCTTTGAGAATTCCCTCTATGAGCACATGGAAACCTTGCTCGAGAGCGTATCTGGCAGTGAGGTCAATGAGTCCAACGGCAGCATTATTTGGTTCATCCCTGACATGGAGAACTTGACGCCGCAAAATATCCTGACCAACTATCGCAACCTCACGAGGTTTGATTTTGCGGACAGCCCGCGCCAGCGATGTTTTGCCGCTGCCCGAATTGCCCCTAACGATAATGAGGCACATTTCGTCACTATCCATTACAGTTCTGCCCTCAGATCTTTGGGTCACTAGTGCACCAACCAATTATGCCGGTTAGAAACGGCTCGGTTCTCTAGGATCTGGAAAACTACGCTCACTTGCGTCCAGTGTCCCGCAGGAGGTTCCTCCTGCGGGACACCCGGTGCCCTGGACACGAGTAAATCGGACTTGCTGACGTTGCCGTTGGATTCAACGTTCTAGTCCGACTGTAGTGAGGAGAAGGTGTCACACTACAGTCGGACCATTCCACGGGATCCCGGGCTCTTCGTGGTCCAACTTAGATGAGACGGGACAACGATGATCGCAGGGGCGGGGCTGGCGTCTCAGCCGCGCTGCACCCTGGCCACCCACTCCTCGATGCCCGTTGCAGTGATCGGCAGGGCCTCGGAGATGACCTCGGACCCGGTTTCGGTGATGAGCACGTTGTCCTCAAGCCGGACGCCGATCCCGCGCAATTCGGGCGGCAGGGTGAGGTCGTGACCGTGGAAGTACAGACCCGGTTCCACTGCCAGCACCATGCCCGGCGCCATGTGGGCGCCCTGGTAGGCCTCATGGCTGGACTGGGCGCAGTCGTGCACGTCCAGGCCCAGGTGGTGGCCCACGCCGCACACAAGGTAGCGGCGGTGGTGCTGGCCGGCGGGGGAGAGCGCCTCGTCCACGGACACCGGTAGCAGGCCCCAGTCGCTGAGCCCGTTGGCAATGACCTCCATGGATGCATGGTGGAAGTCGGTCCACGGCCGGCCCGGACCAACGGCCGCGAGCCCGGCCCGATGCGCCTTCTCGACGAGGTCGTGTACCTGGCGCTGGATCGGGGTGAAGGTGCCGCCGCCCGGGAAGGTGCGCGTGACGTCGGCCGTGTAGAAGCTCCTTGTTTCCACGCCCATGTCCAGCAGCAGGGCCGCATCCTCGAGGACCGGTCCGTCGCAGCGGACCCAGTGCAGCGTGGGGGCGTGCTTGCCGCTGCCCACAATCGTCGCGTAGCCCACCCCGTTGCCGTGCGTTCGCGCATGGCGGTCAAAGGTGCCCTGCAGCCAGCGTTCGCCACCGCCGCGAACGGCGTTGGGGATTTCCTGCACGACGGCGGCAAAGCCGTCAATGGTGTGGTCCACGGCTTCGCGCAACTGCGCAATCTCCCAATCGTCCTTGACCATGCGCAGGGTCGACAGAACCCGGCCGAGGTCTCCCGCCGCCGGGATCCCGTGGCGGCTGCGAAGGTCCGCGCCCAGCACACCGGCCCCCAGCGAGCCTGCGCCGGCCCGCATGGCCGCAACCACTCCGGCGTCGAGCTCGGAAAGCGGCTCGACGGACAGGGACAGTGCCTGGGCCCAGTCCGAGAAGTCGGGGGCCGCGCCCACCCACATCTCGCCGTGGGCTGCGTTGGCGAAGAACTGGGGGTCGCCCGGGTAGAACGGCGTGGGGATGTACAGCGTGGCGTCATGGCCGGCGGCGGTGGGGGCCATGACCAGAACCGCGGCCTCGATGGCGGCGCCCGTCAGCCAGTAGAAGTCGGAGTTGGGGCGGAAGTCGTAGTAGGTGTCATTGGCCCTGACTGGGGCCGTTCCGGCACCGACGACGAGCGCCTGGCCCGGGAACTCGGCGGAGAGGCGGGCTCGGTGGGCGCCGGCGGCAGCGGCCGCACCGGCGACCACGGGAGGGGTGCGGTCGGGGGTGCCCCATCCGGTGGCCATGTAGTCCGTAAACGCCGGCACGTTGGCCAGCTTCGGCAGCAGGGGCTCGCCCGTGGTGGGGTCCGGCATGGACTTGGTGGTCGCGGCTTCGCTGGCGTGCATGCTAAATCCTTAGAAATTGTGTTTCTTGTGCGGGCCGGGCTGCGGCTTTGCGGCGCCCGCATGTCCAAGTCCATTCTGGCCCATGGGGCCGCAGGCGGGCCAACTGCCGCTGCGGCCCGGGCCGGTTCCGGGCGGCGCGGCGGGCAGGGTCCGGCAGCGGTTGCACGGCCGAATGTGGCGGCCCGCGGCGGCTAGTTGAATATCTTTTAGCATGAATGCATAACCATGCATTATGCTGTGGAGTAACGTTGTCAAACACACCGCACCGTCCTCAAACCACCGACCTCAAACAGGGAGACAAGAACGTGACTGAACGCATTGTATTGGCCTACTCCGGAGGGCTCGACACCTCCGTTGCCATCGGCTGGATCGGCGAAGCCACCGGCGCCGAAGTCATCGCCGTGGCAGTTGACGTAGGACAGGGCGGGGAGTCCCTCGAAGACATCCGCCAGCGGGCACTGGGCTGCGGCGCCGTAGAAGCCTACGTGGCCGATGCCCGCGACGAATTCGCCAACGAATACGCCATGCCCACCCTGAAGGCCAACGCCCTGTACCAGGGCCACTACCCGCTGGTTTCGGCCATCTCCCGGCCTGTGATCGTCAAGCACTTGGTCAAGGCCGCCCGCGAATTCGGCGCCACCACGGTTGCCCACGGCTGCACCGGCAAGGGCAACGACCAGGTCCGCTTCGAGGTCGGCATCCAGACCCTCGGCCCCGACCTGAAGTGCATTGCACCGGTCCGCGACCTCGCCCTGACCCGCGACAAGGCCATCGTCTACGCCGAGTCCCACAACCTGCCCATCGAGACCACGAAGAAGAACCCGTACTCGATCGACCAGAACGTCTGGGGACGCGCCGTCGAAACCGGCTACCTGGAAGACATCTGGAACGCACCCACGAAGGACATCTACGACTACACGGCCACGCCGGAATTCCCGCCGGCGCCGGATGAGGTCGTCATCTCCTTCCACCAGGGCGTGCCCGTCGCCATTGACGGCGTCAAGGTCACCCCGCTGCAGGCCATCCAGGAACTGAACCGCCGCGCAGGGGCCCAGGGCGTTGGCCGCATCGACGTCGTGGAAGACCGCCTTGTGGGCATCAAGAGCCGCGAAATCTACGAAGCACCCGGCGCCATGGCGCTGATCACGGCCCACAAGCACCTTGAGGACATCACGATCGAGCGCGAACAGGCCCGTTTCAAGGCAACTGTCAGCCAGCGCTGGGCAGAGCTGGTGTACGACGGACAGTGGTTCTCCCCGCTCAAGCGCTCACTCGACGCCTTCATCCAGGACACCCAGCAGCACGTCTCCGGCGACATCCGCATGACCCTGCACGGTGGCCAGGCCATCGTCAACGGCCGCCGCTCCGAGACCTCGCTCTACGACTTCGACCTCGCCACCTACGACACCGGCGACACCTTCGACCAGTCACAGGCCAAGGGCTTCATCGAGCTCTGGGGCATGTCCTCCAAGGTTGCCTCGCAGCGCGACCAGCGCGTCCAGGGCCTGTAACCATGGCGGACGTGGTTCACGGTACAAACGAGGGCGCACTGTGGGGCGGGCGCTTTCAGGGCGGCCCGGCAGACGCCCTGGCGGCACTGAGCAAGTCGACGCACTTTGACTGGCGGCTGGCGCTGTACGACATCGCCGGTTCCAAGGCGCACGCCCGCGTCCTGAACACGGCCGGGCTCCTGGATGCTGCTGAGCTTGAGGGCATGCTCGCGGCACTCGACCAGCTGGAGGCCGACGTGAAGTCCGGCGCCTACCTCCCGGCCGAGTCCGACGAGGACGTGCACGGCTCGCTCGAGCGCGGCCTGATCGAACGTGCGGGCACGGCGCTGGGCGGCAAGCTCCGCGCAGGGCGCTCACGCAACGACCAGATCGCCACCCTGGGCCGCATGTACCTGCGCGACCAAGCAAAGATCATCGCCGCCGGCGTGCTCACCGTTGTGGATGCGCTGGTGGCGCAGGCCAAGGCGCACCACGGCGTGGCCATGCCCGGCCGCACGCACCTCCAGCATGCCCAGCCGGTGCTGCTCAGCCACCACCTGCTGGCCCATGCCTGGGCGCTCCTGCGTGATGTGCAGCGCCTCGTGGACTGGGACAAGCGCGCAGCCGTCTCGCCCTACGGATCCGGGGCCCTGGCGGGTTCCTCGCTGGGCCTGGACCCCAACGCCGTCGCCGCGGACCTCGGCTTTGACTCGGCTGCCTGGAACTCGATCGACGGCACCGCCTCGCGTGACGTGTTCGCCGAGTTCGCCTGGGTCGCCGCCATGATCGGCGTGGACCTGTCCCGGATCTCCGAGGAAGTCATCCTGTGGGCCACGAAGGAATTCTCCTTCGTCACCCTGCACGATTCCTACTCCACGGGATCCTCGATCATGCCGCAGAAGAAGAACCCCGACGTGGCGGAACTGGCCCGCGGCAAGGCCGGGCGCCTCATCGGCGACCTGACCGGGCTGCTGGCCACGCTCAAGGGCCTGCCGCTGGCGTACAACAGGGACCTGCAAGAGGACAAGGAGCCGGTCTTTGACGCGGCAGACACCCTTGAGCTCCTGCTGCCCGCCGTCGCCGGCATGATGGCCACACTCGTGTTCAACACCGAACGCATGGAGTCGCTGGCACCCCAGGGCTTCGCACTGGCCACGGACATCGCCGAATGGCTCGTCCGCCAGGGCGTGCCTTTCCGGGACGCCCACGAGCTCTCCGGTGCAGCCGTCAAGCTGGCCGAGGGCCGCGGTGTCGAACTGTGGGACCTCACGGACGAGGAGTACGCCGGCATCTCGGCGCACCTCACGCCCGAGGTACGCACCGTGCTGAGCACGGAAGGCTCGCTCAACAGCCGCAGCGCACAGGGCGGGACCGCACCGTCCGCTGTCCTGGCGCAGCTGGCGGCCCTTGAGGGGCAGCTGGGAGAGGTCCGCTCCTTCCTGGCCTGACCGCCGTCGTGCCTCCGGGCATGGTGGGCCTGGCAGGCAGGGCAATCCAAGGACGGCGTGGCAAATGCCCGCACCCACATAGGGTGCGGGCATTTGCCGTCTAACGCTTACGGGCCTCCCACCACTCGCTGCGCTCGCGCCGGGCCCCTCGGCCGCTACGCTTAGTCCATGACTGATATTTCAAACGCGCAGCTTATGGAGCGGCTCACGCTCGCTGCGGACAATGTGAGCGCAAAATTGGGAGGCCTCAGCGACGCCGACGTCCTGGCGCCCACCGATCTGCCCGGCTGGACCCGCGGGCATGTCCTGGCGCACATCGCGCACGTTTCCAACGCTGTTGCAAGGCAGGCCGAATACGCGCTCAAGGGCGAGCTGGTCGATTTTTACGACGGCGGCCACGGCGGGCGCACGCAGGCGATCGAGATGAACGCCGGGCACACCGCCGACGAACACCGCGCCTACATCGCCACCGCGTTCACGCGGGCGCTGTCGGTGCTGGGCGGGCTCGACGACGCGCAATGGATGCTGCCCGTCAGCTACCGCAATGGAGATGTGCGGGGTGTTGGGCTGGCCTACTGGCGCGAGCTCGTCATTCACCTGGCCGACCTCAACCTGGGCCGCGGGCCCGAGACCTGGTCCAAGGAATTCTGCCTGTACCTGATCGGATTCCTGAACTCGCGCGTGCCTGCGGAGCTGCAGTTGAAGCTGCTGCCGCTGGGACTGGCGCCGTTGACCGTGGGTGCGGGCGAGACCACCGTGTCCGTGTCAGGCATGTTGACCGACATCGCCGCCTGGCTGGCCGGGCGCACACCCACCATGGGATCGCTGCGCGCCGAGGCCGCCGCCGACTCCGTGGAGCTGCCCGTGCTGCTGCCGTGGCCGTCGGCGTTCGCAGCGCAGTAGCCTTTCAGAATTCCCCCACAGGCCCGTCCCCGCCAGTCCACCAGGCTGCGGGGGCGGGCCTTGATGTAAGGCGCATGTAAGCGGGAGGTAAGTGGCGGGGAGAAAACTGGATACCAAGAAGCACGGAAACCTTGTAAAGCAAAGGAACCGATCATGGTATCTACATCCCGACCCGTCGATCTGGCCATCGAGGCCAACGGCCTGGTCAAGCTCTTCGGCACCAACCGGGCCGTCGACGGTGTTGACCTCGCCGTCAAAACCGGCACCGTCTACGGTGTGCTGGGGCCCAATGGCGCCGGCAAAACCACCACCATCTCCATGCTGGCCACGCTGCTGCGCCCCGATGCGGGGGAGGCCAGGATCTTTGGCTTCGACGTCCGTACCGAGGCCCAGATCGTCCGCCAGCTCATCGGCGTCACCGGCCAGTATGCGTCGGTGGATGAAAATCTCAGTGCCACCGAAAACCTCGTCCTGTTCTCCAAGCTCCTGGGGCTTCGGGGCTCGGCACCCAAGCGCAAGGCCGCAGAGCTCCTCGAAGAGTTTGGCCTGACCGAGGCGGCCAAACGGCCGCTGAAGAACTTTTCCGGAGGCATGCGCCGCCGGCTTGACCTGGCAGCCAGCTTGATCGCCCAGCCGCCACTGATCTTTCTGGACGAGCCCACCACGGGCCTGGACCCGCGCACCCGCAGCCAGATGTGGAACACCATCCGGCGCCTCGTCGCCGAAGGGTCCACTGTCCTGCTGACAACACAAATGCTCGATGAAGCCGACCAGCTGGCCGACCGTGTGGCCGTCATCGACAAAGGCCGCGTGGTGGCGGAGGGCACCACCGGTGAACTCAAGCAGTCGGTGGGCGTCGCCGCCCTGCAACTGCGGCTGAGCAGCACCACGGACATTCCGGCGGCACGTGTACTGATCCGAAACACCCTCGGCGTCGATTCCGTGGTTTCCCCGGAAGCAGCACGACTGACAGCACCCATGCAGGACGCGGACCGGATCACCGACCTGCTCGTGGCGCTGCGAAGGGACGGCATTGCCGTGCAGGAAATCTCCGTCCAGCAACCCACCCTTGACGAAGTGTTCCTGACATTGACCGGCCACGGGGCCGAAACAGGCGAAGCAGACGCAGACACCACACCAGAATTGGAGACCGCACGATGAGCACAGTAACCCCAGCACTCCTGACCAACACCGGCGCCCTGCGCAACACGGTGGGGCTCCGGCAAATTGTGGACAACACGCTGACCATGGCCTGGCGCGGACTCCTGAAAATCAAGCGCACGCCCGAACAACTGGTGGACGTGACCATCCAGCCCATCCTGTTCACCCTGATGTTCGCTTACATTTTCGGCGGCGCCATCTCCGGAAACGTCCAGGATTACCTGCCGCTGATGATCCCGGGCATCCTCGTCCAAACAGTGATCACCACCTCCATGGTGACCGGCGTGCAACTGCGTGAGGACATGGACAAGGGCGTGTTCGACAGGTTCAAGTCGCTGCCGATTGCCCGCATCTCACCGCTGGCCGGAGCCCTGCTGACGGACACCTTGCGCTACGCGATCGCCATCACCCTGACCTTCGCCACCGGCTGGGTCGTGGGCTACCACCCGGCCGGCGGCCTCGGCTCCGTCATCCTGGCCGGTCTTCTGGTCATGTTCTGCGCGTGGTCGCTGAGCTGGATCTGGGCATTCTTCGGCGTGATTGCCCGCAGCGCCTCCAGCGTGCAGGGCCTGAGCATGATCATCTTGTTCCCGTTGACCTTCCTGTCCAACGCGTTCGTCCCCGCCGACAGCCTGCCCTCATGGCTGCGCACCTTCTCCAACATCAACCCGGTATCGCACCTGGTCACGGCCGTCCGCGACCTCGCCAACAACGGCCAGATCGGCATGGAGGCGGTGTGGGCAGTGGCAGGTGGGTTGGTCGTCGTCGCCATCTTCGCCCCGTTGACCGTGCGTGCGTACATGCGCAAGGCTTGATTCCCTGAGGTTTAGATCCCCCGCAGGGATGGATCTGAAAATAACCGCAGCACCCGCTCGGTGGCCGTTGGCTTGTCGTCGACAGGCCCGGCCACCGAGCGTTTTGCCTGCTCAAGGGCGGCCAGCCCGTGGCGTTCCACGGCCAGCGCCTCATGGCGGCCGCGGCGGAGCACGCCCTCATCCTGCCTGCTTGCCAGCGCTTCTGCCATGGCCAGCAATTCAAGTCCGACGGCGGCCCGCCGGGTCCCCGGATCGGCCACAAGGGCGTGCCACGAACCAACCGCCAGCGCCGCGGTGCCCACTACGGGCTTGTCCACCAGGGTGGGTGAAGAACGCATCATGCCCATGGCCGCGTGGCGCAACTGCCGCACCGCGCGGTTGTGCAAGGGATCTTCAAGCGCGTCCGCGTTGAACAGCAGCTCGGCACCGATCTGCGACGCAGCCAAGACCAGCCCTGCGGGGCCCTCATTGCGCCGGGCGCTGCTGGTCCTGCCCAGCGACCTGTACAGGCGCAGTCCTTCCGACGGGTTGCCGGCAGCAAAAGCCGTCTCCGCAAACGCCGCCGTCTCCATCATGAGCACGTCCCCCTGGAATTCGCCCGCCGGCGGCATCGTCTTCAGCCGCTCCAGGGTCGCGGCGGCCTCGTCGGGCCGGCCCAGGGAAGCATGGTTGAAGGCAAGATGGACTGTCGCCGCACGGACGTCGGGGGCCGCGCCCACCAGGGTCAGCCGTTCTATGGCACGTTCGCCCCACACGACGGCCTCGGCCGGGCGTCCGTTTTGGCTGTGCAGCTGCGCCGCATTGTCGGCGGCCGAGCCCGCGGCCCACGTGTCGTGCATTGCCTCAGCGAGCTGGAAGGCACGTTCGGCGAAGGCCGTGGCCTCCTCCGGCCGGCCGTCATTTTCGGCCCAGAGGCCGCTGAGCAGGAACGCCATGGCGGCGACTTCACCATCAGGGTCCTGGCGCAGCCGCGCCATCAGCGCCACCACCTTTTCCTCATTGCCTGCCGCCAACATGAGCCGGGCCATGGCATCCGTGCGCGGTGACATCGGCAGTCCGGAACGCACGACCCGGCCCAGCCGCACCCTGGCTTCCACTCCCTTGCGTAAGCTGAAAATCATTGTGGTGATGCCGATGACCGACAAGGAAAACACCGCGGCGTCGATGGTTTCAGGGTCCGGTTCGTAGTTCTTGGTGGCTGCCAGGACGGGTGCTGCCATCGTAAAGACCTCGCCATGCATGCCGCGCTGCGACCAGTAGTTGGCCAGCATCCCGAAGATGGAATACACCGTTGATGCCGTGCCGTTCCCGTCCAGGGCGCCCCGGAGCACATGGAGCAGGTTTTCCTGTTCGGCGCCCACTTGGGCCAGCGTCTCCAGCTGGCCCGCGCCGGAGCTGTTGGCCAGCGCCGCCAGCGAGAACTGGGCTGCCCAGCCGGACATGGATTGGTCCACGGCCGCCGTCTCGGCCGTTTCGGCGAGCTTGAGGGCGGCAAACTCACGTACAGTTTCCAGCATGCGAAAGCGCAGCTGGCCGGTGGCAGGATCCTCCCGCGCCAGCACCAGCGACTGGTTGAGCAACGCCTCCACACCGGCTTCCACGGTTGCTGCGGGAGGTGTTTTTCCCGACCCGTCCGGGACGGTTCCGGCAGTGGCAATGGCTGCCGGCAAGGTGAAGCCGCTGGGGAACCGGGCCAACCTGCGAGCCACCGCCTGCTCCGCCGCGCCCAGGAGTTCCCAGCTCCAGTCGATGACAGCCGTCAGTGTCCGGTGCCGGGCGGGTGCCGACCTGTCCGTGTTGACCAGCAGCTCGAAGCGGCGTGCCAGCCGGCGCTCAATGTCCTCGACACTCATCAGCCTGACCCGTGCCGCGGCCAGCTCGATCGCCAGCGGCAGCCCGTCAAGATGCAGGCACAGCCTGCCAACCACGGCATCCTCCAACGTGGCACCGGGGCGGGCCGCCAGTGCCCGTTCACGGAAAAGTTCGACGGCGGCGGGAACCCGGCTGCCATCACCGCCTTCGGTGGCCAGCGGCTGCAGCTGGTGGAGCCGCTCCCCGGCGATGTTCAGCGGGGCGCGGCTCGTGGCCAGCACGGAAACGCCCGGGCAGAGGGCAAGGACATCTGCGATGGCTGCCGCGGCATGGTCGATGAGGTGTTCGCAGTTGTCCATGACGAGCAGAGTTGATGGCCCGGCCAGGCGAGAGAGCGTGCGGCTGCGCAGGTCGGCGACCGGCCGCCTGTCCTGGATTGTCCGCATGGCCCTGGCCTCCTGGATGCCTGCGGCGTCGGCCAGGGTCAGCCACAGGTCCTCCGACGTCCTGGTGCCGGCCAGTTCAACAACCAGGACCGACGGCGTTCCTTGTTCCGCGCTCCTGTTGGCCAACTCCAATGCCATGCGGGTCTTGCCCAACCCGCCGATGCCCAGAATGGTGGTCAGGCGTCCGGATGCCATAAGCGACTCAACACCGGCAATGTCGGCGTCGCGGCCCAGAAGGGTGTTCGGGGAAGCCTTGAGCCCGAACAGGTGGCGGTTTGGACGCACCCCTGCGTTGTCGGAGGGCGCCGCGCCGGCAGTGAGTGGGTGGCCGGCGTCGGATGGGGGAGCCAGCAGCTGGGCATGCAGCCTGGCCAGTGCGGGGCCGGGGTCGGCGCCCAGGTCGTTGCGGAGCCTGCGGCGAAACGCCTCGTAGGCCTGGAGGGCGGCAGCGGTCTGGCCGCCGGCATGCAGGGCGGTGAGGTGCTCCAACTGAAGGGCTTCATCCAGCGGATCGGCGGCAACCAGGGCCTCGAGGTGCTCCGCGGCGGCGCCGTGGTCGCCGTTGGCCGCCAGAGCCTGGGCCTGGAGGCGCGCGATCGCAGCCCGCTGCCGCCCGGCGCGTTGCTGGAAGTCGTCCAAGATGGGGGAGCTCGCAGTGCCGGCGGCAGCGTCGCCGGATGCGAGGCTTGCCGCCCTGTTCAGAAACTCCAGTGCCTGCTCGGGCTGGGCCAGCGTGGTGCGGGCAGAGGCCAGCAGGGACTCCGCCGCCCAGTAGTCGATCTTGTCAGGTGCCACGCCCAAGGCGTATCCGGCGTCGGTGGAAGTGATGAGCCCGTGCCATTGGCTGGTCCGGATGCGCGAGACCATGGTGTGCAGGGCCGTCGTGGCGCTGGCGGGGGCATCCATTCCCCAGACGTCGTCAATCAAGGAGGTTGCGCTCAGCGGCCGCCCGTGGGCCATGGCGAGTGCCAGGATCACAGCCTTGGCCCGCGGGCCGGGGAGGGGTGTTTTTCCCAGCATGACACCGCCATAGATGCACAGCTCGGGTTCGGAAATGCCAACGGAATTCACTTCAGCCATGCTACCTGCAGGCGTGCCCCCGTGGCTGGCCTACAGGCCGAAGTCGTCCCATTCCAGGGTGGTGGTAGTCCCGGATTCCCAGTCGGAACGCAGGATTGCGTAGGCGATGGACGCCAGCCGGCCGCCCCCTGCCACCGGCCACGCCTGGCGGTAGTGGGCTTCCTTGACGAACCCGGCACGCAGGAAGGTTTTGCGCATCGCCAGGTTGTCTTCCCTGGTTTGCCCCTCAAAGCGCAGGATGCCGGGCAGCGTGGTGAAGACGTGGTTGCACAGTGAGGAGAGGACTGGAACGCCGAGCCCCTTTCCACGGTGCACGTCGGCCAGCCGGAGGTCGAAGACAGGTGTGTCGTCCTGCAGGTCTTCCAAAACGACCATGCCAAGCCGGGTGTTGCCACGGTCGATCCAGTAGGCCTGGGACTCGTCGTTCCAATAGCGGCCTGAGCTGACCCGGCTGCGAACGGCGTCCTTCCCGGCGGCTGTGCCGGCGTGGAACGGGAAGGAGTTGGACAGGAGGAATGCCACAAGGGCGCCATGGTCTGAGCCATCCATGGCCCGGAAAAGGATTGTCATGGTGCGAGCCTGGGGGAAGCGGCCGCAACTCCGCCGTGGACCGCGCTTGGCGGTTGACCTTCCCCGGATACGCGCCACAGGTGCAGGGTTGCATACGAGCGCCACGGCCGCAGGGGCTCCGCCATGCGGCTGAGGGCGGGAGCCTTGATGGTGCGGGCCTGCGCGAGGGTGTCGCCGCGCAGCAGTCCATAGCCGTTGCGGACGGCGGAGTCACCAGGCAGGAAAATGTCCGCGTCACCCAGGACCCGCATGGCCACATACCCCACGGTCCAGGGACCGATGCCGGGTATGGGCAGCAGCTTCGCGGAGAGGCTTTCATATGTGTCGCCGGCACCGATGTGCAAGGCGCCGTCGGCCAGCATGCCGGCGACAGAAATGATGGAATCGATGCGCCGCTGCGGCCCCCTCAAGATGTCCCGGCCGTGGGCTGCGATCTCGTTCGGCTGCGGAAACAGGTGGGCCATTGAGCCTTGTGGCAGCCGGGTGGGGGTCGAGAGTGCGAGCAGCTGGGTCAGGGCGGTGCGCGCAGCAGCGACGGTGATTTGCTGCCCGACCATTGCTCGGATGAGAATCTCCGCCGGGTCAACGCAGCCCGGAAGCCTCAGGCCCGGCAGCGAGGCGACCCGGCCCGCAAGCAGCGGGTGCCCTGCCAGGGCGGCATCGGCGGGTGCCGGATCATGATCCAGATTGAACAAGTGCCGCACCTTGGCCAGAAGCTCCCCGGCGTCTGCCGGGTTCTCCAATTCGGACTCCAGCCACAAGGCACTGCCGTCCCACCGGACATGAAACCAACCGTGTCCGCCGGCCAGCGCCAGGGTGCGGGCATAGTTGGCAGGACCTGCCTCCTCCACCCCGGCCACGGCGCGGGCCGCCAGAAAGTCGAATATACCCGGCTCAAACGGGGGAGTGAACTGCAGTTCCACGGACATGCCTGAATTCTTTCATGGATGGGTGGACCGCAAGGCGGACCGCCGGTTACGGCCGCAGCACGATCTTGCCGCGCACCGTGCCCGCCTCCATTGCCCTGTGCGCCGCCGCGGCTTCATGCAGTTTCCGGGTCATGACACTGCGCGCCCGGAAGCCGCCAACCACCAGCCGGTTGACCGCCACCGCCGCAGCGGCCAGGTCGGCCACCGTGGCGTTGCTGATGGCGAAGCCGCGGATGCTGCCGTCCCGGGTGTACAGCTTCCCCAACGGAACCGGGTTGGCGGCGGCGATGCCCGACATGGCGATGATCCGCCCACCCGGCGCCAGCACGTCCACGGCCAGTTCCAGGTCGTGCCGGCCGGACGTTTCCAGGTGGACATCCACGCCCCGCCCGCCGGACACCCGGGCAACCGCAGCTCGCAATTCCTGCGCAAACAGCGCAGACCGGTAGTCCAGCGCAACGCTGGCGCCAAGGTCAAGGCAACGGCCGACGTCGGACTTGCTTGAGGAGGTGACGACGCCGGCTCCCGCCTGCACCGCCATCACCACGGCGGCCGAACCCACGCCTCCTCCCGCACCGCCGATGAAGGCGGTTTCACCGGGCTGCAGTTGGGCCTGCCTGTGCAGCGCCAGATAGGCGGTGGCACCCGAATGCAAAACCGCCGCAGCCTGGACTGGATCCGCCCCGCGCGGCAGATGGTAAAGCCTGTCTGCCGGCACTGCAACGAAAGCGGCAGCGGCACCTGGCCGCCCGCCAAAGCCCATCGAATTCGACCACACCAGGTCGCCGGGGGAGAAACGCCCGGCCACGCCCGGGCCAATGAGTTCCGCGGTCCCCACCAGGTCCCGGCCAACGACTTGCGGGAAGTGCAGCTCCGTGGCGTACGCACCGCTGCGGACAAAGGTGTCGACATGGTTGACCGCGGAGGCGGCCACCCGGACAAAGACGGTGCCGGTCTCGGGCCCGGGCAGCGGCAGGTCGCCGAAGTGGATGACGTCGGGGCCGCCCAGCTCGGTGAAATACGCGGCCTTCATGAATGGTGGCTCCATGGGCGGAGTCTACCCCCAGCGAGGGCCCGCCGGGCTGGGCAAGGGGCGGAACGGGCGCCCTGCTAAGTTGGAAATATGACCGCCCCGATCGACATTCTTGAGTTGCTGCAAAGGCCAGCCACGGAGGTTGCGCCCTACCTGCTGGGCGCATTGGTGAGACATGAGAGCCCGGAAGGGCCCGTCGTCGTACGGCTGACCGAGGTGGAAGCCTACCTGGGGCCGGCGGACTCAGCGGATCCGGATCCCGGCGCGCACACATACCGCGGGAAGACCGAACGCAATTCCGTCATGTTCGGCCCGCCCGGGCACCTGTACGTCTATTTCAGCTACGGCATGCATTTCAGCGCAAACCTCGTGTGCCGCCCTGAAGGCACCTCCTCCGGCTGTCTCATGCGGGCGGGTGAGATCGTGGAAGGCCTGGAGCTGGCGCGGCTGCGCCGTCCCACGGCCAAGCGCGACGACGAGCTGGCGCAGGGACCCGCCAGGCTCGCCAAGGCCATGGGGTTTGCCCGGAAACAGAACGGGATCGCGGCGCTTGGCGGGGAAGTGAGCGTGACTCTGCCGGAAGAACCCGCCCTGAACGTCATGACCGGCCCGCGTGTTGGCATCAGCGGGCCGGGCGGCACGGCAGAGTATCCTTGGCGCTTTTGGCTCGACGGAGAACCCACCGTCTCGAAGTTCAAGCCGGGAGTGGTGCGTTCTCCGCGTCGGCCCGGACCAGCTGCTCCGAAAACTCGATCAGCTCGGTGACCTCGGGCAGCAGGTCCGCCGGGGTGAGCCGCTGCACCAACCCGGCGCGGGACGCCGGCCACTCGTGCTCCAGCAGCGAGTAAATGCTGCTGTCCACGCGCGGGCCGTCATGGCCCCAGCGGTAGGAACGCAGCACGCCCTCAAGCGTTGCGCCGAGTTTTACGATTGCGGCGGCGCTGCGGGTGTTGCGGACGTCGCAGCGCAGCGTCACCCGGTGCACCATGAGTTCCTCGAAGGCGAAGGTCAGCAGCGCCAGCTTCGAGGCGGCATTGACGTTGCGGCCCCAGTAGTTTCGGCCAAAAAAGGTCATGCCCAGTTCCACGCGCGACTGCTCCGGCACGTAGTCGTAGAGGCTGGTGGTGCCGGCCACCGTGCCGGTCTCCTCGTCGACCACGGCAAAGGCGATGACGGAGGGATCCGCGATCCTGGACGCAAAAATCCGTTCCAGGGCGCGTTTGGACGTGGGCCGTTCGGCGGCCATGCCTGACCACATGTCTACATCGATGTAGGGGTAAAGATCTGCCGCGTGACGACGCCGTAGCGGCACCAGCCGGACACCGTGTCCGGGGAGTGAAATGTTGTGTTGCACGGGGAATATATAAGCACCTTTTTGGCTGCGGCAAAAGCCCCCTTTGGAGTCGATGTACCGTGGAGGGGTGAACGAGACATTAAGTGCCCCTGAAAACCACTCGCAGAGCAACCGCGAAACGGCCGAACTTTCGCATGTTTCCGCGGTTGTTGAGCGCCTGTGCGCCACCGTGCCCGACTACCCGGAGCCGGGCATTGTTTTCAAAGATTTAACCCCCGTTTTTGCCGACGGCCCGGCACTGAAACTGGTGGTGGATTCCATCCTCGCCAAGTTCGCCGGAAAGTTCGACGCCGTTGCCGGAGTTGAGGCGCGCGGCTTCCTCCTGGCTGCGGCTGCTGCATACGCCACGGGCACCGGGGTGATCACCATCCGGAAGGCCGGAAAACTGCCTCGTGACGTCTACGCTGAAAGCTACGCGCTGGAGTACGGCGAGGCCACCCTGGAACTTCACCAGGACGATGTCCCGGCCGGCACACGCGTGCTGATCCTGGACGACGTCCTGGCCACCGGCGGCACCCTCGGCGCTGCGGCGGCCCTGCTGGAACGCACCGGTGCCGTGGTGGCGGGCATCGGCGTCGTGCTTGAGATCGATGCACTCCCGGGACGGGAAAATCTGGGCGGCCGTGACGTGGCTTCCCTGCTGCACGTCTAGCCGGAGCGTTCAGGGCTGCGTCCGGCGCGGGAAGAGCGGGCTGTGGGGGACCCCTGCCCGGGCGGCCAACCCGCCGGGCGCAACGCCCACAGCAAAACTCCGGACGAGGGCGGCGCTCCCGGGATAGAATGGACGGTCCGCCTTGTGGCGGGAGCCTTACGTATCAGGAGCCTTGCATGTATGACGACGAGTTGGCCAAAGAACGCGCCTATGTTGGCGGACTTTACTCACGGCTTGATGAGCTGCGGGCGGAAAAGATGGACCAGCTAGGCGAGGTGCGCCGGGAAAAGTCCATGGGCACCCACCAGAACCGCTCCGAGCGCGACGCCTTCGCCAACCTGTACGAGGACCGGCTGGCCCAGCTGAACGCCGTGGATGACAAGCTGGTGTTCGGCCGCCTGGACCTCGACGACGGCCAGGACCGCTACATCGGCCGGCTCGGGCTCTCCTCGGAGGACCAGCGCCAGCTCATGGTGGACTGGCGCGCCCCGGAGGCCGGCACCTTTTACCAGGCCACGGCCTTTGAACGCATGGGCGTGCGCCGCCGCCGCCACCTCCTGCTGCAGGGCCGCACGGTCAAGGCCATTGAGGACGACGTCCTGGACCACACCCTGCTGGTCGAGGGCGAACACCTCCAAGGCGAGGGTGCGCTGCTGGCGGCACTGAACTCCAAGCGCACCGGCCGCATGAACGACATCGTCGGCACCATCCAGTCCGAGCAGGACCGGATCATCCGTTCGCCACTGAGCGGTGCGCTGGTGGTCCAGGGCGGCCCCGGCACCGGCAAGACGGCCGTGGCGCTGCACCGCGCCGCATACCTGCTCTATACGCACCGAGAACGCCTGCAGTCCGCCGGTGTCCTGCTGGTGGGCCCGTCCAACGCCTTCATGAAGTACATCGAGCGCGTCCTGCCGTCCCTCGGTGAAACCGGCGTGGTCATGGCCAGCGTTGGCAACCTGTACCCGGGAGTGCGCGCTACGGCACCGGAATCCGCCGAAACTGCCGAGCTCAAGGGCCGCCTGGCCATGGCGCAGGTGGTGGCCAACGCCGTCGCCAACCGCCAGCGCCTGCCGCGCGAGGATGTCAGGCTCGACGTCGAAGGCACCCGTTTGCTGCTGACCGTCAAGCAGGTGCGCCGTGCCCGGGACAAGGCGCGGGCCACCGGCCTGCCGCACAATGAAGCGCGCCTCACCTTTGTCAAGACACTCCTGCGTGAGCTCACCGACCAGCTGCGCGAGCACATTGAGGCGGCCGGCGCAGGCAACAATGCCGACCGCTCCTACCTGGCCGAGGACGTGCGATCCTCCCGCGACGTGCGCGTCATGCTGAACCTGTGCTGGATGCCCATGACGGCTCAGAAGCTCGTCGACGACATGTTCAGCAAGCCGGAAATCCTGGCCGCAGTCACGCCGGGCCTCAGCGACGGGGAGCGCGCACTCCTGCTGCGCGCCCCCGGCGCCCCCTGGAGCGAATCGGACGTGCCGCTGCTGGACGAGGCCGCCGAACTCCTCGGCGACATGGACGCCACCGGCGGCCGCGCCCAGGCCAGTGCCGAGGCCCAGCGCAAGCGCGACCTCGCCAACGCTGAAAAGGCCATCAACAACGTCAACCAGCAGCTGGAGGACTCCGGCGTGGACGGCATGCTGACGGCCGAGCAGCTCGCGGACTTCAACATTGTTGAGGCCGCGGCGCAGACCAGCGCCGAGCGGGCCCTTACCGACCGCACCTGGGCGTACGGGCACGTGGTCGTCGACGAGGCGCAGGAGCTTTCACCCATGCAGTGGCGCCTCCTGGTCCGCCGCTGCCCCGTGAAGTCCTTCACCATCGTCGGCGACATCGCCCAGACCAGTTCCGCTGCCGGGGCCATCTCCTGGCAGCAGGCCCTGACCCCGTTCATGGGGGAGCGCTGGACGCTGGAGGAACTGACGGTCAACTACCGCACGCCGTCCCAGATCGCGGAAGCTGCCGTCCGCATGGCCAATGCGGCCGGCCAGGTCGTCTCGGCCCCCAAGGCCGTGCGCGACGGCGAATGGGAACCCATCGTTGACCACGTCGCACCCGACGCCGTGGTTGCCACGGTTGTCGCGGCCATGCCGGGGGAGACCGCGGCAGTGGGCGGCGGCCTGGTTGCCGTCATCGCACCTCCGGCCCTCGTGGCGGAAACCACCGCCGCGCTGCGCGAGGTCTACGGCGCCCGCATCGGCCACGGCGCCGGTTCCCTGGAGCAGGACATCGTGGTGATCGACCCCCACGAGGCCAAGGGCCTGGAGTTTGACGGCGTGGTCATCATGGAGCCCGCCGCGCTGCTGGCCGGTGCCGGCGGCCGCGTGGGCGACCTCTACGTCTCCATGACCCGCCCCACCCAGCGCCTGCGCATGGTCACCTCCGCGCCGCTGCCCGAGGGCATCGCCCGGTAGTGCCACCTCCGGGGCCGTCCCTTGGCCGGCCCCGGAGGAAGGCGGCGCGCTGGCGGAATCGGAAGAAACGCCGTCGTGCTGGTAATTTTGGGGTGTGTCTTTGCAAACTGAACTCCGCGTCCCCGAGAACGACTCCAGCTTCGCCAATGTTTGGCAGGAGCTCAAATGGCGAGGCCTGGTAAAGGTCTCCACCGACGAGGCAGCACTTGAAGAGCTGCTCGCCGGCGAGCCGATCACGTATTACTGCGGCTTTGACCCCACTGCACCGAGCCTTCACCTGGGCAACCTGGTCCAGCTGCTCACCATGCGCCGCCTCCAGCTGGCGGGCCACAAGCCGCTGGGCCTGGTGGGCGGCTCCACCGGCCTGGTCGGGGACCCGCGCCCCACGGCCGAGCGCACCATGAACTCCAAAGAGACAGTGACGGAATGGGTGGGCTACCTGCAGGGCCAGGTCCAGCGCTTCCTTTCCTTCGAAGGCGACAATGCCGCCCGCATGGTCAACAACCTTGACTGGACCCAGCCCATGTCCGTCCTGGACTTTCTGCGGGACATCGGCAAGCACTTCCGGGTTGGCACCATGATCAAGAAGGACATCGTGGCCTCCCGCCTGAACTCCGACGAAGGCATCAGCTACGCCGAATTCAGCTACCAGATCCTGCAGGGCATGGACTACCTGGAGCTGTTCCGCCAGTACGGCTGTGTACTGCAGCAGGGCGGCTCCGACCAGTGGGGCAACCTGACCAGCGGCACCGACCTGATCCGCAAGGTGGAAGGTGCCACCGTCCACGCGCTGGGCACACCGCTCATCACCAACTCCGACGGCACCAAGTTTGGCAAGAGCGAGGGCAATGCCATCTGGCTGGACCCCGAGATGTGCAGCCCGTTCGACATGTACCAGTTCTGGCTCAACACAGCCGATGCTGACGTTGTGGACCGGCTGAAGGTGTTTACCTTCCTCTCCCGCGAGGAGATTGAGGCCATTGCCGTCTCCGTTGCCGAGAAGCCGCAGGCACGTGAAGGCCAACGCACACTTGCCTTCCAGATCACCTCCCTGGTGCACGGCGTCGATGCAACGCTGAAGGTCATCGCCGCTTCCGGTGCATTGTTCGGCCAGGGCGACCTCGCGGAACTGGACGAGGCAACGCTTGCATCCGCCACCCGCGAACTGCCGCGTGCCTCGGCTCCGGGTGCCGGTTTGGGAATCGTTGAGCTGCTTGTGGCGGCCGGGCTGTCCAAGACCAACTCCGAAGCCCGGCGCACGGTGGGTGAGGGTGGTGCCTACGTAAACAACGTCAAGGTCACCGATCTGGACGCCGTTCTGGGCGCCGGCGACGCACTGCACGGGAAGTACCTGCTGGTGCGCCGCGGCAAGCGCACCCTGGCAATGATTGAGCTGGCCGGTTAGTCCCCAAACGCCGGCGGCCTCGAGCATTTGCCCGCCACTACACAGGCGCCCGTCCCGATTTGCATTCGGGACGGGCGCCTGTGTATTGTTCTATCTGTTGCTTGCGCAACGCTGAGCCACTGTCGGGAAGCCGGGAGCAGAGCCCACCACCTCGCAAGGAGCCAAATAAATCCTCATAATTCCTTCAGTAAATTCTTATCTTCAAATTAGATTTTCATTGAAATGAAATACGGGTTTATGGAAAACATAAAGTGACGAGCCGCACACGCTGCGGATTGGACAAAATGGTTTCCATTGAAATAAAGTTAGATCATCGCAGCGACGAAAACCTGCCTGGGAGTTATCAGGCTGGCAAGTACTTGAATGCAGTTGTTGTTTGAGAACTCAATAGTGTGCCAAGTTTTATTGATACCAATTTATTTATTTGATTGGTTATTTGGTTGGT